>CAVTCF010000003.1:0-330000 GCA_963733265.1 uncultured beta proteobacterium
GCAGGCAAGCTCGATGCCGTGATGCGTCAGGAACATCCTGCGGGCGAAAAGTGCTTCGTGGACTATTGCGGTAAAACGATGCCGGTTACGGATCGGTACACCGGTGAGATTCTTCAGGTGCAAATCTTCGTCGGCGTGATGGGGGCGTCCAACTACACCTATGCCGAAGCGACTTTTAGCCAAACCCTGCCGGACTGGATCGGCAGTCACATCCGCATGCTCGACTACTTCGGCGCAGCCCCGGAAATTCTGGTGCCGGACAACCTCAAGAGCGGTGTCAGCAAAACGTGCCGCTATGAACCGGACACCAATCCGAGCTATCACGACTTTGCCAATCATTACTGTATCGCCGTGATTCCTGCGCGCAGCAGAAAGCCGAGGGATAAAGCCAAAGTGGAATGCGGTGTATTGGTGGTGACGCGCTGGATACTGGCCTGCCTGCGCAATCGCGCGTTCTTTAGCCTGGCGGAACTGAATGAGGCAATTGGAGAGTTGCTTGTGCGTCTTAATCAGCGTCCATTCAAAAAGCTTGCCGAATGCAGAGAATCGTTGTTTCGCACCATCGACTATCCGGCAATGCGTTCCCTGCCCGCACAGCGTCATATCTTCAGTGAATGGAAAAAGGTTCGCATGGGGCTGGACTACCACGTTGATCTGGGTGATGGATATTATTACTCGGCACCCTATAAGCTGATTGGAAAAGAGCTTGACGTTAACTTCAGCGAGTATGTCGTAGAGATATTCTATCGAGGGCAGCGTGTCGCCAGCCACGCCAGATTGCACTTCGGCAATAAAAAACATTCGACAGAAAAAGCGCACATGCCCGAGGCGCATAGCAAAATGGCCGAATGGACACCGGAACGCATCGTGAATTGGGGCGCTTCAGTCGGTGTGCACACGAGCAAACTGATCGAAGCGCTGATCAAACGCAAGCCACATCCCCAGCAGGCATTCCGCGCGGCTGCGGGCATTATCCGTCTGGGCAAACACTACGGGAACGAGCGGGTCGAAGCCGCTTGCCGCAGAGCTTGCGCCACCAACGCCATCAGCTACACCTCCGTTGATTCCATCCTGAAACACCAGTTGGACAAACAACCGCTGCCGCAAGATATCCCGCAAAGCAGCCTCCCCCTGTTCCACGACAACATTCGTGGTCCGGGCTATTTCCATTAATCGTAGCAATCTATTACAACCACTGACAGGAGCATAAACCATGATGCATCACCCCACGCTGGACAAATTAAAACAACTGAAACTGACCGGTATGCTGCACGCCTTGCAAGAGCAGGAAGGCATTCCGGATATTCGCACGATGCCATTCGAAGAACGGTTAGGCTTGATTGTGGATAGAGAAATGACAGAGAGGGACAATCGCCGTATGCAGACCCGTTTGCGCTTGGCAAAACTGAAACAGAATGCGGCGCTGGAAGATATCGATTTCAAAACCGCGCGAGGCTTGGACCGTTCGCTGATCATCAAGCTGGCAGATTGCGGATGGGTGAAAGAACACCTGAACGTGCTGATTACCGGTGCGACAGGTTTAGGTAAAACCTATCTGGCTTGCGCGCTGGCACAGAAAGCCTGCCGTGAAGGATACAGCTCGCATTACATCCGATTGACGCGCCTGTTTCAGGAGTTGGACACGGGACGCGCCGATGGTCGCTACGCCAGGATGATGCGGCAATTTGCCAAGGCGGATGTTCTCATCCTGGATGAATGGGGACTTGCCGTGCTCACCGATCAACACAGGCGCGACCTGCTGGAAATACTGGACGATCGCTACAACCTGCGTGCGACGATCATCACCAGCCAGTTACCCATTGCGCATTGGCATGAAGCGATAGGGGATCCAACGCTGGCCGATGCCATTCTGGATCGCGTGGTTCACAACGCCTACAAAATCAACCTGAGTGGCAAAACCATGCGCGACAGGCAATAAGTTAAATATCGTGACAAGTCACTTTATAGGCGACAGGAAAAAGCGTGACTAGTCACGTTTAATTAAACGGAGACAATATGAAAAAAGATACAGCCAAAGACACATCCATTGAACACGATAAAAAACCGACAACCACGCGCGGAAGACCCGCTACAGGCAAAGCGATGACACCGGCACAGAGGCAACAAGCAAGCAGAGCAAAACGTCTATCAGAGAAGTTCGAGAGCTTCCCGGCAAAGCAAATAAATATCCTGTTATCGCCACAGGCAACAAAAGCCTTGGACATGCTGACCAGTTATCGTGACAAGTCACAAAAAGTACTCATCGAAGAATTACTGATCCATGCGTATGCAAAGCAAAGCAAAGAGATAGAGTGACAAGTCACGATAATGAAAAGTTGATGCCGGTTTCTGAAAACGCTCAGTTGAGAAAATTGACAAAAGACAGGACTAAACTATAAGCTCAAATTCTTGCGTCGCTTCGCTCCGACTGACCCGGCTGAATGCCGTGGAGTGGGTGGCCGAATCATGAGCGGAATCGGTGGCCGAACCGCGTGGAATGCGCACTTGCTACCACGTACACCGAAGGTGTGGGATGTTTCTGCTGAATACAACTGAAAACCATTTCTTCAATGAAGGCATGACGATGCATACAATTCCAGAAACTGACATCCCTGCTCAAACAACTGCACCTGTCCGGCATTCTTGATTCACTCGAAGCCTGTAACCGCGAAGCCATTGACTGCAAGCCTGCCTACACCGACTTCCTGAGCCTGTTTATTCATGACGAAGTCGCCAGGCGGGGAACAAAAGTAGCTGGACACGCCGACTGCGTCGCGCAAAGTTCGCAACGAAAAAACACTGGAGGGATTCTACTTCGACCGTACTGCCCGAATCGTAATCCGCACGGCAGTTCATGATCTGGCGAATCTGCCGTTTCATTGAAGAGAAAGTCGCCGACATCGGTTGTGGGGCTGTGCGGAACTGGCAAGAGCTATCTGGCGCAGTCGCTTGGTCATGCGGGCTGCCCGTCAGGGTTATGACGCGTCGTTCATTACGCAAGACCTAAATACCTGGAGCAGTTGCGTGCAGCTCAGGCCACCGGCAATTACGCGCGGCGATTTAAATCACTGGTCAAAGTGCATCTGGTGATCATTGATGATTTCGGACTCAAACCCTTGCGTTCACCGGAAGATGAAGACTTCCATGACTTGATCGCCGAACGCTACAGCGCGCCGCAACCATTCTGACCAGCAATCTCGACTTTGATGAATGGGGTGGAGCATTCGCCGCAAATAAAATGATCGGCGCAGCAACACTGGATCGATTACGCCACGGCGCGTATCGCGTGGTTTTGGATGGGCCGAGTTACCGCGACCCGCAGCCAATGCCGGAAATGCCAAAAACGCCGGCAAAGAAAGGAGGTAAACCTACTCAGACTTGAGACAGGGCCGTCAGCAACAAATAGAGTAAATAATGCGATTGCAAAAACAGCAAAAATCACGCATTCTTTACACCCAGTTTGAGCCCCTGAAATGACACTTCAAAGTGGCGCCATTACGGCGAAAATCAGTGGCGCCTTAACGCCGAAAAGTGACAAATGTTGAACAATGTTTTCCATGGCTAAATCCTCCTATGGATAAATTGACAAATTGCTTGATGTGTTGACTTAACGCGATTGTGGTAAATACAATTCATCGCTAAATAATTGTACAAAAACAGACCAATTTAGTCAACAATTATCAATTGTCGTTAAGCGAAAATATGACAGTAGTGTCGCGGGATTTGCATTGCATCAAAGATTGAAATCAGGAAAACAAATTGTTCCTTCGAAATTCTGCATAGGGTTACCTGACGCAAAAAGAAGCAGCCTAATTTTAATGACGGGAATATTCGCGAGAGCGCGCAGCGACTTAAAGCGCACATAGAAAACTCCCCCATGGCGGTCGTGTCTTGGGACAAAGACTTTAACGTTACACAGTGGGCCGGCGAAGCGGAAGATATGTTTGGTTGGACTGAGGTGGAAACGGTTGGCAAACCCATCATGGATCTTAATATGATCTATCAGGATGATATTCCTCTCGTTCAAAAGACTATGGAAACTCTTTTTGCCGCTAAGCAGCGGTATGTGATTTCATCCAACCGAAATCTGACTGAGGATCGCCGAGTTATTCATTGCATTTGGTATAACTCTACCCACCAACTTCGTCTAAAAACATAACCATCAAACGATATTGCATTTCACGGCAGTGATAACCAAACACCCCAAAGGAGAACATCACCATGAGTACATCCTTCTATGACATCCCGGTCAAAAAGATCGACGGCAGCGACGCAACATTGAACGAACACAAAGGTGAAGTCCTGCTGGTGGTCAATGTGGCGTCCAAATGCGGACTAACACCTCAATACGAAGGCCTCGAAAAATTACACGAGAAATACGTCGGCAAGAAATTTTCCGTGCTAGGTTTTCCGGCCAATGACTTTGCTGCCCAAGAGCCCGGTAGCAACGACGAAATTCAGGACTTCTGCGCAACCAATTTTGGAGTGCAATTTCCCCTCTACAGCAAGATTGCTGTCACCGGACCAAACAAGCACCCTTTATACAAACATTTGACGACGGAAAAACCGGATACCGAGAATCGTCAAGGTATGGAAACAAATCTGCGCGGACACAAGATCGAGCCGACACCCAAGCCGGAGGTGGTATGGAACTTCGAGAAGTTTCTAATTAATCGCCAAGGCAGAGTGGTACGCCGTTTTGCTCCAGACACGACACCTGATGCGCCAAGGCTGATCGAAGCCATTGAGGCGGAACTGGTAAAGGTTTGAGCTAGGGACGTTCAGTCAGGAAGCAATCTTTTAAATCTATAACGGAGGATGCCATGTTTGGACCAGTTTCAATCCCCTTTGGAGCGAATATGCTTTTTCTATACTTTAGTTGTAAAGCCGTAACCCTCGTACTTTAGTAGGTGGTCGAGAAAAAAATTAATTATTTACATTTGGGCAATACTGAATTTCAATTTCTTTTGATAAAGTTTGCATAGACAAACTTGACAGTTTTGGTTGGTTATGTAGAATATAGGCGTTGCAAAATTAGATTTAAAAGTAAGGGAAAGGAGACCATCATGTTTAAAGTTCTCTGTGTACTATACGACGATCCCGTAACTGGTTACCCGAAGTCCTACGCCCGCGATAGCATCCCCAACATCAATCAGTACCCAGGTGGTCAATCCTTACCGAGTCCGCGTTCCATTGATTTCAAACCAGGACAATTACTTGGCAGCGTTTCAGGCGAATTGGGATTGCGTAAATTCATCGAATCACTTGGCCACAAACTTGTGGTCACTTCCGATAAAGAAAGTGCCGATTCTAAGTTTGATCAGGAGCTCCCTGATACCGATATCCTAATTTCACAACCATTTTGGCCTGCGTATCTAACAGCGGAGCGCTTATCAAAAGCGCCAAAATTAAAGTTGGCTATTACTGCAGGAATTGGATCAGATCATGTAGACCTTGAAGCGGCGATGAAGCATGGAGTCACGGTTGCCGAAGTCAGTTACAGCAATAGTATTAGTGTATCCGAACATGTAGTCATGATGATCCTGAGTTTGGTACGAAATTACATACCATCATATCAGTGGGTAATGAATGGGGGCTGGAATATCGCTGATTGCGCTGAAAGATCATACGATCTGGAAGGTATGAACGTGGGTACCGTTGCTGCAGGACGAATCGGATTAGCTGTCCTAAAACGGCTGAAAGCATTCGATGTAAAACTTCACTACACCGACCGTTACCGCTTATCTCCGGCTATTGAAAAGGAACTCAGTCTCACGTTTCATCCCAACGTGGAATCGATGGTTAAAGTATGCGATGTAGTTACTATCAATTGTCCGCTACACCCACAAACAGAGCATATGTTCAATGAGAAGCTCATTTCTAAAATGAAACGAGGAACCTACATAGTGAATACTGCGAGGGCTAAAATATGTGATAAAGATGCAATCGCTCAGGCATTAAAGAGTGGCCAACTCGCAGGTTATGCGGGTGATGTATGGTTCCCTCAACCTGCTCCGGCGAATCATCCCTGGCGCACTATGCCACACCATGGAATGACTCCACATATAGCTGGTACCAGTCTTAGCGCACAGACACGTTATGCTTCCGGCACGCGCGAAATTCTAGAATGCTGGTTTGAGGGCCGCCCCATCCGCGATGAGTACCTGATTGTTGATGGTGGTCATTTGGCAGGAACAGGAGCTCATTCTTATAGTACTCTATACGATAAAGCAGCATAACCTTTAAGCACGCTGACCTTGCTCTGTATTAAGCATCGGATCATTGAGTGGATCTTTCAAAATGCAAGCCGGCGCTGAGGTGGCGGGCCATCCGCTTCAATGCAATAGTGAATTAGAGGCGATTTTTTGGGTCGGATTGCTTTCTTGCTGAGCGAATTGAATGACTCTTTTGCGGCTATGAATTCGTGTATGGCTACGGCGGCTTTGGGTTATCAACGGACGGTCACATTACCTCAAGACCAATGACTGCTATGCAATATGGAACGGCCATTCATAAAACCGAGAAAATTGAAGGAATCAAACGCTCTTTGGAGATCAATACGCAACACATAATATGTGGTCTATTGATAAAAGCGATACTCGGTAATGTCTACATCAATACGCAACAGTTTTTAGGATTACATAAATTGTGTGCAAATATGACCGCAGCAGCGTTGACCTTGAGAGCGGCTTTGACCACTTCGCGGGGATACACCGAAGTTTGTGTCAACGTTCCCCGGAACAACTCGTCAACTTCGATTACCTGATGTTGTGAGTCGAGGAAAACTGCCACGAACGATTCATACTCCCGTCCCGCAAAATGTATCTTCAAGTAGTCACGTACCGAAGCCGGAGAATTCAGCATGTCGCCATGCTTTATTTCTTCGCCCAGCCAACGTTTACCCCTGTTTTCAGTCATTTCCCATTACTTTTATCGAAAAATATACGAGTAGTGAAGAAATCGACTGTTTCTCGCCCCAAAATTGTTCCCAATTCCACTACATAATTTGCTTACCTTGAAATTTGAAGCACGAAGTAAGCATTATGAAAACGTTAACACTAGAACAGGCAGCCGAATTCCTGCATGTCCACCCCGTTACATTGTTGCGGATGGCACAGGCGGGCAAAGTCCCTGCAGACAAGCCGGGCAAGTGCTGGGTATTCATAGAGATTGACCTTGCCGATTGGATGCGCGCAAAATACAAAGCGCGGGCATCGGAAGGCGGTTTTACAATTGAAAGGAGGGCTACATGCCACTCTTCCGACGCAAAGACTCCACGATCTGGTGGATTGATATCACCATTGACGGAAAACGCATACAGCAAAGCTCTGGGACTAAAAACAAACAGCAAGCGCAAGAACTCCATGACAGGTTAAAGACTGAATCGTGGGAGCAAAAACGGCTAGGAACAAAACCGCGTCGGACATGGAAGGAAGCGGTTGTCGAATATCTTGCTGAGAAAGCAGATAAGAAGACACTTGATACCGATAAGTCTCATTTGCGCTGGCTGGATGCACATTTGTCTAAAAAATATCTTGATGAGATCAATAAGGAGCTGATAAATGAAATCGTCAAGATTCGGAGATTGCCATACAGCATCCCTCGCATCAAGGGGCCGGATCGACTCATTACGCCAAAACCTGCGACGATTAATAGAACGATGGAAATTCTTCGTTGTATTTTGCGTCTTGCGAGAGATGAATGGGAGTGGATAGATCATATTCCGACGGTGAAATTTTTGAATGAGCCAACGCAGCGAATTTCGTGGATTACGCGCGATAAAGCAGAGGAACTTCTCAACGCGCTGCCCTCTCATTTGTCGGAGATGATGCGTTTTTCTTTGGAAACTGGGTTACGTCGAGCAAATGTAACCCACTTGGAATGGGAGCAGGTCGATATTGAACGGCGAACTGCATGGATACACCCTGATCAAGCCAAGGCGAAAAAACCAATTCCAGTACCTCTGTCGGACACTGCTGTAGCGATTTTGAAACGATGGGAAGGCAAGCATGAAAAATATGTATTTGTATTTGAAGGCAAGCCTGTAACGCAAACGGCAACGAAAGCATGGCGCAAGGCTTGCAGGTCGGTTGGGCTAATTAACTTCCGCTGGCATGACTTGAGGCATACGTGGGCAAGTTGGCATGCGCAAGATGGCACACCGCTCAACGTCCTGCAGACACTGGGGGGATGGCAGAGTGCCGAGATGGTGGGGCGATACGCACACCTATCGACTGTGCATTTGGCAGACTACGTGGATCGCCGCCAAGCTTTAAGTGACAAATCGGTGACAGTGAAAGAAAAAGGGGCTAAGCAAACATGCCTAACCACTTGATTATTGGTGCGCCCGAAGAGATTCGAACTCCTGACCCCTTGGTTCGTAGCCAAGTACTCTATCCAGCTGAGCTACGGGCGCATTTATTATGTGGCAATTGGATACCACGCAGCTACCAACTGTTAATCCCGTTTATTCGGAGTTATTTAGAAGGCGCTTCCAAAACCGCAAGGCGCGCATTCTACACGAAAGATTCCGAAAACCCAAACGTAGTATCGCGATATTCTCGCTGTTATTTTTTCAAGAAATAACAGCGAGTGAAATTAATTACTGTGGCGATATTAAATCAGGGTTTCTGTGATCAATTTTGAGCAACTGCAAGAGATGAAATTCTAGCTCCAATCACTGCCGCCCGAACTGCTGTCAGCTACGCTTGAGTTGTCACTCCAGGATGAGGTATCGGCTATGCCGAAGTCATTGCCGCCCATGTTGTCAGATGAGTTTCCCCACGAGTCGGCCACAGGTGCCACATTTCCGGAATCTGGACGCCCGCCATCCATGAAGTGATGGGCTAGAGCTTCACCAGCCACCATGCCGACACCGACTGCGGCTCCGGTTGCAAGTCCGCCCATAATTCCACTACCTATACCGCCACCAGCTTGCCCCATCGGTCCCATTCCGCCGCCGTAAGGTTGCATGGGGGAACCCGGACCATTTTGTATACCCGGTTGAAAGTTGCCCGGATAGGCTGGCGCGTTACGTGCTGCTATTGCGCGCATGATCAAAGCGATAATCACAATAGCACCGATCCCGAGAAAAATTAGTCCCCAAGGGAAGCTGTTGCTTGGTGCTGATTGATAATTGTTGACAGACGGTTGGCTAACCCGATGGCTAGAACTAATCACGGCTCTTAAATCTTGAACCGCTTGGGGTTTGGCAAACGATAAATCCGGTTTCAAGCGTTCGGCTGTTTTCAACTCTTCGTCCGCACGGCCCATTTGCCCTTGTTTAGCCAACAATTCCGCTTCAACAAAATGAGCCTTTGCGCTATCTGGATGCTCTTTTAGTACCTTGTCCATCATTCTTTGCGCATCATCCAGTCTTCCTGAACGAGCGGCTTGATACACTTGGTCCAACGTCGGAGTGTCATCCGCCAGTGCAGCTCCGATTGAAAGTGATACTGCAGACACGATTACAAAACAGTAAGTTAATAATTTATTCATGTTAAACCTCCGTTAAACGTTTCCGTTAAATATGGCCTGTTTGTGAATATACAAGAGTCAGATTACAGTTTTCTTGTTAATGCTTGGCTTGAGCGCTCTACATATTCAAATAACTAAACATATTGAGTCCCCCGTTGCTTTCATTTTGTAAATGGATGTGATCATTTAAAGCCAAGCCGCACCACGCACTCCGCTGGAGTCACCGAATTTATTTTTAACCAGCCTAGTATCCACCCGGTCGGAAAATATCCAACGCCCCCAGAGTTGAGGGATGCTGCTGTACAGACGTTCGATGTTGGACATCCCGCCTCCCAAAACAATAATATCTGGATCAAGGATATTGATTGCATGCGCCAATGATCGGGCAAGTCGATTTTCATAATGTTGAAGACTATGTTCACAAGACGCGTCTCCAACTTCAGCCCTCGTCACAATTTCTTCGGGAGTCAATGCGTTACCTGTCTCAAATAGATGCAATTTCATCAATCCCGGCCCGGAAAGAAAAGTTTCAATACAACCTCTCTTGCCACAATAGCATTCTGGGCCTGGTAATTCTTCTTTATCCGGCCAGGGTAACGGGTTGTGTCCCCATTCGCCGGCAATACCATTGGGGCCGGTCAACACTTGACCATTGACTACAATGCCAGCGCCGGTACCGGTGCCAATAATAATACCAAACACAACAGAAGCGCCTGCGGCTGCGCCATCAGTTGCCTCAGAAAGCGCAAAGCAATTGGCATCGTTGCACAGCTTAATAGGCCGTTGCAATAATGCTTCCAAGTCTTGGAGTATTGATTTTCCATTTAGTTGCACGGAATTGGAATTTTTTAATAGTCCTGTTACACGGGAGATGGTTCCCGGTGTGCCGATGCCTACCGTGCCGTGCTGCCCCAGTTCAGTCTCGGCCGTTTGAACCAATCTCGCAATTGCCTTGAGTGTCGAGGAATAACCATCTTGGGGCGAGGGAATGCGGCGACGCAAAAGTTCCGTCCCCTTGTCATTGATTGCAATGATTTCGATCTTGGTGCCGCCCAGATCAATTCCCAATTTCATGCCGTTACCTGTATGTTCTTGATCCGAGGTTCTATACAAAATTCTTAATTGAGCGATATCAAGAAGATATTCCCATGAATCCGGCTTGGAATTATTTAGTTCATGAAGTGCGTCATGCTCTTAAATGAAGTCGATGGTCAGTAGTTACGAAATGGTCTTCAATAAAGTTACGCAATTTGCCGATGAGTTGGTTGTCGGGATTACCTATTTCATCATCAACATCGTTGTCGAACATAAAAAGTTCGCCCTTTATCATATTCCCGGCAACTTGATATTCTTCCCGGCTTAATAACTCATTGCCTTCCAGGGATGTTAGCCAATGATACATTTCGCATAGCTTATTTTGGCGGTCAGCAAACTCTAAAATAATTGCGAGTAGTGCGCATTTTGTTTCGTCGTAGTCATTTACAACAAATGATAGATTGACAATGGATGCAGACATTTTTTGTAGCCAATCCCCCAATACAATTTCAGGTGCATTAGGATTAAATGAAGCGTCTGTTTTCATGTTGTCCTTGAAGGAATAGTGATACTTTATAATTTACAATAATAAGCGCACAGTTGCCAGAGTTTTTCCCGAAACATCCCGAATTTTCATTCCATTGATTTGGCTTTCTGCAATAAAGTCAACTGAACAACTTACCCGATACAAAAGTGGGGATGCAGATTAGCGAATAAACCTAAAATTCTGCTGAACTGACGCTAGCCCAAAGGACTATTAATTAAATTGAATTGTTAACCTCAATGTCATTATTACTTGTTACATTATAAGATTAGAAGATTTGCTTTTTGATGTCGTGTCTCATTCGTCTATGTGGCTCTGACAAGTTTGTAATTTGATTGTTTCTGCCTGCCTCTATATTTTCCCTAGGGCAATGAGAAAAGGATTCGCACCGTCTTGTGCCGGACATCAACGTTAATTCAATATAGCTATATCGAACATGCTACAACAGAAACTGCATTGGAATAGCAAATAACAAGAAATCAGTTTAATTGCATGAGATAACCCCTTAATTAAAATTGGTAATTATAATTAATTCGATTGACTTTTTGACTGCTTTGGATATATTTGACAAATTTGAGCGTGCTTTCGTCTGGGGGGACACTTGCATGAACAAAAAACAAATACACCAACGCCCATATAGATTAGCCGGAAGCTCTAATCTACTGGAATTTTTATTTATATTTTTTCAGTAGCGTTTCTATATTTATATGGACAATTCCGGTCAGTCAATTCGCAATCGTTTGTTGGTCGCCCGGCTTCCGGCGATGCCGCAAATACTTTCCAAATTGATTGCTCTCTGCCAAAAAGATGACGTGGGTATTGCTGAATTGGCGAAAGTTATTGCCCATGACACGGGGATGACAAGCAAGGTTCTTGGTGTTGCCAGCAGCTCAGCCTACAACTTTGGAAATCGTAAAGTAAGTTTGGTGCAGGCACTTAACACGCTGGGCACCGAGACGCTCAAAACGTTGGTGATTACCGAATCGGTATTCCAGACGTTCAGCAACTTTTCACGTATGCATACAATTGATTTTCGTGGCTTCTGGGTACATTCCCTTAAAGCCGCAGTACTTGCACGTGAGTTGGCGAAAAAGATGTCTTATCCCCATATCGAGGAAGCTTATCTTGCCGGCCTGATTCATGATGCGGGACGATTGGCGCTACTTAGTGCCTCCCCCGAAGAATACTCATCCACTTTCATGACAAAAGATGATGAGCATCTTTGCTCTTTTGAAGCTAACTCAATGGGAATTAGCCATGCAGAAGCCGGGGCTTGGCTCATAGAACAATGGAATCTTGATTCCTTTCTGGCGGATAGTGTTCGTTATCACCATGAACCTATTGCCCGCTTGAAATCAGCCCACCCCATGATACGCCTGGTGTGTCTTGCGCATCTGCTGGGCAATTATAAAATTGACAGCCTGGCATTGGCAGGTGCGGGAGCAATATGCGGTATCGACAGTACTGATCTAAATTCCGTTCTGTCCACGGCGAACAGTCAAGCTAAAACAGCGGCATCCTATTTTGGAATTGAGTTGACCAATACAGAGCAGGAACCACCGTCCGCCCAATACGAACCCTCTGCGACTGTAAGAGATCGTGCTCAGGAAAATCTGGCTATAGAAGTTCAAAATGCAGCGCTGATATCGTCAGCATCCCAAGCTTTTTCCAGAATACAAAGCGGCAGGGAATTAATCGAGTCAATCACCAGAACCGCAAGAATTTTATTCCACCTGCAGGATGTTATCGTTCTTTTGCACAACTCAAATAGCCAGGTTTTAACCGGTGTTCCCATCGGAGACAGGATGCAGCGGTTGACCGAATTTTCGATACCCCTGAACGCCGAGAGTGTCCTGACTGACTCTGTATTGAAACGAAAAGTTGTATTTCTCAAAAGCGGCGACAGCTCAAATGGTCTGATTGAAGAACAGCTACTCCGAATTATGGGGAGCGATTATCTGGCTTGCCTGCCAATGATTAGCGGACAATCATGTCAGGGAGTTCTGGTGTATGGCCTCTCCCCCTTGCAGGCAGAAGCACTTTGGGGGCAAGAGCGATTTCTCCTGTCGTTTTCTACACAGGCTGCCTCATCGCTGGCGGCATCCACCTCGGCACGCGAAGAAATAGCAGCAATTATTGCCCGTGTAAATGAAAACCATCGGGAAGCATCGCGCAAGGCGTCTCATGAGGTTAATAATCCTCTGGCAATCATCAAAAACTATCTAGGCGTTCTTGATGACAAAATGACAAATAATGAGCCAATCAGTGAAGAGTTGACTATTCTCAACGAAGAAATTGACCGGGTTAGTCGTATTGTCCGCGGGCTTTCAGAGCAACAACCAGTACAGCAGAATGAAACTACTGAGGTGAATTCAGTTTTAAATGAAGTCGTTCGGCTTTTTTCCATTAGTCGTTATTTGCCGGCTTCGGTTAACATTATTGTCAAAATCTCCGATCAACCGTCTGAAATCGTCGGCTCTGCTGATCCGCTCAAACAAATACTCCTGAATCTGATCAAGAACGCGGTAGAGGCTTTGCCGAAGGGTGGCAATATTGAGGTTCGCAATAATGGACGTTTAATAAGGGATGGTCGTGCTTACTTTGAATTGTGCGTCAGCGATAATGGCGCGGGCATACCTTCTGATGTGATGGCCCACTTATTTACCCCGGGACGCAGCAGCAAGAGCGGAGCAAATAGAGGGCTTGGACTGATCATAGTCAACGAACTGGTTAAAAACATTAACGGTTTAATCAGTTGCCGAAGTGGAGAATGGGGAACAACTTTCGAAATTCTCCTTCCCTTGCCAACCGCTTCCAGTACCGCAGGCACTGGGCCAACCCGAGTCACCAACACGATGTGAGCCAACATGAATACTATTTCAGGTCATCAATTGGAACATTCGAATTTTATTTCTGCGGTGTTTGGAACAGTAAACCAGATTCGGGTGAATGAACGACCTCGAGTCCTTCTGGTTGACGATGAGCCCAGAATGCTTGGAAGCCTTTACGAGCTTCTAAAAGCACGAGATTTCCATTTGGTTACCGGCGATTGCGGCCGCGAAGCACTCGCCCATTTGGGCAACAACGAATTTGATCTGGTCATTCTCGATATGATGCTACCTGACATGAGCGGCCATGAAATTATGGACTTCATAAATGCCAATCATGGGGGTACTGATGTAATCGTCATTAGCGGCAATAATGATATTTCCTCTGCGATCGGCGCACTCAAGCGTGGTGCATTTGACTATTTGCGCAAACCCTATGCACGTGAAGAACTTCTCAATACGGTTGACAACGCCATAAAGAAACGTGCACTTGAAGCAGATAACCGTCGCTTTGCTTGGCAGCTTGCGAATTCGGAAAAAACTTACCGATTCCTTGTTGATAACTCCCCTGACATTATTTATACACTGGATGATGAAGGGTTATTTACATTTGTAAATGACCGTGCCCGGCAGTTGCTTGGCTTTACACATGATCAATTAATCGGCAAACATTATTCCGTCATGGTTCATGATGATGACATTGAACTGGCCCGCTATGTTTTTAAGGAACGCAGGGTGGGCGAGAGATCGTCAACCAATGTTGAACTTCGGCTCAAGTGCAACAAGGGCTACAGTGAAAGCCGCACATTTGAAAGCTCATTTCTAACCATCTCGTTCAACTCGATGGGTATCTATTCGGCAAACGAAAGTCAAAACAACATTCAATATTTTGGAACCTATGGTGTTGCGCGTGACATTACTGAGCGCAAGCGGGTTGAGGAGATAATTGCTTATCAAGCCTACCACGATATCTTGACCGACCTGCCCAACAGGGCGCTTTTCAAGGATCGCTTGGGCTTGGCTATCATCCAGTCCCAGCGCAATAAAACCAAACTTGCCTTAATGTTTATTGACCTTGATCGTTTCAAACTGATCAACGACACCATGGGGCATGTAAAAGGTGACGATCTTCTGCAACAGGTTTCAGCCAGACTGAAAGAAAACTTGCGACGGGGAGACACCTTGGCGCGTGTGGGGGGCGATGAGTTTGTATTATTCATGCCCGAATTGAGGGATAAACTGGACGTTGGAGATATAGCGGATAAATTTCTTATATCTTTGCAGCAGCCTTTTTTTCTTGGCAGCCATGAAGCTCAAATTTCAGCAAGCATTGGCATTGCCTTGTATCCGGAGGATGGTCAGACCATGGACGAGCTCATTCGACATGCTGACATTGCCATGTACCAAGTCAAAGCGCAGGGGAAAAATGGGTATTCTTTCTACGACAGCACAATGATTGATGCTTCACACCAAAAGTTGGAACTCGAACAGGCTCTCCGCAAAGCGCTGGAACGTAATGAACTCGAAATGTACTACCAACCCCAAGTCGATATCACTACCGGGCATTTTGTAGGTGCAGAAGCGCTGATGCGCTGGAATCATCCCAAACGGGGCTTTTTGACCCCGGGTGAATTTTTACCTTTTGCAGAAGAAAACGGCCTTATTCTCCCAATCAGCGACTGGATGCTGGAAGCTGTCTGCTCCGATTTGCTAGAGTGGAATGCGACAGGATTCGCGCCGATAAAACTCTCACTAAACCTTTCGCCGCATTATCTGGATCGTGGCGACTTCTTCAATAAACTTGAAAAAACCTTGCGCCGCTATGGTATTTCTCCCAAGCAAATAGAAGTTGAAGTGACGGAAAATATTTGCATACGAAATCCTGAATACGCTGTTGACCAGCTCAATAAGCTAAACGAACTCGGTGTAAGCATTGCGATAGATGACTTCGGCACGGGCTATTCTTCCCTGTCGTATTTGCAAAAATTCTCTATCCACAAGATAAAAATAGATCAATCATTCGTAAAAGAAATCCATTGGGAGAATACTCATTCGCCCATTATCCATGCCATCATTTCGATTGCAAAAGGGTTGGGGCTCAGTTTGGTAGCCGAAGGCGTTGAAACAGAAACTCAGGCTCACTACCTCCAACGTGCGGGATGCCAGATAATGCAAGGCTATCTCTACCACAAACCCCTTCCACAGAAAACTTTGGTTCAAATGCTGTCCGAGCAGTCAGCGGTTTCTTTATATTAAGAACTATGGACTGATTGTTTTCTGTACTTCAGGTTAAGTCTAATAGTAGGTGGGCCGTATAAATTTCCATACGTCAGCCAAGGTCAAATTTCTGAGTATAAATTGATAGCACACTTACTGCCTCATCAATCGGCCTAGTCCGTTCGGACTATACGAGGAAGAGTAAGGAGATGAATATATTTAACACAGTTTCAGGATAATTTCTCAGGATGATCTGTTGAATATTATCTTGTACGATAAGGATTAGTGATGAAGATTAAGAGTCTTGTAACCGCAGTGGTCGGAAGTGCCTTGCTTATCAGCGCGATTAGCGCAAATGCCAACAGTGCTATTGACGTAAACGCCAACAACGCATACAACATTGGTGCTTTGGATGCCGCGCCATACAGCCTTAACAAGCCATACACAAACAACGTTAGCGTTTTATACACAGCAAGCTCTTTTCTGGACGTATACAATTTCAGCCTTAACAATACAAATTTGGTTTCCAATAGTGTCAACCAGCTAACTTTGTCAATTGGCGCAATTAATGTACTCAACATTAACAACCTGACAATGGATTTATATAACTCCAGTAATGGTATGTTGGCAGGGATTTCAGGAGTTACCAGTTCGGGTCAATTAACTACAGTGCTGGCAAATGGCAGTTACTACATTGATATATCCGGTACGGCAACCGGCACAGGAGGCGGCATCTATACCCTATCTGCAATTGCCCAGCCGGTTCCAGAACCCGGCGCATGGCTTCTTTTATCCTGCGGCCTATGTCTGATTGGATATTCAGCTATGCGTAGCAAGAGCATTTGACCAAGAACATTTGACTAAGTATTCTGAAATCAAGCGGCAATAATTTAGTAGTAACTTCTCCTAAACTCCGTCAGCATGTAAAAAATTCGACAATAGACAGTTCTTGAAAGGGAAAGCGATGTCTTCCAATAGAGTTGAAGCAACCACGAAAAGAAAAGCATCAGAGTCTGCGGTAGATCAAGCTGGCAAGGAACCAGCTATGCCAACTAATGCGTTGGCAACAAAAAATCCAAAAATCAAAATCGTTCGTGACTTCTCTATGCCTCAAGTCGAATACCAGAAAATTTCAGCCATTAAAGAAATATGCCTCAAAGCTGGCATACGCGCGAAGAAAAGCGAAATACTTCGTGCTGGCCTGAAAGTATTGGGTGAAATGAATGACGAGCAAATTATCAACGCAATCGTGGGATTTGTAACTAAACACACTTCCCTTCATAGCTAAACAAGCAATTAATATTTCGGGTAATCATTCAGCCATGAAGTCAAATTTGCATATTCCGATTTATTTTGCGATTCGCGTTTCAAATTCATCGGTAGCATCGAAGTCAGGCCATCCTTCAATATTTTTCAGAAAAAAATCCACCTCTTCAATATAGTGTCCCTCAGTTTCGGCTTTGGGCGGTAGCATTAATAGAAAAGCTGGAACGTAAAAGTCGTCACCTTGCTGTTCGCTCATCTTAATTCTCCGTTTAGCAATTCATAAATAGAACAATATAGTGAACTTGTTTCAATTGCTTGAACGTTGTATTACTTTCAGATTAATTCTGAAAATGAACTGCAATAAAATAAATTTCAATACCGTGTGTTCAAAAGAGACTATCCGAACACACTGAACGGTAATGTCCACGGGGATGCCAGGGCGAAAAGTTTCCGTATGATTATGTCAAGATCGGGCTATGGGCATAAAACTACCTTAATTGATGTGACGGTGCGTACGTGATATTGTTGGGAAAAGGAGACTAAATGAAAAAAATTCTGCTAGTTGACGATGAACAAAACGTGCTTAATGCATTAAAGCGGGAACTGCACCAACATTTTGAGATTGAGGCTTATAACAACCCTGTCAAAGCACTTGATCGTAGCAGGGAAACACAATACGATTTGGTCGTGGCCGATTACAAAATGCCTGAAATGAATGGCATTGAATTTCTCAATGAATTTGGGAAACTGCAGCCGAACGCGGCCAGAATTGTACTTAGCGGAGAGGCTGATATAGATGCCCTGATCCGTAGCATCAACGAAACGCATATTTACCGTTTCCTCGCAAAACCATGGGATCAGTTTGAGCTTTTGTCCAGTATTCAACAAGCGCTGGGCTACCGCAATGCGATCATGGAAAGCCATCGTAAATCCGCTGTCAACAGCGCTGATACACCTTCTTTCAAAAGTCCGCGGACCTATCGAATTGTGTTGATTGAGCCTGACGTCCATCTGGCTGGTCTGATGCTGCACGGGTTAACGGATGAGAATGAACGCGGAAGCCTTTATGGCGCTATGCAGCAGGAGAGCAATCCGGATTTAAAAAATACGAAATTCAAGTGTGTAGTGGATGCCTTCAATTCAGCCCGGGCTGCGATTTCCCATATTGAAAATAATCATTGCGATCTCGTTATTGCCGCTCAGTCTTTACCCGACATGGACGGCATACAGTTATTAAACCAATTAAAAGCCACGGCTCCCGATGTCGCGCGCATCCTGCTGAGTAACTTTCCAGACAAGTCAATATTGTCCAAAGCCATCAACGAAGCCGAGGTGCAAGGTTTTCTTCAGCTTCATTGGAACAGCCGTGAATTGCGTACCGATATACGCCGCAAGGCTTGGAACATCTACCAGTTAAAGACTGCCGTCATGCAGGCTTTGACGGCCAGGGAATTACTGCGTGGAGGTGTCTGCACAGAAGCATGAACCTGAGCCGAATTTGTTGAGACATTTTTATTAGAATAGCGAATTACTAGAATTTGACAAGGGGTTGCTATGGCAAAGGAACGCACTTTATTACTGGTTGACGATGATGAGCAAATAGGCACCGCGTTGAATAGATTGCTGCGACATGAGGGCTACAATATTTTGTGCGCGCGCAGCGGGGATGAAGGGCTGTTATTGCTTGCCCAAAATGAAGTGCATGTCATCGTTTCAGACCAGCGCATGCCGGGTATGACCGGGGTTGAGTTTCTAAGTCGTGCCAAAGAACTCTCCCCCAATACTGTACGTATAATTTTAAGCGGATTTGCCGATTTAAGCTCGGTGACTGATGCAATTAATCGCGGCGCTATTTACAAATTTCTCACCAAACCGTGGGACAACGAAATACTGTGTGCCAATGTGCTGGAGGCTTTTAGGCATTATGAGCTGACACAGCAAAGAAATCATTTGGCACTGGAAATTCAGGAGGCGAATACCACCTTGGCGAGCCTCAGTCTGGAGTTGTCAAAATTGCTGGCCCAAAAAGATAGTCAAATAGAACATATTTCCAACTATGATCATTTAACCAACTTGCCCGGCAGAGGATTGTTTTTCGTCAGGTTAAACCAAATATTAAAGCAGGCGCAGATAAGTGAACGATCAGCGGCAATCTTGGTCATCGACCTGGATTATTTCAATGCGACCAATGATTCATTCGGCTATGAGGCAGGTGATGAGTTGCTGCGAACTGTGGCAAAAAAACTGGGAAATATTGTTGGCGAAAATAATAATACCCTCGCGCGAATTGGCAGCGATGAATTCGGCTTATTATTAGCTGACATCAAAGATAGCGAAGCTGCCGGGGAACTTGCCCGGCAAATTTTAAATTCATTTAATTTGGAACCGGTATCTATTTTCAGCAATAATATATTTGTCGGCATTAGCATCGGAATTAGTATTTATCCTTTTGACGGGCTGGATGCAAATACACTAATCAAGAGTGCAAACTCTGCCTTGTGTGAAGCCAAAAAAAAGGGAAATTGCTATGTCGGGAATTCCACCAATAACTGAAATCCAGATGCGTTCTGATTGAGCATCCAAGAAGTTCAATATTCTGAGTAAGTTGCGGAGACATAATGGAGCGCTTATTACTGTTGGTTGATGATGAAGAAAATATAACCTCAGCGCTTACCCGGCTACTGCGCCGGGATGGATATACCATCTATCGTGCTAACAGCGGGCAAGAAGGTTTGGCGCTGCTGACACAACATAAATTCGGAGTAATTATTTCAGACCAGCGTATGCCCGGAATGACTGGAACTGAGTTTTTGAGCCAGGTTAAAGAGCTATATCCCGATACGGTACGTGTTGTATTAAGCGGCTATACCGAGTTGAATTCGATTACTGATGCAATCAATCGCGGTGCCGTCTATAAGTTTCTGACCAAACCATGGGAAGACGATTTACTGCGCGCCCATATCCAGGAAGCGTTTCAGCTCTACGAAATGAAAATGGAGAACGTTCGCCTGGGGCAGGAGCTTAAGCAAGCGAATATTCAGTTGGAATGCATCAATCATGAACTTGAACATCGTGTGGAAGACCGGTCGCAAGTACTTAAAATTTCCCAGGAGATGTTTGACGTAATGCCGGTGGCAGCAGTTGGTTTAGACCGGGATGGTTTGATTGTTATCGCAAATCGAATGGCTCATCAGATATTTTCCAAGAACGGGGCAGCTTCATCGTTGCTCGGTGAAGCCTCTGGATCTGTTTTACCTGCTGACTTGCTAACATGGTCATCATCCGGATTTCATCCCCGTGATGAAGATGCACAATTTTTCACCGTGACGGGGCATAGTATTCGTTGCTGGTGCCGCTCTTTGGGCGAATTCTCAAAATCAATCGGTACTCTTATCGTGATGGATGCGAATTTGCATCCCAATCACGTTGCAAAAGATCGCGTGAAGAAATCTTAGGGGGAATAATCATGTTGACTGATCGTAAAGAGTTACTCAACAAATTGCGTCAACTGCCATCACTTCCACTGGTGCTACAGGAGCTGATTTTAAGCTTTAAAAATTCAAATCTCGACACCGTTTCACTTGCGCACACCATTGAACACGACCAGGGGTTGAGTGCAAAAGTCTTGCGCATCGCAAACTCCTCATTTTATGGATTACCTCGCAAGGTCGGCTCAATTAGGGATGCGGTTACCGTACTCGGGTTCGATACGATACGTTCTTTGGTATTGTCAGCAGGGGTAATTAACGCGTTTCAGCCATCTCCCGGCAGTCTGTTTGATAGAAAAGCCTATTGGCAAAAATGCTTTCGGGTGGCCACCATTTCCAACTCATTGGCTGGAAATTTGCCCGAAGGAAAACGCCTTGCTTTCACTTCAGGCATGTTTTATGAAATAGGTCTGTTGATACTCGATCTTTGCATACCTCAGCAATTTTCATCTATCTTGCAGCAACAAGCGAACTCGAAATTGAGTTTGCTTGAACTTCAAGAATCAGAGCTTGGGTTTAATCATTTTAACATCGGAGCTGATGTTCTTCATCTATGGAATTTTCCGGAAGAGATTGAGCTACTAGTGCGTCACTGGAACAAACCTGATTTGCAAATTGAGTCTGATCCGTTAGTGTGTATAGTACATATTGCGGCTGCAATTGAAGATGGATTGAAAGGTGACGAACAATTAAAAAATCTGTGTAACATTTGGTGTTCAACAACACCGATAACCTGGAAACAGATTGAAGCAAGTATGCCATCCCTGGAAGAACTGGAAGAATTCTACCAGTATGAAAAGTAATTGATTAAGCCCCCTTAACGACCTTTTTTTGGAGCATATATCCTTGCATCGGTTACTACAGCGCCAGATTAAGCATTATCTTGGCAAGATTGCGCCCATGCCGCCTGAATTTGTCAACTTTATGGCTGCCGTGGACGAGGCATACAAAACTGCCGATGCCGACCGCCAGACGATAGAGCGTTCTCTTGTCTTAATGTCTAATGAATTGAACGATGCCAATGCGGGTCTGCGTACCGAATTGGCCGAGCACAAACGCACCGAACTTGCACTCAAGAAAGAAAAAGAAGATCAACGTATCCTGATCAAGAAATTGGAAGAAGCTCAGAACCAGTTGATGCAATCGGAAAAACTGGCATCCATTGGCCAATTGGCAGCAGGGGTTGCTCACGAAATCAACAATCCTATCGGCTATGTTTATTCCAATTTGGGTACGCTGGAAAAATATATCCAGGATGCTTTCGTTTTGATCGAACTTTATGAAAAGGCCGAAGTTTCAATCGCCGATAGCGACATTCTGGCGAATCTCAAAGCTGCAAAGGAGAAACTTGATGTTCTATTTCTCAAAGAGGATCTTCGGGCATTAATGAGTGAATCAAAGGAGGGTATTACACGGGTAAAGAATATAATTCAGAATCTCAAGGACTTCTCCCATGTGGACATTGCCGATGAGTGGCACTATGCAAACTTGCTCAACGGAATTGACAGCACACTTAATATCGTCAACAACGAGATAAAATACAAGGCGGAAGTTGTAAAAAATTACGCCGCAATCCCCGATGTGGAATGTCTCGCTTCCCAACTAAACCAGGTTTTCATGAATCTGCTGGTGAATGCGGCTCATGCCATCAAAGAACATGGCACAATAACTATCAGCACCGGACAGCAAAATGACGAAGTGTGGGTGGAAATTTCGGATACGGGTGAAGGCATTGCTCCCGAAAATATGTCGAAGATTTTCGACCCGTTTTTTACAACCAAACCAATAGGCAAAGGAACCGGGCTTGGCTTATCCCTTTCCTATGGCATTATCCAAAAGCATCACGGCAGAATTGAGGTGCATAGCGAGATCGGTAAAGGCGCAACTTTTCGGGTGTGGCTACCGATCAAGCATCTTCAAAACGCCTAAGGAAAAACAGTGCTCATAATATGTTCACCTTTTTAATATACAGGAGAAATGATGCCTGAGAACCAATCTGCTACTATTTCTGAAACGGCTGCAACGATACTTTTCGTCGATGATGAGGCGAATATCCTTTCATCACTAAAGCGATTGTTTCGTCCCTGCGGATATCAAATACTGACAGCAGAAAGTGGCAAACAAGGTCTGGAAATTATGGGACAGGAAACGGTCGATCTGGTTGTTTCGGACATGCGCATGCCTGAAATGAACGGGGCTCAATTTCTTGAAAAAGTACGTGAGCGCTGGCCTGATACGATCCGTATTTTGCTGACCGGATATGCCGAAATCGGTGCAACCATCGATGCCATCAATAAGGGACAGATATACCGCTATATATCCAAACCATGGGAAGACAATGACATTACACTAACAATCAAACATGCCCTGCTGCAAAAGTCGCTTGAAAATGAAAAACAGCGTCTTGAAGAATTGACACACAAGCAAAACGAAGAGTTAAAAGACCTGAACGCCAATCTTGAAGCCAAAGTTTTGGCGCGCACAGAAGAGGTCCGGCAGACCATGGCTTTTTTGGAAGTTGCCCATGATAAATTGAAAAAGAGCTTCATTACTTCAGTACGTGTGTTTTCCAATCTGATCGAGCTGCGCAATCCAAACAAGTCCGGTCATTCTCGTCGGGTTGCCGATCTTTCTCGCTCACTTGCACAAGAGCTGGGATTAAATTCCGCCGAAATACAAGACGTGTTCATTGCCGGACTACTCCTTGATATCGGCAAGATCGGCCTGCCGGATCGATTATTGGATAAACCATTCAATAGTCTGAGCGCGGAAGATCGGGCCGAAATAAGCAAATTTCCGGTCAAAGGCGAAATGGCCTTAATGGCATTGGAGCAATTACACGGTGCGGCAAAATTAATTCGTAGCCACCGCGAGCGATTCGATGGCACAGGTTATCCTGATCAATTACCCGGATTATCCATTCCGCTCGGGGCACGCATTCTTTCTATTGCCGAAGATTATGACACTGCGTTGATGGGAACAAGCTATACCAAGGCCATGAATGCTACTGAGGCTTCTCTTTTTATTCAAGATGGTAAAGGCATGCGTTATGATCCAGCAGTAGTCAATGCATTATTGGAAGAAATAGGCAAGGCCAGCCCTGTAAAAAGCAATAATCCCTCAGAATTAATATTGCGCTCCGGCCAACTCTTGCCTGGAATGGTGCTATCACAAGATTTGATTACATGGAATGGTGATATTTTGCTTTCCAAGGAATATGTTCTGACGCCGCCGCTCATTGATCAAATCAGAGGTTTTGAGCGTATGGACGGACATCCCCTTGCTGTAAGCGTTCGTGCAAAGAAATAACTTTGCATCGGTCATTGCTCAATCAACCAGCCTGAATATGTTTGATAGGCAGCCACACGCGCATAACAGTTCCCTTGCCCAGTTCACTGCGAACCTCAATTCGCCCGGCGTGTTTTTGTACAATGCCGAATGAAACAGACAAACCCAAACCGGTACCTTTGCCGACAGGCTTGGTCGTAAAAAACGGGTCAAATATTTTTTGCAAATGCTCCGCAGCGATACCTTTTCCCGTATCTTCAACCTCAACCCAAACCTCACTGCCTTCAATTCCAGTACGAATCGTAATGACACCCTTGGTCTCGATCGCTTGAGCTGCGTTGACCAATAGATTCAAAAAAACCTGATTGATCTGGGATGGCATGCATTCTACTTGGGGAAGTCCGGCGTAGATTTTGACTATTTCCGCCTTGTATTTAATTTCGTTAAACGCCACATTAATGGTGCTGTCCATGCAATTCTCTAAGCTCGCGAGTTGCCACGTGCTCTCATCTACATGGGAAAAATCTCGCAAATCCTGAATAATACGTTTCACTCGCGCCAAACCATCTTGCGACTCTTTGAGTAAATCGGGAATGTCACTCAGCAAAAAAGGCAAATCAACCTTGCGTTTAATTTCGCTCACTTCGCCCAGCATCTTCTCGTCCAGATTCGCCTCAACGCTTTCATAGACAGCAAGTACACTACGCAAACTTACAATATACTTTTCCAGCGTACCCAAATTGGAATTCACAAAGCCAACGGGATTATTGATCTCGTGTGCAACACCGGCGGCAAGCTGGCCGACAGAAGCCATCTTTTCCGATTGCAAAAGTTGACTCTGCGCACTTGCAAGTTTTTGATTCAACTGTTTTAGTTCCAGATTATTTTGTTTCAATTGCTGGTTGGCCCCCTCCAGCGCAACCGTGCGCTGCCTGACCCGTTGTTCCAATTGTTCATTGAGTTCACGCAACGCCTCATGCTCGCGAGCCAATGCCTGATTGGCCTGCATCACCTCCACAGTTTGTTCACCGATCTTGCTATACAGCGTATTCAAAGCTTCCAGCATGACATCACCGGAACGGGAAACGGTGGAAGAAGCCTGATTGACCGCATCTTCGTGACTGGCTCCCGCTTGCAGCGCCTGAATTTCTTTTGCCATCCGCATATCTTCGACCATAATGTGCTGAAACAGCCATCGGGTTAGATAGTTCAGCAATTGAGCCAGCAAATCTGTAATATTTTGAGGAGATGATTGAATGACACCCGTCGCGAGCAGCATCTGCTTACAAAATTCCTCATGAGCCTTAATATGATTGAGCTGGAAAGATGAATTCACCGCATACTGATTCATCATTTGTTCTTCGGTTTTGAAGTGGTACTGGGTATAGCTGATTAGTTCATCCAGTACGGGTTTGAGCTGTGCGATCCCGGCTTCTGCTATGCAAAGACCGCCAACCTCATTTACCAACTCTACCAGGCGACGATGTTGGGAGTCTACCTCATCGATGCCAGTAGCTAATTTATCACTCCAAACAAAAGGTTCTATTTGTGGAAATGCGCTCATACAAATACCCCGGCGGTAAAATAAGCGTTAATCTCGAAGCTAATCATTGTGTCAAACTAGGATACTTTAGATCGAATAGATGTTATCGAAAATAAAATCCAGACTGGCTTGCATTCTATATGAAATATACTACCTTGACTGAAAAGAGCAAAACAACAAAAACTTCCATGTCAGATACTTCCAAACGAGAGCAATCTCGCAATGAGGAAATCATTAATAGCCTTAGTCATGGCATCGGCTTGCTTGCGGCGATTGCGGGAACACCGATACTCATCATACATGCGGTACATTATGGTGAAGTGGGTTACATCGTCGGCACTTCAATTTTTACAGCAACCGTGATTTTGCTTTACCTCGCGTCCACGATTTATCATGTCTTACCGCAGACTCCCTTGAAGATTCTTTTCGGCGTAATCGATCACTCCATGATTTATTTGCTTATTGCCGGAACCTACACTCCCTTTACTTTGGGCGTATTGCATGGGGAATGGGGCTGGACATTATTCGGATTAATCTGGGGCCTCGCCGCAATCGGACTGACCTTGAGGCTTTTCAAAAAATTGGAACATCCTACCATTTCGACGGGGTTGTATCTGGTTATGGGGTGGCTGATTCTGATCGCCATTAAACCACTGTACGCCTTGGCTCCATTGCAAGCACTGATATGGCTTTTTGTTGGCGCAATTTGTTACACTTTCGGGGTGGTCTTCTTTGCAACTGACAGTCGTTTGCGCTACGGACATTTGGTTTGGCACTTGTTCGTGCTTTGCGGCACAGTCAGTCATTACTTCGCTGTTTGGTACGCCATCTGAAATACATTGAATATGGCGCATTTATAATATGAATATGTCGCAAGAGAATTAAGGAACTAGTTATGCAAAACTTTACTTTTTATAATCCGACACGCATTCTTTTCGGAAAAGGTCGAATTGCGGATATTTCCAATGAGATCCCGCCTGACAGTCGTATATTGATAACCTATGGCGGCGGTAGCGTAGTCAAGACTGGTACGCTTGCAGAAGTTAAATCCGCACTAAAGGGCGCTGTCGTATTTGAATTTTCCGGTATTGAACCCAACCCCACCTATGAAACGTTGATGCAGGCAGTTGAGCTTGCCCGCCGTGAACGCATTGATTTTCTGCTGGCAGTCGGTGGAGGCTCGGTGATTGATGGAACGAAATTCATTGCTGCCGCCATTCCTTTTGAGGGGGAGCCTTGGAACATTCTTGCCAAGCGGGAAAAAGTGAAGAGCGCAATTCCGTTTGGAAGTGTGCTGACACTTCCTGCAACGGGCTCTGAAATGAACAGCGGTGCCGTCGTTACCCGCCGCAGCAGTAATGACAAACTTGTCTTCTCGAGCAATTTACTGTTCCCGCGCTTTTCAGTACTTGACCCGGTCAAAACGTTTACGCTGCCGCCAAGACAAGTGGCCAATGGTGTCGTTGACGCCTTCGTACACACAATTGAGCAGTATCTTACTTATCCTGTGAATGCCAAGGTGCAGGATCGCTTTGCCGAAGGGCTGTTGTTAACGCTGATTGAAGAGGGGCCCAAAGCTTTACAAGAGCCTGAAAATTACGATGTCCGCGCTAACTTAATGTGGGCGGCAACCATGGCCCTGAATGGTTTGATCGGGGCAGGGGTGCCGAATGATTGGGCGACGCACATGCTTGGTCATGAACTCACTGCTTTGCATAACCTTGACCATGCACAGACACTCGCCATCATTTTGCCGGCGATGTTGCAAGTCCGGCGCGAGGAAAAGCGCGAAAAACTGATTCAATACGCAGAGCGCATTTGGAATTTGAGAGAAGGCAACGTTGATGATCGTATTGATGAGGCTATATCGAACACGCGAAAATTCTTTGAGAGCCTTCAAGTTTCTACACATCTGGCTGATTATGGAATCGGCAAGGATGCGATCCCGGCTCTTGTAGCCCAATTGCAACGACATGGTATGGCTGCGCTCGGAGAACATCGAAATTTTGGCATCGCACGTTCACAGCAAGTCTATGAACTGGCCGCTTGAAGCGGCAGTTTACGCAACGACTCTTATGGCAATAGTGTTAGTAGGTGAGTGCCAGATATTTTCCCGGATAGGTTTGTCTTTCCGCCTGCGAGACCATGAAGTGCGCGACATCTGCGCGGCTGATTGATCCAACCTTCATTCCTTTGGTGAGGCTATCCATGACACGATATTGAGTTTTCATTGCACCATTGGTGAGCCGGCCAGGGCGTACGATCTCCCAATTTGGGTATTCAGTTGTGACTATCTGCTCCATTACGGTTTTGTCCGCGTAGACCACCTTGAGAAACAGGTCGAACAGAAACCTGATGATAAACGAGTTATAGCCCCAGCTTTCTCCCGCGCCGAAACCAGTCAGCACGATGAAAGGTGTTGTCGATCCGGCTTCCCGTTGTACCTTTATCAGAATGCGTGCCGATTCAGAGAATAAAGTGGTTGCTTTGAGGTTGCTACCGGTACCAAGCGTAATCAGTATCGCGTCGGCATTCGCCAGTGCTATTTTTACATCATTTACGTTTGTCGAACTGCCCTGAACTTTTGTAAGCATTGGATGTTCCGGGAGCGTATCAATCCGGCGTGACAGGGTGGTCACGTGATGGCCTTGTTGTAATGCACGTTGTGTGGCTTGCAGACCCACTCCTGCCGATGCTCCGATGATGGTGATTTTCATATCGTACTCCCTCTTGTGTATATTGGACTATTGGATATGAGTATACAGCCTGCGAAAGAATTACCAGCGAAAAGACCGCATCCTGTGGGTTGGTGCCATATTATTTCGGCAGTACTTGCCAATCCAATTGGTGTAGTACGGCACTGCTGGCCGTGAATTTTATGATCTTCTCCTTTTTACAAGATTTAGCATCATTGGTACTGCGTCTTGGATATTTGAGAATACACGTATCCCGTTTGGTGGGCGCCTAACGGATGACACGCCTGATCCTCCGGCCCAAAGTTCTACATTAGCAGGAAGTAAATGCCTTAAATGCTTTAACGTTGGTCTTACATTGCGTGCTGGAAATGAGAAACTAAATGATAGCGCGACTACATCGGCATTGCATGATATTGCAGCCATTTTTATATCGCTAAAAGGTGTATGTGATCCAAGGCAGATAGTTGTAGCACCATGATCTGCGAGCACAGCTTCTGCCATTAGCAATCCAAGCGCGTGTAGTTCTTGCGGAGGAGTGGCGAAAATAATTTTGGGGAATCCCCGTCTAGGGGGACAAAAGAGAATCTCTGCCTGTAACAAACGTTGAATTACGCAAGTGCAGAGATGCTCATGGTAGACCTCAATTTCTTTTGTTGACCATGCTTCACCCACGCCGCTGATCAGCGGAACAACCGTGTTTAGTACAAAGTCACTGAGTGTTCCCTTTGCTCGCTCTTTTGCCATAAGAGACACAAGACCTGATATATCAGTTTTTTTTAGTCGTTCGAGGAGTCTGCGAGTTGATTCTGTGAGGCTAGTATCACGCGGGTCAGCGTCGATAGCTCGGCTCAGGCGTTCAATTTCCAATGGAGGTCTTCCTACAATCTGAGCAGGTCGGAACCCTCCCTCCAATAACCGTTTGATCAGAAGCAGAAGCTGGATTGATTCGCGCGAGTATCCAACTTTTCCATTTGCCCCCGTTTCAAGTGGGGGAAACCCGTAGCGTTGTCGCCACTTTCGCAATAATTCTTTACCGAGCCCAGTTTCTTGTTCGATTTCTGATGCAGGGACGAGGTTGTCGGATTGCATCATTCATATCTCCTAAAAATAAACATTTGTCCGCACTGATTTGTCACGGACAATAATTTTAGTATACCCAATAGCAGGTTGTAGAGGTTCATGATGTCAAAATAATATTAAATAACACTGGCTAATAGCGTCGAATATTTAGCCAATGTTTAATTGGAGGTAGAGTGAGTGCTTCAGTTCAAGCGAGTCTGAGAGAAGCCTCTCATTCGTGTCATGTACGCATCAATAAGCATCCGTTGCTGGTCGGGATTACGGGTTCAGATTACCTTCTGTCTTCATACGCCGAAAGTACGCACCCGGATGAGAAGGGTTGGCAAATCAGATTCGGTGCATCAATTTAAAGGGGTTTGAATTGAAGAATCATTTGATTCAGTTCCTGATTTTATTGAGGGTTTCAGCACCGGTTCTGTTTTCAGGTTAAGCGGAAATTCAGATTTAGTATTCAACGGGGGCAGACTCGGTGCGACCATATCCGGCAACACTGCCCGCGACTGCACTTGAGTATCCTTCTGCACGCCGCGCAAATAATCGTACCGATCTTGAGTCACTGTGTCCGGCGAACTCGCCGTACGCAATACATACGGGCGAATGAATACCATCAAATTGGTTTTTGTATGTTCCCGAGTTTCATGACGGAACAAGTTGCCTATCCACGGAAGATCGCCCAAAACCGGCACCTTGTCTTCCTGATCTGTAACGGAATCCTGTATCAGCCCCCCCAGTACAATAATCCTTCCATCCTGTACCAGCACGGTCGATTCCAGTGTGCGGGTATTAGTGATAATACCTGAAGAATTGGTCAGACTATTCACACTGGATACTTCCTCATAAATTTGCAGCTTTACTGTGCCACCTTCCAATACTGTCGGTTTGATACGTAAAGTTAAGCCAACATCTTTACGTTCTACCGTCTGAAAAGCTGAGGTCGATGTGGACGTTGAAGCCGTCGAGTAACTTCCCGTAACGAAGGGGACGTTTTCACCGACAACGATCTTGGCCTCTTCGTTGTCCAGTGTCAGCAGATTGGGCGTGGAAAGAATATTGGTATTATTATCATTTGACACAAGTTTGACCAGTAATCCCAAATTAAGCACCGTACCCACTCCCGGTATTGTGGTCTCACCGTTAACTAAGCCGATGTTCAAACCCTGGCCTACCGTGCCATAATTGGCCGCAGTTGTCAGAATATTGCCAGAGCCCGTTCCAAAATTTGTTCCGCCAATGACCGAGTTTCCCGAACCACCGATGCCGTTCAATGCTTGAAACTGCACACCAAACTCACCGGTTTTGTCCGACGTTACTTCTGCTATCAGCGCTTCGATATATACCTGTGCACGGCGCACATCCAGCATTTCCATGACCGCTCGCAAATTGTTGTATATCGCATCGGGTGCCGTGATAATGAGCGCATTTGAAGCGACATCGGCTTGAATTATACCTCCACCGCTACTGCTTCCCTTTGTCGCTGAGCTTGTTGTTGAGGCCGAATTTGATGATGTCGTTGAAAAAGGTGATGCTGCGGCGGAAGAGGATGTTGTAGCAGTTCCGCTAGTACCTGTTGAAGCCGCAGTTGGAGCCATTGACGACGAAGTAGTCGCTGTTGAAAGCGCCGACGAATCACCGGAAATCACGGCACGCAAAGTCTCCGCAATCTTTACCGCTTCTGCATTTTTCAAATACACCACATGCATGTTGCCGGGAGTAGTACCGGGGACATCAAGCTTGGCAATCAGATCCCGTACCCGCATCACGCGTGCGGGACTGTCTGTGCGCAATAGAAGTGAATTGCTGCGCGAATCTGCCACCAGCGTAAAACGCTGGCTTGCATCGGTTGAACCGGAGCCAACCACTGAACCATCCTGCATCAAGCGGCTTACAGTTGTCGCCAAATCCAATGCAGAGCTGTATTTGACCGGGATAATGACGGGGCCTTCGACAGAGGACTGATCGATAGACGCAATAATCTGTTCGATTCGTTTGATATTACTCGCGTAATCGGTTACCACCAGAGCATTGTTGTTTGGATACGCAACCACGATATTGTTCGGCGCGATCAGCGGGCGCAAGATGGGCACCATTTGCACCGAAGACTCGTTCTTGAGTATGTAAACCCGAGTTACCAGCTTGTCTCCGCCATTCTTGGCGTCGTACGAATCACTGAGGTGTAACTTTGCATCCGCCTCCGGCATGACCTTGGTAACGCCGCCACTTTCCACGGCGGCAAAGCCCTGCATACGTAATGCTGAAAGCAAAGTATCGTAGGCCAGGGAGGCCGGAATCGGCGTAGCCGAAACAATATTGATTGTGCCTTTCACACGAGGGTCCAACAGAAAATTTTTCCCCGTAATGTGTGAAACTGCTCTCACTACTTCATCAATATCTGCATTAACAAAGTTGAGTGACACCTTTTCTTCTCCCGCAAAAGTATTTGCTGAAAGACAAAGCGCAACTATTATAAATAGTCGCGACAACAATAAAAATGAAACTCGACTCATTGATAATTCCTGATCATAACTGGCATGTTGAACACAGCAATATTTACCGGGTATGTCATGTTTCCAGAAGCAGAGGTTCGTAGGACATCATATTGACAGATGTTATGCGTTGTTAAAATTTATTGGCAAAATAATTGTGACCAATAACCCGCCATTCAATCTGTTTTCAGCGGTAACAAAGCCAGAGTGTGCTTGCATAACTCTTTGTGTAATGGCAAGTCCCAATCCGTAACCCTTGCTAACGTTGTTGGCGTTACTTCTAAAAAAAGGATTAAAGATTGACTTTAAATCTTCGTGAGGGATTCCTGCGCCACAATCAGAAATTTGAATGATACATCTTTCAGAATTTGATCTGCTTACCGTAATATTGACCTGGTTATGTTCGGGAGAATGTTGCACCGCATTTCTAACGACATTTTCAAATGCACGAAAAAGTAGTTCCCGGTTTCCTTTCACGAACACCTCATCCTTCGATTCCAAATGAATTGTACAGTGCTTGGACATTGACTCAAATTGAGCATCATTCACAATTTGAGTCAGGATCGAAATTAAATCGACTTGGCTATCCATTTTTCCTGCCATACCCGAATCAAGTCGGGCAAATGTCAAAAGCTCATCAATCAAGGTATTGATACGTTGTGTATCCTGCTCTAATCTCGATGTCAATTCTCCTGCACGGTTGGGTTGCTGTTGTATTAAATCAATAGCAGCCTGCAGCCTTGCAAGAGGTGAGCGGATTTCGTGGGATATGTCATGTAAAAGGCGTTTTTGTGATTGCATAACTTCCTGAAGTTTGGATGTCATGTTGTCGAAGTCTTGTCCCAGATCCGCCATTTCATCTTTTCTGTCGGCCATTGATGCGCCGATTCGGGTATTCAGATTGCCGTCGGCAACAGCATTAAAGGCAGCATGAAGGCTACGAATTGGTCGCGCAAAATACCAGGCAAGAAACGCCGCAAAAAATAAGCTCACAATTCCTCCTGCTGCTATAGGCACTAGTGGAGGGAAGAAGCTTTCATGTTCATGGGGTCTATCAACATGTGGCAGTGGTGGTTCTCCTTCATGATGTGAAGGTCTATCTTCATGAGGCGGTGGGAGAGGCCAGTTCTTAAAGTCGTCGGAATGATGAGGTGGTGGCTCTTCTTGCAGTGGCGTTTGCCTTACTAACGGTTCAGAAATTTCAGAGTGGTTGGAACGCATCGCCCAAATGGACAAACCAACACCAATAGAGCTGCATACCTGAGCCAACCAGAAAAAGAAAAAGAACTTCCAAAACAACTTACCCATGATTCACTCTTTTCGGAGCATATAACCCTTGCGGATTACCGTCGTGATGCAGGACTTTCCATCAGATAGCGTGCCCAATTTTTGACGAATACTAGACATGTGAGCATCAATTGAACGATCAAATTTATTTAGCTCACGTCCTAACGCTGTGATTGAAAGCGTTTCCTTGGAAACAATCTGCCCTGCATGATTTACCAGTGCTTCTAGCAAGCTAAATTCGGTACTTGTAAGGTCAACCTTGGCTCCGTTCCAATCAGCTTGGCGCTTTTCAGGCCAAAACTCCAATAAGCCAACTTGAAAAGAATGCTTTGTAGTTCGATTGGATTTTGCAACACGTTTTAGAATAGCTCGAATTCTGGCACTAAGTTCCCTTCCGGTGCAGGGTTTCGGAACATAATCATCTGCCCCCAATTCAAGTCCAATAATACGATCCGTGTCATCTCCCCTTGCAGTAAGCATAATAATGGGCATTTCGCTGTCGCGCCTGATTAAGCGTAAAGCTTCAATACCATTTATTTTGGGCATCATCACATCGACAACTGCAACAGCATAATGTCCACTCAACGCTTCTCTGACCCCAGCTTCTCCATCATGCGCTACTTGAACCTCAAACCCATCCTGAGTTAGATAGTCACGAATCATTTCGACAAGGACTACATCGTCATCGATTAACAATACCTTTTCGCCCATTTCTATTCCCGCTCAATTCCAATTAATGCGCTGATGTTATACAAATTCAACTGCTAACCCAAAAAAATCACAATTATTTACACAGTTTTGCCTCGATTCAACCCGAAAAATATGGGTATCTTTCATAATGCATTTCATCAAATGCAGAAAAAATTTCATTCCCATTCAATATTCCAAGGAGATTTATATCATGCCATTCTCTTCGCTAACTTCAGAACCATATAAACCAACTGGTATCTGGTCTTCTATTTTGACCTATGTAGTGTTACTTGTTGTATTTCTTGCATTACCTAATTTCGCGATGGCTCACGAGGAGTGCCCTGCCCACTCAAATGGATTTGGTGACTTTAAAGGATCTCCCGACGGGATGCCTCGCCCCGTGCCACCGGATGAACTTATGGCTGAACTCCCGCCATTTCCTTTGGGGGGGCTTTCCTTGTAGAAGCGGTAGAGCCGTATAGTCCTGCCGGATTAGCCGGCATCGTTGGTGGACAAACTCCTGTCAAGATTGGAACACAATCGATGATCTCGGGTGGTGACATTATTCTCGAAATTAACGACATCAAATTGAAAGATATTGACAGTCTGATACGCGGCTTCGACCTGATCCGCATTGGAATTACTTTACGGCTTAAAATATTCCATGAGGGTAAAATATTGACCAAAGAACTCAAGATCACTGAAAGACCCTTGCAACCGGGTGATGTTCCGGAATCTTCGCAATATTTTTCAGTTCAGAAAGGTCAAGAAAATGGCATTAACAAGACCAGCAAGCTCCAATGAATATTCAAGAGCCGCAAATTTACCTTGTGCATTGCAGAAATTCACGACACACAGCTATCAATGCAAATCAGTCGGACATCATATCCAGACGAAACTTTTTTTCAGTCTTTTGATCGCCCCATTGAACAAGTAAACCATTTTCAAATATGAACCAGTAAGAATCAGTAGGCTTTACTCCGTCCGACAGCAGCACCTCGCCGAACTCAAGCAAACTACCATTGGCAGAATGATGAGCAGCACGAATCTCCATTCCAGGTATGACTCCTCTCAATCCGTCTTTACGACTGGGAAAGATGGATAATACTTGTTCTTTTGTTTGACCTAGAGAAATCTTGTTCAGGTTGGTTTTTAAATAAACTTCTTGGGTGCAACCAAGCAAAATTGTGAAAAATAATACAACTATCGTTATCAATTTTTTCATTTTTCCTTTTCCTTGAAACACAAATTATTATTGCCTGTCGCCTGCGCACGAATGCAACGTTTTTTTGAAACAAGTTAATACAGCGAGATAGCCGATTCCCCTCTGGTCCTGGCTGCCGGAACGATGCCTGTTGAACTATTGGAGGACGAACAGTCTTGTTTTAGCATCAGGCTCGGGGAGGGGCTAGGGTACATGCGAAATATCCGGATGGAGGCGACGGGCATCCGATACGCTAATCTCGGTGATGATTGCTTCACCGTCTATTTTTCCGTCGCTATCAAGGTGGCGAACTTTGACGGGTAACAGGCGGTATGCTTGAGCGAACCAGATTTCCAGTCCTTCTTCATTCGCATTATGCAAACGGCGGAAGTGTACTGTTTCCAATATCCCCATCTCTGTTATTAGCGATTTTTCGAAGTCGACCTGAAAGCGAAAAATTTCTATATTCTTTCCTGTGGCGATGTTGATTGTCATGATTTCGTCATCCTTGCGCATAGGTGGAAATTGGTAGAGTGTACTTAAGATGTCCAGCGCACGCGCCGGTAGAGATGCTTCGGTGCCGTTTGAAAAATGTATTTTATGATTTGCCCAATCAAAATCGCCCCGATTGGTTTCGATAACGTCGTTTTGAGTGATGATCTCGGTAAATGTTTCCGGCTTCAGGATTTGTGGTGTTGCGGTGCCGGTGCTGGTTTGTTCTATGTGATAGGTTTTGAATACCTGTACCAGTCCGGTAGTGTGAGCATCCGCTTTGAGTGTGTAATGCCCGTCAATAATGTCCAGTGTATGCACTGACTCTCCCACCTTGATACCACTTTGACCCAGATATACGGAAAAGCGAAGCATCGCGTGTTTTGGTAAAGGCGGCCTTTGTGGTTCGGCAGCAACAGACTCACTGGCAGCAAGTGGTGCGCTTGCGGGTACGGTGGAAGTAAGTCCGTCTGCGTATACTGAACTTTCCCATGCGGCAATTCCGGTGAACACTCCCAGTAACAGGATCAGTATTTTTTTCATCACGAAAGACCTTGTTTTGTGTAGGATGGATGTGAAAGCTACGATCCTTTTGAAATTGGCAAATTACTAATTTGACTGTGAGCATCAAGATGCGAAGCTAGATGCGTCGTCTGGCACTTCTTCAAAGTTGTAGTCTGTACTTCTCACAGACATGTCACCGTTCTTTGCCGCACAGATATGAAGCGACATTTTCTTTAGTTTAGTTATCTGCTGGGAAAGCCAGTTAACTAAGTTAAAGGATTAAATCATGAACAAAAATCAAGTAAATGGTGCTGTAAAAGACATTGCTGGCAAAGTGCAGGAAGAAGTTGGGAAATTGGTCAAAAGCAATAAACAGCAAGCCAAAGGTCTCGGCAAACAAATTTCCGGCAAAGCCGAAAAAATTTACGGTGATGCAAAAGAGGCTGTCAAGGGTGCGTAAACGTCATGCCAGATAGTCGCTATCAATATTCTTCCCATCTTCAAATAATCTGCGGCCTACTCATATATTAGCTTTCGCACGGTCTGAGTGCGTTTGGAAAGTTACGGTGTCGAGATTGGTGGACAACAGAAGGCGAACTCATGACAAAATTATACGATGTAGCCATCATCGGTGCTGGATCTGCTGGTCTGACAGCGCTGGGTGAGGTGCGCAAGCAGACTGATAATTTTGTGCTGATCAATGACGGTTCTTATGGCACGACTTGCGCACGCGTGGGATGCATGCCTTCGAAAGCGCTGATAGAGGTGTCCAACGCCTTTCACCGGCGCAAGGTGTTCGATGCTTTCGGCGTGAGCGGAGGGGAGGGACTCACTGTCGATATTCCCGCAGTATTGAGGCGCGTGCGCAAATTACGCGATGGCTTCGTTGCGGGTATGCTCAAACTCACCGATGAGTTGAAAGATAGCAGCATTGCGGGCCGTGCGCGGTTCCTCGATTCGCAGGTGCTTGCGGTCGGTGAACGCCGCGTGTATGCGAAAAAGATCATCATTGCTACAGGTTCTCGTCCTGTCATTCCCAAAGAATGGGGCCGATTCGGCACAGGGATACTGACCAGCGATGATCTTTTCGAGCAGGAAACCTTGCCGTCGCACATGGCGGTGATTGGCATGGGTGCTATTGGCAGCGAGATAGCCCAGGCATTTTCCCGGCTGGGTATAACGATTACCGGCTTTGGTCACAACAAGCATATCGCAGGTCTGAGTGATACTGCTGTAAACAGTCAGGCCGTGGCATTGATGCGTGCCGAGTTCACTCTGTATCTGGGCGAGACAGCCGAACCTGTCATCGAAGGTAAGCGTATACGCGTGTGTGCTGGCGACGAGAGTGTCGTCGTCGATAAAATGATCGTCGCGCTGGGTCGTCGTCCCAATGTCGATAAGATGGGCCTTGAAAATCTGGGCATCGAACTCGATGAGCACGGCGCGCCGCCTTTCAATACACGTACCATGCAGATCGCCGATTTACCCGTTTACATCGCGGGCGATGCCAGCCGTCATTTGCCGTTTCTGCACGAGGCTATCGATGAGGGCTTTATCGCCGCGTATAACGCGCTGCGAAAAGAGCCGGCATGTTTCGAGCGACGCGTACCGCTTGAGATCGTATTCACCGAACCGAGTATTGCCGTCGTCGGACAATCCATAGATGAGCTTGACGAGCATGAGACCGTCATCGGCGAAGTCGATTTCTCAAAGCAGGCGCGCGCACGTATGGGGGAGGTCAATCACGGCCTGTTGCGCGTCTATGTCGAGAGAAGCCGTGGTAGGCTATTAGGCGCCGAGATATGTGCACCGCAAGGTGAGCATCTTGCGCATCTGCTGGCCTTGGCGATACAGGTCAAGCTGACGGTGCGCGAGTTATTGCTCATGCCCTTTTATCATCCCGTCCTGGAGGAAGGTTTGCGCACCGCGTTGCTTGATGCCGCCAGCAAACTGAACTGTGTAGATGTCCTTGATCTGGCTAAAGCACCGCCAATACACTAAGGAAACGCCGAACAAGTCTCTGCACGAAGAGTTCGTACTGCTAATGACTACCTGTGACTAATACTACGGGATATTGATACAGGGCGTTTTATTGGATAGCGTGAAGTTTGGGATCGTGCAAGTCGCTTCTGTCTTTACCCGGTGCCATTCTGGCTTTACCTTAAATTTGGTTGAACTGCATTCCGACCGTGAGTACAATCTTCCCGTGAGCAAATACACCCTTTCCATCAACGGCGGCACTCATACCGTCGATGTCGCCTCCGACACCCCTCTGCTGTGGGTGCTGCGCGATACGCTCGGCCTCGTAGGCACCAAGTTCGGTTGCGGCGTCGGCCAGTGTGGTGCTTGTACGGTGCATCTCAACGGTGTGCCAACCCGCGCCTGCATGACGCCGGTATCCACTGTCGGCCGCAAACAGATCACCACCATCGAGGGTTTGGACGCCAAAGGCCAACATCCGCTGCAACAGGCTTGGCAAGAACTGGACGTGCCGCAATGCGGCTACTGCCAGGCCGGCCAGATCATGACCGCCGCCGCGTTGCTCAATGATAATCCGCAGCCCAGCGATGAAGACATCGACAACGCCCTCTCGGGCAACCTGTGCCGTTGCGCCACCTATCTGCGCATTCGCAAGGGTATCCACCGCGCCGCTGAAATTGCCGCCGCTGCCAACGGCAAAAAGAAAAAGGCCTGATCATGAGCGACCACAACACCCTCCCCGACCCCAGCCGCCGCAACTTTTTGCTCACTTCGGCACTCGCAGGCGGCGGCCTCGTTCTCGGCTTCTATTTCAAGGCCGCCGATAGTGCTGTAGATCAAGTTGCCAAGCCGGACGCAGCACCGTCCGCAGCCGAGTTTACGCCCAACGCCTTTATCCGCATTGGCACCAACGGTGTCGTTACCCTCGTTTCCAAGCAGCCGGAAATCGGCCAAGGCATCAAGACCTCCCTGCCGATGGTGATTGCGGAAGAGCTGGAAGTTAACTGGAAAGATGTGGTGATCGTGCAGGGCGATCTCAACCCCATCTATGGCAGCCAGAGTGCCGGTGGTTCAACCTCGACACCGACCAACTACGAGGAATTCCATCGCCTCGGCGCCACTGCCCGCACCATGCTGGTCGAAGCCGCCGCGCAAATATGGAACGTGCCGGCCGGCGAATGTAATGCTGCCGACAGCGCCGTCCATCACCGCCCAAGTAAACGTCAGCTGCCTTACGCCAAGCTGGCCGCCAAGGCCGCCACGCTGCCGGTGCCGGATGCCAAGAGCGTACTGAAAAAAGACCCCAAGGATTACAAACTGCTCGGTAGCCGTATTGGCGGCGTCGACAACCCATCAGTGGTTACCGGCAAGCCACTGTTCGGCATCGACGTGCAGTTGCCCGGCCTGCTCTACGCTGTCTATGAAAAGTCGCCAGCCTTCGGCGGCAAGGTGGTCAGTGCCAATATCGACGCCATCAAGGCGCTACCGGGTGTGCGTGATGCCTTTATCATCACCGGCACCAACAATCTCAACGGCCTCGTTGCGGGAGTCGCTATCGTTGCCGATTCCACTTGGGCCGCCTACTCCGCGCGCAAGCAGTTGAAGGTGGTATGGGACGAAGGCAAGGTCGCCAGCGAAAGCTGGGATGGCTTCGTCGCCAAGGCCAACGAACTTGCCAAACAAGCTGGCGCGCAAACACTGCGCCACGACGGCGATGTCCTCGCCGCGCTTGCCGGTGCTGCCAAAACGGTAGAGGCCGCTTACAGCTATCCCTTCATTTCGCACGCCAGTATTGAACCGCAGAACTGCACCGCCTGGTGGAAGGATGGAGCGCTTGAACTCTGGGCACCCACGCAAAATCCCGCCGCCGGCCAGAACCTCGTCGCCAGCACGCTCGGCATTGCCAAGGAAAAAATCAGCCTGCACCTTACCCGCAGCGGCGGCGGCTTTGGCCGGCGTCTGTCGGCTGACTACATCGTCGAGGCGGCAGCTATTGCCCAGCGCGTAGCAGCACCGGTCAAGCTCACCTGGAGCCGCGAAGACGATCTGCATCACGACCACTTCCGCGCTGGCGGCTTTCACTTCCTGCGTGGCGGCATCGATGCTCAAGGCAAACTGATTGCTTGGCACAACCATTTTGTTACCTTCGCCAATCGCGATGGACAGTCGGTGTTGCAACCTGGTAGCGGTGCCAGTTTGAGCGGCGACGAGTTCCCCGGTCGCTGGATCGCCAACTGCCTGCTCGAACAAACGCCGATGGAATGCGGCATCCCGATGGGGCCGTGGCGGGCGCCGGGCAGCAATGTTTTCGCCTGGGTCTTCCACAGTTTTATCGACGAACTGGCGCACGCCGCCGGTCGCGACCCGCTGGAGTTTCGCCTGGAAATTCTCGGCGACAAGGAGGTCATCCCCGGTACCGGTGAACGCGGTGTGCCTTACGATGTCAGCCGCATGAAGCATGTATTGCAACACGTTGCCGAAAAATCCGGCTGGGGCAAAAAGAAATTCCCGCGCGGTCAGGGGCAGGGCATCGCTTTCCACTTCAGCCATCGCGGCTACATCGCCCAGGTGGCCGAAGTCACCGTCAGCAAAGATGGCGTACTGAAAGTTGATCGCGTCGTGGTCAGCACCGACATTGGCGCCCAGATCGTAAACCCCAGCGGTGCCGAAAATCAGGTCGAAGGCTCGGTCACCGACGCTATCGGCGCGCTGATGTTTCAGGAGTTGAACATCGAGCGCGGGCGCATCGTGCAGAGCAACTTCAATAATTATCCGATGATCCGCATTTCCGACGCGCCGACCAAGGTCGACGTGCATTTCCTTAAAACCAACTACCCGGTAACCGGCCTCGGCGAGCCCTCCTTCCCGCCGTTGGCACCGGCGGTGTGCAACGCCATCTTCGCCGCCACCGGCAAGCGTGTGCGGCAGTTGCCCCTGTCGCGCACCGATTTGCGCTGGAGCTAAGGCCGTTGGACAGCCTTGATCAACAAGACTTTATCTCTGCCACTGCAACGCTTCAAACGTTTCAATCGGAACAGTCTTTCCAGACAAATACCCTTGATAATGTTTGGAATCCGCATTTTCAAGTATTTGTCTCTGATCTTCCGTTTCCACCCCCGCGGCTATAACATTTCAATGTTTAATGCCAAACTATAGTGAGTAGGGAACAATTATGAATTTACAAGAGATGCGGTACATTGTTGCTTTGGACGATACACGCCATTTCGGGCAAGCTGCTCGCGCCTGCTTTATCAGCCAACCCACCTTGTCCAGCCAGATAAAAAAACTCGAAGATTATCTTGGCGTGGCATTGTTTGATCGTAGCCTGAAGAATGTCACGCCAACGGCTATTGGCCGCGAAATCATAGCTTCGGCGCGCTTGATCGTGCAGGAATCAAATCATATTTTGGAATTGGCGCAGGGTAGTCTGAATCCTATGAGCCGTGATGTGCGGCTTGGTGTCATTCCCACACTTGGCCCCTATTTTTTGCCACGCATTCTTCCTTGGCTACACGATACATTTCCTTCGCTAAAACTGTTGCTCCGTGAAGAAATGACACCCCATATATTGGCTGACCTTGCCAATGGTCGGCTCGATGCCGGTTTGCTGGTGCTTCCTCTAAAAGATCCGGCACTGGAAAGCATTCCTCTGTTCGTTGAACCATTTTTTGCCGCAGTTCCTGCGGATCACCCACTGGCGGAAAAGGCCGCGATCAACATCAACGAACTGGCACAGGCCAAATTGCTACTATTGGAAGAAGGACATTGCTTGCGTGATCAGGCTCTCGATATATGTCAACTTGAGCGTCCGGAAAACGAGGAGATGCGCGCCACCAGTCTGGAAACGTTGCGTCAGATGGTCGCCCTCGGATATGGCGTTACTCTCATCCCCGCGCTTGCTGGTGATACACCGCAGGATTACCGCAACCGGATTCGCATTATTCCGCTGAATGCTTCAGGAGCTTCGCGCACTGTTGGCTTGGTTTGGCGTCGGCGCTCATATTTAGATCAAACTCTTGTAAAGCTTGCCGAAGCCCTGAAAGCACAATTGCCTGCTTGTGTATTCGCTGCTGCCTGATTCACAACATCTATCGACACCATCGAAACTTTCAATTTCCCCTATAGCAGATAAATATCCATAATATGAGTGTGGTTATAACCCACTATTATTGTCTACTAATAGGAGAAATGTGATGAAGTTTCAAATGAGTACACTTGTTTTATCATTGTTGTTGGTAATCCCGCCAGCTTTTGCCAAAGAGGATCTGTCTGATTGGAAGCTTCCCTCTGTCCCGGTTCCTGCGGACAATCCGCAAACTGACGCGAAAGCAAAACTTGGTCAAAAGTTGGCTTTCGATATTCGCTTGTCGAAGAATGATTCGTTGAGTTGCGCCAATTGCCATCTTCCCGCCACCGGCGGTGCCGGCCCAACCCCGCGCGCTTTCGGTCATGGAGGTGAACTGGGACGCTGGGCTCCGACTTGGGTGAACTCCGGTTACTACACTTCATTGTTTTGGGATGGGCGTGCAACTTCTCTTGAAGAACAGACCGGCGCACTTCCGGGTCACATGGGGCCGATTTCCGCCCCGGGTGAAATGGGCGGAGACCTGACCGAAGTGGTTGCCAAGTTGAACGCAATTCCAGCCTACAAGAAAGAGTTTAATGCAGCCTTCAGCACAGATGCCACACCTGTCGCTATCGCTCAGGCAATTGCCGCATTTGAGCGAACTATTGTCGCCAACCAGTCACCGTTCCAGCGTTATGTTAACGGCGATACCAAGGCGCTCAGCAGTTCGGCAAAACGCGGTTTTGAAATATTTCGAGGCAAAGCAACTTGCATCACTTGCCATTCTGCCCCAACCCTGACTGATAATAAATTCCACAACATTAGTGTGCCAACTGCGGGTCCATTGGCCGATGATGCAGGCCGTGCCGATGTGACAAAGAGTGCCGACGACAAGGGCGCTTTCAAGACCCCCACGTTGTACAACTCCGCGTCGTTAGCTTACTTCATGCACAATGGTGCATTTAATCATTTGTCTCAGGTTGTGGCACATTACAACAAGGGTGGAAACTTGAAGAGCCCTAATCAGGACAGTCTAATCAAACCGCTCAATCTAAGTACAAAAGAACAAGGCGACTTGATCGCTTTTCTTAAGTCACTCACGGATAAACGGTTGGATTTAATCAGCGCACCGGTTGATTTACCCTGAATTTAGTAACAAAACAACAGAGGGAAGGCTCCCTCTGTTTTTCATTCCCAATACATTATGAAGTTTTTACACAAAAATCATAATCACCACAGATTACGGATACTCTTTTAGTGAGGCAGTGTGCGCGCAAGTACCCAGGCGCTGATTTGTACAGCCCCGGCCTGGCGCAGTGATCGCGCTAATTCCTCAATCGATATTCCGGTGGTCATCACATCATCAACGACAGCAATATGCTTGCCGCTTAGGTCGGTAGAGCAGGCGAATGCTCCGCGCATATTTTTGTCACGTTCTTGCCAGGGTAGCGATGACTGTGGCAGGGTGTTTCGCGTGCGCTGGCACACATCGGTTAACAGGGATACATTCAAATTTTTTGCAAGACGTTGGGCCAGTAAGTGTGACTGATTAAAGCCGCGTTCGCGCAGTCTTAACGGGTGTAAGGGCATGGCGATGATGTGGTCGGGAAGCGAGACGATGCGCGATGCAAGTGAGTCGGCAAGTTGATCGACCAAAGCAAGGCGTCCCGAAAACTTGACGGCTTGCACCAGTTTGTCGACCGGAAAGGCATAAGCAAAAGCGGCCTGAGTAGCATCAAAGCTTGGGGCATGTTTTAAACAACTGCCGCAGATGTCACTGTTGAGAGAGGGAAGTCCGCATATCGGGCAGTGAGCATTATTCAAGCGCGGCAATTGAGCGTCACAAGCGTTGCACCAAACCCCGTCGCGGCTAAAAGTCCCGCATAAAATGCAAGGTTGCACGGGCAAGCTGCGCTTAAATAATAAGCGATGGTTAAATATTTCAGGCGGCAAAATTGACAGGCATGGCTGTTTGATCGAAAATGTCGGTTGTTAATTCCATCCATTGTGCCATGCAAACTCAAGCAGTGAAGCTTTATCGTCCTGAACAGGAAATTGAAACTAAAGAACAACGTTGGTCTGTAGCCGACATCGAGCAGTTGTTTACGCTGCCTTTTGCCGATCTTCTTTACCGGGCACAACAGACACATCGCGAACATTTCGACCCGAATGCCGTGCAACTTTCCACGCTGTTATCAATTAAGACCGGAGGCTGTTCGGAAGATTGCGGTTATTGCCCGCAGTCGGCTTTTCACTCTGCGGGAGTTGAAAACAAAAAAATGCTGGATTTGAGCGAAGTGGTGAAAGCGGCCAAGGCGGCGCAGCAAGCGGGAGCCTCTCGCTTTTGCATGGGGGCTGCCTGGCGCGAACCATCAGCGGAAGACATGGGCGCGGTTGTCGAAATGGTCAAGGCGGTGCGCGATTTGGGAATGGAAACTTGCGCGACTCTCGGGATGCTGAATGATGATCAGACAGAGCAGTTGCAAACAGCCGGGTTGGATTACTACAACCATAATTTGGATACCTCGCCGGAATTCTACGGTGACATTATCAGTACACGCGACTATCAGGATCGTCTCGATACATTGGAACGAGTACGCAAAGCGGGGATGCACATTTGCAGCGGCGGTATAGTCGGAATGGGTGAAAGTCTGACGCAGCGTGCCGGATTAATCGCGCAACTGGCGAATTTGGAGCCGTACCCGGAGAGCGTGCCGATCAACAATCTGGTCAAGGTTGAAGGTACACCGCTGGCCCAGACGGCGGAGCTTGATCCGTTTGATTTCGTGCGTACCATTGCTGTCGCTCGTATCACCATGCCCAAGGCGCAAGTTCGGCTTTCTGCCGGACGTCAACAAATGAGCGAAGCAACTCAGGCACTGTGTTTCTTGGCCGGCGCAAATTCCATCTTCTATGGTGAACAATTGCTGACCACCGGAAACCCGGATGTGGAACGTGACCGTGCTTTGATGGATAAGCTGGGTATGTATCCGTTTGCTGAAAAACATTAATTAGCCACATAACCAGCCACTTGGTCACCGTTGTTTGGTAACTTAGTGGATTGGTTAGTGGTTTTATCAGAGAGCACAGAGTACCCAGAGAAAAGCAAAAACAGAGTTTGGTATCTCTCTGTGGTCTCTGTGTACTCTGTGGCAAAAAATGCCTTTCACCAAACTTCAACACCAACTCGATGAGCGCGCTGCACTAGGCCTGCTGCGCAGTCGGCGCACGCTAACCAGTCAACAGTCGCCGCACATCAGTGTGGATGGAAAACCGTATCTTGCTTTCTGCAGTAACGACTATCTCGGACTGGCCAATCATCCTCAACTTATCGCTGCGCTTCAGCAAGGCGCACAGCAATGGGGTGTAGGCGCAGGGGCTGCCCATCTGGTGAACGGACATTTCGCCTCGCACCACCAACTTGAACAACAACTTGCCGGTTTTGTGGGCAAGCCTGCCGCATTGCAGTTTTCGACGGGCTATTTGGCAAATCTGGGTGTAGTACAAGCACTGGTCGGCAAAGGCGATACCGTGTTTGCCGATAAACTTAATCATGCATCCCTGAATGACGCCATGCAACTATCGCGTGCGGATGTTAAGCGCTTTCGCCATGGTGATGTTGCACAGTTAGCGCAATTGCTGGCAAAGACACCTAGTGGCAGAAAGCTGGTCATTACAGATGCAGTATTCAGCATGGACGGAGATATAGCGCCGTTACGCGAGGTGCTAGCGTTGTGTGAGCAGCATGATGCATGGCTGTATGTGGATGACGCCCACGGCTTTGGCGTGCTTGGAGCGCAGGGGCGAGGTTCGCTGGCGCATTTTGGCATTGCGTCTGAACGTATTATTTATATGGCGACCTTGGGAAAGGCAGTAGGAGTATCCGGTGCCTTTGTGGCGGCAGAACAAGTGGTAATTGACACACTCGTTAATCTTGCACACAGCTATGTGTATACCACGGCCTCGCCGCCTGCCTTGCCCGTGGCAGTATTGGAGAGTTTGCAATTGATAGCGCAGGGAGATGGCTTGCGTACTCATCTCTTTGGGTTAATTGAACAATTGCGAAAGGGACTTTCCAACCTTCGCTGGCAATTAATGCCATCTGATACGGCTATTCAGCCATTACTGATTGGTGACAATAAAGAGGCTCTGACATTGAGCGATAGCCTGAAAGAAAGAGGCATCTGGGTAGCCGCAATTCGGCCGCCTACCGTGCCTCAAGGGACCGCACGGCTGCGCATAACACTGTCTGCGGCGCATACCGACGCGGACGTGGATAATCTTATCGGGGCACTGCATGAGCTTGCACGTTGAAAGCAGCGGCAGCGGTGCGCCGCTATTACTCATTCACGGCTGGGGCATGCATGGCGGTGTTTGGAACGATGTCGCGCAGAAACTGGCAACGCATTTTCGCGTGCATTGCGTCGATCTGCCGGGATATGGATATTCAAAAAATGTAGGATGGGTGGAACGTAGTGATACCCATCATCACGCTAAAGATGGGTATCACTACGTTCCACCCATCCTACTTGATGGGATTGTGGATCAATTGTCGGCCAGCTTTGCCGAGCCGCTTACGGTATGCGGCTGGTCACTGGGCGGGCAGATTGCTTTGCGTTGGGCGGCGCGCGAACCGGATAAAGTATGCCGTTTGATTCTGGCTGCGAGTACGCCATGTTTTGCAGTACGCGACGATTGGTCGTTCGGAATGGACAGAGCTGTGCTGCAAAAATTCGCCGAGGATTTGGAGCAGAATCACGCAGCCACCTTGCGCCGCTTTATCACGCTACAATTGCGGGGTAGCGAGAATGAGCGCGAATTATTGGCGATGTTGCGCGAACTTTTGTTTAGTCGCGGCGAGCCGGATATGAACGCTTTACGCGCGGGACTGGATATTCTGCGCGATACCGATTTGCGGGAGGATTTACAGAATGTGACCCAGCCGACCTTGGTGATTGCGGGTGAACGTGACAAACTGACTCCGCCACAAGCATCGCACTATTTGGCAAAGACAATTCCAGGAGCGTCACTGGTAGAATTAAAAGGTGCGGCACATGCGCCTTTTCTGTCTCACCCGGATGAGTTTGTGATGCAACTGAAAATATTTATGGAAAACAAAATCAAATAGCCACAGAGATCACAGAGCACACAGAGAATTCTGCTGGGCTATGCGAACCAATGGTTTCTCGGTGTTCTCAGTGGCAAAATGTTTGTGAATTTATGAACGAATTCGAAATAGACAAAAAACAAGTTCGCCGTGCTTTCAGTCGTGCCGCGCAGGATTACGATGCTGCTGCAATTTTGCAAAGAGAAGTTTGCACGCGCATGCTGGATCTGCTGAGTTGCATCAAGTTGCAGCCGTCGCGCCTAATCGATATCGGCAGCGGAACAGGTTGGGGAACCCGCCAATTGGCAGAGCGGTATCCCAAGGCGGATGTCACTGCACTGGATATCGCTATCGGAATGTTGCAAGTGGCACGCGGTACCTCAAGTTGGTGGCAAAAATTGTTCGCGGGAAAGCGTGAAAATTTTGTGTGTGCGGACGTCGAGGCTTTGCCTGTGGCATCCGACAGCATGGACATGGTGTGGTCCAATCTTGCGCTGCAATGGTGCAATGATTTGCCCTCGACCTTTATCGAGTTGCAGCGCGTGCTAAAAGTAGAAGGATTGCTGATATTTTCCAGTTTTGGCGTGGACACGCTGCAAGAATTGCGCGTCGCCTTCAATGATGTGGACGGATACAATCACCTTAATCGTTTTGCCGATATGCATGACGTCGGAGATATGTTGGTCGCAGCCGGATTCGCCGATCCCGTTATGGAAATGGAGCGGATTACCCTGACCTACAATGATGTCCGCGCGGTGATGCAAGATTTGAAAAGCATCGGGGCAAACAATGCCACCGCCGGACGTTCTTCCGGGATGATGGGCAAGGCAGCCTGGCAAAGAGTCATCTACAATTATGAGAAGTTGCGTCGAGATGGAAAGCTACCGGCAACCTTCGAGATTATCTACGGGCATGCTTGGAAGCCGGCACCCAAGAAGTTACCAGACGGGCGCGCGATTATCAAAACTGATTTCAAGCTATGAGCTATTTTGTTACAGGCACCGACACCGGAGTGGGCAAAACACTGGTGAGTTGCGCCTTGCTGCATGCCTTTGCCGCGCAGGATAAGCTCGTGGTTGGATTTAAACCGGTAGCATCCGGTAGCAATGAAAATGATCGTAACGATGATGCAGAAAAATTACGCGCCGCGAGTAATGTTCTGACTACGTACGGACAGGTCAATCCGTATTGTTTTGTTCCGCCGATAGCCCCTCATCTTGCGGCGCGCCATTCCGGCGTGCGCATTCATTTGCCGCGTATTCTTACCTCTTTCCGCGAGCTGTCATCCCTGGCAGACGAGGTCATCGTGGAAGGTGCCGGTGGTTTTCTGGTGCCGCTCAATGAGAAACAAGATAGTTCAGACTTGGCACGCGAGTTGGCATTGCCGATTATTGTGGTTGTCGGTATACGTTTGGGCTGCATCAACCATGCGCTGTTGACCATGCGGGTTATTGATGATTGCGAGTTACAATGTGCCGGTTGGGTGGCCAATGTGCTGGATGCTGAAATGCCGGCGCTACAGGAAAACATTGAGGCACTGCAACTGCGAATCGACGCGCCATTGCTGGGTGTGGTGCCGTATCAGACTAAAGCAGATGCGCGCGCACTGGCGGGTATGCTGGACTTGAGTTTATTGGGAAAGGGCATTCAATTTGATCCGCTTGTCTAAGCTGTGTTGGTTGGTTGGCTTGCTCGCACTATTGGCGTGTACAAAGCCAGACTACCCCGTCCCGATAAATGCGATAGACATTAGTTGGCAACATCCTCACCCCGATTTTCAATTGCTGGATTCAGGGGGCAAACCACACAAATTAGCGGATTATCATGGCAAGGTTGCAGTAGTGTTCTTCGGTTACACGCATTGTCCCGAAGTATGCTCGACCACGCTCGCCGACATGGCACGGGTAATGCGCTTGCTGGGCCGGGATGCGGTAAAAGTTCAGGTGTTGTTTGTTACACTTGATCCGGAGCGGGATACGCCTGAAGTGTTGGCAAAGTTTATTCCTTCTTTTGATTCCGCATTTGTTGGATTGTACGGCGATGCGCAAGCTACAGCGCAAGCGGCAAAATCTTTTGGCGTGAACTACCAGAAACAGATCGACAAAAAAGGGGGCTACACATTGGATCATTCCGATGGTACATATTTAATCGGCCCGGATGGTAACCCGCTGTGGCTGGCGCGTTACGGACTGGGATCAGACCTGCTGGCGCAAGATATCAAAATCCTTTTGGCGATTACCCGGTGAAAGAATATATGGGCAGCTCATCTTTATGGCTGGAAGCAATTAAATTTCAGATCGACACAAATAATCTGCCGATTCGTGCCGAGCAAACTCGCGAGAGATTGCGCTTCTTCCCCACAATGGTGGGGAGTCAGTTGATTATAGAGCCTTTGCTGGTGGGGTTGCTGTGGCATCAGGTGTCCCATCAGGCAATATTGATTTGGCTGGCAACACTGGTGCTGATGCATATTACCGAGATGCGCTCCTGGTGGAAATTCAGACATGAAACACAGACTGTTGAGCAATGCCGCGCATGGCGTTTTCGTTTTATTCTGTACGCGGGGGGCATAGGCGCAATGTGGGGCTTGGCAGCGGTATGTTTCTTCCCTCCAGCGTTGGTGTATCAGGTGCTAATAATTTGCGTGGTTTTGGGTCTCTCGGCCGGCGCAGTAACCATGAATCCAATATACCCGCCCGCACTGTATCTTTACCTGGCATCTATTTTGTTGCCAACAATATTTCGTGTCGCTTACGAAAATGACGCGATGCATTGGATACTCGCTGCGATGCTGTCATTGTTTACGATTGTGGTACTTGATTCAGGTCGACATTTGGGCCGGACATTTTATATTTCTCTTAGTCAGCGGTATGAAAATCTTTCTCTGGTAGAGCAGTTAACCAAAGAAAAATCGCGTGCAGAATCGGCCAACCGGGAAAAATCCCGCTTTTTGGCAGCGGCCAGTCACGATTTGCGCCAGCCCTTGCAGGCACTTATGTTGTTTAGTGACGCCTTGCAGGATGTGGCGCAAGAAAAAAACACCAAACAACTTTCCGGGCAGATTGGGAAATCGGTGAATGCTTTGGTAGAAATGTTCGATGAATTACTTGATGTATCAAGGCTGGAAGCCGGCATCGTAGAAGCACGTTGGCAAAATTTCAAATTACAGCCCCTACTTGATCGGCTGTATGTGGATTTGATTCCGCTTGCCAACAGCAAAGGTCTGGATTTTGATTTACCCAACGGGGATTGGGTAATTTATAGCGATCCATTTTTGTTGGATCGTATTTTGCGTAATTTGATCTCAAATGCCATTCGTTATACCGATACAGGGAAAGTACTTGTGCGATGTACCCCATGCGGGGAGGGTTTGCGCTTAGCCGTAGTTGACACGGGAATTGGCATCAGCCAAGAAGCATTGGCGCATATATTTGAAGAGTATTACCAAGTTGATAATCAGCATCGTGATCGGCGCAAAGGACTTGGATTGGGGCTGGCTATCGTGCGCAGGGTTGAAAATTTACTGCACTGCACCGTAGAGGTTAAGTCAACACCGGGTGTGGGTTCCGAGTTCAGTTTTGCCGTTCCTTTGGGAAGTGTGGAGCAACAATTGGCACAACCTTTTGTGGAGACATATTCCCAATATGATTTGGCCGGAGCGACGGTGGCATTGATTGAAGATGATTTGGATATTCGTCAGATACTAGCCGGATTGATGAAAGAATGGGGTTGCGATGTTTTTGCGGGAGAGCATGCAGAAGATGTAATGCGCAAGATAGATGTTGCAGGCGCACGTCCGGATATCCTAGTATGTGATTATCGTTTGCCGCTTGGAATGACCGCTGTTCAGGTGATTAATCGCATGCATGAACTCTGGGGCGACGGCGTACCTTCCCTGATATTGACCGGAGATACGGCACCGGAAGTGCTGCAAAATATTCACGCCAGCGGAGCTATATTGCTGCATAAGCCAATCACCCCCCAGCGCTTGAAAGCCATGATGCACCTTTCCATGCATGGAGAGAGTTGAGATGGCTGTTGGGAATGGTATGATTGCGTGCCAAAAATAAGGGGGCAGGATGAAAATTAAGGTTTTGATGGTCGATGACCACGCTCTGTTTCGTGACGGGATGCGCTACGTGTTGCAGCAACTCGCCGATGAAGTCGAGGTGATAGATTCCGGCAATTTTGTGGACGGGATGAAGCAGGCAGCCAATAATCCCGATATCGATTTGGCTTTGCTGGATTTAAACATGCCCGGAAGCGAGGGAGTAAAATCCATACTGGTTTTTCACGAAACCAATCCCGGAATACCTTTAGTGGTCGTGTCCGGCTCGGATCAGCGTGAAGATATCGAGAAGGTGATGGAATACGGCGCAATGGGATTTATCTCCAAATTGTCTTCGAGCAAGATCATGCTGGCTGCATTGCGCATGGTGCTGGACGGCGGCGTTTATTTGCCGCCCCAGTTGTTGCAGCAGGCTATGGCAGGTTTGGATCAGGGCGGTGTTGATAAACGATCTGTGCGCAGCAATAAAAACTGGTTGACGACGCGGCAAATGCAAACTTTGCTGCTGCTTGCCGAGGGTCTGTCGAATAAAGAAATTTCTGAAAAATTAAATCTGGCCGAGGGGACAGTGAAGATTCATACTGCTGCCGTGTATCAGGCTTTACGCGTGAATTCCCGCCTGGAAGCGGTAAGTGCAGCAAGACGTTTGGGCTTCCTCCCCGCACCAGAATCGGAAGTCAATGAATCAGCTGGCAAATAATACCGTGTCACCGCTGGCAGAAAAATTGCGCATTTTATTGCGCGAATCCCGCTGGCTATTGTTGGTGGCGGTTGCCTTGTACCTTATCCTCATACTTTATGGTTATGACCGTGCCGATTCGGCCTGGTCGCACAGCGCCAGCAAAGCTCTGGAAACTCACAATCCCGGTGGTTTAGTTGGCGCATGGTTATCCGATCTTTTGCTTTATGCATTTGGTTTTTCCGCATGGTGGTTGGTGGTATTGATGTTGCAGCGTGTGTGGGCGAGCTACCGCAATATTCGGGCGGACAGCCTGTTTGCCGAACGCGCAGTGTGGGTCGTCTCTGTGGGTTTTTTCATACTGCTTATTTCCAGTAGTGCCTTGGAAGATTTGAGGCTGTACACTTGGAAAATAGCCTTGCCGCTGGCACCGGGCGGTATGCTTGGCGCAGTTCTGGGCAGTTTGCTGGCACGCCTGATCGGATACACCGGAGCGACTTTATTCTTGCTGGCATTAATTGCGGTAAGTTTTAGTTTGTTTACCGGATTGTCGTGGTTGCGCTTCATTGATCGCCTGGGCGAAGTAATCGAAACAAGTTATCTGTGGGCGCGCAACGCTTGGCAGACCAGACAAGATAAGCGCATCGGCGCGCAGGCAGTCAGCGAACGTATTGCGGTGGTGGAAGTGGAAAAAAAACGCGTGGTAGATCATCAGCCCATACGTATCGAATTGCCGGTTGTAGAGGTGCAGCGCTCCACCCGCGTGGAAAAAGAAAAGCAGGTGTCGCTGTTCGACGATATGCATGATTCTGCACTACCCCCGCTGCATTTGCTGGATCAGCCACGGCATGAAGTTGAAGTACTCTCTGCCGACACGCTGGAATATACCTCGCGTTTGATCGAGCGCAAACTCAACGATTTTGGTGTGGAAGTTAAAGTGGTTGCGGCGTATCCGGGGCCGGTTATCACGCGCTACGAGATCGAGCCAGCGGTGGGAGTGAAGGGAAGCCAGATAACCAATTTGGTGCGCGATCTGGCGCGCGCATTATCAGTGGTTAGTATTCGTCTGGTCGAAACCATTCCCGGAAAAAGCTATATGGCTTTGGAGTTGCCCAATCCAAAACGGCAGATGGTGCACTTGTCCGAGATACTGGGTTCGAAAGTATACGCCGATATGGGGTCTGTGCTGACGATGGCGATGGGTAAGGATATTGCCGGAAAACCAGTCGTGGCAGATTTGGCCAAGATGCCGCATGTGCTGGTGGCAGGCACGACCGGCTCGGGCAAATCGGTGGGTATCAATGCCATGATTCTCAGTATTCTGTACAAGGCGACACCGCAAGAAGTGCGCATGTTGTTGATCGATCCCAAGATGCTGGAACTCTCCGTCTATGAAGGCATCCCGCATTTGCTGGCGCCCGTCGTGACAGATATGCGCCAAGCGGCATCGGGGCTGAACTGGTGCGTGCAGGAGATGGATAAACGCTACAAGCTGATGTCCGCACTCGGTGTGCGCAACATGGCGGGCTATAACCAGAAAGTGCGCGAAGCGGTCAAAGCGGGCAAACCACTGACTAACCCGTTCACGCTTACGCCGGAGAATCCGGAAGCGTTGGAAGAGTTGCCGTTCATCGTGGTATTCATTGATGAGCTGGCCGACCTGATGATGGTGGTGGGCAAAAAAGTGGAAGAACTCATTGCCCGGCTGGCGCAGAAAGCGCGCGCTTCCGGTATCCATTTGGTGTTGGCAACGCAGCGCCCTTCGGTGGATGTCATCACCGGACTCATCAAAGCCAATGTGCCGACACGTGTGGCGTTTCAGGTTTCGAGCAAGATAGACTCGCGCACGATTCTGGATCAGATGGGCGCGGAAGCCTTGCTGGGGCAGGGAGACATGCTCTACTTGCCGCCGGGTACAGGCTACCCGCAACGCGTGCATGGCGCTTTTGTGTCCGATCAGGAAGTACATCGCGTCATTGAACACCTTAAGTCGCAGGGTGAAGCCAACTACATTGAAGGTGTACTGACCTCGATGGAAGAACAAAGCGATGGCGGCGACTTGGATGGCGGCGCGGATGCCGAGACTGATCCGCTGTACGATCAGGCAGTAGCTGTCGTGCTTAAATCGCGCCGGGCTTCGATTTCCTTTGTACAGCGAGACCTGCGCATTGGCTACAACCGTGCCGCGCGCCTTATTGAGCAAATGGAAAAAGCCGGGATCGTGACGGCGATGCAGCATAATGGCAATCGTGAAGTGATTGCTCCGAACCGGGAAGGGTAAGAAAGTTAAGGGATAAGGGCAAGGCTTCTGCTCCGACGTTTACCATGACTCTTTTTTCTTCTCCAATAATCAGGTATTGAATCATGCTGAAAAAAATTCTAAGTATTACTTTCTTGTCGTTATTCGCGACCATCGCGCACGCAGCCGCAATCGACAAGCTCAAATCATTTGTCGCAGCCACGCATTCGGCACAGGCGAATTTCAGCCAGGAATTGCTGGATAAAAACGGTAAGCGCATCCAGTTCGTTACGGGGGTGATGCAGTTCGAGCGTCCGGGAAAGTTTCGCTGGGAATATCAAAAGCCGTATGAACAAATTATTGTCGGAGATGGCAAAAAGTTTTGGTTGTACGATGTTGATCTGAATCAAGTGACGGTGAAAAAATTGGATGCGGCACTGGGCAGCAGCCCGGCTGCATTGCTTTCGGGAAGCAATGAAATCGAGCGCGGTTTTAATCTCACTGATACAGGCGTAAAAGATGACCTTGACTGGCTGCAAGCCGTGCCAAAATCAGCCGAAACATCATTCACCAAAATTCTCATGGCGTTCAACGCGAAGTCGGAGCTGGTGGTGATGGAATTGCATGATTCGTTTGGTCATCGTACAGTGTTGCGATTCTCCGAACTAAAGAATAATCCATCTTTGTCATCTCAACAGTTCAAATTCGTCCCGCCACAAGGAGCCGATGTACTCGGTGAGTGACGCCCATGAGTAGCGCCGACTTATTTGCTCCCAATCAACCTGCCGCGCCACTGGCCGAGCGTTTGCGTCCAAAACATATTGACGAGGTGATCGGTCAATCTCATTTGTTGGGTGAGGGTAAGCCGCTGCGTCTTGCATTTCAGTCGGGCAAGCTGCATTCAATGATTCTGTGGGGGCCTCCCGGTGTGGGTAAGACTACGCTGGCCAGATTGATGGCGTCAGCGTTCGATGCCGAGTTCGTGCCGTTATCTGCGGTATTGTCAGGCGTGAAAGACATACGCGAAGCCATTGCGCAAGCCGAGAGAACATTGCAGCAAAACGGTCGTCACACAATTCTGTTTGTGGATGAAGTGCATCGTTTCAATAAGTCGCAGCAAGATGCTTTTTTGCCGTTTGTGGAACAAGGCTTGGTTACCTTTATTGGCGCGACAACTGAAAACCCCTCGTTTGAACTGAATAGTGCGTTGCTGTCACGGGCACAAGTGTATGTGCTCAAATCACTATCGGAAACAGAGATAGGGCAATTATTTGAGCGTGTGCAGCAATCTGCAATGCAAGGCATCGCATTCGACGCGGCAGCGAAAGAGCGCATTGTCGGTTACGCGGACGGTGATGCGCGCCGCTTGCTTAATGTGCTGGAACAATTGCACACAGCCGCGCATGCCTACGGAGTCAGCAATATTGATGTAACATTTCTCGATAATACTCTTGCCCAGAAATTACGCCGTTTTGATAAAGGCGGCGAGGCGTTTTATGACCAGATCTCCGCGCTACACAAGTCGGTGCGAGGCTCCAATCCGGATGCGGCACTATATTGGTTTGTGCGCATGCTGGATGGCGGTGCCGACCCTCGCTATCTGGCACGGCGTATTGTGCGTATGGCTTGGGAAGACATCGGCCTTGCCGACCCACGCGCGATGCAATTGACCAATGATGCCGCAGAAACCTTCGAACGTCTGGGTTCCCCCGAAGGTGAATTGGCGCTGGCGCAAGCGGTGATGTATCTCGCCATTGCAGCGAAGTCTAACGCGGGTTATGTCGCGTATAATGCCGCCCGCGCCTTCGTCAATCAGGACGGTTCGCGCGAAGTGCCGTTGCACTTGCGCAACGCGCCGACAAAATTGATGAAAGAATTGGATTACGGCAAAGACTACCGTTATGCCCACAACGAAGAAGGCGGCTATGCGGCTGGCGAAAATTATTTTCCCGACGACATGCCCGAAGTGAATTTCTACGAGCCGACGGATAGAGGGCTGGAAGCGAAGATTGCAGAGAAGCTAGCGCATTTGCGTGAGCTGGATGCTAGAGCGAAAAAAACTTAGCCGCAGAGAACACAGAGGTCACAGAGATAGCAGTGGTAGATCAACTTACAGAGAAGATAATTGCTGCGGCTATCGAAGTACCCAAAACTTTGGGCTCCGGGTTGCTTGAGTCCATTTACGAAGAGGCATTATGTTTCGAGCTGGGTTTGATGAAATTGTTATTTCAAAGGCAGTTGGCGATTAACGTGTCGTACAAGGGGCATGTGATACAAGGGCAACGTTTGGATTTGTTGGTTGAGAACGAAGTGGTTGTTGAAGTAAAGTCCTTGCGTGTTCTTCCAGAGGTGGCGACGGCACAATTACTTTCCTATCTAAAAGCCACTGGACTTAAACGTGGTCTGTTACTGAATTTTGGAGAGAAACAGTTGGTCTCAGGTGTTAAGCGAATTTCTCTGTGATCTCTGTGTTCTCTGTGGCAAATTGTTTTTGAATTGAGGTTTTCATGTTAGACATACAAACATTAAGAAATGACTTGGCAGCAGTAGCAGCACGATTGGCAACACGCGGATATGTGTTAGATACCGCGAAGTTTGAGCAACTGGAAGCAGAGCGCAAAACTATTCAAACGCGTACGCAAGAGCTGCAAGCCAAACGCAATGCTTCTTCCAAGTTGATCGGGCAAGCCAAGGCCAAGGGCGAAGATGTCTCGGCTATCATGGCGGAAGTAGGCGCTTTGGGCGATGAGTTGAAGCAGCTTGAATCCAGCTTGCCCCAAGTACTTCAGGATTTGGATGCATTTTTGTCCATCATTCCAAATACGCCACATGCGAGTGTACCTGTTGGAAAGTCGGAAGCGGATAACCTTGAAATGCGCAAAGTCGGTGATATTCCAAAATTCGCTTTTGAAGTTAAGGATCATGTCAGTATCGGTGAAGGATTGGGCGGTTTGGATTTTGAAACAGCAACCAAAATTGCGGGCGCTCGCTTTTCCTTATTGAAAGGCTCGCTGGCCAGATTGCATCGTGCACTTGCCCAGTTCATGTTGGATACGCACACCGAGAAGCATGGCTACACCGAGACTTATGTGCCTTATTTGGTTAATGCCGAGTCGATGCGCGGCACCGGGCAGTTGCCAAAATTTGAAGAAGATTTGTTCCGTGTGCCGAGAGTGGTTGGTGATGAAGGAGAGAAGAATTTCTACCTGATCCCTACCGCCGAAGTCCCCGTTACCAACATGGTGCGCGATGAGATCGTGCCATTGGAAAAACTACCCCTGAAGTTCGTGGCGCATACGCCCTGCTTTCGTAGCGAAGCAGGCTCATACGGTCGCGATACACGCGGCATGATCCGCCAGCATCAATTCGACAAAGTAGAACTGGTACAGATAGTGCATCCGGAAAAGTCCTACGAGAAGCTGGAAGAGTTGCTCGGCCACGCTGAAACGATTCTGAAACTGCTCGGTCTGCCGTATCGCGTGGTGAAATTATGTACCGGCGACATGGGTTTTTCAGCCGCGACCACTTACGACATCGAAGTATGGTTACCCGCGCAGAATACCTACCGCGAAATTTCTTCATGCTCCAACTTCGAGGCATTCCAGGCGCGTCGCATGCAGGCACGCTTTCGCAACGCGCAAGGCAAGCCAGAGTTGCTGCACACGTTGAATGGTTCCGGCTTGGCTGTTGGCCGCACGCTGGTCGCTGTGTTGGAAAACTATCAACAGGCTGACGGTAGCGTGACCGTACCGGAAGTGCTGCGTCCTTACATGGGCGGGCTGACAGCGATTAACGCAAGCTAGGAATTTGGGGGCGCGGGCGCTTTAAGCCAAGATTGGAAGAAGAGGAGTCCGACCTTTCTTCAAGAGCCAGCCGATTGAGCATGTCGTAGTAAAGGCGCACCGTCTCAACTAGAACAACTGCTTCCCCGCCGCGTGCATGACCGTGTTTTGCCTGGTCAAAATATGCGGGCCGGGAAAGTAACGGCATGACCTTCCTCACGTCAGACCAAACATCAGGATTTAGGCTCGATTTCATCGCCAGCACTCGCGCGTCTTCCAAATGTCCCATGCCCTGATTGTAGGCTGCCAACGCCATCCACGTGCGTTCCTTGTCTTCGATGCGTCCGGGTAAAGACTCTTTCAGCAGTTGTAAATACTTCGCTCCGGCGATAATGCTGGCATGTGCATCCAGCCGGTCATCAATGTTCATACGATCTGCCGTTTCTTCGGTCAGCATCATCATGCCGCGCACATTGGTGTAAGAAGTGGCGAGTGGTTCCCAGTGTGATTCCTGATAAGCCAAGGCGGCGAGCAATTGCCATTCGATACCGGTTAAAGTTGCAGCCTCTTCAAACCATTGCTTAAAGTGTGGCAACACAGTTTGCGCTTTGTTGACGAAAGTGACCGCATCAACCGGTTCCAGGCGTTCATTATGACCGTAATGACGGTCTATCAAAACGGCCAAGGTGCCGTCATTTTTTATACCGGCAAAAAAATCATTGGCAGCATCGAAAAGTGCCGTATCGACATTGTCCGCAAATGCCCATGCCAGATGAGATTGGGTGTTCAAATCGAACGCATCGCCGAGTTGCGGATAGAAGTTACGTGCCGACGCGATCTGCTCTTCGTTCGCCACGGTACAATCAAGTTTGCTCTCAGCTACTTCTTTTAAGAGTCCGGCAACAGGCAGTTGATGCCTTACGGCCCAATGCAAATTGGGTTGGTGTTCAGCAATGGTGCGAAGCGCATTTTCCTGTGCGGATTCGGCTAATACTTCAATTGACCGATTCGCCAGATCGTCAAGACGTGTTGGCGTTTTGTCTTTGCAGACGACTTGCTCACTCAACGTATGATAAGACGTAGTAAAGTGTAATGACGAAATGGAATTGATGCGCAGCCCGGCGGCAGCCAAATGGACTTTATGTGTGGCGAGAGCTTGGGCAATGTGATCGGAATCCATCGGAACAGGCTGAACTTTCAGATGCATCCGCTGCGCAAACAGGGTTGCCAACTCCAACTCAAAGTCAATATCGTCATTTGATCCTGCTGGTGGTAGTGCAACGTACAGCTCTCCATCATGCCAATCGGGCGCAGCCCAAGTGGCAATAAAAATCGCCCACAGGCATACACCAATGGCGATAAAAGCGACGGTTTCCCAGATTATTACTTTAGGCATGGAAACATTCTGCCCGATTTTTATGTCTTGCTGGTAAAATGCGCGCCGCCATGCCCTTAGCGGGGCTACGGAGAGGTGGCAGAGTGGTTGATTGTACTTGACTCGAAATCAAGCGTACCGTAAGGTATCGGGGGTTCGAATCCCCCCCTCTCCGCCAAGCGATGAATATAAGCCAGTGTATCTACTGGCTTTTTTCATTTGAGTATTGTTCTGGTCTTACCGTAGGTCTTACCCGCTGACATTGCTTAGAGATATTCCCACCATGCTTTGCGAGTGCGTGCGCCGCTCAATTCGTGAACTTTCACTACAGCAGCTAGTAATTCCACCTTGGCGCGCTCTAACGCCTTTTCCCTGTTGCGTTGGCCGACAATAACATTCTGGGATGATACCGCCTTGCCCTTTGCTGTCTTAGCGCCCGTAGACCTCTCCCAAGGCTTCCAAAAGTGAATTAGTTCTGACTGTCGCCGCCTCTCTTCTAGTGTCCAGTGTCGCATCGTTCATGCCCTCTGTTAATAGTTCGTTAGCCGATAAAGTGCGTGGTTATTGTTTAGTTATTCTGTTGAAATAATGCTTTAACCCCTGTAACTGATTGGTTTTAGTGTTGCGTTACAGTTCGGATATAAGTTCGGACATAACCCTCGTAAATCCGTAGTTTGTGAGGCTAATGGCTTGAGCAAAATAAACATTAGTTTGTTAATTTGTAGTTCGCGCTTCATTGCTTCGTTTCCTCGCGGCAATTGTCGCAAGTGTTATCTTCGCCTGTTCAAATTTAGCTGACTTCGGTTTCGTTGTGATCGGTGGCCGGATATATTCCCCAGTCTCACTATTCCAACTTCCGGCAGAATGATCTTCTTCGCGCTCCCTGACATACTCATCCTGATTGGTTAATTGCGGGTTGTCATCGGGTGACATAACTGGCGTGATAATTTGGAAACCTACACAGGATAGGTTTCGGTCTTTTTCAACTGGTTTATCCACATCAAAACCTATAGGGTTTATGTTCTCGAAACCTATAGGGTTAGATTTGCGCTCTGGTTTTCGTTCAGGGCAATTCTGCGTAAGTATCGCTGCGAATGTTTTATGCTTGGATTGTTTTCGCGGCATAGTCAACCCTAGTTCCTGAATTAGTGGCTCTGGGTCTCGCGCAAGAAGGTTAAGCAATAACCGGATTGCATTGTCACTTCGCACGCGATCAATTGCAGCAAATAGCATGTCAGCCGCTTCACGCCTTACGGTTGCGCTATGAGGCTTTGAGGGCGCTTTTAGCTTCAAGCCGTACCGTTGCCCTACTTGAGCGTGAAAGTCTTGCCCTAGAGCTATTCGATACTTCGTACTGCCAAAAAATTCTGAACCATTCAAGCAACCGTCAATCAGTGGTAGAAGTATCACGTGCAAATGCGGTGCGGCTTCATCGTTGTGGATTGCCGCACTCAAAATTGGTATTGGAAATTTGCGCTTAATGTAGTTCAAACTGTCACGCCAAAATTCTGCTTGGTCGATAGCTGTATCAGGTGGCAGGCTGACAATAATTTCAAGGCCACGAATCTGATCTTTTCGTTTGATCTTCGCTTTCGCATTATCCATCAAGGTTTGCGCCATGTTTGCTACGTCTGCGGCACTGCACGCCCCTTGTAGTATTTTGTTCAAGTGCGATAAAGACTGGTCGCAATTTTTGGCTGGAATCTCTCGTAAATTATGCTTGGCAGCGTCAAGGATTATTGACGGATTTTTTCTCAAGCGACCAATGCGAAAAACTTGGGCATGCTCGCTTTCCATATCCCTGCTGTCATGACCGTACTCTGAAATGTTTTCCATAACATCACGCCTCCATTTTCGGGCGTAGCACATACTGGCCGACACGGTGAACACGTCCGCAATCTGTGGGCAGTTGCACCCAGATTAGGTCGATCTCTAAGCCGTATCTATGACGCAATTCATGCACTCGTGCCGCTGGCATCAAAATATCCAAGTCGCGTCTTGCGGCGAGAGTGTCGATCATGCCATGCACTCTAAACCAAGCTATAAGGCGCTGGCGTTGTGCTTCCAATGAGTTAAAATGCAAACGTGGTTTCTTACCTTCGCCCTTGCCTGCCAGCGGGGCGATTTTCTTTTGTGGTTTCTTTTTCACGATCTACGCACCCCGATTAGCGAGGCGTTGATTAACCCATGCGAAAATTTCAGACTCCGCGAAAACTGTTTTTCGGCCAAGTTTGATAGGGCGCAATTCGCCTGCCGCGATAAGCTGATACAGGGCAGTTTTTTTCAGGCTTGTGATGCGAGTAACTTCGGGGAGCGGAATAAACCGCGTTGCTGTGGTTGTCATGGTGTGCGTGCTTCCTTGGTTGGTCATTGAAGACCGCACATTGCCGAACGTGTTTCACGGGTTCGCTAACCCGTGAAATTACTGTTTAATCTTATTTCTTTCCTCTCCGCAAACATTACAGAATCTCGCATAAGACATATTGTCTTCCGCTTTCTTGCCTTCAAGATATTTGCCGATTTTATTATCGAAGGCAGTCCACCCCTTTGGAGGCTTATTGGCTATAGCAGACCATAGGGCAGGATTTTTCAGTGCTTGATCTTTTTGCAATAGCTTTGCGATAGCCTTACGGATAACGCTGCCGGTATTAGATTTTCTGCCAGCGTGAAATTTCTGCCCCTCGACCGCAGGCAGTCGATCTTTTTTATGCGCAATTAAAGCGGTGTTACGAATTACCTTCACATCTCTTTGCGTTGCCTGATTGATCTGATCTAACGCCTCCTTGCAATCACTCACAAAACGGCTTGGGTCGCCTACATCGCCCGCAAAAATGTTGTCACGAAACTTGCCGCCCTGATAGTTAAAATATAAAGCCAGCGCCTCATCTGAAAAGTCTGCAATAGATTCAATCCACCCGCCTGCTGCATAAAGCTCGCGTAAATAGTTTTCCGTGGCTGGCTGAGTAAAGTTTCTTTCAAACTCTCTAGTCTCGCAGGTCATTAAATTAGGTTGGTCAGGCAAGAATGTGCTGCGCATTAATGTGCCGTTTATATATCGCGTAAAGTCATTTACATGTATCAGGTCGCCCCATCGCTTGAGAGGCTTGCTTGTTGCATCTAGCGCCTGCTGTAGTGTCAGCTTTTGGGGTTGTGGATTGATCTTGCTCATGGCTATGCGCTCTTAACGATCTGGATAACATTACCCTTGCTGCCGCAATAATTCCCCCATGCCTGCATCAATTCTCTGCGCTTCTCGAATAGGTCGCTGCGCTGATATGCGGCTTCAACTTGGTTTGTATTGACGTGAGCTAATGCAGCTTCTAACACGGCGCTGGGGAAGGCTGTAGTTTCTGCACCCCACATCCTGAACGAGCTACGGAAGCCGTGGACAGTTACCTCAGGCGCGATGCTGTGCAATGTTTTGTTGACGGCCACATCGGATAGCAAGCCGCCGCGCTCACCGCTGAAAACGCGCTCCGCATCATCAAGTCGCCATTCCTGCATCTTGGTTAATATCTGCATGGCCTCATCGCAAAGCGGCACACGATGTTCTTTTTCTGCTTTCATCCGGTGCGCTGGTATTGTCCACGTCTTCGCGGTCAGGTCGATCTCATTCCACAATGCGCCTCTAGCCTCGCCTGATCTGGCCGCTGTCAGTATTGTGAACCGCAGGCAGTAAGCTGATAGAAAATCCATATCTCGCAGTGCTGACAGAATGCTCGGCACGTCGGCATAGGGCGCACTTGGAAAGTGAACACGCTTTGTCACTTTGCTGCGCTTTGGAAAGAACGTATCGAGATTGTTTTTCCATCCTGCCGGATTGTATCGCCCATGCGCTTTTTCAGTCACAGCGGCATAGGCCAGCACGGCCTCGATACGCGAACGAACTCTGGTTGCGGTTTCGGTTTTGGTTGCCCACATCGGCAGCAGGATAGCTTTCACATCGGCCAGCGTGATCTCGGCAGGCAGCTTGCTGCCGATGGTGGGCTGCGCGTACTGCTCAAGCGTTGCTGTCCACTGTAGCGCGTGCTTGGCATTGCGCCATCCGCTGCGCTTGTTTTCGATCAACTCTTCCGCGTAGTCAGTGAACGTCATCGCCTTGCTGTCGCGCCTGTTCAGTAACTCCGCTGGGTCTTTACCATCAGTCAGTGCTGTGCGCATCTCTCCGGCCAGCTTGCGCGCCTGCGCCAATGATCTATTGGACAGTGGGCTAAGCCCTAATTCGATAGCTTTACCGCCTAGCTTGTAGCGAAACACCCAAGCCCTAGAGCCGTTTTCACGAACTCTTAGATACAGGTTGCCGCCGTCTTTATGGAAGCCTATTGGAAGCGTATCTAGCCCCCTTGCGCTCAATATTTTGACTGTTGCCATGATTACCCCTTCGCTATAGTCAGATTCTCCGCCAGACTCTTCGGTCTTACCCTCGGTCTTACCCGTTGACGCGGATTATAGCAAACTGCGGCGAACCGTGGCGAATTGATAATGCGATAAGTACTTGACGCATAAAGATGATGGCGGAAGTCAGCGAAAGTGCGCAAACGTGGGTTTGTCAGCCCCCCTCTCCGCCAAACAATTTAATATAACTTTATGTTTATATTAAATATATTAACATATAAAATCGGTCAACAACGCCCTAAAATGGGCATGGAATGACATGTGTTGGGCAGCTTTTGGGCAGCTTTTTTTACACCTAAAACGATCCGTTTAGCTAATGTATTGCGGACATTTTACTTATTTGTAAATTTGCATAGAAATTGGCGCTTAACCTAGAGCAACCCAATGGGATTTTTTAACGCCATGCAATGCAAACGAGTAAGATCGCCAGTAAGACCAATAAATATTTAGCATGAAAAAAGCCCACTATTACATGGGCTTGGTTCACTTCTTTGGCGGAGAGAGAGGGATTCGAACCCTCGATACAAGTTTAAGCTCGTATGCGCCCTTAGCAGGGGCGTGCCTTCGACCTCTCGGCCATCTCTCCGAAGGCCGCGGATGATACTGGGTCGGTCCTTTTCGGTCAAACTATTTTTTGGGTTTTTACAAATAAACTGCTCAAATTGCTAATGTTTTTAGATTTTTCGCTGATAGTTCACGAAATGATATGCCAGAGGTTGAGGCGTCTCTTGGGTTCGTATTTCCCGCGAGGTTTCTTGCCACCGGCTTTTATCGAAATCGGGGAAGTGGGCATCACCTTTGACCTCTTGCTGAATTTCCGTGACGTAAAGTGTGTCAACAAGCGCGATTGATTGAGCGTAAAGTTCCGCACCACCAACTATAAATATTTCCTCATCGCCTGCACAGGCATTGATTGCATCTTGTAGCGAATGCGCGATCTCACAGCCTTCTATGGATAGATTATTATTGCGCGTAACAATCACTGTCGTGCGCCCCGGCAAGGTCTTACCGATAGAGTCGAAAGTCTTTCGCCCCATAATCATGTGATGACCCATTGTCAGCGCTTTGAAATGTTTAAGGTCTTCAGGGCAGCGCCAGGGCAAAGTATTGTTGACGCCAATGGTACGATTCTTTGCCATTGCGACGATAAGGGAGATACGACTCATATTGCGACAGGGGCTTTAATCGCCGGATGCGGATCGTAACCCTCCAGCGTAAAGTCTTCATACTTGAATGAGAAAATATCTGTTACGGCAGGATTGATTTTCATGGCCGGTAATGGTCGAGGTTCACGCGACAACTGCAAATGCGTTTGCTCCATGTGGTTGGAATACAAATGCGCGTCGCCGAAAGTATGGACGAAATCACCCGTCTTCAGTCCGCACACCTGTGCCATCATCATGGTAAGCAAAGCGTAGCTGGCGATGTTAAAGGGCACTCCGAGGAAAATATCGGCGCTGCGTTGATACAATTGGCATGAGAGCTTGCCGTCTGCCACATAAAACTGAAAGAAGGCATGACAGGGCGCGAGTGCCATTTTGTCGAGTTCGCCTACGTTCCACGCTGAAACAATGATGCGGCGCGAATCGGGATTGTTTTTTATCTGATCAACAGCAATTTTGATCTGGTCGATGACTCGGCCATCTATCGTTGCCCAAGAGCGCCATTGTTTGCCATATACCGGGCCAAGGTTGCCATTTTCGTCCGCCCATTCATCCCAGATGCTAACGCCATTTTCTTTGAGATATTTGATATTTGTCTCGCCCTGCATGAACCACAACAACTCGTGAATAATTGAACGCAAGTGACATTTCTTGGTGGTAACCAGCGGAAAACCATTCTCTAGGTTAAAACGCAGTTGGTAACCGAACACGCTGGTGGTACCGGTTCCGGTGCGGTCAGACTTTAGAGTGCCGTGGTCAAGCACGTGTTGCATGAGATCAAGGTAATTACGCATGGTGAATGCCCGTATAATCGGGTAATGAATGGCTAAATTTTGAGGACGTAATGCTAGCACAATTGACCCTGATTCCCTCCCTGTCCAAGACATCAAGCTCTACCCATTTGCTGGTGTTGTTGCCCAAATCGAAAACCCTGCCTAAAGACACTCCACACGCAGAATTACTGGCTGCCGTGCTAAAGCGTCGGGAATTGAAACCGGATGAGTTGGCAAAATCCGCCATTAGCGCGAGTGCGGACCATGGTTCGCTTGTGGTGTGGGCGATGATTGATTTTGACAAAGATACTTTCGCGCAACAGGTGCAGGTACGCAAGGCTTTGCAGTTACTGCTGGAAGAACAACCGAAGCAGCTCACCATAGTGGTGCAGGGCGATGATGTGCAGCGTCAACGCTTGGCAGAACTGGCGGTGTACGGTGTCTGGGTGAATGGAGCGTTGTTGCCGGTGCTAAAGAAAAAGGACGAGCGGAAGCCATTGAAGAAGATCGAGCTGGTCGGCCTTATGTCCCTTCCCCCTCACAGAGGGGGAGAGCGAAGCGAGGGGGCAACTAGGATGGGGGTAGCGCAACAGAATATAAACGTTTCTACCCCCACCCTAACCCTGCCCCTTAAAAGGGGAGGGGATGTTGCGATATTCGATGCCCTCAAAGCGCAGGCCAAAGGCAATCTATTATGCCGCGAATTAACGGTGTTGCCGCCCAACACCCTGACGCCTGCCAACTATCGTGCCCGCATCGGAAAACTGGCCCAGCAGCATGGTTGGGCGCTGGAAGAGTTTGATCTGAAAAAACTGCGAAAAATGGGTGCGGGTGCTTTTGTTGCAGTAGCGCAAGGCAGTGCGGATGAAGATGCTGCGATTGTGCATCTCTCATATAAAAATCCCAAGGCCAAACAAACCATTGCGCTGGTAGGCAAAGGTATCTGTTTCGATACGGGTGGGCACAACCTCAAGCCTGCGCGCTACATGAACAATATGCATGAAGACATGAACGGCTCTGCCGTTGCACTGGGTATTTTACTTGCCGCAACAGAGAGCAAATTACCCGTGAATATAGATTGCTGGCTGGCCTTGGCGCAAAACCATATCAGCCCCAAAGCGTACAAACAAAATGACATCGTTACCGCGCTGAACGGCACGACCATTGAAGTAGTTCACACGGATGCAGAGGGGCGCATGGTGCTGGCCGACACGCTCACGCTGGCTTCACGCGCCAAACCGAATTTAATGATCGACTTTGCCACACTCACCGGCAGCATGGCGGCGGCGTTGGGGGCCAGATACAGTGGCGTGTTTGCGACCAGCGACGAGTTGGCGCAACGCGCAGTGAGCGTGGGCAAGCAAAGCGGCGAGCGCCTTTGCGTATTTCCGCAGGATGAAGACTACGAGGCTGCACTTGATTCCAAAGTGGCTGATATCAAGCAATGCACTTTAGATGGGGAGGCAGACCATATTCTCGCCACACGTTTTCTAAAACGCTTTGTGGAAAAAAATGTGCCGTGGCTACATGTTGATTTGTCGGCCAGCCGTTGCGAAGGCGGGCTGGGTATTATTGCGCATGAAGTGAACGGTTTTGGCGTGGCTTGGGGTTTGGGAATGTTGCAAAAATGATGCCGATTTGACTAGCTATCTTTCTAATTAAGGGGGAAAAAGACGGTTGATCATCAAATGGTGAAGAGTTCAAGTTGCTAAGATTCAAGCTATAGCCGAATTGTTATTTGGCAAATTATTTATAACTCACACCAAAGGATACAGGTATGAAAAAAACACTTTCTAAAATCGCATTCGCCCTTTCCTTAACTGTCATGATCTCGACCAATGCTCAGGCTTCGGCCACCCAAGAATCAGTTGGGTGCGGTTTGGGTACCATGATTTTTCAAAACACGAATGGCCTGCTGTGGAGCTTGTTCGCATTGACAACCAATACAACAACTTTCCAAACAGTTTCAATGACGTTTGGTCTGCTCAATTGTCCCGCGGGCGCATCGGTCAGAGGGCGGATTGCCAGCTTCATTGAATTTAACAAACCTGAATTGGCCATTGAAATTGCACAAGGCAAAGGTGAGCGTCTACTGGCGCTGGTGGAAATGTATGGCGTGAAAGAATCTGATCGTGCCGCAGCTATCTCTGCGTTAAAGTCAAATCAAGTTGCAATTTTCATACACAAGTCTTCTGATGATATTCAAGATGAGATGGATAAGACGCTGCAACCCTTTGTTTCTTAAAATCGAGCTGGCTGTCAATAAAAAACCGGGGTAGCTTACCCGGTTTTTTATTGACCTAAAGCAGACCAAGCCGATGCGCATTTATGTTAGCCTGACAGTTGCAGCCATAAGTGCTGCATAAATTTACTCATACTGAAGGGATTTAATATGAAAAAAGCACTCTCAAAGGTAGCATTGGCACTTTCCCTAACTGTGATGGCTGCAAGCGGAGCACAAGCTTCTTCCACTCAGGATGCTGCAGGTTGCGGCGTGGGAACGCTGATTTTTAAAGACCAGCATGGTTTGATCTTTAATCTGCTGGCTACCACCACGAATGGTATTTTGTTTGGCACTGTTTCCCAAACTTTTGGAATCTTGAACTGTCCGGCAGATGCATCGGTTAGCGGCAAGATCGCCAGCTTCATCGATTTCAACAAACAACAATTGGCGATTGAAGTTGCCCAAGGTAAAGGTGATCGTCTGGCAGCATTGGTTGAAATGTACGGTGTAAAACAGGCTGATCGCCAAGCTGCAATTGCAGCATTGAAGGCCAACCAGATTGCTATTTTTAGCCAACAGTCCACTTCTGCTATCCAAGGCGAAATGAACAAGACGCTGCAAGCTTTCGTTTCCTGATTTAATTAATCGCAAACAAAAAACCGAGGCTAGACCCTCGGTTTTTTGTTGACTATTGAGGTTCCCATAATTGAAGACAGCAATGTATTGTAGGGTGCACTTTGTGCTGTCCATTTTCATGCAGCTTTGCTGCATAGAAAGTTGCGTGACTTTGTTGCACCAGGGTGCATGGAATGCACCCTGCGAAATGCTGTGTTGGAATGGAATATGAAGTGCCGATTTATTTTTGTCTATTTGTTGCTGTTTTTCTCTGCATCAGCAGTAGCAGATGAGCTGCCCTCAGCGCATGCGGCAGACATTGCCAAGATGCTTGAGCTGGCGAATCACGCACAACTTTCGCAGCGCCCCGAATGGCGCAAGATCAATTTGTATCAATCCACGATGGGAGGTATCACAAGCCATGTGGACGATCCCACCTATTTCCTGGCGCCCAATGGCAAGCATGACCCGCAAGCTGAATTAGAGGCCGACATACGCGGTGCGTTTGATGATTCAATGGCCAAAACGAGTCGCCAACCCAATGTGTGCCGTTTTATTGCGCGTTATCAATTTTTGAGCCGCAGCATGAAAGAGCTTGGCTTCAACTACACGCCCATGAGTTGCGAGGGCTTTGAAAAGTGGAAGTCGGGCATCGCCAAGCACCGCGCCACGCTTATTTTTGCTTCTGTTTATCTCAATAGCCCCGCGTCTATGTATGGGCATGCCTTTATCCGTCTCGACAGTGACAAGCCGGGAGAATACAACCGGCTTAACGATGCAACCCTGGGCTATTCGGTGCAGGCAAGCAGTGATGCCGGTGTGATGTTTTTGGTGCGCAGTCTGTTTGGTGCATATCCCGGCTCGTTTGTCTTCGTGCCGTACTACATGAAAATGCGCGAATACTCTGATCTGGAAAACCGCGATCTGTGGGAATATCAAACCAATTTAAGCGGCGAAGAAATTGAACGCATGCTCGCCTTCGTTTGGGAGCAAAGTTTCACCTACATGAACTATTACTTCTTCGATGACAATTGCGCTTTTATGTTGCTGGCTACATTTGAGGCGGCGCGCCCGAGCCTGAATCTGATCGACCAGGCCAAACCCTGGTTTATCCCTTTGGACATCGTCAAGATTGTGCAAGAGCAACCCGGCCTCGTTGAACAAATTCATTACCGGCCATCGCAATACAATACACTGGTGCAAAATTACAATGCAGCATCCAAACAAGAAAGGCAAGTGGTATTGGCGCTACTGGACGACGACAAACCCCTTGCTGATTTGAGAACCTTGGGTGCGCCACAACAAGCGCGGATTCTGGATTTAACTTTGGGGGTCTCCGAATATCAGCGCAACCAAAAGCATTCCGAAGCCGAGGCGGCTGCTATTAGTGAGCGTCAAATTAAACTATCCGGCGTGCGCAGCAAGGTCGATGCCGAATCCGGCTACAAAGATAAAGTGCCTCCGGCGCAACGGCCTGACGAAGGCCACGGCTCAATACGTACCGGCCTGGCAGAGGGGCAGGTGGGGACGTCTTCCTACACGCAACTGAATTTTCGTGGCGGCTATCACGACAGTCTGGACCCGCAAAGTGGCTTCGGACTGGGTGCTAGCTCCAAGATGGTCGATCTGTATCTGCGCGTAAATTCGAATCAACTTCGTTTTCAACGGCTGGATCTTTTTGATGTGTTTTCACCTTCGGTACAAACTGAATGGTTCAAACCGCAGACGATCAAGATGAATGTTTCAATCCAGAGGCAAGTTCTGCAAAACGACGGACTGTCACCGACTGCGCTGCGCTTTCAAGTTGGCGCGGGCAACAGCTATTCGCTGAGTGATGATGCGCGTGGCTATATTCTGGCCGACAGCTTAACCAGTTTAAATTCGTCATCCTCTTTGGGCGTTGGCCCCACAATAGGCGCGATATGGTCGATCACGCCAAAGTTGCGCACAGAGTTAATTTCAAATACTTACTGGAATACACTGGGCACTTCGCTGGGCGGCGAAAAAGATGTTTGGTCGTTTAAAATAACCGCGGGTCTGGCGTGGGATGTATTCAATAATCAAAACAACCTGCGCCTGAATATTGTCCGTCAGGGACAAAGTAGCAGCAGCGATCCTTCAGTCAATTCCACGGATGCGCAGTTGGCTTACTTCCATTATTTTTGATTTAAATAACGTCATCCCCGCGCGGGGATGACGGTTTCAAAACCTGTTAGTTTAAAATTGGATGTTGGCTCCAAGCGTCAGCCCGGTCCAACTGTTTACGTTGGCTTCAACGTTGATGTTCGATTTCACGTCATATTGCACTCCGGCGATGAAATAGATTCCGCCGACTGAAGGGCTGGCAAGCCCGTTACAAATATTGCCCGAGCAAGAGGTGGTGCCGAAACCCAAACCCAATCCTGCAAAGGGATGAATCTTGCTATCCAATTTCAACGCTTTGTTGAAGTCATAGTCCGCACTGGCATAGAAGTCGTTATATCCCCACGAATAGCTTGAGGGGCCGTTGTAGTCCCTGGAGTAGCGGTCATAACCGAAACGCACTTTAACCGGCTCATTGTTGACCTGATCCGAAACATTGTAATCAGCGTGGATAGCAAGCACACTTGTATAATCAAACCCGACACCGACACCCGCACTCCATTTAGTTTGATCTGCGGCAATGGCGGGTGCGGCAATCGAGGCAGACAGTACAAAAGCTAACAGCGTTTTTTTCATCGTTACTCCTTTTTAAAAAATTGATGGGATTATGCGGGCGGAAATATACCAAAATTATGCGGATAAATTTGTTGGCAGTCAGCTTGACGGCAGCATAAAAGCAATGGCCGCATAACGCGCGAATTTACCGATCATCATGAACAACGCGGCATAAAACGGATTAAGCCTTAACCATCCGGCGGCGACACAGAGCGGATCACCGATAATCGGCGCCCACGCGAACAGCAGCGCGGGAGTACCGTACTTTTGAACTTTGTCGACATGTTTGAGTTTCTGCGTAAGCGGTAGCAATCTCCCCATACCGAAAGAGATCATCCCGCCCAGCGTATTGCCAAGCGTACCCAGAAATAGCGCAGGCCAGAATAATTCCGGATGAAGTTTTAACACGCCGACCAGCACCAACTCAGAGCCTCCCGGCAACAGTGTTGCTCCGAGCAAACTGGAAATAAATAGTCCCCATAGACTGAGATCGTTGGAGAAGAAGTGGGTAAAGGTGTCCAAATGTTATGACGAAGGTAGAGTTACTTTTCGCAAATTCCCTCTCCCGCAGGCGGGATAACCAGCGACTTAGCTGCGGTTTTTTGCAGTTTAGTCGAATGGCTAGTTATTCCATCCAGAGGGTTAGGGTGAGGGGCGTTGAGTATTAAATATTCATTTTCATAGCACAGCCCCTCATCCCCAACCCTTCCCCCGCCTGCGGGGGAAGGGAGTGACGAGTTAGCGTTTTTTCTTCGGAGCCAGTAGATCAGTAATCGTACCCTCAGCCATTTCCGCAGCGAAGCACAGTGTTTCCGACAAGGTTGGATGCGGGTGAATTGTCAGACCGATGTCTTCCATATCCGCCCCCATTTCCAGTGCCAGTACGCCTTCAGCGATCAGTTCACCCGCATTGACACCGACAATACCCAGGCCGAGAATGCGGCGTGATACCGGGTCGAGCAGCACTTTGGTTGATCCTTCCTCGCGTGCAATAGAAAGCGCACGACCGGAAGCTGCCCAAGGGAATGATGCTTTCTCATATTCGATACCCTGCGCTTTGGCTTGGGTTTCGGTCAGCCCCATCCAGGCGATTTCAGGATCAGTGTAAGCGACGGAAGGAATGGTCAGCGGTTCAAAGAAAGATTTATGTCCGGCGATATTTTCCGCAGCCACTTTGCCTTCATGTACCGCTTTGTGTGCCAGCATCGGGTCGCCCACAATATCGCCGATAGCGAAAATGTGCGGCACGTTGGTGCGTTGCTGTTTGTCCACCGGAATAAAGCCGCGTTCGTTTACGGTCAAGCCCGCCGCTTCGGCAGCGATCTCGCGGCCATTTGGACGGCGACCCACCGCCATCAACACGCGGTCATAAAGCTGCGGTTCGGGGGCCTGCTCGCCTTCGAAGGTGACTTTCAGGCCAGTCTTCAACGCTTCGATCTTGGTCACTTTGGTCTTGAGGTAAATCGCTTCATAGCGTTTTGCGATGCGGCTATGCAGCGGCTTGACCAAGTCTTTATCCGCACCCGGCATGAGTTGATCCATCAACTCAACCACGGAAATTTTCGAGCCGAGCGCATCGTAAACGGTACCCATTTCCAAACCAATAATGCCGCCGCCGATAATGAGCAGACGCTTTGGCACGTCTTGCAAGGCCAGCGCACCGGTGGAGTCGATGATGCGCGGATCGTCATAAGGGAAGCCGGGAATGCGCGCCACGCTGGAACCGGCAGCGACAATCGCATTGTCGAACGAAACTGTTTTAACGCCATCGGGGGTATTTACTTCCAGCATATTGGGCGAAGTAAATTTCGCGGTGCCGCGTACGACTTGCACTTTGCGCTGTTTCGCCAATGCCGACAAACCGCCGGTGAGCTTGCCGATGACACTTTCTTTCCAAGTGCGAATAGCATCAATGTCGATTTTAGGTTTGGCAAAGGTGACACCATGATGGCTCACTTCTTCGGCTTCGTTGATGACCTTGGCAACATGCAGCAGTGCTTTGGAAGGGATGCAACCCACGTTGAGGCACACACCACCCAATTTGGATTGTTTTTCGATCAACACCACTTGTTTGCCCAGATCGGCAGCGCGGAATGCCGCAGTGTATCCGCCGGGGCCGGCACCGAGCACTACTACTTCCGCGTGGATGTCGCCTTTGGTGAAGGCAGCGGGCTTCGGCAGAGGGGCTTCGGGGATGGACGGAGTTGCCGGCTTTATTTGATCCTGAATCGGTGCTGCCAAATTCTCTTCTGTTTCCAGTGTCAAAATAACCGAGCCTTGACCCACTTTATCGCCGTTCTTGATCTTGACTTCCTTGACTATACCGGCAACAGGTGAGGGAACATCCAATGTTGCCTTGTCTGTCTCAAGTGTAATGAGCGCTTGTTCCTTTTCTACGGCCTCACCGGCTATTACGGCAACGTCAATAACGGCGACTTCTGTGAAGTTTCCAATGTCGGGTACTTTTATTTCGATGGTGTGGCTCATTTATTTTTTTCCTCTTATGTTTTTAATCCCCTCCCCTCTTGAGGGGGAGGGCTAGGGAGGGGGTGAAAGCGTGTCATCCAATGAGACAACCCCCGTCCTAACCTTCCCCTTGGCAGGGGGAAGGTACCGTAATGTTAAACCCTTATTTGTCCGCTACCCAATACTATGTATTTCTGTGAAGTTAATCCTTCCAACCCAACCGGCCCGCGCGCATGAATTTTATCCGTGGAAATGCCGATCTCCGCCCCCAGCCCATACTCGAAGCCATCCGCAAAGCGCGTCGACGCATTTACCATCACGCTGGATGAATCGACCTCGCGCAGGAAGCGCATCGCGCTTGTATAATTTTCCGTCACGATACTGTCAGTGTGTTGCGAACTGTATTGGTTGATGTGTTCGATCGCTTCATCCAGATTAGCCACAACGCGCACGCTCAAGATCGGCGCGAGATATTCGGTTTGCCAATCAGCTTCTGTTGCCGCAGTCATTTGCGCAACCAATTTGCGCGCAGCTTCATCACCGCGAAGTTCCACATTCTTGTCCAAGTATATCTTGCCCAGTTCGGGCAACACTTTTGCCGCGACATTCGCATGTACCAGCAAAGTCTCCATTGCGTTGCACACGCCGTAACGGTGCGTCTTGGCATTATCGGCGATGCGAATTGCTTTCACCAAGTCGGCTTCGTCGTCTATATAGACATGGCAGATACCGTCGAGATGTTTGATCACCGGAACCTTGGCTTCTTCGGAGATGCGGGCAATCAAACTCTTGCCGCCGCGAGGCACGATAATGTCCACATATTCCTTCATGGTAATCAGCTCACCCACCGCAGCGCGGTCGGTGGTATTGACCACTTGCACAGCCGTTTCGGGCAAGCCAGCCGCCTTGAGACCCGCATGCACGCACACAGCAATGGCCTGGTTGGAATAAATCGCTTCGGAGCCTCCGCGCAAAATCGCCGCATTGCCCGATTTCAGACACAAGCCCGCAGCATCTGCCGTCACATTGGGACGCGACTCGTAAATAATGCCGATAACCCCGAGCGGCACGCGCATCTTGCCCACCTGAATACCGGAAGGTCGATACTTCAACTCGATAATTTCGCCTATAAGGTCCGGCAATTGCGCGATTTGCTGCAAGCCTTCGGCCATGCCGCGCACAGTTTTATCGGTGAGCGTAAGGCGGTCTACCGACGCGGCATCCAGACCATTGCTCTTGGCGGCGGCCACATCTTTTGCATTGGCGGCAATCAGCTCCGCACTGCTATTGAGTATCGCGTCTGCAATAGCCAGTAGAGCGCGGTTTTTTACCGCGGTATCAGCCAGTGCCATCAGGCGCGAAGCAGCGCGAGCTTGTTGCCCGACCGACTTCATATATTGCTTAACGTCTTTCATGATGCTTCCGAGATTGCGAATGGGGCGTATTTTAGCATCCCGCATGGGATAGAATGCGAGCCTTATTTAACCGTAATGAATCATCATTAAACCTTAACGAAGAAATGGTTAAGTTGAATTACATGGAACCCAAATGTCCGATATTTTAAAAAAAATCCTTGCCGTAAAAGCACTGGAAGTTGCCGCCGCAAAGCCGGTTATGCCTTTGCCAAAATTGCGTGCAGAGGCCGAAGCTGCCGCGCCTGCGCGCGACTTTGTCGGGGCGCTGCGTGGCAAAATTGCTGCCGGGCAACCGGCCGTCATCGCTGAAATTAAAAAAGCCAGCCCCAGCAAGGGAGTCATTCGTGCCGACTTTCATCCCGCAGAAATAGCGCAGAGTTATGCCCGCCATGGCGCGGCCTGTTTATCTGTGCTTACTGACGAGCAGTTTTTTCAAGGCAGTGCCGAATTTCTTAAACAGGCACGCGCGGCCTGTAACTTGCCGGTTCTGCGCAAAGACTTCATGGTGGACGAATATCAAATTCTTGAAGCGCGAGCCATGGGAGCCGATGCCATTTTGCTGATCGCCTCGGCGCTGACATTGGGCCAGATGAAAAAGTTTGAGAAACTGGCTCATCAATTGGGCATGGCGGTATTGGTCGAAGTGCATGACAGTGAAGAATTAAATATAGCCCTGCAACTGACCACACCGCTAATTGGAATTAACAACCGCAACCTGCATACTTTTGAAGTGAGCTTGCAAACCACGCTTGAATTATTATCGAACATTTCGCCGGATCGTATCGTAGTCACTGAAAGCGGTATTTTTACCGCACAGGATGTGAAATTGATGCGTGAAAATAAGGTCAATGCGTTTCTGGTGGGCGAGGCTTTTATGCGCGCGGAAGACCCGGGTGCAGAGCTGGCGCGGGTATTTTGCGAACCAGTACTATAAACCCTGATTTTCCATTTGATTTGATCGTTCTCATACTCTGATGGAACTACTAGCCATTCCGCTAAGCCCCAAAGTGCGGGGCAAGCGGCTGGTTATGCGTGGGAACACCGCTTTAGATGCTCTGTGTCCCGATTTGTGAGGTTTGGCAACGCTGTGCTACGCGCGAAGGTTCACGCCTACCGCCTGCCACCGGCGTAGCCTGGCTTCCTGTGCTGATGGCGCACTATCAGGATACGAATGCTGCTTTCAAGATTTCGATATACGACCGAGAACGGAAAAACCTTTAGCGGAAATGTTCTGTGCCCTCTCGTCGTTGGCGTTCCGAGATTTGGATGCTCAACCAAGAGCTTGGTGACACGTTCAAATTCTTCGAGAAAACGTTCAGCGACCACTGAGCCAACTTGTTCGCTGTAAAAATCCAGAGCCTTGGCGAAATCATGCTCCGCTCCGGGGTGGAGCGAGAAGGTCATCGCTGAATTCTTGCGCGAAGCCGGGCGATGGCTTCCTGCCCTGAAACTGCCGAGACCGAACCGGATTCCAGTTCGGCTTCTCTGCGGTCTGCTTCTCGCTCCCACGCTTCCTCGACTTCGGGGTCTGAATCAAGGCTGGCGATCAACCGCTCAAGCAAGTGTGATCGTTCAACAGGGGCTAACTGCAGGACTTCGGCTTCTAAGACTTCCAAGTTTGTACTCACGCTGACCCCCAATGCGGTAGATGCTGACAGTTCACAGTTTAACACAGCGAGTACCACGCTTGGACTTGCCGTACCCAACCTATTTTTTGCAATTTTATTTGGCTATGTCCGCAAATAGAGTTGGCTATTATTGGAGTCAATCAAGTAAATACTTTTTTAGAGGGCGAGGCTTTATATGGATATGGGCGCTGATGACCCCGGCGCAGAATTAGCCCATATTTTTGGCGTGTTGTAAAAAAACAACAGAAGTGGTGAAATTACTATTACTAATTGGTGAATACCAAAATTTTAAGGCAGAATGCCCATCGAATTCTCACTTGAGGGAATTTTTGATTTACCCCCGCAATTGCAGGTGTAAGCAAATTTTAATAAGTACTTATTAAGGAGATAAAAAGATGCAAAAGAAACTATTAGTTCTGGCAATCGCTGCTTTGGCTTCTACTTCAGCATTTGCTGATTCAACTACAACTTTGTACGGTGTCGTTGATGCTGCTGTTGCGAATGTATCTGGTTCTGGTCTTATTGGTGGAACAACAGTCGTTGCCAGCGGCTTGGCTACATCCCGTTTTGGCGTTAAGAACGTAGAACAATTGGACGGTGGTTTGACTGCTGTTGTTGTTTTGGAATACGGTTTGGATAACGCAACAAACGCAACAGTAGGTACTACTGCTGGTGCTACTGCAGTTAAGGCTCGTCAACAACTGTTGGGTTTGGCTGGTGGCTTTGGTACGGTAGCAGCCGGTTTCCTGCAAACAGCTGGTTGGGATTTCGGTGCTAAGTACAACGTAGTTGCCGGTTCTCTTGTTTCACCACTGGGTAACCTCACTAAGGGTCAACTATTCTTGATCGGTGACCAAGCTCTTGCTAACCGTGCACAACGCGCTGTTGCTTACATTTCACCAAGCATTGGTGGCTTGACAGTTGCTGTGAACTACGCAACAGCTTTGGATCTCTCCGGTGCTCCCTTGAAATATGGTACTGTTGGTAACTTTGGCGATGCGGCTAATTTAAATACATCAACTACCAATGCTGGTGTCTCAGCAACTTTGGTGTCTCTTGACTATACAGCAGGTCCATTGTCTGTAGGTCTGGTATATGCGGGTACTAACGCCGAAGCTTATCAAGCATTGGACATAACTGAGTACGCTTTGGGTGTTGCTTACACAGCCGATGTTGCTAAGATCACTGCTACTTACCAAACTAGCAAATTCGGTAATGCCGATACAACAACAAATACAAATGCTCAAAGCTCTAACTCAGTGTACAGCATTGGTGCCGCGATTCCTGTAACGGCAGCCGGTACAGTTGTTCTGAGCTATGCTGGTTCAACTATCAACAACATCGCTTCTGGTGCACTTAGCCAAAACGCTACCAGCTATGCTGTTGGTTATCTGCAAGGCTTGTCTAAGACAACAACTGCTTATCTGGCTTACTCAGGCGTAACGCAAAGCAATGGTACATCTGCAGTTACAGTTGCCAATGACTTGCTCACTACCACTGCTGGTGGAAACTCCAGCGTGTTGGCACTTGGTCTAAACAAGAAGTTCTAATTGTCTGTCCTCCTCGTGGGGATAAGCAACTAGATATAGAAACGGACACCTTCGGGTGTCCGTTTTTTATTTGTATTAACAATTTGCTTGACATCATTGGTCTCTGTTAATACAATTTGCCATGATTACTTGGGATGAGAGCAAACGACAGCGCAACATCCGGGAACATAATCTGGATTTTGCAGGATGCGATGCGGTTTTTGATTGCCCGGTAGTCGCGTGGGACGATGACCGGAAAGCCTACGGCGAATTGCGCATCAATTTGCTCGGGTTACTCAATGGTGTCGTTGTGCATTTGACTTACACTGAACGCGGCGATGATCTGCACATCATTAGCTTGCGTAAGGCTGAAAAACATGAAATCCGCTACTTTGCGCAAGAACTTTCCAAATAGCCCCGAAGCGTGGGCAAAATTAATTGCCGACGCACCCGGCGAGGATCGCCTATCAACCCATGAGGAAGAGATATGCCGAAAAAATGCCGTAGTCGGTCATTCCCTGCCTGAGTTGCGCGAAAAACTTGCGGCACGTCGGCGTGGTGCTCAAAAAGCACCAACCAAAGTGCCAACTACTATCCGTTTTGATGCGGATGTTCTCGCCGAGTTAAAAGCATCCGGGCGCGGCTGGCAAACGCGCGTAAATGACGCTATGCGCGAGTGGCTCAAGGATCATTCGCCGATTTAGAGTATCATCATCAGGTCGGGCGTTCATAATCAAAGGCCGTGCTCGGAAATAGAGTTGGCGCATCTGGAATCCATCGATATTGAAAATGACGGCGTTTATCCAAGGAAAATTATGCTGAATCTGGATGCATTAATCATCGAATTCGATAAAGGTCTTCGTACCTTGTTTGCCAAAGCGCCGACCGCGCGCCCTTATCCCGACGCAGGGATGGCTGATGCGGCTTTGGATGAGACAGAAAAGAGACACGCAGCCGCGTTAATGCGTATTAACCACACGGGTGAGATTTGTGCGCAGGCTTTGTATCAGGGGCAGGCGCTAACGGCACGCGATCCTGTGGTACAAGAAAAACTCAAGTGGGCGGCGTGGGAAGAAACCGAACATTTGGCTTGGACAGCAAAGCGTGTAAGCGAATTGGGCAGCCATTTGAGCGTGCTGAATCCGCTTTGGTACTCCGGCTCACTGGCGCTGGGTGCCGTGGCGGGTTTGCTGGGTGATAAGTGGAATCTGGGATTTTTGGCTGAAACTGAGCGTCAAGTGGGCGCACATCTGCAAAGCCATCTCGACAGCCTGCCGCAGCAAGATGCCAAGAGCCGTGCCGTGGTGCAGCAGATGTATGTGGATGAGGTAGGCCATTCGGATATGGCGATCAGGCTGGGGGCGGCAGAATTGCCTTTACCGGTGAAACTGGCGATGCGCGGAATGTCACAGCTTATGACCAAGACAGTTTATTGGGTCTAGGGCCTTAGTTCCTTCCCCCTCGCAGGGAGAAGGTTAGGATGGGGGTTGTCTTAGAGAAGAGTAACGCTTCTACCCCCACCCTAGCCCTCCCCCTGCATGGGGGAGGGGACTATACCTGAACGATCTCAAAATCATGCGTGATATCCGCCATCTTGCCCAGCATGATGGATGCCGAGCAGTACTTTTCGGCTGAAAGTTTAATTGATCGTTCTACAACATCCGGTTTTAATTCTTTGCCTGTCACGATGAAGTGAAAGTGAATTTTGGTAAACACTTTCGGGTCTTCGCCTGCCCGTTCGGCTTGTATCTCAACAACGCAATCAGTAACCTGTTGGCGGCTTTTTTTCAGGATATGGATAACATCGTAGGTGGTACAGCCACCGGTGCCGATGAGTACCATTTCCATCGGGCGCGGGCCGAGATTGCGGCCGCCGCCTTCGGGTGCGCCATCCATCAAAACGGCATGGCCGCTTTCTGTTTCACCCAAAAAAGAAACTTGTTCTACCCATTTGATACGTGCTTTCATTTGAGACCTCGATTTGACTCGGAAAATTAGCTGCCTACGGCTACATGAATAACAATCAGGATTTTAACCGATACCAGAGTATGCCGATCAACTCGTGCATAAAAATTTTACTGTCGCGCAACGCGATGGCATTGGGTACAAACGCCAGCAAATCGATTTGGTAGCGGGTAGTGTAGCCCGTGGGGGCCGGGATGACTTCAAATCCCGCGGCCTTGAAAGCTTCAACAGCTCTCGGCATATGTGAAGCGTGGGTGACGAGGGCAATACGCTTGACGTTGTTGGCTTGCAAGAGCTGGCGGCAGGCGAGGGCGCTTTCCAGCGTGTTGTCGGAGGAGTCTTCGGTCCAGGTTACCGGGACGTTGAATTCTTCGACCAGCACACGTTTCATCTGCTGGGCTTCTGAAAGGGCATTTCCCGCAGGTTTGCCACCGCTGAGCAGAATGGGATACCCGCTTTCGCGATATAACTTCGCGGCATAACGCAGTCGAAGCAGGCTGTATTCATTAACCGTGTCTGTGCCGTATTCCGGAGCATGGAAATAGGTTCCCCCGCCAAGTACCACGATGGCATCTGCCTGACGGATATCGACGGCGAGCGGTTTGTCTTCCAGTTGATGCAATAACGTTTCGGCTATGAAAGGCGTGGAGAGCAACCACAGCAAGGCAACTGAAACGGTTAGAAGAATTCGGGCAAAGAGCGGACGACGTTTCCATAACCATAATCCGATCGCCGCGATAATGAGCAAATTTAATGGCGGTAACAGGAATGCACTAAAAAGGTTGGTGATGAACCAGGTCATGAAAGAACGCTATGAAAAAGGCGCCGGAAAAAACAGCGAACATCATACTGCATGCCCGCTTTGGTGACTACAGGGAGGAACTTAAAAGATACGTCGCTTACAGAGCCGTTTGTTTCAGGAAATGTTTTGCGTAACGTGCGGCCAAGCGTTCCACCGGCAAGATAATGAACACGTCGGCGCAATTGAAATCGACATCCCAGGCCGGTTCGCTGCAGATGTAAGCACCCAGTCTCAGATAACCTTTGAGCAGAGGGGGAATAATAACTTCCATGTTCTGATTCAACGACTCCAAGGGCAAGCGGTTGTGCGGCGTGACAAGGTATTCGTCCGGTGCTGCATGCAGCTTGTGGATTTTGTTATAAACGCTGGCGGCATAGTGGCCGCCGTCTGCCATGCTAATGCTGGCGCAGCCGATCAGATACTCGTAGTTGTTCTTGGCGATGTAATCTGCCAGGCCGCTCCATAACTGAGTGATGGTAGCACCGTCGCGGTGATTTTGATGAACGCAAGAACGGCCAACTTCAACGAGTTTGTCACGCAGGCCGACCAGGTTCGACAAGTCGAATTCGGTCTCGGAATAGTAACTTCCCGCAAAAACAGCCTGTTCAGGCGACAGAATGCGGTAGGTGCCGACGACTTGATTATTTTGCAGGTTGCGCACCAGAAGATGCTCGCAATATTTGTCAAAACGATCACGATCCAGACCTTCGTTGGCGCTGGGCAAATTTGCGCCCATTTCTTCGGCAAAAACTTGATAGCGCACGCGTTGAGCTTCTTCCACTTCAGCGCCGGTTTTTGCCATGCTGACAGTGAGTTTGCTTTGCGGTTGTGCTTTTTGTTGTAGTTCGTGTTGAATGAGGTGAGCCATACTAATCTCCTTAATTGCGAATGAGTGAAGGTTAGCGTTTAAATATTACAATTTGGTTACGATCCCGTTAATAGTTAATGAAACAACTACTGACTTTCATGCGGCCCATGATTAATGGCCGGATACAGCAACATGCTGTAAGCGGAATGAAAATCTGAATCCTCTTCGTTTCTGTGCTGCTCGGTTGACTCGTTTTCATCAATCACAGGGGGAAGCTCAATTGAGAGAGCTTGTGCTACGCGGCGATGGGCTTCAAGCGCGAGTAAACGCCGATTCTCGGCTTGTGTGGCTAGTTCCTGGGTCGTTGTGATGCGCACATGAAGATCGCGGCTGGATAATATTTTCCAAAGCGATTCCATGAAGCTCATGTCATCGATGTAGGCAGCATCAAAATTCGGTTTATTATGTTTGTCGTGATAGTGGATGCCTACCGGATAAATCGGTATTTGAGCATCAATGGCCGGTTGCAGCAATGAAGCATGAAAGTGCTTGACCTGTGTGCCGTTTGAAGTGGTTCCCTCGGGGAATATGGCCATCGCGTTGCCTTCGAGCAAATGCTCTACCATTAGCTTATTGGTGCGAACCGTATCGCTACGCTTGTTGCGCTCGATGAAAATAGTTTGTGCCCGTGAGCAAAGCCATCCGATGAAAGGCCAATTGCGCACTTCGGCTTTGGCGACAAAGCGCATGGGCAAGACCGAACTCATTACATAGACATCCAGCCACGAGATGTGATTTGCGACGATAAGCCCTTGTTTTATTGTTTGTAGCGGTATGTCGCCAGCCACGCTGACACGAACATTGAGGACATTGAGTAAATCAATAGACCACTGGCGCATAATGCGTTTTTGCAAACCTCTGCTTAAATATGGATAAACCGTTGCAAGCGCTGCGCCATAAATAAGGTGCAACACAAGTCGAACAGCACGAAAGCAAGCAAGATAGCGACTGAGAGAATTTGATATCATAAAATAGGTGTCGAAAATTTTAACGGGTTGATTTTGAGCGCGGCTCGACAAATATACTATTGCCTTTGGTTCTCTTGGCCATTTTTTTAGCTTGAGTCGCCGCCGCAGACACTTCGTTATGCGAATAGTATTTATTGGCGGTAACCGGGACTGCGCCGATTGAAAGGCTGGTCAACGGGTGAAACACGATATTTTCATTGCGATCTTCACTATTGTAGCCGCCTGCCTGTACGTGTTCGGCAGAATAGAGCAAAGAGGCCGCTTGTTCAAATGAACGCAAAGCCTGTTCACAACGCGCTTTCCAATCGCGACTTTGCATCAGTAAAATAAAATCGTCGCCACCGAGATGGCCGATAAAGTCCAGTTTGGGATCGCATGCCCAACTGAGAACTCGTCCGGTTAGCTGAATCATTTCATCGCCTTTATGGTAACCATAAACATCATTATAGGGCTTAAAATGGTCAAGGTCGCAGTAGCAGGCGAAGAAGGGTGTTCCGGCTTGCAACAGATGTTCGATCTGCTGATTGATCGGGACATTGCCGGGAAGAAGCGTAAGAGGATTGGCATAGCGCGCGGCGGCTATCTGCATTTGGGTCAATTCGCGCAACAAATTTTGTCCCGAAGATATGCCCAGATAGCGTCCCTGATCAGTCACGATAAATCCGCTGCCGAATTGGTCTTCATCAGCCTGGGAGAGAAATTCGCTGAGTTCTTCGATGGGCATTTCTTTGTCCACGAGCAAAGGAGAGTTCTGCATTAGAGAGTCACACGGTTTTTTACCGAGCAATTCGCGTTGGAATGGGCGGGAGAATAAATCCAGAAAGCTTGAACGGCTGATTATTCCCACGGGAACGCCATTGGCCACAACGGGTAAGACGCGCAGGGAGGGGGTTTCGCAAAAACGTCTAAAGATAGCTTCGTTTTCTGCGGATGGCTGCACAGGCTCAATGTAGGTAATGAGTTGCAACGCCTTCCTCTTGGTCGGCGAAGCGGGCTCGGGTTTGAACAGCAATGCCACCGATTGGGTAGCGTTGATGATGCGGCAGGCCTCGGACGAAGCAAGCAGAGTGGGTGTCGGACTCGGGCGGGCAATAAAATAACCCTGACCCAAAGCAATGCCAATTTCTTTGACGACCTTTAATTCGGCTTCGGTTTCCACCCCTTCGGCAATGACACTTGTGCCGCAACTTAAAGCAATTTGCTGGATAGATTTCAAGAATTGCCGCTTGATCGGGTCGGTATCCACGCCCTGCACAAAATGCATGTCGATTTTGATGAATTCGGGACGTAATTCCGACCACAAGCGCAGGCTCGAAAATCCTTCGCCCAGATCGTCGATAGCGATTTTGAAACCCATCGAACGATAATGCAGCAGGGCGCCGCGCATGGCGACAAAATCATAAGTGGGCTGGTTTTCGGTGATTTCGATAATGACGCGATCAGGTGAAATGCCCAGTTGCGTCAGAAATTCAAGCGTTTGCCCGTTCTTGAAGCTCGGATGCGTGAGCGTTTCCGGGCTGACATTTAAAAACAGGTTGCCCGGCAAATTTAAACGGGAGAAGGTTTCCAGCACGACTTGCCTGCACAGCATCTCCATTTCAAGCGACAGGCCTTGTTCGGCTGCCGCACTGAACAAGTTTGCAGGGGAGTGTAACGGGCTGTTGGCGGGGCCTCTTATCAGGCCCTCATAGCCGAGAAACTCGCCGCTGGCGAGGTTAAGGATGGGTTGGAATAGCGCAGTGAGCTTGCGCTGTTGAAGAATCTCGTGGAGTGGCGTGCTTTCCAATCTGATTATATTAATATTGCGACTTTCCTGCGCTGCCAGCACAAGTGGTTCACAATTGGAACTGTATGGTTTGACTGTTTGTGTGGCTCCGTTCATCGCGCGCCCCTATTCTGTGTTTTGTTTGTGAGGGGCGTTAAGGTATGCGATTCGTGTTACGGTATTATTAATTTAAGATGTTCCATTAGTAGCGTCATTCCCGCGCAGGCGGGAATTCAGCAAAACCAAAAAACTCCGCTAAGCGGGCAAATTGGATTTAAGTTCGAGAGATATTTGACAGCGGCTTATAGTCTCGCATACAATCCGCGCCCTTCGAAGTTTACTAACTCTTTTGTATTAGGAAATGCCATGAAAACATTTTCCGCTAAGCAGCACGAAGTCCAGCACGACTGGCTTCTCGTGGATGCTTCCAATCAAATTCTGGGCCGTTTGGCCAGCCAGATTGCTGCCCGCTTGCGCGGCAAGCATAAGGCGATTTACACGCCGCACGTGGATACCGGCGATTTCGTTGTCGTTGTCAACGCTGAAAAGCTGCGTGTAACCGGCAACAAGGCGCAGGCCAAAATGTACTACCGCCACACGGGTTATCCCGGCGGTATCTACGAAACCAATTTTACCAAGCTGAATCAGCGCCATCCGCATCGCGTTCTGCAAAAGGCCGTGCGTGGAATGTTGCCGAAGGGACCTTTGGGTTATGCCATGCTGCGTAAGCTGAAAGTCTATGCCGGTGCAACTCATCCGCACACAGCACAGCAACCTAAACCTATTGATCTGTTAAAGGCGTAATCATGAGTGTGACTTATAACTACGGCACCGGCCGTCGCAAAAGCGCAGTAGCACGCGTATTTATTAAGCCCGGCAAAGGTGAAATCATTGTAAATGACAAGCCTATCGACGAATTCTTTTCCCGCGAAACAGGCCGTATGGTTGTGCGTCAGCCATTGGAACTGACCGAGACAGTGGGCAAGTTTGACATCAGAGTGAACGTTGCCGGTGGCGGCGAATCCGGTCAAGCCGGTGCAGTGCGTCACGGTATTACCCGCGCGTTGATTGATTACGATGCAAATCTGAAGCCAACATTGAGTAAAGCCGGTTTGGTTACTCGTGATGCGCGTGAAGTTGAACGTAAAAAAGTCGGTCTGCGCAAGGCGCGTCGCAGGAAACAATTCTCCAAGCGTTAAACTTGTTCCGCGTTTGTTGCGGGCATGTTGGAAATGCAGAAAAAACCGCCTTCGGGCGGTTTTTTCATTTATTATTCGAATTTTAGTGGCTGGGGGTAAGTGTGATTAAAGTCGGGATTGTTGGCGGAACGGGTTATACCGGAGTCGAATTATTGCGTTTGCTGGCATTGCATCCGCAAGTAGAATTGCGGGTAATTACTTCGCGCGCGGATGCGGGTACCCCTGTTAGTCAAATGTTTCCCAGCTTGCGCGGCTTTGTGGATCTGGTATTTACCCATCCTGACGAGGCTCATCTTGAGCAATGTAATGCCGTGTTTTTTGCCACGCCCAATGGCATCGCCATGCAGCAAACACGCGCGTTGCTGGATGCGGGTGTGCGGGTGATTGATCTGGCGGCTGATTTTCGCATTAAGGATGTGGCAGAATGGGAAAAATGGTACGGCATGAGCCATGCCTGCCCGGACTTGGTGGCGGAGGCGGTATATGGTCTTCCCGAGGTTAACCGGGATAAAATCAAGCAGGCGCGACTGGTTGCCAATCCGGGCTGTTACCCGACCGCAGTGCAATTGGGATTTATTCCCTTGCTCGAAGCCGGTTTGATAGAAGAGAACTCGTTAATCGCCGATTCAAAGTCGGGCGTGTCGGGCGCGGGACGCAAGGCTGAAATACCGACGTTATTTGCCGAAGCCTCGGACAACTTTAAAGCCTACGGAGTGGCCGGGCACCGGCATTTACCTGAAATTAAACAAGGTCTGGCAAATGTATCGGGCAAAGCGGTAGGGTTGACCTTTGTGCCGCATCTGACGCCAATGATACGCGGCATTCATGCCACGCTATATGGCAGACTTAAAAAAGATGCGGACTTGCAGGCCGTCTTTGAGCAGCGCTATGCCGGAGAAGCGTTCGTCGACGTTTTGCCTGCCGGCAGCATGCCCGAGACTCGTTCGGTGCGGGGTTCCAACCTGTGTCGAATTGCGGTACACAGACCGCAAGGTGGCGACACAGTAGTGGTATTATCGGTCATTGATAACTTGGTGAAAGGTGCTGCAGGTCAGGCGGTGCAAAATTTGAACATCATGTTTGGATTGCCAGAGGCGACTGCTCTTGGGGTACTGCCGCTGTTACCTTAAAGTATGATAATACGAAAGCTTAAACGCAAATTCAGTATTTCCGCACCGCGTTTATCGGTGCGTCCGTTTGTGCCCTGGTATGTGCGCTGGGCCATCATTGTGCCATTTATTTTTGCGGCGGGAGGCTTGGTCTGGTGGGCATACGATTCGGGGCTTGAATTGGCAGGGTTTCACCGTGGTCAGGCGGAGAAGGAATTGGAAGGATTGCATGCCCGTGTCGCCTTCCTGACGAATGAAAACGCCGGGTTGGCCAATCAGGTTGCTTCTTTTGAGCGACAGATGCAAATTGACCAATCTGCCATGCAGGAAACTTCCAAGCAGATTAAAGGTCTAAATGCTGAAAACGAGCAGTTGAAGGAGGATTTGTCGTTTTTCCAAAATCTTCCGCTGACAGCAGGGCGTGAAGGTGATTTGAGCATTCACAGCTTGAAAGTCGAACCGAATTCTTTGCCGGGAGAGTATCACTGTCGTTTGTTACTGGTGCAGGATGTGCAACAACGGGGTAGAGAATTTCAGGGGAAATTGGAATTGTTAGTGAGTGGAGACCAGAGCGGCAAGAAAGTAGTGCTACAATTCCCCCAGGAAAACACGCCGGAGGTTGCGGCAAGTCAACTTAATTTCAAATATTACCAGCGTGTGGATCGTGTTTTTAAAATTCCGGCGGATTTCCGGATTGAAAGTGTCCAGGTTCGGGTATTTGAAAAAGGGTCGCATGAGCCCAAGGTTCAACAGAGCATTGGACTATCTTAATTGGAGAGTAGTATGTTTGGTGACAAGCACAGTAAACCGCAAAATCGTATCGATTCTTTGATTGGGGCTGGAACCAAAGTTAACGGAGATGTACACTTCAGTGGCGGGTTGCGGGTGGATGGCGAAATTGATGGTAACGTCACCGCCAATTTGGGCAAGCCCAGTACGCTTGTGTTGAGCGAACATGCCCGTGTGGAAGGCGCGATCAACGTAACGCATTTGGTGGTGAACGGCGTAGTTACCGGTCCGGTATATGCGGCTGATTATCTTGAATTGCAGAGCAAGGCAAAACTTATCGGCGATGTGCATTACAAGACTTTGGAAATTCAATTGGGCGCTATCATTGAAGGCAAGTTGATCCATTTGGCCGAGGGTGCGGACAAAGTGGTGGCGCTGAAATTAAGCGGAACCGAGTCGTAAATTTTATAATCAGGGGAGGCGAGTTGCCATCCCGTATTTAAGGAGACAAACATGAATGCTGTGAGCGAAATTCCCGATGTACTTTTATTTACCGATAATGCGGCAAACAAAGTTAAGCAATTGATCGAAGAAGAAGGCAATGCGGAACTCAAATTGCGCGTATTTGTGAGCGGCGGCGGATGCTCCGGCTTTCAGTATGGTTTTACCTTCGATGAAGTCACCAACGAAGACGATACCGTATTGAACAAAAACGGCGTGCAATTGCTGATCGACCCGATGAGCTTCCAATATCTGGCCGGTGCGGAAATTGATTATTCCGAAGGTTTGGAAGGTTCGCAGTTTGTTATCAAGAATCCGAATGCAACGACCACTTGCGGCTGCGGCTCATCGTTCTCGGTTTAAGTTGCGAATTGCTATAAAACGAAACGGGGCGCTTTGCGTCCCCTTTTGTTTTATGCTGGATAAATCGCACCCAACACACAAGCATGCCTTGCCCCGGTGACCGCGGGCAGGTTGGAGGGGCGCAGATGCAGGGTCTGTTGCGCCAGCCAGGCAAAGGCGATGGCTTCCATCCAGTCGGCTGCGATGCCCAATTCCTCTGTCTTTTGGATTTTGCATTGCGGTAATGCGTGCTGCAGATGCGAAACCAACGCACCGTTGTGCGCACCGCCGCCGCATAAATAAAGCTCTTTGGCTGTGCCGCAGAAATTCCGTACCGCCAATGCAATGCTGTCACCGGTCAAGGCAAGCAAGGTAGTTTGTACATCCTCGGGTGCTTCGTTGCCGCTTAAAAAACTTTCCAGCCAATTGAGATTGAACAAATCACGTCCCGTGCTTTTGGGTGGAACAGCCGGGAAAAAAGGTTCAGCCAGTAATTTTTGCAACAATAAAGGAATGACTTTTCCTTTGCTCGCCCATGCGCCGTCTTTGTCGTAAGGTTTGCCCTGGTGTTTTGAGATCCAGGCATCCATCAGCAAATTGCCGGGGCCGCAGTCGAAACCCGTGGTAACGCCGTTACACGGCAGATCAGTCAGATTGGCGATGCCGCCGATATTGAGTATGGCGCGGTGGATATTGGGGTGGCGCAACACCTTATCGTGGAAAGCAGGCACCAAGGGTGCTCCTTGTCCTCCTGCGGCAATATCCCTGCTGCGAAAATCGCTGACCACGTGGATGCCCGTAAGCTCTGCCAGCAATGCCGCGTTATTCAGTTGAATGGTGTAACCGTGTTCAGGCCGATGGCGCACGGTCTGCCCGTGGCAGCCTATCGCCTGAATTTGTGCGGAAGTCATACCGGTTTTTTGCAGCAAACTGCGCGTGGCGTCGGCGTATGCGCGTGCCAATTGAATGGCAATAATCTGCGACTGATGCAGTTCGTCATGTGCAGGGTGATGCAGGGCAAGCAGCGCGTCTTTCAGCGCTGCTTGATAGGCTTGGTAATGCGTGCCAATGAGCTTGGGCTGTGCGCCGGAAAGATCAACCAGAGCAGCGTCGATGCCGTCCAGACTTGTGCCGGACATGACACCGATATAATGCTCCGGAGGAAGCTGACTCACCTGATCAAAATTAATCGAGCTTGGCCAGGCGGGTATTACGCAACATGGCTAAACGATCATTCATCTCACGCGTGCTTTCCAGAAAAGCGGATTTCTGTGCCTCGCTGATGGGGGCCCCGTCTGGCAGCGCTACGCGCAGGGGATCGCGTTGGGCGCCGTCGACTCTGAACTCATAATGCAAGTGAGGCCCGGTAGCCAATCCTGTCATGCCCACAAAACCAATGATTTCGCCTTGACTGACATGCTGACCGCGATGCAGGCCGGGCGCAAAACGCGACAAGTGCCCGTACACTGTGGAGTAACGTCCGGCATGATTAATCATGATGACATTACCGTAACCATTTTGCTGGCCCACCAGCGCAACAACGCCGTCGGATGTGACTTTTACTTTTGCGCCCATGGGGGCCGCATAGTCCACTCCTTTATGCGAACGCCATTTGTTCAGAATAGGGTGGAAGCGTGAAAGTGAAAAGCCGGAGCTTATGCGCGAGAATTCAAGCGGAGAGCGCAAAAAGGCTTTGTGCATGCTTTTGCCATCAGGCGTGTAGTAGTCGCCTGTCGTGCTGGTGGTTTGGAAATACACTGTGCGATATGCATGGCCTTGATTGCTGAACTCTGCTGCCAGAATGCGTCCGGCACGTACCGGCTCGCCATTGTAGTAGTTCACCTCATACACAACGGTGAATTTGTCGCCCTTGCGCAAATCACGATGAAAGTCGATGTCACCGCCAAAAATATCGGCCATCTGATTGGCGACGGGATCGGGTAGCCCGGCTGCATCCGTTGCCGCATAAAGCGTGCTGCTAATTTCACCGGTACGCATGAACACGCGCTGTTCCAATTGCGCGGGCAAGGTGCTGGTTTTAAAACCGTTGCCATTTTTCTCGATAACGACCTGTTCGCCGCTGTTGTTTAGAAAACGCAAAGCCAGCAGACTGCCATCGGCAGCAATTTCCGACTGAATTTCTTTGCCAACAGAAAGCTGGCGCAAGGAAGCGGCAGCCTTGTCTTTAAGCAAGTAATTGCTTGCGGCGTTGTCGTCCACATTTAAGCGGCGCAGTAATTCGGCAACAGTATCGCCACGTTGCACTTTGTCGTTGCGCCAAAATGTGGCAGCCGTACTCGCGGTTTCTTCTGCCGCAGGAAGCGCAATTTCTTCGACGACGGTTTTTTGTTCAAAGGTATTCAACACCGTTTGCGGCATGATGCCGAAAGCGGTTAAAACGCCGAGCAGCGGGATGGTGGACAAAGTTACGAACCATCGTAACTTCATTTTGTGTGCGTGCGACAAGGTGTTTTGCGGTAACATTCGCGCCTCTCAAAGCTGCAATTTATTGGTATTACAAATATAGAGCGCTATTTTAACAGAAAGCGACAAAGCCACAAAATGTGGCGGGTAATTGGAACCGATGGTGTGGGAAGCAATCTTTGTAGGAATGGTGGAGCAAAGCGATACCCGTCAATTATCAGAACATGGCGATGGTTATCGCTTTGCTCCACCCATCCTACGGGCTATTTCAATACAGCAATTAACACGTAGGGTGCATTCCATGCACCATGGTGCGCTGAACGACTAATTTTGAACGAAAAGATTTAGAACAATATGAGTCAGCAAGAAACCTTAGAAATTATCAAACGCGGCGCAGACGAACTGCTGCTCGAAACCGAGCTAAAACAGAAGCTCGCGCAAAATCGTCCGCTACGCATCAAAGCGGGTTTTGACCCCACCGCACCGGATTTGCACCTTGGGCACACCGTCTTATTAAATAAGATGCGCCAGTTGCAAGATTTGGGGCACCACGCCTTGTTTCTGATCGGCGACTTTACCGGCATGATCGGCGACCCGACCGGTAAAAATACCACCCGTCCGCCCCTGACGCGTGAGCAGGTGCTCGCCAATGCGCAAAGTTACCGCGATCAAGTATTCAAGGTTCTCGATCCAGACAAAACAGAAGTTGTATTCAATTCAACCTGGATGGATAAATTCAGCGCAGTTGATTTAATTCGTCTTGCCGCCACCCACACCGTGGCGCAAATGCTGGAACGGGACGATTTTTCCAAACGTTACAAAGGCAACCAGCCCATCGCCATTCATGAATTTATTTACCCGCTGGTGCAAGGCTATGACTCGGTGGCGCTCAAGGCCGATATTGAGCTGGGAGGCACCGATCAGAAATTTAATTTGCTGATGGGACGCGAACTGCAAAAACACTTCGGACAACCTTCGCAGTGCGTGCTCACCATGCCATTGCTGGAAGGCTTGGACGGCGTCAACAAGATGTCCAAGTCGTTGGGCAACTACATCGGCATCACCGACACCCCGCAGGAAATGTTCGGCAAACTCATGTCTGTTTCCGACGAACTGATGTGGCGCTACCTTGAGCTTCTTTCTTTTGAGAGCTTGGCTACCATTGCAAAATGGCGCGAAGAAATAAAGCAAGGTCGCAATCCCCGTGATATTAAGGTATTGATGGCACAAGAGCTTGTTGCCCGCTTCCATTCAAAACAAGCCGCGATTGATGCGCTGGCAGAATTTGAAGCGCGCTTCCAAAAGGGCGTCTTGCCGGAGGACATGCCGGAGATCAATGTGGTTTGTACGGACGGGCATATCGGCATTGCTCAAATGCTCAAACAGGCCGGTTTGGTCTCAAGCACCTCGGAAGCCATGCGCATGATTGAGGCAGGTGCTGTCAAGCTGGATGGCGAAAAAATCAGCGATAAAGCCTTGCAGCTAAAAGCCGGCGTGGTGGTAGCGCAGGTTGGCAAGCGCAAGTTTGGGCGGGTGACGATAGGGTAAACCAATCGTTGTGCCCAAGAGTGGCAATGTGACGAAAATCGTCAGGTGGGCTGCCGTAATTTGGGTGGAAAAGTTAACTTGACCAAAGTTACGCAGCAAGGATTTTCCAAGTAAACAGGGTACTTGGCGATTGCAGCTAAATTGGCATGAATGGTGCTACAATAAAAGGGCACACCGTGTGTGTACCCTTCAAATAAATAGGAGCACTTAACATGAAAAAAGTACAAAAAGGTTTTACCCTGATCGAATTGATGATCGTGGTAGCGATCATCGGTATTCTGGCTGCTGTTGCGATTCCGGCTTATCAAGATTACATCACCAAAGCCAAGGTTTCTAAAGTTGCCGCTGCTGTTGCCACGCTTCAAACAGCCGAAGCTGACTATGCGCAAAACAATGCGGGTACATTTCCTGGTGCAAGCGCTTGGGCCTCTTTGGGTATCTCTACAGCCGGTCCAACAACAACAACGGAAGTTAATTCATATGCAACCGATGCAAATGGCGTAATTACGGCTACTCTTAACACAAACATAGCACAGCCAACTGCTTGTAACATCGTATTCACACCGCCAACCACTGCTACTCTGGCAGCAGGGGGGACGACTTCTTTCAAATGGGCGGTTTCAACAACTTGTACTAACCAAACTGTAATCAATCAGGTTGCCAAGTGGAACTAATCAAGCTTAGCTTGTTTATAAAAACCCCTCTGCGGAGGGGTTTTTTGTTTCCTGTAACCTTGCTATAACTAACAAGCCATGAAAAATTTCCCAGCACTATATTATCCGCAAGATTGGATCAAAGCGCTGCTTTTGCTGTTCTTGGTTGGCATTGTCTACACGCCATTTCTGAATAGTCCGTTCGTGTTCGATGACGAGACTTTTTTTAAGTATCCGATTACTAATTTCGCCGATGCCAGTTTTTGTTTGCGCTGGTTTTCCTATACTACGCTGGGCGTGACTTGGGCCTTTTTTGGCGCAGACCCGTTAATTTTTCGCGTGCAGAATCTGTTGCTGCACGGCATGAACGTTTTGCTGCTGTTGCTGGTACTGCGCCTGTGGATTTCGCTCTTTGTCACCGAACCCGCCAGGCAAAAAATGGCAAATTGGGGGGCATGGCTAGGCGCTTTGGTCTTTGCCTGCCATCCCTTGGCTGTGTTTGGCACCGGCTACTTGATGCAGCGTAGTGTGTTAATGGCAACCCTGTTTACATTGGTGCTACATTTGGCATATTTTCAAGGGCTCCTGCAAGGAGACAAGCGTTATGCAGCGCTGGCCGTTGCAGCCTATTTTCTGGCGTTGTTCAGCAAAGAGCATAGCCTGATGGCACCGGCAATACTGTTGGTGTTAACTTGGGTGTTGCGCAAGCAAATCAAGTTGCCACTTCGTGCCCTGTTTGCCACTTGGGCAGGTTTTGCCATCAGCGCCTTGCTCGTGCTGCTGATGAGCAAGGGAGTGTTTGGTCAAGTCTACGAAATAGATGCGGCGGCGTTGCTCGGACAGGAGGAAGCGCTTAAAGGCGTAACGCAGCTTCATTTGTTGAGTGCATTGACTCAGGCTGGATTGTTCTTCAAATATTGCCTGCTGATGATAATTCCGAATCCGGGCTGGATGTCGATAGACATGCGCGAGCCGTTTATTCTTTCATTGCGGGATTGGACAGGCTGGGCCGGATTATTTTTCTTTGCGGGTTATGGCATATTTGCTTTCCTCTGTTTATTGCGCGGTGGGCGCATTGCCTTGCTGGGTCTGGCTTTACTTTATCCGTGGCTATCGTTTATGACAGAGTTTTCCGCGATTCGGGTGCAGGAAATATTCGTGCTTTATCGCTGTTATTTATGGTTACCCGGATTTATGCTGTTGCTCCCCTTGTTGTTTAGCGCAATACCGGATAAAAAAATTATGCTGACCGGTGTAATCGCAACGCTGCTGCTGGTGCCGCTGGCTTGGAACCGTTTGTGGGTGTTCGCCGACAACTACCGGCTATGGGATGATGCAGTGCAACTGCTGCACGGTGAAGATCGATTGGGGGCGCAGCGCACCTATTACAGTCGCGGCTATTATGCCGGAAAAGACAAAGGCAACTGGACACAGGCGATAGCGGATTTTAAAAAATCATTACAAATCAGTTCGGCATTTCCTCCGGTAAGGGTAGCGTTGGCTGAAGCTTATGCCAACGCCGGGCGCAATCAGGAAGCGTTGCAGGAATTTAAGTCGGCTATTGCAGCAAACCCGAAAGATGCAGATGTACCTTATGCCCAAGCATTTTTTCTAAAGAAGAATATGAAAGATGATGCAGGCGCGATAGCAGCAATGCAGAAAAGCTGCGATTTGGGAAAAAATTTAGCGTGCGCAATGATAAATTTGAGCCAGCATAATAAGCATTAATTCTGCTTACGCTGCGCCGCAGCAATTTCTCTAAACTGTTTTAACTCGGTCTCAATCGTCGACAACTCGTAGTAATCCGTTCCCGTTTGTTTGGCTAACTCAAGTTGATCAATGGCTCCGCGCAGGTTGCCGTGCAGAATGAAATTGTACGCCAGTGCGTGGTGTTCTTCCTGAATTCTGCCTAACGCGGCAAAAGCCTTTGCCTGTAGTTCATATAGGCGCGAGTCGTTGCCGTGGATGATGATTTGCTCGTTGAGCAATTTTAGTGCTTCCTTATAATTGCGGCTTTCCATTAGAACCTCGGCATAGTCATAGACAAGGGCGCGGTGCTGGGGAAAGTTTTGTGTTGCGGTACGGTAAAATCCGGCAATGTTTTTTTCTTGTCCGTCCAGGCGTTTTAATTTCCCGGCCAAGGTAGTGATCATGGCGTTGGATGAGGCTTGATTTTGCAGGGTGACAAATTCTTCCGCCGCTAATTTTTCCTGTTTGTTGCGCAGCAGGGCGAGTGTCAGGCCATAACGGTTTGCGATAGGGTTGCCAAACTTTTGATCACCCAAGGCAGACCTGAAGAAAGCCACGGCCTCGGCGGGAGGTTTCGATATGGCATATATCTTGGCGCGCACCAGTTGATAGTTAAGGCTGTCTGGCACAAGGTGAAAAGGCATTTGCTGAACTCGGTTGTCAACTTCTGCGATACGGTCTGCTGTTACGGGGTGGGTGCGCAGATAAGCGGGTGCATTGCCTTCTATCAAGCGGGTTGCCCGTTGCATGCGGGAAAAGAAAGCAGGCATGGCGCGGGTATCGAAGCCTGATTTTTGCAAGGTTGCAATACCGATGCGGTCTGCTTCCTGTTCATTGGCGCGGGTAAAATTAAGCTGGTGTTGAATGGCCCCGCCTTCGGCTCCCATAATGGCGGCTGTGGCAGCCTGGGGGTTATTGCGGGCGGCGAGAATGGCAACGGCGATTGTGGCAAGTGCGGCCAAAGAGTCATACTTCTGACCGGAGATCATTCTTGCAAAATGATGTTGCGTGACGTGGGATATTTCATGGCTGAGTACCGAAGCCAACTCGGACTCGTTTTCCGCGAGAAGAATCAAGCCGGTGTTTACGCCGACAAAGCCTCCGGGCATGGCGAAGGCATTGATGGTGCTGTCATTGATGGCAAAGAATTCAAATTCCATTGACGGTTCGGGGCTATTCGCTACCAGCAGGCTACCCAATTGATTGAGGTAGTCGGCAATTTCCGCGTCATCCAGATAGGATTTGTCGGCACGGATTTGGTACATGCTTTGTTCACCGATCTGGCGCTCTTGCAGCGGAGAGATCATCTGTTGCGATTCGTCGCCCAAATCAGGCAACCCGTCGGCATAGCAAGCCAGCGTGACAAAACAGAGCAGCAGAAAAAGAATTCGTTTCATGCGTAATATGATAACCGCTTTGAATTGGAGCCAAAAGCGTTTTACGAGTTTTAACACCAATAGTTTATGGATGTGACCATAAATATAGAATAGACAGTTCCACAAATTACACCGCCAATAGACGTAAATATTTTATGGGTAAGTCGGGGGCGATAGGAGGCCGCAATGAATAGCTGTGAACAAAGCCAGTCTGGACACGAGCAAAATAAATCCGCAAAATGGCAAGTTCTTGGTAAGCTGGCTGGCAATGAAAAATATTGGAAAATATGAAATAGTAAAAGAGCTTGGTCGCGGTGCAACCAGCACTGTGTATTTGGCGATTGATTCTTTCAATAACCAACAGGTGGCGTTGAAGTTATTTAACCTCGACACTACTCATAACAGTTCAATTGCCAAAGTCTTTCGCAAATTGCTGGTCACCGAAGCTGCCTTGGCCGGAAAGTTATCCCATCCGCATATTGTCAAAGTTTACGACGCCGTGATTGACGACGATGTGAATTACATGGTGATGGAATACATTGACGGAGAGACGTTGGAGCGCAGTTCGGAAGTGGATCATTTGCTTCCGCTGGGTACGGCCGCCGAGATTATCTACAAGTGCTGCAAGGCGTTGGAATACGCCCAAAGCCAGGGCGTGATCCATCGCGATATCAAACCGGCCAATATTCTCGTGTATGGTGATAATGAAATCAAAATTTCCGATTTCGGCGCGGCTATTATCGAAAGTCAGCAAGATACACAAGTGAGCGGTCTTGGCTCGCCAGCCTATATGTCGCCGGAGCAAATCGAAGAACATGCGCTGACCCATCAGACAGATATCTATTCGCTCGGGGTAACCATGTATCGCTTGTTGACGGGCAGGTTGCCGTTTGATGCGGCGAATAACTACAGCATGATTTACCAGATCATGAACATTGATCCGTCTCCGCCCAGTACTTTCAGACCCGAAATACCCCCGGCATTGGATGCGATCGTGCTGCGCGCCATGTGCAAGGATATTTCCCATCGCTATCAACAATGGGATGAGTTTGCGCGCGATCTGTCGGCCTTCATCGCCGAAAATGTTGAACCTCAAGACAAGATGTTTGATACAGAGAAATTTGACACGCTGCGTTCCTTGCCTTTTTTCAAAAACTTTAGCGATGTCGAGTTGTGGGAAGTGCTGCGTATCAGCGTGTGGAACAAATTTATACAGGATGAGCGCGTCATCACCGAGGGAGACGAAGGCCGGAATTTTTACATCATCGCACAGGGTACGGTGAAAGTGCTCAAGCAGGGAAGATTGCTAAGCCTGTTGCATGCCGGTGACTGCTTCGGTGAAATGGCGCATCTTTCCGAGAAGGTTTCCAAACGTACTACAGATGTGGTTACAAAAACAGACGTGACTTTAATCGAGCTCAATCCGGACGTTCTGGCAAAAGCAACACAAGGTTGTCGCTATCAGTTTAGTGATGCCTTTCTGCATATGTTAGCAAGGCGTCTGGCGGTGGCGAATACCCGTATTTCGCATTTGTTAAGTGATAATCAGGAGTCGAATTGATTTTTTGATGAGGTAAGCAAAGAAATGAGCAGCTTTAAAATTATGACGGTAACAGAATTAGAACCCCTGCTCGCAGAGGGCAAAGTAAAGCTGGTTGATGTACGCACAGCGGCAGAGGTGGCACGCGGCTATATTAAAGGCGCTGAGATGCTGCCATTGCACTTGCTGCCTGCGCGTGTAAAAGAACTGGATGCAAGTACCCCCACAGTATTTTACTGCCAAGTGGGTGGTCGCTCAGCCCAAGCTGCCTCTTTCGCGGCGAATCAGGGGATGACAGACGTTTACAATTTACAAGGCGGCATTTCGGCGTGGGCACAGTTTGGCGGAGAGATCACCGTATGAGCGAAAGCACTTTTGATGTGGAGCTTGACGTGCGGCAACTGGCGTGCCCGTTGCCTATCCTGCGTGCAAAAAAATCATTGGCGACCATGGAGGGCGGTCAAGTACTAAGAGTCATTGCGACAGATAAAAAATCACCCGACGATTTTGTGGCCTTCTGCAAACAAACGGGAAATGATTTGTTGTCATCTGAAGTGAACGGTGATGAGTTTGTTTTTTTGTTGCGCCGCCGCCTGCTTAAGTGAACACATCAAGCTGCTGCCAAGTCCCCTGTCTCAACCCCTGCAAAGGCTGAAAGTTGGCTTTATACGCCATCTTTTGGCTTTGTTTGATCCAATAACCGAGATATAAAAAGGGCAGTTGCAGTTTGCGGCATAGTTCGATTTGCCATAATACATTGAAGGTGCCGAAGCTGCTGCCTGCTAGGTTTGGCTCGTAAAAGGTGTAGACAGATGAGAGTCCGTCCGCCAGTACATCGATGATGCTGACCATGCGCAATATACCGGCTTCACGAAACTCTACCAGCATTGAATCCACATGGCTTTGCAGGAGAAAGCTGCGGTATTGTTCCGGGCTGTCATGATCCATCCCGCCATCGCGATGGCGCGTGTTTTGGTAACGCTGGTAAAGCGGAAAATATTCGGCGCGGTCTTCGAGCGAGTGCAAAGTGACGTCAAGGGCATGATGCTGTTTCCAACTGCGTCGTTGTGAGCGATTGGCGGCAAATTTGTCAACATCGATTCGTACCGGTGTGCATTCGTGACAATTGTCGCAGCGCGGGCGATAGGTGAATGTGCCGCTACGACGAAAGCCGTGTTTTATCAATTCCGAGTAAACCGCCGGCGTAATTAAGAATGCCGGGGTGGCAACTTGCGATCGTGCCTCATGATTTTCCAGATAACTGCATGGATAGGGCGAGGTCAAGTAAAACTGTAGCGCAGAAAGCGGGATGTCGCGCAGTAAAGTCACAAGCGTCCTTCATTAAATATATTCGAATTCGGGTAAGCCCATCGCCAAGGAGAGGGTTCTTCCTGATAGTGTATCAATTCTTGCAGACGAATGATAAATTCTTCGCGTGATATTTCACGTGCGCCGAGTGAAGCCAGATGCGGGGTGTTCATCTGGCAGTCGATCATGCCAAAACTCCAGAATTCCAGTTGTTTGGCGAGGTGGGCGAGGGCAATTTTAGAGGCATTCGTGCGGCGACTGAACATGGATTCGCCGTAAAACATCTTGCCTATTGCCATACCGTAAAGTCCTCCGGCAAGTTCGCCGTCTATCCAGATTTCAACCGAATGGGCATAGCCCCGGCGATGCAATTCGCAATAGGCTGCTATCATTTCTTCCAAAATCCATGTTCCGGCTTGCTCTTTGCGCGGGGCGGCACATGCGCGCATTACTTGCTCGAAAGCGCTGTCAAAACGCACCTCAAACGTGTCTTTACGCAATTCCTTGCGTAAAGAATGCGAGATTTTGAATTCACTTGGAAATAGCACCATGCGCGGGTTTGGACTCCACCATAATATCGGGTCATTTTCATTGAACCACGGAAAGATGCCATGGCGATAGGCTTCCAATATACGCTCAGGAGATAAATTCCCGCCTGCCGCGAGCAATCCGTTGGGCTGCTGAAGCGCAAACTCGACCGGGGGGAAGGGGGTGTTGTCCTGTAGCAAGAAGATAGATTTCATTTTGTGCCGGGATATTTTGCCTATGGGCAGTTCGTCCAATTTGTGCTTATATAGCGCCCTATATGGAAGCGTCAAGGTTTGGGGGGCTTATGTTGGCAAGTTTGTTCGGCAAAAAATCGGATCATCCCTTGGCAGATATCAAATCTGTTCAACAGTTATTGGAGGTGTTACCGAAAGCCGATGCGTTTAAAGCACTGGAAGAAATTACCGGTTGGATTGAGGAACTGGAGAACCGCGCAACAGAATTTCGTTTGGATCATCAAGTTGCGGTGCTGAGTTTGCTGGATGAAGCAGCCCAGCCTTATGTGCGCAAATTGCAGCGTGACTATTTCACAGCACAGCCGCTAAATAAATTTCAAGAGAACCTTATATGGGCGGTTCTGAATAAATTTTTCAAGTTTAGCGAACAGAATTACGCGAATATTTTTGCGCAATGCCGCAAGGCAGTCCGCGCCGGGGATGTGGGCAAATTACAGTTGGTACTATTGGCTTCGCGGGCGATTGTTGCCGTGTTGAACCGGATGAAGTTAGCGGCTGTACGTTATGAACAAATAGAGCCTGTGCTGTGGGTGAATCTTGCCGCGATATATGTATTTGCGGAAAAGAATGGGTTTTTGGATGAGATCGTTACCCTTTATCCGGGTTCGGGAATCAACACATCGGCAAGGCGAGAGTTTGCCAGTGCAATAGTTTGGTATTCGGTGGGAACCGGTTCGTTCGCTCCCTTGCAGATTCATATTGCCGAACGTTTGATTGCGCATGAGAATAAATATTTGGAAGTGGGGTTGCAGGCGGGTGAGGGTAGCCTGTGGGCTATTAATTTGGCACAGCCCGGGACTCCGTTTCGGGCAAGTGGTGAAGGGACGATTCACCCGAGTATGCGTTTTTTCGGGGTGGGCGGATTAAAAAACGGGCTCAATGATTTAATTCGTACACTGAAAAAAGGAGTGGTGCCGCAAGAGCTCAATTTGTTCGGTTCCGTTTATGATGCCGAGATACTGGATGAAGTCGCGCATCAACTGATCAGCCGTTCTGCTTCGCCTCCCGTGACGCGCAAGAACGCGCGCCGCAAGTTAAGTGTGAATCTGCAGGTATCCAATGGCTTTCAAAATCTGATCGACAACGCTGATATAAATTTGCATTTGGACAATAAGGGCAACACTATATGGGAAGTCGAGGACGTAAGTGCAACAGGGTTTTGCAGTGCGGTTGCATCTTCACAACTGGAAGCCGTCAAAATCGGTACGTTAATCGGCAGCAAACCGGAAAATCTGGGACATTGGGGCGTCGGTATTGTGCGGCGCTTAAGCCGTGACGCACAAAATAATCTGCTGGTTGGTGTGGAGATTTTGACCAATCAGGTGATCGGCGTTTTTCTGAGTGTGGCGGATAGTTTGCGTACGCAAGAAACTGATCATCTGTCTCTGTATTTAAGCAAACCGAATGACAACAGCGGTGAGGCGTGGTTGCTGATGAGGCCGGGTATATTCTTGCCCAGCCGCAGTTTCAAGATGACGCTGGAAGGGAAAAGCTATCTGCTATTGTCGTTGGGGTTGGTTGAGAGCGGGGATGATTATGATCTGGCGCGCTACCGAAAAATGGAGCAGGAATCGAGCGAGTAGGGGCGTGTACTATCCGTTCCTATGGCTTGATACGTTGCGAAAGCCAAGCCTTAATATCGCTCACTTCATCCTGACAAACCGAATGCTGCATCGGGTATTCGTGCCAGTCCGGATGATAACCCTGTTGCACTAGTATTTCTCTGGATGCCTTGCCAAGTGCGTAGGGCACGATAGGGTCATTGCGACCGTGTGCCATGAAAATCGGTGTGGATTTCGCGGCGATGCTTGCTTCAGCAGGGAGAGTATCGGCTAAAGCCAAATAAGTTGAAAGTGCAAGAATGCCGCCAAGCGGTTCTTGGTAGCGTAACCCGGTTTGCAGCGCGATAACGCCACCTTGCGAGAATCCGGCCAGAAAAATATGTGCCGAGGGAATGCCGCGTTGTTGCTCTTGGGCTATGAGTTTATCTATCTCCGCTTGAGAAGCATGTATTCCAGTGGCATCTTGTTTTGGGCTACTGTTGTTTTTTTGAGTTGCGACAAGGTCGTTTTCCGAGATGTCATACCAGGCTCGCATGACAAACCCGCCGTTAAGAGTGACAGGTCGTTTTGGCGCATGGGGGAAAATATAGCGCACAGCAACCGGCAAGTTTATTTCTTCCGCGATGGGGACAAAGTCTTCGCCATCAGCTCCCAAGCCATGCAGCCAGATAATGCTGTAACGGGGTGATGGTGAAGTTTCAACGCTAATATGGGGAAGAATAGCGGGCATTTTGGATTCCGCCTATTGCGCTTCGGGAACGATCTCTCTGAGTACTTGAAAAAGTTCGCGGAAGCTCTTCGGGGGCTTCGACAGTTCTTTTTCCTTGAGCGCATTGCGTATTAGCGCACGCAGACGTTGAGCATCCGATTGCGGATAAGCAGCGAGTAGTTCGGTAAGGGCATTCGGTTCGGCCAGCAGGCGGTCACGCCAGTTCTCTACCTGATGTAGCCAGGTAATATGTTGTTTCGAAGTGCCTTTCCAGACTTCCAGTTTGGCGATGATGGGGGCAGTGTCCACATCGCGCATCAGTCTGCCGATATATTGCATCTGCCGGTTGATAGCGCCAAATTTGGTCATCTTTTTAACTTCATTTATTGCGTCGCGCAGGTTCTCGGGAAGTTCCAGTTCCTTTAACTGATCTTTATTCAAATCAGCCAGTTGTTCGCCGATATTCTGCAGCTCAAGCATTTGTTTCTTGATCTTGGTCTTGCTGGGGGGGAGGTCAACGAGGTCTTCGTCGTCTTGGTGTTGATTCATGGCGATGGGTAAATATAAACAGATGTTGATATGATAGCGCCTTCCGAGAAACCGTTTTACTTAAAATTTATTTATGACAGCTACCGTAATCCACGAATCACGCTTTTCCCATACCCCGGAAACTTTGCGGGAGATTGCTCAAGATCTGCTTCAATATGCGCGCAAGCAAGGCGCGACAGCCGCTTCCGCCGAGGTGTCAGACGGCTTTGGACAAGGCATCAGTGTGCGCCAGGGCGAAGTTGAGACCATCGAGTACAATCGCGACAAGGGGCTGAGCGTCTCGGTATTTATCGGGCAGCGGCGTGGAAATGCCAGCACATCCGACTTTTCAGCGCAGGCGGTGCGCGATACGGTAGATGCGGCGTTGAACATCGCGCGCTTTACCGCTATTGACGATTGTGCCGGATTGCCCGAAGTCGATATGCTGGCAACGGAGTTCCCCGATCTCGACCTGTACCATCCGTGGTTGCTGAATGTGGATGACGCAATTTCGCTGGCGCGGGAGTGCGAGCAGGCAGCTTTTGCCACCGATAAACGCATTAACAACTCCGAGGGGGCAAGCGTTAATGTGCATGAGGCGCATTTCGTGTATGCGAATAGTTTGGGCTTCGTTGGCGGATTCCCAACATCCCGTCACAGTGTCAGTTGCGCCGTGATCGCTGGCAATGATGATGCGATGCAGCGCGATTACTGGTATGGCGTGGCGCGCAATGCGGCAGAAATATTGAAGGTGGAAGAAGTCGGACGCATCGCCGCAGAACGCACGGTGCGCCGCTTGAACGGACGCAGTATTGCGAGCACGCAATGTGCCGTGCTGTTTGAAGCGCCGATTGCCGCCAGTCTGATAGGGCATTTTGTAAATGCGGTGAGCGGTGGCAGTTTGTATCGCAAATCTTCTTTTCTGCTGGATCAGTTGGGCGAACAGGTGTTTTCTTCAAATATCCGCATTGATGATGTGCCGGGCATTCGCAGAGGCTTGGCTAGTAGTCCTTTTGACGACGAGGGGGTAAAGGCGCAGCGTCGCACCATCGTTGATGCCGGCGTGTTGAATGGTTATTTTCTGAGCAGCTATTCCGCGCGAAAACTCGGCATGAAAACAACCGGCAATGCGGGCGGCAACCATAACCTTATTGTGGAATCGGGCGAGTTGGATTTCAATGGCTTGTTGAAAAAAATGGATCGCGGTTTGCTGGTTACCGAACTGCTCGGTCACGGTGTAAACCCGGTGACCGGCGACTATTCACGCGGTGCGGCCGGTTTCTGGGTTGAGCACGGGGAAATTCAATATCCGGTGGAAGAAATTACCATCGCAGGCAATCTTAAAGAGATGTTCAAAGGAATTGTCGCAGTGGGCAATGATGTGTTGGTACAGGGTTCGCGCCAATGCGGATCGATTTTAGTCGAGAGAATGTCTGTTGCGGGTAGGTGAATTTAATGCTCATTGAGTTAATTATCTTGATCGTGCTGGTTGCTGCGGTAGTGCTGGCAATACGTCCGCCACGCAAATAATTGCAAAGAAACTCTAAGGTCATTGCAATAATACAATATGCTTTCGTGGTAGGGTATTCGAGGAGCCTATTCACCTGATTTCTTGATTTTCAGACTTTCTGGAGTATTCATGGTGGCATGATAAAATGCGCGTCTTTCCGTTTTCTCCTTAATTTGAAAGGTTGTCATGTTCTCGCGCAAAAATACCATCGCTGTCGTTGATCCCGAACTATGGGACTCGATCCAAAAAGAAACTGCCCGTCAGGAAGATCACATCGAGTTGATTGCTTCCGAGAATTACACCAGTCCGGCAGTCATGGAAGCGCAGGGTAGTCAGCTCACCAATAAATACGCGGAAGGTTATCCGGGCAAGCGCTACTACGGCGGCTGTGAGTTTGTGGATGTGACGGAACAATTGGCCATTGACCGTGCCAAGTCTTTGTTCGGTGCTGAATATGCCAACGTTCAGCCACATTCCGGTTCGCAGGCAAACCAGGCAGTTTACGTTTCGGTGCTTAAGCCGGGCGATACGATTCTGGGTATGAGTTTGGCTCATGGCGGCCACTTGACGCATGGCGCATCGGTGAACATCAGTGGCAAGCTGTATAACGCTATCCAGTATGGCCTGAATGAAAAAGAAGAGATTGACTATGATCAAGTACAGGCATTGGCAAACGAGCATAAGCCCAAGATGATTGTGGCCGGAGCCTCGGCTTATTCACTGGTGATCGACTGGAAGCGCTTTCGCGCTATCGCCGACAGCGTCGATGCATACTTGTTTGTGGATATGGCGCACTATGCAGGGCTTGTTGCCGCAGGTGTTTACCCTAGCCCGGTAGGTATCGCCGACTTTGTGACCACGACGACCCACAAGACTTTGCGCGGTCCGCGCGGTGGCTTGATTTTGGCAAAAGCAGAACATGAAAAAGCGCTTAACTCGGCGATTTTCCCCGCGTTGCAAGGCGGGCCGCTGATGCACGTTATCGCCGCCAAAGCGGTTGCCTTCAAAGAAGCTGCAAGTCATGAGTTCAAGCAGTATCAAAAGCAAGTGATCGACAATGCGCGCGTAATTGCTAAAGTGCTGCAAGAGCGCGGTGTGCGAATTGTATCCGGCCGAACTGACAGCCATGTTTTCCTGGTTGATCTGCGCGCCAAGAAATTGACAGGCAAAGATGCCGAGGCTGCCCTGGGCAAGGCTCACATTACCGTGAACAAGAACGCCATTCCGAATGACCCTGAAAAGCCGTTCGTTACCTCTGGTATCCGTATTGGCTCGCCCGCGATGACAACACGCGGCTTCAAAGAATTGGAAGCAGAAAAATTGGCACATTTGATTGCCGATGTGCTTGATGCGCCGAACGACGATGCTGTAATCGCACGCGTAGTTGGCGAAGTGAAAAAGCTGACGACCCAGTTTCCGGTTTACGGAAACTAGTTGCCAGAGGTTAGTCGCTAGTCGTTAGTTGATTTTGTCGCCGGCAGGCGGCGGTTTTTAACTAAATAACTGGCGACTAACGACTAATGACTGCACTTAAAAATGAAATGTCCATTCTGTAAACATCCCGACACCCAAGTGGTGGATACTCGCGAGAACGAGGAGGGCGATAGCATCCGGCGTCGCCGCAAATGCTTGTCTTGCGACAAGCGTTTTACCACCTACGAGACCGTGGAATTACGCATGCCGCAGGTGGTAAAGCAGAATGGAATGCGTTGCGAGTTCGATGCGGAAAAGTTGCGCACCAGTTTTTCGCGCGCATTGCATAAGCGTCCGGTTTCAACAGAGTTGGTGGATGCAGCGATCGATCATGTCACACAAAAGGTGTTTGCGCTGGGTGAGCGCGAAATCGGTTCACGCCAATTGGGCGAGATGGTGATGAAAGAATTGCTCAAATTGGACAAGGTTGCCTATATTCGCTTTGCCTCTGTCTATAAAAGTTTTCAAGATGTCGGGGACTTTTCCGATGCAATTGATGCCGTCTCCAAACCCTCTACAAAACGTCGTCAATCCGATAAAGCATGAATGCTGTCGATAGTCAGTGGATGGCTCGGGCGCTGCATCTCGCCGAGCTTGGTTTGTTTACCACAACGCCGAACCCGCGTGTTGGTTGCGTGCTAGTCAAAGGCACTACTGTGATCGGTGAAGGTTGGCACGAGCGGGCAGGCGAACCTCATGCGGAGCCGCTGGCCTTGCGTGCGGCAGGCGGGCAGGCAAGAGGAGCGACGGCCTACGTTACACTTGAGCCCTGTAGTCACCACGGGCGCACGCCGCCCTGTGCCGAGGCACTCATTGCGGCGGGGGTTGCACGCGTAGTCGTCGCCATGCAAGATCCGAATCCGCTGGTGTCAGGGCAAGGCATTGCCAGGTTACAAGCGGCTGGAATAGATGTGGAATGCGGCCTGATGGAGGCGGAAGCACGTACTCTCAATATCGGTTTTGTGAAACGCATGACCTCGGGCTTGCCGTGGGTGCGCAGCAAAATTGCGGCGAGTGTGGATGGGCGCACAGCCTTAGCGAACGGTGTGAGTCAATGGATTACGGGTGAAGAAGCGCGGCGTGATGCGCATGTCTGGAGAGCGCGTTCGTGTGCCGTACTGACGGGCATCGGTACAATTTTAAAAGATGACGCCCAACTTTCGGTGCGTCATATTTCTATCCCGCGGCAACCGTTGCGCGTGGTGCTGGACAGCCGTTTGCGCATCACTTGTGACGCAAAAATTTTTCAAGGCGGACCAGTGTTGGTCGTTACAGCCAGCACTGACGCAACCAAGATATCCGCTTTGGAACAGGCCGGGGCAAAAGTTGTGGTGTTGGCGGATGAAAACGGACAGGTTGATTTGTCAGCCACATTGCGGCACTTGGCATCGATAGGTTGCAACGAAGTGATGGTGGAAGCAGGCAGTACGTTGAACGGTGCATTTTTGAAAGCAGGGCTGGTCGATGAGTTGGTGTTATATTTCGCGCCTCAGTTGCTCGGCGATATGGCACGGGGAATGGCGCAATTGGACGAGTTGACAGATCTCAATCAGCGCGTGGAATTGTTGTGGCAGGATGTGCGGCATGTCGGGAAAGATTTGCGCATTCTGGCGCACGTTTTAAATCCCCTCGCCCGCTTGCGGGAGAGGGCTAGGGTGAGGGTAAAAAATGTTTAGTGGAATCATTGCCGATGTCGGCACTATCAGTCGTGCACTTGATCGTGATGGCGGACTGCGCTTGAGCGTCAGTACCGAAGACCTGGGGATGGATGACGTGTCACTGGGGGACAGCATTGCAGTCAACGGCGTTTGCCTGACCGTGATAAAAATTGAAGACAAGACATTCACCGTCGATGTATCGCGTGAAACGCTGGATTGCACGGTTGGGCTGGACAAGCAAGGCAAGCTGGTCAATTTGGAAAAAGCACTGCGACTGGCCGATCGGCTCGGTGGGCATTTGGTCAGCGGGCATGTGGATGGCGTGGGCGAAGTGGTTGCCTTCAATGATATCGGTGAGAGCTGGCGGTTGGTCGTGCGTGCCCCGCAAACGTTGGCGAAATATATCGCGGTGAAAGGCTCCATCACTATCGACGGTGTCAGCCTGACAGTGAATCACGTTTCGGGGGCCGAGTTTGAAGTGAATCTTATTCCGCATACGCTGGCCGTGACCACGCTGAATCAATTGAAGGCGGGGGCAAAAGTGAATCTGGAAATTGATTTAATTGCGCGTTATGTGGAACGGATGATATATGCAGAGAAAGAAGGATTGAAATGACCGATATTGCACCGATACACGACATCATCACTGAAATCCGTGCCGGGCGGATGGTTATCCTTGTGGATGAAGAAGACCGCGAAAATGAGGGCGACTTGGTTTTTGCCGCCGAATTTGTTACGCCGGAAGCCATCAATTTTATGATCCGCCATGCGCGCGGCTTGGTCTGTCTGACGCTGACCGAAGAGCGTTGCCAACAGCTTGGCATTTCGCATATGGCACGGGAAAACAAGAGTCCGCTCGGTACCAATTTCACCGTTTCCATCGAGGCTGCGGAAGGGGTGACCACAGGCATCTCCGCTTCCGACCGTGCCACCACCATCAGGGCTGCGGTGAAGAAGGATGCCAAGCCTGCCGACATCGTCCAACCCGGCCATATCTTCCCGATCATGGCGCGGCAGGGGGGCGTGCTGATACGTGCCGGACATACCGAAGCCGGCTGCGATCTGGCGCACATGGCCGGGTTGATGCCGGCGGCGGTGATCTGCGAGATCATCAAGGAAGATGGCGAAATGGCACGTTTGCCGGACCTGGTCGAATTTGCCAAGCTGCATGGTTTGAAAATCGGCGCCATTGCCGATTTGATCGAGTATCGCAGCCACAACGAGAAACTGGTTGAGCGTGTTGCGCAACGTAAAGTGCAAACATCTTATGGCGAATTCGATCTGTTTACTTATACCGATAAGATCCTGTTGCAAACTCATCTGGCTCTGGTAAAGGGAGATATCCAGCAGCAGGAAGAGACACTTGTTCGCGTGCATGAGCCGTTATCGGTCATGGACTTTCTGGAGCAGGTGAGCTATCCGAATTCCACCAGTGTGCATGACGCATTGCAAAAAATCAGCCAGTCTCCGGCAGGGGTACTGGTGTTGATGCATCACCCGGAAACATCCGCGAACCTGCTGGCTCGTGCGGCAACCAAGATGGAAGGGCATCATGCGCTATGGGATTCCCGCAGCTATGGAACTGGCGCACAAATATTGCGCGACCTTAATGTTGGCAAGATGCGACTGATGGCCACTCCGCGCAAGATTCCGAGCATGGCCGGATTCGGTTTGGAAGTGGTGGGTTATACTCAAGCCCATAGCTAAAAACGTTACAAGGAAACCAAATGAGAGAAATAGAACAAAATTTGAACGGAACAGGAATGCGCATCGGCATTGTACAGAGTCGTTTCAACACGACTGTGTGTGAGGGGCTGCTGGCTTCGAGTTGTGCTCAGCTTGTCAAACAGGGAGTGCGTGAGGCTGACATCACGCTGGCGACAGTGCCGGGTGCTTTGGAAATCCCGCTGGTATTGCAGCACATGGCGCAGACGCATCAGTTCGATGCGCTCATTGCATTGGGTGCAGTGATTCGTGGTGATACTTATCATTTTGAGGTTGTGTCGAATGAGTCTGCGCGCGGCGTGGGCGAGGTGCAGTTGCATGCCGGTGTACCAATAGCCAATGCGATTCTCACCACGGATACCGATGAGCAAGCCGAGGTGCGCATGAACGTGAAAGGTGCCGAGGCGGCTTTGGTTGCCATCGAGATGGCGAACCTGCTGAAGGCAATTGTATGAGCGACAAGGCGAATAATGCCCCGGCCAAAAGTGCGCGCCATCGTGCGCGCGAACTGGCATTGCAGGGTATTTACCAATGGCGTATGGCGGGTTCCGATGTCGCGGAGATTGACAAAACCACCCGTGCGGAAAAGAGCCTGGGCCGTTACGATGTGGAATTATTCAGCCAATTATTGCGTGGTGCGGTGGGGCAGCACGAAGCGCTGTCAGTGAAAATCGCACCGCTTCTTGATCGCGGATTAAATGAACTCAGCCCCATCGAATACTCGGTGCTGTTGCTGGGGGCTTTTGAATTGACCAATCTGCCGGAGGTGCCTTACCGGGTCGTTATCAACGAAGGTGTGGAATTGGCAAAAACCTTTGGTGGTAGTGATGGCCATAAATTCGTCAATGGCGTGCTGGATAAGCTTGCGATGCAGTTGCGCGCAGTGGAAGTGGCGGCAAAATAAGAGTTGCCAGAAAGTTGGGTGGGCATGCTTTGGTGCTCACGCTGAACTAGATGCCTCGTGGGCACAGAAACGTGCCCACCCTACGATATTTGGGTGTTGTTCATGTGGGTATGTCTGAATTCGATCTAATTAAGCGTTACTTCACCCGTGCTACCCCCGGTGCGATTCTGGGTGTAGGCGATGATGCTGCATTATTGCAATTGGGTGAAGGCATGGAGTTGGCGGTGTCAACTGACATGCTCGTCAGCGGGACACATTTTTTTCCGGATGCCGATCCGTTATTGCTCGGACATAAGACGCTTGCAGTCAACCTTTCCGATCTGGCTGCAATGGGTGCCAAGCCACGCTGGGCAACGCTGGCTTTGTCGTTACCGTCAATTGAAGGCGCATGGCTGGAAAAATTTAGTCGCGGATTTTTTTCATTGGCAGAGCAGCACGGTGTTGAATTGGTCGGCGGTGATACTACGCGCGGCGCGCTTAATTTGTGCGTCACCATCATGGGTGAAGTTCCGAAAGGGAAGGCACTACAACGCGGCGGTGCCAAAGTGGACGATGATATCTGGGTGTCGGGTACGCTGGGTGGGGCCGCCTTGGCTTTGGCACATATGCAAGGGCGTATCGCGTTGCAACAGCATGAATTTGCCGCAAGTGGCGTGCGCTTGCATCAGCCGCAGCCCCGGGTTGTTTTGGGTTTGGCGTTGCGCGGCATTGCCAATAGTGCAATTGATATTTCAGACGGGTTGTTGGCGGATCTCGGACATATTCTTGAGCGGTCACGAGTGGGAGCTGAGATAAGTTACGCGGCTATTCCCTGTGTTAATTCAGGCAGCCAAGCGGATAACATCGTGCAACGATGCATTCTGTCCGGTGGAGATGACTACGAATTATGTTTTACCGCATCGGTTGCATATCGCACTGAAATTGAAAAAATTTCTGCTACGCTGGCCTTGCCGCTGACGCGTATTGGCAAGGTCACGGCAGGCAACGCTTGTACGGTGCGGGCAGCCGATGGAGGCATTATGCAGATCAAGGAGCAAGGCTATGATCACTTCGCATGACGAATTGAAATTTCAACCGGGCTGGAAATTCGTATTCAGTCATCCCGCGCATTTCTTTTCTTTTGGTTTCGGGGCCGGTTTGTTTCCTCGTTCCCCCGGTACGGCTGGTACGCTTGTTGCGTTTCCTTTGTATTGGTATCTGGCACCCCGTGTGTCGGAAGCGCTATTTATTTTGATACTGGTTTTCGCGTTTGCTATCGGCGTGTGGATGTGTGACAAGACGGGGCGCGAGTTGGGAGTGTCCGATTACGGCGGTATTGTGTGGGACGAAATCGTCGCTTTTATGCTGGTGCTGTTCTTTACCCCGGACGGATTTATTTGGCAGTTGTTGGCGTTTTCTCTTTTTCGTCTGTTCGACATTTGGAAACCGGAACCCATTCGTCATTTTGACAAAACATGGCATGGCGGTTTGGGCGTCATGTTCGACGATATCCTTGCCGCCGGCTATGCGTTGTTGTGCCTGGCTATCATCAAAAGTGTCCTGACGTGAAAAAAATATTGGCCTTGATGTCGTTATTAATTTGGGTCAATTGCGCTGCTGCAGAAGAGTACAACGCCAAAGTCATCGTGGTAATTGATGGCGACACGCTGGTCGTCTTGCACAATAATGCGAAAGTAAAAATAAGGCTGGCGAATATAGATGCACCTGAAAAAGATCAGCCTTTCGGTATGGATGCACGTCAAGTCATGATTGAAATGGCATTCAAAAAAATGGCGCACATAGACTCGAAAGCTGTCGATAAATATGGCCGTACGGTTGCGCTGGTCTCGGTGGATGGTCTTAACGTTAATGAAGAAATGGTCAAGCGCGGCATGGCATGGGAGTATTCTTATTACAAACCGGGACGCGGCTACATGGCCTTGCAAAGTGAGGCGCAACAGGCACATCGAGGTCTGTGGTCGCAACGCAGCCCGATAGCGCCATGGGTATGGCGCAGGACACACCCGCCGACAAGATCAGATTCACCGAAAAAAGAAAGAAAAACGACGGCATCACATGCCAGAATCGGTGTGTTTAACGACACCACCTGCGGACGCAAAAGACATTGCTCACAAATGAATTCTTGTGAGGAGGCGAATTTTTACTTTACGCAATGCGGAGTGAAATCTCTGGATAAGACCGGCGACGGAGTGCCATGCAAACAATTGTGCAAGGAGAAAAAATAAGCCGCGTTATTGCTCAATCTCTGTGGCTATCTCTGCAGCGCGTTTACGTATTGCGGCTTCCACTCGGGGGATATCGTCAGTGGTAACTCCAAGTGCATTCCATTCTTCGGTGTTGATCGTTTCTGAAACAGACTCCAGTCCTTCAAAGGTGGGCAGCATTCTTTCGATCAAATCAGTCATAATGATTAGAGGCGGTAGCTTGCGTGGAGGCGCTTCATTGTTGGAATGATGATGACGCAATACAGCAACGATGGTTTCACCAAGATTCCAATGTTGCGCCAACAGCGCGCCTAACTCGCTGTGGCTTATTTCCAGCATTTCGGCTTCAATTTCATCGAACGAGCGCGATTTTTCCGCGGCAATGCGGGCATGAAAGCGATTGCTCAGATCCGGGTTAATATATTGCAATACCAGAAAGCCAATATCGTGCAGCAATCCGGCCAGATAAATTTCCTCACTTGGTGGTCTGATATCCACCGGCATGGCGCGTGAGAGCACTTCCATCGCCATGGCAACGGACATACTGTGTTGCCATAATTGTATTATATTCAGGGTGCCGCCACGGTTGCTGCTCATTGATGAGACCATGGCAAAACTCATGGCAATCATTTTGATGCGATTGATGCCCAATACAGCGGCCGCATCATGGATGCTCATGATCTTCCTTGATGTGCCAAACAAGGGTGAATTGGACAGCCCGACAATTCGGGCCGAGATTGCAGGGTCTTTTTCGATGAGTTTGAGAAGGACCTCATTGCTATCATCGTTTGCCATTGGTAGCGATAATATTTCCTGCGCTATTTTAGGCATGGCGGGCAACGCTTCCAGCACATCAACAGTTTGGCGCATACTCGTCGAATAACTCACGATTTTTCCTTTTGTGGAACAAACCCATTATAGTGGATTTTAGAACAAGTGCTTCTATGAGGCATCGTCGGGAAAAACTTGCCACGTAACACGGTCGGCGTCACAGTACAACGCATTCGCATGTTTGTCCCAGTCGCCCAATACCCAACGGTCGCAAGTGTGTCCATCGAGGTGATGCAAGTGGTGCGCCGGGCGATGTGTATGTCCGTGAATGAGTCTCGGGAAATTATGCTCTGAAAGCAACTCGTTTACGGCCTGAAGATTTACATCCATGATACTCACGGACTTGAGCTGTTTTTCTGATTCACTTTTTGCCCGCAATTGCTCTATCTGGGCTATGCGGTGTGCCAGCGGCAGAGCGAGGAATTGCTGTTGCCAGGTTACGTTGCGCACTTGTTGGCGAAAAATCTGATAAGCCGTATCGTCGGTACATAACGCGTCGCCGTGGGTAAGCAAGGTCGGCGTGCCGTACAGATCAAGCATGACCGGGTCGGCAAGCAATGTCGCATGACAGGCTTTCGCCAGTTGCTTATTCATCAGAAAATCACGATTGCCATGCATGATGTAAATGCCGGTACCTTGCCCGGATAGCGTTCGTAATGCGCCGGTAATTTCGAGGTGAAATGGGGAATTTGCATCATCGTCACCGGCCCAGTATTCAAACAGGTCGCCCAAAATATAAAGTGACTCGGCTTGCGGGGCAATTGTCCGGATGAATTGGTGAAACAGGCGCGTGGTATCAGGCCTGTTTACACACAGGTGCAGATCGGAGATAAATAAAGAATGTGGCATCGCGGATAAAGGAAACCACTAGGAACGGCACATAGAGCGCCGTTCCAGTAAATATTTATTCTGTGACAACTTCAACCTTGGTAATGATGACATCTTCGGTTGGCACGTCCTGATGGAATCCTTTGGTGGACGTTTTTACTTTTTTGATCGCATCAACGACTTCGGTGCCCTCTACAACTTTACCGAACACACAATAGCCCCAGCCTTGGGGTGTTTCACTGGTGAAGTTCAGGAAGCTATTATTCTTCACGTTGATAAAAAATTGTGCTGTAGCAGAATGAGGGTCGTTGGTTCTGGCCATTGCAACCGTATAGGCATCATTAGTCAATCCATTGTTGGCTTCATTCTGGATAGCCGCATTGACCGGCTTTTGTTTCAAACCGGGTTCAAATCCGCCGCCCTGAATCATGAAGCCGTCGATCACGCGATGGAAAATGGTATTGCTATAGAAGCCGCTGTTTGCATATTCAAGAAAATTCTTGACAGTATTAGGGGCTTTTTCAGCGTCCAGTTTGATAGTAATAACGCCGAGGTTGGTGTGGAGTTTGACCATGGGGGATTTTCCTTTTTGTGCGGGGGTTGGAGCTGCATGCGCAGGCAGGACGCACAAGCCGGCGAGCAGTAAAGCGAAAAGAGATATGGTTTTAACGAAATTTTTCATGCTGAGCCCTCGTATACAATTTGCCATTTATCGTTGCGTTTCATCCAATATTGGCGTTTTATCATGCGGTTGGAAAGATTGTTGCTGTCGTAATCCTGTTCGAAGCTGACCACCACCAAGCCGGGTTGGCTGGGATAGGGGAAGACGCTGAGTTTGGATATCGAAACCTTGATCCAGGTTTTGCCCGAGTTGACCAGTCGTTTTTGCTCGGCGAACGCGGCAAATTTGAGCTGGCCTGCGGCGAAATCCCCGGCGTAGTGCGCGAGGTAGGCATCGGTGTCGCGGCTTGCCCAGTCGCTGCGCCACTTTTCGATTTCTTCCAGTAATGCATTGCGGTCTGCGCGGTCGCTATCGTCGCTCCAATCCATCTGGCTGGTAATGATGACGGGCGTGTGCCCGATTTGCACATGTTTGCCAATTTGCAGGAGGTCGTCATTTGATAACACAACGCAACCGTTGCTGGCACGTGGCGGGCGACTGTAAGTGTCGCTCGGCGTACCATGCAACCAGATGCCATGCCCGTCGCGTCCCAAGCGCCGATCCCATTCGTTGGGATAGCTTAGCGGATAGGCCACCGAGCCGTAAAAATCGGTCAGCTTGTCTTTGGTGAGCTTGGAGTTGATGAAGTACACACCTAGAGGCGTTCTCTGGTCTCCTTCAGATACTTTATCTGCGCCCTTTTTGCCCACGCTGATATAAAAGTCTGCGACGTAATGAGGCTCGCCGTTAACGTTCTCATACAAGTACAGTGTGGATTTGCTGGTGTCCACCACGATGGCGTAGTGTTGGTCTGCATCGAGCTGCCAGAGATACTTGGGAACAGTGTTAAACGGTTGCTGTTGCTGCACGCGTAGCAGTCGTGCGCGCGCCTCATCCCGCAGGTCCTCCATGCGATCACGCGGCGCATTGGGCGCATTGCCGAAATTATTAAGCGCTTGCGAACGAGCCAGCAACAAATCACCCTTGACCAGTTGCGCTAGCTTGAAATTAGGATTGACCTTGAGCAGAGAGTCCACTTCGTTCAGCGCGACATCGAGCTTGTTATTGCCGATGGCTTGCAAACTATGCGCCAACAAGGCTTCCATACTGCGCGAATTATTCTCTTCAGCCTGCGCGAAAGAGGAACAAAGTGCGGCAATCAGCAATAAAGGAATAGTTGTATATCGCATCGGTCACTTACCCGCGTGTTCTTCTGCGATGAGCCATTTGTTATTGCTTTTCTCCAACACCAATGTTTTGTTGGACGAAGTGTGCAAATGGCTGGCCTGATAAGTCTGTCTAAAGCTGACGCTGGCATGACTATCATCGATCAAAGTAACCTTTGCATTGCTGATGCCGACCCGAATGCTCTTGGGCGCAGCTATGCGGGCTTGACGCTGTTGTTCCCACGCGCTGCGGTCTTCACCATCGGGCGTCTTGTAGTCGGTGGCGTAATATGCCAGATATTGTTTGGCGTCCTTTGATGACCATGCCGCAGCCCATGCGTGAACTGTTTTCAGCACCTCTTCGCTTGCATTTTGAGAGGATGTATTTGATGTTGCCGCCTTGACCTGCTCAGCAGTTGCAACAACAGGTTTGGCTGGCGCCGCAGAGGATGCCGTTGCCAGCACTGTCGCATCCGGCGCAGATGCCGGAGTTGCCGCGGGAACAACATTGCGTGAGGCAATCGAAGTTCGATGATTATTGCTGCTGAATAAATCTTTAATCATTTCCAGTTTGGTTGCGGTACCGGTATTGCTCTTGTCCAATTGCAGCGCGCGGTCATACGCTTGGCTGGCCATTTTTGCATAGATGTCGCCCAGGTTTTCATGGGCGGTTGCATAACTTGGATGTGTTCGGATCGCCATTTCAAGTTCGACTTTGGCTTTTTCATACTGGCCTTGCCCGGCATACAATACAGCGATGTTGTTATATGGCTCGGGCAGGTCAGGATAGTCCTCTGTGAGTCCGGTGAAAATCTTGATTGCTTCGGCAGTTTTGCCTTGCTCGGTAAATATCAGCCCCTTGAGAAAGCGTGCCTGTGCATCTTTGGGCTTGCTAGCCAATACCGCATCCAATTTTTCCAATGCCTGTGCTTGTTGCCCTTGTTTGAACAGCTTGTTAGCATCCTGAACTTCGTCTGCTGTAGCCAGATTGAAACACAGCAGCAACGCAACGAGCGTGATACTTTGGCTGAATTGTTTGATCATATGCATCAAAATATTTTTCCGGAAAATGCTATAAATTCGTATATCGACGGAATAGTCCATCGGAAGGGGACGAATTCTACCAAAGAAGCGCATATCTTTCACAAGTTATCATCCTAAGGAAACACGACAAAACCGAATAAATCCGCGTTTCCCTAAAGCGTCAAACGCATTTTCGGGTAAAATCTGCCATCTTTCGTTATAGGCATTTCATGATCCATGAGCAGCAATACACCAGATTCAGCAGCCCCGGTTTCCAATTTCATTCGCACGATTATTGATAGCGACCTTGCCAGCGGTAAGCACAAGAGCATCATCACCCGCTTCCCGCCGGAGCCGAACGGATATTTGCACGTTGGCCACGCCAAGTCGATCTGTCTGAATTTCGGGCTGGCAAAAGATTACAACGGCAAATGTAATCTAAGATTCGATGACACCAATCCCGAGAAAGAGAGCGAGGAATACGCGCAATCAATTCAGGACGATGTGCGCTGGCTGGGTTTTCAGTGGAATGGCGAAGTGCGCTGGGCGTCGGATTATTTCGATGCGCTGTATGGGTTCGCGGTGGAGTTGATTAACAAAGGCCTGGCCTATGTGGATGATCTCACCCCTGAGCAAATGCGCGAATATCGCGGTACCTTAACTCAAGCGGGGAAAAACAGCCCGAACAGGGATCGTTCGGCAGCCGAAAATCTCGACCTGTTTACGCGCATGAAAAACGGTGAATTTGCCGACGGTGCCATGGTGCTGCGCGCCAAAATCGACATGACCTCACCCAATATCAACATGCGCGACCCCGCCATCTACCGCATCCGCCGCAGCCATCACATCCGCTCCGGTGATAAATGGTGTATCTACCCGATGTACGATTACACCCACTGCATCTCGGATGCGCTGGAAGGAATTACGCACTCCATTTGCACGCTGGAGTTTGAAGATCATCGTCCGCTGTACGACTGGGTGCTGGATAACATTACTATTCCTTGCCACCCGCGCCAATATGAATTCTCGCGCTTGGAGTTGCACTACACTATCACCAGCAAACGCAAGCTGCTGCAATTGGTGAATGAAAAACACGTGAGCGGTTGGGATGATCCGCGCATGCCTACCATCAGCGGTATGCGCCGCAGGGGATACACACCGGAGGGCATCCGCGAATTCGCCAAACGCATCGGCGTTTCCAAGAGCGACAACAATGTGGATATCGCGGTGATGGAAGGGGCGATCCGCGAAGATTTGGAATTGCGCGCCCCGCGCGTGATGGCCGTGATCAATCCGCTGAAAGTGACCATTACCAATTTCGACGGCGCACAAACGCGCGAAGCCGACTTTCATCCCAATCTGCCTGATCTGGGCAAGCGTGTCGTCCCGTTCAGCAGTTCGCTATATATCGAAGCGGATGATTTTGCCGAAGTGCCGCCTCCCGGTTGGAAGCGCCTCACGCTCGGCGGCGAGATTCGCCTGCGCCATAGTTATGTGATGCGTTGCGATGAAGCTGTGAAGGATGCGACAGGCAAAGTGATCGAGTTGCGTTGCAGTATCGACCACAACACGCTGGGCAAAAATCCGGAAGGACGCAAAGTCAAAGGTGTGATTCACTTTTTATCGCAAGAACATGCGTTGCCTGCCGAGATTCGTTTGTATGACCGTTTGTTTACGGTGGCGGAACCGGATGGCGACAAGGACGTGGATTTCTGCAAGTATCTGAACCCGGCTTCACTCACCGTAGTGCAAGGATGGGTTGAAAGCAGTGTTAAAGACGCCGCACCGGAAACGCGCTACCAGTTTGAGCGGCTGGGTTACTTTGTGACGGATCGGCGTGACCATCAAGCAGGTGGCAAACTGGTGTTCAATCGCACGGTGACATTGAGAGATTCCTGGGCGAAAGAACAAGGGTGATCGTCAGATGTTGGCTGACAGTAAATGGGCCAGGAACAGCCATTCGAGGTTGATCTTTAATTATGAGTTTCAGCACTGACAAAGGAGCTGCATGAAACGAACAGCTTGGGTTGCTCTAGGTTGGTTTGCGTTGGTGACTACGACGCATGCGGCCTACTTGGATTGTAAGAAAGCACGGAGCAAAGTTGAATATTTGATTTGTGATGAAAAGAACAATCCTACTTTGTGGTCGATGGATTTCAAAATGAACACTTTCTATGACCATTTACTCCGAGGATCTGAGAACAAACAAGATGTCATTAAAGTGCAAAAAAAATGGCTAAAAGAAGTGCGTAACGGCTGTGCAGAGGCATCTTGTTTGAAGAAAGCTTATGAAGATCGCATTGCTGATTTACAACAGACTTCCACACTCTGTTACTCACAAGAGGTGATGGTATTTTCTTGTGAGGTTCCACAACATAAAAAAGTTTCACTTTGTGCTTCCCGTGATGCAAGCCCAGATGTTGGTTATATGCAGCTTAGGATGGGAAACAGCATTTCAGCATTGGAAAAAGTGATCCCTCCGCAGAAGCGTTTAGCTAGGGATTCATTTTCATATTATTCCTATAATTATCCCAAAGGTGGGACTGAGGCAGTATCAATATGGGATGGCGAATTTAGATATAGTTTGTTTTCCACTAGCTCAGCTATCGGATATAACGGATCAGGAGTTATCCTCAGCCGAGGTAAATCGCCCATTCGAGAAAAAGATACAGGGGCGTTCCTAAGCGACAGGCAACCGCCTATTAGAGTTTCCTTTACCAAATGCATTGGTGAACCGATAATTTTTGATGAGTACCTAAAATATTCTCCAGTCTCATTCTATAATTTAAGTGACAGTCTGGATTTGTTTAGTGCGCATGGAGATATCAGCACATATGGTCCAGAGACTGATGCAAATTTTGGCTTAGACCTTGAAAAGGAATCTCCACATGCTGGGGAATTAGAGGTGTCGCCTCCGTGAATGCCAATTATGCCGCCTATGGAATGAACTGGGAGGCCTTGAAATAAACCCGATTTAGTCCCCCTTGTTAAAGGGGAAGTGTTAACCGAATATATAATGAAATTTGTATGCTAAAAATCTATAACACTCTCGCCCGCGACAAACAGGAATTCAAACCCATCGATGCAAATAAAGTTCGCATGTACGTGTGCGGCATGACGGTGTACGACTATTGCCACCTCGGTCATGCGCGCGTGATGGTGGTGTTCGACATGGTGTATCGTTGGTTGAAGGCTTCCGGTTTTGAGGTGAACTACGTGCGCAACATCACCGATATTGACGACAAGATCATCAAACGCGCGGCAGAGAATAAAGAATCCATCCACGCGTTGACACAGCGCTTTATCGACGCGATGCATGAGGATGCCGATGCGCTTGGCGTGCAACGTCCCGACCACGAACCGCGTGCCACGCAGTATGTACCGCAGATGCTGGAAATGATCGCGCAATTGGAACAGAATGGTTTGGCTTATCTGGCAGCGGATGGTGATGTGAATTACGCGGTGCGCAAATTTGGGGGTTACGGCAAACTTTCCGGTAAATCACTGGAAGACTTGCGTGCGGGTGAGCGCGTGGAAGTGGCTTCCGATAAAAATGATCCGCTTGATTTCGTTCTATGGAAGCATGCCAAGGACAGCGAAGCTGAAGAGGTGAAATGGGATTCAAAGTGGGGCAAAGGCCGTCCCGGTTGGCATATCGAATGTTCCGCGATGGCTTCCGACATTCTGGGCAATCATTTTGATATTCACGGCGGAGGTGCAGATTTGCAGTTCCCTCACCATGAAAACGAGATTGCGCAGAGTGAAGGCGCGCACAGTGGACAGTATGTAAACTACTGGATGCACAATGGCTTCGTGCGCGTGGATAACGAAAAGATGTCCAAGAGCCTGGGCAACTTTTTCACGATCCGCGAAGTGTTGAAAAAATACGATGCGGAAGTGGTGAGATTTTTTATCCTGCGCGCGCATTACCGCAGCCCGTTGAATTATTCGGATGCGCATTTGGATGATGCCAAAGTGGCGTTGACCCGATTGTATACGGCACTCAAATTCGTCTCGTCTGCATCGGCGGGTAATGTGGGGATTGTTGATTGGAGCACGCCTTACGCTATCCGCTTCAAGGACGCAATGGATGACGATTTCAACACGCCGGAAGCCATGGCCGTGCTTTTCGATCTTGCAAACGAAGTGAACCGTAGCCAGTCAATAGAAGCCGCACAGCAACTTAAAGTCATTGCCGGTGTGCTTGGATTGCTGCAACGCGAGCCGCAATTATTTCTGCAAGGCGAGGCTGTCGCGGGAGGATTGGATGACGCGACAATTAATGCGCAGGTTGATGCCCGTATTGCCGCCAAAAAATCCAAAAACTTCGCCGAAGCCGACCGCATTCGCAAAGAATTACTGGAAGCGGGAATCGTGCTGGAAGATACCCCGCAGGGTACAACCTGGCGCAGAGCCTAGGGCAGCTTCCCAGCCGTCACCATACGGTTGAACAGGATATTGGGCGAGATCCACATCACGAGATCATCAAAGGTGGGGGTGAAGTCGTGACTCACGAAAATGCTATCCGGATCAGAATTGTCGGCTTCATCAGGGGAGGTGCTTGTGGTGAGTGCGATGCCTGCCGGAGTGTAAGCGCCAAATCCATTTGTGCCATGCGAGATAAACACTGCGGGGATATTGGTGGCGATATTTGTACCGCCCGTTGCGGCAGTCTTCACCGTCAAGTTGCCGTTTGAGGCCAGCGTGAAATTTGTGGTGATAAAAGAACTTGAAGCTGAGTAAGTAAAACGTCTGTTCCACGCATCCGTCTCGCTTGTTCCCAGCGTTGCCCAAGGAATGACACCCATCGTTAGCGTGCAATCCGATATGCCGGCATTGGCTGTATTTGTGGCAATTGAGCCTTTGGCGGGACAGGGCAGCCGACCGTTAACAATGGCATAACCGTATAAAGCATCTTTAATCTCATTCATTTGTTTGATGGTGTCATTCCTGTGCTGCTGATCTACTTGCGCACTGAGTGAGGGGATTAAGCCCGCGAGTAAAAAGCCGACGATGGCAAGCACAATGGCCATTTCAAGCAATGAAAATCCTGTGTTGCGGGAATAGATAAGCGGGTTACGTGTCATGGGATGCACCATAGTAGATCGGAGCTTGGCCTGTTGGCGTTGAAAGCCGATGCCCCGGTGAAGTTGCCGGAGTTGGGAGAGGGTAATGCAAAATTAGTCAGGTTGACTCCTTCAAGATAATTGGCGGGTTTGGCTATATCCGAGGCAGTTACTCTAACTTGGGCAGAGGTTTTTTGTCCGCCGAAAAGGAGCACCCGGCTGCAATTGCCCGTGGTGGATTTTAGAAGAAGCAGCGTCAGCCAGTTCGTACATAACATCCGGTTGGCCGGGATGTTCAGGTTATTACAAATGACACTGCCGGTTCCTTTGCTGCCGGTAATGCTGATGCTATGGAAATAGGAATCGCTCATCAGTTGCGTTATTTGTGCGGAATAATCAGCGCGCCGGATAATGGGGCGAAAAATATCATCGGCAGTGATGAACAAGAAGCGGTCGTTGTAGTGATTATTGACGGTCATCACGAAGCGCTTGTGGCCGGTGTTGAGTGCTATGCGGTTATCTGTGCTGCCGGTGAAGTAATTTACCTCGCCGGAAACCGCATCTGAATTCTTGTAGGAATCGAGATAATTACGGGCATCGTAATTGCCCCCGCATTGCGTGTAAGCAGGATCGGACAAAGCCCGATTTTGTCCATCAAGAGGAACACCGGGGGCGATAAGCAAGGCGACGATATTGCTTGCGATGGTGCGGCCATTCCCATCAACAACATCAATTTGACCAAGCGTGTCCGAATTAAATGCGCTATTGGTTGTCGGGTCGTTTTTGAAACGCCCGGAAAGAACATACCAGATACATTCACCCTGCCCGTCTCGTGAAGGAGAAATACCCAGGGTTTTCCACGGGACTTTTCCGATCACAGAATAGTCAGTGTCATTGCCGGAGAAGTTTGGCGGTGAATTTCCCTCCTCGGGTGCATTGCCTATGCCAAAGCCCAAGTCGGGCAGGCGCAGGTAACCTGCTGTTGCCAACGACAGTGATGAGACTGTGTCGCCAATCAATGCTTCCTTTGCCTGGGCAAGGGCGATGGTGGTTTTTTTATCGCGATCAATTTGAATCGCCGAACTATTGAGCGAGCTCAGCAGAAATGCTACCGAGCCCATAATCATGATGAGCAGCATCACCATCAACGCCGCAGCTTGTTGCAAATGCAATTGGTGGCTGCCTTCGCGGTGAATGGTCACCCTTAGTTATTACTTTTAGCGGCAGGCGGAGTATCTGCTTTTGATTGGGGCAAACTGTCGATCAGTAATCTCTGGCCGACTTTGACTTCAATGGACTCGTGTTTTCCGGGCACAGTGACGGGAGCCGTATTGGGATTTTTCCCTGCGGCATTATGTTGTGCTTTGCCATTGATCCAGACCGTGCGGCTACCATCGCTGCGCTGGATGACACCATTTACCGAGATGAATGGTTTGGATTCAGGTTCTTCATTGCCGGTTTCATGTCTGGCAAATTTTTGGTCAAGTTGCTGGCGCTCATCCGGTGTAAAGAAAAGGCGGCCAAGCTCCGCTGCCTGTGCCTTCGAAGCCAGACCAAATGATAAAAGAAAAGCGAACAGTGCCGTTTTTTTCATGGCGAGCCTTTTTTCTTCATGGTGACCCAGCCACCCACGCATTCGGCTTTCAGTGGCGAATTCAAGTTTGGGGAGGCAGGGGCGGCAGCATTGGAGTCTGATGCATTGGTTGTAACTGCCCGTTCCAGAGTGCAGTGGTCAATGATGAACCAGCCTTTGATATTCGAGCGCAAGGCGTCAAAAAATTTGATCAATTGCATTTCGTGGAGCAATTCAATTTGCAAGCTCAGTCCGCTCAGTTTGAGCTCATAGTTGCCGACATCGAGCGGCGGGTTGGGGGTGTAGGGAACTTGCGGCGCAATCGTGTATTTGAAATCGACAACATGCTGCTGTTGCCGAAGCTTTGCCAATTCTTCCATCCAGTCTAGCCGTTGTTCGCCGCCGATAATCCTGTAATCAACCAGTGTGGCATATTCGCGCGCATACATCGACATATTGTCCAGGTCGCTTTGAGCATCATAGAGCTGTTTACGCGCGTCAGTAAGGCGGTGCTGGGCGGCCTGACGGTTTTTTAACGACTGCTCGACATATTCAGCACTCAGCCATATGGCCGTGCCGCTAATAATCAAACTGAGTGTGAGGGCAAGCAAGCTCCATTTGAGGAGTGAAAAATCGGATTTGGAGAAATTCATTCTTTTTGTCTCCAGATGAGTTTCAACGTGAATTGCCCTGATTTTTCCGACTTTGTTTGTGACTCACCGCTGAGGCTTCCTTTGGGACTAAGATCCAAAGGAAGTTTTTGCGCTGTGACTGTATAGCCTTTTTGAGTTAGCGCCGCTTGAAATGCATCCAGATAGGCGAGGGCACTACGGTAGTCGGTTCCAAAATCGACAAGCTCACCATCAAAAGTAATAACTTGTGCGGGGTATGCTGATGGCGCAGCGTCTGCGGCGCTGGTTTGCCAAACGATCTTGTTCAGGTGGATACGGCCATATTGATCCAGGACTTGGCTTAGATTGTTAAGTATTGCTTCCGGCAAAGGAGCGTAATTGCCAAGTTTGCGCGTTAAACCAACCGCTGTTTTCATATCGGCGGCGGGAACAGTGGTGAGAGGGAATTGGCGTTTGATGTCTTCCGCTTGACGCGTTAACCGGGTGGCCTGATTGATTAAAGGCTCGGTTTCAGATACGTAATCGCTGCCCTGGAAAAAAGATATGAAACTCAAAAGGACACTGACTATTGCTATAGTCGCAGCCAGCCCGAAGAGAATCCATTTCAGTCGCCATAATTGGTAAAAATGGGTATGTGTGGAATTTGCGTAATGGCTGGCGGGCGGCTTGGTAGCCAGCAACTGCAAGAATAACTGTGTGGCGTCCGAGTCCGGATAAATTGTTTTTGCCTTGAGACTTTTACCCAGCGTTTGAATATCCAGATACGAATAATTCAAATCGGGAGTGCTCTGCAAACGGGATTCAAGCGCTTGTTTGTCATCAGCATGGCAAATGATATAAACGTCAAGCACTTCTCCCGGCGGCGGTAGACTCAAGCTTTTCAGGTATTGCTGGGTACGCGGCGTTTCGGTTGCCACAGATTCGCTAAAAGAATTGCTGTTGCTGATTGGCGTCAGCCGGGAAAAGTGAAGACGCTTCTGATTGAAATAAGTTTGTCGTAGTCCGGCATTCTTTTCCCATGACAATAACAGCACATGATCCGAGTCAATATCCTTGAGTAAAGGCAGGCTGATATTCGGTAAAGAATGGATGCCTATAAGGGGAATTCTGTTATTGAGCAGCGTGTCCAGCCAGGGAGAAATGCGCTGCGGATTGGTTAATGCGGAGAACAGCATTTCATCATCGCGACGCCCATCGGCCTGGCGACGCAGAACTCTGGCCTGGCGGAACAGGGTGTTGCGATAGTACTGCTCGAACTTGCGGTCAATGAGTCCGCGACGATTTTTGCCGATCAAATGCGGGACTGTTTCCTGGCGAAAATCTTCTTCGATTACATCGACCAGCAAATAGGTCGGTTTACGATGCAATTCCAGATAGGCTGAAAATTGTTCGCGCCCGTTTGCGTCATTGTTGAAGTATTGCGCATCGGATAGCTTGCCGCCTTCCCAGGCATAAGCTTGAAAATGGTCTGCACTCAAGAACAGTAAGGTTTTACTCGATAAGCTCATGGGTAACTCACATTTTTACCTTGCTGATAATGTCGTAGATCGGCGAAAGCACCGATAACATAACCCAGCCCAATAATGCGCCGAGGATAATTGTCATGGTCGGCTCGATCATTACTTGAACTTTCTTGATGGAGTCTTTCACATCGCGGTCGTAGAAATAACTTACATTAAGCAAAGCCTGATCAAGTTGCCCCGTTGATTCTCCGACCTTGAGCATGCGCACAACCAGCGGTGGAAAGATGCCGGTTTTCTCAAAACTTTGGGTCAGATTTTTGCCGGACTCGATTTCGTGCATCACGTCATTCAGGCTTTTTGCGATAACCTGATTATTGGCCAGATCACGCGAATTGGCGATGCAATCCAAAATAGTAATTCCGGAACTGTACATCATTGCAAAGGTATTGGCGAAACGCGCCAGAATAATTTTGCGCAATACAGGCCCCGTCGGCCACACATGCAGCTTGAAATTATCAACGTGGTATTGCAGGGCGGGGTTGACGGTGAGTGCTCCCTTGTAAACACCAAACAGAACAAAGGGAAGAGAAAGCAGGATATACCAGTAATTGACAAAAACGGCCGAGGTAGCCAGCAACAAACGTGTTTGAAACGGAATTTCCTGTCCCATGCCTTTGATGAATCCGACCAATTGGGGCACCAGATAGATCATCAGGAAGAAGGTGATGGCAATGACCACTGTTCCCACGAACAAAGGGTAGATCATCATATTTTTGGTCTGTGATGCCATTTCGTCTTGCCATTTTAACGACTCGGTGAGGTGCCTGAAGACATCGGGCAATTTTCCGCTTTCTTCTCCCGCATGGGTCAGATTGACGGTGATCTTGTCGAAGGCATTGGGATGTTGCGCCATGGCTTGCGAGAGTTTTTTCCCGTTTTCAATGGACTCAACCAGACTGGCAATAATTTCGCGGAAGGTCGGGTCTTCCATGCTGTCGCGCAAATCGGCCAGACATTCCAGCAGCGGCACCCCGGCGCGGGTGAGTTGGTCGAGATTAAAGAAGAAAGTGATGAGGTCAACACGTTTGACTTTTGAACCGCCGAAGGACGAAGCATTTTCTTCTTCTCTGGCATTGATAAGATCGAGACCTCCGCGCTTTAGCCTCAATTCGAGATCAATCAGATTTGCCGCATCTTGCAGCCCTTTGGTGGACTTGCCCGCAGCGTCGATTGCTTTGTAAGAGTACATGGTCATGCTTTAGTTCCCTTACGCGCGATCAGTCAAATCAACGACTCGGGAGACTTCGGCAATTGAAGTGTGGCCTTGTATGACACGGCGTATTCCGTCTTGTGCAAGCGGACGAAAGCCTTTTTCCAATGCGCATTGTTTTAAGTCACGCATACTGGCACGGCGTGAAACGAGATCATCAATATCACTGTCCATCTTGAATATTTCCATGATCGCGCGACGGCCTTTGTAGCCCTGGTGATGGCAAAGGTCGCACCCCGCCGCGCGATACAGAATCGTTTCATCGTTATGCGGCAAACCGAGAATTTTTCGTTCGGTAATGTCGGGACGATAGCTGTATTTGCAATGAGGGCACAAGGTGCGGATCAAGCGCTGCGCCACGATACCGATAATGTTGCCCGCCAGAATATCCGGCAGGATGCCAATATCGAGCAGACGCGGAATAGCGCCAATCGCCGAGTTGGTGTGCAGTGTGGAATAAACCTGGTGGCCTGTCATGGCGGCACGGAATGCCATTTCGGCCGTAGGATGATCACGAATTTCGCCGACCAGAATGATGTCCGGGTCTTGGCGCATCATGGAACGAATACCGCTGGCGAAATCAAGTTTGGCAGCTTCGTTAACCGAGCTTTGCCGAATCAGCGGGATAGGATATTCCACCGGATCTTCCAGCGTCATGATATTGACCGATTCGGTATTGACATGATTCAGCACCGAATAGAGTGTCGTTGTTTTCCCGCTACCCGTCGGGCCGGTCACCAGCACGATGCCTTCCGGTTTCGCGATGATCGTCCTGAGCGTATTCAGTGCCAGATCATCAAGCCCGATCTGATCAATTGCCACGATGCCTTTTTGCCGATCCAAAATACGCAGGACAAGGTTTTCGCCATGTGTGGTGGGATGTGAGGCGACACGAAAATCGATAGGACGACCGGATAAGCGCAGAGAGATACGGCCATCCTGCGGTGCGCGTGTTTCGGCGATATTCATGCCGCTCATTACCTTCATGCGCACGACCATCGCGGGCCAAAAGCTCTTATGCAAGCTGCGTACCTGCCGGAGTACGCCATCGACACGGTAACGGATACGCAGGAAGCTGCTCTCGGGTTCAAAGTGGATATCCGAGGCACTTTGCTGCACGGCTTCGGTAAGCAGCGCGTCGATTAGGCGTACCACCGGCTGACTGAATTCGTTTACCCCCTGTTGGAGGTTTTGGTAATCCATTTCGCCCGGTTCAATCTCATGCAAGATACCGTCGATGGAAAGCTCAAAGCCGTAGTACTGGTCGATGGCCCGCAAAATATCGGATTCACTGGCTAGCTGGGTGATCAGGCGATATTCATCTTTAAGCAGCGCGCGCACCTGGTCGAGTGCAATGATATTGTCGGGATCGGCGATGGCCAGTGTCAGATTTTTGTTAACAGTATCTACCGACAATGGCAGCAGTTGGTAACGTCGCGCGACATCTTTGGGGATGAGTGATACGGCCGCAGAATCGATAATGACTGTGGAAAGATCAACGCTTTCCTGCCCGAGGTTTTCCGACAGCACGTCGCGAATTGTCGCTTCTGAGAGAAATCCCAGACGCACCAACAGACGCCCCAGGGGTTGCGGGGATTTGTTTTGTTCTTGCGCGGCAATGCGCAACTGATCTTCGCTGATGACCCCTTTGGCGATCAGCAACTGACCGATAGGCTGTTGGGTTTGATGTAATGGAGCTGCCATGTTGTTCCTTAACTTACTTGCCTGATGGAACTACAAGTCATTCGGCTATCCCGAGTGTATGCACTTTGCATTCTATTCAGTGACTGGTGAGTTGATTAAGCCGTTGTTGTGCTTGGTCACGTGCAAAACCGGAATTCCCGGTAGTGTCAAATTGTAACGCTAGGCGATAGTATTGGGCTGCGGCATTGCGCTGACCGATATGATCAAGACTGATCGCGACATCAAAAGCAAATAGCGCATTGGTCGGCTCTATTGCAAGGGCATTAAAATACGCTTGCTGAGCTTCAGCCCAGCGGGCTTGATCGGCATACTGGTTTCCCAAAGCAAAATTCAAAGCTGCTGAATCAGGTTGTTGCGCGATAAGCTGTTTGAGATGACTTTCTTTGAGTACGGGGTCTCCGGAGCCGAATGAGGCCAAAGCGGCCTGGGCAACCGGATCGTGCGGATCAAGTACCAACACGCGGCGATAATAGCGTACTGCGTTTTCATCCTGCCCTTGCTGTTGGGCAACGGCAGCCAAACCGAGCAAGGCATCACGGTTTTTTTGATCCTTGCCTAACGCTTCATGATAGCGTTTACCCGCGGTCTCATAATCTCCACTCTGATACGCCTGATATGCGACGGACAAAATCGGGTCGATAGAATCAGGTTCCGCCTGATGCTGGATATTGAGTGGCGATGTATTGGCTCGTGCTACCTGTGCGGAATGTGTATGAGAGGTTGTTTTCTTGGCAACAGACTCATTTGCCGTTGGTGCCGTTTTGAGGGCCGGTTTTTCGACCACTGCGGCTGCAGGGGCAACTTCCGCCAGCGGCGGCGGTGTTAAAGGAACCAATGCAGGTGTCGCAGTCGCAACAACGACAGGACGGGGCTGGGTAATAGGCGCAGCAACAGGTGCGGCAATTTGTTGAGGTTGCGGTGAATTGCTATGCCAGAAACGTTGATTTGGGGGGGTGATCTCAACGTAAACGTAGAAACCATAACCTGACCCGAATATGGTGCCAGCGATTAATGCGATAGGAACTATCCCCAAGCGAATACGCTTTCTGGGAGGTGCTTTTTTTGCGGCGAACAAATTTTCTCCTGCTGCCCGTCCCGCGCCTGACTTGCTTGGCGGGGATGGCGGTGCAGAGCCGGAGGGGGGCAGACTGTTCGTATTGGTGACAGGGCCAAGTGTTTGGTCAGTTTGGGTTTGAGCGCTTGGGCTGCGTGAAGGAAAAGGCTGAATGTCTTCCAATTCCAGTTCAACAGAACTGCGGGATTTGGCCTCCCCGGACTTTTTTAATGCGTCAAGTAATAGGCTCATAGTTTTTGTTTGTCCTGAGGCTCATTCTTGCCGGATTTGTCTTCAAAGAATTTGCTATCGGGCAAATTGCTGCGGAACTCGCTAAAGTCACCTTCCACGCTGGCTTCTTTGATGACAATAGGGCGAATGAAAATGACCAGTTCAGACTTGGTGCTTGAGTCATTGCGATATTTGAATAAATTGCCTATAAATGGAATGCTGCTCAAGTACGGTATTCCATCGGACAAATTGTTGATCTGGTCTTGCATCAAACCACCCATGACGGCGATCTGGTTGTTCTCGATCTTCAATACGGATTCCATTTCGCGTGTTTGCGTTTCCGGAATTTGGCTGACGACACCAGCTTGCGCGAGAGTTGGGTTGGGGTCGTTGACGTATCCGAACAAGCGAGTGATGGAAGGTCGCATATTCAGCAATACACTATCGTTGTCGTTGATCTGTGGAGTCACACTCATGGTGAAACCGACAGGAATGCTGTTGGGGGTTGTGGTGTACGTCGCAACGGTTGAAACGCCGGACGAAACAATTCCAGGCGTTGCCGTAACAGTGAAATAGACATAGTTGTTAACCACACGCAGCATTGCGGTTTGATTGTTCAACACGCTTAACTTCGGGCTGGACAAAACTTTTACCGTGCCGAAGGATTCCATCATTTTCACTGATGCAGCAAGCGCTCCGATGCCGGTAGAAGGGTTATTATAATTCAAAGTAAAGATGCTTCCGGTATTGGTGGAAGGTATGGTGCCGGTCGCAGCTTGGCTGGCACTGAAGCCGGTGCTCCCGGTAAGCGCAGTCGACCAATTGACGCCTTGTTGATATTCTCTGCTGAGTTGCACTTCGACAATGGTGGCCTCAATCAACACCTGACGATGCGAATTGGTCATTACCTGGGAAATGAATTCCTGAATTTTCTCATGCTGCTTTCCTGTAGCGCGCACTGTGATGATGCCGTTTTCGGGATTGGAGATAACCGAAGCAGCTTCGCGGAAAGTGCTGCGCTGCGTGACTGTCGTTCCTTCTTCTTCTATCGCTGCGGCATTGGGGCTATTGTCTATTCCGCCCCCGCTTCCACGTGCAGAAGACTGTCTTCGACCGTTGCCGGAGGGTTGCGCACCTGTGCCGGTAGTGTTGGCGTTGGAGCTTCGCTGTACTGATGTTTCACTTGATCCATCCGGCAAAATTTTGTCTGTTTCGCGCAGGATGTCTTTGATATTCGATTCCAGTCTTTCCCAGAAGTGGTTTTTGGATGAACTGGTTATCGACAGTTTTGAGTTGTTTGCGCCTGCTCCTGTGGTCCCCGTGCCTCCGGGAACGGCACTTCCGCCGACCTGAGTGGAATTCGAGATGCCACCATCAGCATCCCGGATCATGTTGACGTAATCTATCTTGTAAGTTTTCAGATAAGGCGAATCGGGCATGACAATAAGGTTGCCATTGTCCAGTTCGTAGCGCATGTCGACTTGTTTGGAAATGCGGTTGAGGATTTGCGGCAAAGTTTGATTGATCGCGTTAATCGTAACGTTACCCTGAACACCGGGCGCGATGTCGAGATTGATTTTTGCATCGCGAGCCAAGGCAAACAAGATTTCTTGCGCGGGAACGTTGGTTACCACTACGCTGTAAGTTTCAACTTTGGTGCTGGGTTTGGGCGGGGGGAGTGGAATGCTGTGTTTGTTAGCCTGGGGTATGTCACCATTGCTCTGAGTTGATGCAGCATCTGTTGCATTGAGGTGCCTGTCCGAAGGCTGTAGCGGATTTAAGTTTACGTACTTCGATCCACTGCATGCAGAGATGAATGAAAGACTCAATAAAAGCAATAGATGGCGAAACTTCATTTTTTCCCCTTTGAATAGGCTCTAAACTTAACATCTTTAGCCTACTTCGGCAATATGCCATTTGGCCTAGAGATATGCACTTTCAAATGGTTAAGACGGTTATTTCATGTTGTGCCACCTGTTTGGCGGCTAACGCCATATTAATAACTATCAAGCGTATTCAGAGTCGGTGCAAAAGCATCTTTGTAACGTTGGGGCAAATTCTGCATTCCGATATGAGCCGCTTCACTATTGGGATAGACACCGTAAAGAATACGATAGCCATCTTTGCCCTTAATTTTAATGGGAATTACATATATTTCGGATAGCTTGCCCAAGCTTTGGGCACGGCTCAGAAAACGCTCCGTACGCGAGGGCTTGGGGTCGTCGGTATAGTACAACTGGATGCTAAAGCCGTTTTTGTCGGCGTGGGAAAGCATGTCCCGGGTGGCATCCAGCCGTTGCTGCAATAGTGAACCGGGGGCCGGCACGTTTTTGTCAGACGGGTTCGGTTTGGACCCGCTCACATTTTGTTTGGCGGACGTTTTTGCGTCAGCGGGCGCGGGATGAGGAGCTGCAATGGTGGCCGGGGCTGGCGGCGCAGAGTGCGTTTGCAAGGCAACCGACAGTTGCAGTGTCGGAACATCTTGCGCGGCTTGTGCCGCAGTTGGTGCGGATGTTGCACTGGACGCTTGCACGACTGGCGCTATGCCAACATTGGACGATGCCACGACCGGTGTTTGTATAGCGGCGATTGAAGTTTTATTTTCCAGCGGCCGTTGCGGAGAATCAGTCCTCCCTAGCAGCCAGCCTGCGCCCGCCAGAGCCAATGCGGATAGGGAGGCGCCCGCAATAATGGAAATATTTTTGCGATTGATCAACGATGTGCCGGGCGCAAGTTCACTGTCCCGAATTGCCGCTTGCACGTGCCGGGCTTCAATGTTGTGAGTATTTTCAACAAAGGCAGCCAGCAGAGACTTATCCGCCAGAATATTCACGCGACGCATCAACCCGTTTGAAGCTTTGCCTATCAGATTGACTGCTGCGGGAGAAAAAATGTCCGGCCCGTGATAGCCGGCGGCCCTCATTCTGAACATTAAATATGATTCGATTACTTTTTTGGAAAGCGGCTGCATATTAAAGTGATGCACGATGCGATCCTTGAGTTGGCGCATGTTGTTTTGTTCAAGTTTTTGATCAAGTTCAGGTTGCCCGAACAGAACAATCTGGATTAACTTATGCTTGCCGATTTGCAGGTTATAAAGCAGGCGCAACTCTTCCAGCGTTTCAGAGGGCATCGCGTGTGCTTCGTCCACCAGCACAACACAGCGTTCTCCCTGGTTATATTTCTCAACCAGATGGTTGTGCAGATTTTGCAGCAATATGCTGACGCGTTGTCCCTCAAGGTCAAGCTCCAGACCGTCTGCAATGGCGTAAAGCAACTCGTCGCGCGACAGGCTCGGGTTGGCCAGATAAATCGCTTTGATGTTGGTGGGCAGGCGATCCAGCAACATACGGCACAGCATGGTTTTCCCGCTGCCGACTTCGCCGCTGATCTTGATGATGCCTTCGCTATCGGTAATGGCGTAAATCAGCGCATTGAGTATTTCCCCGCGATTGGCGCCGGAAAAGAAAAATTCTGTAATAGGTGTGATTTTGAAAGGAGGCTCGTTCAAGCCAAAATGTTCGAGATACATCTATAATCCCCTTTAGTTTTTCTTCAACGCTTTGTGTTTTTGCAGCGCTTCAATGCGGCTGTACAACGTGGTGCGCGCGATGCCGAGCAGTTTGGCCGCCTCGCTCATATTACCTCTTGCCATATCCATGGCCATATCAATATGCCGGCTAGTATAGTCCATCAACTCGTCATCGAGATTGAAAGTCCCCTGTTGCATGGCGAATTTAGCCTCGCTCACCAAATCGGATTCTGTTCCCCCTGTAGCAGCGTGAGCCAAGTCAAGCTCGGCTTCCAGTTGCGAAACATCAATAATTTGTCCCGGGTACTTGGTTGACAGACGAATCACAATATTACGCAACTCGCGCGTGTTGCCGGGAAAGGTATAGTTTTCCCAAAGTTGTTTTGCCTGATCATTTAGATGGAATGGCGCATTTTTAGCCTGAGTGGCGTAAAAGGTGCGGAAATGCTCAAGCAGTAATAATTTATCCGTGCTCAAGGTGCGCAATGGCGGAACCTTGATCGTGAAAATGCTCAGACGGTGATATAAGTCAAGACGAAACTTGCCGTCGCGCACCGAGGTTTTTAAATCATGGTTGGTCGCGGCGATGATGCGAGCCTGACTTTTTCGGGTGAGGGTTTCCCCGACGCGCTGAAACTCGCCGTTTTCCAGGACGCGCAATAGTTTAGCCTGTAGTTCCAGCGGAATTTCGCCAATCTCGTCCAGAAATAATGTGCCTGAACCGGCCTCTTCAAAGAAACCGGTTTGCGAAGTTGTTGCTCCGGTAAATGCCCCTTTGATATGACCAAAAAAAGCGGATTCGAGCAGATTGGGAGAAATGGCGGCACAGTTACACACAATGAAGGGGGCCGCCTGGTTCAAGCTTGACTTTTGCAGCGTGGCAGCGACGAGTTCTTTTCCGCTGCCCGATTCACCTTCGATTAGTACAGGAAACGGAGTCGCGGCATACAGCTCGATCTGTTGCAGTATTGCCTGCATGGGCGGGCTAGATCCAATGATGCGCTGAGTGGATTTTTTTTGTACCGCACCAAGCGCTTGAATATCGATCGGAATGCGCAATGCGCTGAGCAACTGTGCCTTGATTGTTTCGGGCGAACAGGGTTTGGCAACGAACTCAATCGCACCAAGCGCCCGCGCATGTCGGGCATTGGCTTGATCGTCTTGTCCCGATAAAGCGACGACCTTGAGCCGGGGTGAATGAGCGAGCAACTCCGTTATCAGACGAAAGCCTTCTTCGGGGCGATGCGGTGTAGGGGGTAACCCCAAATCGACCAGTGCCAATTGTAGCGGGAAGTCCATATCCCTTAACAGGCGGATAGCATGAGCACGATCTTCGGCCAAATGAATATCGAACTCACCGGCGAGAACCAGACGTAAACTGTCACGGATGAGCGGGTCGTCATCCACAATGAGCAGCGAGGGAAGAGGGGCGCGACTATCCAAATGTGTGAGTTGACCGAGTATTATTGAGTTTAAAGAATAGCCTGCAATCAGGCTTTGCTCAAGTATTACACAAAAAGAAGGGTTGGTCTTTGGTGGGGTTGGAAAAATTCGGTAAAGCGGAGTTGTGGGTGGCGGAGGTGTGGTTTAGAATGCGCCCACACAAAACGAGCAAGAAGGTTAATTAGTGTCCCCGCAACCGCTGGTAGAAATTCGCGACGTCAACTTTGCCTATGGCAATCGCCCAATCCTGAAAGGTATTAATATGACTTTCCATAAGGGCAAGGTCATTGCCATTATGGGCGGGAGCGGCTGCGGCAAGACAACATTGTTTCGCCTGATTGCCGGCGCGCTCAGTCCAACCAGGGGTGAAGTCAAGATCAATGGTCAAGTGATGCATGAACTTGATCAGCAGGAGCTTTATGCGATGCGCCGCAAGATGGGGGTGTTGTTCCAGTTCGGCGCGTTGTTTACCGATATGTCGGTCTATGACAATGTAGCCTTCCAGATTCGCGAACACACTGACTTGCCTGAAGAAATGATCCATGATCTGGTGATGATGAAGCTGCAAACAGTGGGATTGCGCGGAACTCACGCGCTGATGCCATCCGAACTTTCCGGTGGTATGGCGCGGCGTGTGGCGCTGGCCCGTACCATTGCGCTGGATCCGATGCTGATTTTATATGACGAGCCGTTTACCGGGCTTGATCCGATTTCGCTCACCGTGGTCGGCGAATCGATACGCCGTCTGAATAGTGCGCTGGGAGCCACATCGGTGGTAGTGACACATGATGTGCAAGAGTCGATGAAACTCGTCGACTATATATATTTTATTGCCGATGGTGTGATTGCGGCGGAAGGAACTCCGGATGAAATGCAAGCTTCGGAACTGCCTTTCGTACATCAATTTGTGCATGGGGAAAGAGATGGTCCGGTACCCTTCCATTATCCAAGCGGAAGCTATTTGCAGGACTTGGGAGTGAGCGTCTAATGCCTGTCGTGAAAAGTGTCAGAAACATCGGGCATCGCGTGATAGAGGCGATTTGGCGCATTGGTTATGCCACGCGTTTCTTCGGCCTGATATTGCTGAATTCCGGTTCCAGTTTCCGGCGTTTTAGATTAACGGTGAAGGAGTTGTACTTCACCGGCGTGATGTCCCTTATTATCATTCTGGTGGCAGGGCTGTTCGTTGGCATCGTGCTCGGGTTGCAAGGCTATGAAATTCTGAAAACATATGGTTCGGAATCCGCGTTGGGGACACTGGTGGCGCTGAGTTTGTTGCGTGAATTGGGTCCGGTGCTGGCGGCTTTGCTGTTCGCGGGGCGTGCTGGCTCGGCGATGACAGCCGAGATCGGGTTGATGAAAGCTTCCGAACAACTAGCCGCAATGGATATGATGGCGGTGAGTCCGATAGCGCGCGTGGTGGCCCCGCGTTTTTGGGCCGGTGTAATTTCCATGCCTATTCTGGCGACGATATTTTCAGTCATGGGCGTATTGGGCGGGTATCTGGTGGGTGTGGTGTATATCGGTGTTGATGAGGGCTCGTTCTGGTCAGAAATGCAGGGAGCAGTCGAATTTCAGCATGACGTTTTGAATGGCGTGATAAAGAGTATTGTTTTCGGCGTGGCCGTTACGGTGATCTCAGTGTTTGAAGGGTTTGATGCGCAACCCACCGCCGAGGGCGTATCAAGAGCGACTACGCGCACCGTGGTGCAATCGTCACTGGTTATTTTGTTGTTGGATGTTGTTTTGACCGCATTTATGTTTCGGGGGAATTGACATGGAACGAACCACATGGGATTTGTGGGTTGGGGCATTTGTAGTGGCCGGGGTGCTTGCGTTGACTTTTTTGGCATTCAAAGTCGGCAACATGAGTACCTATAATGCTTCGGAGTCGTATACCTTAAAGGCAAATTTTAACAATATCGGCGGTCTCAAGGCTACCGCCTCGGTTAGAAGCGCCGGAGTTCTGATCGGAAGAGTATCCGATATCAGGTTAAATCCGGAGCGTTTTGAAGCCGAAGTCACTTTGAGCATCGACAAACGCTATCATTTTCCCAAAGATAGTCTGATTAGTATTTTGACTTCCGGTTTGCTTGGGGAGCAATATATCGGCTTGAAGCCGGGTGTGGATGACGATGTGCTGAAAAGCGGCGAAGTGATTAAACAGACGCGTTCTGCTCTGGTGTTGGAGGATTTGATCGGTCAGGTTGTTGCCAGCAAGGCAGAAGGAGCCAAGTAAAATGTTCGGGGGATATATGAAACGAGTTGTTGCGGCGTTGGCCGGTATTTCGTTGTTGTGTTTTTCCATTATTGTAAATGCGGAAACTGCGGTTGCGCCTGACGTAATGGTGAAAAGCGCAGTTCAGGATGTGTTGACGCTTTTAAAACAGGGAAAATCAAGCAAGAAAGAAATACAGGACTTGGTAGACAGCAGAGTCTTGCCCATGTTTGATTTTAAGTTGATGACAAGGCGCGCAGTAGGGCAGGCGTGGAAGACAGCGACACCGGAACAACAAAAAGAACTGGTTGATGAATTTCGTAACCTGCTGGTTCGTGTGTTTATTGCAAAAGCATTTTCCGGAGTCTCGGATGTTAAAGTGAAATTCGAGCCGACTAATTACACCGAGGGTGATGATCAGGTTACCGTGAAAACGCTGATCTCAACCCCCGGAGAAGCCGCTGTGGCCGTGGAATACGACTTGAAGAAGACTTTGGCTGGTTGGAAGGTGGTCGATTTTTCTGTTGCAGGACCAAGACTGGCTCTGGATATATACAGCAATCAATTTCGTGATCCGTTGCAACAGACCGGCGTTGACGGCTTGATTAAATTTTTGGTAGAGAAAAACCGTGCCGCCGAGAATGCCCTGGCGGCAGCGGCGCAGAAGGCCCAGACAAAGTGAGCGAACAAGTCGAAAGCGTGTTGCAGGTATCGGGTCGTTTGACCATAGATACGGCTACCGCCCAGTTTAACAAAGGTTTGCAATTGACCGAAGGCACAGAGCTTGTCATCGACTTTGCCAAGGTCGAGGCAGTAGACTCTTCCGCGGTGAGTTTAATGCTGGCGTGGTTGCGTTCTGCGCAGCGCAAGAAAGTTAAGCTTTCATTTATTAACGTCCCGGATAATTTACGCAGCTTGGCCAATCTTTACGGCGTGGCCGAATCGTTGTCTTTGTCGGCGGATGCTTAAAGATAACGCCTGAAAGCATTAATCCACGAGAGCGAAATTATAATGAGTAGAGTGGGTACGTTCTTGGTGCCCACGCGTATAGGACATTCGTGGGCGCAACTCGTGCCCACTCTTCTTGATTAACGATTACCCACAAGCACAGAATTATGCAAAAACTATCCATTCAAGGCGGCATCCCGTTGCGGGGTGAAGTCCGTATTTCCGGCGCTAAAAATGCCGCGTTACCCATCATGTGTGCCGGTCTGTTGACCGCAGAAACACTACATCTGACCAATCTTCCCGACCTGCATGACGTTGGCACCATGCGCAACTTGTTGCAGCAAATGGGTATATCGGTCGAGTCTGCATCTGGCGAAATTACCTTTAAAGGCGATAAAGTCGAAAACTGGGAAGCGCCGTATGACATGGTGAAGACCATGCGTGCCGCGATTCTTGTGCTGGGACCTCTGGTGACCAGGTTCGGCAATGCTCGTGTATCCCTGCCGGGCGGCTGTGCCATCGGTTCGCGCCCCGTTGATCTGCATATTAAAGGGCTGCAAGCGATGGGGGCCGAGATCACTATCGAGCACGGTTATATTCATGCGAAAGCGAAGCGACTCAAAGGTGCGCGTATCTTCTTCGATATCGTCAGCGTTACCGGTACCGAAAATTTAATGATGGCGGCTGCTTTGGCAGAGGGGGTGACCGTTTTGGAAAATGCGGCACGCGAACCGGAAGTGGTGGACTTGGCTGATTGTCTGCGCGCAATGGGCGCAATAATTTCCGGTGATGGTACTGCCGCCATTACCATCACCGGCGTGGAAAAACTGCACGGTGCTGCGCATCGCATTATGCCGGATCGTATCGAGAGCGGTACTTTTCTGGTGGCGGCAGCGGCGACCGGGGGCAGCATTACCCTGCGCGAAACGCGCGCCGATATTTTGGAAACCGTTCTGGAAAAACTCACCGAAGCCGGTGCAAAGATCAAAGTTGAAGCAGATACCATTCACCTTGAAATGAGCGGACGCCCGAAATCCGTCAATGTGCGCACTGCACCGCATCCCGCATTCCCCACCGACATGCAAGCGCAATTCATGGCGCTCAATAGCATTGCCGAAGGCAGCGCGATGGTGATCGAAACCATCTTCGAAAACCGCTTTATGCACGTGCAAGAGTTGCGCCGCCTCGGAGCGCATATCGAAGTTGAAGGTAATACTTCCATGGTGCGGGGCGTTGATCATTTGGAAGGTGCAACTGTGATGGCTACCGATCTGCGCGCTTCGGCGTGCCTGGTCATTGCGGGCTTGGTCGCAAAAGGCGAAACTGTGATTGACCGTATCTATCATCTGGATCGCGGCTATGAACATATCGAGGCCAAACTTTCGCAACTTGGGGCCAATATTCGACGCATAAATTAAATTGGTCGATGTTATTTGAGGTTAGAGGGGAAAGAGTTTCCGTTGGTATTGCCGGGCCGATTGCGTAAAAAGCCTTTCCAGCACTAATTTTATATACGCAAGTTGTCATCGTGACCGAAATACATCAAAGCACGTTCCAATACCCTGCTGAATTTTCTAATCGGCAGTTCCGGTCTCGCCATTGTTATTGATATCTATTGTCGGCTTCAGATGAACAAGATAACTAGCGATCATGGACGAGACAATTTGTGCCACGGCTGGCCGGTTTAGGGGTTCGTTAAATAACAATTCGATAGTGGAAGAAATCATCTCTACTGTAATTCGGCAAACAAGACGCAAAGATTCGATTTCTGCATTCGGAAATATCTCAGCCAGCAATTGCGTTTCGACTTCTGTTACTTGTTCGTTAGACTCCTGAAGCACTAGTTGTAGCGCAGGTACAGCGCGCAGAGAGCGCAGTATCCACACCCCTCCCTTCATCTTTTCAGTTACGTTACAAGTCTCAAGGATTAAACCTTGTAACGCTTTTTCCAGATCGGTAAGCGATCCGGCAAATACTTGTGGCGTTATCCAATGTGGAATGAGCTCATTTTGGAGCTGCATTAAGCGTTTTCCCAGTTCGCTTAATAAAACGTACTTATTTGGAAAGTACCGATACAACGCCGGAGGTGTAAGCCCTGCACGCTCGCAGACAAGGTTTGTTGATATTCGCTCGAAACCGACTTCAGCAAGCATTTGCGCCGTAACATCAAGAATGAGTTCGTAAGTTTCGGTAGCACGTTGTTGCGCTGGCTGCTTTTTTGTCTTTAGGGTAGGCATCGACTTATTAACAGGGCGAGGATTGCGGGAACTTGTCATTGCTTAACAAACTGAATTAATCAGCCTCCATTTATACACAAAAATATTTCCTTCTGCTTGAACTTGGTACTTGCAATACAGTAGTCATCACTATATTATAGTCATAACTACTATATTGTTGGCAAATCGATAGTAATAGTTAGGCAGTGGATTAACATTTTCAAAAAAACAGAAGGGGTTTTGACATGAAGGCGTTTCAGCGCGTAATGTTTCTAGCATCAGCAACTTTGATATCAAGCACCGTTTTCGCTTCGGGAATTGACGATGCAAAAGGGCTTTGGTTAACAGCAGAAAAAGATGCAGTAATTGAAGTCAAAGTTTGCCCTGACAAAGCCGGCGGTATTTGCGGAAAGATTGTTTGGGACAGGGAGGCAGGAACCGCAACTGATACATGCGGTGTTCAAATCGCGCAACTTAGTCACTATGACAACGAAGCATGGCGTGATGGCTGGATTTACGATCCTCGCGACAAAAAGAAATATAAAGGCACCATTCGCGTCAAGGATGGTGTCTTAACCATCCGCGCATATATTGGTATGGAAATGCTGGGTGAAGATGAACAACTAACCCATGTGGCGGCAATACCTACTACACCCGCCTGCAGTTCTTGACCATGATAAAGCTACCTAATTCCAAGCAGTCAGCTTTATCAACAGGCGACTTCATGAACCGGAAAAAGATACTGGTTCTTTTTATCTTGCTATCACCAATATGTGCGTTGGCTGACGACTCTTCAGAAAACTATTTTATCGGTGTGGGAGGATGGTTGAGACCAACTTATGACGGGGGTAACTCTCAAAAGATTGTGGCTATCCCGGACATAGATTATCAACACAATCAATTTTTTATTACCACCACTCAGGATATTTTAGAAGCGGGAGTTAAAAAAACGATATTCAAGGGATTGACAGTAGGTTTTCAGTTGGCCAATGAGAATGGACGGGACAGCAGCGAATCGGCGTGGCTGGAAAGCCGTAACGTCACAAGTTTGCCATCTTCCGTTTCCTGGGGTGGTCAAATGGAATTCAATAATAGCATCGGCCCGATGCCATTCTGGATATTGGCCCGATATCGCCAAAATACGAATGCAAATTTTGGTGCTCAAGAAGATTTAAGAATTTCCGTCGGGGTTTATGGTGGGCAACGACTTCAAGCCGGACTTTTTGCTCAAGCAACCTGGGCTGATAAAAACTCTATGGCGAGATATTACGGAATTACAGCCCAAGAATCCTCCATTACAGGATTGGCTACATTTTCACCCAATGCAGGCCGTTTATACAACTCCGGGGGAGTGATATGGGAATACGATCTTAGCCATATCTGGAAACTTGTTGGCAGTATGGAAGCACACTACTTGCAAGCCGCTGCACTTAATAGCCCTTTAGTGAGTACCAATGTGAACTATTACGCAAGTTTGGGGTTGGTTTACGCATTCTAACTTGCGAAATTTCACGATACTGGCGGTAAACATTGGCATCACATGGAAAAATAGTTCGGCCACTAGTTGAATGGTTGTACTGTGAAGGAACACTCTAATGAAAAAACAATTCACAATTCTGTTTATAGTTTTGATGCTGACTGGCTGCGACAAAGAATCCGCGCATCAAGCCAAAGTGGAGCGACCGGCAATGACTGTAGTGGTCGGCGCAAAAGCAAGCGATAGTGGCAGTGTTTACAGCGGTGAGGTGCGTACGCGTTACGAAACCGTACTGGGTTTTCGCTTGGGGGGCAAGATCATCGAACGGCTGGTGGATGCCGGAGCGGTGGTAAGGAAAGGCCAAGTGTTGGCGAGATTGGATGCGGCAGATACAGGATTGGCAGTAAACGAAACGGTAGCCCGTTACCACTTGGCTGAAGAGGATTTGAAACGCTATCGAGAATTGCGTACGCAGGGTTTCGTTAGCCAAGCTGTTTTAGATGCCAAGGAAACTGAATTAACGGCAACGGCTGCACAAGCGGATATGGCACGCAATCAAGCGGCTTATACCAGTCTGTTATCAGATCGCGATGGAGTAGTGTCGGAAACTCAGGCTGAAGTTGGACAGATTGTGAGTGCGGGCCAGCCGATCATGCGCGTAGCGCAAGAAGGCGCACGCGAAGTTCTGATTTCCATTCCGGAATCGCGTTACACCTCAACCAAGGTAGGCGCTCCAGCCGAGATTGAGCTTGACGCGACGGACAGCAGAACACAAACAGTATTGCACGGTCATGTTCGGGAAATTTCGCCTGGCGCAGATAGTGCAAGCCATACCTACCCCGCCCGTGTCGCGTTCGATGCCGGAAAGACAAAGGTAGCATTGGGTATGACGGCGCGGGTGAAGCTTGATCATACTGAAAAAAATGCATTACAAAAAAACGAGAATGGTTTTTTGGTACCTCTTTCGGCCATATTTCAGCAGGGTGACAAGTCAGCAGTATGGATTGTGGCTGCCGATCACAGCGTATTGTTGCGTCCTGTCATTGTGTCTGCCTATCGCGATGATGGGGCACTCATCGCTAGTGGCATTGTAGCGGGTGAACGCATTGTCAGTGCAGGTGTACACAAGCTATCGGCTGGCGAAAAAATCCAAGCGACCGAGGAAGGTAATGCGCTATGAAAATGCCAAATCTTTCCGAGTGGGCGCTGAAGCATCAGCAGATGGTGGTATTTCTTATCATCGTATTGTCGGTGTCCGGGGTTATTTCTTTCTTCCAACTGGGACGAGCCGAAGATCCTGATTTCACTTTTAAGGACATGGTGGTAACAACCCAATGGCCGGGAGCCGCTGCACAAGAAGTCGAACTCGAACTAACCGAACGAATTGAAAAAAAATTGCAGGAAACTCCTTGGCTGGACGTGTTGCGTTCTGTTTCAAAGCCCGGGGAGTCACAAATATTCATAACACTTAGAGATGACACGCCCAAAGAGGCCGTGCCTGAATCATGGCGCCAAATACGCAAAAAGCTCGACGACATAAAACCCACATTGCCCGAAGGTGTGCTGGGCCCGTTCCCGAATGACGAGTTTGGAGATGTGCAAGTCAATATTTTTGCGCTGACCGGCGATGGTTTTGATCTTGCCACCTTGCGCCGATATGCAGATCGCGTCGCGCTGGAATTGCGCCGGGTCAAAGATGTAAAACGTGTAGAGTTGATAGGCGTGCAAGACGAGAAAATATATATAGATGCGCAGCCCAACCGTTTAGCGACACTGGGCATTTCACCCTTGCAAATTGTTGAAGCGCTGCAAAAGCAAAATTCGGTGGCTGCAAGCGGATATATAGAAACTGCCGATAACCGCATTCATACACGAGTGAGCGGTAGTTATGACAGCGTGGAGCGGGTGCGCAATACCGACTTGCGAGTGAACGGTCAGCATTTTTACCTGGGCGATATTGCTAAAATAAGCCGCGGACTGGTTGATCCGCCCGATCCTCAAATGCGCTTTGCAGGACAGCCTGCTATCGGCCTCGGTGTGGTGATGGACAAGGGCGGTGACGTAATTGAATTAGGTGAAAATCTTGACCATGTAATGAAGCGCATTGCTGCACAACTGCCAGTGGGCATCGATGTGCATATGGTTTCAAATCAGCCGGAAGTGGTGAAGGGGTCTATCCATTTATTTGAGCACTCCCTGACCGAGGCCATCGTCATCGTTCTTGCAGTATCTCTTTTAAGTCTGGGGATGCGTACCGGCGCAGTAGTCGCATTATCAATTCCTCTGGTGCTGACAATAACTTTCTTTGCCATGAAAGCCTTTGGTATTGACTTACAGCGTATTTCACTGGGTGCGCTGGTAATTGCTCTCGGCTTGCTGGTGGACGATGCCATCATTGCGGCAGAAATGATGGTGGTAAAGATGGAACAAGGCTGGGATCGCAACAAAGCCGCGACCTATGCATATACCTCGACAGCATTTCCGATGTTGACCGGAACCCTAATTACAGTAGCCGCATTTACCCCGGTTGCTTTTTCCAAATCGGCGGCGAGTGAATACACGGTTTCCATCTTTCAAGTGGTGGCAATCGCGCTACTCGTTTCCTGGGTGGTGGCGGTCGTATTCACCCCCTACATTGGTTACAAATTGCTGGACCCCAAAGCCCTTATTGCCAAAGCACAAAAACATGGTGATAATATTTACGACACGCCTTTCTATCGTCGCTTCCGGAAATTGTTAATCTGGTGTTTGCGCAACCGCTGGAAGGTTATCGGGGTGACCGTGCTGATATTCGCCTTGTCGATAGTAGCCTTCACCCAGTTTGTGCAGCAGCAGTTTTTTCCACCATCCAGCAGGCCGGAATTAATGGTGGATGTCTGGCTGCCGCAGGGTGCCTCACTCAAAGCAACCAGAGAAAAGGTACAACGCATCGAGCAATTGATCAAGGATGACCCGGCAGTAGACTATTATTCGTCGTATATCGGCAACGGCGCTCCGCGTTTTATTTTGACTCTGGATCAACAGTTGTCGACCGACAACTTTGGACAAATGGTTGTCGTCACAAAAGGTTTGGATGAGCGCGAAGAATTTAAGCGCCGTATGGAAGCGCGTTTTGCCGCTGCGGATTTTGCAGACATCAGGGTACGGCTGGTAAGACTGGAAAACGGCCCGCCAATAGGCTATCCGGTACAGTTTCGTGTAATGGGAAATGATCTGACCAAGCTGCGCGAGGTTTCGACCAAGGTGGCCGATATGATGCGTGCCGATCCCGGTCTGACCAATGTCAACTTCGACTGGAATGAAAAGGTCAAAAGCGTTCGCGTGGAAGTGGATCAGGACAAGCTAAGACAGCTTGGCATTTCCAGTCAAGATATAGCCCAGATTATGCAGGTGACCTTAAATGGCATCGCATTGACACAGTATCGCGAGAAAGATCAGCTAATCGATGTAGTGTGGCGAGGCGGCTTTGGCGGCGAGTCGCATTCTTTGGCGCGCTTGCCGGATATTGAAATTCCGATTGCGAGCGGGGGGCATGTATCTCTGGCGCAAGTCGCAAAACTGGTACCGGTTCTTGAAGAGGGCGTGATCTGGCGACGCAACCGTTTGCCCACAATGATCGTGCGTGCAGATACACTGGAAGGAACCCAGCCTGCAACCGCTTCTGAACGACTAAATGCGCAACTTGATGCTGTACGCGCCCAGTTGCCACCAGGATACTTGATCGAGATGGGCGGCAGCATTGAGGAGTCGGCAAAGGGCTCTGATGCTATCGCCGCAGTTGTACCCCTCATGCTGATCTGCGTAATCACCCTGCTGATGATTCAGTTGCAGAACATCGGACGCACAGTAATGGTATTGCTGACTGCGCCGCTTGGGTTGATCGGCGTCACGATGGCGTTGCTGTTATTTCAAGCGCCATTCGGCTTTGTCGCCAGCCTTGGTGTTATTGCACTGTCAGGCATGATCATGCGCAACTCGGTGATATTGGTGGATCAAATCAGGCAGGATGAAGAAACAGGTATGCCGTTATGGGAAGCTATTATCGGCTCCACGGTACGCCGCTTCCGCCCCATTGTATTAACGGCTGCGGCGGCCATTCTTGCTATGATTCCTCTTTCAAGTCAGGTATTTTGGGGGCCAATGGCGGTATCTATTATAGGCGGCTTGGTCGTAGCGACGCTGTTGACTTGTTTATTCCTGCCTGCGCTTTATGCCGCATGGTATAGAGTACGGGAAAATGCAGAAATTAATGTAGATTGTCACCGGTGAACGTCAAATTCCAATCTGATTTTAACTTGTGCCGCATTTGACGATAGAATGCACACCTTTAATAAATGCGTAATGCAAAAATCACCGTTATGATTACTATTGCCTTATCCAAAGGCCGTATCTTTGATGAAACCTTGCCGCTGCTAAAAGCGGCAGGAATAACAGCTCTGGAAGACCCGGAGTCTTCGCGCAAGCTTATTTTGCCGACTAACCGCGATGACGTTCGCCTGATTATTGTGCGTGCTTCCGATGTGCCGACCTATGTTCAATACGGTGCTGCGGATATGGGGGTGGCCGGTAAAGATGTACTGAATGAACACGGGGGCGAGGGCTTATATCAGCCGCTGGATTTGAATATTGCCAAATGTCGCATGATGGTTGCGGTGCGCGATGATTTTGATTATGAGGCGGCAGTGAAGCAGGGCGCGCGTTTGCGCGTGGCGACCAAATATGTAAAAACAGCGCGTGAACATTTTGCTGCAAAAGGCGTGCATGTCGATCTTATTAAACTTTACGGCTCGATGGAGCTGGCGCCGCTGGTTGGCCTGTCCGATGCCATTGTCGATTTGGTGAGTAGCGGGGCCACCTTGAAGGCCAATAATCTCAGGGCGGTGGAAGAGATCGCGCCGATTTCTTCGCGCCTGGTGGTGAATCAGGCCTCTTTAAAACTTAAACTCTCAGCCATTCAGCCGATGCTGGATGCATTTGCCGGAGCCATAAGAAACTAAACTGCCAGCTTGCTGGCTTAGTGGAATGCTCGTAGTTATATCAATGACAAGCTGGATGGATGCTCATGAATATTTCAAGACTCTCAACCAACCAAACCGATTTCGATGCCAGGCTGACCAAGCTGCTGGCTTTTGAAGAGACATCCGACGAAAAACTGGAAGCCACCGTTGCGTCCATTCTCGCCGATGTAAAAAAGCGCGGGGATATTGCCGTGCTGGAATACACGCGCAAGTTTGATCGTTTGCCTTTGGCTGAGGCCTCGGCACTGGAGTTGCCGCGCGCTGAGCTTAAAGCTGCTTTTGATACTCTCCCCGCGGATCAGCGTATCGCGCTGGAGCAAGCCGCGCAGCGGGTGACTGCTTACCATCAGAAACAAGTGCAAAGCTCGTGGAACAATACCGAGGCAGATGGCACGATGCTCGGGCAACAAATCACTGCACTGGATCGGGTCGGGCTGTATGTGCCCGGCGGCAAGGCGGCTTATCCTTCTTCGGTGCTGATGAATGCTTTGCCGGCAAAAGTGGCGGGTGTCGGCGAGCTCATCATGGTGGTGCCAACGCCGGACGGGGTGAAGAATCAACTGGTGCTGGCGGCGGCGTATCTTGCCGGTGTTGACCGTGTGTTTACCATCGGCGGCGCACAAGCGGTAGCCGCCCTGGCTTACGGCACAGCGACCATTCCCAAGGTGGACAAGATCGTTGGCCCGGGCAATGCCTATGTTGCATCTGCCAAGCGCCGTGTGTTCGGTACTGTCGGTATCGACATGATCGCTGGCCCGTCGGAGATACTGGTTATTTGCGATGGTCTGACTAATCCGGACTGGGTGGCGATGGACTTGTTCTCGCAGGCCGAGCACGACGAACTGGCGCAGGCTATTCTTTTGTCGCCCGATGCGGCTTTTATCGAAGCGGTAGCGGCGAGTGCCAGCAAACTATTGGAGCAGATGCCGCGCAAGGACATTATCAGGACGGCTCTGGAGAATCGCGGGGCACTGATTCATGTCGCGGATTTGGATGAAGCCTGTCGCATCAGCAACCGTATTGCACCCGAACACTTGGAGTTGTCTGTCGCAGACCCTCAAGCATTGCTGCCAAAGCTCAAGCATGCTGGTGCTATCTTTATGGGGCGCTACACTTCCGAGGCATTGGGCGACTATTGCGCCGGGCCGAATCACGTTTTACCCACTTCCGGCACTGCGCGGTTTTCCTCACCGCTGGGAGTGTACGACTTTCAAAAACGCAGCAGTCTGATTCTAGTCTCTGCCCAAGGTGCGCAAACGTTGGGTGCGATTGCCTCTACACTGGCTTTTGGCGAAGGTTTGCAGGCGCATGCGCAATCGGCATTGTTCCGAAAAACGTAAATCCCCTGCTTAACTTGGTTGTCCAAAGGTCGCCAGTTGTGTAAATTGCCACAGTTTATGGAAATATTACACTTACAGCGAACTGTTCAATGAGCCAGGATGCACAACTGGGGAAATACCGTCTGCTCAGAAAGTTGGGGCAGGGTGCGTCCAGTGTTGTGTATCTGGGTTACGATCCTTTTGCCGAGCGTGAAGTTGCGCTCAAGGTGATCAAGCAGGAATTTCTCGATGATCCCAAGCGGGGGGCACAAAACCGCAGGCAATTGAAGAACGAAGCCGCGCTGGCGGGAAAACTCATTCATCCGCATATTGTGGCAACCTATGATGCGGTCATCAGTGAAGAACAGAGTTATATTGTGATGGAATATGTGCCGGGAGGAACACTGGAAAAGCACATACTGCCTGACAATTTGCTTCCTCTCGACCGGGTGGTGGAATATTTGTTCAAATGTTGCCGCGCGCTCAATTATGCGCAGTTCAATGGCATTATTCATCGCGACATAAAGCCTTCCAACCTTTTATTGGCCAATCCGAACGAGATCAAGATATCGGACTTGGGCGCCGCTATCCGGCTTGATGTCGAACAAACGCTCGATAGTAATATAGGTTCCCCCAACTATATGTCACCGGAACAAGTGCTCGGACAGGCACTTTCGCATCAGACTGATATTTATTCGCTGGGTGTGGTGATGTATCGCTTGCTGACGGGGCATTCGCCCTACAACCCGAAAAATCTGGCGCATTTGTATCACCAGATCATGAATGAATCTCCTGTTCCCCCCACGAGGCTACGCAATGATCTGCCGCCGCAGTTGGAACGTATCGTGATGATCGCCCTGAAAAAAGATCAACAAGAGCGTTTTGCTACCTGGCGTGATTTTGGCAACGAACTCGCCGCGCTCGGGCACTTTGAAAAAGGCGAGCTGGAATTTAACGAAACCGAAAAATTCACCTCGTTACGCAAATTGCGCCTGTTTCACGATTTCACCGACATCGAGTTATGGGAGATATTGCGTGTGGGTGAATGGCACAAACAACCGGCGAAGACCGTGCTGATTCGGGAAGACGAGATGGGCGATGCTTTTTATGTGCTCATCGAAGGCAGTGTCAGTGTAACGCGCTGTACCCGCTTGCTAAATGTTTTGAGCAGCGGGGACTGCGTCGGTGAGATGGCTTATATGAGCAGTATTCCGGCTCCGCGCTCGGCCACCGTTGTAGCCAACACCGAAATTACTGTGATGAAAATGCTCCCCGCTCAACTCGACCAGTTATCCGATCACTGTCAGTTGCATTTCAACCGGGCCTTTTTGCATATGCTCGCCGACAGATTGCGAATGACCGATGATCGGTTTGTCAAGGCGGAACCCGTAACGAGAGCTAATTGAGCTTGTGGCGCAGCTTGCCAAATTTACGGGCGGACGCCATAACTAACACAATAGCCCTTTTTCGCCTATCTCCGACTAGTCCAAAAGTCTATTTTGCATCTCTTGCCACTATATTTTGTAGATACCCTTTGACAGGGAATCTCGTTATGTGGATAATCGCGGGCTCGTTTTTGGAGGGGTGGCCGAGTGGTTAAAGGCATCAGACTGTAAATCTGACCTCTTAGAGTACGAAGGTTCGAATCCTTCCCCCTCCACCAGATTCTATTGTTTAAGTATTTGACTGGGTTATGGCAATTGCATGGTGTCTCGCGATTGCTTGTTGGGAGAGCACGCGGGTGTAGCTCAATGGTAGAGCAGAAGTTTTCCAAACTTACGACGACGGTTCGATCCCGTTCACCCGCTCCAGTTTGGTTGCTTGCCCATGTGGCTCAGTGGTAGAGCACTCCCTTGGTAAGGGAGAGGTCGCGAGTCCGATTCTCGCCATGGGCACCATTAATTTTTTATTGTTAACGTTTGACATTGATAGGGAATAATCATGGCAAAGAGCAAATTTGAACGTACGAAGCCGCACGTAAACGTAGGCACGATTGGTCACGTGGACCATGGCAAGACAACCCTGACAGCGGCGATTACGACCGTATTGTCGAAGAAGTTTGGCGGCGAAGCCAAGGCTTACGACCAAATTGACGCGGCCCCGGAAGAAAAGGCACGCGGTATTACTATTAATACAGCGCACGTTGAATATGAAACAGCCAACCGCCACTATGCGCACGTTGACTGCCCTGGCCACGCCGACTATGTAAAGAACATGATTACCGGTGCAGCGCAAATGGACGGCGCTATTCTGGTGGTATCCGCTGCTGACGGCCCAATGCCTCAAACTCGCGAACACATCCTGCTGGCCCGCCAAGTTGGCGTACCGTACATCATCGTGTTCATGAACAAATGTGACATGGTTGACGACGAAGAATTGCTCGAACTCGTTGAAATGGAAATCCGTGAACTGCTCACCAAGTACGACTTTCCCGGTGACGACATCCCTATCATCAAGGGTTCTGCACTGAAGGCAGTTGAAGGCGACCAAGGCGACTTGGGTGAACCTTCCATCTTTCGTTTGGCAGAAGCACTGGACACTTACATCCCACAACCGGAGCGTGCTCTGGACGGCGCCTTCCTGATGCCAGTGGAAGACGTATTCTCCATCTCCGGTCGTGGAACGGTAGTTACAGGTCGTATCGAGCGTGGCATCATCAAGGTCGGCGAAGAAATCGAAATCGTTGGACTGAAGCCAACCTTGAAGACCACTTGCACCGGCGTGGAAATGTTCCGCAAACTGCTCGACCAAGGTCAAGCAGGCGACAACGTGGGTGTATTGCTGCGAGGTACCAAGCGTGAAGAAGTTGAGCGTGGTCAAGTGTTGGCAAAGCCAGGCACAATCACTCCTCACACCAAGTTCACTGCCGAGATCTACGTGTTGGGTAAAGATGAAGGTGGCCGTCACACACCATTCTTCCAAGGCTACCGTCCCCAGTTCTACTTCCGTACCACTGACGTAACGGGCGCAGTTGAACTGCCGGCAGGCACCGAAATGGTGATGCCAGGCGACAACGTATCGGTGACTGTTAACCTGATCGCTCCAATCGCGATGGAAGAAGGTCTGCGCTTCGCGATACGCGAAGGTGGTCGTACCGTGGGTGCGGGTGTGGTTGCAAAGATTGTAGAGTAAACAAGCAGGATTAAGGATTCGGGATTGGGGATTGAAAGGCGGTTTTGCTTAATCCTTGATCCAGGCTCCTTAATCCTAAAATTATAGGCCAGTAGCTCAATTGGTAGAGTATCGGTCTCCAAAACCGAGGGTTGGGGGTTCGAAACCCTCCTGGCCTGCCAGTTAGTAAAGAAGAAACGGGTAGTTCAAAACATGGCTGACAAGATCAAGATGGTGCTTGCGTTTCTGCTCGTTGTGGCAGGAGTAGTTGGCTTCTATTTATTGCATGAAAGTGCGGCGGTGCTGCGCGTGTTGTCGGTGCTGGCGGGCGTGTTGCTGGCGGCGGGCGTGTTCTGGACGACGGTGCCCGGCAAGAGCCTGTTCGGCTTCGCTCAGGATGCAGTGGCAGAAGCGAAGCGTGTTGTTTGGCCAACGCGCAAAGAGACTTTGCAAACGACCGGTGTTGTGGTGTTGTTCGCCGTGATTATGGCACTGTTTTTATGGGCGGTAGATGCGAGTCTGTTGCTGGTGGTTAATAAATTAATGGGGCGGGGTGAGTGATGTCCAAGCGATGGTATGTTGTGCATACGTACTCCCAGTTTGAAAAAAGTGTGCAGCGTGCGCTGGTAGAGCGCATTGCACGTGAAGGTATGTCGGATCTGTTCGGTCAGATACTGGTGCCGGTGGAAGAAGTGGTGGAATTGAAGTCGGGTCAGAAAAGTATCAGCGAGCGCAAATTCTTTCCGGGATATGTGCTTGTTGAAATGGATATGACGGACGAGAGCTGGCACTTGGTGAAGAATACGCCCAAGGTCACTGGTTTCCTGGGTGGTTCAGCCATGAAGCCGACACCGATCAGCCAAAAGGAAGTCGATAACATTATGTCGCAGATGCAGGCTGGTGTTGAGAAGCCGCGTCCCAAAGTGTTGTTTGAAGTCGGTGAGATGGTGCGCGTTAAAGAAGGCCCGTTCACTGACTTTCACGGCGCGGTTGAAGAGGTTAACTACGACAAGAGCAAGTTGCGTGTTGCAGTGACCATTTTTGGTCGCTCTACACCGGTTGAGTTGAATTTTGGTCAAGTAGAAAAAGCTTAGGCGGGAAAGAGTAAGGGAGAAGGGAAAAGGGTTGGTTTTGCAGTTACCCTTTGCTCTTCACCCTTTAACCCTTCTCTGTATTAAACGGGGAGCGTATCGGAGTAACTGCGGTATGCGTTTAACCCACTGATAAGGAGTAGTAAAGTGGCAAAGAAAATTATTGGCTATATCAAGCTGCAAGTCCCTGCCGGTAAGGCAAATCCAAGTCCACCAATCGGGCCTGCGCTCGGTCAGCGTGGTTTGAACATCATGGAATTCTGTAAGGCTTTCAATGCACAAACTCAAGGCGTTGAGCCAGGTCTGCCTATCCCGGTAGTGATTACCGCGTTTGCGGACAAGAGCTTCACCTTTGTGATGAAGACTCCTCCTGCGACTATTCTGATCAAGAAAGCCGCCGGCGTGCAAAAAGGCAGCAAGACACCGCATACCGACAAAGTCGGCAAGCTGACTCGCAAGCAAGCTGAAGACATCGCCAAAGCCAAGCAGCCCGACCTGACGGCGGCTGATTTGGATGCAGCAGTGCGTACCATTGCCGGTAGCGCACGCAGCATGGGCATCACTGTGGAGGGTGTATAACATGGCACATATTTCTAAGCGATATAAAGCGCTCGCCGCCAAAGTTGACCGCGAAAAACTGTATCCGGTCGATGCGGCATTGCAATTGGTTAAAGAAACTGCCAAAGCCAAGTTTGACGAATCAATTGATGTTGCAATTAATCTCGGCATTGATGCAAAGAAGTCAGATCAACTGGTGCGCGGCTCTGTTGTACTTCCCAAAGGAACAGGCAAGACAGTACGCGTAGCCGTGTTTGCCCAAGGCGCCAAGGCTGAAGAAGCCAAGGCCGCAGGTGCTGACATCGTTGGTTTTGAAGACTTGGCTGAAAGCATCAAGGGCGGCAAGACTGATTTCGACGTGGTAATCGCGTCTCCAGACGCGATGCGAATTGTTGGTCAACTGGGCCAAATCCTCGGTCCGCGCGGTTTGATGCCTAACCCTAAAGTGGGTACGGTGGCGGCGGATGTGGCTGGTGCGGTAAGAAATGCCAAAGCGGGTCAAGTTCAATACCGTACTGACAAGAACGGTATTGTGCAATGCACCATCGGTCGCGCTTCATTCGCACCGGAGGCATTGCGTGAAAATCTGCTGGCGTTGGTTGACGCATTGAACAAAGCGAAGCCTGCGGCGTCTAAGGGCATATATCTGAAAAAGATCGCGATTTCCAGCACGATGGGTGTGGGTATTCGCGTCGAGCAGGCCAGCCTGGCTGCCTGAGTTAAAAATTGCTTTTCTCGTTTGTTCTCTCCCCCGCTTGCGGGAGAGAGTTAGAGAGAGGGGCTTAATTTGGAAATTCTTTCGTCATGACAGCAATATCGACATGACGAATGGAACATTGGACTGCTGGCTGTATTGGCAGATTATCCAAGACCGTAGGTATCGGAGGCGTTGTTGGCCAATGATTTAATTGACGAAGCTTTAATTGACAAAGCGTTTCGTTGACCCACGTAGATGGTGTGCCCGCGAGCAGGGAATGTTTTTATCCCTATCTTGAGGACGCGGTTGATAACGAAGGGATGCCGGTAAGGGTCTCGATTGAAAATGGAGGAAGACTTTGGGTCTAAATCTGCAAGAAAAGCAAGCAGTAGTAGCTGAGGTGACCGCGCAAGTGGCTCAAGCTCAGACTATCGTTCTGGCAGAGTACCGTGGTATCGCAGTGAGCGACATCACCAAGTTGCGTGCAACTGCACGTGGCGCAGGTGTGTATTTCCATGTATTGAAAAATACTTTGGCACGTCGTGCGGTACAAGGCACTCCTTTTGAAGCATTGGCAGACAAAATGGTCGGGCCGCTGGTGTATAGCATCAGTGCCGATCCTGTTGCCGCTGCAAAAATTGTGCATGATTTCGCCAAGGCGAACGAAAAGTTGGTGATCAAAGCAGGTCTTTACAACGGCAAGGTATTGGATACAGCGGCAGTCAGCGCGCTGGCAACCGTACCAAGCAAAGAAGTGCTGTTGGCACAACTGTTGGGCTTGTTGCAATCGCCGGTTTCGAGCTTGGCGCGCGTACTCAGCGCTGTGGCAGAAAAAAAATCTGTGGCAGCTTGAACTATCTCAAACTTTTAAATTAGGAATATCAAAATGGCATTCGATAAAGACGCATTTTTAACAGCACTGGATAGCCTGTCTGTGTTGGAACTCAATGATTTGGTAAAAGCAGTTGAAGAAAAATTTGGCGTATCCGCAGCATCTGTGGCTGCTCCTGCTGCCGGTGGCGCTGCCGCCGGTGGTGCTGCTGCCGCTGCCGAGCAAACTGAATTCACCGTGATTCTGAAAGCAGCCGGTGATGCCAAGGTTAACGTGATTAAAGTTGTTCGTGCTATTACCGGTCTGGGGTTGAAAGAAGCCAAGGACTTGGTAGACGGCGCACCGAAGAATGTTAAAGAAGGTGTTAACAAGGCGGATGCAGATGCCATTGTCAAGCAGTTGGTCGAAGCGGGTGCAACAGCTGAAATTAAGTAAGCATCGCTAGAGGGGGAAGGCTGACGGCATGCCGTCGGCCTTTTGCCGTTTCTAAAAAGCTGACGCAAGTCAGACCGTTTTTATGTTGTTGTAGAAGCCAATGGTTAATGAGCTGTAGCGCGCTTTTTGTCCTTTGTCTTTTCACGTCGCGGAGATGTTATGAGTTATTCTTTTACTGAAAAAAAACGTATTCGTAAAAGTTTTGCAAAGCGGGTCGGTGCATTGCCTGTGCCATTCTTGCTTTCCACGCAATTGGAGTCATATAGCGCGTTTTTGCAAGCCTGGGTGGCACCCGAGCAACGCAAAAACGAAGGCTTGCAAGCCGCTTTCAATTCCATTTTTCCAATTGAGAGCCATACAAAATTTGCGCGTCTGGATTTTGTCAGTTACAGCTTGGGCTTGCCGCCGTTCGATGTGCGTGAATGTCAGCAACGCGGGTTGACTTATGCCTCACCTTTGCGCGCTCGTGTGCGCCTGACTATCCTCGACAAAGAGGCGTCCAAACCGACAGTCAAAGAAGTAAAAGAGCAGGAAGTCTACATGGGCGAAATTCCCCTGATGACTCACACGGGTTCTTTTGTGATTAACGGTACTGAGCGCGTGATCGTGTCTCAATTGCACCGTTCTCCCGGCGTGTTCTTTGAACATGATCGCGGTAAAACACATAGCTCCGGCAAGTTGTTGTTCTCGGCACGTGTGATCCCTTACCGTGGCTCCTGGTTGGACTTTGAGTTTGATGCCAAAGATTTCGTGTATTTCCGTATCGACCGTCGTCGCAAGATGCCGGTTACTATTCTGCTTAAATCGCTGGGATACACTCCGGAAGAAATTTTGGCGACATTCTTCGAAAACGATACTTTCCATCTCACCAAGAAAGGCACCCAGTTTGAAGTGGTGCCCGAGCGTTTGCGCGGCGAGATTGCGCGCTTCGATATCGAAGGCAAGGCTGGCAAGATTATTGTTGCAAAAGATAAACGTATTACCGTGCGCCACATTCGTGAAATGCAGGAAGCGGGTATTGACAAGCTAACCGTTGCAGATGATTTCCTCGTCGGTCGTGTGCTTGCGCATAATGTGATCGACACCGAAAGCGGAGAAGTCATTGCCAATGCCAATGATGAAATTACCGAGACATTGCTTGGCAAGCTGCAAGCTGCGGGCATTACAAAGATTAATACCCTTTACACCAACGATCTGGATCAGGGCGCGTTCATGTCGAATACCTTGCGTACCGATGAAACGACCGATCAATGGACGGCACGCGTTGCGATTTATCGTATGATGCGTCCCGGTGAGCCGCCAACTGAAGATGCAGTTGAAGCATTGTTCAACGGCTTGTTCTTCTCGGAAGAACGCTATGACTTGTCAGTGGTTGGTCGTATGAAGTTCAACCGCCGTGTAGGTCGTGAAGAATTGACAGGTGCCGTGACATTGTCAAATGACGACATCGTATCTGTGATCAAAATTTTGGTTGAGTTACGCAATGGTCGCGGTGAAATCGACGATATCGATCACTTGGGTAACCGTCGTGTGCGTGCTGTGGGCGAATTGGCTGAGAATCAATTCCGTACAGGGTTGGCTCGTGTTGAGCGCGCAGTGAAGGAACGCTTGGGTCAAGCCGAAGCTGACAACCTGATGCCTCACGATTTAATCAATGCAAAACCGATCTCGGCGGCGGTGAAAGAATTCTTCGGTTCATCGCAATTGTCACAGTTTATGGATCAAACCAACCCGTTGGCGGAAGTAACGCACAAGCGTCGTATTTCTGCTTTGGGACCTGGCGGTTTGACACGCGAACGTGCGGGCTTTGAAGTACGCGACGTGCATCCGACGCACTATGGTCGTGTGTGCCCGATTGAGACACCTGAAGGTCCGAACATCGGTCTGATCAACTCGCTGGCGTTGTACGCGCGTACTAACGAGTACGGTTTCATTGAAACGCCGTACCGTAAGGTTGTGAAGGGCCGCGCCACTGATGATGTTGAATATCTGTCTGCCATCGAAGAAGGCAAGTTCACCATCGCTCAGGCGAATGCTGATCTGGACAACAAGGGCAAATTCACCAATGACATCGTGTCTTCACGTCAGCACAACGAATTCGTGTTGGCTGAACCGGACAACATTGAATACATGGACGTGGCTCCGGCTCAGGTTGTGTCGGTTGCGGCTTCGCTGATTCCGTTCCTGGAACATGACGATGCGAACCGTGCCCTGATGGGTGCAAATATGCAACGTCAAGCTGTTCCCGTGTTGCGTGCTGAAAAAGCACTGGTAGGTACCGGTATCGAGCGCACCGTTGCTGTTGACTCGGGTACCGCAGTTCAAGCTTGGCGTGGTGGTCGTGTAGATTACGTGGACTCTGGTCGTATTGTTGTTCGTGTGAATGACGACGAGACAACCGCTGGTGAAGTTGGCGTAGACATTTACAACTTGACGAAGTACACACGTTCCAACCAGAACACCAACATCAATCAACGTCCGCTGGTTAAAGTCGGCGATGTGATCGCACGCGGCGACGTGGTTGCCGATGGTGCTTCAACCGACATGGGTGAGTTGGCCTTGGGCCAGAACATGCTGGTCGCGTTCATGCCATGGAATGGTTATAACTACGAAGACTCGATTTTGATTTCCGAGCGCGTGGTGGCGGAAGATCGCTTCACTTCGATTCACATCGAAGAACTGACCGTGATGGCACGTGATACCAAGTTGGGAACAGAAGAAATCACCCGTGATATTCCAAACTTGTCGGAAGCGCAAATGGCGCGTCTGGACGAATGCGGTATCGTGCATATCGGCGCAGAAGTCGGTGTGAACGACGTGTTGGTGGGTAAGGTAACGCCCAAGGGCGAAACTCAACTGACTCCAGAAGAGAAATTGTTACGCGCGATCTTCGGTGAAAAAGCTTCTGATGTTAAGGATACTTCACTACGTGTAAAAGCAGGTATCTCCGGTACTGTTATCGACGTGCAAGTATTCACCCGCGAAGGTTTGCAACGCGACAAGCGTGCTCAGCAAATCATTGATGATGAATTGGGTCGCTACAAGAAAGATTTGGCTGACCAAATGCGTATTGTGGAAGCCGACGTGTTTACCCGTTTGGAGAGCTTGCTCTTGGGTAAAGTCGCCAACGGCGGACCGAAGAAATTGGCTAAAGGTACCAAACTGGACAAGGAATATTTGCACAGTCTGGAACATCACCACTGGTTCGATATTCGTTTGGCGAATGACGAAGTGGCAACGCAATTGGAACAAGTCAAAGAAGGTTTGACACAGAAGCGTCTCGAATTTGACGCTGCCTTCGAATTGAAGAAGAAAAAGCTGACTCAAGGCGACGAATTGCAAGCCGGCGTGCAAAAGATGGTCAAAGTGTACGTGGCAGTTAAGCGTCGCTTGCAGCCGGGCGATAAGATGGCCGGTCGTCACGGTAACAAAGGTGTGGTATCGCGTATTGTGCCAGTGGAAGACATGCCGCATATGGCAGATGGGACAACCGTGGACATCGTTCTGAACCCGTTGGGTGTGCCATCGCGTATGAATATCGGACAGGTGCTGGAAGTTCATTTGGGTTGGGCCGCCAAGGGATTGGGCAAGAAGATCGCTTTGATGCTGGAAGCGCAAGCCAAGATCGCCGATGTACGCAAGTTCCTAGGCAAGATTTACAGCGGCGACCAAGCCGAAGAGATTGCAACTTTCACCGATGAAGAAGTGGTCGAGTTGAGTCGTAACCTGCGCGCGGGTGTGCCATTTGCAACGCCGGTTTTCGACGGTGCAAGCGAAGCGGAAATCAAGGACTTGCTGGAGTTGGCCGATCTGCCGCGTTCCGGTCAAATCCAGTTGTACGACGGACGTAGCGGTGATGCCTTTGATCGCAAGGTAACAGTTGGTTACATGCACGTATTGAAACTGCATCACTTGGTAGATGACAAGATGCACGCCCGGTCAACCGGTCCGTACAGTCTGGTTACGCAGCAGCCATTGGGTGGTAAAGCTCAGTTCGGTGGTCAGCGCTTCGGTGAAATGGAAGTGTGGGCATTGGAAGCGTACGGTGCAGCTTATACGTTGCAGGAAATGTTGACGGTCAAGTCGGATGACGTGAATGGTCGTACCAAGGTTTACGAAAATATTGTCAAGGGCGACCACAAGATCGATGCTGGCATGCCGGAGTCGTTCAACGTGCTCACCAAGGAAATTCGCTCTTTGGGTATCGATATCGATTTGGAAAGACATTGAGTTGCTGGTCGTTAGTAGGTAGTCGTTAGTTGGATTTTTGGTTTAACTAATGACTAACATCTGACGACTAATGACTGATTACTACCAACTATTCGTCGCTCACTAGTTTTAAGGAGTTACACATGAAAGCATTGCTGGATTTATTCAAGCAGGTTACGCAAAAAGAAGAGTTCGATTCAATCAAGATCGGACTGGCTTCACCCGAGAAGATTCGTTCCTGGTCGTATGGCGAAGTAAAAAAGCCGGAAACGATCAACTACCGCACGTTCAAACCTGAGCGCGACGGTTTGTTCTGCGCCAAGATTTTCGGGCCGGTAAAGGATTATGAGTGCTTGTGCGGTAAATACAAGCGCTTGAAACATCGCGGTGTGATCTGCGAAAAGTGCGGTGTTGAAGTTACCTTGTCCAAAGTGCGCCGTGAGCGCATGGGGCACATCGAATTGGCTTCGCCGGTTGCGCACATTTGGTTTTTGAAATCACTGCCTTCCCGTTTGGGCATGGTGTTGGACATGACGTTGCGCGATATCGAGCGCGTGCTGTACTTTGAAGCATTTGTTGTAACAGAACCAGGCATGACTCCGCTGAACCGCGCCCAACTTTTATCGGAAGATGACTATCTGGCCAAGTTGGAAGAGTACGGCGATGAATTCCAGGCAGTGATGGGAGCAGAAGGTGTGCGTGCATTATTGCGTGCATTGGACGTGCCTGCCGAAGTGGAAAAGCTGCGCGCTGAATTGGAAGCGACCAGTTCCGAGACCAAGATCAAGAAATATGCCAAGCGCCTGAAGGTGCTGGAAGCGTTTCTGCAATCCGGTATCAAACCGGAGTGGATGGTAATGGAAGTGCTACCTGTGTTGCCACCGGAATTGCGTCCGTTGGTACCTCTGGATGGTGGTCGTTTTGCAACTTCCGATCTGAATGATTTGTATCGTCGCGTCATCAACCGTAATAACCGTTTGAAGCGTTTGCTCGAATTGAAGGCGCCTGAAATTATCGTGCGCAACGAAAAGCGTATGTTGCAAGAGTCGGTAGATTCCTTGCTCGACAACGGTCGTCGCGGTAAAGCCATGACCGGTGCTAATAAGCGTCCGTTGAAATCGTTGGCTGACATGATCAAAGGCAAGGGCGGTCGTTTCCGTCAAAACTTGTTGGGTAAGCGCGTCGACTACTCCGGTCGTTCCGTGATTGTGGTAGGCCCGCAATTGAAATTGCATCAATGCGGTTTGCCCAAGAAGATGGCGCTGGAGCTGTTCAAGCCGTTCATCTTTGAACGTCTGGAAAAGATGGGCTTGGCGACTACGATTAAGGCAGGCAAGCGCATGGTCGAGGCTGAAGAGCCGATCGTGTGGGATATTCTGGAAGAAGTCATTCGCGAACATCCGGTGATGCTGAACCGCGCACCAACGCTGCACCGTTTGGGTATTCAAGCGTTCGAACCTATCCTGATCGAAGGCAAGGCGATCCAGTTGCATCCGTTGGTTTGCTCGGCATTCAACGCCGACTTCGACGGTGACCAAATGGCGGTGCACGTACCGTTGTCGCTGGAAGCACAGATGGAAGCGCGCACATTGATGCTGGCATCCAACAACGTGCTGTCACCGGCGAACGGCGAACCGATCATCGTTCCGTCACAAGATATTGTGCTGGGCTTGTACTACATGACGCGCGAAAAAGTGGGCGCACTGGGCGAAGGCTCGATCTACTCGGACGTTTCCGAGGCGCTGCGTGCTTATCGTTCCGGTCAGGTTGATTTGCAAGCGAAAGTGCAAGTACGTATTCAGGAATCGACAATTGACGAAGCAGGCGAAAAACAAACCAAATTGACCCGCTATGAAACAACGGTTGGTCGCTCGATTTTGTCCGAATTGTTGCCGCCTAACCTGCCTTTCTCGGCAGTTAACAAAGCGCTGAAGAAGAAAGAAATCTCGCGACTCATCAACGCCAGCTTCCGCCGTTGCGGTCTGCGCGATACCGTTATCATGGCGGATAAATTGATGTACACAGGTTTTACTTACGCGACACGCGCGGGTATTTCGATCTGCGTGGACGACATGCTGGTGCCTCAACAAAAGAATGACTTGATTGGTGCAGCCGAAAAAGAAGTTCACGAAATCCAGACCCAGTACACCTCCGGCTTGGTAACTCAAGGCGAGCGCTACAACAAGGTAGTGGACATCTGGGGCCGTACCGGTGACCAGGTCGCCAAGGCGATGATGGAGCAGTTGGGTGTTGAGCCGGTGCGCGATCTGAAAACAGGTGAGGCACTTTTCGACAAGAAGGGCAAAGCAATCACGCAAGAGTCTTTCAACTCCATCTACATGATGGCTGACTCCGGTGCGCGCGGTTCTGCAGCCCAGATTCGTCAGTTGTCCGGTATGCGCGGTTTGATGGCGAAGCCGGACGGCTCCATTATCGAGACACCGATCACCGCGAACTTCCGCGAAGGTCTGAACATGTTGCAGTACTTCATCTCCACGCACGGTGCTCGTAAGGGTTTGGCCGATACCGCGTTGAAGACAGCGAACTCCGGTTACCTGACTCGTCGTTTGGTAGACGTGACGCAAGACTTGGTGATTACTGAAGATGATTGCGGAACAAGCAATGGTCGTTCGATGAAAGCCTTGGTTGAAGGTGGTGAAGTGATTGAGGCTTTGCGTGAGCGTATCCTTGGTCGCGTTGTTGCTGCTGATGTCGTTAATCCGGAAACCAGCGAAACTCTGTACGAAGCGAATACCCTGCTTGACGAAGACAAAGTTGAATTGATCGAGTCTTTGGGTATTGATGAAGTGCGCGTGCGCACTCCGCTGACTTGCGATACACGTTATGGTCTGTGCGCTAAGTGCTACGGTCGTGATCTGGGTCGCGGCGGTTTGGTGAATACCGGCGAGGCTGTTGGCGTGATCGCTGCGCAATCCATCGGCGAACCGGGTACACAGTTGACGATGCGTACGTTCCACATCGGTGGTGCGGCATCACGTACTGTCGTTGCTAGCCAAGTTGAAAGTAAGTCTAACGGTATTATCAAGTACAGCCCGAACATGCGTACAGTAACCACTGCTCGCGGCGAATTGGTGGTTGTGGCGCGTTCCGGTGAGGTGATGGTGACGGATGATCATGGTCGTGAGCGCGAGCGTCACAAGGTGCCTTATGGCGCGATGCTGACGGCGCGTGAGGGTGTGACAGTTAAAGCCGGTGAAGTATTGTCGACATGGGATCCGCATACTCGTCCGATCATTACGGAATATACGGGTCAAGTTACTTTCGTCAATATCGAAGAGGGGTCTACTGTTGCTAAACAGATAGACGAAGTGACTGGTTTGTCCACTCTGGTGGTTATCGATCCGAAACGCTCCACTACCGGCAAGGGCGCATCGCGTCCTCTGGTACGCTTGCTGGATGAAGCCGGAAATGAGATTAATATTGCAGGTACCGATACGCCGATTTCTGTGACTTTCCAAGTGGGTTCTATTATCACAGTGGAAAACGGTCAGACGGTAGGTGTGGGCGATGTATTGGCGCGTATCCCTCAGGAAAGTTCCAAGACCCGTGATATTACCGGTGGTCTGCCACGTGTGGCTGAGTTGTTTGAGGCGCGCTCGCCGAAAGATGCCGGTATGTTGGCTGAGGTTACCGGTACGGCATCGTTCGGTAAAGAGACCAAGGGCAAACAACGTCTGGTTATTACCGATGTTGATGGTGTAGCGCACGAATTCCTGATTCCGAAAGAGAAACACGTATTGGTACACGACGGTCAAGTGGTGAATCAGGGTGAAATGATTGTGGACGGCCCGGCTGATCCGCATGACATCTTGCGTTTATTGGGTATCGAAGCGCTGGCACGTTACATTACCGACGAAGTTCAGGACGTGTATCGTTTGCAAGGTGTGAAGATTAATGACAAGCACATCGAAGTGATCGTGCGCCAGATGTTGCGTCGCGTGCAGATTCTGGATGAAGGTGATACTACCTTTATACCGAAAGAGCAAGTCGAGCGTGCCGAGTTGTTGCAAGAGAACGAGCGTGTGGTGGCAGCAGGTAAAGAACCGGCTACTTTCCAATATATGTTGTTGGGTATCACCAAGGCCTCGTTGTCTACCGATTCATTCATTTCTGCCGCGTCTTTCCAAGAGACAACACGCGTGCTAACCGAAGCAGCGATTATGGGCAAGAAAGACGATCTGCGCGGCTTGAAGGAAAACGTCATTGTGGGCCGCCTCATCCCTGCGGGTACGGGATTGGCTTACCACACGACTCGTCGCAAGCAGCGTTTGGGTGTCGATATTGCCGCGGGGTCGGGTTTGCGTGATGCCGATGCGCCCACAGAAGTGCAAGGAAGTATCTAGTCAGCTTGACAGTCCGCGCGTTCGTCAATAGAATGCGCGGTCTTTTTAGCCGTCATGGCAAGATGAGTCTTTGCCCTGTCATGATGTGTATTTATTAGCTTATTGATTAAATAGAGTTTTTAGGAACCATATAATGCCAACGATTAACCAGTTAGTGCGCAAGCCCCGGTCTGCTGAAATTACTAAAAGCAAGGTGCCTGCGCTTGCAGGTAGTCCACAAAAACGTGGTGTATGCACCCGTGTTTATACCACTACTCCAAAGAAGCCGAACTCGGCGTTGCGTAAAGTTGCCAAGGTGCGCTTGACCAACGGCTTTGAGGTCATCTCCTACATTGGTGGTGAAGGCCATAACTTGCAAGAGCACAGCGTGGTTCTGTTGCGCGGTGGTCGTGTAAAGGATTTGCCGGGTGTGCGTTACCACATGGTACGCGGTAGCCTGGATACGGCGGGTGTTAAAGACCGTAAGCAGTCTCGTTCCAAGTATGGTGCGAAGCGTCCTAAAAAAGCTTAAATGCAAGTGAAAGGTGAAATGCAAAACCGTAACATTTCACGTTTAATATTTCACTTTTTACCTGTAACTAAATTAGCCTGAATAATAAAGAGGTTTAGATATGCCAAGACGTAGAGAAGTCCCCAAACGCGAAGTTCTGCCAGATCCAAAATTTGGAAATCAGGATTTGTCCAAGTTTGTTAACGTGCTGATGACAGCGGGCAAGAAGTCCGTGGCTGAGCGCATTCTTTACGGCGCGATGGAGCAGGTTGCCAAGAAGAGCGGCAAAGATCCGATTGAGATTTTCAATCAGGCCTTGAGCAATGCCAAGCCGCAGGTTGAAGTCAAGAGTCGCCGTGTGGGTGGTGCCAACTATCAAGTGCCTGTTGAAGTGCGTCCTTCCCGTCGTATGGCGCTGGCCATGCGTTGGTTGAAAGAGTCTGCGCGCAAGCGCGGTGAGAAGTCCATGGGTATGCGTTTGGCAGGTGAGTTAATTGACGCCAGCGAAGGTCGTGGCGGCGCTGTTAAGAAGCGTGAGGAAGTGCATCGTATGGCTGAAGCCAACAAGGCATTCTCGCACTTCCGTTTCTAATAAGAATATAAAGACAAGGTTAGGTATATACCGTGGCACGCAAAACTCCAATTGAACGCTATCGCAATATCGGCATCAGTGCCCACATTGATGCAGGCAAAACTACGACCACTGAGCGTATTCTGTTTTATACAGGTGTGAGCCATAAAATCGGTGAGGTTCACGATGGCGCTGCAACGATGGACTGGATGGAGCAAGAGCAAGAGCGCGGTATAACGATTACCTCTGCGGCAACAACCTGTTTCTGGAAAGGGATGGACAACTCCTATCCCGAGCACCGTTTCAATATCATTGACACCCCGGGGCACGTTGACTTCACCATTGAAGTTGAGCGTTCCATGCGCGTGCTCGATGGTGCCTGTATGGTGTACTGTGCGGTGGGTGGTGTGCAGCCGCAGTCTGAAACGGTTTGGCGCCAGGCTAACAAGTACAAGGTTCCGCGTTTGGCCTTTGTTAACAAAATGGACCGTACAGGCGCGAATTTCTTCAAGGTGGTTACACAGATGGAGCAACGTCTGCGCGCTCGCCCTATCCCGCTAGTAATCCCTATCGGCGCTGAAGAAGGTTTTGTCGGTGTTGTTGATCTGATCAAGATGAAGGCGATCATCTGGGACGAAGCTTCCCAGGGGATGAAGTTTGAATACAAGGAAATTCCGGCTGAATTGTTGGAAACGGCAAAAGAATGGCGCGGCAAAATGGTCGAAACGGCTGCCGAGGCATCCGAAGACCTGATGGATCAATACCTCGAAAATGGGGAACTGACCGAAGCTCAAATTATTCTTGGTATTCGCACACGTACTATCGCCTGTGAAATTCAGCCAATGTTATGCGGCTCCGCCTTTAAGAATAAGGGCGTGCAACGTATGCTTGACGCGGTCATTATGTTTTTGCCTGCGCCGGTTGATATTCCGGATGTAACAGGCGAAACCGAAGAAGGTGTTCCGACTTCCCGCAAAGCTGATGATAATGAGAGTTTTTCCGCGCTGGCATTCAAATTGATGACTGACCCGTTTGTGGGGCAGCTTACTTTCGTGCGCGTTTATTCCGGCGTACTAAAGAAGGGCGATACGGTTTATAACCCGATCCGCGGCAAGAAAGAGCGTATTGGTCGTATTGTGCAGATGCACGCAAACGAACGTCAGGAAGTGGACGAAATTCTGGCGGGCGACATTGCTGCCTGCATTGGCTTGAAGGATGTGACTACCGGGGAATCGCTGTGCGATCCGAATAAGCCTATCATCCTTGAGCGTATGATATTCCCTGAGCCGGTTATTCACGTTGCCGTTGAACCGAAAACCAAGGCTGACCAAGAGAAGATGGGTATTGCTCTCGGTCGTCTGGCGGCAGAAGATCCTTCGTTCCGCGTACGTACAGATGAAGAATCCGGTCAGACAATTATGTCCGGTATGGGCGAGTTGCATCTGGAAATTTTGGTCGACCGTATGAAGCGCGAATTTGGGGTTGAGGCAAACGTCGGTGCGCCGCAGGTTGCGTATCGTGAAGCGATCCGTAAACAGGTTGAGGTTGAAGGCAAGTTTGTCAAGCAGTCCGGTGGTAAAGGTCAGTTTGGTCGCGTCATGCTGCGCATGGAGCCAAACGAAACAGGCAAGGGTTTTGAATTTGTCGACGCTATCAAGGGCGGTGCTGTTCCGCGTGAATTTATTCCCGCGGTTGAAAAGGGATTGCGCGAAACACTGCCTAATGGCGTGTTGGCCGGATTCCCTGTGGTTGATGTGAAAGTCACATTGTTCGACGGTTCTTACCACGAAGTAGACTCTAACGAAAATGCCTTTAAAATGGCTGCATCAATAGGCTTTAAGGACGGTATGCGTAAAGCAAGTCCTGTTTTGCTGGAGCCGATGATGGCTGTTGAGGTGGAAACACCTGAGGATTATGCCGGAACGGTGATGGGTGACTTGTCTTCACGTCGCGGCATGGTGCAAGGGATGGATGACATGATAGGTGGTGGAAAGGTGATCAAGGCTGAAGTTCCATTGGCTGAAATGTTTGGTTACTCGACTTCTTTGCGTTCCGCGACTCAGGGTCGTGCTACGTACACCATGGAATTCAAGCACTATTCTGAAGCGCCGAAGAACGTGGCTGAAGCCATCATTAACAAAAAATAAATTAAGATAAAATTTCTGATTATTAAAGATACTGGAGAGCTTAAAAATGGCAAAGAGCAAATTTGAACGTACGAAGCCGCACGTAAACGTAGGCACGATTGGTCACGTGGACCATGGCAAGACAACCCTGACAGCGGCGATTACGACCGTATTGTCGAAGAAGTTTGGCGGCGAAGCCAAGGCTTACGACCAAATTGACGCGGCCCCGGAAGAAAAGGCACGCGGTATTACTATTAATACAGCGCACGTTGAATATGAAACAGCCAACCGCCACTATGCGCACGTTGACTGCCCTGGCCACGCCGACTATGTAAAGAACATGATTACCGGTGCAGCGCAAATGGACGGCGCTATTCTGGTGGTATCCGCTGCTGACGGCCCAATGCCTCAAACTCGCGAACACATCCTGCTGGCCCGCCAAGTTGGCGTACCGTACATCATCGTGTTCATGAACAAATGTGACATGGTTGACGACGAAGAATTGCTCGAACTCGTTGAAATGGAAATCCGTGAACTGCTCACCAAGTACGACTTTCCCGGTGACGACATCCCTATCATCAAGGGTTCTGCACTGAAGGCAGTTGAAGGCGACCAAGGCGACTTGGGTGAACCTTCCATCTTTCGTTTGGCAGAAGCACTGGACACTTACATCCCACAACCGGAGCGTGCTCTGGACGGCGCCTTCCTGATGCCAGTGGAAGACGTATTCTCCATCTCCGGTCGTGGAACGGTAGTTACAGGTCGTATCGAGCGTGGCATCATCAAGGTCGGCGAAGAAATCGAAATCGTTGGACTGAAGCCAACCTTGAAGACCACTTGCACCGGCGTGGAAATGTTCCGCAAACTGCTCGACCAAGGTCAAGCAGGCGACAACGTGGGTGTATTGCTGCGAGGTACCAAGCGTGAAGAAGTTGAGCGTGGTCAAGTGTTGGCAAAGCCAGGCACAATCACTCCTCACACCAAGTTCACTGCCGAGATCTACGTGTTGGGTAAAGATGAAGGTGGCCGTCACACACCATTCTTCCAAGGCTACCGTCCCCAGTTCTACTTCCGTACCACTGACGTAACGGGCGCAGTTGAACTGCCGGCAGGCACCGAAATGGTGATGCCAGGCGACAACGTATCGGTGACTGTTAACCTGATCGCTCCAATCGCGATGGAAGAAGGTCTGCGCTTCGCGATACGCGAAGGTGGTCGTACCGTGGGTGCGGGTGTGGTTGCAAAGATTGTAGAGTAAACAAGCAGGATTAAGGATTCGGGATTGGGGATTGAAAGGCGGTTTTGCTTAATTCCGCATCCTGAATCCTAATTCCTGTTTTCTGTTGCAAAGTTAATTAAGTAAGAATACAATGCGCGCCCTCGCATGACTGCGGTCATGCGTTTACGTTCTTTAAACCAGCGGCTAAATACCGCTATAGAAGCCAGAGAAGATTATGCAAAGCCAAAAAATTCGCATTCGCCTGAAGGCATTTGACTATCGTTTGATCGACCAATCCGCGTTGCAAATCGTGGATACTGCAAAGCGCACAGGCGCTGTGGTTAAAGGGCCGGTTCCACTGCCGACCAAGATTGAGCGTTTTGATATTTTGCGTTCGCCGCATGTAAACAAGACATCGCGTGATCAATTCGAGATTCGCACCCATTTGCGTCTGATGGATATTATTGATCCGACAGATAAGACTGTAGACGCGCTGATGAAGCTGGATTTGCCAGCAGGCGTGGATGTGGAAATTAAGTTGCAGTAGTAATGTAGGGGTGTAAGGCATTACTCCCTTGGGTAGTTTTGTAATACTAATCGGCTGACCAATTGAAGTCAGCCCCTTAATAAAGGAAGTTAAAAATGAGTTTAGGACTTGTCGGTCGCAAGATTGGCATGACCCGCATATTTACAGACGACGGAACATCGTTGCCCGTAACTGTGTTGGACGTGTCCAATAATCGCATCACTCAAATTAAATCCGCTTCTACAGATGGTTATAGCGCCGTGCAAGTTGCGTTTGGTACGCGTCGTGCAAGTCGTGTGACTAAAGCTGCTGCCGGGCATTTCGCCAAAGCGGGAGTTGAAGCTGCGAGTAAGTTGAAAGAATTTACGGTTACCCCTGATCAAGCTGCTTCATTGCAAGTAGCTGGTGCGTTGGGTGTTGACTTGTTTCAGGTTGGTCAAAAAGTGGATGTGACAGGTGTGACAATCGGTAAGGGTTATGCCGGTACCATCAAACGTCACCATTTTAAATCGGGTCGTGCATCCCATGGTAACTCGAAGTCACATAACGTACCGGGTTCTATCGGTATGGCGCAGGATCCGGGCCGCGTTTTTCCGGGCAAGCGCATGACGGGTCACTTGGGTGACGTGCAGCGCACAGTCCAAAATCTCCAAATCGTACGTATTGATGCCGAGCGCCAGTTGTTGCTGGTTAAAGGCGCGGTTCCAGGCAGCCCTGGCGGTGATGTGATCGTGCGCCCAGCAGTGAAAGCGGGGGCATAATGGAACTCAAAGTTATTAATACAAGTGGTAAAGCGGCAGCAAGCATCTCGGCTTCTGATGATTTGTTCGGTCGTGAATATAATGAAGCTCTGGTGCACCAACTGGTGACAGCGTATCAGGCCAATGCCCGTTCGGCTAATAGCAAGCAAAAGGGCCGTAGCGAAATTGCCAAGAGTACTCGTAAGCCATGGGCACAAAAAGGTACGGGCCGTGCCCGTTCCGGTATGGCGTCCAGTCCGTTGTGGCGCGGGGGTGGTAAGATATTCCCGAATAGCCCGGATGAAAATTACACACAAAAAGTTAATCGCAAGATGTACCGCGCCGGTTTGGCGTCCATCTTTTCTCAGTTGGTGCGTGAAGATCGCTTGATCGTTGTGGACGATCTGGTTCTTGATGCACCCAAGACAAAGTTGTTGGCAGACAAGATCAAAAGCTTGGGTTTTGGCGGCGAACGAGTATTGATTATTACCGACAGCATCGACGAAAACTTGTATCTGTCGGCTCGCAATCTGCCGAACGTGTTGGTACTGGAAGCTCATCAGGCGGATCCGGTCAGTCTGGTACGTTTCAATAAAGTGCTGGTTACTCGCAATGCGGTTGCCAAGATCGAAGAGGTGCTGGAATGAGCGCACAAATTAACAAAGAAGAACGTTTGCTGAATATTCTGCTGGCACCGCAAATTTCTGAAAAGGCTACCTATGTAGCCGAGAAGAATGAACAGGTGATCTTCAAAGTTGTGTCTAATGCAACAAAGCCCGAAGTTAAGGCTGCCGTTGAGCTGTTGTTCAAGGTGACTGTCGAAAGCGTACAGATTGCAGTTGTTAAGGGCAAACAAAAACGTTTCGGCAAGTTTTCCGGACGTCGTTCAGACTGGAAGAAAGCTTATGTGTCTCTGGCGCCTGGACAAGAGATCAATTTTGCTGCGAGCGAGCAAGGATAAACATCATGGCACTGATTAAACTAAAACCAACATCTCCAGGACGTCGCGCAGTTGTGCGAGTGGTCAACCCTGATCTGCACAAAGGGAAACCGGAAGCATCGTTGCTGGAAAAGAAAACAAGAACCGCCGGTCGTAATCATAACGGACACATTACCGTTCGTCATATGGGTGGCGGTCATAAAAAACATTATCGTATCGTTGACTTCAAGCGCGACAAAGATGGAATTCCGGCCAAGGTTGAACATTTGGAATACGATCCAAACCGTACTGCACACTTGGCTTTGCTGGTGTACGCGGACGGTGAGCGTCGTTACATTATTGCTCCCAAGGGTGTCGCTGTTGGGGCACAATTGTTGAGCGGATCCGAGGCTCCGATTAAAGCGGGTAATGCGCTTCCTCTGCGGAATATTCCAGTGGGTTCAACAATACACGCAATTGAAATGTTGCCGGGTAAAGGCGCGCAGTTGGCCCGCTCTGCGGGTACTTCGGTGCAATTACTGGCACGCGAAGGCGAGTATGCACAATTGCGTTTGCGCTCCGGTGAAATTCGCAAAGTGCACATTAATTGCCGCGCAACGATTGGCGAAGTAGGTAACGGTGAGCACTCTCTGCGCTCAATCGGTAAGGCCGGTGCAAATCGTTGGCGCGGCATTCGCCCGACAGTTCGCGGTGTGGTGATGAACCCGGTAGATCACCCGCATGGTGGTGGTGAAGGTAAAACAGCAGCAGGCCGTAATCCTGTCAGCCCGTGGGGTGTGCCAGCCAAGGGCTTCCGTACACGTCGTAACAAGCGCACAAGCGGCATGATCGTTCGCCGTCGCTTTCAGGTTTAAGGGGTAAGAAGATATGGCACGTTCAATTAAAAAAGGCCCATTCGTAGACTTGCACTTGGTGAAGAAAGTAGAGACTGTTCGTGCTACCAGCGACAAGCGTCCGGTGAAAACCTGGTCGCGTCGTTCCACCGTGTTGCCTGAGTTTGTTGGTCTGACAATCGCGGTACACAACGGCAAGCAACATATTCCGGTGTACATTTCTGAAAATATGGTCGGACACAAGCTCGGCGAATTTTCTTTGACCCGCACCTTCAAAGGGCATGCTGCTGACAAAAAAGCAGTAGCCAAGAAATAAGGAGGTATGATGAGCACAACAGCAGTTATTAAAGGTGTTCGCCTGTCGGCGCAAAAAGGTCGTCTGGTCGCTGATCAGATTCGCGGCCTGCCAGTAGACAGAGCACTGCAAATTTTATCGTTCAGCCCTAAAAAGGGTGCCGGAATCATCAAGAAAGCTTTGGAGTCTGCTATTGCAAACGCCGAGCATAACGATGGCGCCGATATCGACGAGTTGAAGGTTTCTACTATCTACATCGACAAGGCAACGTCTCTGAAGCGCATGATTGCCCGCGCCAAAGGCCGTGGCAATGGTATCGAAAAGCAGACCTGTCACATTACGATTAAGGTTGGGAGTTAAGCATGGGACAGAAAATTCATCCAATCGGTTTCCGGTTGAGCGTTAATAAGAACTGGACCTCGAAGTGGTATTCAAACAGCAAACATTTTTCTGAATTGTTGCTGAAGGACATTGAAGTTCGCGAGTTTCTGAAGAAAAAACTGGCCGGTGCGGGCGTGTCCAAAATCGTTATCGAGCGCCCTGCAAAGAACGCCAAGGTTACGATCTACACAGCACGCCCCGGGGTGGTCATCGGTAAAAAAGGCGAAGACATCGAGGCTTTGCGCAATGAGTTGAAAAAACGCATGGGCTTGCCCGACGTTGGTTTGAACATTGAAGAAGTTCGCAAGCCGGAAATAGACGCGCAACTAATTGCTGACTCCATCACGCAGCAATTGGAAAAACGTATCATGTTCCGTCGTGCTATGAAGCGCGCGATGCAAAATGCAATGCGGCTTGGAGCTCAAGGTATCAAGATAATGAGTTCAGGTCGCTTGAACGGGATTGAAATTGCGCGTACCGAGTGGTATCGCGAAGGCCGTGTGCCGCTACACACACTGCGCGCAGATATCGACTACGGCACATCTGAAGCTTTGACTACCTACGGTTTGATCGGGGTGAAGGTGTGGGTGTACAAGGGTGAGCAAAATGGTCAGCAAGAAGCAGTTGCGCCTGTTGCGGCTGAGCCGGAGAAAAAAGTAAGAAAGTCGGGAGCAAAACATGCTACAGCCAGCTAGAAGAAAATACCGCAAAGAGCAAAAGGGCCGTAATACCGGCATTGCAACCCGCGGCAATAAGGTTAGTTTCGGAGAGTTCGGTCTTAAGGCCGTTGCGCGTGGTCGTTTGACCGCACGCCAAATCGAAGCTGCTCGCCGTGCGATGACGCGTCATATTAAGCGTGGTGGCCGTATTTGGATTCGCATATTCCCGGATAAGCCAATCTCACAAAAGCCAGCTGAAGTACGTATGGGTAACGGTAAGGGTAGTCCTGAGTACTATGTTGCCGAGATTCAGCCTGGCAAGATGTTGTACGAGATGGATGGCGTTGATGAAACTTTGGCGCGTGAGGCGTTTCGCTTGGCATCGGCCAAGTTGCCTATTGCCACTACATTTGTAGTTAGACAGGTAGGGACATGATTATGAAGGCGAGCGAACTGAAAGCTAAATCTGCGGCAGACTTGCAACAAGAGCTGCTGTCACTGAACAAGGCGCAATTTGGCCTGCGTATGCAGGTGGCCACCCAGCAATTGAGCAATACTAGCCAATTGACCAAGGTGCGTCGTGATATTGCGCGGGTAAAAACGATCTTGACTGAAAAAGGTGCGCAGCAATGAGTGCAACGAATCTGAAACGAACACTGACAGGAACAATAGTCAGTGACAAGATGAACAAAACAGTAACAGTGTTGATCGAGCGCAAGGTGAAGCATCCTGTGCTGGGTAAAATCATCAGTGTTTCCAAAAAGTATCACGCACATAATGAAAACAATGAGTTTCATCAAGGTGATGTGGTAACAATCGAGGAGACTCGTCCGTTGTCCAAAACCAAGTCTTGGCGTGTTGCAAAGCTGGTTGAAAAGGCAGATGCGGTTTAATTGTTAAAATTATGCAATTAGTGCTTGTGCTTTTTGATAAGTCTAATTAGAATGCGCGGCTTCGTTTCACCGTCGCTTGCGACGGCCTAACCCGAACGGGTTCCAAGACTAGCCGCCGTTAGCGGTCAAAGTTGGAGATTTAAAAAATGATACAAATGCAGTCAGTTTTGAATGTGGCCGATAACACCGGCGCGCGCTCCGTTATGTGCATCAAAGTGCTGGGTGGCTCCAAGCGTCGCTATGCGGCAATTGGAGATGTCATCAAAGTCAGCATCAGAGATGCGGCACCGCGTGCGCGTGTAAAAAAAGGCGAAGTGTACAGCGCGGTTGTTGTGCGTACAGCCAAAGGTGTGCGTCGTGCAGATGGTTCCTTGATCAAGTTTGACGGTAATGCGGCAGTGTTGCTGAACAACAAACTTGAGCCAATCGGAACGCGTATTTTTGGCCCGGTGACTCGTGAATTGCGTAATGAGCGCTTCATGAAGATTGTGTCACTGGCACCGGAAGTGCTGTAAAGCAAGTAAGGATAAGACATGCGCAAGATTAAGAAAAACGATGATGTGATCATCATTGCCGGCAAAGACAAGGGTAATCGCGGCAGTGTGCTGAACGTACTGGAAGATGCGGTACTGGTAAGCGGCATTAACAAGGTTAAGAAGCATCAGAAGCCCAATCCTGTAAAAGGTGTGGCGGGTGGTATCGTTGAAATTGAGAAGCCGATTCATATTTCCAACGTTGCTATTTACAATGCGGCAACTAAAAAAGCTGATCGCGTTGGTGTTAAGTCCCTGGAAGACGGCCGCAAGGTTCGTGTATTTAAGTCCAGTGGCGAAGTGATTGCCTAAGGGGTAAGAAGAGCATGGCTCGTTTATACGATTTCTATAAAACCTCAGTCTCCAAAGAGCTGATGAAAAAGTTTGGCTACAAGTCCATCATGGAAGTGCCTCGCATCGAGAAGATCACCCTGAATATGGGGGTCGGCGAAGCGGTGGCCGATAAGAAAGTGATGGATCACGCAGTTGCTGATATGCAGAAAATTGCCGGTCAGAAGCCGGTAGTAACGAAGTCCAAAAAATCCATTGCGGGTTTTAAGATACGTGAAAACTATCCGGTTGGTTGCAAGGTGACTTTGCGTCGTGAGCGCATGTATGAATTTTTGGATCGGCTGGTTACTGTTGCTATTCCACGTATTCGAGATTTTCGCGGTATTTCCGGGAAGTCTTTTGATGGTCGTGGCAATTACAACATGGGCGTCAAAGAGCAGATCATTTTTCCTGAAATCGAATACGACAAGATTGATGCGTTGCGTGGTATGAATATTACGATCACGACCACGGCAAAAACCGACGAAGAGGCAAAAGCGCTTTTGTTGGCATTCAAATTCCCATTGAAGAACTGAGGGTAATATGGCTAAGGTATCTATTATTAATCGTGAGCAAAAACGCCGTGAGGTAGTGAAGAAATTTGCTGCCAAGCGTACGGCCTTGGAGGCAATTGCAACTAACGTTTCATTGACCGAAGAAGAGCGTTTTGCTGCACGTCAAAAGATTCAAGCGTTGCCACGCAATTCCAGTCCGGTGCGTTTGCGTAATCGTTGCGCGTTGACAGGACGTCCTCGCGGCGTGTTCAGCAAGTTTGGTTTGGGTCGCACTAAATTGCGTGAATACGCAATGCGCGGTGAGATCCCAGGTGTAGTCAAGGCAAGCTGGTAAGGGTGAATTTATGAGTATGAGTGATCCGATCTCCGACATGCTGACGCGCATTCGTAATGCGCAGCTGGCGGAAAAAGTAAGCGTAGTAATGCCTTCTTCCAAGCTCAAGACAGCAATTGCAAAAGTGCTGAGCGATGAAGGCTATGTCGATGGCTTCAAAGTCACCGAAAATGATGGCAAGCCAACTTTGGAGATTGGTTTGAAATACTACGCCAATCGTCCGGTAATTGAGACGATTCAGCGTGTCAGTCGCCCGGGTTTGCGTGTCTACAAGGGTAGCGAAGATATACCAAAGGTTATGAATGGCTTGGGTATAGCGATCGTTTCGACCTCCAAGGGTTTGATGACAGATCACAAAGCTCGTGCCAATGGCATTGGCGGCGAAGTTCTGTGCATCGTCGCGTAACGGAGGGAATATGTCTAGAGTAGCTAAAAATCCTATCGTTGTTCCAGCCGGAGTCGAAGTGACACTGGCTGCAAACAAGGTTTCCGTCAAAGGGCCCAAGGGTACTTTGAATCAAGAATTAAAAGGTGACGTGTCGGTTGAACGTAAAGACAGCACGCTGCTGTGCAAGGCGACGAACGATTCACAACAAGCCAATGCGCAATCGGGCACTATTCGTGCGCTGTTGGCCAATATGATCGTTGGTGTTAACCAGGGGTTTGAGCGCAAATTGACTTTAGTCGGCGTTGGGTATCGTGCTCAGGCAGCCGGTGATTCGATCAATTTGACGTTGGGGTACTCTCATCCGGTTGTGCATAAAATGCCGGCAGGTGTAAAAGTTGCAACGCCAACCCAAACTGAAATAGTGTTGACCGGTTCAGATAAGCAGCAAGTTGGGCAGGTTGCTGCCGAAATTCGTGCTTACCGCCAACCCGAGCCTTACAAGGGCAAAGGTGTGCGTTACGCAGATGAAGTGGTAATCCTGAAAGAAACCAAGAAGAAATAATCGAGGCTGATATGTCGAACAAGAATGAAGCGCGTCAGCGCAGAGCACGCAAAACCCGTGCAAAAATTGCTGATCAGAAAACAGTACGTTTGGCGATTCACCGTACTAACCTGCATATTTATGCTCAAGTGATTTCAGCCGATGGCGGAAAAGTACTGGTGAGTGCATCAACCGCAGAGGCGGAAGTGCGCAAAGAAGTGGCTAACGGAGGTAATGCGGCCGCAGCGGCGGTTGTCGGCAAGCGTATTGCTGAAAAAGCAAAAGTTGCGGGTGTAACTGCCGTGGCGTTTGACCGTTCCGGTAACAAATATCATGGTCGCATCAAAGCGCTGGCAGACGCCGCGCGCGAACATGGTCTCAAGTTCTAATTAGAGGTAATCATGGCTAAAGCTCAAGGTAAAGGTCAGCAGCAACAAGAAGAACGCGGTGACGGCCTCATTGAAAAGATGATTGCAGTTAACCGTGTGACCAAGGTTGTAAAAGGTGGTCGCATTATGGGTTTTGCCGCACTGACAGTGGTGGGCGATGGCGATGGCAGCATCGGCATGGGCAAAGGCAAATCCAAAGAAGTTCCGGTTGCCGTGCAAAAAGCAATGGAAGAGTCACGTCGCAAGCTGACTAAAGTTAATTTGAAGAACGGCACTTTGCATCATGCGGTGATCGGTCGTCATGGCGCTGCCAAGGTCTATATGCAGCCGGCTTCAGAAGGTACCGGAATTATCGCAGGTGGTGCGATGCGCGCTGTGTTTGAAGCAGTGGGAGTGCGCAACGTGCTGGCAAAATGCATCGGGTCGAGCAATCCTTACAACGTGGTTCGTGCAACGTTGAATGGTTTGAAAGCATTGAACTCTCCAGCCGAGATCGCGGCTAAACGCGGTAAGACTGTAGAAGAAATTCAGGGGTAATCATGGCACAAGCTAAGACATTAAAAGTGACTCAAGTGAAGAGCGTGATTGGCACGAAAGAGTCGCATCGCGCATGCATTCGCGGCTTGGGGTTGCGTCGTTTGAATCATACGGTTGAAGTCGAAGACACACCGGCTGTTCGCGGCATGATAAATAAAGTGTATTACTTGGTTAAGTGGGAGGCGTAAGTGCAACTCAATCAAATTAAGCCAGCGGATGGCTCGAAGCACTCAAAACGTCGCGTTGGTCGCGGTATCGGTTCTGGCTTGGGTAAAACAGCCGGACGCGGTCACAAAGGTCAAAAGTCGCGTTCAGGCGGATTTCATAAGGTCGGTTTCGAAGGCGGTCAAATGCCTTTGCAACGCCGTTTGCCCAAGCGTGGTTTCGTTTCGTTAACTCGCAACGACACAGCACAAGTCCGTTTGTCCGACTTGGAGGCTTTGCCTGTGGATACCATCGACTTGCTGGCGCTCAAGCAAGCAGGTGTGGTACCGGCTATTGCGCTAGGCGCGAAAGTAGTTCTTGCAGGTGAAATCAAACGTGCAGTTAAGTTGCAAGGTTTGCTGTTGACCAAGGGTGCACGCGCTGCAGTGGAAGCTGCTGGCGGAAGCATCACTGAGTAAGGGTAGTTTGTGAACGCGCCAACCAAGAATGTAAAAGGAAAGTACGGTGATCTAAGTCAGCGTTTGTGGTTTTTGCTGGGCGCGCTGATCGTTTACCGCATAGGCGCGCATATACCGGTACCTGGAATTGATCCGACCGTCTTGGCAGATCTATTCAAGTCACAAAAGGGTGGTATCTTGGGCATGTTCAACATGTTCTCAGGTGGCGCGTTGTCTCGCTTTACTATTTTTGCATTGGGGATCATGCCTTATATATCGGCTTCGATTATCATGCAATTGGCTGCTATTGCAGTGCCTCAGCTTGAGCAGTTAAAAAAGGAAGGCGAAGCAGGTCGCCGCAAGATTACGCAGTACACCCGCTACGGAACTTTGGTTTTGGCGCTGTTTCAGTCGTTTGGTATTTCGGTTGCTTTGCAATCGCAAGCGGGCTTGGTTCCACATCCGGGAGGGTTGTTTCAATTAACAACCGTAATCACTTTGGTTACCGGAACGATGTTTTTGATGTGGTTGGGTGAGCAAATTACAGAACGCGGTTTGGGTAACGGGATATCGTTGATCATTTTTGCCGGTATCGCAGCCGGTTTGCCAAATGCGATTGGTAATACTTTGGAAATGGCCCGTACAGGTGCATTCTCGATACCTTTGGTGCTGTTCTTGTTGATCGGTGCTTTTGCAATTACGGCATTGGTTGTGTTTGTTGAGCGCGGACAACGCAAGATTTTGGTGAACTATGCCAAGAGGCAGGTGGGTAACAAAGTATACGGTGGGCAAAGTTCGCACTTGCCACTGAAGCTGAATATGGCCGGGGTTATTCCGCCGATATTCGCTTCCAGTATAATTTTGTTCCCGGCTACTTTGGCTGGATGGTTTGGTGCAGGACAAAATATGTCTTGGCTGAAAGATGTAAGTGAAAAGTTGTCTCCAGGGCAACCGATATATGTGCTGTTCTATGCTGCGGCGATCGTGTTTTTCTGCTTCTTCTATACTGCGCTGGTCTTCAGCCCGAAAGATACGGCTGACAATTTGAAGAAAAGCGGTGCTTTTTTGCCAGGAATTCGTCCGGGAGAGCAAACAGCAAAATATATCGAGAAAATTATGTTGCGCTTAACTTTGATCGGTGCGATATATATAACGCTGGTTTGTTTGTTGCCCGAATTTTTAGTGGTTAAGTGGAACGTGCCTTTTTATTTTGGTGGAACATCTTTGCTGATTTTGGTAGTGGTTACGATGGACTTTATGGCACAAGTACAGTCTTACATGATGACGCACCAATATGAAAGTTTGCTAAAGAAAGCCAATTTTAAAGGCGGGTCGACGCACTAATGGCTAAAGAAGACGTCATACAAATGCAGGGTGAAATACTGGAAGCCCTGCCAAATGCAACTTTTCGTGTGAAATTGGAAAATGGCTTCGTGGTACTTGGTCACATTTCAGGCAAGATGCGTATGCATTACATACGAATTCTTCCCGGCGATAAAGTGACTGTAGATGTTTCACCTTATGATTTGAGCAGGGCGCGTATTGTATTCCGCGCCAAGTAAAGTAGATAATATTGTAGAGTTGGGTTTTAGGAGAACGAAATGAAAGTTCAAGCATCAGTAAAAAAGGTTTGCCGTAATTGCAAAATTATTCGGCGCAATCGGGTGGTTCGTGTAATTTGCAGTAGCGATCCACGCCATAAACAACGCCAGGGCTGATTGAATTTAATCGCTGCTGGATGATACAATTTAAGACTTTTGAACGATAGGGTAGCTGCATGGCACGTATTGCAGGTGTAAACATTCCAAATCACCAACACGCTGAAATCGCGCTTACTGCGATTTACGGGATTGGACGTACCCGTGCTCGCGCAATTTGCGCTTCAGCCGGGGTTGTGACTTCCATTAAAATAAAAGATGTCAGCGATACTGACATGGAAAAGCTTCGCGACGAAGTCGCCAAGTTTACTGTGGAAGGCGATTTGCGTCGTGAAATCTCCATGAACATCAAGCGATTGATGGATCTGGGTTGCTATCGTGGATTGCGCCACCGTCGCGGCTTGCCGTGTCGTGGTCAGCGTACCCGCACAAACGCGCGTACCCGTAAAGGTCCGCGTAAGTCTATCGCAGGTGCGAAAAAGTAATTTAATAGAGGATTTAAGACATGGCTAAGCCCAGCACGAGAGTGCGCAAGAAAGTCAAAAAGAATGTTGCCGAGGGTATTGCCCACGTACATGCATCATTTAACAACACAATTGTGACTATCACTGACCGTCAGGGCAATGCGCTCGCTTGGTCTACCAGTGGTGGTAATGGATTTAAAGGTTCTCGCAAGAGCACTCCATTCGCAGCGCAGATTGCGGCTGAAACGGCTGGAAAAGCTGCTGTTGAATGCGGCGTCAAGAATCTTGAAGTGCGTATTAAAGGACCTGGTCCTGGTCGCGAATCTGCGGTGCGTGCACTGAATGCTGCTGGTTTTAAAATCACCAGCGTATCAGACATCACGCCTGTACCGCATAACGGTTGCCGTCCGCCGAAAAAGCGTCGTATCTAATTGTTGGGAGTATAAATCTTGGCTAGAAATCTGGATCCAAAGTGCCGTAAGTGCCGTCGCGAAGGCGAGAAGCTGTTTCTGAAGGCTGAAAAGTGTTTTACTGACAAGTGCGCGGTTGAGCGTCGTGCCTATCCACCCGGTCAGCACGGTCAAAAGAAGAATCAGCGTCAATCTGAGTACGGAGGCCAGTTGCGCGAGAAGCAAAAGTTGCGCCGTATGTATGGTGTGATGGAAGGTCAATTCCGTCTGACTTACAAACGCGCAGAAGCGTCTCGCGGTATTACAGGCGAAAGCTTGCTGCAAATCTTGGAATCACGCTTGGATAACGTTTCCTATCGCATGGGATTCGGTGCTTCTCGTTCCGAAGCACGCCAAGTGGTAAGACACAACTCTATTTTGGTAAATGGCAAGCGCGTAAACATTCCTTCCTACCAAGTGCGCCCGGGAGATGTGGTTGAAGTTGCTGCAAAGTCTCAGGCTCAATTGCGTGTCAAGGCCGCTTTGCAAGCGGCAGAACAGCGCGGATTCCCGGAGTGGATCGAAGTGGATGTCAAGGCTTTCAAGGGTACTTACAAAGCCTTGCCACAACGTTCTGAATTACCAGCGACGATTAACGAGCATCTCGTTGTCGAGTTGTATTCTAAGTAATCCACGCGGAGTAAGAATATGTCGTATAACAATTTGCTAAAGCCACGTATTATCGATGTGCATAGAATTTCTCCTACCCAGGCGCGGGTAGTAATGGAGCCGTTTGAGCGTGGCTACGGTCACACTTTGGGTAATGCATTGCGCCGTATACTTTTGTCGTCGATGCCTGGCTCAGCAGTAACTGAGGTAAAGATTGCAGGCGTGTTGCACGAGTACTCTTCTATTGATGGCGTTCAAGAAGATGTTGTTGAAATTCTTTTGAACCTAAAAGGGTTGGTACTTAAATTGCACAATTCGCAGGAAACGACGCTGCACCTGAAAAAATCCGGTGCAGGGGTTGTGACTGCAGCAGATATTGAAACTAACGCAGATACCGAGGTAGTTAACCCGAATCATGTGATCGCTCATCTTACTGCTGGCGGTAAGCTGGAAATTGAGATTAAGGTCGAGCAGGGTCGTGGTTATGTTTCTGCGATTTCGCGCCAACAACCCGGGGAGACTCGTGCAGTTGGGCATATTGCTTTGGATGCCTCTTTCAGCCCGATTTCGCGTGTAAGTTACTCTGTCGAGAGCGCTCGTGTTGAACAGCGTACTGATTTGGACAAGCTGATCATGGACATTGAGACCAACAGCGCAATTGATCCGGAAGAGTCTATTCGTTATGCAGCTCGTATATTGGTGGATCAGTTCTCCGTATTCGCTGCTTTGGAAGGTACGCCTGCCCCGGTTGAGAAGCCACAAGCACCGAAAGTTGATCCGATGCTGCTGCGCCCGGTAGATGACTTGGAATTGACACCACGCTCATCTAACTGCCTCAAAGCGCAAAGCATTCACTACATTGGTGATTTGATACAGCACAATGAAGCTGATTTGTTGCGTACACCGAATCTGGGTCGCAAGTCGCTCAATGAGATCAAGCAGGTATTGGCCGAGCACGGGCTGTCACTTGGCATGAAATTGGAAAACTGGCCTTCTACAATAGAGAAGTAAGTCGGTATAAGTTAAGAGCAGTACGAAAGGATAATCATGCGTCACCGTTTAGGTCTCAGAAAACTCAATCGCACCAGCAGCCATCGTTTGGCGATGTTGCGTAACTTGACAGTTTCGCTGTTGCGTCACGAAGTCATTAAAACGACTTTGCCCAAGGCAAAAGAATTACGTCGCGTTGCAGAGCCGATTTTAACTTTGGGCAAAAATCCAAGCTTGGCTAACCGTCGTTTGGCTTTTTCACGTTTGCGTGATCGTGACATCGTGACCAAGCTGTTTGATGAACTTGGTCCCCGTTATGCAACTCGCAACGGCGGTTATTCCCGCATCCTTAAGTTCGGATTCCGCAAGGGTGACAATGCTCCTATGGCGTTGATTGAACTGCTGGATCGTCCTGCTGATGCTCAACCAGTTGATGCCGGCGAATAAGTAGATACGTAGTCAGCAAATATATACAAGGCCGGATTTAATCCGGCCTTGTTATTTTATGAAAACCAGCGCAAAAAAGCCGCAGCAGAAATTGCTGTTATCGCGAGAGCTGCCGAAGAAATCCACACTTTACTTCTCGTCAAATCTGTCCAACGCTCACTTTGCCACAAGTAAGTCATAAGCTGCAAAATTCCAAGCGAAGCGCATATCATTTTGATGCTCAATGCATCGACGGCTATTCCGGATATATCCGGTAGATGCTGATAATAGTAGTAAGTGACCAAGCCAAAGGACGCGCCACTTGCAGCCTGCGCTACCCAACCGAACAGTACCAAATGGGCCAATCGACGTCGAAGCGCTTCTTCTCGCATTTGAACAGCAATAATCGAACCGCCAACAGTCGCAACCGCACCAAAATTATGCACTACCTGAATTGCGCTATAGCCCAGATTTTGAACCGCACTCATTGCGAAGTGACATCAACGCAAGTTTCAACACCAGTCGGTGCGTGTGAGCTTGTATTTACAGTCAAGCAGACATGGTGCTTTCCGGCAGACAACGCATCAATCTCAGTACTGCCTTTTATTTCCCGCAAGACATCGACGCGCTTATTATCTACATAAAGATGCAAGTGATCCCCTGTCGGGCCGAGCACCGCTGCGTAAGAGATAGAAACTTTACTCTTGGAACTCACCGTTGCACCATCAGCCGGACTGCTAATGGTTATGGAGCCGTCTACTGCGTAAGCTTGTCCAAAGATAGCAAGTGATACCAATAAACCTAACATTCTAATATTCATGATTGTTCTCCTTTTACGTAGATAGAGACAAAAACCGAGTTTATCTAACAATAACCAATTAAATTTGTCAAGAAATATTTGTAGGTTGAGCAAACGGGCTAACGTTCTAAGAAAATTGAACTACTAAATGTTAGAGAATAGAGAACAAATGAAAACGGAGCTACTAATGTTAGCTCCGTTCAGATTTGATACTGAATTTGTTACGGATTACTTGGCAAGCGACAAAATGTAAGCTACCAGTTCTTTAATGTCTTGTTGCTTGGCTTCAGATGGTTGGTTGTAAACATTATCGTTCGCCAACATGGGTTGAGCACCCCAATTGCCGTGTCCGCCAACAGAAACTTTCTTGATCAAAAATTGGTCAACAGGCAAGCCCCCTGTAGCTTCCTGTACAGTTTTACCCGAAGTCGAGCGTTCTGTTTTTCCATTGTAAAATTTAGAAATATCCAGCCAAGATGGGCCAATTGATTTCGCATCGACCTTATGACAAACGCTACAGTAGTTATTCTTCTTCGCTAACTCTGGCATATCGGCAGCCATAATACTCGTTGAAACCATCAGGCAGATTATTGAAATCACGCTGAAGTAAATATTTTTCATGTTTAAGCTCCTCAATTTTGTCGATTTATGATTTAACAGACCTAATCGTTCGTTAGGTCTGATAGAGATTACGCCATAAAAACTATAATTGTCAAACGCTTATTTCTTTGTTTTAGTGAAAAATAAATGTAAGACAATCTGTAGATAATGTAATTTATCATACTAAATCAAAAGCTTTTTCAAATATGGGCCTGTTACACTTTCTTTGTTCGCCGCAATATCTTTGGGCGAACCCTGCGCAACGATAAGACCACCTCCATCGCCCCCTTCAGGTCCCAAATCAATCACCCAGTCAGCCGTTTTAATCACATCCAAATTGTGTTCTATGACAACGACTGTATTGCCCTGATCACGCAGGGTGTGAATTACCTTAAGCAGCAATGCGATATCATGAAAGTGCAGCCCGGTAGTCGGTTCATCGAGAATATACAATGTGCGTCCGGTGTCGCGCTTGGAAAGCTCAAGGGAAAGCTTTACCCGCTGTGCTTCGCCGCCGGAAAGTGTTGTTGCGCTTTGTCCTAGGGTGATGTAACCCAAGCCCACATCGAGCAATGTTTTTAGTTTGCGCGCGATGATTGGCACTGCCTTGAAAAACTCGTACGCATGCTCAACAGTCATGTTTAGCACTTGATGAATGTTTTTGCCCTTGTATTGCACTTCAAGCGTTTCGCGGTTGTAACGATGTCCGTGGCAGACATCACACGGTACGTAAACGTCGGGTAGAAAATGCATCTCGACCTTAATTACACCATCGCCCTGGCAGGATTCGCAGCGACCACCCTTCACGTTGAAAGAAAATCGACCCGGCCCATAGCCACGCTCACGCGAGGTTGGCACACCTGAAAATAAATCGCGGATAGGCGTAAACAGACCGGTATAGGTTGCCGGATTTGAACGAGGTGTACGTCCGATAGGAGATTGATCAACACTAATAACTTTGTCAAAAAATTCCAGCCCCTCAATTTCGGCATAGGGTGCCGGCTCGGCATTGCTGCCATAAAGATGCTTGGCTACGGCATTGTATAAGGTGTCGTTGATGAGTGTGGACTTACCCGAGCCGGAAACGCCCGCAATGCAGGTGAGCAGGCCAACGGGCAGATCAAGCGTCACATCTTTCAGATTGTTACCGCACGCACCGATGATACGCAAATGGCGCTCTGCATCCGGCTTTAAATATTGCGCCGGTGTCTCAATGAAGCGTCGGCCTGAAAGGTAATCACCAGTGAGTGATTGCGGGTTGGCGCATACTTCTTTGGGCGTGCCTTGTGCAACAACAATCCCGCCATGTTCGCCCGCGCCGGGGCCCATATCAACCACATAATCGGCAGTCAGAATGGCATCCTCATCATGCTCCACCACGATCACGCTGTTACCCATATCACGCAGGCGCTTCAGTGTGTCCAATAAACGATCATTGTCGCGCTGATGCAAGCCAATTGAAGGTTCATCGAGTACGTACATCACACCGGTCAAGCCCGAGCCGATCTGTGAAGCCAGGCGAATGCGCTGAGCCTCGCCACCGGATAAGGTTTCTGCGGAGCGATCCAAAGACAGATAGTCCAAGCCCACGTTGTTAAGAAAGGTAAGTCGACTGGCAATTTCTTGCACAATCTTTTCGGCGATGGCCTGCTTGTTGCCAGGGAGTTTTACGCCCTGAAAAAAAGTTAGTGCCTGCTTTAGCGGCAAGGCACTAATTTGATAAATGGCCTGATCGGCTACCCGCACATGGCGCGCCTCTTCGCGCAGGCGCGTGCCTTTGCAATCCGGGCAAGCGCAACCATTAAGATACTTTGATAGTTCTTCCCGTACTGTAGGCGAATCCGTTTCATTATAGCGACGCTCCAGATTATTGACGATGCCTTCAAATGCATGCTCGCGTATCATCTTCTTGCCGCGTTCGTTCATATATTGGAACGGAATTTCCTCCCGGCCGCTACCGAACAGTACAACCTTTTTGATTTTTTCCGGCAAGCTTTCAAAAGGTCGCTCCAAGTCGAAATCATAATGTTTCGCCAGACTGTCCAACATTTGATAGTAAAACTGATTGCGTCTATCCCATCCTTTAATTGCACCTCCGCTCAATGAAAGATTCGGGAAAGCAACAATACGCAGCGGATCGAAAAAAGTGATATTTCCCAGCCCGTCGCATTTCGGACATGCGCCCATCGGACTGTTAAATGAAAATAAACGCGGCTCCAACTCTTGCAGTGAGTAATTACAAATAGGGCAGGCAAATTTGGCAGAAAACAAATGCTCCTTGCCACTGTCCATCTCAACTGCCAACGCACGACCATCGGCATGACGCAGTGCAGTCTCGAACGACTCCGCTAAACGCTGTTTGATGTCAACTGACACTTTCAATCTGTCCACCACGATCTCGATAGTGTGCTTCTTGTTCTTCTCAAGTTTCGGCAGATTATCCATTTCGAAAATCTTGCCGTTCACGCGCAGCCGCACGAAGCCCTGCGCACGCAGCTCGTCAAACATATCAAGCTGCTCGCCTTTGCGTTCTACAACAAGCGGCGAAAGAATCATCACCTTGGTGCCTTCCGGCAATGCCAGCACATGATCCACCATTTGCCCTACCGATTGCGCCTGCAACACCAGATCGTGCTGCGGACAATACGGATCACCCGCACGCGCAAACAGCAAACGCAAATAATCATGAATCTCCGTCACCGTACCCACAGTTGAACGGGGGTTATGCGAAGTGGCTTTTTGTTCGATGGCGATAGCAGGTGAAAGCCCCTCGATCAAATCAACATCCGGTTTTTCCATCAACTGCAAGAATTGCCGTGCGTAAGCCGAAAGCGACTCCACATAACGGCGCTGTCCCTCGGCATATAAGGTATCGAAGGCAAGTGAGGACTTGCCCGAGCCGGATAAGCCGGTAATCACCACCAATTTATTGCGTGGCAGGTCGAGACTGATGTTCTTTAGATTGTGGGTGCGGGCACCACGAATTTTGATGTATTCCATTTAAGGCCGAGAGTCATAAAAACGACTGGACAATATACGCGAAAATTCGAGCTTCCCCAAATGACATTTGGCAAACTATGGCGATTTGGCACCATTTGTTTATATTGAAACGGGCGGCTCCTTTGCCTTTTATGTATGACATTGAAGTCCCATTCAATATCCCATCCGGCAAAAACACCATTGCGTTGGCAGCTTGCTTCAGATGTACGAAATGAATATCATTTTGCGAGCAATAATGAAGTGGTGAGGAAGCCCAGCCTGTTGATTAAAGCTTTTCCGCCCGAATTGCACCGCAAGCTTAAGGATGAAGCTGCGCATCATCATCGTTCCATGATACGCCAAGCTTTGGCTCTGCTGTAACAGGCGCTATCTTCCCGGAGAAATGCCGCAGAAGAATTTTTGGCGCATTAACTCATTAACTAAAGTCAGCACAAATCTCCTGAATGAGCCTGTAAAATCAGAACTATGTACCAACTCGATATTTTTGCAGATTCAGTACCTGTTCAGTGCGCCAACGATTTGATTGCTGCGCTGTTGAACTTTGATAGTGCGGCATCGCGGTTGGCGTTGCGCAAGTTGGCAGCAGCAGACCCGCACCATGCCGGGTTGCGGGAATATAAGGTGCTGTGCGATTTTATTGATAGCAGAGCCAATAGTAGTGATGCCCCTAACAGGCTCGGCACTCTTGCTGCCGTTGCCGCAGAAGAGCAATTGATCCGAGAGCAGATTGTTCCTGTGGCTGTGGTGATGGGCAAATCGGGGGATGATCTGGTTCGCAAGTATTGGGGCATTCTGGCTAAAGCATCCGAGGGGGCGGGTATCGGCCCCGAACACGGTGATTATTTTGCGGCTGAATTATATTTGCGCGCGCAACAATTTTCTGATGTCGTGCGTGCTGCACAGAAGATACCGGGCGCAGAGATGCGCGCATCGGCGCAGCGCTGGCTAGGCTTGGGATTCTACGGTGATGGTGAAATAGATCAGGCAAGACAGGCTGCGTTGCGCTACGCTTGGCTGGCGCCCCAACGGTTCGACTCCTTCGTTGATGAAACAGGTAATGTTGAACTGGCACGCGACTGGAGTGACTTTCAGGCTGACCTGGGGGACCTTGATGCAACATGGTTTCCCGCATGGTCTGCACACGAGAAGGAATACGGTATTTCCATGCGGAATAATTTGCCAACCAGCGACGGTGGTATGGCATATCGCTTGGTTACGAGTTTAGCTATACGCGAGCGCAGCGGTCTTGGTCCTGCCGTATATGAAGATCGGGCGAGACTGAGACAATTGGACAAAAGCTTCTTCACTTTTTATATGAAAAGTCGCTCCGACCTATCCCAAAAGACATAGTTCCATGTTGTCCCATTCTTTAGCACATTGCTGTCAGGTAGCTGGCTGACCTGTTAAGATACGCACCTTCCAAATTTTCAATTGAATGCTCTATGCCGGCTGAATCTTCCGCTATGACCCCCCTTGAACGCCGAGCCAGTATTGGCTTGGCTGGTGTTTACGGCCTGCGCATGCTGGGCTTGTTTATTATTCTGCCGATTTTTGCCTTGTTTGCGGAGACGCTGCCGGGTGGCAAGAACCATTTCCTGATTGGGATAGCACTTGGCGCGTACGGATTGACCCAGGCAATATTTCAGATTCCGGCAGGTTGGTTGTCAGATCGTTACGGGCGTAAGCCGGTGATTGTGATCGGCCTTTTGCTCTTTGCCGCAGGAAGTTTTATAGCGGCTTCGGCAGATGATATTTATTGGATCATCGCCGGGCGTGTGATACAGGGTGCCGGTGCAATCAATGCGGCGGTGATGGCGCTGACGGCCGATCTTACGCGCGAAGAGCATCGCACCAAAGCGATGGCAATGATCGGTATTACCATAGGCATTACGTTTTCGGTCTCGATGGTGTTGTCACCATTGCTCTACCATTATATTGGCATGTCCGGTATTTTCGAACTGATTGGCGCGCTGGCTTTTGTTTGCATCGCAGTCGTGCTGTGGTTGATTCCGAAGCCGGCAATTACGCGCTTCCACTCTGATACCGAGGCCAATACGAGTAAGCTTGCCGAGGTGCTGCGCAATAAAGATTTATTGCGCATGGATTTCGGCGTATTCACGTTGCATGCGATATTGATGTCAGTATTTATGCAAGTGCCCTTCATTCTGCGCGCAGACGGGCTGGATGCACCGCACCAGTGGCAGGTATATTTGCCGGTAATGTTTATCGCCTTTATTTTTATGGTGCCGCCAATAATTATCGCGGAAAAAAAGGCAAAATTGAAACAGGTATTCATGCTCGCGATAGCAATTGCTGCACTGGCGCAACTGGCGCTAATTTTTTTGCAAGGAAGTGTGTGGGGCGTGGCGATATCATTGCTGTTTTTCTTTATTTCCTTTAATGTTTTGGAAGCGACCCAACCTTCTATCGTCAGCAAGATCGCACCACTGTCTGCCAAAGGTACTGCGATGGGCGTATTCAGCAGTGTGCAATTTCTGGGGGCATTTTTTGGCTCCGCAATGGGTGGGCTATTAATGCAGATTTACGGCGGCAATGCCGTGTTTGTCTTTGCCGTGTGTATGCTTTTGCTGTGGCTGCTAGTGGCTTCCGGGATGAGGCCACCGTTGCCGTTGAAGACGATGATGTACCATTTGCCCGTGTTGAATGAAGAAGTTGCGCGCAAGGTTCAGCAGTCTCTGGCACAATTGCGCGGTGTAAGCGAGGTGCTGGTCGTGGCAAAAGAACAAATCGCCTGCATCAAGGTAGAGTCGAGCGGATTTGACGAGGAAGCTGTTAAGAATTTAGTGAAAGGGATATGACATGTCGGTTAACAAAGTAATATTGGTTGGGCGTTTGGGGAAAGACCCCGAGACCCGTTACATGACCAACGGCGAGGCCGTAACTAATGCCACCTTGGCAACTTCCGAAAATTGGAAAGACAAGAGTGGTGAAAAGCAGGAAAAGACCGAATGGCACAACCTTGTGTTTTATCGTCGCCTGGCAGAGGTTGCCGGAGAGTATCTGAAAAAAGGTGCGCAGATTTATGTCGAGGGCAAGATTCAAACGCGCAAGTACCAGACAAAAGAAGGGCAAGAACGTTACACAACCGAAATCATTGTTAATGAGATGCAGATGCTGGGCAGCAAGTCGGGCGGTGCCGGCAGCTTTGAAGTAGTAGAAAATCAAACTTCTTCAGTTGCTCCAGCGCGTAGCGCGCCAGCAGCCAAACCGGCTGCGGCAGTACCTGCGGCTAAAGGCAATTTTGATAACTTCGACGACGATATACCATTCTAGAGTATACCTCTCGTATTGATGTAAACTAAACCCTCCATGTCTTTTGATATGGAGGGTTTTTATTTGTTTACATAGTTTTAATTGTTTGCTACTCTTTCGGCATAGTGCATACCTTGAGAGAGTGTAAATAATGCATCTTCGTTATCGGCTTAAATTGATCGTAATGTTTTCAGGCGAGTGTCTGCCTGTTCTCCTTGGTCTGGATGGCTTGCCCATGTTTGAGCCAACGGTCTTTTCATTGTCAGAGGTGCGCTCAAGAAACAGGGCATCCAACACGATCGACAGTTATCTAAGGTCGGTGATGGTGTTTCTACTGTTCCTTGATCTGAGGAAGATCAACCTGGAAGATCGCTTGGATGAAGGGCAATTACTTTCTCTTGGGGAAATTGAGGAGTTGGTTGGGATATGTCGGCTGCCTCTGGAAAAGATATATTCCATGCTGGACGAAGCTCCGAGCTTGTCTCCGCAATCTGCTTCATCAGTTGTTTCGTTGGAAAAATTAAGGATGAAATCGGCAGGGCCTCCTGAGGTTGAAATTAATCCTAGTTCGGCAGCAACAAGGCTAAGGAATATCCGTGATTATCTGAGATGGCTTGCTATTGGGCGCATGTCCAAACATGGCATTGATGCATCGCTCAGGATTACATTGGAATCTTCAACTCAATACACATCGCATGCTATTGATGCTCGTCTTCCATCAGCCAGCTATAAATCAGGTGAGCTTGACCAGCGCGAGGGATTGGAGCCGGAAGTCGTTGAGCGAATCCTGAAAGTCATCGATCCGCACTCGTCAGATAATCCATGGACGGATGAGCATTCACGATATCGAAACGCACTCATTATTGAATGGCTGCTTTGTCTCGGGTTGCGGCGTGGTGAACTGCTTAATGTCCGTATCGGAGACGTTAAATTTCGGGATAGCACGGTAACGGTGGTCCGTCGGGCTGACAACCCTGATGACCCTAGAAAAAACCAGCCTAAGGTCAAAACGAAGGGAAGAGAAATTCCAATATCTTCCAGTCTGCTAGATAAGACCAACGCTTACATCATGAATCATCGTTCAGTGATTCGCGGTGCCAGGAAACATGATTGCCTATTTGTTGCCTCGGGTACTGGTGCCCATTTGTCGATTCCTTCACTGAACAAGATATTTAATGTCCTTCGTCAAAAATGCCCAGATATCCCGGGTCATGTTTTTCCGCATATCTTCCGCCATACATGGAACGACCGGTTCTCTGAAGAGATGGATGCCAATAAAGTTGGAGAAGATGCCGAAAAGAAAGCGCGATCATATTTGATGGGGTGGTCTGAGACATCGGGGACAGCGGCCACTTATACACGTCGCCATATTCGTAAGAAGGCTCAGGAGGTTTCACTTCAGTTGCAGAAAAATATTCTGGAAAGGGTGAGTGACGATGAGTAATTTGCAGCCAATAACTCCATTGCGCAATACGCCACTAGATTTGCCTAGTGAAGTTAAGACGCTTAATGGTGCGCGGTTTGATCCTCGACTAGATAGATGGGCTTATCGGGATAGCACGAGAAATATAAGTCTGAATTTCTCGGAGTGGAATGCTGCACCTGCATTAATCGATTCCGTAAAGAAGGTGCTGATTTGGTACGCCAAGAATAAGTCTCCTGATCACCTTAAGAATATGTTTGAGCGCTTTCAGCACATGCTGAGAAGTATTGATTTATATGGTGGCAATGCTGTGCAAATTAGTTGTAATGACATAATAAATTACAGGGCGAAATTATCTAAAAATACTGCTTGGTATCTCGGCAATTTGGCCGGCTTCCTGCAAAAATGGCACGACCTAGGGGAGCCGGGCGTATCGGATGATGCAGTCGCGCTACTTAAACAGCTGCGCATCCAAGGGAATCAAAAAGGCGAGGCAGTGCTAATGATGGATGCCGAGAATGGGCCGTTCTCGGACATTGAAGTAGAAGCTATTCAGGCTTCACTCGGGCGTGCTTATGAAGAAAGCGATATTGGTTTAGAGGATTACCTTCTTGTCTGGCTATTTTTGGCACTCGGGCAACGTCCGATTCAATATGCCTCCTTGAAAGTATGTGATGTGGGAACTGAGGAGTCAAAGGACGGCGCAACTATATATACGCTGAGAGTGCCCAGGGCGAAGCAGCGTGGTCACTTGTCACGAGGAGATTTCAAGCAACGTGTCTTGATTCCACAAATCGGAGAGAAGCTTGTCCAGTACGCACTGGAAGTACAGGCAAATTTCATAGAAATGCTACCAAATCCAATTCAGGCTCCGCTGTTTCCAGCGAAGAGATCACGACAAAATGAACCGATAGGATTTGAGTACCATCGTACGTCACAGACATTGTCAGATGCTTTGGAGGCAGCGCTGCTAAGTCTGAAGGTCGTATCAGAACGTACAGGAGAACCGCTGCATATAACAGCTACTCGATTCCGCCGTACGCTGGGAACTCGCGCAGCGATGGAAGGCCACGGTGAGTTGGTAATCGCAGAGCTTCTTGACCATACAGACACACAGAATGTCGGTGTTTATGTACAAGCCACGCCAGAAATAGTTGAGCGTATCGATAGAGCGATGGCCATGCACCTAGCTCCGCTGGCTCAAGCTTTTGCGGGTGTCATTATTGCCGATGAGTCCGAAGCGACTCGCAAGGGCGATCCAACAAGTCGTATATGTGATCCGCGAATTGACCCATCCATGAAGCCGATGGGCAACTGCGGCAAGTATGGTTTCTGTGGCTCCTTAGCCCCCATTTCTTGTTACACCTGCCGGAGCTTCCAGCCTTGGTTATGGTCTGCGTTGGTGGCCGGCAAAAGGGGCTGACCCAATGATTAAATGGGTTGTTCCTTCGATGGCGAGTGTTGTTCAAGAAGCTATCGTAAAAATTCGCAAGGTAACTGATGAGGCTCGTCGTATTGCAATTTGGTACGAGAACCATCCGGGACAAATATATTTAGCTGAAAATATTGAATATCTGCGCAAGCAAGAGTGGCTGTCTATGCAGGAGTTGGCAGATATTATTGGCGTAAATTCGAGTGATGGTGCAAATGCTTGGCGTAAGTCTAATCACCTTGAGTTAGTGAAAAGAGCTGGCAAGGGTTTCGTAAAATTTTCTGATGTCGAAAGAGCGGCTATCGGAATGTTACCGAGAGACTTTCCGATGATGGATAAAGAGACTGACTGTAAATACAGTGACTCATTATTCGTTGTTCGCGTCAATGAGATTGGCTCTCAGCGAGCTACTTACAAATGCATGATTGAGCCAATAAGCATAAATCAGATCAACACTGGTCTTGGTGGTCGAGCAGAGCATGGATTTTCTTCCATATTTTCCAGATTCGGATTTATTGAGCCTGATGGCCAGTCTATTAACGTAAGCACCCATCAATTTCGTCATTACCTTAACACGCTTGCCCAAGCGGGTGGTCTAAGTCAGCTCGACATCGCCAAATGGTCGGGGCGAAAAGATATTCGGCAGAACGCTGTATACGATCACGTCACTCCCGGTCAAATGGTGCAGAAGATCCGCGATGCGATTGGTGATGACAGCACTATGTTCGGTCCACTGGCTGAACTAGCAAAAAAGACACTTATCCCGAGAGACGAATTCGCGCGCTTGGTCGTGCCGACTGCGCATACCACTGAGCTGGGTTATTGCATTCACGACTACACCATGTCGCCATGCCAACAGCATCGGGATTGTATTCATTGCACCGACTTAATTTGCGTAAAGGGTGATGAAGTGAAAGAGCGACGGTTGCGTCAGCAACTTGAGGAAACGCGAGATTTGTTGCGGCGCGCAGAAGAAGCTACTAAAGATGGATATTATGGTAGTGATCGCTGGTTGGAACACCACACGTCAACAGTGGAGCGATTGTCACAGCTTTGTTCCATCATAGATGATCCTAAAGTGCCAATAGGCGCAGTGATTCAATTGTCGCCGCCGAAAGCAACAGCGCAGCAAGTTACCATGCAACGCGGGTTAGCATCGGTAGGTCGAAAGAGCCATGCCTTAGTCTCTCAGTCGATTACAACGACCGAAATGGGAGAATAACATGGTACAGAAAAGAGCAAAGAACCTTGATGATGCAGGCATAAAGCAAATCGTTGAAATTCTCGATGGATGGTCAGGGAAACTAACATGGGATATGTTGATAGATGCCATCGAGTTGCGGATGCACAATCGATATACTCGCCAGACACTCCATAAACACGAACGTATTTACAATGCGTTTGAGCTTCGTAAGGAAGGGATTACTGAAGGTGACGGAGAAATACGAACTGTTCGTTCCCTTGAATTGCAAAAATCATTGGAGCGTATAGCAAGGTTGGAAGTTGAGAACAAGCGCCTAGAGTCGGAGAACGAGAAGCTATTAGAACAATTTGCTCGCTGGGCATATAACGCACATACGAGAGGGCTAGATAGCAACTTTTTAAATCAGACGCTTCCCTCGGTAAACCGTGGTCAGGCGAAGAAGTGATTGCCATGCTGGGATGTTCTACAGGCCTACTTAAAGCTATTTTGTTGGCGGCAAGCTACAATCCGAATAACAATGTATGAAACTGGGTTTCGATAAAACTATCCGCCGGATATGCAACTGCTGGCAACAGGGACGGTATTGACGCAGGCAGTGATGATAGTGGACGAGTTGGCTGTTTAACTAAATCAGCATATCTCTTCCTTGTGATATCTAAGGTTGGATATTTTCACAGGTAGGAGTCTTCTAAATGAATGATGAGCAGGAAGAGATTTTCTATTTATCTTTGACCTCAGCTACTGTGGAATATGCCAAGCTGCATGGGGCCCAATATGATCAAGAAAACGGGTGGCATGTCGTAGGCAGTGTTCCTTTTGAACTCGAAGAGTTCGTAGTTCGTTTGCCTCGAAAGAGGGAGCACAACATTATTGTTTATTGTCCCCTATGCGGTGGGCAGATGAGGCTTGTAGATAAAGGGCCTAGGAATATATTTTGGGGCTGTATGCGATTCCCAAAATGTAAAGGTGCAAGGAATGTGGAGGAAACGGAGGACTATGGTGAAGCAAAACCAGTAGCGGAATTTTCCAAACAGAGTCCAGTGAACAAAAACAATGGGGCTGATGCTGAACTCACTGGGCTCGCCGGGTTGGCTTTAAAAAAACTGGGCAGTCCTAAAAGCGTCGAAAGATGGTTTGCTACTCCCAAAGCCGCTTTGAGTGGAAAGAGGCCAGTAGATGTGATGAAGTCTTCGGAGGGGCGTGAAGTGCTAATTGATATGCTGAACAAAATTAATGAGTAAGATTTCCTGTAGTCTATCTGACCACCGGCAACTCATCCCAATCGGTCGTATAGTTAGGAGATATACTCCCCCGCCGCATCGTCCATTGGGGGCTGCCCCCAGCCGCTGCAATCGTCACGCTCCCTTTAAAACTGTCGGTTGACGGCTTTTCGGCCTTTGCTGTCATTGAAGTTGTACCTGACGAATGGCAGGTGTCATGCAGCTTGCTGACATTGACTGGAGCCTAGGGATGAGTGACCGCATTTTTGGCAACAAGTCCTTCAGGGAGTCGACACGGTGGCAGGGCGCTACGGGTTCTGCAGAAGTAGTACGGGTGAGCAACGCTCCTTCGGCTTTCCTGCCGCAACGCCAAAGTTCACGCGCTGTCCGACTTGGGGCTTGACTCCTGCGCCGAAGAAGTCGGAGGAATGAAAAAACGCGGAGCCGCCGCTGTCTACTGCTATGAAGCCGGCCATAGCTTTACTGCCATTTGCGTACGTCATGGGGTAGGTCTCTATCACCCCAGTCTTTCTAGGTGTCGCCGAGTAGCACAAGGCCTCGCATCTTTGTACGACTTCGTCTGCCTTTAGCCGAAGCGCGGGGTCAATCTGCAGACAACTCAGCACCAGCGCCCATAGCTCCTGCTCAAGTTGCTTTGTATCTTGATGCTTGCCGAACCATTCGGGCTGACTCAACTCAATTTTTCCGGCCAGCTGCGCCTGTGCCATTTTCATGATGGCCCCTTTGCCTCCACCGAAAGGTGGTTTTCCGAGCAGCAAGTGGCAGGTGATTGCACCGAGTGCCCAGATGTCGGCTGGTTGTTCGGCACTTGACCAATCACTCCAGCATTCTGGGGCTAAATACGGCACCGCCCCGAGAAGGGTGCTTGATGAAGTCAGGGTGTTTTCATCTTGCTCGAATTTCTCAATCTCGGCCTCCAGTTCCTTCTCGGCAAGCTTGGCGATGCCAAAGTCAGTCAACTTGATGATGTCCATGTGACCATCGGCGGACGTCATGATATTGCTTGGCTTGAGATCGCGGTGGCAGATGCTCACTCTGTGCGCTGCCTGAAGTCCCTTGGCGATGTTATGAACGACCCAAGCTGTGAGCGACGGGTCGAGAAAGATGAAGTCGCTCGCGAGCCGTCGACCAAGGTCTTTCCCTTCAATGAACTCTTCTACCAAGCATCGATTTGCACCTTCCTCGACATAGTCAAGAGTTGCTGCCACATTAGGATGCACAACGCGTGCGCCCATCTGCGCACCTCTACTGAAGCGCTTGTCGACGATACCCTCGCGCGGCGTCTTCAACGCAACGACTCGTTCCAGCGTAAGGTCGAAGCATCGATAGACTTCTTGCATACCGCCTTCAAGGTGAAAGGCATCAATCCTGTACCGTTCAGCGATGATCTCTCCAGCCTTAAACTTCATAGAACGACCTCCGGGTGCGACGAGAAGAATGTGACCCACTGCCTAGACGATCCCAGACTGGCATTACCGAATCCAATTACACATGCCTCGTGGAGCACATGGCTCGGTTCGGCTGGTACGTTGTTGATGCTGATTGAGCCTACGACTTCCACAATTGAGAATCGAAGGCCGTCATAGACCACCTTTAATTTACCTAATGTGCCAATCTCCAGTGCGACAGTAGGATGTTTCGCCGATAGCTCGTACACTGTTTTAATGCCTTGCACAAAGAGGCCACGGTGCTTATTCCTGCTGAGGTGATTAGCCAATACCGTGCTGATCTGTTCGGCTGTCGGTCGGCTCTCTGGCTGCGGGTCAAGACACGCGTCAATCAAGTCGACAACATCCTTGTGAAGGCCATCAGCATGCTTGTCAGAGGTTGGCATCACGGTACTGATGGACTGGACGCGTCCTGAGGTCTGCGGTGGCTTTTCCAACAACGGCATCGGAAATTTTTGGCTGGAAAGCGCCCAAGCACACACGCCTAGGGCGTAGATGTCCATCTCCGGCGTAATAGTCGCTCCTAGCACATACAGTTCTGGTGCTGCATAAATGAGAGTGCCCTTGTTTTGCTTTGTCTTGTACCCGCCGTCCGGTGACGATATGCCGAAGTCGAATAGTTTGACGACACCAGCGGCAGATTCTTTGAAGTTGTCGAGTTTCAGGTCGCGGTGGATGATTCCAACAGCATGCAAGTCGCGAAGAGCGCATGCAAGCTGATAAAGAATCTTGAGATAGGTCTGTGGGTTGCTTGCCGCATCCTTGTAAAACGCCGAAAAGTCTTGGCCACGGAGACGCTCTATAACGACGCCCTCGATTTCACCTTTTATATTCGCAATGACATCATATACCTCGACGACATGGCGAGAGCGGGCCTTGCAAAGACTTATGAGTTCGTTATGAAGTTGAGCATTGTTTGCTGGGTCTTGAATCACTTTCAGCAGGACGACTCTTCGGAGGAACGTATCTTCGAGAGGAATAATCGTCCCGAATCCTCCTTTCAGTACGCTCTTTGTCAGAGTCTTGTATCGCGCTGGAAGATTCACCCCTTGCTCCCGTTCCTTTTTGACTAAACTTGCTGGTTCTTCGTTGTTACTTCGCTGACCGTTACTTCAATCTTCGGCCTCGCCTCTTTGGAGTCTACCGTCTCAAGTTTTAGCTGCGACTCGCTTACAGTCTTCCGGGGCTCCTTCTTCTTTGTGTTTGTGTTTCTCTTTTGCTTTTCCGGCTTGTCGCGTGTATCAGCGGACTTGGATTCACTTATCCATGTGCTCGTAAGGATTTTGACTTTGGTTGACGGCGTCCACAAGACGATTCCCGTTTGCCGATGGCCAGCAGAAGTATGCATCTGTTCATCACCACATAGGCGCTCCACATCACCGACTACAATCAAAGAAGCGTTGTCCACTCCGCCTACCCAATTCGCAAGAGCGATGGCCCGGCGAGCGGCATCGGTCGGTGTTGCTGCGTTTGCCACAGAAGCCTCGAAGTCCTTTGCGGCACGCCACAAACCGTCTGAACCCAGCACAACACCAAGATGAAAGCGCTCCTTTGTGTATGTTTGAATGCGCAATTCGTCAGCACTCCTTCCAGGTTCACCAATTGCTTGAGAGAGTCGACCTTGCAGTCCACGAGCCTTGATTAGAGCGGCGTGGTTGCCTGGTATTTCCTTCAGTTCGTTCTCGATCGTGTCATCAATTGTGACCTGATCCAACTTGCTCGAACTTGGCTCCCAGCTGTACGCACGGCTATCGCCTACGTTGGCGCAGACAAGATGTCCACTCGCCGTGGCAAGGAGCATCACCAGAGTTGTCGCACCGCGCCCCTGAAGCTCCCTTCGGACAAGCTCATCGGCTTGCTTAACGAGTGTATTGGCTAGTTCCTTCAAGGATGGGCGCCCCTGCTGCTGTGCGAGGTCGACAATGATGCTAGCAATGGCAAGTGCCGCTGCTTGGTCGCCCGACTCCGAGCCACCGACACCATCACAGACGAGAGCGACTGTGTACGTTTCTGTGTTGGGTGCCGCGATACGCGCAACTGCGATGCGATCTTCATTCCGGTCTCGCTTGGAACCGAGGTGTGTAGCCATGGCGAGTCCCAACTCGTCTATGACCACTTGCGCCGCTTGCGAGCCGACGATCTCGTCCAGAATCGTAGCTTGGAGCGACAGAGCTTTAGGAGTGTGTGTGGGTGAGTTTTTCATGGTCATATGTTACTCGAACTTCTGGACAAGATACAGCCTTCAGTCGGTCAACGCAGCTATCGCTGATTTGTCGCGACAAGAGTTGCACTTTGACGCAAGTCTGTATGACAGAATCTAACCTGAAGTAGACGGTGCATAACTAAGAAGCTCTTAGAGACTGCGAACCAAGCAGGTCGTAAAGTCTTTCCAACTCCTTAACGCATTGGGGAAGCGTTCTGCCGAGAATATGCTGCGCTGGTCGCTGGCTTTTTCCATCAAAGCTGGAAGGTATGAAACGCCATTGTGTGGTAGGTCAAGTTCTTTGAGTGCCGCGATTGACTTCTCATGGTGCACATCCTTGAACCCCTTAATTTGCTCGTATATCTTGATGTGACTGATAGAGCAAATGTCCAGAAAAAAGAGCGTCGGCACCATCGACGACCATTGCCGCATCATCGTCTGGAGAACTTCCATTTCTTCCCGGGAGCCGGAGAATCGTATCGTTATTTGTTGTACTTGACGGGTGGGCGGGATCATCCTGATTCCTCACAAAAAATATTGAAAACCAAAGGACTGCCGTTTGGTCTTGCTTGTTGAACGACTACCCGATTTGTATAAGTTCCAACCCGGGTTGTCTGTTTCAGCATTTAGCACACACATGCCCTCGATCCAAGGTGTCAATTTTTAGCAGTATGAATTCTGACGTTGATAGGAACGTCGCTACCCAACGCTAGTGCGATGAGTGCTGCTAATTATTGGGCAGTTGATATTTAGCTGTTGCAGCTTAGACTTAAGTATAGCCTCGCCACCATTGACTACTAGTGGCCCTATGACGATCTTATCTAAGACGTTGTTCCATACGAATGGAATCTTGCAGAAGTCACTGACCAACTTTACATGCTGCTGTACCCAATTCTCATTGGCCATGTATGAATAAACAAGGCGTACCTCCCTCTCTACTGACACTGCTGAACGCAACTGCATTAGGGATAAGACCGCTCCTTGTCCGAGTGAGTCCAGATGCTTTTCAAAATCTTGGCCCCTAAATGACTCACGGATTGTATCAGCGTCCGTGTACTCCACCTTTCCGATGTGGTGATGCAGCATGTAGAAAGGGTTTTCTCGGCTCATCGCCGCAGCTAACATTTTACGCGGTGTCGATTGAATACATACCGAAGGGCGGCCATGAGAGAAGTTATTCCATGCGAGATCTGAGTCAGATGGGTTCTCAGTCCAGCAAATACCAAACATGTCTTCCACAACGCCATTCAGTGTTAGTGTGCCTCCGGTCGCAGAATCTGGGAATGCTACATCTAGCAAAGGATTTTCCATGTTATCCAACCAAGTTCTTTTGTTGATTCTTGTGTGAGTGAGGCAACCATGCGAGATGTCATCAATCAAGAAGCATTCTGCCATCACACGATAAATCGGTTGATCAAGATCGAGGTCAAATGTATTTTGTTCAATGTACAAACGCTTCATCTCTTCGGCAGACGTATCTCGGAAAGAGGCTCTCTGTACCGCCTCAATAGCAGCTTGATTTCGTCGGATGAACATCATTGATCCCAATTAGATGATATTAGCGGCGTTAAGACTTGTCCGCATATTGCGAATTGTACAAATTGACACACCGTTGTTGCAAAAAACTGATTTTACGCCTGGAAAATTTGCATTTCTCTATTCTCTGCGCATTCACTGGTTACATTCCATACTCTGGCTAATACTGCCTGCACCAGCCGGAAGCTCATTACCAACGATTTGTATGATTTGACATGGAGGAATTCATGCCTCACAACTTTGAGCGTTTGGGTAACGTCCGCTATCCCTTGCAAACCAGAAATGCCATAGAGCAGCTGAGAAGGACTGTTAAGGCCGAGTGGAAGACTGGTTATGGTGACAGCCCATTCGGAATGGTTAAATGTTCCAACAAACGAAAGTGTGGATTTTTTCAATCAACATCCTGCTGAATTGCTGACTGCAGCGTCAAATCAAAACCTAGTCAAAGTTCCTCGATGATAGAGGTCGAAATTGTTGCGTTGTTTAATGTGCCCAAACTGGTCAAAATTGCTGCATAATCAACAAATGTAATAAAATATGTATATTATATATAATGGCACATTTCATATCTTACTAAATTTAAACGTTTAAATAACGTCACTCACTCACTCATGTTTAATTAAATGTCCTGATCACCATTCTAAATCAGAAACTCAAATTTCTGGGGTTGTTTGCTAAGGCAAACAACCTTATTTCGTCCTTGACGTTTTGCCTGATATAACGCCTCATCGGCAGTTTTTATTAAAGTTTCAACAGAACATTGCTCATCTGGAATTATTGAAGAAACGCCACAGCTTACCGTAATACACTGGGTCGTTGATGCTGTGTGCGCTATCCCAAGTGCCGAGACATTCTCACGGGCACGATTTGCTATATAACAGGCAGATTCAATATCGGTTAAGCTCAAAATCAGCGCGAACTCCTCGCCTCCGTAGCGTGCAGCCAGATCGCCGGGACGACCGACTGAGTGCGCCAGTTGGCTTGCAACTTCTTTCAAACACCGATCGCCAGCTTGATGCCCGTAGTTATCGTTGAACTGTTTGAAAAAATCGACATCCATCATGACTAAGGACAAAGGCATTTTAAGTCTCTCACAGCGCTTCCACTCTTTAATCAATGATTCGTCAAATACGCGCCTATTAGAAATACCTGTTAATTGGTCTGTCGAGGATTGAATCTGTAGTTCCTTGTTGAACTCTTGAAGTTGGCGGTTTGCTTCATTCAATTGGCGAGTTATATCTGCATTGGCATGTTGCATTTCAACTATACGACGCATGGCATTTATTTTGGCATGCAGAACTATTGGATTAACAGGTTTTTTTAAGTAATCATCACCGCCAGCCTGAATGCCGCGAGCCAAATCTTCATCGTTGTCCATACCTGTCAGAAATATAATAGCCGACCATGCCTTCCCGCCTTCTATTGCACGCATTCTCCTGGCGACTTCAAAACCATCAATGTCCGGGAGGAGTCCATCCAGCAATACAATGTCGGGGCGATCTTTTCGGAAAATTTCAAGTGCTTCCAGCCCTTGCCCCGCTGTCGAAATGTGCTGAACTCCCATTTTGCGAAGAGCTTTGCATAATGTAGCCATTGCAACCTTGCTATCTTCCACTACTAGAATTTTCAGCGCAAAGTTATCTGACTCCATAAGTTTCCCCGATCAGGCACATCGTCTTGAGCGTACGCTCAAGCATAAGCTTGGTATTATTGCCAACCGCATTCAACGCCACTTGCATTAATAACCCCTCAATGGCAGTAGACTTGCCTGTTCAATTTGGACACAATGTATTTCATCAATATCCTTTACTACTAAAAGTTAGAATTTCCCTTTTCGCTGCCGCAAGCAAATTTTTTTGATCGCGTTTTGCGCTCACTGAGGTCTAGTTTTGGTTAAGTATCTTCTCAAGTTGCTCAACCGGTACCGGTTTTCCAAACAGATATCCTTGATAGTTAATGCAGCCTTTGTCATGAAGGGTTTGTCGTTGCTCTTCCGTCTCGACCCCTTCGGCAATCACTTCCAGGTTTAGGCTTTGAGCCATCGCAATGATGGTTCGCACGATCGCTTTATCACTGCTGTCTGTGGCAAGGTCGCGGATGAAAGACTGGTCAATCTTGAGCTGATTGAGTGGCAGGCGTTTGAGATATTGCAGGGATGAATATCCGGTGCCGAAGTCGTCCAGTGAAAATTGCACCCCGATTTCCTTTAACGCATTCATCGTGGTAATGATCTCCTCAATGTTCTCCAGCAACATGCTTTCGGTAAGTTCCAGTTTAAGCAGTTTAGGATTTATTTCATAACGCTGCACGAGAAATTTTACTTGGGCTGCAAAATCGGCTTGGTGGAATTGCTTGGCGCTCACGTTAACCGCAAGGACAAGGTCGCGGGTTAGCGTATTTTGCTCCCATGCTTTGATCTGCGCGCACGCAGTCTCCAGAACCCATTGACCGATGGGCAGTATCAACCCGGTTTCTTCCGCCAGGGGAATAAAATGAACGGGAGATATCAGGCCTCGCTCAGGGTGTACCCAACGAATCAATGCTTCTGCGCCCAAGGGACGATTTGCGCTACTAACCTGAATTTGGTAATGCAACTGGAATTGCCGACTTTCAAGTGCTTTGCGCAACTCATTTTCCAGGGCTGCGTGGGCGTTAATGATGTCCTGCATATGAGGGTCAAAGAATCTTAAAGTGTTACGTCCGGCCTTTTTTGCCTGATACATGGCAATGTCGGCCTGTTTCAGTAATTCCTCCTGGGAGTGGTCGTGATTGCTGAAAATAACCGCACCAATACTGGGTGTGCTGCGGTGTTCATGCATGACAAGCTGGTATGACTGATTGAGTGTAGAACGAATCTTGTCGCCAACTGCTTCAGCCTGTGTTGCTGCCTCCAAGGGATCTTTGTTCAGATCTTCAAGCAACACCACGAATTCGTCACCGCCCAGACGTGCCACCGTATCGGCTTCTCGCACGCAGTATTCCAAACGTAACGCGGTCTGTTTTAAGAGCAAGTCTCCGAAATCATGGCCTAAAGTGTCATTGAGGGTCTTGAAATTGTCCAGATCAATAATCATCAGCGCGCCACATCGACCAGTTCGGGCACTGGTAGCAAATGCTTGATGAATACGATCCGTGAGCAGGCGCCGATTGGGCAAGCCAGTAAGAGAGTCATATAAAACCAAGTGCTTGATTTCATCTTCCGCCCTAGAACTCAGGGTGATTTCAGTTAACGTAGCAACGTAATTTGTTACGCTACCATTTTGGTCTTTTACTGCGGTAATGTTGAGATATTCGGGATAAATTTCGCCATTCTTGCGCCGATTCAGTATTTCGCCTTTCCATGCGCCAGCATTGTTAATGCTCTTCCACATCGCAGCATAGAAGCTTGCATCATGACGACCAGATTTGAGCAATTGAGGTTTTTTGCCAACGACATCTTCTTGTGTAAAACCGGTAATGTTGGTGAAAGCGCGGTTCACCCGAAGGATCACATTATTGGCATCAGAGACAAGCATACCTTCCTGAGATTCAAACGCGATGGCGGCAATACGAAGTTGCTCATCCATTCCGGCATTCGATTCACTCATGATAATTTAATTTTCTGTCGCCAATAGGGGAAAACGCGATTATAACTAAAAGCGCATTCTGACAGAAAAATCATTTCCAAGATTTGTTAGCCGAACTTCAGCTAAACAGTCTGCTGAAAAACCCTTTTCTCTTTTCTACGAATTCATCATGAGACAGATTTTTCTTAAAAGATTCAACATAGTCCGCATCGTCGCGCTTAATGTGGTTGAACAGCCATGTGACAAGAAGATTATTCAACTCCAGTGAAATATCCTCGCCCAACTTGAACCGTTCCTGATATTCGGCTACACGTCTTGCAAACAATTCATGCACTCTTTTGTGGGCCTTCAAGTACGGGTAGTGCGCTTCTTCTTGCATGCTTTCCTCAAACGCGAAATGTGAAAGCGTGTAATCCACCAACTCGTCAATTACCGTGCCTATATCTTCCTTTTTAAGTCCGCGCGTACGGGCATCGTAAAGATCATTAATATATTCCACGATTCTTTTATGCTGATTGTCGATAACAGAAAAGCCTGTTTCCAAGTCCTTACTCCATACCATCTTTGCCATACAATCCTCCCAAATTCTAAATATTTTGCCTCAAGTATCGGCTTCGCCAGACTTGATATTTTTAATTCAACCAAACCACTTAAGGCAAATAATATATACCAATATTACGTGATTTGCACAAAGGTTATTATTAGATGCTAGCTCATTTATTCTTATTGTCGTTGTCGTCGCCAAAATTTATGGAAATAGGGAGGCTGCAATCAAGGTCTGCATGAGCAATTATTTTTCCGGCCTTATCAACTGTAAATGACTTGGTGCAAGTTTTATCTTGATTAAAATTATACTTTTTCCAAGTCAGGATTCTCATCCCATCCTGGGTTTCTTGCGTGGAAAATGGGACGCCCCACAACGAGACAACCTCTGAGTCTTGGTGCCCCATCCATTGTCCCATTTCATTATAAGTTGAAGCGCAACCGGCTAACGAGGCAATGGCAAGCAGGTAAACAGTTTGTATAAGTTTCATGGGGCGAGTCTTTGTTGGGCAGAAAGAGGTATTGTAATCCGAATTCACCCAATCAAAAAAACACCCCAATGATTGCAATCACAAGTTCTGGCTTATTTTTTGTTGAGGGTCAAGAAAGAAAGCTTGCTTACGCCTGCCTTCTGAGCAATTGCCATTACCTCGGCAACACGCCCATAGTTGACTGCTGTATCAGCCTGTATCTGTAATTGAAAATGCGGATCAGAAGCACGAGTCTTTAAAATGTCAGCCAAACCCGCATCGCTAAGATGTGCTGTTTCGAGCGAAATATCTCCTCTGGCATCAATGGACAGACTTACTTTTTGCAGCTTATCGTTTTTTGCGACAGCATCGGTTTTGGGCAGATTTATCTTTAACGCTTGGGGAGCCAATAACGGAGCGGTGATAATAAACACCACCAGCAAAACCAACATCACGTCCACCAGTGGTGTGACGTTGATCTCGCTCATCATGCTGCCGCTATCTTGTGAGGAATTAGCTAAACTCATTTCGACCTCAAAATTTGTAATCGTATTTCTGCGCCAGGCGCAGGAAATCGTGTGTGAAGTTGTCCAAATCAGTCAAATGTACTTTTAGACGACGCAGGAAGAAGTTGTATGCCAGCACGGCCGGTAATGCAGTGGCAATACCGATGGCGGTAGCAATCAGTGCTTCACCAATCGGACCGGCAACAACATCCAAAGAAGCGGAACCACTTTGACCTATGCCCTGAAGCGCGTGCATAATGCCCCATACAGTGCCGAACAGCCCCACAAAAGGCGCGGTTGAACCAATAGTTGCGAGTTCTGCAAGGCCGCGTTCGTGATATCGTTGAATGTTCTGCAACGTCTGTCGCAATTGCCGCTCCAGCACATCCTGCGGAGCGCCCAGGTGCTTCAGTTCGGGCTTTACTTCACCCAGGGACTTTAATTCTGTAAAACCAGCTTGTGCCAGACGCGCAATGTCACCTGTGCTATTCAGTGCAACATCCCCCGCTTTGTTCCATTCGTGCACAGACCAGAAACTTTCATTAAATACGCGGTCATTTTTTTTTGCTTGCCAATGCTTCCAAAATTTGAACAGTGCAATTGACCATGTCACAACCGAAAGAAGTATTAGCACCGCTAATGTCGCGGAGACGATGGGGGAGTTGACTGAGAAAAAAATGTTCATGCTTCGCTATCCTCTAAAGAAAATTTTATTGGAACCAGAAACCATTGAGTAACGGGTTGACCGGAACGTCGCGCAGGTATGAACTTCCAGCCTTTAACCGTCTGCAATGCGGCATTATCTAAAATGTCATATCCGCTACTGGTTCGTACCATCACTTGTCCTGCTTTGCCTTCTGCCAGCACCTCAACATTCAATATGACTTTGCCGTGATACCCCATGCGGCGCGCCACCATCGGATAAGCCGGGTGAGGATTATTCAAATAATCCGCTTTGTAATCCGGCTCGGTATTCACTACTGCCGGAGCAACTGGCATTGGGGGGGCTGCAATCGGAGTAGGAGCGGTAACCGTAACTGGAACAGGAATCGGCTGCGGTGCAGCCTCTGCCATTTCCTGCACAATTGGTTTAGGTATTTCAACTTTCTCAATCTTTGGTTGAGGCTTTGGTGGAGACGGCACCTGCGGTTGAGATACTTCAGGCTGTTGCACGGATATTGAAACTGACATTTCGTGTACTACAGCAGGTTGCTCATCCGGCCTTATTATCCATGCCAGTCCAAAACTGCCATGTAATAACAACACCAAAGTTACGATGCCTAAACGCTCACGCAATGCAGAGTTTTCAATTTTCTGCCCGTACGAACGCTGAAGCCCCATTATTGATGCGGAAGAAAGTTCCAAGGTTGACATCTAAAAGCGCCCCTCAATCGTTGCCATGACTGTGCTATAGCCGGCGTCCACCGTATGAAGTTGCCATGTGTTTCCGCCATAAATATATAATGTCTGCTTTACCGTATCAGCTTTAAAAATATTCTGCCCACTCAGACGCAAATTGAATTTTGGATTAAGCTTGTATAACCAAAATGCATCTACAGTCGTTCGTGCTTCGGTATAGCCAGTTTGCACTCCGGGAACATCTGTCTCGCTACGGCCTGAAATTTGTAGCGATATACCATAGCTTGATTTCAACTTGGGCAAGTTGGCATCAACGCCGGATGAAAAAACATACTTTGGTGTATCGCGAGCCATGCGCTGAATGCCGAGACTTGAATCATCCACTGTTGCTTTTGGTAATGTGAGATGAGCCTTAACTGTTGCACCGCTCCAGCCCAGACTATCCGTGCGAATTTTGCCATCCAGCTCCAAGCCCCAATGCAAAGCACTGCCGACGTTGTAAGGACGATCAACCCAACGAACACCCTCCAAATCAATACTGCGTTCTGTAAAGTTTTGTGTAGAACGAACATATAAGTTAGAGCCGAACACGCCGGCATTGTCGTCAAGGTAGCGTTCGGCTACAGCCTCGTAGTTAAGGCTAGTCTCGGGTTGTAAATTAGGATTGCCACGTTTATCTGCCAGAACTGGCGTGTTTTCAGCAAGACTTGGAACTGCCGCATTGCTAATCTCGTCCAGTTTCGGTGCTTTCATACCTGCACCCAGTGAAGAGCGAATTACCCACTTATCCTCCGGCTCCCAACGAACTGCAACAGAAGGCAATAAACGAATATCCTGTTGTGTCACACCGGCTGAATTTAATGCAACACTTTCACCACGAAGTCCGTAGGTATAAGTTAAATTTGGGCGTTCCATCCAGTCATCTTGCACCCATAACGTGCTCTGCTGCTCTTGCGACTGATAAGAACCTGAGTCAACGAAAGCGCCTGTAAAATATTGCGTATCATTGCGATTCATACTTATGTCTTCAACGCCGACGGCGAGCAAATGTTCAGCAATCGGTTTGTCAAACCGCAATGCAATGTTGAGTTCAGTATCGTTCGTTGTTGTTTGTTGGACTGATGGAGTCGGCACATTATTAGCATCATATTCATTCAGTGTTATTTCTGAAGTACGCTGCCCGCTGTTAATTGATGCTCTCCCGGAAAACTTTGACTCGCCGAAATATTTTTCGCCTTCGACGCGAAGACGCGATAAATGCTGCAAATCGTTCTCGCTTGTAACACGATACCCGTTGTATCCCAAGCCTGTGCCAGCAGACGGATTAGCATAATCCGTCAATGCTGTTTCACTGTTTTTTTCGGTCGGGCCATAAAAATATAATGGCGAAATAGTCAGGCTATCGTTACCATCTTTCCAGGTAAAGCGGGGAGAAATTGAGTGATGCCCCAAGTTTGAAACGCCACTTTCATTTTCTTGCCGCCATAAAGTACGTGTTCCCGCTGTCGTATTTTGCAAATCAGCCAAGTGCCGGACTGGTGTGTCACTCCAAATTAGTGAAATCGGAAAAGTCCAGGAAAAATTGCCTTCGCCACCATTCTGGGTCAGAGCGAGTTGATCGTATGGTTCTGACCCCCGACTACCAACTCCTACACGAACCTCTGTAGAACTTTTTGGCAATGCTTTCTTTAAAATCAAGTTCACCGTTATAGGTGCGCCGCCACCAAATTCCGCCGAAGATCCGCGAAGAATTTCAACACGCTCCAGATCGCCGGAAGGCAATCGCCCGATTACTCCGGCCCCCATCGATCCGCTTCCGGCAGAACGTTCACCATCAATCAATATTTGTACCGAATCACGCGACATGCCACGGGCACGTTGTGCAGACGATCCACCGCTAATTATCTCGACACCGGGCAATTTTCCAAGCACTTCACCAATTGTCATCACGCTCATGTTATCAATCTGTTTGCGATCGACAATAATTTTTTGCGAGGTGGACTCGCGGCGCTCTCCCACATCATCGTTTTTGGCTGTCACTTTAATTTCCTGAAGTGACAGCGGTTCTTCGGCTAAAACTATCGGTGTATATGCCATGCTTGCTAGTACAGCAAATAACCTGGCGTTGCACCAAAAAGGCTTAACCGAGTGCCTGAACTTGAGATATTTTATATTTCCATAACATTTCATTGAACAATGTCCTAAGAATTTATGTTCCCGGTTTTTGTGAAAACAATAGCCTCACTTCGAACCTCATCGGAAGCTGACGCTGTCTGAGTTTTCTTGGCGTCGCGTGCTTTGGCCTTCTTGGCGTAAATCAAGAAGCCCGTCACACATATGACTGTGATGACAATACCGCTCAATAAAATAATGATTTGCCCGATGACGCCAAATATGCGCCCGGAGTGTAGCGGGAACAGCCAGGCCATAAAGGTATCGCCAGGGGTTTCCGTACTGCGGTCATGCACATGCATGAGTTCGCCATTCGTCGCATTGACGTACACTCTGGTCATGCCGACTTCTTCGGTTAGATCGTTCGGGCCTTTCATCGACACAATAAATTTGCGCGTATCCGGCAGAAAAGTTAGCCCACCTACCGTTAAATCAGGTTTGGTCTGTTGCGCCAGTTTGATTGCGCCGTCCCATGAGGCGGTATCCACCAACCATTTCGCATTAGGATCAACATGGCAGGCACATTCAACAGTAGTAATCGGGGAGAATTTATTAACGACCCATTTGAACTGTTCGTTCAAATTAAGATAGATACTGGATAAAGCCAAAACTAGCAACACGGGCAATATCCACATACTGCCGGAACGATGCATATCAAAATTCAGTTTATGACCTGCATCTTTCCAACGGAATTGAAATGATTTTTTCCAGCTCTTCAAATTCGGGAAAGACAGATATACCGCACCAAAGTGATCCAGTAACCACAACACTGCGGCGATACCCATCAGCCATTTCCCGAAATCGCCCAGAATAAGGGTGTAGTGCAAGGTAGCAATGAAAGGCATGATGTGGCGTTTGTCCAAACCGAATTCGCCGCTCTCACGCACACCCAGCACTTTGCCGGAATAAGGGTCCATGAATACTGTACGGTACTTGCCGACGCGCTTGAACATGCTGGGCTCTTCGCTGCCTGCAACGCTAGGTATACGCAAATAAAATTCGAAAGCTCTGTCAGGCTCTGCCGGAGAACGCACAAATGTTACGCGCCTGCCCGAAAAAGCCGCTTCAGCACGCGGCACTAACTCATCCATCGCTAAACGATGCCCTGAGGGCTGAACATAGAACCAATCTTTGTTGAGCGTGTGATCTATCTCTTTATCGAACGAAATAATGGTTCCGGTAATTGCCGCAATAGCGATAAAAGCCAACACTGCCAGACCAGCCCAACGATGCAAAAACACGATTGATTTACGCATACATCCTCCCCAAAAAATGACCTACCGATTATTGCAAAAATATTTGCGTGTTCCCTGCGGCATTTCGCCGCAGCCTTTACCATCTCGCCAGATTACTAATTCCGACTGCTATTAAAAGCAGCGCACTAATACGTTCGATTACGGGGCGCCAACTATTTAATTGTTCGCGCAAACGCGTACCTAAATACGCCAGACCTATGCCATAGATGATTGCGGGAATAACAATCGCCCCCAACCCGAAACTCATTCCCAATAACAGTCCACCTGTAGCAGTACCTGTCATGGCTGCCGAGAACAACACGATCCCTAACGGTGCGCAGGGCGTAAGCGCCATACTGACTCCCATCAAAAACAATCCCGCTGGCATGAGAACCGACGAACTTTCTTTTTTGTCCATACGTTGCAAGGGAACACTTTGACCTTTTTCAGAAACGCATGCCTTGCCTGATTTGCGCAGCAACAGCGCTAATCCCATCAGCAACGCAGCGCAACCAATAACAATGCGAATAGTGTCTGTTGCAATGGCATCTTTGACGTAATTAGCCAGAGCACCCGCGATCAATCCAAAGCTGCCATAGGCAGTCAGCCTGCCTAAAGACAAAGGCAAAATTATTTGCCAAGATTTTTTGATGCCGCTGTCACTGGCGAGGAATACCGGCCCCAGAAAAGGGGCGCAGCTAATGAGGCACGGCCCCAAACCATAAGCGAAACCCAAGGCTGCGGCCATGGGTGCCCCGATAACCATGTTGACCGGAACAATCATGCCGGCTCCAGAGTCTGATCAGCCATGAACTCATTACGTGCCAACATGGCCGCTCCAAAAGCTGTAGTGGTCTGAGGATATTCAGGCACAACCAACTCCCTGCCCAGCTCATCTTGTATTGCCGCGACTAAACCCTTATTGAGTGCGGGGCCGCCATCGAAATACACACGATCTTCAATGCCAACTCTTTTTGCCAAACGTACAGTACGAGAGGCAATTGAATAATGTATGCCGGCAATGATCTCAGGTTTACCATGCCCCTTGGCGAGCAAGCCGATAATTTCTGACTCGGCAAATACGGTGCAGGTGCTGTTGATATTGAGCGGGGCAGTCGTGGCCTGAAAGTGACAGTCTCCAAGCTCCTCCAAGTCCAAATCCATGTTGCGTGCTGCCACATCCAGAAAGCGCCCGGTACCCGCCGCGCATTTGTCATTCATCACAAAGTTAACGACGTTGCCGGTGTTGTCGAGTTGGATGGCTTTCGAATCTTGCCCGCCGATATTGATGATGGTGCGTACACCGCCATAAGCCTTGCCAGTCTCAAATGCACCAATGGCATTGGCTGTGATCTCGCTGATCGAGTCATCGGCTTCTTTGAACAACTTGCGTCCATAGCCGGTCGCGATAAGATAGCGCACATGTTCCCGCTTCAAGTTTAATTTGCCGAGGAGAGTATTCAGAGCCTCTGTCGAGTTTTTATGAAACAAGCTGCCGGAAGCCGTGACATGCACCCCGGCGATTTCCCCGTCTTCATTTACCACCGCTACTTTGATGGCGGTAGAGCCCACATCTATGCCTGCAAAATATTTCATGCGCGTTGTTTCCTTCTGTTTTTTAGAGATTCCAAAAATGCTTCGATACGGGTGGACAACTGACCCTTGTCATCCGGGCTGTAATCTGTTTCCACATACAACAGAGGAATACCCGCTTTGTTGAAGGCATCCGCCACACTGCGATATTCCATCTCGTATACCTGGCAGCCTGCGAATGCCTGATACACCACACCATCCGCGTTAAAGCTGGAAACCAGATCAAGCAAACGCCGTTTGCGATCATCATTACGGGTAAAAACAGGACAGGTGCAGGGCTTAAGATATTTGTCCGCCAGACTGTCAACCATATCGTTAACCAACCATTCATCTACTGCCGTCATGTCATACAACATGCGGTTGGCGGAACAAGTTTCATCTGTTACCACCACGCCCCCTGATTCTTCGATCAGCAAGGGCAATTTAAGATTGGGGAATATCGGGGGCGAGCCAGTGAACAACACGCGCGGTGCTTTACTCTGTACGGCCTTGAATCCTGACTTTTCACGTTGCGCTAATTCTTCATTCAGCTTCTCCACTGCCAAAGTCCATTGATCAATGTCATCAAAAAAATAGGCATTGGTTACCAGAAATGCATCTTTACCCAAGATCAAGGAAGGGGACTTGCGGCGAAAGTTGTGCAGCTTGCGAAAAGCGGCTTGGGCGCGACTAGTTTTGTTCATTGCCTCTTTTAAATTTTTTCGAGTCAGCTTTCGTCCTGTCAATTCGCGCAGGCGTGCAGCAAACTGCCGTACAGAACGCTGCCAGTAGACGCGTGAAGCTTCGCTTTCTTTGACATTGGGAAACTCAAGGTCATACACCTGATAGCCCATGCTTTCCATCATCGCACTGGATTTTTTCTTTTGGTCGCAAGTGGTCGGATTGACGATCATGTCCGGCTTGCCGATCTTGGGAACCACATTTTCAGAATTGAGCATGCCCAGCGTTGCTTTAACCAGCGAGCAGGATTTCGCGGGCATAAAATCGGCACCGCGTTGGTCATAATGATATGAGCCATTGCATAGCCGCATCGGTGTCGCCCCGAAGGCGTAGATCAATTCTTCGGGTGTCTGAATACAGGTTGATCCGATCAATAAACCGTTATGCTTTAACTCCTCTCCATTACAGTAAACACGGCGAAACAAATCATAGAAATACTTCATCGACTCCGGGTTATCCTGAAAGTCATCAATGATATGATCCAACACATCTTGCGCCTCACCGGCTTGGCGAGACCGGCTGAAAGGTGCGGGTTGGATCGGGATAATTTTTGCTGTTTCACTTTCCATCAGTGCGCCCCTTGTTCATCCGCTTGATAAAACCCTCCTCGGTCGATTCAAAGATGGAAATGCCCGCAAAGGTCGCTTTCAATGCTCCTTTTTCAGGACATGCGGCAACGCATTTCATGCAAAGGATGCAATCGTCCGTCATGATTTCTTTTTTGTTTACATCGTCGGCGATATCCTTAATTTCCTGATCACAGACGCGGTAACAGTCGCCGCAGCGTGTGCATTTAGAACCGTCTTTTCGCAGGCGCAACAATGCCGGTTTGGACAGAAGGTAATGGAACGCTCCCATCGGACAATAAAAACAAAAGAATCTTTTCTTGACGAACGCGCCAACAAAAAATAGCCCCATCACAGTCAAACCAAGACTGGTCATTAATAAATTGGTCTTGGTAGAAAAGTCGAGTGAGACTTGCGAGAAGTCGCCCGTGAACAAAGGAATAATGGTGCGCCCAGGGCAGATCATGCAGAACGGTGCTTTCAGGTCTTTGTTAAACCATCCGGCACCGATTCCCAGCGGAATAATGAACATCAAGGCCAGCAGCACATATTTAATCTGAGCCAGCCACTTGAACTGTCCCCATGAGTAACGCGAATAACGAATACCAGTCCAACGACGCAAACTGGTGATCCAGTCTTGTATCGTTCCGACCGGGCAGACGAAGCCGCACCATCCTTTATTCAAAGCAATAAACCACAGGAAAAATATTCCAAATCCGCTCAACACCACCAATCCGGCAGCGCTGAACAACTTTTGCCACGGCCAGGATAATTGGTACTGGAATGTCATCAGATAGCACATACCTGCACGGCCCTCCTTGTTGTAGCCACAAGAAAAGGTCGGCAGTTCTTTACCTAACTCGACTCCCAAAAATCCGCTATATACCAGCAATACAAAGAAGAACAATTGCAACCAAAATCTGAAGCGGTTGAATTGGACGTTGTTGACTGCCGCCCGGATAGACTCAAGCTTTGTCATCAACGCGCTCCTCTTTAAAAGGCTTCAGGCGGCGACGGCGATACAGATAGATTGAGAGGCCACCGAACACGATAACAAAAAGGCTGAGGCCCAATCCCCATGCCCATGAACGATAATCATTTGGAGACGGGTAGTAATTTCCTGGCAGCGTGCTGGTGTAATGCGCTGAACTGTATTCGGCGCCATCGGAAACAACTTTTCCCTGTACATTAAGATCGGCGACCATCAGATAGTTCTGTTTGTGATATTTTTTGAATTCCAGCCAGGCGGGAAAGTAATCTCGAATCAGCGTGAATGAAACCCGCCCATCCGCATTGCTGACTTTCCTATTGCTCCAACCATCCTGAGTGGTCATGCTTACTGTCGCACCAGCGACAGGTTTCCCATAACTAAAAGCAATGAAATTTACTTTGTCGCCGGAAACTAAGCGCGTAAACAAACCCTCATCAGAAGAATGTTCACGCACTAATTCCAACGGAACCTTATTGTTGATAATTGGTTTGGCAAGTGCTTCGTAATCTATTCCCTTGGCACAGCATGTGCCATGCAACAACTCGGCTTTGGCAATTTGCACATGCAGCATGTCACCATGAGCCATACTCTGCGTCAGATAAGCACTGTAAAATCCGTATTCTGGAAATTCGTATCTGGCACTCAATAGGCCATTTTCATTTTTCATTACCGCATCTGGTAGGGAGCCTTCCTGGCTTAGAAGTGTCAATGTTTCGCTGTCACGCCCTGTGCTTCCATAAGAAGAATTGACTGGATCATTGCCGCGACGTAACCAGATGCGCTTGTTGCCGCCGTAAGATGAGCCTTCAACCACTTCACCGTTTACGTCGACTTCGGCTCCCGCGGCATGATCGTGCTTAACAGCCGGGGTAACGCCGCTCTGCGCATGAGCAGCGGCACTTCGTGCAGATGCAACAGAACTTTGAGCAGGTATACTTTTCGCTTGAGTACCTTCATGATGATGCTCATGTTCGGTATCTTCCGGTTGGGCAGGTATAGCGGTAGTAGTTCGCTTAGGCGGAGCAGTATCGGATAACCAAATGACATCGGCAGAGGCCATGCCAACAAATGTTACTTGCAACAAGCTATATACTGCGGCAATAAGAAAATGTTTGGTTTTCATCATGTTTTCCTTTCACACCTCAATAATTAATCTGGCGTCGTTAACTGCTGAGTGATGGTCTATCTTTAAAGCCGCTGCAGTTTTCAATAGAAATAGTTTTGACATTTGTGAAAATCCCCCTCCATAGATTAAGCAGAGGGGGCTCACTTAAAACCAGATCAGAACTTGGCGGCCAAACGGAACGTGTAGGTGCGTCCCGGCATTTCGTAGTACTGAAAATAAGTTCTGTCCAGTAAGTTATTGACGGCAAGCGTCGCCTTGATTTCTTTGGTCAACTGATAACCTACTTGAGCATTGACTATCGTATAGGCATCATATGATCCGAACACACCGGTATTAGTATCGGTATTGACGGTAGTTGTTCCACTAACCGGCCCGTAAGCTTTATCTTTATAGGAAGCTGTCAACGATCCGAATATTTTTCCATCGTTACCCTGCAACCCAATATTGGCCAGACGTTGTGGCGAAGCGGGTGCCCGCGTACCATTATTCACACCGGATGTAACAAGTGAGTCGTCATAGGTAAAGTTGACAAATGCATCAACATCGGCAAAAACTTTCTTCTGACGCAGTTCTGTTTCTACACCGTGAATACCTACAGATGCGATATTTTGGTATTGCGTTACGGTCGTATACCCGGGAACTACCGTAGACGAACTTGCAGAGGCGATTAGATTTGTTACATCGCTTGCATAGTAAGTCACACGAAGATTGGTTTGAGTTGGAAAATTATGTTCTGCCCCCACTTCCCAACTATGAGCTATTTCCGGCTGCAATGTCGGATTGCCCAGAAGGATCGAGGAAGATGAACCTGAAGGTGAATACATTTCATTGATTTGAGGGGCCCGGAAAGCAGTCCCCCATGAAGTATGCAAAGTTGAGGTTGAGTCCAGTTTATACACCGCGGAAGCTTTCGGATTGAAGGCCGAGTCCGTTCGGCTCGCATATGTCTGTTGCAATGGTGACATGGTGCCACCCGCAACTATCGTCTCCGTACCATTGGTTTCCCAGAAATCTTCGCGACCGCCAACATAGAAAGTTAACTTCTCGTTAAAATCAAATTGATCCTGCAAATAAGCTGCATTTGAATGAGAATAACCATCAAAGGTTTGTAAATTTTGCCCGGTCGGTTGGGTTACAGTCAGCCAATTGGACATTGCCTGCTGAGTTTTAAACATGTCGTCGTATTCGAAATAAATTCCACCAACCAGAAAGTTTTTCTGTCCCACAGCCCCTTCAAGAGAGGTATTGATAGCATTTTTTCTACTTGGAATATTTACCCAATAGCCCGCCCCACCGGTAGAGGTTGAAGTTGATGTTGTTGATTCATACCAATAGTGATCGTCCATAATGCAGGCTTTCACTTTCAGTTTAAGATCATCAGTTATTATTGCCGTATAGTCAGCCGTGTAACGTAGCGAGTCTTGCCCGGTAGGAATACCAAGGAATAAATTTGCAGTTACACCAGTAAATGAGGTGACAGTAGCCCCGGTAGTATTACTCGTTAAATATGAGTTTCCCAAGCCCGGAGACGTGTAACCGTCATGGTACGAAATCCCGAGTACCAATTGCTGGGCGGGCGATAAATCCAAGTAAAGTTTCGCCCCGTAATTGTTAGTTAACCAAGGTAGCTTACCCTGATCACCAATGAGATGTGTGGTTGCACCAGTGCTAGTCTTATATGGTTCGGCACCTGATATCGTTCCGGGTATTTGAGATGTCGTTGTGACCAAACCATTAACATAACCGTTACTTTGACCATGATCTGCAGAAACCAGGAGACCGATGCTGCCACCTTGGCTAAGGTTCCATCTGTCTCCATAAGATGCAGCTTCGTGCTGGGTTGAATTAGTGCCAATCGAGCCGGAAATATTTAACTCCTGCTTCTCGGGTGCTTTCGTAATAATGTTTACAACCCCACCCATCGCCAGTCCACCATAAAGTGCTGAAAATGGGCCAGGCACCACTTCGATCTGCTTGATGTTATCAATCGTAAGCATTGAAGCATCAACTGCCCCTGTGAATGCATCGTTAATCGCCTGTCCATCTACCAATACTGCGGTCTGATTGTAATAAGAGTATCCTCGCAACGAGATCATGTTAGAAGAATTACTCGGTTGCCCATCTCCTCTGTTCTGAACATTTACACCCGCGACAGTACTCAAAGCTTCATCAACACGCGTTACATTTTTATTTGCAAGATCCTTCGCGGTTACTACACTCACGGTGGCTGGCGCATCGGTTACTAATTGCGCGGTGGTCGTAGCTGTTACGATTACCTCTTTCAATTCTGTGTCATCGTTTTTTGCATCACTGTTTGGTTTTGCAATAGAACTCTGTTCCCCCGTCTTGGCGGCATCGCCTTGAGCCGGTGCGGGTACATCTTCGGCATATGCGGTTTGGGACAATGACATAGACAACATGAGCGACATCGCGCTCATGGCAACTAAATTATTCTTCATGCAAAACACTCCCTTTTCTGTTTTTTGGAAATAATTACAGCGGCGAGGATGCTAAAGTACTTTTATGGGCATGGGAATGCGACATGTTGTCGCGCGACAATTTGTCGCACTGGAAATAAATCGCATCTGATATAAAATTACTTCGACAGAAATATTATTTCTGTTCCATATTTCATATCGGAAGAGTGATGAACATTAAATATTTCAAGCTGGCCTTGTTATCTTGTTGCAGAAAAAAATATTTAAAATATGTTCAACTCGTGATGTTTTTATTAGTATTTTGTTTCCCTTGCTTACCAGTTCGTGCCGATGATTGGTCTCTCAATGATAAGGACGGTGTGCGTTACACACTGTCCGGGCTTCACGGAAAATGGGTTATCGTAAATTTTTGGGCACCGTGGTGTTCGCCGTGCATTCAAGAAATTCCTGAACTTATCTTTCTACAGAAGCAACATCCCAATTTGCAGATCATCGGTGTGGCTGTTATGTTCAAATCGAAACAGGAAGTTTTCGACATTGTGAATAAGAAAAATATTAACTACCCAATCATTTTGGGCAAGGATGAAGTCGTAGCTGCTTTTGGAGGTGTTGAAAGTATGCCAACAAGTTTGATTTACTCACCGGATGGGAAGCTGGTCGGAAGCTCAGAAGGCGTGTTGACAAGAGTAGAGGTTGAAAACTTTATTGGGCATAAATGAGCTGTAACGGCAAGAAGAAATGCTAAAGTAACACCAAGGGTGGACGACTAATGGACTCTGTTTTCTGAGCATTTCGCCTGCCAGCCATGGAATAACATTCCTTCAAACTATACCGAACCAGCCCAGAATGGCTGCTGCCGCAAGTAACCAAAGCACATGAATTTTCGTCCGCCAAAAGAACAGCGTAGCGGATGCTGTTAATAACCATAACGACCAATTCCTTGCCGGGTCTGTCTGAGCACAAGCGAGTATCCAACCTGTAGCACAGATCAACGCAATGACAATTGGCTTCATCCCTTGCTTGAATGCGCTTGCCGCCCTCAATTCACTATTCTCATGAACCCAACGCGAGGCCAAGTACGACAAAATAGTACTGGGTAACAAAAGACCCGTCATTGTGATTAATGTACCCAGAAATGCAGTAGAAAGTCCTCCTGCGTTGGTTCCAATGTTCCAGCCAACGACAGCAACGAACAGAATATTGGGTCCCGGAGCTGTTTGGGCAATGGCTATCGACGAGCTAAATTGGGCTTCACTCAACCAGTGTTGCTGATCAACCAGATAGCGATGCATTTCCGGGGCGGTAGTGATTGCTCCTCCTACTGACAGCAAAGAAAACAGTAAGTAGTGCAGGAAGAGGCTGAGCCAATCTGCCAAATTCAGCGCCAGTAGAGGAGCATTGGTCACAATTTCTGTTTCCAGTAGGCAAGGATGAATGTCAAGCTACCCAGTCCGGGAAGTACAAAGGCTAAAGGCCAGCGCAGCAATGCGATGCAGGCGAAGCAAATACTTCCGATAACAATACAAAGCGGAATTCCAAGCGGACTAAATTTCAGGCTGCTCGAAAGTTTAATTCCTGTGGCAATTATTAATCCGGCGGCAACCGATCCCATTCCCCGTAACGCCCCCGATACAGCAGGATAATCGCTGTAATGCGCATAGGCGGCCGACATGAGCAACACGATAACCAAAGGAATAATCAACAACCCGCCAAGTGCGGCCATAGCACCTGACAAACCAAAATACCTTCCTCCGATCATCAGTGATAAATTCACGATATTGGGTCCCGGCATGTAGCCCATTCATCAATGAATTCTTCTTTTGTCAGCCAATGCTTTTTTTCCACCAATTCATTCTGTGCAACTGCCTGCACCCCGCCAAAGCCTTGAAGAGCAAGAATGGTGAAGGAAACGAATAAATCGGTTAACGATCTTGGGTGGGAAGTATTGGTCATGTCGAGCTGGTTACACCATTCCTTTGCCTGGCGATTGACCCGGAGTTTCAATAGGGAAGGCGACATCCACTTGCAAGCCAATACCGTTTTCCGGGGTGTTCAATGTGATGTCGGCTTGTAACGAATCGCAAATTTCTTTGACGATAGAAAGCCCCAAGCCTGAGCTGTTTGGTTTAGCCTGATCCAGGCGGTAAAAACGTTCAAACACTCTTTGCCGCTCAGCCACGGGTATACCTGGGCCGGTGTCGACGATACTCATTACGCCCAGATTATTTTCCCGTTTTAATGAAATGGTCACCATGCCTTCCTGTTTCATGTGCTGGATCGCATTGTCGATCAGGTTGAAAATTAATTCGCGCAACAGGAAATTGGGTGCTGAAACCAGAATCGTCTCATCCAGCATGTCTATGCCGAGCTCAATATTTTTTTGCAAAGCCAAAAGAGCCAGTTCGTCCAATGCTCCTTTTATGATTTCAGCGACCTGTATTAAATGGTTGTTGTTTGGATTGAGTCTGTTTTGTTCAACAGCGGCGAGTACCAGCATTTGATTGATGACTTTGGTGCCCTGCAATACAGTTTTTTGGATCGCTTTCAACATTTCGGTTTGCGTTGGATCAGGTATGCTGTTACGTTGGGCATAATTGATCTGCGACGTGATGATGGCAAACGAAGTTCTGAGCTGATGTGCGGTATTGGCGACAAATTGTTCGTATGACGACAGCGTATTATCCAGGCGCGCGACATACTCGTTCATGGCGAAGATCACCGGCTTTAGTTCAACCGGAGTGTTGGTATATTCGAGTTTTTCCAGCGAACCAGGCTGCCTTTGCAACAGCATTTCTCCAAATTGGATCAATGGACTCAAGGTCCAGCGAAATGCGATGATCAAACCTGCAATCACAATCGACAGAAGAATCAGGTGTTCCCTTATGGTTAAAAAAAAGAGAGCCTGTTTGAACGCACTATGACTGTGCAAAGTTTGGGCAACCAGCGTGATTGCATAATCACCGGAGGTTGTGCTCGGTAGCGAGGTGGCATACGCAATGACCCTGACGGGTTCGCCGCGCATGCTACTCATAAAATATTTTTCCTGCTCTATCTGCAATTTTTCCGGATAAGTTGCCAAGTCTTCGTCGCCATCGATCAGCAATCCGCTTTTACTGCGGACTGCAAAATACACGCGGTCTTTATATTCGTTGGCAAACAGCTCGAAGGCTGCCGGTGGAATGCTGATTTCGTAGCTGTCGTTTATAGAGACCAACTGTTCTGAGATGATCCTGGCTGAACCTTTTAGTAATTGTTGCTGTATTAATGTTGCAACGGCGTCAGTATTGTCATACGTGACGACCAGATCAATGGCCGAAATAATCACGGTTGGTAAAAACAACCAGAGTATCAGTCTGCTCTTAAGGCTTTTAAGGCTCTTCGACATAATTCAGCATGTATCCTAGTCCGCGCAACGTTATGATATGTGCGCTCGAACCTTCCATCTTCTTGCGCAAACGCACGATGTATATCTCCAAGGCTTTCGGTGAAACAGTGTCATTTAATGTAAAGAGCCGGTCTGCCAAATCATTCTTGGATACAGTAGTACCCGAATGTCGGATCAAAGATTCAAGCACCGAATGCTCTCTTGGCGTCAGGGTCAGCTCTTTGCCGTGGTCGCTGAATATCTTCGAGTTACTATCATAGGTTAGCGACCCGCAAGTTATAACAGGATTGGTCTTTCCGCTGGAGCGTCGTAACAATGAGCGCAGTCGCGCCTCCAGTTCTTCGATGTCGAAGGGTTTTGCCATGTAATCGTCGGCGCCAAGGTTTAGGTTTTCGATGATATCTCCGCGCGTGTCCAGAGCACTGATGATGAGAACCGGGACTTCGTTTTTCAAATGCCTGAGATTTTTCAATACGGCCTGCCCGCTCACGTCAGGCAGCGTCAAATCCAGCAGTATCGCGTCATAGCTTTGCGTCAGCAAAAAATGCGATGCTTCTCTGCCATTAAAAGCCTGCTCAACTGCATACCCGGATTTGGTCAATAATCTGGTAAGCCAAGATGACAGTTCGCGATTGTCTTCAACTAATAGGAGTTTCATGGTTATTAGACTAAATCATTTTCACTCACTTATGCATATATTATTCGTGTCAAAAAATATTTTGTCACAATAAAATTTGTTGAAGGCTTTTAGAAGGTTTAAGGGGGGTAGATTACGCGTCGTAAGTTCACTCGGTAACAGGAATGCAGTGAACATACAATTTAAAGGACGGGGAGCATCTAAAATTCACAAGGGAGAATGTAAATGGAAAAGAAACTACTGATCATCGCAATTTTAAGCGCGCTGACTTGTACTACACAGGCGCATGCAGGCGCATTGGACACGAATCAGGAAGGAGGGGCGCTCAGACAAGACAGCACGGGCATCAGGCTCTATGATGATGCAAATACATCTATGCATATTTATGGAATCGTTGAAGCGACCATCAGCAACGCGAACAGTCAGTCTGTGACTGGGGGAACAGCTTCTGCTGCAGGTTTTCAAACTGCTTGGTTTAGCGGTAATCGCTTGGGGTTTGATGCCGATCATGCTTTGGCATTTGGCGATGAAGTTGGTTTGCCGGGTTTGAAAATAATCTCGAAATTGGAAGCTGAGTTCGAACTTCCAACGGGTAGTATGGATACTAATAACGTGTTATTCAATCGTGATGCCTGGGTTGGCTTCTATAGCGACGATCTGGGTAAAGTCACCTTGGGCCGTCAGAACACGCTGACGCGAGATTTCACGCAAAACTGGGGTGACCCCTATGGTACTGATAATGTCACCTTGAAAGAGGGCGGTTACTCCAACGTCAATAACTTCAAGCAATTCATTTTCTATTCCGGTAGCGCAGATGGAACGCGTCTAAATAGTGCAGTCGAGTGGAAGAAAAAATTTGGCTCACATGTGGTTGCCGGACTTGGTTATGGCTTCTCATCAACTGGTCCTGGCGGGGGCAATGGCAATGGCGGCGGGGTTGCCGGAGACTTTACCAACGGTTCTACCGAGGAAGGTTCAATTGCCTATAATGCCCTTGAGTTGGGCGATGGCAAACTCAGTGTCAATGCATCTTATGATGAATCGAATGTTGCAGATCTGATCCATCAATCAGAACTCATTGGCGGCAATTACCACATAGGAATTTTTCGTTTGAATGCCGGATATGTGCATTACACCGCACAACAAGGCGCCAACAACAGCTTGGGTACTCGTACCGACAATTCATGGACCGTCTCGTTCAGCTTAATGCCAGAAGGAAGAATGAAATACGATCTCGGCTACCAGCAAATGAAAGGAACTAATGCGGGTTTTAATGGATCAGGACACACTTTGAATCCATTCGGAAATACCTCGGGAGTAACCGCAGTTGCAGACGGCGCGAAAAATACGCTTTACGGTTCGATCATTTTTCGTGCCGATAGCCAGACAGATTTTTATCTGGCAGCAGATTATATGAACGTGACGGGTAACTGGGTTATCGGAGATGCTCAGGGCGGAGGGGTTATCGGAGCTGGACAAGCAGCAGCGAATGAAACTGAAGTTGCAGTGGGTGTACGTTTTAAATTCTAAGTTATCACCAAGTGCAGCGATAGCTAGTAAAGAACCATTTAAAGCATGTTTTTAGAACGCTATCGTTGGCAAGTTACAATGAATTAGGTTTATGCACCACTCGAACCAGATTATGTTCTTTGTAATTTATATAAATGATGCCAAATCATCGCTATTTCGGGGTGAGGCGGCATTCAACCGACAAAAGGGAGATAACCATGAAACTACAGCACAAATTATTGACGGCCATGTTGTTGCTGGCGTCCAGCCTGAATACATACGCTGACGACAAAATCACCATCATGGTGGGAGGCATGGAAAAACAGATATATTTACCTGCCATGCTGGCGGAGCAGCTTGGCTATTTGAAAGAAACAGGTCTGGACATTGAATTGCTGAGCGAACCGGCTGGTGTAAATGCAGAAACCGAGATGCTGTCAGGAGCGGCGCAAGGTGTAGTCGGATTCTATGACCATACTATTGACTTGCAGGCACGGGGAAAAATGGTGCAATCGGTTGTGCAGTTCAGCCAGGCGCCTGGTGAAGTGATTTTGGTTTCCAAAGCTGCAGCGAACACTATTAAGTCGCCGGCAGACTTCAAAGGCAAGACTATGGGAGTAACAGGTCTTGGTTCTTCCACCAATTTCCTGACGCAATTTTTGGCTGCCAAGAACGGGGTTAAGAGTTCCGAATTTACAACACTTCCTGTTGGTGGCGGATCAACCTTCGTTGCTGCCATGTCGCAGGGAAAGATTGACGCCGGCATGACTACTGAGCCAACCGTCTCCCAATTGGTATCTACCGGCGCGGCCACTGTTTTGGTCGATCTGCGCACCACAAAAGGAACCGAGACGGCGCTGGGTGGCACTTATCCTGCCGCCTGCCTTTATATGCCAACCTCCTGGGTTAGTACGCACAAAGTTGAAGTACAAAAGATCGTGACGGCCTTCGTGAAGACGCTGAAGTTCATCAATACCCATAGTGCCAAGGAGATCACAGAAAAGATGCCGCCGGATTACTACTCGTCCAATAAGCAGATGTATATCGCTGCGCTGGACGGTGGCAAGATGATGTTCACACCTGATGGCATGATGCCCGAAAATGGCCCTGCCACTGTGCTGCAAGTTTTGAGCAACTTCGACAAGGCGGTACAAGGCAAGACGATCAATCTGGCGAATACGTTTACAACCGAATTTGTGAAAGCAGCCAAATAATGACTAACGTTGCGATAGAACTGACGAATGTCAGTAGAAAGTTCATCAGCCCGGCAGGCAAGGTAACGCTGGCGCTGAGAGATTTCAGCCTGACCGTCAACGAGGGTGATTTTTGCGCAATAGTCGGACCAACCGGCTGCGGAAAATCAACTACGCTGGGCATGATTACCGGTCTGAGTCCACCGTCAAGCGGCAGCGTCAGAGTGTTTGGCAAGCCAGTCACTGGCATTGATCCGAACATCGGTTTTGTGTTTCAGGCCGACGCCGTTTTTCCATGGAAAAACGTGATTGATAATGTGGCGATAGGTCCCATATTTCGCGGTCAGGATAAACAGACTGCCAATGACAGGGCTGCGGAATGGGTGCGCAGAGTCGGACTGGCAGGCTTCGAACACCACTACCCACACCAGTTGTCCGGTGGAATGAGAAAACGCGTCGCATTGGCACAAACGTTTATCAATGAACCGAAAATACTGCTGATGGATGAGCCTTTTTCGGCGCTGGATGTGCAAACCCGCGCGCTGATGCAAGAAGAGCTGCTGACCCTGTGGTCGGAGAAAAAAGCTTCGGTGGTGTTCGTCACACATGACATTGAAGAAGCAATTGCACTGGCCGACCGCGTTGTGGTGCTGACTAAAGGTCCCGGTTCCGTCAAGAGTAGCTATGAGATTCCACTGGCTCGCCCGCGTAATGTGTCAGAGGCCCGGTACACCAAGGAATTCATCGACCTGTCCAAGCAGATTTGGTTCGACTTGAAAGATGAAGTGCAAATTTAGACTGGAATTTATACTATGACTACTACTAACAACAATCTAAAGCATCCGGAAATCGGCGAGGAAGAGCGTAAAGCAATTTTACGTGCCGTCAACCATCGTCGCCTCGTCATTTTTTTACGCATCGCAGTTGCCGTTGTGACATTGGCAGGATGGGAGCTGGCCGTTGATTACGGATTGATGGACGCCTTCTTCTTCTCCAAGCCTTCGGAAATATATGATCAACTTTCTGTGTGGATAACCGAAGGGACGGCACAAGGTCCGCTATGGAAGGAGTTGCTCGTAACAATGGAAGAAACGGTTTTAGGTTTCCTGATCGGTAGTGTCCTTGGAATTTTTTTCGGCGTTGCATTGGGCAGAAACAAGCTGGCATCTGATGTATTCAGCATCTATATCAAAGTCGCCAATGCCATACCGCGTGTAGTTCTGGGCTCGATCTTTATCATCATATTTGGCCTCGGCATGGGATCCAAGGTTGCACTGGCAGTTGTGATGGTGTTCTTTGTCGTGTTCGGCAACGCCTTTCAGGGGGTGCGTGAAGCCGACAAAAATCTTATCGCAAACGCTTATATTCTTGGTGCAAATAAACGCCAAGTAACATTTGGAGTCGTTTTTCCGTCGGCACTGACCTGGATATTGGCTAGCCTGCATGTCAGTTTTGGTTTTGCATTGGTAGGAGCCGTAGTCGGTGAATTTCTCGGTTCGAGACATGGTATAGGCTTGTTGATCGCAACGGCTCAGGGTGCGTTCAACGCAGCAGGCGTTTTCGCGGCGATGGTCGTCCTCGCCGTAGTGGCATTGGCGGCAGAATATCTACTGACTGCCATTGAAGACAAATTATTGAAATGGCGTCCGGCCCAGTTCGTTGAACACGGGATGTAATTTTTCAATAAGCCAAGCATTCGTCCCATTGTCTTCCTCGGCACAAAAGCTGAAATCGTTATAGATAAGGTCATTGAACAATGAATATAAGCGGCATGCGCTACGGAGCGAAAATGCTCGATATCGTTGAGTTTCCAACCTCAGAAGTACTTGGTCCGGAAGCCAGCGAACGCGAGATTCACAGCCTGATCGAACGTTATGGTTCAATTTTCGTTAAACCTATCTTCAGGGGCGGGATAGGAAAAAAAGGAAAGTCGGGGTTGATCGGACATGTGAAAGATCTGAAATCGGCACTGGCCGAGAAAGAGCGGCTGTACTTTGCCTCTTACAAAGTTGGCGACGTTATTTACAAGTCTCGTGGGGTCACTTTCGAGGGGGCTGTTCCTGCGCAACATGAGATATATTTTTCGATTACCGATTCGACTCGTTACCGCGCGCCTGTTATGACGCTTACTCATCATGGCGGCATCGAGATCGAGGAACTGGATAAAGACCAGATCATTGAAGTCCCCTTCGATCCGCTGACCGGCCTCAAGTCCTTTGTTATCTCGAATGCACTGTCCGACCTGGGGGCACCCAGAGAGATCGTATCTCCACTGGTGCAAAACCTTCCCAAGCTTTGGGATTTGTACCACCACTACGGCATGTCCACGCTGGAGCTCAATCCTATCCGTATGATGGAGAGCAAGACTGGCTCTCTGATCCCGGTGGCTTGTGACTTTAAGTGCGGATTTGATCGTGACGATTCGCGCGTAAAGCGTTTGAATCTGCCCGAAGATCTCTTTATCACTGAAGCGAATGATTTTGAACTTGAGATCAATCAACTGAGAACCTATCAGGGCCAAAGCGATGTCTATGTCATCAATGAGAAAGGAACTATTCTGGCGCCAACTTTTGGCGGCGGTGCTAATTCCTTGGTTAGCGAAGTACTGGGTAACGATGCCATCATTTCTTCCGATTTCGGCGGCAATCCGCCGTACGAAAAGATGTACGAAGTGATGCGTATCTGCCTCAAATATTATCTCAAGCAATCCAATGTGCTGTTCATCATCGGCGGCAAGGCGAACAACACCGACATCTTTGTCACATTCAGAGCGATGGCCGATGCATTGCGCGATTACTTTAGTGAATACGGTCCAACACCGTTGTATGTAGTGATAGGCCGCGGCGGACCCAATGTGATACGCGGCATGGGAGCATTCAAGGATGTGCTCGACTCGTTGCGCATTCCCTATCAGATATTTGGTTTCGACTCCGCCATGACAGATGTGGTGAATTACGCGCAGGAGGCGAATCGCTGGATGAAGAATAGTGGTCGCGCTGAAGTGGCTGAGGTATTGGGGCTACCAGCCAACGCTTGAGTGAGTGAGATAGGTAGGGTGGGCACGTAGTTTGTGCCCACGAGTTCCCATAATCAATCTTTACCGCGTGGACACATAAAATGTGCCCACCCTACAAATAGCAAAGTGAAATACAATGAGAAATCCCAGCATTGAAAACTTTAAGTATTTTGTCGGAATCAAGTCGTTGGAGGAAATTGCGACTGCTGAAGATCGCATCTGCGTCCTGAACATAACGGGAAACGAATCCCGTGCCGTGACCCCGGTGAGTCACGCTTATTCGGGTGGAAATGTGGTGTTCGGTACTTCGCCGGGGCGTTGCGGACAATTCCTGGAAACGTCCATCGGCAACATTCCCGTTTACAACAATGTACGCGAAGGGTTGGATGCCGGGCACAGATTTAATGTCGGCGTCGTTTATCTTCCGCCTTCGGCTGTACGAGACGGTGTCGCAGAGCTGATACGCGTAAATTCCAATGTGGAAAAGGTCATCATTCTCACCGAGAAAGTGTCGGCTCATGATGCGCGTGAGATACGTGCGCTCGGACAACAAAGCGGTGTGGATATTTTCGGCGCCAACTGTCTCGGAGTGGCAGATTCGTGGAACCATATTCGCATCGGCGGCGCACTTGGCGGCGACAAACCCGAAGAAAGTCTGCGCAAAGGTTCCATTGCTATCTATTCAAATTCCGGTAACTTCACCACCACCATCGCCAATTATTTGGCTATCAGCGGCTGGGGCACGACTACACTGATTTCCAGCGGAAAAGATGTATTTATCAATTTTGCAGCCCCGGAATTTGCCTACGCCATGGACAATGATCCGCGTACCAAGGCAGCGGTTTTGTATTCCGAACCGGGCGGTTACTACGAAGAATCGGTTATTTTTAAAAAGCCTGTTATTGCTTGCGTTGTGGGGCGCTGGAAAGCTAACCTGACTCGAGCTGTCGGCCATGCCGGTGCAATAGGCGGAACCGGAGATAGCGCACTGTCCAAAGAAAAATGGTTCATGGACAAGTTTGGCGTGAGCGACATCTTCACCCCTGAAAACCCGGTGTGTTCGGCAAAAGGCGCGGTGGTCACCAACATTTCCCACATTCCGCAGGCGCTGACTGCGGTGATGAAGTTGAACGGCATGGAGAAAGATTTCCCGCCGGAAGGTAATCTGGAACTTAAGCCATGGTTCGGCAATAACCAGGGGCTGAACCTTCCGCCAGCGTTACGCATTCCTGTGGTCAAGGCTTTGGCACCTTACGACGCGCAAATTGCCGAACTGCTCAAACACGTGGGCACCCTCTTCCCGCGTCAGTCCATGAAAGACTGTTCGGGCAGCTCGGTGATGGACCCCAAGAGCCAGATTACCAAGGTCAATGGCATTTCAATTCTGGATACTGCCAAACAGCCGTTGGAATCGAATTTGTGTATGGCGCTGGTGCGCGAGATCAACGATGCCAATGACAACACATTGTTCAATCTGGCCGTGGCGGCGCGCGTCAATCTTTATGGCGAAGTGATGCTGGCTGCTGCCGATGCGGCACGCGAGGCAGGCAACGCTTCAAACACCGCAATCAGTGCCGCTGTGGCACTGCTTGGTCCAAAGCGTGCGGAAGCTGCGCGGCAGGCAGCAGATACTTTGATGGATCTGTTTGCGCACTCCGGTCTGGTTAAAGGAGATGACGAACACACCAGCATCACACCAAAAATAGCCAGTGAGATTCAGTTGGCAAGCTTGTTGGGAAAGTCGCCGGATGTTAAAGCCGTGGCACTGCTCGATGCTTACGACAAGCGCGGCGGTAAATCAGTATTTGTGCGCTACCTGCGCTCGTTGCAAGGACACCCGACACTGGATGCTGTGATTGCCGCACTTACAACGACCATCGCTTGGGAGCCTCTTATCCGCAAACGCATCTCGCGCCTGACCGTGCGCAATCTGCCCTGGTATGCCCACTTGTTCGCCGTCACCTTGGGTGCGGCGACCGAGAGCAAGAACCATAGCCCGGATCAATTCTGCGGTATCGACAATAAAGAAATTCTGGAATCGTGGACTATCACCGAATTGGCTTATCTCTCCCTGCTGGGAGAGCGCCCGACGGCGGCAAGTCTGTTTCCGTTTCAGGTCATACTGGGACTGATTATCTCCAACGGTGTCGGTTCTATTTCTGCTCAGGGTTGCAAAGGTGCGGTATCGGCAGACGGTCCGGAATCTCCGGAACGGGTGCAGATTAACAAGGCGATGATCGGCTTCCTCACCCATACCGGTTTTGCGCATGGCGGCAATGGCTTTGAGGGCATTCGCTTTCTAAGCGAAATTTTCAGTGAAACAAACTTGCTCGATGCCAGCGTTGCCGACCATGGACTTGACCTCGAAGCGATGGCGACGAAATTTGCTCTGGAATTTAATCAAGAGAAAAAAGCGGGCAAGGAGATAGGTATGCCGGTACGCAATATTCCCTGCATCAACCATCCGGTTTTCAAGGGGCGTCAGGTCAACAAAGACCCGCGCGAGGTTTATATCGCAGAGCTGTTTGCGGAGCGGGGTGAAAAGAACGTGTTCCACGACTTTTACCGGATGCTGGTTCAGGCTCTGTTCGACAATGGCGTGACCAATAACGTGTTCTGCGTAAATATTGATGCCATGATTGCCGCGATGTTGCTGAAACTCTTGTGGCCCCGTTACCGTAAAGGCGAATTTAGCGAAAGTGCACTTGAAATGGCCGCGTTCACTGCTTTTTTATTTGGCCGCATGGCGGGATGTGCAGGAGAAATTGACGATCACATTAATCGTGGCCGCAATATGGATACGCGTACTCCGACTTCGCAATGTAGTCACGTTTGATATCAAAACTACAACGCGGTTTGAATAGCCGGCGAAATTTATTTTTTTAAGGAAATATTGGATGGACAAGCAACTACGGGAAGCAGCGCTGCAATACCACCGGATAGCGCCCGCGGGGAAGATATCGGTTGTCCCGAGCAAGCCGATGCTGACGCAACGGGACTTGTCCCTGGCCTATTCGCCGGGAGTCGCCTTCGCGTGCCAGGAGATCGTGCGCGACCCGAACGAAGCGCGTAACCTAACCTCGCGCGGCAATCTGGTCGGGGTGATTACCAACGGCACCGCGGTGTTGGGCCTGGGTAACATCGGCCCGCTGGCGGGCAAACCGGTGATGGAAGGCAAAGCCGCCCTGTTCAAGAAATTTGCCGGGATAGACGTGTTCGATATCGAGATCAACGAAAACGACCCCGATAAACTGGTGGACATTATCGCCGCCTTGGAACCCACATTCGGCGGCATCAATCTGGAAGACATCAAAGCGCCGGAATGCTTTTATATCGAGCGCAAATTGCGCGAGCGCATGCATATCCCGGTGTTTCACGACGACCAGCACGGCACATCCATCATCGTGGGCGCAGCCTTGCTCAACGGACTTAAAGTCGTGGGCAAGCAAATCGGTGAAGTCAAACTGGTCGCCTCCGGCGCGGGCGCGGCAGCGCTGGCCTGTCTGGACATGCTGGTCGGGCTGGGCGTGAAGATGGAAAATATCATCGTCACCGACATCTTGGGCGTGGTCTACGCAGGGCGCACCGAAGAGATGGACGATAACAAGGCGCGCTATGCGGTAAAGACCCCGGCGCGCAGCCTGGCCGAAGTCATCGCCGGTGCCGATGTATTCCTTGGACTGTCGGCAGGCGGCGTATTGAAACCCGACATGGTCAGGCAAATGGCGGACAAACCGCTGATTTTCGCTTTGGCCAATCCTACCCCGGAAATCCTGCCGGAAGAAGCCTTGGCCGTGCGTCCCGACGCGATCATGGCGACGGGGCGTTCCGACTATGTCAATCAGGTCAATAACGCGCTGTGTTTTCCGTACATTTTCAGAGGCGCGCTGGATGTGGGCGCAACCACCATCAACGAAGCCATGAAACGCGCGGCGGTTTACGCGATTGCCGAGCTGGCCGAGGCGGAACAATCGGAGGAAGTCGCGGCAGTCTACGGCGGGGACAGCTTGAGATTCGGCGCCCATTACCTGATTCCCAAGCCCTTTGATCCCAGACTCATTACCCTGATCGCCCCCGCCGTGGCACAGGCCGCAATGGACACGGGGGTAGCCACTCGCCCCATTGCAGACATGGCCGCTTATCGCGAGAAACTATCGCAATTCATCTACCACTCGAACATGCTGATGAAGCCGGTATTTGATCTTGCCAAAAAGCACCCCAAACGTCTGGTCTATGCCGAGGGCGAAGACGAGCGCGTGTTGCACGCGGTACAGACCGTGGTGGACGAAGGCATCGCCCATCCGATTCTGGTGGGGCGTCCGGCGGTTATCGAGAAGCGTATCGACAAACTGGGGCTGCGCATTCGCGCGGGAGAACATTTTGAGCTGGTTAATCCGGAGAGCGACAGCCGCTACCGGGAGTATTGCAACGAGTATCACCGGCTGATGCAGCGTCGCGGAGTGACGCCGGATACGGCCAAGCGCGAAATGCGCCGCCGCAACACCCTGATTGCGGCGATGCTGGTGCGCATGAATGCGGCGGATGCCATGCTGTGCGGAACAGTATCGCAACCGCTGAGCCACCTGCGTTATATCGACGAAGTCATCGGCCAGCGTCCCGGTGCGAATGTTTATGCGGCATTGAATATATTGATGCTGCCGGGCCATACCTTGTTTATTTGCGATACCCACGTCAATCTTGACCCGACCGCGAAGCAGATTGCCGATATGACCTTATTGGCGGCCGAAGAAGTACGGCGTTTCGGTTTGACCCCCAAGGTTGCGTTGTTGTCGCATTCCAACTTTGGCAGTCACAAAGATGCTTCGGCCTGCAAAATGAGAGATGCGCGGGAGTTGTTGGAGCATCTGGCGCCGAATCTGGAAGTGGAGGGCGAGATACACGGCGATGCGGCGTTGTCGGAAAGTTTGCGCTTGCAGGCATTCCCGGCATCGCGGCTGAAGGGTCAGGCGAACGTGCTGATCATGCCCAATCTGGACTCGGCGAATATCGCCTACAATCTGCTGAAAATTACTGCCGGTGACAATATTACAATTGGCTCTATACTGCTGGGTGCGGGCAAGTCGGTGCATATACTGACCTCGACCGCGACAGTCAGACGTATTGTGAATATGAGTGCGCTGGCTGTGGCGGGGGTTAAAAACTTGAGGCGACAATAATAAGGTTATACAGTGCAATTTCTAATCTTGAGGTTTTTTCTGCTTAAAAGGGATCATGTTTCCTAAAGAAGTTTAGCAGCGTTAGAAACCTTGAATCATGCTATGAAATCTCCTGTTAAATTCTAATTTAACAAATCATTCATTCAATCGCTGGCAGAGCGCTTAACTGGCACCATGCCAATTTTAGATTGATTTCTTCAGCAATTTCAAACTCCGAACGAATGCCCAAGCTAACTGCTTAATGAGCCAATCGGACTACTTGAATCTCCCTCACTCGACATTGTTCTGTCATGGTGGCGTGTAACGATTACACCTGTGTCATGGACACATGTCACATGGAAAGAAGTCACCAATCAATACCCCTTAACTACATACCTTCTCTAAGGAGCAACCATGAAACAAGACTCTGTTTTACTGAACCGGAAACTCAAGCGCATTGTGGCTTGCGTTAGCTTGGCATGCTTCGGTTTTTCAGCGCTGGGTATCCCGACCCTTGCCTCAGCCACTGCACAGGCGGACGCCGATGCTCCGACTACCTCTCCCATCAAGCACGTTATCGTGATCATCGGCGAGAACCGGACTTTCGACCATGTCTTCGGTGCTTATCGCCCTTCCAAGGGGCAGACCGTATCGAATCTACTGTCCAAGGGAATCATTAATGCGGACGGTTCACCCGGCCCCAACTTCGCACTTGCGACACAATATCAGGCCAATTTGTCGGGACCGTTGAAATTTACAATCAGCCCACCCGCGAAAACTCCTTATCAAGTTCTTCCTGTGCCCCTGACTGGTAGCGCCAACACTTCGGCAAGCAATACGAATCCACCACCTTTGGCTTCCCTTGCTCTTGCAGCCTATTTAGAGAGCGGCGCACTTCTTCCCGCGGATCTGCCACTCCTCACAACCGGTGCTACCGGTCTGCCACAGTACAGCGTCGACACCCGGATTGCGAATGTCGCCAAGTTGCCCAGCGGACCTTTCCCTCTTACGCCAAGCGTTTCGTATGACGCCTATGCGGCCAGCCCGGTACATCGTTTCTATCAAGGCTGGCAGCAAGCTGATTGCAACGTGCACCACGCCACTCGCGCCAATCCGAGCGGCTGCCTGTTAGACCTGTTTCCATGGGTCGAAGTGAGCGTAGGCGCAGGAAGCAACGGCGCTGTCCAACCGGCCGGGTTTAACGAACAAAGCACGGGTGAAGGCTCCACCGCCATGGGGTTCTATAACGTAAACAAAGGCGATGCACCTTACTTTACGCAACTCGCGCAGACTTATGCCATAAGTGACAATTACCATCAAGCCGTTCAGGGTGGTACCGGCGCCAATCACATCATGATCGGTTCGGCCGATGCATTTTATTACTCTGACGGCAAGGGTAATCTGGCTACGCCTCCAGCTAACCAGATCGAAAATCCGAACCCACAGCCGGGCACCAACAATTTTTACACACAAGATGGCTATTCTGGCGGCTCCTACAGCGAATGCTCCGACTCCACACAGCCCGGAGTTGGCGCGGTTGTTGGCTATCTGAAATCGCTGCCGAACCACCCGAAGCCGAACTGCGAGCATGGTGCTTATTACCTGCTTAATAATTACAACCCCGGCTACAACGGCGACGGCAGTGTAAATACCAGCAGCCCGTTCACCATTCCGCCATCATCAGTGCCAACTATAGGTGATTCGCTCCTCGCCAAACAGATATCGTGGAAATACTACGGAGAGGGATGGAATAGCTTTGTCGCCAACTCGCCGATCAGCGTCTATTGCAACATCTGCAATCCTTTCCTGTATGAAACGTCGATCATGACGAATCCGGCTCTGGTTTCCGAGCACTTGAAGGATACGACCGATCTATATTCCGACATCACCAATGGCAGCCTGCCGGCAGTTTCTTTTGTCAAACCGGGTGGTCTGCTTGATGGTCATCCGGCTTCATCCAAGCTCGATCTGTTTGAAGGTTTCTCAAAAAAATTGGTTGACGCAGTTCAGGCCAACCCGGCGCTTTGGGCGAATACGGCTATTGTGATCACCTTCGACGAAGGTGGCGGTTACTATGATTCAGGCTATATCCAGCCGGTAGATTTCTTCGGTGACGGCCCGCGTATCCCATTGATTGTCGTGTCGCCATTTTCCGTAGGTGGGCGAGTTGACCATACGTACAATGATCACGCGTCTATCGCCAAGTTTATCGAACGCAACTGGGGTCTGGAGCCAATAACAAAACGCAGCCGCGACAATCTGCCTGATCCGATTCAATTGCATGACAATCCTTACGTTCCGGTGAATTCACCGGCAATTGGTGATTTGTTCCATCTGTTTAATTTTCATCAGGATCACGACGAGTAACTTGTGATAGGTGGTCAAGCAGAACGCTATTGCCACCAGCGTCGTTGTAGCAAGCGCCGCAGCTTTTGAAGCTGCGGCGCTTTTTTTAATTAACCCTAAGCTTACTGCTGCCAGTAATATTGGACACCTGCTTGGTGTTGCTTTGGCTTGGGATAGAACAAGATATCGGTAGTGTCAATCAGCCATCATGATCCGGTTGCAATGAACATAAACTTAGCGCTGAGCGAGTCGTTTTTCCAGCCACCTGTCTGCCGACCAGCTCCCCCGGCTAATCGTTAACAAGACCGCCAGCAACAGTCCCCAATAGAGATGCTGATTCAGCCCTGCTTCGCTCAAGCCTGAATAGTAGGAATATGCGGCGACTGCGTTGAGAATGAAAAGTCCTGCAGCAGCGAAACGACCGAATAGTCCGAGTACCAGTAATACGGATAAACCAAGTTCGCCTGCCGTTGCCAGATAAGCGGCAATATCAGAGGGAAGCAGCGGTACTTCGTAGACATCGCTGAATAAATACAGTGTGCTGTCCCAGCTTCGAATTTTGGTCAGCCCTGATTTGAAAAATACATTGGCCACAAATAGTCTCAGCGCCAAATCCAGCGCGGGTGCCAGATATTCAGGCCAGTGTGATGCGGTGTAGTAACTTTTCGCCAAGCGAAATAATAGCTTCATATTATTCCCCCTGTCTGAAATCAATTAAAACGTTCTCGATCACAAGTTTGAGCAGCGTTGTTTGTAAATCGAAATCGGGATAATTTTGCAGCGTTTGAAAAGTGGCTATTCCCAGCGGGCTGCCCTCTTTTATGAGTTGCAGCCATTCCGCATCGGCTGGGGAAAGTTCGATGACCTGTACCACATCTGCCTTGCGACTGATCAGGGCGATGCAATGCCCGCTGTTCAGATTAATGTCAGAGTCAGTGCTTGCATTGGGCTGGTGAGCTTGCCAGATTGCGTTGATAGGATAATTGGACCGCACAATGCGCGTCGCCGGATGCAAGTCAAAAACCAAATTGGGATGATCTTCCGCGGGTAATTCCGCCAGTTTCTTAAAATCAAAAATCGCCACATCCTTTTCAAAATAAGCGACATGGCACGCCCATTCCAACGCGGCGATATCCGAAAGATAGACCAACTCTTGAGCAGGTTTAAAGTGCGTTACAAAATCTGCCAATTCAGCGCCGTAGTGATGCAGGTTTGCGCTGCGTGATGGGTTTTGCTCAATGAAGCCAAGTGCCAGAAAGCGAAAGAAATCATCGCCCACCAACTGTTTAATCACCGGATAGGCACCGGACAATGCATCATGCAGATTGCCCCGGTAATTATTGCGATAGACCTCGATGGAGGTGTCGAGCAAGTAATTCACATAGCGAGTATTTATTAGTGAAGACGGCTCGTCTTTGCGAACTATGGCGCGTGCAAATTGAGCAAGATCGTTATTCAAGTCAGACATGGTAATTCTCGATTTTTCGCTGGGCTTTTGCCGCTTCGCCCATCAGTACGTCCAATGCGGGAATGTCGGTATCCCACTCAATCAATGTCGGGCGCGGGCCAAGATGCTGCAAGACTTGGTCATATAAGTCCCACACTTCGGGATACACGGGGTGATTATGAGTATCAACCAAACAGCCATCCCGCACACTGTATCCGGCCAAGTGATATTCTTTAACCGCGGCGGGCGGAATTGTCTTTATAAAAGCTTCGGCATCCACGCCAAGATTGCGTACATTCACATATAAATTTTCCACGTCAAAAAGAATACCGCAACCGGTCAGTTTAGTCAGTTCGGCAAGGAATTCACCTTCGGTCATTTCGCTCTGAGAGAATGAAAGGTAGCTGGAAAGATTTTCTACCAGCAATTGGCGTTGCAATTTTTCCTGAACCTGGGTAACGCGACGCGCTACATGATTCAGTGCTGCGCGGGTATACGGGAAAGGCAGCAAATCATTTATTACAAATCCGTCGGCGGAATTCCAGCACAGGTGTTCCGATACGACCGCCGGTTGAATATCGTCACACAATTGAGACAGGGCAGAAAGATGCTCTGTATTGAGCGGAGATGTCGAAGCCAGCCCCATGCCAACACCATGCAAGCTAACAGGGTAGTGTTCGCGTACCCTGCGCAATGTGTGCAACGGTGCTCCACCGCCAAAGAAATTTTCGTTATGCACTTCCACCCAGCCCAGCTTGGGTAAAGTGTCCAATACCTCACGGTAGTGGGGTGCCCGCAGGCCAATACCTGCGGTACACGGCAATGTATTATTGCTTGCGGGCATTTTGATTACAGTGCTTTCTTCATCATCATTGTGTCGCCACCTTCATTCAGACTGCCGTTGGCGATCTTATTGCAGGTGCCTTTGGGAACGGCAACGAAGTCCTGCGGGTCATTGTTTTTGCTTGCCTGACCGGCACAGGAATGTGCGCTCTTATTGCTGGCGCAATCATTCTGTCCCGCCTTTGCGATGCCAAAGCATTTTTCCAATTCCACTTTCTTGTCAGCCGCATTTGCGGTGCCGGTCAGTCCGATTGCCAGCAAGCTGCCAATAGCGAGAGATAATAGTTGTTTGTTTTGCATGTTGTTGCTCCTTCTTGGGTTGGAAAATTAAGGGATTATCCCTGAATAATTATTCGGACTAAATCCGAATATATTTTACTTGGAAGTAATACAACCAATCATGCTTTGCTCGGCCATATATTTATGCTTCCTTGTACTGCTGGATTCGAAAATTACTCGGAAAAGGTTACATGAAAATTAATTAAATTGCGATGGCTTGAAAAGCCTTTTAGCATATATATTGAAAAGCTGATAGCATGAAAACAACCTCCGGCATGTTAAAACGAGGGTGTCGAACAATTATGGCAGATGAAGAAAGTTCCTTGACAAGTATTCCTCCCGCACCGGTAACGGGCGAGGAGAAGAATGTTTACAGCCCGCGTAAACATTTACCCCACAAATGGCATGTTGATGTGCTGGTCAATGGGCATGATGTATATCACGGATATGTCAAAGAGGTTTCCATGCAGGGAGCAAGTCTGTTTCTCGATCACAATTTACAGGGCTCGAAACAGATCGGGCTGCAGATTCATATACCACCGCTAACAGCAACCGAGAAACTCCGTGTCGTTGAAGTAACCGCAAAGATTAACAGCACTATTTACGATAGCGACGAAGATTATTTCCGCACGGGAATAAACTTTATCAAGTTTTCATCGGAAGCCGACTCGGCATACCTTGAGTCGCGAATAAACAATAGTTAGTCGGAAAAACCTAAAAACTGACTATTGTCCCTGGCGAGTCAATCCCCGGATGCTTATTGGTACAAAGCGGGATACTGGCTGCGTAGTCGTTCCAATTTTGGCCGGTCGTTAAATACGATGTAGGGTTGGTCAGGATGCAAGGCCAAATAGTTTTGATGGTGTTCTTCGGCCGGGTAAAATTGCTGCAACGGTACTAATTGTGTGACGATGGGATCAGAAAAGTTGTGTGCGGCAGTGAGGTGCTGAATATAACTTTGTGCGGTATTCTTTTGCTCGACACTGGTATAAAAAATTGCCGAGCGATATTGGGTGCCGCTATCCGGGCCTTGGCGATTGAGTTGGGTCGGGTTGTGCGCAACATTGAAGAACACTTCCAGAAGTTGCTGATAAGACACTTGGGCAGGGTCAAAATGTACACGAACCGATTCGGCATGCCCGGTGTCGCCGTTGCTGACCAGTTCATAATGCGCGGTCGCTGCATTACCACCCGAATAACCGGACACGACACCGGTTACACCTTTCACGTGTTTGAATACCGCATCCACACCCCAGAAACAACCGCCTGCAAAAACGGCGGTCTGCTCGGCTGCCGAAGCAATACTTGAAAATCCCGCCAGAAAAAGTATGCTTACAAAGCCATTGAAAATATTAATCCTAATGCGATTGATGGTTGTCATGGTGATTCTCCTGTGATTGTTAGCCGAAGGTAAAAGCAAATGCTTCGCCGTCGGCATCTAAAAATTCAATGCGAAATATTCTATCTTTGATCTGTTTGCTTTGCCTGATCAGTTGGTACAAGCGTTGCTCATGAATTTCACCGTTACCTTGTGCATCGGTGTCCATGCCATGATTCTCTCCAGGCGTTTTGCCATCCAGCGTGACTTTGTAGCGTACCGGTTTGCCACTAAGAGAACCCATCACCAGATGCAAGTCACGCCCCTGAAAATGGTAACTGATCGCGCCTCCGATCTGTTTTAACGCGGCAGATTCAGGTGATATTTGCCAAGTACCACTCAGCGCCCATTTGTCCAGCTTGAGTGCATGAGGAGCTGTGTAGCGGGCAGGCTGGTCGTGAACGACAGTTTCGGGAGAGGTCAGATTTTCCTGGCGGGAATATCCCAAATAGGTTTCCGGTGATTTATGAATTTGAGCGGCTGCGGCGGTGGCACCTGTGCCTGCGACATGAACGAGTTCATTGTTAAGGGCCAGATCCTGATGTGCTTCTTTGAGCAGGGTCTGGATCATCTGTTCTGTTTCTTCATAGGCACCTTCACCAAAATGCTCATGACGGATGCGGCCTTGTGCGTCTATCAAATAATGCGCAGGCCAATATTGATTCTGAAATGCATTCCAAATGGCATATTGATTATCCAGAGCCACAGGGTAATTGATGCCAAGTTCGCGTACGGCTTTTTCCACATTGACAGCATCTTTTTCAAAGGCGAACTCGGGTGCGTGTACACCAATAACGACCAAACCTTGAGCGCGATATTTTTCATCCCATGCCTTCAAATAGGGCAGGGTGCGTAAACAATTGATGCAGGAATAGGTCCAAAAATCCACCAGTACTACCTTGCCGCGCAACAACTCGTCGGTCTGCGCTGGCGCGTTGATCCACTTTGTCACACCGTTTAACGGTGGCGCTTTGCCAATACCGACAACCGCTGTTGCATCGGAGCGTTGTGCCAGTTTATCAATCAATTTCTGTTCGGTTCCTGTCGTATTAATAATTGAAAATTTCGACAGAAATCGGGTATCCCAACCCAGGGAGATGATTACGACACCAGCAACCACGGCGATGCCTAACGCTCTGCGTATCCACTCTTCCGCGCCCAGACTGCGTTTCATCAGGTTAAATACTCGCCCGCCGGCAAGTAAGGCAACTGCCAACGAAGTTGCCGCGCCGGCCGCGAATACCAGCAGCAACAGGGCACTATAAAGATTTGCACCATTGAGCGCGGCACCCGCCAAAACCAGGCCCAAAATTGGACCGGCACAGGGAGCCCATAAAAAGCCGACTGCAACACCCAACAGCAGCGAACCTTGCAAACTGGGTGTTTTATCGGCACGCTGTTGCAGATGCCCGCCCAAGGCGACAAAAGGGCGCATCAGGCGATCCGCCAAGGATGGAAAGATCAGCGCCACACCCAGCAACAATAGCAGCGCCAGTGCCGCATAGCGGCCATATTGGTTTACTTCGACCAGCCATGCTCCGCCGACTGCGGCAAAGCTGGCCAATAGCGTGAAGGTGGCAGCCATGCCCAGCAGGATAGGCAAACCGGAGCGACGGAACGATTGCTCCGAGCGCGCAAAAATGAATGGCAATACCGGTAGTACGCAAGGACTAAATATGGTGAGTACACCACCGAGATAGGCCAGTAAAAATATCAGCATTATTCTTGTTCCTGGATTGGGTTATTTATTTTTCGCTATAAAACGTAACGCGACCGTATTCATGCAGTAGCGCAATCCGGTTGGTTTCGGGCCGTCATCAAATACGTGGCCAAGGTGCGCATCACATAGCGCGCATTGCACTTCAGTGCGCGTCATACCTAACGTGCGGTCTGAAATTTCATGTACGTTTTCGGCGGCTATAGGCTGCCAGAAACTTGGCCAACCCGTACCGGAATCAAACTTGGTGCTTGCGTCAAACAGCGCATTGTCGCAACAAACACAACGATATAAACCCGGTGCATGCTTATCGTAACCGGGCTGTGAAAACGGATGCTCGGTCCCCTGTGCGCGGGTTACCTCATAGGCTAGAGGGGAAAGCACCTTGCGCCATTCTGCATCTTTGCGCACCTTGGTTAAGGTCACGCGTCCCAACGGTTTTCCGTCATCGGAAAACTGTATGATATTGGCTGTGTCGCCGCCCGATGTATCGGCGGCAAAAGAACGCGATGCCAATAGTGCTGCCGCACCGGTTAAGCCAAATAAAAATTGTCTGCGTTGCATAATGGTCTCCTTATCGCGGGGTGCATAAAATGCATCCTACATTACAACTGTTTTTTTAAGTATGATTCAGGTATCTGAACATGAATTCGAATCTTCCCGATAAATAGTTACAAAAAACTTTGAGGCTTTGTTGATAGATCAGAACGACGATTATGCTTTGCTAATGCGACAGTCTCAAAATGGGGACCAGCGCGCCTATGCAATTTTGTTACAAAAGACTTTAAGTTTGTTGCGCCCATTTTTGACGAAGCGCTTAAGTTTTAACAATGAAGTAGATGACTTATTGCAGGAAATTCTCATCTCTATTCATAAAGCCCGCCATACCTACGATGGCAATCGTCCATATAAACCTTGGGTCTATGCCATCGCCAACTTCCGCTTGCAGGATTTTTTGCGCGTTCATTATGCCGATCAACTGCGCCATGCTGTTGATTTTGATGACTTGGAAGAAATTTTACCGGAAGTTGTAACCGAATCCGGCTTAAGTTACGAATCTATAAGCGCGGAGGTGCAAAATCTTCCCGAGAAGCAGGCGACCATTCTGCAATTGATGCATCAGGAGGGGTATACCTCCAAAGAGGTGGCAGAGAAGATGGGAATGACTGAGTCGGCAGTTAAGGTCTCCGCTCATCGGGCCTACAAAGTGCTGAGAAAGAAGTTGGAAAAATAATGGAAAATATCGACGATCTAGTTGCAAGACTCGCACAGGATGCTAGCGTGGTTAAGCCGGCGGCGAATCCGTTTGTGTTGAGTTTGAAATTGACCGGCGCTGCTGTAATCTATCTGGCGATATCATTCTCATTTTCGGGCCTGCGCCCGGACTGGCTGGAACAGCTTCATCGTTTCTCGTTCGTCGCCGAAATTATTACGTTGACCGGAATTTTCTTTTTCACTTCGCTTAGTGTTGCGTTGCTTGGGTTCCCAGACCAGTACCAGAAACGTAAATTGGCCATGGCACCAATTTGGATATTCGTCTTGTTTTTGATCGTTATATTTTTCGCCGCTCAGGCTGACAACCCGCCTGCGCCGCTGCCACTACATAGCTTCCAGTGTACGCTGAGCATAACCCTGATGGCGGTGCTTCCTGCGGTGTGGACGTTCTATTTCTTGCGCCGGTATGCCAGCACGCACTATCGGTTGGCGGGCATTTTTGCAACTCTTTCCGCTTTCAGTGTGGGCGCATTGTGGCTCAGGTTTTATGAAGCAACAGATTCTATTAGCCATGTTGTCGAGTGGCATTATCTGCCCATGCTGGCTGTCAGCTTCGTCGGTTACTGGCTTGGGAAACGGCTGTTAAATTGGTAAGAGCAGGGGCGCTCTTCTATTTAATATGGTCACTCGTAACCGGAAAACTTTTGCTTAGTTGTAACTATTACGCTGTTCGTGCATTAGTTGATCGGCACTCAGAAGCAGAGTTGTCTAAGAATTCTGCCACGCTATTTATTGCGCGAAATTGAGACTGACAATAAGCCAGCCGGCTTTGAAGATCAGCCGTGCGAAGCCCTAATTTTTTGAGTTTTTCTATATTATGTGAAAGCGTAACAATTTCAAACTCTAATTCTAATTCTGGCAATTTGCACATACATATAGTGTCCTAAAAATAGACTTTTCCAGTGATTACTAACATCTTACTAAATTCCTTACTTGAAAAGTACTAGATATTCCTCCTGTTTATCTAGTACTTTTGTCCCGAATTGAGCCACTTTTCTCCCTCTTTTTTCAGCGCTTGCCCGGAGCGCTTGTTTTAAGATTCCACCAGACATGGACTGGTTTGGCGCTTGGATCTCAGTCCGTCGGGAGAAAAAAATGCCTTCGTTCATCAATACCAATATTGATGCTTTAAGCACACAACGTAATTTAAATACCTCACAAGGATCGCTAAATACGTCGATTCAGCGCTTGTCTTCCGGTTTGCGGGTGAACAGTTCAAAAGACGATGCATCGGGATTGGCGATTGCTTCACGCATGGAGAGTCAGATACGCGGTGCGAATCAGGCGATTCGAAATGCCAATGACGGCATTTCTCTTGCCCAGACAGCGGAAGGTGCATTGGGCAATATCCAACGAAATCTCGCACGCATGCGCGAATTGGCCGTGCAGGGCGCTAACGCGACTTCAAGTTCGGATATCCCGGCTATTGATGGAGAGTTTACGCAGCTTTATGCTGAAAACGCGCGCGTGATAGAAGCTACCGTTTTTAATAATATCCCGTTACTTTCCAAACCGGTAAATCAAGTTTTCCAGATCGGGGCGAACAGCACACCCGGCGTGGACGAACTTACTATTTCAACACCGACAATGATGCCAACCTCCGTGTCGCTGGGGGTCAATTCGACAACTGCAAGAGCCGAGATTGCCAAACTGGATGCGGATATTGCTGCGACAACTTCTTTGCGCACAGTTTTTGGTGCAGCCCAGAGTCGTTTTGAAACGGCGATTGCCAATTTACAAATTTCGTCAGAGAACCATTCTGCTTCCCGTAGTCGCATCATGGACACGGACTATGCAGCGGAAACATCTACACTGACACGAGCGCAAATTCTGCAACAGGCAGGCATGGCAATGGCGACACAAGCTAATCAGTCACCCCATACGGTGCTGACGTTGTTGCGTTGAGACATATTGCATCAGGAGAAATTAGGCTGAAAAACCATCGCTTATTTCCGCTTTAATTTCATAAATCCGGGCATAGACTAATTTCCACGATCCTGAAATCCCTGACGAAATCGGAGGTGTGCCATGGAAAAAATTATTTTGATTATCGGTGTTGCCGCGATCATTTTATCCGATCCAACGCAAATATTTGTGAAGCTCGATCAGGAAATTTTGCTGCGGCTCTTTAATTAGCCGGTGAAGTATTCGCCGCAATCATTCGCTGATTCCATAACTGCGCAATTCAGCCCGGTTTTTTGCGTAGTCAGGGCAGACACTTTCAACGACGCGCCAGAAAGCGGCGGAGTGGTTCATTTCGACAAGGTGGGCCAACTCATGCACGACGACGTAATCAATCAAGTGCAGGGGCATTCTGACCAACTGCCAATTGAGACGCACGATTCCACGCGAGTTGCAGCTTCCCCATTGGGTGCGGGCCGACGAGAGTATGATTTGTTTGGGTGCCACCGCCATGAGCGGTGCATAGTGCGCTACACATTCCTGAAACACGCGCTCTGCTTCAAGCCGATACCAGTGCGTAACGACTTTCCCGATTTTAATTTCATCGGTTATATCCTTGGTGTAAATAAGTAGTTGTTCGCCCCGCAGTTGAGGAGGGGAGTTGAACAGGCTGGGTATGATGCGCAGAGTAAATGTTTCGCCTCGAAAGGGGAGTTTTTCTCCGTCAACCCATTGGGGTGCAACATTCTTTTTTGTTTTCCAACTGCCGAGCTTTTCGACAACCCAGTCCGCTTTTTCATTCAGCACACTGAGTAGCCACTTTTCAGAGGCACGCAGCGGCATGCTAACAGTAAGGCCGTGATCGTCGATGCGCAAACCAATGCTGCGACGTTTGTTGCTGCGTTTGAGGGTGTAGGTGACCGGTGTTCCGGCAAGGTGAATGCTGCGCTGCTCAATAGCCGGAGGGGTAATAGTGCGGCGCAACTTTTCCAGCATTACTTCAACCGTTCCATTTCGGCTTCAATCCAATTCTCTACCTGCCTGTTTATCTCGTCGGCTTTGAGACCTTTCGGATTGATAGGTTTCCCGATACTCATAATCACGGTGCCGGGATATTTTAGAAAAGAATTGCGCCCCCAAAACTTACCGGCATTGTGCGCAACAGGAACGACCGGCGCACCGCTGGACTCACCCAGCAAGGCGCCACCGATTTTGTATTTGCCGTGCACTCCATAAGGCATGCGTGTGCCTTCGGGGAAAATCACCACGCAAAAACCGTCTTGGAGCCGTTGCTTGCCTTGATGCAACAGTTGTTTCATTGCCTGGGAGCCTTTCCCCCGGTTGATAGCGATGGGGCTGGTTAACGCCAGTCCCCAGCCAAAAAAGGGCAAAAATAATAGCTCGCGTTTAAGTACCCAAACCTGGGGCGGAAACACTGTCTGCAAGGCAAAGGTTTCCCAGGCTGATTGATGCTTGCTTAAAACGATACAGGGCTGTTGCGGAATATTTTCAGCGCCGCGAACTTCAATGCGAATGCCGCAGATTACGCGCAACAGCCACATCATGCTGTAAGCCAGGCCGGATATGATGCGGTAGCGAGTGTGCGCGCTGAACGGAAAAGTGAACAGCGAAAATGTCGCGTAGATCGGTGTCCAAATCAATTGCAAAATTAGAAAAAGCAGCGAACGGATAAAGATCATGTCAGGAAAGTATATGTGCAGCAACGGCTGCCAAATCAGGAAAAATTTGCGTGCCAACAGGCAAGTCGCCTTTGGCTTGGGTCTTGTTTCCTTTGCCGGTGAGTACCAGGAAAGGTTGGGCGCCCAAACTCGCGGCAGCTTGTAAATCGCGCAAGGAGTCACCTACGGAGGGAACGCCCCGCAGTTCCATGTTGTAACGTTCCGCAATTTCTTCCAACATGCCGCTCCTGGGTTTGCGGCATGCGCAATTCGATTCCGCAGTGTGAGGGCAAAAGAATACCGCATCAATGCGACCGCCATGTGATGCGCAGGCCTTATGCATCTTATCGTGTATTGCGTTCAATGTGGACATGTCAAATAATCCCCGGCCAATGCCGGATTGATTAGTGGCGACGACCACCCGATAGTCGGCTTGACTTAGTCGGGCAATCGCTTCCAGGCTACCCGGAATAGGTTTCCATTCTTCCGGATTTTTGATGAACTGGTCGGAATCAAAATTGATGACTCCGTCGCGGTCTAAGATGATTAGTTTCATAACAATTCAGTCGTTAGTAGATAGTCGTTAGACCTTAGTTAAAACAAAAAATCGCGAAGCGACAGCGCCAACTAACGCCTGGCAACTATAAATTGCATTTAAGCCGCCAACTTGGAAATGTCGGCTACCTGGTTCATCAAAGCGCCCAATTGCTGCAACAGTACAGCCCGATTCATGCGCACGGCTTTGTCTTCTGCCATCACCATAACATGATCGAAGAAATCATCGATAAAAGGTTTGAGCGTGACCAGCGCTTTCAGATTTTGACCAAAGTCGCCGCGGTCAAAATAGCTTTGCGCAAAAGGTGAAATATCCAGCATGGCCGCATACAGATTACGTTCGGCTTCGTCAGTCAATAGTTTGGTGTCAACTTTTGCGTTCTTCATCGCCGCACCCAGTTCTTCCTGATTTTTGCGAATGATATTTTGCACGCGTTTGTTGGCAGCGGCGAGATCTTTGGAAACGGCCAATGCCGCGAAAGTGCGCACCCCTTCCAGACGCGGCAGAGCTTCATGCAGTCGACCGCCAATGGTGTAGAGTACGGCCTCAATGTGCGACGGTTCAAAGCTGCGCTCGCGCAAATAGCCGCGCAGTCTGTCGAGCATGAATCCTTCCACATCTTTGATAACGGTGGCACTCAATATTCCTGTCGGGAAATTTTCAGCCGCGATTTTGAGCAGCAGAGGCAGGGGCAGGTCAAGTGGAGTTTCGATCAAAATGCGCAATACGCCAAGCGCGTGACGACGCAAACCGAACGGGTCTTTGTCTCCGGTCGGGATTTGGCCGATGCCATAAATGCCGAGCAGCGTTTCCAGTTTGTCAGCCAGCGCCACCGCGCATCCGATCAGACTTTGCGGCAGGGTATCTCCGGCAAAGCGCGGATGGTAGTGCGCTTCAATTGCTTCCGCCACATCCGTTTTTTCGCCATCGTACAGCGCATAGTAGCGCCCCATGACACCTTGCAATTCGGGGAACTCGCCAACCATATCGGTGAGCAAATCTGCTTTGCTCAAACGTGCCGCAAGTTCGGCATCGGCTTTGTCTGCGCCGAGCAGATGGGCAATGCTGCCGGCAAGCGTGGTGATGCGCGCCACACGCTGCAATTGTGAACCCAGCTTGTTGTGGTAAACCACATTGCCAAGCTTTTCCACGCGCGATTCCAGTCTGTGTTTGCGGTCCTGATTGTAGAAGAAGCGCGCATCGGCCAAGCGCGGGCGCACCACGCGCTGGTTGCCGCCGATGATGTGCGACGGGTCGCTCACTTGCATATTGGAAACGATGAGAAATTTATTCAGCAACTTGCCTTTTTTATCCAGCAGCGGAAAATATTTTTGATTCTGCTGCATGGTGAGGATCAAACATTCTTGCGGCACCTCAAGATATTCCTGCTCAAACTCGCCGATATAAACTTCCGGCCATTCCACCAATGCAGTCACTTCGTCCAGCAGCGTACTCAATAAGCTGCGGTCTTGATTGGACAGGCTGAGCAGCTTTTGCAGATCAAAATTGGTGTGGCCAACCCAGATCGCGTTGAGCGAGTCGGCGCTTTCTTCCAGTTTCACCGCGATTATTTCGCGGCGCTTGGCCAAACTAGGAATGACATGGCCTTCATTTTCCAGTGCAGACTCATAGGTGTCGGCGTGAGAGATCGTGATAGGCTCGGATGACAAGAAACGATGCCCGTGGGTTACATTGCCACTTTGCAGGCCGAACACTTCAACCAGAATGACGCGGCTGCCATGCAATACGGTAAGTGCATGCACCGGACGCACAAACTGGTGGTCCTTGTCACCCCAGCGCATCAGCTTGGGGACGGGAAGTTTTTTCAGCGCCTGACCGACGATATCAGTCAGGTAGTCATCCAGTGCCTTGCCCTTTTGTTCAATCTTGGCGACGAAATATTCAGACTTGCCATCGCTCGCGCGTTGCAACCTTTCAAATGTCACATTGGCGGAACGCATAAAGCCTTCCAGCGCCTTGGACGGTTTCCCTTCGGCATCCAATCCCGCAGCCACTGCCGGGCCTTTGCGCTCGATGATGCGGTCAGGTTGCAATGCTTCGACGTTACTGATGGTCAGTGCCAAACGGCGCGGTGTTGCATAAGGCGTGCATACGCTGTCAGCGCCGGCCAAGGCTTGTTCCTTCAAGGCGCCGAATACTTCATCGGCAAATGTGGTGGACAACTTTTCCAGCGCCTTTGGAGGCAACTCTTCGGTGAGTAATTCGATTAGTAGCGTCTGTTTCATTTTGAGCCCTTCCCGTTTTTGAGCATAGGGAAGCCCAGTTTTTCTCGTGAATTGAAATAAGCCTGTGCCACGGCTCTGGCCAAGGCACGCACACGGCCGATATATCCGGCGCGCTCGGTTACCGAAATCGCACCGCGCGCATCCAGCAGATTGAAACTGTGCGAACACTTCATCACCATCTCAAAACCGGGCAGCACCAAATCGGCTTCGATCAGGCGTTTGGCTTCGCTCTCGTATTCGTTGAAATGGCGGAACAGCATTTCGACATTGGAAAATTCAAAGTTGTATCTGGATTGCTCCACTTCGTTCTGGTGGTAGACATCGCCGTAAGTCACCACTGTGTCGCCATTTTTTGCCCACACCAGATCGTAAACATTTTCGACGCCTTGCAAATACATCGCCAGACGTTCCAAACCGTAGGTAATTTCGCCCAGCACCGGTTTGCAAATCAGCGAGCCAACTTCCTGAAAATAAGTGAACTGGGTCACTTCCATGCCGTCCAGCCAAACTTCCCAACCCAGCCCCCAAGCGCCGAGAGTAGGAGACTCCCAATCGTCCTCGACAAAGCGAATGTCGTGTTCCAGCGTATTGATACCCAAAGCGCGCAGGCTATCCAAATACAGCTCTTGAATGTTTTCTGGCGATGGTTTTAGTGCCACTTGAAATTGGTAGTAATGCTGCAAGCGATTGGGATTCTCGCCGTAACGACCATCCTTGGGGCGACGCGAAGGTTGAACATAAGCGGCACGCCAATGTTCCGGGCCGATGGCGCGCAGAAAAGTGGCGGTGTGAAATGTACCCGCACCGACTTCAATGTCGTAGGGCTGCAACAAGGCGCAGCCCTGTTTATCCCAAAAATTTTGTAATGTCAGAATGACTTGCTGAAAACTCGGCTTGGAGCCAAGCTTCGGCGAAGACTCATGCCCGCTTGCGGACGTTATGTCGGAACCAGAAGTAAGCATTAACTAAAACCTGCATAAATTGCAAAGGAGCGCATTTTACGGGTTTTCGAAGTAATACGTAACCCTTGCCAATTGCGCACATTTACTCTCAACAAAGAGGGATAAGGATTAGTTGTTGATTGACGCGCCTAGCCAATGCGCGTAGATTATGCGCATTGAAAATGATAAGGAAAAGCGGTGGAAAATATATCCTTTGATCAAACAGCCCCAAAGAAATCGGCTAATCTCAGCATCAATGCCGATCTCTTGCGGCAGGCAAAACAGCTCAATATCAACCTTTCGCAGACTCTGGAACAGCACTTGGCCGAAATTGTGCGCAAGGCGCAGAGTGAACAATGGCTGGCCGAAAACAGGAACGCACTTGAGGAATATAACCGTCGTATAGAAGCGCGTGGCACCTTCAGCGACGGCCTGCGGCGGTTTTGATGGCACAGTTCGACGTATACCTGAACCCCAATTTTGCCACGCGCAAGGCCATCCCTTACTTGCTGGATGTGCAGGCCGACCTGCTGGATACTCTGGCGACCCGCGTAGTCGTGCCGCTCGTTCTTGTGGAAGAAATGGGGCTGGCAGCTAAAAACCTTAACCCGATATTCAAAATCAAAAGCACTGCGGTCGTCATGTCTACCGCCGAACTGGCCGGAGTTTCCATTCGTGCATTGGGAGATAAGGTTGCATCGCTAAAGAGCAAACGCGACGAAATTATTGCAGCCTTGGATTTGATGTTTACCGGGATTTAATACGGGTACCGTATAAATATAGGGTGAGATGATCCGGGCTAAGTCAGCTTCTATACTCAGCTTAAGGTGCGATGACACAGCTACAATTCAATATGGATATATTCTACGACATGCCGCTATTCCGCCCTCCCTCCGAGGGCGATAACCTGATTATTCAAGCCACGCTGGGCTGCAGCTTCAACCAGTGCAGTTTCTGTTCCATGTACCGCAGCAAACAATATGTTGAACGCCCGCTCGATGCGGTGTGCGCCGATATCCGCCAGGCCGCCGCCGAATGGCCGGATGCACAGCGCGTGTTTCTGGCCGATGGCGATGCGCTGGCTCTCTCAACCGAACACCTGCTCACCATCCTGCACGAATTGGCGACTGCGTTGCCGCGCCTGACGCGCGTTTCCTGCTATGCCACGCCCGGGAATATCCAGCGCAAGAGCGTTGAAGAATTGGCTCTGTTGCGTGAGCACAAACTGAGTCTGCTTTATTTCGGCATCGAATCCGGCTCCGACCTCATCCTGAAAAAGATCACCAAAGGCGCCACGCAACGGCGCATGCATGAGGTGCTGCACAAGGCACACGCGAGCGGCATAAAAGTCTCCGCCACCGTTATCTTAGGCCTTGGCGGCAGCCAGCACAGCGATGAACATATCGACGGCACTATCACTCTACTGAACAGCGCGCCCGTCACTTACCTTTCCACACTGCAACTGTATTTGGACGAAAGTATGGTGGAAGAATTCCACCGCAAATACGGTGAACCTTTCGAGATGCCGGATGATTTCGTGCTATTGCATGAACAGGAAAGACTGATCAGCGGTCTTAACCCACCGCAGCCCGTCATCTTTCGCTCCAACCATGCCTCCAATGCGCTGGCGCTCGCCGGGAATCTGCCCAAAGACAAAGAGAAACTGCTACTGCAATTGCGCGAAGCAATGGCGGGGCGTCGACTGCTGCGGCCTGTTTACATGCGCGGGCTTTGAAGTTGGCTCCTAAAGCAAGCTTGATTCTCATCCTCCTTGATGTGATATGGCTTTAAGTGCATAATCTGCGCATGCCTTGGAACGTATTCTTTCACGATGAGTTTCACGCCGAATTTCAGGCGATGAGTAGCACACTCCAAGATGAATTGCTCGCGCACGCTAGGCTTCTTCAGGAGTTCGGACCCAATCTGGGCAGGCCAACGCCGACGCGAGATTTGACGGACATCTGGTCATGCTTAAAAAGGCTGATGTTTTAACGCAAACCAAGGAGAAAAGTCATGGCAAAAAATCTAAATGATGTGATGGCCGAGTTGCCGCCCAAGCGTCGCGCAAAAGTGGAACAGCGCGCGGGGGAATTGGCAACGCTCAAGGACTTGCGTTTGGCTGTTGCCCACACCCAACAAGACCTTGCTGCAAGCCTTGGAGTAGGACAAGACACGATTTCACGCATTGAGCGCCGCAGCGACTTGCTGCTTTCCACACTGCGCCGCTATGTTCAGGCAATGGGTGGCGAGCTCGATCTGGTTGCGCGCTTTCCCAATCGTCCGCCCGTTTTGCTCGATCACATTGCCCATGAGCCGGTAGCTAAAAAGCGCGCAGCATCAACCAAGCGTACCGCTTCACATTACAAGGCCACTGCTTAATGGCATCCAATCACGTGTACTGGTACTTGAAGACCGTGTGGTCGTCAAAACAGTGATGCGCCATTTTCAGTTTTGTAGGAGGCAGCCATGCACACAACCTATTTCGACGATGACGACATTCTGGTCATCCGTTTGTCCGACAAACCCATCGTTCGCGAAGTCTCGCAAAACTGGAACACGCACATCAGCTATGCCGACGATGGCAGCACAGTGGAAGTCGTGCTACTGGAAGCGCGCGCCAACGGCGCATACCCGCTCGATATTCAATCTGCACGGGCGGCGTGAAACCGTGTGCTATCCCCGATCGTCCTCCCGATATTGGAAGAACTACATTGTAGAACGTTTTCTTGACAACTTGTCACGAAAATGGCAGTCTTCACAGCATGACTGGAGGAAAAATAATGAAGACAATGACCGTAGGTGAATTAAAAGCGCAATTTTCAGAAGTGCTTGGGCAGGTGCTCAAGAACGGCGAACCGATCGCGATTAGCTATGGCAAGAAAAAGGAAAAGGTAGCAGCCATCGTCCCTTACAGCCAGATCAAACCCAAAACCGAGCGCACACTTGGTATGATGAAGGGGCGCGCGCGCTGCGTGATCCACGATGATTCCAAATTGAGCGATGAGGAATTGCTGGGCGCATGAACTGTCTGCTCGACACACATGCTTTCTTGTGGGCGGCCTTTGCGCCGAACAAACTGAGCGCGCGGGCGAGGAAGGAAATTCGCTCCGGCGAAAATCAGGTATTCCTCAGTACCATCTCCTTCTGGGAAATATCCCTCAAATTTGCCATAGGCAAGATCGAACTGGAAAAATGCCAGCCCGACGAAATGCCATCAATTGCAGAGCAAATGCATATCGAAATCATACAGCCTACCGCGCAGGAAACCGCCTCGTTCCATCGCCTTCCCAAGCTCCGGCACAAAGACCCGTTTGACCGGATGATCATCTGGCAAGCCATCCAGCAACCGCTTGTGCTGATTTCGAAAGACGGCGACTTTCCAGAGTACGGGCAATTCGGGTTGAAAGTAATATGGTGACTCAAGCGAGATCGGCGAATAGTTTCCATTGAAAAACTTTTTCCCACCTGCAGCACCGCTGAATTCCGGGGCAACATGGTCAAGGGCGGCGCCCCGATAGAGATGATGAAGAAGGGATTGGGCGAAGCGTTGTGGCGCGAGAAGGAAAAGCTTGCGCTGGCTTGTCTGGAAGAGACACTGCCTACGCTGAAGAAGCCGCTGACTTCTGATGCTTGGTTGGGGGTGGGGGTGAAGTGACGGAGCAGGCAGCAACATGGCAAACTTGATATAATTCGAAGCAACAAAACTCGCCGGAATAGCGGGTTATTTTTGGGAGAAAACGATGCAAGTCAGCACCAGCCTGAACCAGAAAATCGCCCAAGCTGTCCAGACCTCGATGCGGATCGAAGGCTACAAACCAGTGCAATCCACTGCAGTCAAAAAACAGGCGCAAGCCCTGATGGAACAGCACCGTGTCCAAGTATCAGTTCGCAGAAAGTGAGATTTACCTCCCCGGCACCGACATTCCCAGGAACCGCCTGGGAATAGAAGAGCCTGACTTGCTGCACGAAGTAGAAGCAACCCTGCTGCAACAAGCCTACACACGCTTCATCACCGAACTCGATTCGTCCATCCGCTTCGACGAGAACTATTTCAAAGCACTGCACCGCGACACCTACGAAACCCTGTACGAATGGGCGGGCCTGTACCGCACTGTGGATATGAGCAAAGGCGGCTCACTGTTCTGCCGCGCTGCCTACCTTGAACAGGAAGCCCGCCGCATCTTTCGCGCGCTGGAACACCAGCAATACCTGCAACAGGCCTCAGGCCGGTCAACAGAAAAGTTTGCCGAACACCTCGCGCATTATCAATCCGAACTTATCGCACTACATCCGTTTTACGAACTCAACGGACGCATCACCCGGCTGTTCCTCGACCTCATTGCCGTGTACAACGGCTACGAACCCATCGACTACAGCCAGGCACTGGCACAAGGCTCTTCTGGCTTGAACGCCTACATCGAAGCTTCCATCCTCTGCGTGCAGCGTGCTGACAGCAGTAAATTGCAACAGATCATTCTGCAAGGATTGAAAAAGGCGGAATCTACAAAATGAAATTTCCGCCCCCTTTCACGAATTCTGTACCAACATGGTCAGGGGCAGCGCCCCGATACAGATGATGAAGAAGGGACTGGGCGAAGCGTTGTGGCGCGAGAAAGAAAAGCTTGCGCTGGCTTGGCTGGAAGAGACACTGCCTACGCTGAAAAGGCCGCTGACTTCGGATGCTTGGTTGGGCGTAGGCTGGCGGTAAGCTTGCGAACCCCAGCAATTGGGCGCTTCGTTTCCATATAAATACTTATATATCGCTCACATGAAACCACTACAATTCACCGGCTCCAGCGAAGACGATCTGGCCGCATTTCCGCCGGAAGAGGCTGCCATCCTCGCCATGCGCTCCGAACTCATGTGCCGACTCGAAATCCTGATCCGCGACAAGCAACGGACGCAGGTAGAAGCCGCGCAAGTGCTAGGCATTTCGCAATCGCGCGTCTCCGACCTGATACGCGGCAAGTTCGAGAAGTTCAGTCTGGACATGCTGATTACGCTGGCGACCAGAGCTGGAAAGAAAGTTGAATTGAAGATGGCTGCTTGAACGCGAAACAAGAAACCGTGGCCTGTCCGATTATTTGTGCACTTGGTGCAAAACAGCGAAGGGCAGTACACTTAGCAACCGTGAAAGCTTGAGTTCCCCAATTTTCAAAGTAGAGAGGTTCAATATGCTACAAACCATTGAAGTCGAAATTGATCCCAGCGGCCATATCCATCCGCTTGAGCCTCTATCTTTCATTCCATCCGGGAGAGCTTATTTGACACTGCTACCCTCCTCCAACAACGAGTCTGAAAAACAGATTCCAGAAAACAAAAGTGCCGCCAAAGCTTTGGAGTTGCTTGCCTCTCCACGCTTTGCACGGCGACCTGCCGCCCTTGCCGACGAAGTACAACAACGGATAAGCGAACTTCGCAACGACTGGGGTGATCGCTAATGCGGCATGTTTACCTAGACGCATGCATCATCATCTACCTGCTGGAAGACACCGCTCACTTTAGCGAAAAAACACGGAATTTTTTTGCTCGCAACAGCGATGCACACTTGTGCGTCTCACCTCTCGTCCGCATGGAAGTTCTCCTCAAACCCCTGCGCGAATCGGCAACAACACTGGTAGCAGACTACGAAGACTTTCTGGCTGCGCAGCACTGGCTGGCAATTGATGACAACATCTTTAACCGCGCCCTGCATCTGCGCGCCCATCACGGACTGAAAACGCCGGACTCGCTACACCTCGCAACTGCACTGCATCACAACTGCAATGAATTCTGGACAAATGATGATCGCCTGAACAAGGCAGCGGGTATCTTGGCTGTTAATATTTTTTCGGATGAATAAATCGAGATGTCGGAACACTTGAAATTAAAAATTACCTCATGAACTACACACTAGTTCAACACGTAGCAGGAGTCGTAATGCCCCCGAGATGCTCCGACTGCAAACAAGGCTACACCGAAATCTACCGCACGCTCAAACCGGGCGGCAGCATCGCCCTCACCAGTTGGGCACCCGTAGACCAATCGCCCGCCATGCAAACCCTAATTGGCGCACTGCGCGCCATCAAGCCCGACCTGCCGCAACCGCAACGCTCCATCGGCACACTGGAAAACCCCGAACGCTTCAAGCAAGAAATGCAGGAAGCCGGATTCCGCAACATCGAGATACGCAGCGTCACCAAAGCTTTCCCCACCGGCAGCACCGGCGAATTCTGGGACAACATGGTCAAGGGCAGCGCGCCGATACAGATGATGAAAAAGGGATTGGGCGACCCTTTCTGCTGCTGTACGAGCTGCACAACAAGCAGCATGTGGCTATTCAGCGATTGAACCAGCACAACCAATTAATATGCTGCCATCTTTCCCGACATCATCAAACTGCACGTCAAAACCAATGCATGGGGGTGGTTTCACTACGGAATGCACTCAGTACTGAATGTCTGATTAGAGGTATCAACAAGGGGTAATAAAAATGCTTAATCGAATTTTGGTGGTTGTTTTTCTAACAATACTCGCAGGCTGCGCGCATCATCCTGCCGATTGTGCGATAGGAGTTCCTTGGTCTGATTGTTTGGAAGGAACTGCCGGATATAATAATGGCGGCGGCTCTGACACTAGAGAGCAAGCATTGAAGGTAGAAATGGCGCGGAAAGAGGGAGCTTCATCCGCAGCTGCAAGTTCAACCAGTAAGACTTCTACCACTGACAAGTTGAAGGAATTAGATTCAATGCACCAACAAGGTCTAATTAACGATAGCGAATATGCCAGTAAGAAAAAGGCAATACTAGACGCAATGTGAATGAGCTTGGTTAAGCTTCGTCACATCTAATCGTTATGCAACCATGAACCATCAATATCTTTTTCGTGGTGTTTCAGCAAGTGTTAATCGAGAAAATGGTGGGCTGCTTATACCTAAGGTTCAAGGGGTATTCACTTATGGGTTTCAATGGAGCGAACCTGATCTCGCTTGGGGCGGCGGTGCCACGTGGGGCTCTTCACCCACGAATGCAGTGATTCGTCATCAATTTAACCAAGAAGGCTTTCCGACATCGGGTATTTCCACTACGCCACATATTGACAGAGCCATCGTCTATGCTCGCGGCAAAGACGGAAAAGGCAGCGGTTATGTGTATAAGATATTGCGAAGCGCTCTTGAAAAAATTGGCGTCACCGAATTTGTCGTGGCACAGTTCTGTCAGCCAAGTGTTCCTGAAGATGATGAAGTAATCTTAGTTGTTCCTGGGGGCTTACACCTTCCTTCAAATGCTGTAGTCGAAATCATCCAGATAACAATTGGGGACAAACCACGGTTTCCCCATTCGGCGACTAGAACGAATTAAAGGGGTCAGCGTCGCATATCAAAATATAATGCGACGCTGCCCCCTTTAAATTCCCAACTCTGCAAAGGTTAACCATGTACCCCGTTCACGACGATGATGCCGCTCTGCTGTTGTCCCTCACCGAAGCGCAGCCGAGGGTCAGGTCTTTTATTATCATTCCCCCTTCAAGCCGACTTGAACAAATCGCGCATCGAACTATCTCAGAAATGTGTCCTGCATCTTTTGAACAAAAGAATGCGCTTCTGATACCACCCAAGACGCTGCGTCGCTTTCGATTGGATCGCCTTTGTAATCCGCAATTAAACGCAGTTCCTCGGCCTTATTGAGTGACTTGCCAAATTCTACCGGTACGCGCCCAGTTTTAACGAGGTGCAGGCTGAATGCTGAAATTAGCCCGCTGTGTGTCTTGGCAATCTCTGCCGGTACTGGAGCGCCGGATGCAAGCAAAGCTGCACGAGCAGCGTCGAACATGGCGTAATACGCCCGGTTGCATGCCCCGTCTGCATCTCCGGCATCAAGTAGCAACTTGGCTGAAGCTGCGGCTTGAATAGCCTTCGCCAAGAGGTCTTGAGCGTTCATATAAGAATTCCCTCCCGCTCAATGTTTTCCAGCAGTCGGGGATTTGAATACGATTCAGGATGCTCCCATTCCTCTTTCCAAATTGGCAGTGGCTGAATGCGAATGCCTGTTTCCAATAGAACTTCATAGGCAATGTCTGCCATTGCCAGCTTGGTAGCAACGAATTTTCCGGAACGTCCATGTAACAGTACAGCCACATCAGCATCGCTATCAGACCGATGCGACATCCGCGCACGACTGCCAAAAAGAATAGCCCGATCCATTTCATACGTCAGGGCTATTTTCTCAATGAAAGCCCGTATAGCTGCGCGTGTTCCTGAGTCAATGTTTGCCAGCGTATTCATCCTAATTCATTCCTCATTGCCTAATCTCTGTAAAATGATTGAGACATGCATATCATACGCTGCAACAGAAAATAATTCCTTGTGCAAAGCACTGGGAAATATCTGGTTTTGACAATCGGGGACCACGGTTTCATATGACCCGCAGCCAAAGGCGGCCGCGTCACATTAGTTTAAACGGCATGCCGCTTTCCCCTCCACCCAGTTTGCCATTATCATACAATTTGAAGTTTCAACTTTCAAATTGCAAATATGCTAAACCGATCCGCATTTCCACCGCATTGCGTTTGACGCAGGGGGCTAACGAGGGCAGCATCGAAATACTTTCTATGTACATTGGTATCGCACTCCATATAACTGTTAACCCCATCCCATGGCCACCCTGATCCCCACCCTTGGCGCTGCCCGCTTTGATGCGCGCGGCGAATTGCGTCTCGCCGAACGCCTGAAGGATTGTCTCGAAGACAACGCCTGGGTGTGGCACAACATCCCGGTCGGGCCTTTCGGCAGGCATCCGGATTTCGTGGCATTGCATCCGCAGCAAGGCATTGTGGTGCTGGAGGTGAAGGACTGGCGGCTGGATACGATAGGCAATGCAAGTAGCAAGCAGGTCGAGCTGATAACTGATCGGGGCAATGTTTCGACTGACAATCCTTTCGAGCAGGTGCGCAATTACATGTTCAACGTGGTGGATACGTTAAAGCGCGATCCGCTGCTGGTCAACGAAGGCGGGAGCTTCAAAGGCAAGCCGGTATTTTCCTTCGGGCACGGCGTGGCGTTCGCCAACATCACGCGCAAGCAGTTTGAGCAGACCGATTTGCGAGAAGTGTTTCCGCCGGAGCGCTGCATCTTCCGCGACGAGATGGCGGAGAAGGTCGATGCTGAAGAATTTCGCGAGCGTGTCTGGCGCATGGTGTCGCCGCGCATCGGGCCTGCCTTGTCGCTGCCGCAAATCGACCGGGTGCGTGCGCTGCTGTTCCCGGAGATTCGCGTCACCCAGATTGCGCTGCCGTTTGACGAGCCGCCTGAAAAATCTTCGCCCGCTGGTGACCGCCTGCTGGAAGTGATGGACATGCAGCAGGAGTTGCTGGCGCGCAGCATGGGCGAAGGACACCGCATCGTGCGCGGCGTGGCTGGCTCCGGCAAGACGCTGATTCTGGCGTTCCGCGCCGAGCAGATCGCGCGCGCGGCGAGCCGCCCGGTGCTGCTGTTGAGTTACGCGAACGGCATCTCGGGTCGGCTGGAGAATGCGATGCAGGACAGAGGGGTGGAGGACAAGGTGGTCACCTCGACCTTCCATTCCTGGTGCTGGAAAATGCTGCATACTTACGGCCTGCCGATACCCACCGCGAAAGAGATTCCCGACTTTTCGGAACGGCAGGCTGCCAATGTGCAGGCCGTGCTCGATGCCGCCGAGCGCGGATTGATTCCGAGCGGCCAGTACGACGCGGTGCTGATCGACGAGGCGCACGACTTCGAGCCGCAATGGCTGGCGCTGGCGGCGAAGATGGTGAACCCGGACACGAAGGCACTGATGATCGTTTACGACGATGCGCAGGCGATTTACAAAGGGCGGAAACGCCCGGTGTGGAAACAGCTCGGCATCGAGGCCGCCGGTCGCACGACGGTGCTTAAGGTGAATTACCGCAACACCGCGCAGATATTGCGCTTCGCACGCAAGTTCGCCTCCGATGTGATTGGCGCACCGGGCGTGTGCGCCGGTGACGAGAGTGCGATCCTGATGCCGGAAGACGGAGGGCGCGAGGGTGTGGAGCCGGTGGTGCGCCAGTGCGTGAGCCATGACGGCGAAGCGCATGCGATTGCGGAATGGTTGCTCGGACGCAAAGCCGCCGGTTACCAGTGGGGACAGATGGCGGTGCTATATCCCCGGCATTTCATCGGCGAGCGATTCGAGAAGATACTGGCGAAATCCGGCATACCGATTAACGTGGCAAAAGATCATGGCAACCGCATCCAAACGGAGCGGGATGAGGTGCGCTTCCTGTCCATGCACAACGCCAAGGGGCTGGAGTTCCCCTGCGTGGCAATCGGCGGATTGGGTGAACTGAAGAAGGCCGAGGATATAGAGGACGACGTGCGCCTGACCTACGTCGCCATCACGCGCGCCACGCACGAGGCATTCATCACTTACTCGAACATGTCGGAATTGGTGGGGAGGTTGGTGGTGTAGGTTTCATAGCTCAGGGTTAGGCCTTTCATTATTACATCCGAATTGACCTCCCATCACAACATGTATAGACTCGCGTTTATACATATTGGTCAAGGAGCCAGTTATGGCCGAAGCGGTGCTTGATATCAAACAGTGGGGTAATAATCTGGGCGTGCGTTTGCCCGCTGCGGTGGCGCGTGAAGCGCATCTTCATGTGCACCAGCGTGTGCGTGTGTCGGTTGAAGGCGATCAGGTCATCATCACTCCGGTCGAGGCAACCAAGCTTACTTTGGAGCAGCGTCTAGCGGCTTACGATTTCGAGCGCCATGGCGGGGAGCAGATGACAACAGGCGATGCACTCGGAGCCGAGCGTTGGTAGCGGCCAATAAAACAGCGGTGCCCAAACGCAAACCGAAATCATGGGTGCCGGATCGGAAGGAGATCATCTGGATAGACTGTAATCCGCAGGTCGGTCGCGAGATGCGCGATGTGCATCCGTTTCTTGTGCTTTCGCCACTCATTTTTAACGAAAAGACTTCGCTGGTCATCGGCTTACCGATGACCACGGCGGAATACAATGCGGACAATCCGTTTGCAGTTGCCGTAGGTAAAGCAAAAGGGCGCAAGATCGGGCAAGCCAGCTATGTACTTTGCCACCAGCCAAAATCGTTCGACTGGCGCTTGCGCAAAGCCAAGGCGCACCCGCTGGGTGTTTTATCCGGAGATTTGTTCGCGCAGGTGTGTGAGCGGCTGAATCAGATTATTCAAGTAGGCTGAACCTTCGCCAACTGTCATTACATTGAGAGACATAAATGCCAAACACTACTAGTGAAAATCGCCCCGGGCGAATTATTAAGTATTCAGCAACGTTTCTGGTAGTTGCGCTACTTGCTTACGCCGCTTTTCTTGTTTCGCAGTCTTGGCGCGAAGCCAAATCCGAGCAGGTCAGCCAAGTGGCGACGATTGCCGCCTTGAGCGAAAACTCGGTTGATATTTACCTGACTCAACTGAGAATCGGCATGCAGAATTTGGGCGCGGAGTTGAGCGATACGCACAATAAAACGGATCTCGACCGCGCATATGCGTTGGTCAGACGCTTTCAAGCTCTGCACACCGAGCTAAGCAATGTGATGCTGATCCGTAGCGATGGCCAGTTGTTGTTGACAGGGGTAACACCAAACCGGCCCAATCTGCCTACGCTTGCCGATGAGCCTGTATTCAAGAAGTTTGTGAGCGAGCTGCAACCAGCCCCGCATTTTGCGATTGGCCAACCCGTGATGGGAACAATAGACAATAGCTGGGTCATCGCTGCGCGCTATGCCGTTGCCGACCCTGCGGGAAAGCTGGTCTACATCATCAGTGCCAACTTGCCGGTCGATATGATGCAACACTATTGGATAGATTCGATTACCCCAAAAATCACCGCGCTGGGACTGGTACGCGATGATGGATATCTGGTGAGTCGCTATCCCGCGCCGGATGCAAATAGCCTCGATAAGCTTTATGGCAAGCCGCTTGATGGTGCGATGGCCGAGTATCTGCACGCGAACAACCATCCGCAACAAGGACAGGTCGAAATACGCAACAGTGACGACAAGACCACGGGTTTGCTGGTAATACGCCGCCTGCAACACTATCCGCTCACGCTGTTTGTTGAAATGCCCGTCACGGAAATCAAAGCTGCATGGTGGCACGATCTGCACGCGCCATTTTTTGTGATGGCGCTGGTGCTGGCATGCACATTCGCTTTTTATAGCTTAAGGTTTCAACGCCGCGCGTGGTCCGTGGAAAAGCGCCGCGAGGAGTTGCAGCGCAAATATGAACAAGCACTGCGCGAACGGAGTCCGAACGAAATCTTCATGTTCGATACCGATTCATTGCAAATTACCTACGCCAATGATCATGCGCTGGAAAGTCTCGGTTACACGCTGGAGCAATTGCAAAAGAAAACCATTCTGGGGCTGCATCCGAAATCGGGCATCGAATCCTTTGGCGGGATTATTGAGCAGTTGCGCCAGGGTAAGCAGGAGTCGATCACCTATGAGACAGTTCAGGCACGCGATAATGGCAGCACCTATCCGGTGGAGGTCACCCTGCAATTGATCACAGAAGAGGGTGCTCAAAAGCTTATGGCCGTCATCCAAGACATCACTGCGCGCAAACAAGCCGAGGAAAATATCCGCAAATTCAGCGCGCCCGTGGAGCGACGCGGAGGCGGCAACAAATAGCCAATGAAAAGCGTATTTGAAGCCTCCACCGGGCTTGATGCTCACATGATCCTGAACCTGCTTGAGCAGCGCGGCATTTCGGGACGTATCGAGGGCGAATATTTGCAGGGCGGCATCGGCGAACTTGCAGCGATGGGCTTCGTGCGCGTGCTGGTTGCCGAAGAAAAATACGCCGAGGCCAGGCAGATCATCGGCGATTGGGAAGCGATACAACCGCCCGAGGAAAAATCCCAACCGGAAACCAGTACTTCAATTGCGCTGCGGATATTTATTTCCGGCGTCTTTGTGGGTATGCTGGTGATGTATTTGCTATTTAAAATATTTGCTGCTTAGCGGGGCATTATTCTTCAGTGCGATAATCTATCAAGTTCATTCGCAAATTCGTGATTTACATCGCGGTGAAGACATTCATCGGCACGCACCGCGATAATTACATCCCGCAAACGAGCATCGGAAGCAAGCTTCCAGTAGGCAATGGCAATTTCCGGCGCCTCAACGTTGGCGTAGGTGCCATTTTCAACACCGGCCAGATATTCGCTGTAACTGTGGACAGCTTCTTCTTCCAAATAACCCACGACCCGATGTGCAGTTCTGGAAGAAATCAGGTAAAGCAGAAAGTAAACATTGTAGAAAATGAATTGCACAAAGAGCACCAGAAGACGCTCAAAAAGTGAAGGCTTGGCAATATGAATGAAGGTCATCAAGTGCTGGCGTTCATTCTCCGCTTCGTCGAGAAGGGTGTGTATCCAGCCGTGATCACTTTTCATTCGGCGCAATGAGCGCAAATGCTGAAGCGCACCGCCCACCATGCCAGGTACTGCTGCCACTGTTTCCAGCACAACTGCGCGGTGTCCGTAGCGCTTGGAAAAAAGGATGTCGGCACCAAGACGTAAAAACCGTATGAAGCTGTAAGCAATTCTGTCGCGTAAATTCTTCGGTGCATAATGAAAATCAAGCGTAAGTGATGCAGGCATGTCAAAATCCCAGAGTGATGTTTCAATACTAAACCAAGGGCATACCCTTAGAACGAGTATCGAAAGATGAACTGATTTTTTATTTGATTCAGTATGCTAACGCACCAAGATAATCGGCTTTCTACTTCTCAATTTGCTATGCGCCTCTCGAACCTTCGCCAACGTCTGCGTGATCTCGGAGCCAAACCGTGCCACGAAGACAGGCTGCTGCGCGGCTGGAGTCAGGTTGGCTCGTACGATAGAGTGCATAGTCCTGCAGAGACTTTTTTCCCGCTGTCGCTGCGCAATGAGTTGCCCGCCATTGAAGCAGAGTTGAATCGTCTGGCGAGCTTGCAGGGCGAATTTCCCGCCGAGGATGGAGTGGCACGACTGTTGGTTAAACTGGCAGATGGTCAACTGGTGGAGAGCGTGCTACTGCCGCGTGGCGCTCTGTGCATATCGACGCAGGTGGGTTGTGCTGTCGGCTGTGTGTTCTGCATGAGTGGACGAGCAGGCTTGCAACGCCAGCTCGGTAGCGCCGAGATCGTCGCCCAGGTGGTGCTCGCGCGTAAACGCCGCACTGTTAGCAAGGTGGTATTCATGGGCATGGGCGAACCGGCCCACAATCTCGACAATGTACTTGATGCGATTGATCTACTGGGCAATCAAGGCAACATCGGCCACAAGAGCCTAGTCTTGTCTACGGTGGGGGATTTGCGGGTGTTTGAGCGGCTGATGGACAAATGCTCTCAGGTTGAGCAGCCCTCACCCCAACCCTCTCCCGCCTGCGGGAGAGGGGGCAAACGTGAAGAACGATCTTCAATTCCTGTCAAACCCGCACTAGCCCTTTCTTTGCACACCACCGATGCGAATTTGCGCGCCAGATTACTACCTCAAGCACCAACTATCGCAATCGAAGAATTGGTGGAATGTGCAGAAGCATATGCGCGCGCCACCGCCTACCCGGTGCAATATCAATGGACATTAATTGAGGGTGTCAACGACAGCGATGCCGAGGTGGAAAGAATAGCGCAGCTTTTGACTGGAAAATACGCTTTGATGAACTTCATTCCCTTTAACGAAATTGACGGACTCGATTATCGACGCCCCACAGACGAGCGGATTCTGCAAATGGTACAAGCCCTCAAGCGGCACGGTATTCTCGCCAAGATACGCGATTCGGCAGGACAGGAGATTGAAGGGGCTTGCGGACAGTTACGCGCTCGCGCGGTGAAAGCGAAATAACCGGAAGATGTCTGTGAAGAGGAAATTGACTGAGGCAATGTTAATGCCCCAGTCATTTTAAACTAGAGTTTACTGCGCAAAGAACTCTTTAACTTTACTCATCCAAGATTTTGCTCGCGGGCTATGGCGCCCCGCATCTTGCTGACTGATCGCTTCGAATTCACGCAACAATTCTTTTTGACGCTCGGTCAGATTAGACGGTGTTTCGACTACAACATGGCAATTCAAATCCCCGTGCGAATTGGTACGCATGCCTTTGATGCCTTTGCCGCGCAGACGGAAAATTTTGCCGCTTTGCGTTTCTGCGGGAATCTTGATACTTGCCTTGCCATCCAAAGTGGGAATCTCGATCTCTCCGCCCAAGGCTGCCGTGCTGAAGCTGATCGGCATCTCGCAATGCAGATCGTCACCTTCGCGCTGGAATACGCTATGGGGACGGATGTGAATTTCGACATAGAGATCACCGCTTGGCGCGCCGTTGCTGCCCGCTTCGCCGTGGCCGCTGTGACGCAAGCGCATGCCGGTGTCGATCCCCGCCGGGATTTTAATTTCCAGAGTCTTGTGCTGTTTGACTTTACCCGCGCCATGACATGAAGTGCAGGGCGAACTGATTTGTTTGCCGCTTCCGTGGCAACGCGGGCAAGTTTGCTGGATAGAGAAAAATCCCTGCTGCATACGCACTTGTCCATGACCCGCACAGGTTTGACAAGTGGTTGCACTGGTGCCGGGTTTAGCGCCGGTACCTTTACAAGTTTCGCAATCTTCCATGGTGGGAATGCGAATTTGTTTTTGCGCGCCGCGTGCGGCTTCTTCCAGCGTGATCTCCAGGTTGTAACGCAGATCGGAGCCACGATGAGGGCTATTGCGGCCACCGCCTCGCGCACCGCCGAAAATGTCTCCGAAGATGTCGCCGAAGTCAAAACCGCCTGCCCCCGCACCGCCGCCTCCCATGCCTCCGGCTTCAAAAGCGGCATGACCATATTGATCGTAAGCCGCGCGCTTTTGCTCGTCGCTTAAGTTTTCATAAGCCTCTTTTGCTTCCTTGAAATGCTCTTCAGCTTTGGGATTGTCCGGATTGCGGTCAGGATGGTGCTTCATCGCCAGTTTGCGATAAGCCTTCTTAATTTCTTCGTCTGATGCGTCCTTATTAACGCCAAGGACTTCGTAATAATCTTTTTTGGCCATGATCGTTAGCTGCAAGTCTTAAATAATTAGTCGCTAGCCGTTAGTTGAAAAGCAAACCAGATGGGTTCAACTAACGACTAACGTCTAACGACTACCAACTGTCTTCTTACTTCTTGTCTTTTACTTCGGTAAATTCAGCATCCACTACATTGTCGTCGTGAGGCTTTTGTTCACCCGCATGTTGAGCGCCGGCATCAGCACCTCCAGCTTGTGCTTTTGCTTGCTCAGCGGCGTACATTTTCTCACCCAGCTTTTGCGCTGCTGTTGCCAAGGCTTCAGCTTTGCTATCGATTGCGGCTTTGTCATCACCCTTGACGACTTCTTCCGCTGCTTTCAATGCGGCTTCGATAGCCGACTTTTCTTCAGCGCTCAATTGTTCGCCATATTCTTTCAGCGATTTATTGGTCGAGTGGATCAATGCATCCAATTGGTTGCGAGAAGTGACCAGTTCGATTGCCTTTTTATCTTCATCGGCATGAGACTCGGCGTCTTGCACCATGCGTTGGATTTCAGCTTCGGACAAACCGGAGCTTGCTTGAATCTTGATCTTATTTTCTTTGCCGGTCGCTTTGTCTTTCGCGCTAACGTGCAAGATACCGTTGGCATCGATGTCGAAAGTCACTTCAATTTGTGGCATGCCGCGTGGTGACGGAGGAATGTCCGACAGATTGAATTGTCCCAGGCTCTTGTTGCCGGAAGCAACTTCACGCTCACCCTGCAACACATGGATCGTCACTGCATTTTGATTATCTTCTGCAGTAGAGAACACTTGCGAAGCCTTGGTAGGGATCGTGGTGTTTTTCTTGATGAGCTTGGTCATCACGCTGCCCATGGTTTCGATACCCAGAGACAATGGTGTTACGTCCAAAAGCAACACGTCTTTCACTTCGCCCTGCAGCACGCCGCCTTGAATCGAAGCGCCCACAGCCACGGCTTCGTCAGGATTCACGTCCTTGCGCGGCTCTTTGCCGAAGAACTCTTTAACCTTCTCTTGCACCTTGGGCATACGAGTTTGACCACCGACCAAAATCACGTCGCCGATGTCGGAAGCGGATACACCCGCATCCTTCATGGCGATCTTGCATGGCTCGATGGTGCGAGCAATCAAATCTTCCACGAGGCTTTCCAGCTTGGCGCGAGTGATCTTCACAGCCAAGTGTTTTGGGCCGGAGGCATCTGCGGTGATGTAAGGCAGATTCACTTCGGTTTGTTGTGCGGAAGACAATTCGATCTTGGCTTTTTCTGCCGCATCTTTCAGGCGTTGCAGAGCCAGCATATCTTTCTTCAGGTCGATGCCGCTTTCTTTCTTGAACTCATCCACCAGATGCTCGATTACGCGCATGTCGAAATCTTCACCACCGAGGAAAGTGTCGCCATTGGTCGAAAGCACTTCGAACTGGTGTTCGCCGTCGATCTCGGAAATGTCGATGATGGAAATATCGAACGTCCCACCACCCAAGTCGTACACCGCAATCTTGCGGTCGCCTTCTTGTTTGTCCAAACCGAAGGCCAGCGCAGCAGCAGTCGGTTCGTTGATGATGCGCTTAACATCCAGACCGGCAATACGCCCGGCGTCTTTAGTGGCCTGACGTTGGCTGTCGTTGAAATAAGCAGGAACGGTGATGACCGCCTCGGTGACTTCTTCACCCAGGTAATCTTCAGCCGTCTTCTTCATCTTGATCAGCACTTGCGCGGAAATTTCCGGTGCGGAAATATCCTTGTCGCGTACCTTCACCCAGGCGTCGCCATTCTTGGCTTTGACAATGGTGTAAGGAACCATGTTGATGTCCTTTTGTACCATCGGCTCTTCAAAACGGCGGCCGATCAGGCGTTTAACGCCATACAAAGTGTTTTTCGGGTTGGTCACGGCCTGACGCTTGGCCGCAGCACCGACCAGCACTTCGCCGTCTTCCATGTAAGCAATAATAGACGGCGTAGTGCGAGCGCCTTCGGCGTTCTCGATCACTTTAGGTTTGCCGTTTTCCATAACAGACACGCAAGAATTGGTCGTGCCCAAGTCAATACCGATAATCTTTCCCATGATACTTTCCTTTCAGTTAAATGCTTTATAGATTGAATGCATAATTTGCTTGCCACCCAACGTTAGGGCAGGGGTGGGGTTTTTCAAGTGTTTCAAATTTAATCGTCATTTCCGCGTAGGCGGGAATCCAGTGGTTTTATTTAAAATGCGTTTGGTTTTGTCCCGCTACGCGGATTTTTCAATAACTGGATTCCCGCCTGCGCGGGAATAACGGCATAGTTTTACTTTCCCTTGGCCACCATCACCATCGCCGGGCGCAGCACGCGTTCGTTCAAGGTGTAACCCCTTTGCATCACATTCACCACCGTGTTGGCCTCTTGCTCACTATCAATCATGCCGATAGCCTGATGTTTGTGTGCATCGAACTTTTCACCAAGCGGATTAATTTCCTTGATGTTGAACTTCTCAAAAACGCTGGAAAGTTGCTTTAGTGTCAATTCCATACCGCTCTTAAAGCTTTCCACGCTGGCCGTTTCGACTGCCAGCCCGGCTTGAAGGCTATCCATTACCGCCAGCATTTCGTTGGAAAAACGTTCAACTGCGAATTTTTGCGCCTTGCTGATGTCTTCTTGCGCACGGCGGCGGATGTTCTCGCCTTCGGCCTTGGCACGTAGCCAGGCGTCGTGATGCTCCTGAGCCTTTAACTCCGCTTGCTTGAGTAATTCTTCCAGACTGGGCATTACTTCCGGGGTTGGTGTCTCAACTTGTTGTTCTGGTTGGGTTGTTGCAGGTTCTTCAGGTTTTTTTTCGTGGTGTTTCATGTAGCTCTCCATTCATCGACCTCCCGCAAATGGGGGTGATGGTTCCTGTTTCAAGGGGTTGGGTGAAAATATTTTGAGCATGAGATAATGTTCACTGTTCGTCACTGTCTTACCATGCATAACTTCAAGAGCTACCACTGGCGCATCGCCGGATTCTATTTTTTCTATTACGCCTTCGTGGGGATGTTTGCGCCCTATTGGAGCCTGTACCTCCAATCAATCCACTTTGATGCGATTGAAATTTCTATCCTGATGTCGATCCAGCCGGTGATGCGTATGCTCGCGCCGAATATTTGGGGCTGGCTGGCCGATCACACCGGCAAAAGATTATTGGTGGTGCAAGCCGCGGCAACGCTAAGTGCATTGTTTTATCTGGGCGTGTTTTTTGCCACCAGTTTCTGGGGATTGTTTTTGGTGCTGGCACTGATGGCGTTTTTCTGGAGCGCATCAATACCGCTGGTGGAAGCCACCACAATGAGTTATCTCGGCAAGAATACGGCGCATTACGGGCGCATTCGTTCCTGGGGTTCCATTGGTTTTATCGTGACGGTGGTGGGGCTGGGTTATGCCTTCGATTTCATTGCCATCGCTTGGCTGTTGTGGGCAGGGTTGGCGTGTGAAATCGGAATTTTGATTTTTTCGCGACTTATTCCGAAGACAGAGGTGCTGGCACATCACACTGATCATCAGTCGATCAGGCAACTCCTGTTTCAGCCTCGTGTACTGGCATTGTTTGGTGCGTGCTTTCTGATGTCTGTAGCGCATGGCCCTTACTACACTTTCTATTCAATCTATTTGGTTGAGCATGGTTACGCTAAAAGTGCAGTGGGTGGACTATGGGCGGTAGGGGTGATCTGCGAAATCGGCGTGTTTTTTGTAATGCCCTCACTGGTGCGGCGTTTAGGCTTTACGCGCATATTGCTAATCAGTTTTAGCGCGACGGTATTGCGCTTTTTACTCATAGGCTGGACGGTAGATTGGGTTGTGCTGTTGCTGTTTGCACAGATGTTGCATGCACTTACCTTCGGTGCATATCACGCCGCTTCGGTGGGGCTGGTACATGAATTTTTTAAGGGGCGGCATCAATCCAAAGGACAAGCCTTGTTTGGCAGTATCACTTATGGGGCGGGTGGTGTGGTGGGAGGTTTGGCTAGCGGTCCGATCTGGCAGCACTGGGGGCCAACGGCGTTGTATTCGATGAGTGCGGGAAGCGCTTTATTGGGATTGTTGTTGATGGCGTGGATGCGCAGTTATAAAGGATCGTAAGTGCAAATTAGCCTTCTCCGGTAGGGGCTCACGCTTAAAAAATGATAAACTTCACCCCACTTAATTTTTGTTGATGCTATGAGCCAAGTATTTCTTTACGACACAACACTGCGTGACGGCACGCAGCGCGAAGATATTTCCCTCTCGGTTGATGACAAGCTGGTAATTGCAAAGCGTCTTGCCGATTTTGGTTTCCATTATATCGAGGGTGGTTGGCCCGGTTCTAATCCCAAAGATGCCGAGTTCTTTGCGCGTGCCGCCAAGCTGGATTTGGGTTCCGCCAAGCTGGTTGCGTTTGGCCGCACTCGGCAAAAGCATTTGCAATGCGAGCAGGATACGAATTTGCAAGCCTTGCTGGATGCGGATACACCGGTTGTGACGATGGTGGGCAAGAGCTCCGATTACCACGTTAAAGTGGTGCTTTCATCGACGCTGGAAGAGAACCTCGCGATGATCCGCGACAGTGTGAGCTATATCAAATTGCACGGGCGCGAAGTCATGTTCGACGCGGAGCATTTCTTCGACGCATTTATCGCCAATCGCGAATACGCCTTGGCTTCACTGAGGACGGCTGCGGACGCGGGAGCAGATTGGCTGGTGCTGTGCGAAACAAACGGTGGCAAGTTGCCGTGGGAGGTTGAAGAAATTGTGCGCGAAGTACGCAAACACATTTCAACACCATTAGGGGCTCACTGCCACAACGATAGCGGTTGCGGCGTGGCCAATTCATTGGCAGCAGTGCGTGGCGGCTGCACCCAGGTGCAGGGCACGATCAACGGTTATGGCGAGCGCGTCGGCAATGCCAATCTGACGACCATTATTCCCAATCTGCAACTCAAAATGGACAGGCAAGTGGTAACGCCTGAGCAGTTGCGCGAACTGACCTCTCTTGCTCATTATGTCGCGGAGGTAGTCAATCTCAAGCATTACAATCACGCGCCTTACATTGGGCATAGCGCCTTTGCCCACAAAGGCGGCATCCATGTGGCGGCAGTTCTCAAGGCAAGCGACTCCTACCAGCATATCGATCCGGCTCTGGTGGGCAACGAAATGCGCTCAGTTGTCTCGGAGTTGTCCGGACGGGGTAATATCCAGCTTCGAGCCCATAATTTGGGAATTAAGCTCAATAACGAAGATACCCAGCGCGTACTTAGCGACATCAAACAGTTGGAGCATGAAGGCTTTACTTTTGAGGCAGCCGAGGCAAGCGTGGAGCTGATGCTGCATCGTCAGCGCCCGGACTACGTGAAACCATTCGAGTTGGTCGATTATTTTGTTATCGCCGAGCGTCGCCGCAATAGTGGACTGTTGTCGGAAGCGACCGTCAAAGTAAGGGTGAACGGCGAAGTAAAATTCGTGGCCGCCGAGGGCAATGGTCCGGTCAATGCCTTGTCTACAGCCTTGCGCAGCGCACTGGCTGGCATGTATCCGGTGCTGAGGACAGCGCGTTTGATCGACTATAAAGTGCGCATTCTGGATAGCGGCAACGGCACCTCGGCACAGATACGGGTTCTCATTACTTTTCAGGGCGGCGGTCACGTGTGGACCACGGTCGGGGCAAGTACCAATATTATCGACGCCAGTTGGCGGGCACTTTCCGATAGCCTGGAATATGCGTTGGTGAAACTGGACAAAACAACGGCTCCAACGAACTGAACCTTATTACGCACCTTCTTTCGTCATACCGGCGGTGTCAACTTTGCACTCGGCTTGCCGAGTAGCAAATTGCCTACTTTTAGTGCAGGCCGGTATCCAGTGCCTTTATCAAATATGCAGTTAGAAACGTCTGTGCCTGTATGACGAAGTAGTGAAATGAGCAAATTGCCCTGTGTCTATCTGTTAGCCAGCAAACGTAACGGCACGTTGTACGCGGGCGTAACTTCGGACTTGCTCAAGCGAGTGTGGGAACACAAAAATCACGTTGTCGATGGCTTCACCAAGCAGTACAGAGTGGATCAGTTGGTATGGTATGAAGTTCATGAAACAATGGAGTCAGCCATTCAACGGGAGAAAGCAATCAAAGAATGGCAACGAGCGTGGAAGCTTAAATTAATCGAAGAGTTCAATCCTGAGTGGAAAGATATGTATGACACAGTGTGTTAACAAAACTCAAAGCAACAACACCTGCTCAGCCAGCATTCAACCCGCCCGTCATACCGGCGAAGGCCGGTATCCAGCGCCTCAATCAAACATGCCGTTAGTAATGACCGTGCCTTGCACAGGATATTTAATCAACTGGATACCGGCCTGCACTAAAAGTAGGCAGTTTGCTACTCGGCAAGCCGAGTGCAAAGTTGACACCGCCGGTATGACGAAATCTGAATGATTGATCACTGAAAAAATGTCCGTCCAATTTTCCGATTTCTACACCAGCCTCGACCCCGACCCGCTCAAGCGCGGCAAACAGTTCGAGCACTTCGTCAAATGGTTTCTGAAAACCGATCCCGAATGGGCGACGCAAGTTGAGCAAGTATGGCTATGGGATGAATGGCCGGGACGTTGGGGTGCAGACTGCGGCATTGATCTGGTGTTTCAGCACAAGAATGGCGACCACTGGGCGGTACAAGCCAAGTGCTACTCGCCCGACTACGACATCACCAAGCACGATGTGGATAAATTCCTCAGTGAATCGAACAGGCCACAAATCAAGCACCGCTTGCTGATCGCCACCACCGACCGCATCGGAACCAACGCCAAGCAAGTTTGCGATGCACAAGAAAAACCGGTGGTGCGTTTTCTGCTATCCGATTTTGAGAAGTCCGCGCTGGACTATCCCGCCAATCTCGCTGCGCTGCCGCAAGCCAAACGCAAAGCACCACCCACGCCCAAAGACCACCAGAACGATGCCAGAACCGCTGTTGTGCAAGGGCTGCAAAGCGCCGACCGCGGCCAGCTTATCATGGCCTGCGGTACTGGCAAGACTTACACCACGCTTTGGATCAAAGAAGCTCTCGGCTCAACTCGCACCTTGGTGTTGCTGCCCTCACTCGGCCTGCTGGCGCAAACCCTGCGCGAATGGACATTCGCCGCCGCCACTCCGTTTCAATGGCTGTGTGTCTGCTCGGATCAAACCGTCGGCACCCGAGGCAACGACGAAGCCATCCACAGCGTTCACGATCTTGGTGTTGATGTCACCTCAGATGCGGACGAAGTAAAACGCTTTCTCAGCGGCGCAGGCAACCGCGTGATTTTCTCCACCTACCAATCTTCACTGGTTGTTGCAGCAGCCCAAGCCGACCCAAGTATTCCCGCCTTCGATCTTGCCATAGCAGACGAAGCCCACCGTTGCGCGGGCAAGGTCGGCAGCGACTTCAGCACCATCCTCGACAATTTGCAGATACGCAGCGCCAAACGGCTATTCGCCACCGCCACCCCGCGCACCTACTCCAGCACCGTGCACAAAGCTGCCGAAGATCGCGGCGTCGAAGTGGTCGGCATGGACAACGCCGCCCTGTTTGGCGAAGTGCTGTATGCCCTGCCGTTCGGCAAAGCCATCGAGCGCAAACTGCTCACCGATTACCGCGTCGTCATTATCGGCGTGGACGATCCCACCATCGCGCAATGGATCGCCAGGCGCGAACTGGTCAGTACCGGCACGGGCATCGAAACAGACAGCGAATCGCTCGCCGCCCAGATCGGCCTGCTCAAAGCCATCAAAGACTACGACCTCAAGCGCATCATCAGCTTCCACAGCCGCGTCAATCGCGCCGAAGCCTTCACCACCGACATCAAAAACATCATGGCATGGATCAGCGACGAACATCGCCCCAGCGGAACCCTGCGCACTGACTTCGTCTCCGGCAACATGCCCGCCAACAAACGCAAGATCAAACTCGACCAACTCAAAGGACTGAGTGCAGACGAACGCGGCGTACTGAGCAATGCGCGCTGCCTGTCCGAAGGCGTGGACGTGCCCTCGCTCGACGGCGTGGCGTTCATCGACCCGCGCAGCAGCCAGGTGGACATCATCCAGGCCGTGGGGCGCGCCATACGCCTGAGTCCGGACAAGAAGGTCGGTACGATTGTCTTGCCGGTGTTTATCGCCGCCGGGGAAAATGCCGAAGACACGATAGCGGCCAGTAACTTCAAACCTGTCTGGGATGTGCTGAATGCGTTGAAGGCGCATGATGATGTGCTGGCGGATGAACTAGATCAGATCAGAACCGAGATGGGCAGAAAGTCCGGGTCGGTTTTCAATGCGAGAGACATCAACAATATCGTCATCGATCTGCCTGCAATGGTGGATGCGAATTTTGGCAGCGCGTTGCACACTTATCTGGTTGAGCAGGTTACGGCATCGTGGAATTTCTGGTTTGGGTTGTTGGAGGCGTTTGTAGAGCGCGAAGGACATGCAAGGGAGAAGCTGAGGTGGACTGCGGAGAAATAAAAAGCCCGAGCGTCATCAAAAAAATCGTCAATTGGGACAAGGGGCTTGAAGTTATGGTCACGGGATTGATTCAAGATGTTACCTTCGGTGATTTACAACTCAGTGAGTGTAAATTTTCCGTTGATAGCAACAAGTAGAAACATTTTGAAAATTTAAGTGGGATAGACGTAATTCATCAGGTTCTTCTGTCTAATACTTACCCCGCACGCCAACCCCAAGTTGCTCGCGCTTTAATTCTGGAATGTCTTGGTCATTCTTGCTTGTAGATGGTTTTTTCATATTGGCTCGCCTTTCGCGCACTGATGATTCGGATATGCTCCAGAAAATCATTTCGTCAGAACCGGTAGTTTTTGGAATCAGCCCGATTTTTCCGCTCATGCAATACGGCCAATATTTCAACGGCGCGTCTTTCCGGGGAAACTTGATAGACCACAACATAGGGCAATCCTTTTATCTTGAAGTCTAAAACGCCGTCAAAATAAGCATTCTCTTGGCTGATGTGCGGAAACTTTTCCAGTACGGACAGTTGGCTGTCGAATTCTTCCTGTATCCCGATTGCGACGAGCGGTGCTTTGTCTATCAGGTAAAAAACGATGTCGCGCAGGTCTTGCTTTGCCGGTTCCAACCACTCGATCCGGTAACTATCTCGCATCTATCCGGCTCATGAGTTCGGCTTTCAGTTCGGTCATGAAATCAGCGTGTGCTGTCCTGGGTGCGTTCGGGTCATTGGACGCATCAAGCCCACGCTGAATCTGCGCCTTGTCGTGCATCCGCAAATCATGTTCTTCCATTTCCAAAACCGCACGTGTCAGGTCTTCGCCTTTGGGAACTTGTTTCAAAACTGATGTATTCATGATTTACGCCTTGGGAACTAGTGTGTTTATTGTAGCCGCTACCGCCGGTTAGTCAAAATATTCCTGGAAATCTCAGCCAGCCCGGATGCAACCCGGGATTCAGGCTTGCATTATTGCAGTGTTTGATTTAAAACGACGGTTCAGCCCTCAGCCAAGTAAGTCAGTTGCCGCTGGTGTTTCAACGCCAGCAACACTACTTCGACCTCGGAGTGGGCGTACAAAACGATGTGACGGTTTACGATGTATTCCCGCAAGTTTGGCAAGCCCGCTTGTGTGGCAAGCTGTTGAACAGCTTGAGACCTCAATCGTGCCTGCGCTGATCGTCCGGTGAGAAAACGTGCCGGGTGTCCACTGGCGGGCGACCAACTCAACACTGTGATCATTTCACGCAACTCTGCCTTTAGCTTGCGAAAACGCGCACTTGCAGAATCCGCATCTTGTTCAACGAAAAATAGGTGAACTGCTTTAAAATAGGTGAACTGCTTTCAGGTTATTGAGGAAATTCGGGGCGGCTTCGACACGGGTATTGACCGGAAGCGTCATTGATCTGACAGTGCCAGCGTCAATTCTTTGAAAGTTACGCGCTGCCCGGCAAGAAGTTGGCGCAATCCCGTTTCGGCTTCATCCAACAAGACCAAACCAGCATGTTCTTCTTCAAGCGCATGGTAGTAGTCTAGTTTGCGAGCATCAACGATGGCAACAAAGCTCGATCCGTTCTTGGTCAGCACTTTTTCAGCGCCTGCACCGACTACTTCATCAGCAAGCTCCGTCAGTCGCGCACGCGCTTCGCTGATCGGCACCACATCACTCGTTCGCAAAGTCATAACAAATCCTTTAATGGAAGCATTAATGTTTATTGTACGATTGAAGATCGAAATATACAACAACAGTTGTTCCTTCAACTGACGTTCAGTGATGCCCTCCTAACTATTTACCAATTAGAGGGGCTGGTTCAGATTAAGTTCGCGTTGAATCAGGCCGCCTTCTGCGAAGAGGTTGTGCTCTTTTTGGGACGCCCGCCCTTTGCACCATTGGCACGTGCAGCGGCGGCTTTGGCGGGTGTCGATGCAGACCCGCCACGACGGGCAAGCTCGCGCATCCATGCGTGGCTGCCAAAAATGCCCACCACTAACGATGCGATGCTGAGATCGGCATCCAGCTTTTCCCAGTGCAGTCCTATGCCTTTGCCCAATATCTTTATGGCCGCCAAATCCTTATTTGAAGCTCCGGCAAGTCCTTGCGCTTTATCCACCGGAAAAATAAATGAGCAGCCGTTGGTCAGCTCAACAATGACTTGGCGGCGAGTTGGGCTGTAACGGGCAGATTTCGCACGGGGTTCACTCTTGAGCGCTTCTGCGCCTGCGGCTTTTGCGCGATTGATCTGGTTGTCCAAATCGCTTTCACTGATTTTCCAATTAGCCATGAATTTTCTCCCATGCGCCGAGTAATTTTTCCTGATGTTCGGCGACGATATCCCAGATAAATTTCGCTTCGCGCTTTGTAAGTCCATTGATCGTGACAAAAGCGGGAGCATGCCCGCTGTTGCCTATGCGTATTATTGCTTCTCCATCGCCCTTGAATACATGAACATGCGGCGGTTCATGGTCATCCGGCCAAATGATAAACTGAAAGCCGTTGACGAAAAGGATGGTTGGCGTTGACTGATTATACCCGTCCGCTTGGGTTATTCAACTGCAAGTTAAATATCTTTCGGCATGTCCACTGAGGTGCAGCGGCTTTTGAAAAATCAATGGGTCGTACTCAATCGATTTTTACTCTTCAGTCAAGTATGTTAGTAGTCACTGGTGTTTCAATGCCAGTAGCACTAATTCGACATGAGACTTTTTTATTGATACTTTCCTTGGCGTTTTCCCGGCTAGATACAGTTATCTTGCTTGCCTTCAATGCTGCTTCGCGATCATTAAGAATAGCTTCATACCAAGTCGGAAGGCTCCGTGCAAAAAGTTGGCGCAGTGGAACCGTGGCGAACAGCCCGCAGGCTGTGGCATAATTAGCCTCCCGCGAAAGTTAAACACGATAATGAACGCTCAAACTCTTTACGACAAACTGTGGAATAGCCACTTGGTTCGCACCGAACCGGATGGCACTTCGCTAATTTATATAGACCGTCACTTGGTGCATGAAGTGACCAGTCCGCAAGCCTTTGAAGGGCTGAAGCTGGCGCAGCGCAAGCCGTGGCGCACGGATTCAATGCTGGCTGTGCCCGACCATAATGTGCCGACTACCAAGCGTAGCGGTGGTATCACCGACCCTATCGCGCGTTTACAAGTGGAAACGCTGGATGCGAACTGCGCGGAATTCGGTATTACAGAATTCAAGATGAATGATATTCGTCAGGGCGTGGTACACGTGATGGGGCCTGAACAGGGCGCGACTTTGCCGGGCATGACGGTAGTGTGCGGTGATTCGCATACCAGCACGCACGGCGCATTTGGGGCTTTGGCGCATGGTATCGGCACGTCTGAAGTCGAGCATGTGATGGCGACGCAATGTCTGGTCGCTAAAAAGTCCAAGGCCATGCTGGTGAAGGTCGAAGGCAAGCTTGGGAAAAGTGTCACGGCGAAGGATATTGCGCTGGCTGTGATCGGCAAGATCGGCACGGCAGGCGGCACAGGTTACGCCATTGAGTTTGGTGGTTCGACGATTCGAGCCTTGAGTATGGAAGCACGCATGACCTTGTGCAATATGGCGATCGAGGCAGGCGCACGTGCAGGCATGGTGGCGGCTGACGAAACAACCATCGCTTACTGTAAGGGGCGCCCCTTTGCGCCCAAGGGTGGCGAATGGGACAAGGCGGCAGGGTACTGGCGCACATTGCATAGCGATGCAGGAGCCAAATTTGATGCAACGGTGGAACTGGATGCCGCACAGATCAAGCCGCAAGTGACTTGGGGTACCTCGCCGGAGATGGTGGTTTCTGTCGATGGTCGTGTGCCTGATCCGGCTTTTGCACCGGATGCGGTGAAGCGCGGAGACTGGGAACGCGCGCTAGCTTATATGGGCTTGCAAGCCAATACACCCATTACCGAGATCAAGGTCGACAAAGTATTTATCGGCTCCTGTACCAACGGGCGCATAGAAGATATGCGCTCTGCGGCAGCGGTGGCCAAAGGCAAAAAGGTTGCCGCCAATGTCAAGCTGGCGATGGTGGTTCCCGGTTCCGGCCTGGTTAAAGCGCAGGCGGAAAAAGAGGGATTGGATAAAGTTTTTATCGCGGCAGGTTTTGAATGGCGCGACCCCGGGTGTTCTATGTGTCTGGCGATGAACGAGGACCGGCTTTCGTCGGGTGAACGTTGCGCAGCCACCTCCAACCGTAATTTTGAAGGACGCCAGGGGCAGGGCGGGCGTACGCATCTGGTGAGTCCAGAGATGGCAGCGGCAGCGGCAATTGCCGGACATTTTGTGGATGTAAGTCTGTAGTCAATGGGCAAATTCCTGATCAGTTTTCTGTTGTTGAGTTTGTGTTTGAGTCAGGATGTTGCGGCTCAGGAAGAAAGCCTTCCCCATCGGGTGGGAGAAGGACTTAAGCAAGCCGGTGATAACGTCGCTCGCGGCGTAAAAGAGGGTGTTGATGCCGTCGGGAAAGGTCTCAAGAAGGCCGGTAAATGGGTCGGTAACAAGGTGCATCAGGGCGGTGAAAAATCTGAAAAGGCGGGTAATAAATAATGGAAAAATTTGCTTTGTTGAATGGTTTGGTCGCACCTCTGGATCGTGCCAATGTGGACACTGATGCGATCATACCCAAACAATTTCTGAAGTCGATCAATCGTTCCGGTTTCGGGCCGAATGCGTTTGACGAATGGCGTTATCTTGACCACGGCGAACCGGGTATGGATAACAGCAAACGTCCCCTCAATAAAGATTTCGTGTTGAATCTGCCGCGCTATCAAGGAGCGCAGATTTTGTTGGCACGCGAAAACTTCGGTTGCGGTTCGTCACGCGAACATGCGCCGTGGGCGCTGGAAGATTACGGTTTCAGGGTAATCATCGCACCGAGTTATGCCGATATTTTCTTTAACAACTGTTTCAAGAATGGCATTTTGCCGATCAAGCTTGAGGCAACCAAAGTCGATGCGCTGTTCAAGGCGGTGGAAGCCGGCATCGGTTACAAATTGACAGTTGATTTAGAAAGTCAAACGATCACCGCGCCGGATGGAACTGCATTCAAGTTCGAGGTTGATGCGTTCCGTAAACATTGTTTGTTGAACGGTTTGGATGACATCGGGCTGACATTGCAACACGTGAATGACATCAAGGCATTTGAAGTGAAGCATCGCGCGGCGCAGCCGTGGTTGTTTGCGTGAAAGACAATTTGAAGAAGCAGTGAAATGTGAAGATTAGGCTGTAAAACGCAGAGGCTCCACACCTTTCACATTTAACTTCTCGCAGTTTTTATAGGAGAGTATATGAAGATCGCAGTTTTGCCGGGTGACGGCATCGGAACAGAGATTGTTGCACAAGCAGCTAAAGTGTTGGATGCCTTGCGCAAAGACGGCTTGAAAGTTGAATTGGAATACGCTCACATTGGTGGCGCTGGCTACGACGCTGCGGGCGACCCGTTGCCGGAAGCAACACTGAAATTGGCCAAAGAATCTGATGCCGTGCTGCTGGGGGCCGTGGGTGGCTATCAATACGACACACTCGCGCGTCCGTTGCGCCCGGAGCAAGGTCTGCTGCGTATTCGCAAGGGTTTGGGCTTGTTCGCCAATTTGCGTCCGGCGAGGGTTTATCCGGAACTGGTCAATGCGTCTACTTTGCGTCCGGATATTGTGTCAGGTTTGGATATTTTGATTTTGCGTGAATTAACCGGCGATATCTATTTCGGACAACCACGCGGTATTCGCACGTTGGATAACGGCGAACGCCAGGGCTTCGACACGATGCACTATTCAGAGTCGGAAGTGCGCCGCATTGCGCATGTAGGTTACCAGATCGCCCTGAAACGCAATAAAAAACTATGTTCGGTTGATAAAGCCAATGTGCTGGACACCAGCATGTTCTGGCGTGAGATCGTGACTGAAGTGGCGAAAGAATATCCGCAAGTTGAGACTTCGCACATGTATGTCGATAATGCCGCGATGCAACTGGTACGTGCACCCAAGCAGTTTGATGTGATTCTTACCGGGAACATTTTCGGCGATATTCTGTCTGACGAAGCATCAATGCTAACCGGTTCTATCGGTATGTTGCCGTCAGCTTCGCTGGATTCCAACAACAAAGGGCTGTACGAGCCGAGCCATGGCTCGGCTCCAGACATTGCAGGTAAAGATATTGCCAATCCGCTGGCGACAATTTTGTCGGTGGCAATGATGATGCAATACACTTTCGGGCGTGCCGACGTATCGCAACGTATCGAAGCAGCAGTACACAAAGTATTGCAGCAAGGTCTGCGTACTGGAGATATCTTCGAGACGGGCATGCAAAAGATCGGCTGTAAGGCGATGGGTGATGCGGTCGTTAAAGCACTATAAAAAATGTAGGGTGCATTTCATGCACCAAATGGCGCATGAAATGCACCCTACGTGATTATCTGGAGTAACAAAATGAAAGTAGGTCTGATAGGTTGGCGCGGTATGGTGGGTTCTGTTCTCATGCAGCGCATGCGTGAAGAAAAAGATTTCGATTTGATCGATGCGGTTTTCTTTACCACTTCCAATGCCGGTGGCGAGGCGCCAGCCGAAGGGCGCGGTGTGCCGCTGAAAGATGCGCACGACCTCAATGCGTTGAAAGCGATGGACGCCATCATTTCCTGCCAGGGCGGCGACTACACGACCGATATTTTTCCCAAGTTGCGCGCGGCGGGTTGGCAGGGTTACTGGATCGACGCGGCCTCCACACTGCGTATGCAAGATGACGCGGTTATTATTCTTGATCCGGTTAATCTTGATCTCATCAAGAAATCGTTGGCGAACGGTGGCAAAAACTTTATTGGCGGCAATTGCACCAACAGTATTTTGCTGATGGGCGTGGGCGGTCTTTTCCATGCGAATCTGGTTGAGTGGGTATCGTCCATGACCTATCAGGCGGCATCCGGTGCGGGTGCGCAGAATATGCGCGAATTGCTGAATCAAATGGGTGTGGCACATGCATCCGTCGCCGACCTGTTGGCTGACCCAAAATCACCCATTTTGGAAATTGACCGTCGTTTGTCTGAGGCACTGCGTTCTGCCGACATGCCAACCGAGAATTTTGGCGCTCCGCTGGCGGGTAGTTTGATTCCCTGGATAGACAAACAACTTGATAATGGACAGTCCAAGGAAGAATGGAAGGGGCAAGCCGAGGTCAATAAAATATTGGGGACGAGCAAACGTATTCCGGTTGATGGTCTGTGTGTGCGCATCGGTGCGATGCGTTGCCATAGTCTGGCTTTGACGATCAAGCTGAAAAAAGACCTGCCCTTGGGCGAAATCGAAGCCTTGATTAAGGGGGCAAACCCATGGGTCAAGTTCGTTCCCAATCAACGCGAATTGTCCGTGCGTGAACTGACACCGGTTGCTGTGACAGGCAAGCTGGACGTGGCTGTAGGGCGTGTTCGCAAGATGGAATTAGGCCCCGAATATATAACAGCTTTCGTCTGCGGAGACCAATTGCTTTGGGGCGCGGCAGAACCTTTACGTCGAATGTTACGTATCTTGCTGGGTAAATAGATGTAGCTGTATCGATAATTTGATTATAAATTGCCGGTTAACGTGCGAACTTAAATAAAAACTGAGCTTGCATCTCTAACTTCATGATGTTATTCTGAATAAAGTCTAAAATTTTAAAGGGTGGCAACGTGCGGAAATTATTTCTGAAAGCGTTCGGATATTTTGCCTGTATTGCGTGGTCGAGCTTGGCAAGCGCAGTGGGTTTTGGCGGGATTAACGTGACCTCTTCACTGGGGCAACCGCTGGTGGCTGAAATTGAATTAGTGGCTGTAGATAAAGCCGACAAATCGAGTTTGAATGCCCATCTGGCCTCGCCTGATGCTTTCAAGGGGGCCGGTATCGACTACCCCTATTCGCTACCCAAACTGAAATTTCAAGTAGAGACGCACGCTAACGGCACCTTGTATGTCAAGGCAACATCCGATCAGGCGGTAAACGAGCCTTTTGTTAGTTTGCTGCTCGAGTTGACCTGGTCGTCTGGTCGTCTGTTGCGCGAATACACTTTCTTGCTGGATCCACCGGGTTTTGTTGCCGAGCAACCTCCTGTTGCGGCTGTAAAGCCAATTGAACCGGCGGTAGTCGCTTCCCCTGTTGCGGCTTCGGAAGTCGTTCCTGTCGTGCCTGTTGCAGAGGCGGCACCCATTCCTGAACCGGCTCCTGTGCCTCTTACAGAAGCCCCTTCGGCTCCGGTATCAACTGAGCCTGTTTCCGTGGCGGCATCAGCCGTGCCCGCTGCTGAAACCGCTGCTACCGAAGCTGCATCAGCAGTACCTTCTGAAGTGACGAAAACAGAAGAACCAAAAGTTGAGCCGTTAGGAAAAGAGGAGCGCCCCGTAGCGGAAGCGACAGCTAAAAAACCGGTTGAGAGCAATGCGGTATCGAATGCCCCGATAACGGTAAAAAGTGGTGATACTTTGAGCAAAATTGCCAATCAGACTAAATCTTCAGACGTGAGTCTGGAGCGGATGTTGGTTGCACTTTATCGCGCGAATGCCGAAGAGTTTGATGGTCACAATATGAACCGGATAAAAACCGGAAAAATATTACGTTTACCTGAAGCGGGCGACCTTGCCAAATTGCAACAAGCCGAGGCAGTTAAAGAGGTGCATGCCCAGGTTGCCGATTGGAATGCCTACCGCCAAAAACTGGCGGCAGCAAACGCACCGGTAGCCGAGCAGCGCCCTAAACAGGAAGTTGCAGGAAAGATTAGTACCGCAATAGCTGACAAAGCACCTGCCGCGAAAGAAACCGCCAAAGAAGTATTGAAACTGTCCAAGGGCGATGCAACGGGTGACAAGACGGCTACGGGTGGCAAAGCGAAATCAGCGCAAGAAAAAGCGACCGCAAAAGAAGAAGATTCAATTGCCAAGACTAAAGCGTTGAAAGAGGCTGAAGATCGTACCGCGCTGCTGGAAAAAAATGTCAAAGATATGCAGCGACTGGTTGAGTTGAAAAATCAGGCGGCAAAAGCAGGACAAGACAAAAAGGCAGCGGCTTCAGCACCCGCGAGCGCTATACCTTTGGTCGCTTCGACTGTCGCAGCCGCTTCATCCGCGGGAGCAACAAGTGCTGTTGCACAAGCCAAGCCAAAACCTAAAACAGCACCACCAAAAGAGGTGCCACCGCCGCCCTCATTGTTGGACGATATTCTGGATGAGCCGCTCTATCTGGGTGCCGGAGTCGCAGTATTGTTAGGATTGGCAGGTGGAGGTTTTGTTTTTGCTCGACGTAACAAGAAGGGCGCTAAAAAGAAGTCCGAGGATATTGGAGGCTCAACCGGGCGTATTGCCGCGCCAGTTCAAGCATCCCCGGAGACGGGTGATTTTACTCACACGATTACGGCCACACCTGCTTCATCTTTAGACTCGGATGAAGTTGATCCGATCGGGGAGGCAGACTTATTCCTGAACTTTGGCCGAGATGTGCAGGCGGAAGAGGTGTTGAAAGAAGCCTTGCAAAAGGATCCGTCGAATAATCCGGTTAAATTGAAGTTGTTGTCTATTTACGCCGGCCGAAAAGATACCAAGTCATTCTATGTTTACGCGCAGGAAATCAAAGAGTCCCAAGATGGGCCGTCTTGGCAACAGGCTGCTGCGATGGGTCGGGAACTTGAGCCAAACAATGCCCTGTATGGTGGAGGAGCCGAATCTGCTGCCGTGGCAAGTACTGCAGCCGGAGAAGCAGCTCAACCATCGGTAGACTTTGATTTGGGATTTGGCGGAAGTGAGCCGTCAAAACCGGAGCCAGTATTGGATGTCAATAAAGCCATTGAACAAAGTTCTTTGGCAGCAGAAAAAACTTCAATCATGTCTAGTGCTGAAATGCACGCGGCTCAGGACTCACCGATGGACTTTGATGTAACCGGAACTCATCCGGGTACCAGGCCATTAACTTCCAATGATTCGAATTTGGATGTACCAGCCATGGACTTCGATGTGTCAGGTGTGAACCCGACGGCAGCGGGCGGATCGTCGGGCAAGGTCGGGCTTGATGTACCCGCCATGGATTTTGATGTGACAGGAGGGAAAGCAATTACGCCAGCAGCTTCTGTTCAGGCTCCGTCCTTAAATCTGGATGACTTGGTGTTTGAAGTGCCGTCGCCAACGGTACCAGAACCGGTGCCGGCAGCGCCTAAAACATCCGACGCTGGCATGGACTTCGTGATTGACTTTCCATCTGCGAAACCGGCGGCGGTAGCTTCATCAGTACCGGTAAAAGACGTTGGGTTGAGTGATATCAGTTTAAATCTTGACGACCCAACGACGGCGTCAACAACGCAAGGAAATGAAAGCAAGGACGAGAATTGGCAAGAAGTCGCGACCAAGCTGGATCTAGCGAAAGCTTATCAGGAAATGGGGGATCAGGCAGGCGCGCGTGAAATTCTGGAAGAAGTCGTGCGTGATGGTGATGCGACTCAACGTGAAACAGCGGAAACCCTGTTGAAACAACTTTCGTAATTTCATTGCCACAAGACTTATTGGTAATAGACCGGCAGCCTGGAATTATGGCTGCCGTTTTTCATTGTGGAATAGCATTGGTTAAAAATTATTTGTACGCGATGGCGGATAAGGGTGTCAATTGAGAATAGTGAATCCACATCCAGTAACGCAAATCACGATATGGATATGTTTGGCCATTGTTGTCCAGACATTGCAGTCGGCGTTTTTGCCAATACTCGCGGCAATTCTGGTATTTGCCGCCATCAACGTGCATTCACATCGCATGCTCGGGTTGCTGCGTCGAACCCGCTGGATATTGGTTTCGTTGCTGGTAATCTATGCTTTTTTGACCCCGGGAGAAGCACTATGGTCGTTGCCGCTTCCAAGCCCGACGCGGGAAGGTTTGCAAGATGGTCTGATGCAGCTTAGTCGCTTGGTTTGCGTTCTGGCCGGGCTGTCCATTTTGCTAACGTCTTTGTCACAGGACCGCTTGATAAGCGGGCTGTATATATTCGCGTACCCGCTCAGATTTGTCGGTGTGTCGAGTGAACGCATTGCCGTGAGATTGGCCTTGACTCTGCGCTATGCGGAAAGGGCGATGCAGGAAACGGCCAAAGATTGGCGATCAAGCATCGAGCATGCCCTTATTCCGGAAACCGAGCATGAAGCAATATTTGAATTGCCGGTGCAAATGCCGGCATGGATTGATGTACTCATATTGATCGCAATTGGCGCTATTCTTTTAGAGATATGGCGATGAGAATTGCCCTGGGGGTTGAATACAACGGCAGTGAATTTAACGGCTGGCAAAGCCAGGCCGACGGTCGCACCGTGCAGGACAATATTCAGCGCTCGCTCAGCCAAATTGCCAGCAAACCTGTTTCGGTCATCGCTGCCGGTAGAACCGACACAGGCGTACATGCGCTGGAGCAAGTTATTCACTTTGATACCTCAACCGAGAGACCATTGGGGGCCTGGGTTCGCGGCGTGAATGCATTGTTGCCGCAGAGTATTGCCGTACTATGGGCGCATCCTGTTCCTGAAGAATTTCACGCACGATTTTCGGCGCAAGCACGCAGCTATCAATATGTGCTGATTAATCGCCCGGCGCGCAGTGCGGTGCATCATGGGCGGGTCGGCTGGTTTCACGCGCCATTGGATGTTAATGCCATGCGTGAAGCCGCCCAATATTTGCTGGGCACGCACGATTTCAGCGCGCTGCGTGCTGCTGAATGCCAGGCAAAATCCCCGGTAAAAAATCTGGACAGATTAGAAATACATCAGCAGGGCGATACCTTTATTTTTGACTTTACGGCGGATGCCTTTTTGCACCACATGGTACGCAACATCGTTGGGTGTCTGGTGTACGTGGGAAAAGGAAAATATCCGCCAATTTGGATGCGGCAAGTGCTGGAATCCCGGCAACGCAGTTTGGCGGCTCCCACATTTGCGCCCGATGGTTTATATTTGCGTCAAATCAAGTACGATACGAAATGGAAATTGCCACAGTTGCAATTTGGTTAACATCGTACTGGATGTTTTCTTTGACCCAAGCAAAAGCATTTTGCCACAGAGATCACAGAGGACAACGATAGGTTGCAACACAAGATAGATTTACCTTTCGGGTGATACTACGAAACTGGAAAAATACACGTCACTCTCGGTGTTCTCTGTGGACTCTGTGGCTTGAACTGATGTGTTTAGGTTGATTCCGGTTTGTAAAGAATACGGGCTGTAATTACATGCAAAAAACGCTCATACAAAATTTGATCGCGCTATTGGTTGTCAGCCTGAGCTTGGCGGCCATACCGGGCTATGCGATTGCGCAAGACTTGAAGACCAGGCCCGCCAAGCCGGAGCAGTCGGAAAAAGAGCGCCTTGTGTTAATGCCTTTGCGCGTATCGGAAGAAAACAAAAACATGCAGTCCGCGATGGAAAATGCGCTGGTGCAGGGGTTGCAACAAAAGTACGTGGTATTTGAAGGGGAGCAAGTTGCACAAAAGGCCAAAGAGATATTCCTCAAAGAGTCTCGTGACATGTCAAAAAAAGAATGCAACGAAATACGCTGTCTGCAAAATATTGCAGAAGCTTTTCAAGCTGAACTCATTGCAACCGCTTACGTCACAAAAATTGAGGGCGGTTATTTGCTCTCCTTAAATATTCAAAACATCTTCGACAACAAAGCGGTTTATTCCAATACGTTGCCGTGCAGGAATTGTGACGGTTTTCAAATTGTGGAAAAGCTTAAAGTGTTGGATGCAGAATCAGTTACAGTCGCTTCAACCGTGGGCTCTCCTGCGGCATCCGTAACAAATGGTAAAGCCAATTCCTCTGAAAGCAGCATATGGGAGGAGACTGAGAAAGGTAATAGAGTCTCCGACTATCAGGCTTACCTTGCGCAATATCCAAGAGGCAGATATGCCTCAATTGCCGAGGGGCGCATCAACTTGCTTCAGGAGCAGGCCAACAGGGCGTTATCCCAACAAGATCAAGACGCATGGAGCAGAGCGACCAACATAGGCACAGAAGCGGGCTATCAGGATTATTTGAAGCAGTATCCAAAAGGTCTGTACCTTGTTCAAGCACAAGCCCGTATCAAAAAACTTCAGGATGCACACCACAAAACTGAGAGCCAAACCAAGCCCGGCAGTGAATTCCGTGACTGCCCGGAGTGTCCAGAGATGGTTGTTCTTCCTGCGGGTGAGTTCAATATGGGATCAAACGACGGCGAAGCAGATGAGCAGCCCGTACACCATGTGACTATCCGGAAAATTTTCGCGATTGGCAAGACCGAAATTACCCAAGGCCAGTGGAGAGCATTGATGTCTACAACCACAGTACAACAGAGGGGCGAAGAAAGTGAGCTGGGCGAATTGGTGGGAAAAATACGACATATTTTGCCTGATCACAGGAAAAGAGACGTGACTGAAAGCCATTTCAACGTGATTATGGAAACCAGTCCGGAATCTTATAAAAACTGCGGAGACCACTGCACTGCGGAGCAAAAAAGGGCAATGCGAGAAGATGCCGAGAGAAATAATGCTGAAGCAAGCGGCAACCAGATTGTAGTGGATAACAACCCCAGCTATTTTAAAAATTGTGGCGATGAATGCCCGGTTGAGCAGGTAAGCTGGGCTGATGCGCAAAAGTATATTCAGAAACTCAATGCCAAGACGGGAAAGCAATATCGCCTGCCAAGCGAGGCTGAATGGGAATACGCTTGCCGCGGGGGAACCCATAATGAATATTGTGGCAGCGACAACGCGGCTAGCGTCGCGTGGTACGCGACAAATTCAACATCACAAGGGAATGGCGGCAGAAGCACACATGCAGTTGCTACCCTGAGTGCGAACGGTTTTGGCATATTTGATATGAGCGGCAACGTGTGGGAATGGGTAGAGGACAGCTATCATGCCAACTATATCGGTGCCCCGTCTGATGGCAGCGTTTGGACAGGCGATGTCGGCAGACATATTCTTCGCGGCGGCGGGTGGAGCAGCAAACCGCCAGAAGTCCGCGCCGCAGAGCGTAGCCGCTCTGAGCCCGCAAACCGGGGCAGCGTAGGATTCCGCGTAGTGAGAGTATTACCGTAGGGCGCATTCCATGCACCATAGTGCGCTAAGCGCACCCTACCAAATACGGAGATCACGAAGGGTGCATTCTATGCACCCTTCGTGAATGAAAACAAGGGAAATGGATCATGCAATATAGATCACGTCTCAAATTGAATCCCTTTCTGATTATTGCCCTCATCTTTTTTCTTGCCGGCTGTGTTGGCACTGCGGGCAATAATGTGCAAACTACGCTTCCGTCAGCATTGCCGCTTGTTGTAACTTCTCCGGTTCAGCCGCCTGCCGCCATATCAGGTGTGGAGCAGGTGCAAGGACACCTTGTGTTTGAATACGGCTTTTTCGATTTTGGCGCAGTGACCGAGGGCGAAATTGTCAGGCACACATTTAAATTCAAGAATGCCGGCGCCGGAAACGCTAAAATCGTCAATACAGAAACATCGTGCGGGTGTACTACAGCCAGCGGGGCGCTGAAAGAATATGCGCCGGGCGAGTCCGGCGAAATGGAAGTGGTGGTCGATACCAAGGGGAAAAAAGGGATTGTCGTTAAAACAGTCACGTTGACGACGGAAAATAATGAAGTGGAGAAAGTCGAGATTTCATTGGCGATGAAATTGCAACCACCGCCGCATCCGATGATTGGTAAATTGCGTAACATCAATGCGGAGGCGGCCTGCAAGAGCTGTCATTTGGAAAGTGGAGAGGGAGAGTCTGGTATTTTTCTGTTTCATCGGGTATGTTCCGAATGCCACGGAAAAAAAGGCGTGGGTGGATTTGGACGTGCGTTGAACGATCCCGTGTGGCAGAAAGTGGATGATGCCGGTATCAGGAATGTAATACGGGGCGGGATTCCGGAAAAGGGTATGCCTTCGTTCGTGGCGGGAGTCTCTCCGGCGTTAACAGAAGTTCAGATCGATTCGTTGATTCAATATATTCGCAGTTTGATACAACGGTAAAGCAGGGGTGTGCATGAGAAATTTTTTATTGAGCGCAACGCTGGCAATGGGCGTCTTGTTTTCTCTGCCTGCGTCGCCGGGTTTATTTTCTTCGTCTTGCGATGATGGTTCAACTGGCCCCAAACCTGAATGGGTCAAAGATGGGTACGGAGAGACCAATAATTATGTTGGTGTTGGTTGGTCCGCAAAATCTGACAAATCTGAGCGGCAACATGAGGCTGAGACCCTTGCCACGCAACATCTGACAGATAGCATCAAAGTTGAAGCCAGCTCTGTGAATGAAGAAAGCACGAGTGTCAGCAATCAGCGGGTGAAAAAAGATGCGCTTAGCAAGATGACCGTCAGATCAAAAGCAGTTTTGCGTGATTTGCGTACCAAGGATCACTGGGTAGATAAAGAAACGTGCATATTATATATATTGAAAGTTGCCAATAAAAATGCCGCAGATCAGGCAAGCCTTTTGGCAACATTCAAAGAAAAACTCGATGCAGGAATTGATCGCGATAAGAATCCCGCTATCAACGATCGCCGTAAGAATCTGGAAGATGCTCAGGTGGTGTTCACAGACATCAATTTTGCGCTATTCCCGGATGAGAATCGCAAAATTTATGACAAACAGCTCAAGGACGCATTTGCTGCTATCGTAAAAGAATCTTTGCAGTCAAAAGATCGCATGGCATTATTTGCCCTGAACAAAGATCACAATCTGAATGAAGGCGTGATCGGGAAAATGCTGGATAAATTGCGTGCTGCGGATCAATCTGCCGACCGGCTGATGGATGGTTGCGATGAAGAAGAGGCTTGTATCAAAGCGGCTAAAAATAGGGGCTTTAACAGATTAACGATGCTGATTTCCAATTGCCAGGTAGGGGTCAGTCAAATGGGCTCGCTTAAAGGCATACTCAAAGTGACTAAAAAAGTATATGACTTGGACAGCCGCAAGGTATTGGAAACTCCGCGAACCACGTCGGCTGAAGTGATCGGTTGGAGCAACGAAGAATTGGATTGGAGTGCCGCAGCGGATAAAGCAATGGAAGGTTTAAAATAATCCAGAATGGTAAACGTGATATTTTGAAACAAGGGGAGGCAATATGTCAGTAAAGAGTTTGATTTTGGCGGTGATATTTTTTTCGCTTTCGTTGGCGGCTCAGGCTGAAGAAGGCACGGGGCCACAAGTTGGCAAGCCGGTGCCCAATTTAATCGGGCGCACTTTGGATGACCAACCCTATTTGCTGAAAAAAGACAAAGGTACCCCGAAGGTCATTAATTTTTTTGCGGTGAGCTGCAAACCGTGCCGAGTTGAAATGCCCGAATTAGCCAAGTATGAGCGGCGCTTTCAGGGAGTGAAATTTATTTCGGTACATGCGCTGGATGAAAATCCCGCAATCGTGGCCAAGTTTGTGAAATCCTTGGCGGATGCGCCTTCCAATATCGTATTGACCGAGGGCGGTTTGCAGGAGACATTTAATTACCTCGGCTTGCCCCATACCATCGTACTGGATAGCAACAACATAGTCGTGATGAATCTAGTCGGCTATACCCAGGATAATATGCTTGACTTGGCCAGCCAACTTGAAAAAATGGTGAAATAGTCGGGAGACTTGATGAAGCGATTACCGGGTATCTTTGCAATTGTAATGATACTGCTCGTCCCGACAGCTTACGCCAGGGAAATTGCGGTACTGCTGCCAGTTACGGGGCCGCTGACAACATTGGAAAAAACCGAGTTAAGTAAAGAGGTGGTGGACGACCTTTCATTCAGATTTGATTTCCAATACGGTGAAGAGGTAGATCGCTTTGTTAAACAAGTATTCCAGGAGGAGAGCAAGAAAAATGATTGTGACGAGGCGAATTGTACCCGGCGCATAGCGGCGTTTTATCATGCCGAGAAAATTGTAAGCCTGAGCGTTACGGAAATTGATAAAGGGAATTATCTTGTGATTTTACTTCTTTACGATGTCCCGACGGGGGTAATGACATCCATCCCAAATGAAGAATGTACACAATGTTCTTTCGAAAAAATCAGGCTGCTCTGCAAAGGACTGGCAAGCCGTATAAGTATGGCGAAGTGAAGTTTGAAAATGTTTCCGGTCAGATTAATTCCAGATGAGCGGAATCAAAAAAATTATCTTTGAACTTTTCAGCTATTTCCGCGAACTCGTTATGTATCTTCATAAATATGTCGACAATATCAGGGTCGAAATGAGTCCCCCGTGCATTTAGGATAGTCTTAGTTACTTCCTCATGAACTATGGCGTCCTTGTAAACCCGGCGAGAAGACATGGCATCATAAACGTCAGCAAGAGCCATTAGTCGCGCAGGAATAGGGATGTCGTCCCCTTTTAAACCGAAAGGATAGCCGCTGCCATCCCATTTTTCGTGGTGCCCAACCGCAATTTGCCGGGCCATCCTAAGGAAATGGCTTTTGTTAGGAACTTCATTTTCAGCAACAGCAATCGCATTTCCGCCCAGCGTCGTATGTGTTTTCATCACTTCGAATTCTTCTTTTGTTAACTTTCCCGGCTTGCGAAGAATATGATCTGGAATTCCAACCTTGCCTACATCATGCAACGGCGCCAGCTTAAAAAGCATATCAATGTTTTCTTCGGTGAGAAATTCGTTAAACCTGGGGTGATTGCGCAAATTAAATGCCAGTACTCGAACGTATCTCTGCGTACGCCTGAGGTGATTTCCGGTTTCATTGTCGCGAGTTTCGGCAAGCGATGACAGCGCTATGATCGTGGCTTCCTTGATTGTGCCGATTTCTTCCGTTCTTTGCAGTAATTGCGAAGTGCGCACTTGAACTAATTGACTTAAATTTGCATCATGTTTGCGCAACTCGGCATTTATTTTTTCAAGCTGACGGCGGGCTTCCTCCGTTTCAGCTTGCTGGGCCAATAGTTTTTCAAGTAAGTCAATGTTTTCGAACCGCTGTTCCAGAGAAAACACAAAAGTTCTGTTTAAGTCGCGGCCGGCGAGAATTATCACTACCAGGAACACGCTCAGCATCAGAACCAGTATCCAATGGATCAAATCATTTTCCATTGATATACGGGCAATTAGCGGGAGCATGATGCCCAAGACATAACCGTATAAAGCTGGCGGATGCACGGGATTCATCGTGACGGCTCCGGCCACCAGACCCAGCATCACGCAGATAAGCAAACTTTGATAACCAAGGTTACCCGCGAAGAAAATTACTGCCGCAATACCCCAAAAGAATCCAACCACAAGTGAGAATAATGTGAAGTAATTATTCCAGTCTTTGCAGTCTTGTAGCGTGCTCAAATTATTCTTATGCAAGCCGAGATTGAGAAGTTCAACCAAATGCATTGCAACAATACAGGCAAACCAGAATATCAATAACTGATGTGATGCTTGCTCCCAAAATAACCAAACAAAAAGGGACTCAATAATAACCTGACTAATGATGAGGGCCGGGTACATTGCCAACCTGCTGCGGAGTTGTTCGGTACGAACACGCAGGTTGGACTCGTTTATAGGAAAACTAAAATTCAATAATCCGTTTCCAATTGAAAGCTCTCCGAATATAGAGGCTGCCATTCTGATCTCCACGTCTGGATTTTGGACGGTAATTAGTAAATTTGGACGGTAATTAGTAAAATTTTGTGTAGTGTACGCTTCGATATTAACTTTTCAATAGGTACAAATACGTAAGTATTTTTTGATAAAAGTTGTGAGGACAAAAAATATAATTAAATAATTCAATATGTTGTTTGTTTTGATAGGTGGGTTTGGGGATGTTTTAACTCAGCTATCAAACCCAAAAGTAAAAAAATGCAAATTCTGCTACTAGGCCTGTGGGTATTGGTACATAATTCCATACGGACGAAAATCAAATCACAACTTAAGTGATCATGAGCTTGAGAATTCCCAAAAGTAATCTCTTCCGTCCGCCTTGCTACACTTTAGCAGTTGCAATTTTTTGAGTGCGTTTCTAATAAGATTTCGAATGGACTTGGGCCAATCCGGTTACCCTTTGGCACTCCTGTCCCTCGTGATCCTGGTCTTTTGGTTTGCGGAATCAGGGCAGGTGTTATCTCTAAAATAGAGCTTTGCGTACATAAACTTAACAGCCAAGCGGAGAATGTTATGAGAAGACCGACATTACAGTTGACGTGGGATGAAGAGATGAGTGTTGGCATCCCCGAGATAGATGAGGATCATCAGCGATTTATTGTATTAATCAACAAGCTTAATTGTTCAATTACCGAAGGCAAGGCGCCATCTGAAATCAAGCAGATTTTGAAATTAATTGTTGATGATGCAGTATTTCATTTCGCCAACGAAGAGGTGTTGTTTAATAAATGGCAATATCCCGATGCTGAGGCACATGCAAACATGCATGCCAAAGTGGTGGGGGCTTTTAAAGAGCTTCAAAAGCACTTCATTCCCTACGGCAACGATTCCGACTGGATGGATGCGGGGATGAAAATGAAAAATATACTCGTCGATCATATTTTGGAAGAAGATATGAAGTACGCAGATTACTATCGCAATTCTGCCCCCACTATAAATAGAGATCACTTTGAAAAATTGCCGGAACTATTGGCTTTGCCAAATAATGATCCTGTTAGAAAAGATATTGAGGCGCGATTAGAAAAACTTGAGGAGGAATACAGGTCTCAGATCCATGCAATGGAAAACGAACTTGCACATTATCGTTCGCATTTGGAAAATTTGGTTTTGCAGAGAACCGAAAGATTGAGTGTGCGCAATTCCATTTTGGAATCAAGCAATGCATACTTAAGCGAGAAATATCTCAAGATGTCTCAGAAGTATTACGCATACCTTGCAGTTACAACCCGTCCGGTCAATACAACTTATAAGCACAAGGGTAGCTCAATCCACTATTTACCCTGGAGATTAGAGCAGGAAGATTGAATGGTAGTAGTTCAGGTAATTACCGTTGGTTGTTCACGTCCCGTGCGTTGTTTTAATTCCGAGACCTGCAATGCGATAAGTATCAGCTCAGCCAGAGCTACTTGCGCATCGAGATGGTGATTGGCTGCATTTCCCTCAAATGCTTCAAGATAAACACGCAGCGTTGCGCCTTCTGTACCCGTGCCGGAAAGGCGGAAAATAATGCGTGAGCCGTCGGTGAAGATAATGCGGATGCCCTGATTTTTGCTGACGCTGCCATCGACAGGATCGGTATAGCTGAAGTCGTCGCAGTTTTTGACTGTATACTTTCCAAACTGTTTTCCGGTAAGCCCGCTGAAGTTGTCGCGCAAATGTTGGACGATGCCATTTGCCACTTCGGTGGGCAGCCCTTCGTAGTCGTATCGCGAATAAAAATTGCGGCCATACGTTGCCCAATGTTCACGCACGATGGCTTCTACCGATTGTTTGCGTGCAGCCAGAATGTTGAGCCAGAACAATACTGCCCAAAGCCCGTCTTTTTCGCGCACATGATTTGAGCCTGTGCCGAAACTTTCTTCACCGCACAGTGTAACCTTGCCGGCGTCCATCAGGTTGCCGAAAAATTTCCATCCGGTAGGCGTTTCGTAGCAGGGAATATTCAAGGCCGCTGCCACCCGGTCTGCGGCGGCGCTGGTCGGCATTGAGCGGGCAATGCCGGCCAAGCCTTTTTTATAGGCTGGAACGAGTGTCGCATTGGCGGCAAGCAGTGCGAGGCTGTCTGATGGGGTGACAAAGAAGTGTTTTCCCAGAATCATGTTACGGTCGCCGTCACCATCCGAGGCGGCGCCGAAATCCGGCGCGTTGTCGCCGTACATGATGTCGACCAGATCGTGTGCGTACGTCAGATTGGGATCGGGGTGCCCGCCACCAAAATCTTCCAGCGGCACCGCGTTCATCACGCTACCCGCCGGTGAACTTAATCGACCTTCGAGAATATTGCGGGCATAAGGCCCGTTTACCGCATGCATCGCATCAAATTTAATTCTAAAACCGCTTTTGAGAAGTGCGCGTATCGAGGCGAAATCGAAAAGAGATTCCATCAGTTCGGCATAATCGATTACCGGGTCGATCACTTGCACTTGCAAATCGCCCAGTTTTGTAGTGCCTGTTGAATCTAGCGCAATGTCTGCGGCTTCGAGAATGCGGTAGCTGGAAATAGTTTTACTTTTTGCGAAGATCGCCTCGGTGACTGTTTCTGTAGCGGGCCCGCCATTGCTGGCGTTGAATTTAATACCGAAGTCGCCATCCGGGCCGCCGGGATTATGGCTGGCCGAAAGAATAATGCCGCCAAAAGTTTTGTGCTTGCGTATTACACATGAGGCGGCTGGCGTGGACAGAATGCCGCCTTGCCCGACCAGCACCTTGCCGAATCCGTTTGCCGCAGCCATTTTGAGAATAATTTGAATCGCGGTGCGGTTGTAAAAACGCCCGTCACCACCCAGAACCAAGGTGGCTCCCTTGGGCGCGTTGATACTATCAAAAATGGACTGAACGAAATTTTCCAGATAATGCGGCTGCTGAAATACAGGGACTTTTTTGCGCAGCCCGGAGGTGCCGGGCTTTTGATCGGAAAACGGCTGGGTAGCAACAGTGCGAATGCTCATATGTGACCTCTCATTTTGGCGTTGTCTTTTATCGAATCATACCATCGCGGCAGAAGCTTGTTATCGCCAAACTATCAAAGGTGCAAATTTTTTCCATTATTGAGACATCAAACTCCTTTGCGGTTAAAGCGGCTGTACCGATGTCCATCCTTTGGCAATCATGCATTTCTTGAAAAATACTGCCATGTCTTGTTTGCCGATGACGCCGCCGTAAAATCCGTTTTCCTGAGAGTTTTTTTCGCATTCGATAGAATCTTTATTGTATTTTTCTTGTTTCGCATTTTCCATATCCGAACCCGTCAGCAAAACACATCCGGATAATATGCTTGCCAAAATCGCGATCATTTTCACTATAAGTATTTTTTTCATTTTTGCTGGTTCGTTTTTCATATTGTATTAATGAGTACAGAACAGTTGCGTGTGCTTGCACACGTATGGCAAGCCGGAATTCATTTCGATACACGGGAACCAAAATCGGTAACTGTGTACGTCAGCACACTGATCTCCTTCCGCAATCACTCATATTGTTCATGTACGCGGGCAATTCCCGCTCCTGCTATGACGCAAGTTGTCATGGCTACAGCGCGAATGTTTACGAACAAGTGTCAAATCTGCTCCAGGTGACAACCGCATTAATCCGATTGATCCGGGCGAATGATTGCCAGAGAAAATAAATAAATTGAAAGGTCAATATCGTGCTGTATACCATTGCTGTAGTGATGATCATCTTGTGGTTGCTTGGTCTGGTTACCTCTAACACCATGGGAGGCTTCATCCATATTTTATTGGTGATCGCAATTGTGGTGATTCTGCTGAGAATCATTAACGGAGTCTGATTGAAGTAATCCAACCATGGAATTCAAGGATTACTACAAGATCATGGGGGTTGCGCGCGATGCGACTCAGGATGAGATCAAGCGCGCGTATCGTCTGCTTGCGCGCAAATATCACCCGGATGTCAGCAAAGAACCCGACGCCGAGTCGCGCTTCAAGGAAGTCGGCGAAGCCAATGAGGTACTCAAGGATCCGGAAAAGCGCGCAGCCTATGACAAGCTGGGTGCCAATTGGAAATCAGGGCAGGATTTTCGCCCGCCTCCCGATTGGAATACAGGCTTTGAGTTTTCAGGAGGTGGTTACACCGGTGGTGACGCGGCACAATTTAGCGATTTTTTTGAATCTCTGTATGGGCGGGATTTTGGCTCAGGCCGCAACAGCCGCGCACCATTTCAGTCCAAGGGCGAAGACCATCACGCAAAAGTGCTGATTGATCTGGAAGATGCCTACACGGGAGCGATTCGAACCTTCACTCTGCAAGTTCCTGATGCCGATGCGCAGGGACGAGTCGTGATGCGAGAGCGTAAACTTAATGTGACTATACCGCGCGGAATTCGAGCAGGGCAGCATATACGGCTGGCAGGACAAGGTGCGGAGGGGCACGGGCAAGGCAAGTCCGGCGACCTGTATTTGGAAATAGAATTTCGTTCACATTCTTTCTATCGCGTTGAGCAACACGATGTGTATCTCGATTTCCCGGTTACCCCGTGGGAAGTCGCTTTGGGCGCAACATTGAATGTGCCAACCCCGAGCGGTGTTGTTGAAATCAAAATTCCGGTCGGTGCTACCGCCGGAAGCAAACTGAGACTTAAAGGCCGGGGGATTCCGTCGGGCACGCCGGGTGATTTTTACGCGGTGCTTAAAATTGCCCTGCCTCCCGCGGACAGTGAAGCTGCAATCAATGTTTACCGCAATATGTCAGAGCAGTTCAAATCCTTTAATCCGCGCGGCAAAATTGGAGTATGAGCATGGATAGCGAAGAGATGCAGTCCCAGCTTGATGGAATAATTTTAGAGGAGCAATCGGAACTTACTCTGGCCGATATCAGCCGCAGTTGTGCGGTTCATGCGGAATACATAATCGAATTGGTTGATGAGGGCGTACTTGCACCAGTTGGAAGCGGGCCTGTATTATGGCGTTTTACGGGCGGGCACACACACCGGGTAATTGTAGCCATGCATCTTCAACGTGATTTGGGAATCAATCTCTCCGGCGTGGCATTGGTTTTGCAATTGCTGGATGAAGTTAAAGAACTTCGGTCGCGGCTGAGATTAATTGAATCAGAATGAGTGTTCCTTTACTTTGCTGCATTTTGAATTTCACTTGCTCTGATCGTTCCCGTTTTCTGCAAACGCCAGCGCGCTATTCAGCGCATTCATAAATTCATTGATCTTGATCGGCTTGGTGAGATAACTGAAGAATCCCGCCTCCTGTACCAATTTGATCTCTTGGAGCATGGCATTGGCACTCAGCGCGATAATGGGGATATGCATCGTCGTCTGATCTTTGCGCAAGATATTCATCGCTTCAATGCCGCTTATACCGGGCAGATTGATGTCCATCAAAATCACATCCGGGCGATGTGCGCGCGCCATTTCAACGCCGTGATTGCCGTCGCGAGCACTAAACATGCTTATGTGCGGCTGCTCCAACATTATTTGTTCGACCAGCAACAAATTGGCCGGATTGTCTTCCACATAAAGCAGAGTGCGACGAGCCTCATTTTCCTGACCCCGAACTTGCGCTAAAAACTCTTCTCGCATGGTATTTGAGGCGTTAACTTGCGGAATATTGTCACGCTTCAATTCGATCCAGAAAGTGCTGCCTGCCCCGGCGATACTTTCTACCCCGATTGTGCCTTCCATCAGGTCAATCAATCGTCTTGTTACCACCAGGCCGATGCCCGTGCCTTCTACAGTTCCGCTTTCTTGTCCAAGGCGATTGAACGGCTGAAATAGTTGTGACAGTTCTTCCGGGGACAGCCCGACTCCGCTGTCTTTGATGTTGATGCGTATGTGATTATCTGCGGTGATGGCGCACATCACTTCGACCGTTCCATGTTCGCGATTGTATTTGATCGCGTTGGAAATCAGATTGGTCAGAACCTGTTTCAGGCGGATTCGATCAGCACGGACAAACAAGCTGCTATCGACCGGCAGAAAGTTTATGTGGATGTCACGCACCAGCGCCAAGGGTTCAAACATGGTCTGGCATTCAAGCATGATTTTACTTAGCGCCAGAGATTCCGGTGACAGTGCCAGTTTGCCGGATTCGATCACCGCAAGATCGAGAATTTCGTTTATCAGTTCCAGCAGATGCCAGCCTGCTTTGGCAATCTGTTGAATTTTCAAAACCTGGGCGGGCATAGGAGCGGGAGTGCCGGATTCCAGCAATTGAGAGAAACCAAGGATGGCATTGAGCGGTGTTCGTAGCTCATGGCTCATGCTGGAAATAAAGTCCGATTTGGCGAGATTGGCCTTTTCCGCCACCGCCTTCGCAACCTCAAGTTTGGTTATGTTGTCCACCAATAGTTGCTCAAGACGCTTGGATTCGGTGATGTCGCGCATGTTAGTGGAAAGAAATAGCGGATTGCCGGACACATCGCAATGACGCCGAATTATTTGAGAGACAGGAATTTCATGGCCATCTCTGCCCAGTAGGGCATTTTCGCCTTGCCAGCCACCCTTCTTGAGCGCGGTAGGGATGCCTACTTCAAATACTTTTTGTGTCCCCCACTTTGGGTGCAGATCTTTGATTTCCAAGGTGGACATGTCGTCGTCATCTGCCAACCCCAGCATTCTGCGTGCAGTGATGTTGTGATACATAAATTGATTCTGCAAATCCAGGGTTCCAATAAAGTCCGGGGAATCCTCAATGATCTTGAGCATGTTGTCACGCTCTGTTTCGGCAATCTTGCGTTCGGTAATATCGGTGAGGGCGATGCGCACCAAGGGCGCGTCCTCGGCTTTTATTTTCTGGAAATCAAGCTGGGCATGAAAGGTGGAGCCATCCTTGCGCTGAATCAGAAGTTCGCAAACTTTGCGTCCGACAATTTTAAGTACATTCAGAAAATGGCGGTTCCAGCGATCTCTGTCGCTGACGGCAACGAAATTGTCAAAGCGGTGGTTGAGCAGTTTCTTGCGATCTACTCCCAGCAGCGCGGAGCAAGTGAGATTTGCCTCGGCAACTAAGCCCTCGCGGGTAAGCGTGAGGTAACCGATAGGAGCGAATTCGTAAAGATCAATATAGCGGTCACGTGTTTCTTCCAGTTCGACTTGCACACGCCGCAACTCCACGTTCTGCATTTCCAGCTCGGTCTGAAGAACGCGGCGGTCATGCAGGCGCCCTTCGTCAGCGGGGGTTAACTCACTTTGAATGATGCTCACTTGAACCCTTTCAAAAAGGGAGGGCTTAAATGCCGGGAAATCCTGCGCACAAGGACGTGGGCGATGATGCACCTTGGGTTAGTCTACGCTACTTCAGTTTGCTTGCAAGCGAAATAGGTAAAACTGTGATCGGTTCGAATCATCAAGGCGGGTGCGATAAACTTTATAATTAGGCGGGTAAATGAAGCTGAGTTACGGGCTTGCGTAAAGCAAGCATCAAGGTTACTTGTCTATAGCGGAAAAGAAACTGGTATTCGTGCAGGCAAACAGGCAAAATGCGGATAGAGCCGCACCTTTGCCAATTCGATTATGGAATGGTATGTTTACGTGCTTACAACTGATGAAGAAATTCGGAATCCGAGTTAAGGTTAATTATCATGAGAAAAACTAAAAGTCCGACATGGACGATTTCGTGGAATGACGAAATGAGTGTTGGTATTCCTGAAATCGACGAAGACCACAAAAAATTATTAACGTTAATACTCGAACTCAATCAGTCAATCACCTACAGAAAGTCAGTTGACGAAATCAAACACAGACTTCAGCTTATAGTTGCCGATGCTGAACGGCACTTCAGTCTTGAGGAGCGTTTGTTCAAAGAATGCAACTATCCCAATGCCGATGCCCATGCAGCTAACCATGCACAGGCATTGCATGCACTAAAAAATATTATGCATAACTTTGAACCTTATGGAAACGATTCAGGGTGGGTAGATGCCAGTTTAAGAATCAGAGATATTCTGATGGAACACATCCATTATGAAGACATGAAGTACGCGGCGCATCACCGCAATTCCGGTCATGTTGATGGCGGTAATAAATCAGGATTGCCAACATAAATTTTGCCAAGGAACATCTTTTTTTAATATTTAGGGAACTCCTAAATATTCAATAGCACTATATATGAGCAATAGCACTTCCCTGCAAATTTTGCGCGATACGTTTGGTTACACCTCGTTCCGTGGCGCGCAGCAGGCTATCGTTGAGCACGTTGCCGCAGGCGGAGATGCTTTGGTACTGATGCCAACGGGAGGCGGCAAGTCGCTGTGTTATCAGATTCCGGCTTTGCTGCGCAACGGTGTCGGTATTGTGGTGTCGCCGTTGATTGCGCTGATGCAAGATCAGGTCGATGCACTTAAACAACTTGGCGTTGCAGCGGCTTTTCTTAATTCCAGTCTGGATGCCGATGCGGCGCGCGAAGTGTCGCGGCAATTGCTCAAAGGTGAATTAAAACTTTTGTACGTTGCCCCCGAGCGCTTGTTGACGGAAGGGTTTCTGAATCTGCTGGAACGCTTGCAACAGGAAAACAAAATCGCTCTCTTTGCAATCGACGAAGCGCATTGCGTTTCACAATGGGGGCATGATTTCCGTCCGGAATATCGCGCGCTGACAATATTGCATGAGCGCTTTCCTGCGGTGCCGCGTATCGCGCTCACTGCCACCGCAGATGCCCCCACGCGCCGCGAGATTGTTGAGCGGCTTTCGCTGGAAAAAGCCAAGCAATTCGTTTCCAGTTTTGATCGCCCCAATATTCGCTACCGTGTCACTTTAAAAAATAATGCGCGGCAACAGTTACAGACATTCCTCGAAACTGAACATCCGGAGGATGCGGGCATCGTGTATTGCCTGTCGCGCAAAAAGGTTGAGGAGACTGCTGCCTGGCTGAAAGAGCAAGGCTGGGATGCGTTGCCTTATCATGCCGGACTGGATACTTCTGTGCGCAATACAAATCAGCGCAGATTTTTGCGCGAAGAAGGCGTGATCATGGTGGCCACCGTCGCCTTCGGCATGGGGATCGACAAACCCAATGTGCGTTTTGTCGCGCATCTCGACTTGCCCAAAAGCATGGAGGGATACTATCAGGAAACGGGCAGAGCGGGTCGGGACGGCTTGCCTGCGAATGCGTGGATGGCCTACGGCTTGGGTGATGTTGTCTCGATGCGCCAAATGCTGCTTTCCGGCGATGCGCCGGAAGAGCGCAAGCGTGTGGAATTACAAAAGCTGGATGCCTTGCTCGGTTTCTGCGAATCAACCGAATGTCGCCATCAGACTGTGTTGCGCTATTTCGGCGAAGAGCATCCCGGTGATTGCGGACAGTGCGATAACTGTCTTTCACCCGTGGATACTTGGGATGCTACCCAAGCGGCACAGATGGCGCTGTCATGCGCCTATCGTACAGGTCAACGTTTTGGCGCGGCGCATCTCATCGACGTATTACTCGGCAAAGTCACCCCTAAAGTTGAACAGTTTAATCACCAGCAACTCAGCACTTTTGCCATCGGTAAAGACTTGGCTCAAACGCAATGGAGCAGTGTTTACCGCCAACTTGTTGCCGCCGGATTGATCAATGTGGATATTGAAGGCTACGGGGGATTAAAACTGACTGAATCCGCCCGCCCGGTATTGCGCGGCGAGCAGGAAGTCTGGCTGCGCCGCGATGCCGACCCTGCCAAACGTAAAACCAGCAAAGTCGAACGCGGTTCGCGTCTGCGCGAAGCCTTTGCCGGAGCCAATGAAGACCCGCTGTGGCTGGCACTCAAAGCCAAACGTACAGCTCTCGCCCGCGAGCAAGGTGTGCCGCCATACGTTATTTTTCACGACAGCACCTTGCTGGAAATCTTAAATCGTAAGCCGCAGACTTTGCGTGAAATGGGGCAGGTCAGTGGAGTTGGGCAAGCCAAGTTGGCAAAGTACGGTGATGAATTTTTGCAAGTGGTTGAGGACGTGGCGAACGGAGTTTGATGCTGTTGCATCAATTCGTTCCGGATTGAACCCGAGCATTAATTAAGGCAATATGCGTCCCTGGAATATTTTTGTATTAACCAACCAACAAGAGAACAAACATGGGCGCACAGTGGAAAGCCAGACACAAAGAAATCGCAGCGAACGCAAAGGGTCAGATTTTTGGCAAACTTGCCAAAGAAATTATGGTGGCAGCAAAAGGCGGCGCTGATCCAAGCGCCAATTCGCGCTTGCGCCTCGTGGTCGAGCAAGCCAAAAAAGCATCGATGCCGCGCGAGACTTTGGAGCGGGCTATCAAAAAAGGAGCGGGTCTGCTGGATGGCGGTGCTCAGCTCGAACGTCTTGTTTATGAGGGTTTTGCACCGCACCGTGTTCCTATCATCGTCGAATGTCTGTCCGACAACGTCAATCGCACCAAGTCCAGCATGAATGTATTGTTCCGCAAGGGGCAGCTTGGCGCCGAAGGTTCTGTCGCGTGGGATTTCAGCCACGTCGGATTGATTGAAGCGACTCCGAATTCAAAGGATGCAGACCCGGAAGTTGCCGCAATTGAAGCGGGTGCGCAAGATTTGGAGCCGTCCGAAGAAGGCGCCACCCTGTTTATTACCGACATAACCGATTTGGATGCCGTTTGCAAAGCCTTGCCCGCGCAAGGATTCACAGTAATTTCCGCCAAACTTGGCTACCGCCCGAAGAACCCCGTCACACTTGGCAACGATGCCGAACGGGAAGAGGTCGAAGCTTTTTTGGAGGCAATTGATGCGGATGATGACGTGCAAAATGTTTACGTGGGCTTGGCAGGGTAGGGGCAATGCTGAGCGATAGCTAAGACTTTAGCGAGTCGCAACTGTTGGTCAAAATTTGGTCGTTGCGAGCGAGCACTTTACTACAAGTATTTTAGTAGCTTGTAGTTCAGCTTTGTGCCATAACTAGTCTGCCAGACAGGGATATTGCCCTATAGATAAGCTAAGATATACGAATACAAATTTCGAGGGGCTTGACTTATGGTAATGAGAGCACTACTAAAGCCGAAAGTGCAGCCTCCAGCAAAATCCACGACGTTCTAAAAAATTGAACTGGGATTAAAAATATTGACGTACTTGTCACTGCTCGGTGGCGGTCTTTGGGCTTACTATTTGTACTACCAAGCTGGCGCGAACGACTGGCAAAATAACTTTGCAATTCAAACTGAAGTATTGCCCTATCACGACAAATTACGCTTGCTTGTCATTCATGTGACTTCAAAAAATCCGCGCAGTTCAAAGTTCCTGTTAACCAAAGTGCACGGTGACTCATTCAAGTTACGCATTCAAAAAATTCCGATGAATGTAAAGGTTGACGAAGTTATCAGCGATGACGAGGATAAAACCAATTTGATCAAAACGATTGATATTCTAGCTACCGGCTCGGGCGAATACGAATTGCTGCCAAACGCTGAATTGGACGATATGAAATCTATCGTCTTGCCTGTCAATACGATGGTTCAAGTTACTGCAGAAATGGAGGTTTCGACCGGCGATATTGACAAAAATGGCGAGCCTGATACCGATTTCATTTCTAAATCTGCCGTTGTTCGCATTTCTCCATAGCCTTATGAATACATCAATTCAAAGCTAGCTCGGTAGGGTGGGCACGATTCTGTGCCCACGCGGTAACATCATGTTGAATCAACTGCGTGGGCTAACGATGAAACTGTTTGCCCACCCTACAAAAGACGAGCGCTTTGGGGCGAAACCAGCCCTTTGTTAATGTCTACAGTAAGAAGGTTGATCTGTCTTACATGTTGGGTATCGCTGTACTGTGTCAATTCTGCATCGAGCTTGCTCGATAGCAGATGGCCTAACTTTGTTGCCAGCCAACCTGCTTAATGTTCACAAGCTTTTCAATAACACCCATACTGCGCCTCCGCCCCCTGCATGTTGCGGCGCTTCGCAGAATGCCAGCACCAGAGGGTGTTGACTTAACCAGTGGCGGGTAAGCGTTTTTAAAATGCCTTCGCGCCCTTCACTGTGCCAGCCTTTGCCGTGGATAACGTTGACACAGCGAAAGCCGTTTTGCGTTGCATTATGCAAAAACTCAACCAGTAATTTTCTGGCGGCATCGCTGTTAAGTCCGTGCAGGTCGAGGCTGTCTTGCGGCGGCCATTCACTGCGCCGCAGTTTGCGCAGCGTCATGCGGCTTAGGCCGTTGCTCAGGTATTCGTTGAGAGGTTCATCACTTGCGCCGTGATCAGATAGATTATCGGCAACAACGGGCATCGCAGTAAGAGAGCGTGGCGGTATTTTACGCGGTGCGGGAGTGGTAGTAATCCGGTCGCTGGGTTTGAGCGGTATCACTCCTTCCAGCGACTGCCGGAACAAGTCTTTATCTTGTTCCGGTTTCTCCTTCACGGTTTATCCCAAAGAGGCAAGATACTTGTCCGCATCAAGCGCGGCCATGCACCCTGTCGCGGCGCTGGTGCAGGCTTGGCGATAGATTTGGTCTTGCACATCGCCTGCGGCAAATATGCCGGAGATGCTAGTGGCGGTGGCATTGCCGCGATTACCGCCCTGTGTGTTGAGGTAACCGTTGTCCATCTCCAACTGACCGGCAAAAATGTCGGTGTTGGGTTTGTGGCCGATGGCGATGAATACTCCATCCACTTTGATATCTTGCGTTGTACCACCTTGCATTTGTTTCAAACGCGCACCGGTTACTCCGCTGGCGTCACCCAGCACTTCGTCCAACGTTTGATTGAGTTGCAAAGTGATCTTGCCCTCTTTAACTTTCTCCATCAAGTGATCGATCATGATGCGTTCGGCGCGGAAGCTGTCGCGGCGATGTACCAGCGTGACGTGCTTGGCTATGTTTGCCAGATATAGTGCTTCTTCCACGGCAGTGTTGCCACCGCCCACAACGGCAACATCTTTGCCACGATAGAAAAAACCGTCGCACGTGGCGCAGCCGGATACGCCTTTGCCCATGAATGCTTCTTCAGAGGGCAGACCGATATATTGTGCCGATGCACCGGTGGCAATAATAAGCGCGTCGCAACTGTAACTTCCCGCATCGCCAATCAGCAGAAACGGTTTTTGTTGCAGCTTGGCGGTGTGAATATGATCGAAGATGATCTCGGTATTGAAGCGCTCCGCATGTTGCTGAAAGCGCTGCATCAGCTCGGGGCCTTGTACGCCGTTAACATCGGCAGGCCAATTGTCAACTTCAGTGGTGGTCATCAGTTGGCCACCTTGTGCGAGGCCGGTAATCAGCACGGGTTTTAGATTGGCACGTGCCGCATAAACTGCGGCAGTGTAACCGGCGGGGCCGGAGCCGAGGATGAGAAGACGGTGATGCTGGGTTGCTTTTTCCATTGCGTGCTTTCGATATCTAAAAAAATGAAATTGATGATGCGAAATTTATCAGTGTGAGCGGCGGCTGTCGAGTAAAATGCGCGCACTATGATTTTACGCTTATTAATTTCTTTGACCATGTCACTTGTGTGTTCTTTGGTCCAAGCCGCAGACCTGCCGGGCATACCCCAATTTATTGACGAAATGGTGCAAAAGCATCAGTTCAACAAAGAGGAATTGGGGCAGTTATTCAAGCAGGTGGAATACCGCACCGATATTATCGCCGCGATCACCGCGCCCGCCACCATCAAGCCGTGGGTGGAATACCGCGCATTGTTTCTGAATCCTCCGCGTATTGACGGTGGGGCTGCTTTCTGGAATCAATATGCGGCTGTATTGAAACGTGCCGAACAACAATATGGTGTGCCTCAGGAAATAATCGTCGCTGTGATAGGGGTGGAAACTTTGTACGGACGCAGGACGGGTAAATACCGGACGCTGGATGCATTGACTACCTTGGCGTTTGATTATCCGCATCGTGCCGAATTTTTTCGCAACGAGTTGGCAGAGTATCTGTTGCTGGCGCGTGAACAAAACTTTAGTTTGCTGGACATCAAATCTTCTTATGCCGGCGCCTTGGGTATACCGCAATTTATGCCCAGCAGTTACCGCAAATATGCGGTGGACTTTAATTCGAACGGCAAAATAGATATTCTGAATGAGCCTGAAGATGCCATCGGCAGTGTTGCCAATTATCTCAAGCAATATGGCTGGAAAACGGGAGAGCCAATTGCCCATTTTGCAACACTGAAAAATGGATATTCAGTGCCGGTTTCCGCAGACCCGCGCAGTCTTGCGGCATGGGAAGAAGTAGGCATTTTGCCTGTGACCAAACCGCAAACTGCGACACCCCCAGCCTGGTTAATTGATTTTACGGTGGAATCGGGCAAAGAATATTGGCTGGCCTACAATAACTTTAAGGTGATCACGCAATATAACAACAGTAGCTATTATGCGATGTCGGTGTTTCAATTGGCCGAAATTTTGCGTTCGGCTCATGACGCTGCAAACGTTACCCCCTGATGCGTCTGGCTCCGTTGTAGCGATTGAGCCAATATTTCTCATTCATCTTCTCAACCCGAATCTGGCTGCCAGTTTTGGGTGAGTGAACGAATTTATTGTCGCCGACATATATTCCAACGTGAGAATATGAACTGTGCTGGGTATTGTAAAACACCAAGTCACCGGGCTGCAGTTGCCTGATATTGACCGGAATGCCGACACGACTGATTTCATGACTGGTGCGGGGAAGTGAAACTTTTAAAGAATGCTGAAACACGTGGTCGACAAAGCCGCTGCAGTCGAAGCCGTTTTCCGGAGAGGTTCCTCCAAAATGATAGGGTGTATCGGCCAAGCTCACCGCGTACATGACCAACTCGTTCATCTGTTCATCCGAAAAATCCCCCGATGAATTGGGGCGCGGTGGCGATGTGCCACAGGCGCTGAGCAGAACTAGCAAAGTGATCAGAAATATTGTTTTCATAATGAGCCGCTGTTGATTCGGGCTGATTATATTTGAAGTTCGTTTGAACATTGAAGTAATACAGCAGCGGGATTCATTTTTCGGTTAAATGAATGAGGCTGCATAAGTATTGACAGACAAGTTGCACGGGTGCAGGATTCGCCAGATAAAAAATGCCGACCTTATAATTTGTCCGATTGGAATTCCCGTGGATTGTCCTTTTCCTTTATGCTGAAAAAAATACTACAAACTATATTTAGACCCAATCATCAGCCCGAGATGAATATTGCACAGTCCTCTAACAGTCCGTTCGTTCAACATGAAGGGGAAGCGTTGGCGGTTGAATTAATCAATCGATTTTGGGTGAATAATAAAGCTGCGAACGAGCATCATTCAAAAGCGATGGTCAAAAATGTGGCTGAAAAAATGATGGAAGATTGCCGCAAAGTTTTATCCGGCCCCGATCCAATCATGGTCAACCGGCAACTGTTGGCTGAAAGCGTTTTGCGCTGTGCAAAGCTGCAAGTTTTGCTGATTTCCCCCGTGCCGGAACCTGACGGAACCGGTTTAAGAGGCCATCTTGGAATGACGGGAGAGCTTAAGTCGAGAATTTTGGACATTGTTAAAATTGATAAAGAGTTTGAATCTTTTCCCGCAAATATAAATTTAGCCAAAGCGGGGAATCAAATTCAATTTGCCTATCGCCGTGCCTGGGCATACATGAATGTGTTTGAGGGGCTAAGGCACGAATACGATGACATTAATCCCGAACAGTCCAAAGATTGGTTCCGTCCATTTTTTGCGAGTCAATGTGCTTTCTCAGAGAGCAAGTACAGAGAAGAGTTGGGAATGCCAAATGTTTTGGATAAGAGTTCAAACGGGGATGCGACATCGGGTTTGAAATATGGCAATTTTCGCGATATTGTGTTGAACGGCGATAAACTTCCCGACTTGGTATGGGAAGAAAAATATCCCAATCTGGTTAATCCCAAAATTATTTGGAATGCTTGATAAACTTTGCACGTTTGTGCATCTATTTTAACGTTAAGAGGATTTAAATGAAGAATATGACTTTAGTGGTAGCAACACTGGCTTTGATAGTAACTGCGGAAGGTGCGCTGGCAGCAGGCAGTGCTCCAGCAAGCAACACAGCGCAAGCAAACACAACCTCTTCGGCAAATAGCCTGAGCACAGGTACATTCGGACTTACGGTCAGCACCGCTTCAAATACGATGATTGCAGGAAAATATTTTTTTGCAAATGACACGGCAGCTCTGGCGGGATTCGGTTTGTCTGACAGCACCAATGGTGCGGGTACAGACCTTTATCTGATGGCCGGCATCAGGAAGTATATTAAGCTGGATCGAAAATCCGATAATTTTGTTCCATTTGTCGGTGGACGAATTTCGCATTCATCGGTCAACAGTGCAAACACTTCCAACTTTGGTATTTCAGCCGAAGCGGGCGCTGAATATTTTCTGGACAAGCATTTTAGTCTCGAAGGTTTGGTTTCGGCCGGTTACGGATCGACAACCCCGTCGGGTGGGTCAGCAACAACAACTATAAGCACCTCAGTCTACTCTTTGGGCGCCAACTTCTATTTCTAAGTGCAGTTGATTTTGCTGGCAGCATTTCACGTGTGTAAAGTTGAACGGCGGATTCCGGTAGTGCAAGAGACTTTTGCGGGTAGCATACTGGAGTGGGGCAAATCGGCACTTCATTGTGCAGCAGGAGGTTCGGAATATGTTCAAAAGTCTATTCGGTGGAAGTGCGGCACAATCGACATCTGATACCAATAAACCCGCATCGGCCGTAACCGGTCGGTTCAATGCACGTAATCTTCCGTCTGACTTAAGTCAGTTGGGAGTCGGAACAGGGGGGCTATTCATGGCCTTCCTTCCTCCCTATGTCGATTTTACGAGCGTTGCCAACAAGTTTGCATCTCTTGCCGGTAACCGTACCTTTGCTGCGCTCTCATCTTCCGGGGCCTTGTGTAGCCAGCCAATAGGGTCTGTATATTGCGGCGGCGAAGCACAAGATACCGAGGGCAGTTGGTTGTGGCTTTCTTCCGATATTCTGGATCGGGCGGAAATTCACACGGTCAATCTGCTTCCCGGCGGTAGCGCCGGCAGTTCGGAGCGTGTAAGTCAAATCCGTGCTGAACTTGAGCGTCTGCGGCCTGGTTTTCCGCTTTCCAGCCGCAATACGTTTGCTTTGGTTTTCTGTGATGGTTTGTCGGCTTCGGAAGGCTTTTTCATGCGCGCGTGGTATGAGTCACAGCGTTTTCCCTGTCTGGCCATAGGCGGTTCGGCGGGTGGCAAACTGGACTTCTCCGGCACATTTATGCATGACGGGCGCAGCGTGGTACAGGGAAAGGCAATGGTCATTTTCTGTAAGGTAAAGCCTAACATCCGCTTTGCGCCTTTCAAGACGCAGAATTTTGTTTCCGCCGGAAAAAATTGGCTGGTTGCCGACGCTGATCCGGTGGCACGCACAGTGAGCAGCGTTTTCGGCGCAGATGGACAACCACAAACTCTGGCGGCAGCACTGGCAGCCCACTTTGGTTGCGCGACAGGGCAAGTGGAAGCGAAACTGGCCGGGCATACTTTTGCCGTTTCAGTGGGCGGAGAGATGTTTATTCGCTCCATCGCGAGTTTCGGGCAAGACAAAGTCAGTTTCTTTTGTGATCTGGAATTCGGCGATCAGCTCTATCTTCTCAAAGCGACTGACTTTGTTACCACCACCCAGCGCGACTGGGAACAATTCATATCCGGCAAACCCAAGCCTGTCGCACTCTTTCTCAACGATTGCGTCTTGCGGCGGCTCGGTAATAGTTCAGTGCTGGGGCAGGCGCATTTCTTCAGTGATATCCCGGCAGCCGGTTATTCGTCCTTTGGTGAAATTATGGGCATCCCCATCAACCAGACGCTTTCTGCCTTGGCTTTCTTTTCCGCAGAAAACAATGCAAGTGAAGAATATATGGACCAGTTTCCGGTTCTTTATGCCGCCTATGCCAGTCACTACGCAGTTCGCGCGCTTGCCAGATGGGAAGCTCTAAACGAAATGCAGAACAAGGTAGTAGGCAGGGTGGTCAATTATCAGAGCAACCTGAGTCCACTTCTTAAGGCGCTGCCCGCACTGGAAGCGGCGGCACTAAATCAGACCGCGACACTAAAAGACGCACTGGCACGCATGGAGGAGATAGCTCATTTCGTCGACAACACTTTTCAGGCTCAAGCCAAACTGGAAGGAGGACTAAATGATTTGGAACGAATTTCCCAGGCGATCAGCAGCATCACCGGGGGAATCAGCGCGATTGCCGATCAAACCAATCTTCTGGCGCTCAATGCAGCCATTGAAGCCGCCCGGGCAGGCGAATCAGGGCGTGGATTTGCTGTAGTTGCGGACGAAGTGCGCAAGCTGGCCCAATCAGCCAAGCAGCAGGCCGATGCAACGGCCAAGAGTATCCGCGAAGCGGTACAGACCATCAACACCATACGTTCAGTTGCGTCAAACACCGTTGCTACTATGCAGGAACTGTCTGCCAAGACCGGAGATGCTGCGGCACAAATTCAACAAATGAATAATAGTGCCCAGATAGAGAGGGAGGCAGTTCATGGAAGTTTGGCTTCACTCGAAAGTCTGACTGCGGGAATGGATGCGATGAACGAAACAGTAACTCAGTTGAACCGTCTGCAATCCATGGCGGCGAAACTCTGAGGTGTTTACAGTCAAATTAACAGTTTAACGTTGAGGCGGCTTTAATTAATTACTGGAATTGATGAGGCATCCACTCCTTTGAGTCGACCAATAGGCCACTAATGGTACAAACAAAAGACCATTTCTTGGTCATGGTATTATTCAGGGAAATAACAATTTTGAATCATCACTAAAGACTCCAACCTTGGGAGGTTTTCGGGCAATAATCGGGAGGTTATATGTTTCGTTATCTGGATAATCTGAATATACGCAACAAAGTCTGGTTGTTGATTGGCCTGTTTATTAGTGCAATTATTGTCGGCAGCATTATTGACGTACTGACTATACGAAGTACTTTATGGGCCGAGAAAGAGCTCAAAACCAGAGACTTGGTTGAAACCGCTTATTCTGTGCTTGCGCGCTACCACGATCTTGAAAAAGCGGGAACCCTTACCGCCGAGGCCGCTCATGCCGAGGCAATTGGCACCATCAATGCACTTCGATACGAAGAGAAAGAATATTTCTGGATCAACGATCTCGGAAAACCTGTTCCAAAAATGATCATGCACCCTTCGTTACCCTCACTCAATGGAAAAGTGTTGGATGCCGAGAAGTTTAATTGCGCAACAAGCCAGAGCTTTGGTGATGAAGTATCGGCAGTCGATACAGGCGGGAAGAAAAATCTCTTCGTGGCGATGGTAGAGGTGGCAGAAAAAAGCGGAAAGGGATACGTCACTTATAACTGGCCCAAACCCAAAGAAGGTGGCGGCATAACAGAAGAGCTATTCCCCAAGCTCTCATATGTAAAAAAATTTGAACCGTGGGGCTGGTTAATCGGCTCCGGTATATACGTAGATGATGTTGATGCCGCAGTACGTTCAAGGGTTATGAATAATGTTGTACTGGTGTTGGTCTCATCCATTCTTTTACTTTTGATTGCGGGAGTTTTGACTCGCAGCATTACGCGTCCTTTGGCAGAGGTTGCAACTGCCATGCATGAGATCGCGGAAGGAGATGGGGATTTGAGGAAACGACTTGTGGAACACGGGGGGAAAGAAATTATCCGTGTTGCATCGGGTTTCAATCATTTCGATGCCAAAATTCAAGATGCGATGCTGCATATTGTCAGGGCTATTAATCAGATAAATGAAGATGCAGAGCAACTTGCCGCAGTTGCGAAGCAAACCGGAGCAAATGTTCACCAGCAAGATCAGGAAACGGCAAGTGTTGCAACGTCGATTCAAGGCATGTTAATCAATGTTCAAAATGTTGTAGAAAGTGCCGGCAATGCCGTCCAGGCCGCATTTCAGGCTGACTCGGATGCGGTTCTGGGGAAACAGGTTGTTAGCGAAACAATCAATTCAATTCGTTCCGTTGCCGCTGAAGTTGAAAATGCTACTGTGGTTATTTCAGAGTTGGAAGGAGATAGTCGAAATATTGGAAATATCGTCGAAACGATCAAAGGAATTGCAGATCAAACTAATTTGCTTGCACTTAATGCCGCTATAGAAGCCGCGAGGGCGGGAGATCAGGGGCGTGGTTTTGCTGTAGTAGCCGACGAAGTCAGAAAGCTCGCCCAGAATACGCAAGTTGCGACATCGCAAATTCAGGAGTTGATCAATCACCTGCAAAACAAAATGCTGGCGGCAGTCAAAGTTATGGAAGCCGGGCGGCTCCGAGTCGACGCGACAGTTCAACAAGCTGGCGATGCGGGCGAATCATTGGAAAAGATAACCCGCTCAGTGGCAAGTATTCGCGAGATGAATGGAGAAATTGCCAGTTCTGCCAAGGAGCAGCTTAATGTAGCGCAAGGAATCAACTTCAGTATCGAAAATATTAACAAAATGGCTGTTGAGACATCTGCTGGCGTATCAAGCACCGAAAATGCTGTTGCAGATCTTGTGAATTTACTCAATCAACTGCAAAAGTTAGTCGGACAATTTAAACTCTAAAACAAGCGGCTTTTATACGGCCCTTAGAGTAACGAAGAAAACAAAACGCCGTTATGCAGTTGCCGCAGGACTTCTCCCTGTGCGGCTTGCGGAAGTCAGCTTTTCTGTCAAGTAAGTCGCCCGACTTTTTAAGTCGTCAATAGATCATTTTTTCATGATCGTTCAACACCCAAATATAATATGCGCGAAAAAGATGCAATTTTTTGTAAATTAGCAATCTTCTTTTTTATAGAGTGAGTAATATACAACAGGGGCTTCGCATATATAAATTTCAGTTGCCCTTTACGTTTTCTCTAAAAACCCCATTGATAGCGATATATAAATTCCAACTATATATTTTATATATACATTTAGATTGCCAATAATAGCGTGAACAAGATTCCACCCCCGGAAAAAATGAAGTTGCAAATCTCGTCAAACTTAATACAGAACGTCAAACGACAAATACTTAACTATCGGTGGTGGCTGTTATTACTGCTGGCTTTGATTGGCATAGGTACTTATTTCTATCTGAAATCATCTTCTGAAGGCGTTCAGCAGGGCAATTCCCAAGGACAAGATGCCAGAGCGGGGCGTCGCAGCGGTGGCCGTGGCGTGGTACCAGTTGTCGTCGTTGCTCCGGCCAAAACAGGCGATATCAATGTTTATTTGAACGGACTTGGTGCAGTCACTCCACTTGCCACTGTGACAGTCAAAACTCATTTGGCCGGAGAATTGATGAAGGTCCTTTATACAGAAGGACAGATGGTCAAAAAAGGGCAGTTGTTGGCGATTGTAGATCCGCGCCCATACCAAATGGCTTTGGAGCAGGCGGAGGCTAATCTGGCACACGATAATGCTTTGCTTGATAACGCCCGTGTCGACCTTATACGCTATCAGACGCTCTTCAAACAAGACTCGATACAGGAACAACAAGTAACCACTCAAGATGCGTTAGTCCACCAATATGCCGCGCAGATAAAGAGCGATCAGGCTGCCGTTGATACACAGAAATTGAATGTGGCTTATTGCAATATTACTGCTCCTGTTGAAGGACGAGTCGGGTTGCGTCTGGTTGATCCGGGAAATATTGTGCAACCGGGTGATGCGACCGGACTTTTTGTTATTACCCAATTGCAACCGATTTCAGTGGTGTTTGCTATTCCGGAAGACAACATTCCTGCAATCATGCAAAATCTTCAAGCAGGCATCAAGATGTCTGTCGATGTATTTGACCGCTCATATAATCACCAACTTGCCAGTGGCAAACTGCTGACACTCGACAATGAAGTGAATGTGAGTACTGGAACCGTGAATTTAAAGGCCCGGTTCTCAAACGACAATTTTGGCCTGTTTCCCAATCAGTTTGTGAATGCGCGCTTGTTGCTGGAAACAAAACATGGTGCGACGATTATTCCGTCTTCCGGTGTTCAGCGCGGCAACCAAGGTACGTATGTTTATGTCATCCAAGACGGTGTGGCAAGTTTACGTTTGGTGAAAGTAGGCATTGCCGAAGGCGACAATTCTTCAATTTTAGAAGGGCTCAACCCTGGTGAACTGGTCGTTATCGATGGAGCAGACAAGTTACGTGACGGCCTGAAAGTGGACGTTGCGGATAAAGACGGCAATAAAATTCCGACTGATGCCGGTGATGACAAGCGTCGTTCTAGGGGCCATGGCCGCGATAACAATGCCGGTACCCCTTCAAACGATCCTGATCCGGCTGGATCTTCAGCTTTAGCTGCAAAGACAAATGAAGAAAGGCCGCATTTCGACCCAAACGGAAAAGGGCCGGAAGGACGCCGTCATCATCGGCCCGACGGTGATGCTCGCAATGGATCTTCGCGCGGAAGCGAATAAACCCCCATGTTTTCTTGCAGAATATTTCTTCGTTGCTAGCTAACAAGGTAATTTCATGAACTTGTCACGCCCGTTCATCCTGCGTCCGGTCGCAACTACCCTATTGATGGTGGCGGTGCTTTTGGCCGGGGCTGTGGCATACAGGTTACTGCCAAAGTCGGCGTTACCGGAGGTCGATTATCCGATCATCCAAGTGGTTACGCTTTATCCCGGCGCCAGCCCGGAAGTGATGACCTCGTCGGTCACCGCGCCGCTGGAACATCAATTCGGACAAATGCCGGGGCTCGTGCAAATGTCCTCCACCAGCTCCGGCGGGGCATCGGTAATTACATTGCAGTTTACGTTAAAGTTGAATCTGGACGTTGCAGAACAGGAAGTGCAGGCAGCTATCAATTCTGCCGCGAACTTGCTGCCTACTGATCTACCGTCCCCGCCGATTTATAGTAAGGTCAATCCGGCCGACACGCCTATCCTGACATTGGCGCTGACTTCAAAATCCCTGCCGCTGAAACAAGTGCAAGCGTTTGCGGAAACTCGTCTGGTACCAAAAATATCGCAAGTATCGGGTGTAGGTCTGGTCAGCCTCAGCGGTGGCCAGCGCCCGGCCGTGCGGGTACAGGCCAATCCAACCGCGCTGGCCGCCTTTGGTCTCAATATTACCGATTTGCAAAATGGGATCGCAGCGGCCAACGTCAATCAACCCAAAGGCAGTATTGATGGTGCGGCTCAGGCTTTTACCGTTAATGCCAACGACCAGTTAATGTCAGCGGCGGAGTACAAGTCCATCGTCATTGCGTATAAAAACAGCGCGCCTGTGCTTTTATCAGATGTAGCCAACGTGATAGACGGTACAGAAAATGTAAAGCAGGCGGCCTGGGTGAATGAAACCCCGGCGCTGATTTTGAACATCCAGCGCCAGCCCGGCGCGAATGTGATCGAAGTGGTTGACGCGGTCAAGAAGCTGTTACCCCAGTTGCAGGCTGCGGCACCGGCAGCGGTGGATTTAACCGTGCTGAGTGACCGTACCAACACGATCCGTGCCTCGGTCAGAGATGTACAGTTTGAATTGATGCTGTCGGTGGCGCTGGTGGTGATGGTGATCTTCCTGTTCTTGCGCAATCTGGCTGCGACCATCATTCCCGGCGTTGCCGTACCGTTATCGCTCATCGGCACCTTTGGCGTTATGCATCTGGCCGGCTTCAGCCTGAACAATCTGACGCTGATGGCGTTGACCATCTCAACCGGCTTTGTAGTGGATGATGCCATCGTGATGATCGAAAATATCTCGCGCTATATTGAACAGGGCGAGACACCGCTAAAAGCAGCCTTAAAGGGTTCCGCCCAAATCGGCTTTACGATTCTGTCGCTGACTATTTCCCTGATCGCCGTGCTGATTCCGCTGCTGTTCATGGGGGATGTGGTCGGGCGTCTGTTCCGCGAATTCGCCATCACTCTGGCGGTGACCATTATCATCTCGGCCATTGTCTCGCTCACCCTGACGCCGATGATGTGCGCGAAGCTTTTGCGTCATATACCGGAAGAAAAGCAGGGACGCTTTTACCATGCCTCGGGACAATTATTTGAGCGGATCATTGCGCGCTACGGTGTCTGGTTGAACTGGGTGCTGGAAAGACAGACGGCGACATTGCTGGTTGCAATTGGCACGCTGATTTTGACGGTGGTTTTATATATATTTATGGGCAAGGGGTTTTTCCCGGCACAGGATACCGGCGTCATCCAGGGGATAACCGAAGCTGCGCAATCAATATCATTTCCCGCCATGGCAGACAGACAGCAGGCACTCAACAGAGAGATTCTGCAAGACCCGGCGGTGGAAAGTATTTCGTCCTTTATCGGCATTGACGGTGTCAACACCACGCTTAACAGCGGGCGCATTCAGATTAACCTGAAGCCTGAAGACGAACGCAAGGATAACGCGCAAGCGGTGATTGATCGGCTTCAGGAAAAAGTCAAACAGGTTCCCGGCATTTCACTGTACATGCAGGCAGTGCAAGATCTCACTATCGAAACGCGGGTCAGCCGCACACAATACCAGTTTTCGGTGGAAGACCCGAATCCAAAAATGGTCAGTGAATGGACGCCGAAACTGGTGGAGAGATTAAGTCATTTGCCCGAGCTGCGCGATGTCGCCAGTGATCTGCAGGATCAGGGTTTGCAGGCGATGTTGAAAATTGATCGCCAGACAGCGGGGCGTCTCGGCATCACGCCGAATGGCATCGACATGACCTTGTATAGCGCATTCGGACAGCGTCAGGTATCAACGATGTATACCCAGACCAATCAATATCGTGTGATTCTGGAAATCGACCCGAAGTTTCAAAAGGGACCCAAAACGCTCGGCGACATCTATATTGCCACGGTTGCTCCGGGCGCACCAACCAATACAATTGGTAAACCACAGGTCGCACTTAGTACCTTTACGACGCTGACCGAGGAATCCGTACCGTTGATAGTCAATCACATCGGCCAGTTTCCGGCCTCGACCGTATCGTTCAATTTGGCACCCGGCGTGTCGCTCGGAGATGCGGTCAAAGCGATTGATGCAGCCAAAAAGGAGATTAACCTTCCGGCCAGTACCCAGGTCAATTATCAGGGGGCGGCCCTGGCATTTCAACAATCACTTGGCAACACCCTGCTGCTGATACTGGCCGCGATCATTACAGTCTATATCGTGCTCGGTGTGTTGTACGAAAGCTATATCCATCCCATCACGATCTTGTCGACACTACCTTCTGCCGGAATGGGAGCGCTGTTGGCACTGATGATATCCAAGTCGGATCTGGGCATTATTTCCATCATCGGAATTATTTTGCTAATTGGTATTGTCAAAAAGAATGCGATCATGATGATCGACTTTGCGCTGGATGCGGAACGCCATGAAGGATTGAGCGCACGCGAAGCCATTTACCAAGCCTGCCTGCTGCGCTTTCGGCCGATTCTGATGACCACGATGTCGGCCTTGTTGGGGGCAATACCGCTGATGCTGGGTAGCGGTGTTGGGTCCGAATTACGCCACCCGCTCGGCATCAGCATTGTAGGGGGGCTGATTTTGAGTCAGATGTTAACCCTGTTTACCACGCCGGTGATCTATCTTGCATTTGACCGCCTCGGCAAAAAATTCGGAATACCGACTGAAGTGATCCTTGCTGAGGATTTGAACTTATCACAGCAGGAGCCTATATGAATCTGTCGACTCCGTTTATTTTACGCCCGGTCGCAACCACATTATTGACAATCGGGGTGGCCTTGGCCGGAATGGTTGCCTTTTATTTGTTGCCCGTGTCGCCAATGCCACGGGTAGACATCCCGACGATTTCAGTTTCGGCAACCATGGCTGGTGCAGACCCTGAAACCATGGCAACAAGCGTCTCGACTCCGCTGGAGAGGCAGTTTGGTCGTATCGCCGGAATCAGCGAGATGACCTCAAATAGCGCCGCGGGAGCCTCGCGCATAACGATGCAATTTGACCTCAATCGTGATATCGATGGTGCCGCTAGAGATGTGGAGGCGGCTATTAATGCAGCGCGGGTCGACTTGCCGAGCAACTTGAGGTCAAATCCTTCCTATCGCAAGATTAATCCTGCTGATGCACCGATTTTTCAACTGGCCTTAACGTCGGACACGATGACGCAAGGTCAGATGTATGATTCTGCGTCCACGATATTGCAGCAAAAGTTATCGCAAGTAACCGGTGTCGGCAATGTCGGTGTCAATGGCAGCTCCCTGCCCGCAGTGCGCGTCGAGTTGAATCCTGATGCATTGAATTATTACGGCGTCGCGTTGGAAGACGTGCGCTCTGCAATCAGCAATACCAATGCAAATCGGCCAAAAGGTTTCGTTGAAGACGCAAACCATCAATGGCAAATTGGCACTAATGACCAAGCTAAGAAAGCCTCTGACTATAAGGATTTGATCGTTGCTTACCGCAAGGGATCACCGGTTCTGATCGGTAATCTCGGTACCGTGGTCGATTCGGTTGAAGATTTGCGTAACGCAGGCAGAGTTGATGGCAAGCCAGCCATTCTGATTTCCGTCACCAAACAACCCGATGCCAATGTAATTGAAACCGTTGACCATATTCTGGCCATATTGCCGCAACTGAAAGCCTCGATTCCAGCGGCAATTGACATGACGATCACTCAGGACAAAACAACCACCATACGCGCATCACTACATGAAGTTGAACGTACTCTTCTCATTTCAGTTGCGCTGGTAATTTTGGTGGTCTTTTTATTTCTCCGTAATGGCCGCGCCACTTTGATTCCGAGTGTGGCTGTTCCTATTTCATTAATTGGAACTTTCGGAATCATGTACCTGTGCGGTTTCAGCCTGGATAATTTCTCACTGATGGCTCTGACCATATCGACCGGATTTGTAGTCGATGATGCGATCGTTGTATTGGAAAACGTTTCGCGACATATGGAAAAAGGCGTTGCTCCGATGCAAGCTGCCTTGCTTGGCGCGCGCGAAGTCGGGTTTACGGTTCTCTCAATGAGCATCTCGCTCGTGGCAGTATTTATCCCGTTGTTATTCATGGGCGGCCTGATTGGGCGCCTTTTTCATGAATTTGCGATTACCTTATCTGCGGCTGTTCTGGTTTCATTGGTGGTGTCGCTGACAACAAGTCCAATGATGTGCTCGCGATTGTTAAAGATCGAATCAAAACACCCCGAAGGACGCCTTTATTTGGCGAGTGAACGTTTTTTTAATCGCTTGCGGGACTTGTATGAAAAAAGCCTCGATGTTGTGTTAACCCACACGCGACTTACCGTATTGGTGATGTTTGCCGTGATTGCGTTGAATATATTTATGTATATTGCAATCCCGAAAGGTTTGGTTCCGCAACAGGACACCGGTGTCATACAAGGCAATATTGTTGCCGATCAATCAACATCCTTTCAGGCAATGCTACCCAAGTTGAATGGATATCTGGACATCATTCGTTCTGACCCGGCAGTGCGCACTGTAACCGGGTCGGTAGGTGGCGGCTCGGGAGGAGGAAGCCAGCGCAATACCGGGAGTGTGAACATTGCACTTAAACCGCTGGAAGAACGCAAAGTAAGTGCAGATGAGGTGATTAACCGCTTAAGAGGTAAACTTGCCAAAATTTCCGGTGCCACGCTTTTCTTGCAGTCTAGCCAAGATATTCGAGCCGGCGGAAGAGGCTCAAATGCGCAATACCAGTATGCATTGCAAGCGGATAGTTATAGCGAGTTAAATGAATGGGCACCCCGGATTTTGAAGGTGCTTCAGGGGCTGCCGCAATTAGTCGACGTAAATAGTAATCAGCAAGACAAAGGATTACAACTGACCTTGACGATTGACCGGGTTACTGCGTCCAAGCTCGGCATTACAGAGAGTGCAATTGATGCCGCGTTATATGATGCATTTGGTCAACGATTAGTATCAACTATTTATGAAGCAAAGAACCAGTATCACGTTGTCATGGAGGTGGCACCCGAGTATTGGCAAAGACCGGAAATGCTAAAAAGTTTATTCGTGGCCAATCAACTTGACCAACTTGTGCCGTTGAGTGCATTTTCCCATTTTGAACCGACAAACACGACCTTGAGCGTCAATCATCAGGGGCTTTTTCCGGCGACTACAATATCGTTCAACCTGCCTCCCAATGTAACCCTGACCGAGGCGACGCAGGCAGTAGAAATTGCTGTGGCGCAAAGCCGCATGCCGGCTTCCATTCATGGAAGTTTCCAGGGAACGGCACAAACCTTTCAAGAGTCTCTAAGCACGATGCCCTTGTTGTTATTGGGTGCGTTGTTGACGATTTACATTGTATTGGGGGTGCTCTATGAAAGTTACGTGCATCCGATCACGATCCTTTCCACTTTGCCATCCGCCGGTATCGGTGCATTAATTGCACTGCGTCTTTTTGGGATGCCTTTGGACATCATGGCCGACATTGGGATCGTTTTGCTAATTGGAATTGTGAAAAAAAATGCCATCATGATGATCGATTTTGCGTTGGTTGCACAACGCACTGAAGGCAAGAGTCCTTTGGAATCAATCCGGCAAGCATGCCTGCTGCGTTTTCGTCCAATTATGATGACGACGATGGCGGCACTGCTGGCGGCGCTGCCTTTGGCGCTCGGCACCGGCACAGGATCGGAACTGCGGCAACCGTTGGGCGTTACCATCGTCGGAGGCTTAATCTTTAGCCAGATGCTCACACTTTATACTACGCCTGTTGTTTACTTATACCTTGATCGATTTGACGTATGGCGGAAAAAGGTAGTAAATAATTGGAGAAGTGAACCCGCATTATCCTGAATGCAATATTTAGACATAAGCTCGTCATTTAAGCCGCGTACCCTTAAATCGCGAATCATTCATCTCTCATGTCAACCAGTTATAATTCGCACTATCGAATTTCAGCCTGAATCAGAATGACCGACAAGTACGCCGTCATCGGCCACCCTATTTCCCACAGCAAGTCTCCGCTGATACACCAAGCGTTTGCTGCACAAACGCATCAGGATATTTCTTATCGGGCGATTGAAGCTCCGCTTGATGGTTTTAAGTCAACTATCGAACGGTTAGTGAGCGAAGGCTACAAAGGTAGCAATGTCACGGTGCCGTTTAAGTTCGAGGCGTTTCAATTATGCAAGCAACTTACCGGGCGTGCCAAGGCAGCGCTGGCCGTAAATACCCTGTTTTTCAGGGACGGGGAAATTCTTGGCGACAACACTGACGGCGTGGGGTTGCTCACTGACATCGAGCAGAATCTGGCTTGCAAGTTGTTATTCAAAAGAGTTCTGTTGCTGGGCGCGGGAGGTGCTGCGCATGGTGTGATCTGGCAAATTTTCAATGCGGGTGCGACCATCACTGTTGCTAATCGTACATTGGAAAAAGCGCAACAAATGGTTTCCGAATTTGCACCGTATGGTACGGTGATCGCCAGCACTTTCGATGCTCTTGAGGGTAAGTCTTTTGATGTGGTGATTAATGCGACATCGAGCAGTTTGGCGGATGAATTGCCGCCCTTGCCCAAAGGGTTGTTCAAACCCCAATCGTTGGCTTATGACATGATGTACGGCAAGCAGACACCGTTTCTGACATTTGCCGCAGAGCAGGGGGCAGGGCGATGTGCCGATGGGCTGGGTATGCTGGTCGAGCAAGCAGCGGAGGCGTTTTGCAAATGGCGTGAAGTGCGCCCGGATACGGCGCCGGTTATTGCCCAATTGCGCGTATGATGAAAAAATTCTGGCGGATATTCTGGCGCATATTGCTGGCGCTGTTGGTTTTTGCACTGTTGTATCAAGTATGGATCGCGGCGCATATTTGGTGGTGGGTGGATCACAATCCCGCTTCCAGTTCATTCATGCATGACCGGCTGGAGGTTTTGAAAGATCAAAACCCGTCCGCGAAATTGCAACACCAATGGGTGCCCTATAACCGTATATCCAATAGCTTAAAACAGGCTTTGATCGCTTCCGAAGACGCCAAATTCGTTGACCATGACGGCTTTGATTGGGAAGGTATTCAGAAGGCTTACGAAAAAGATTTAAAAAAGGGCAAGATTGTTTCGGGTGGCTCTACGATCAGCCAGCAATTGTCCAAGAATTTATTTCTTACTTCCAGACGCACGCCATGGCGCAAAGGCGAAGAGGTTATTATTACGGTGATGCTTGAGCACATCATGGAGAAAGAACGCATTTTCGAAATCTACCTGAATGTGATCGAGTGGGGGAATGGTGTGTTTGGTGCCGAGGCGGCAGCGCGGCATTATTATCAGATTAGCGCCGCGCAACTCTCAGCACCGCAAGCCGCCAAACTCGCGGCGATGGTGCCCAATCCCCGTTACTATGATAAGCATCGCGAGGCTAAGGGGCTATTGCGCAAGACTGATATCATTCTTGCGCGCATGAATGATGTGGAGATTCCATAGGGCGTGGACAAATTGTTTGTCGCTATGAGTGTGATGGAGTGTGATGCAACTTTGCCTTTTCGCGTTTATCCAAAACCTTCAAAATTACATAAGTTACCCAGGCGACGATTACCAGCCCGACTGTAAATGCGCCATAAGCGAATGGCCATGACATGATGCCTTGGGTCATCATTGAGTATTCGGACATTCCGCCTATGCCAGCCAAGACGTTGAGCGGCATGAATACCACACTCAATACGGTCAGGCGCTGGATCGTTTTATTCTGGTTAATGTTGATGAAGCCGACGGTGGCATCCATCAGAAAGTTGATTTTGCCGAACAAAAAGGTGGTGTGCCCATCAAGGGATTCAATGTCGCGCAAAATTTGCTGCGCATCTTCAAGTTGGTGTTTTTCAAGAAACTTGCTGCGCATCAGGAATGAAACTGCGCGACGCGTATCCAGTACATTGCGGCGAATGCGCCCGTTCAAGTCTTCTTCGTGGGCAATTGCCACCAAAATTTTGGCAGCTTCTTCATCGGTCATGTGCTTGCTGAGTACCTGCTTGCCCACGTCTTCAAGTCCACTGTACATATCCTCCATCGCATCGGCTGAATATTCCGCGTCGGCTGCATAGAGATCGAGAAGTACGTCACGCGCATCCGACACGTAATTGGGTTGGGAGAACGCACGCAGACGCTGTAAACGGAAGACGGGTAATTCCTCCGAGCGAATCGAAAACAGAATATTCTGGTAGAGGATAAAGGCCACGGCAACGTTGCGCGATTCGTTTTCAAGGTCGAGCAAAAAGTCTGAATGGACATGTATTTCGCCATTCTCTTCCACGTAGAAGCGGGCGCTGGACTCAAGGTCGCTCAATCTGTCGGGGTCGGGCAGTTCTATGCCGAAAATATCACCCACCCAGGTACGCTCCTCGAATGTGGGGCCGACCAGGTCAATCCATACCGGCTTGGCATTGAGTAGCGCTTCACTTGTTTGGATGGGGATCTCGCGCAGGCGACCTTCTTGCAGGCCAAAGGCTTTGATGCTGGATTTTTCGTTGTTGAATTGGCGTGTGCCCAAAGCATTTAATACGTCGATCGAAAGGTCATGGAGAACGAGTTCTTTGCGGCTTTCGCCAAGTTGGTCCCAAACGAACAATAGATATTCGGGTGAAAGCTCTTCCAGGATGCGTGCCAATTCTGATGGCACGGCTTCGTTCAAAGCCAGTCGTAATTTGACCAAATTCTGCTTGCGTACCAACGATTCGACCAAGTCGTGGTGAGGCATGTCCTGCTTGCGCACCATGTCTTCAACAAGCTGATGTTTTTGCAGCAGATGAAGTATTATTTCCCGGTGGCTTTGGAGTTCGGTTGTGTGATCGTTTTGCATGGTCAGAATCGCATGTGGCAATAAACTTCTTTATGATACGGTAGAACAGCAGTTTATGTCACTGGCTTTAAAGCACCTCTGAGCAGCATGACTTTGGCTATGCCGGGTCGGGCCTAATTTCAGGAACATTCGAGTGGGCGTTTAAGTTAAAATACACGTTTTGGTTAACTGTGGCGAAGACCATGATTACAGGAAGTATCGTTGCGATAGTCACCCCGATGCATGAAGACGGCAGTCTCGACTTGGCCGCGTTTCGCTCTCTGATCGATTTTCATATTGATCAGGGAACAGATGGTATTGTGGTAGTGGGCACCACCGGCGAGTCGCCGACCGTGGATGTGGAAGAGCATGAGCGATTGATTCAGATTGCGGTGGAGCATGCCGCCAAACGTATTCCCATCATTGCAGGAACGGGAGCAAATTCGACCAAGGAAGCGATCGAATTGGCATCTTTCTCCAAGAAGGCGGGGGCAACAGCTTCCCTCTCCGTCGTGCCATACTACAACAAGCCGACGCAAGAAGGGCTTTACCAGCATTTCAAGGCGATCGCGGAAGCCGTGAATATGCCGCACATCCTATACAATGTGCCGGGTCGCACAGGCGCGGATATATCCAACGATACTGTGCTGCGTTTGGCGCAGGTTCCCAATATCGTCGGGATCAAAGACGCGACGGGCGGAATTGAACGCGGCAGTGATTTGCTCCAGCGTGCGCCAAAGAATTTCGCAATCTACAGCGGTGATGATGCCAGCACCTTGGCGCTGATTTTATTGGGTGCACAAGGAACAATATCGGTTACAGCCAATGTGGCTCCGAAATTGATGCATGAAATGTGTGTTGCCGCGTTGGCAGGCGATGTTGCCAAGGCTCGCGAGATTAATTTCCGTTTGTTGGCGCTGCACCGTCATTTGTTTATTGAAGCAAACCCTATTCCGGTTAAATGGGCAGTAGCCAGACTGGGAAAAATGAAAAACACCTTGCGCTTGCCGCTAACCCCGCTAACGACTGCGTCACAGCCGTTAGTGGAGGCCGCCATGCGACAAGCAGGAATAATTTAAGTAAGGATCTGCATGAAAATTCGAAATATCGCCTTGTCAGTTTTAGTATTGTCTTTGCTTGCCGCATGCAGTTTTGATAAGCAACGTATTGACTACAAATCGGCAGTTTCACAGGTCCCTCCGTTGGAAATACCGCCTGATCTAACGACGATTGCTGCCAGTGACCAATTTTCCATACCGGGCGCCGATGGTACAACTGCGGCAAATTATTCGGATTATTCCAAAGCGGTTGCCGGACAAAATGCCAAAGGCAGCAATAGCACCGAAGTATTGCCAGTGTTGACAAAGAGACATATGGAACGCGACGGGATGAACCATTGGGTCGTGGTTGAAGATAAAGCTGAAAATGTTTGGCCCGGAATCAAGGCATTTTGGCAGCAATTGGGATTCAGGATCACGGTGGAGAATCCTTCGGCAGGCGTGATGGAAACGGATTGGTTGGAGAATCAAGGGAATGTGCCCAGAAGTTATGTGCGGCGAATTGCGGGGAATGGGAAAGCGGTTGATACCCTTAGTTCAGAAGGGATACGCGACCAATATGTGACCCGCATCGAACGCAGCAAAGACGGTCTGAGTACGGAGATTCACATCCGCCGCCAAGTGATGCAGGAAACACAAAGTGGCAATAGGAAAGAAATTAAATGGTTGCCGCACGAAAATGATCCGGAGATCGAGATCGCGGTATTGCAAATGTTGTTGGACAAGCTGGTAACCGGGAGTCCTGTTACGCCAAAAGCAGCCAAGTTAGCTACAACCCCGGCGAATGCGATACCTCTGGTTCCGGCAGTTGAGCCAGTGGCAGTTAGCATTCAATTAAAAGACTCCACTACTGGCAAAGTTATTCAGATTAATGAGCCGTTTGATCGAAGCTGGCGCAGGGTTGGCTTGGCACTGGAGTCGGCACATATCGTGGTATCGGACAAAGATAGAAGCAAGGGAATTTATTTTGTCGCTCCGGCACCGGACAAAAGTAAGAAGGATAATAAAAAACAACAGGCCGATCTTCAGGTGTCGGTACGCGAAGTTAATGGAGGAAGTGAAGTTTCTGTCGTCGGACCCAATGGCAAGAACGATGCAGATTCAGCCCGCCTCATCGAAGTTTTGAACCAGAATATGGGAAGTAATCCTGTCCCGGATGCTCGTCCCTTACCGGACGAAAAATCTGCCCCCCGTTCCGGTGATGCGGTTCGCCCTCCTCGGTAGCGGCAGTGAGGGCAATGCCCTCGTTGTAGAAGCGGGCCAAACGCGCATCCTGATGGACTGCGGTTTTTCTTTGGCTGAGACGGTGGCTCGCTTGGCACGTATCGGACTGGGGCCGGAGCAGTTGCATGCTATTGTGGTTACCCATGAGCATGGCGACCATATTGGCGGAGTAGCTCGCTTGGCGCGCAAATTCACACTCCCAGTTTTTTTGACTCACGGCACCCTGCGTTCGCAAAATGGTTCTTTTGCAAACTTGCCGCAAGTAACAGAAATTAATCCGCACCTTGCGTTTTCTATTGGTCAATTGCTGGTTCAGCCATATCCCGTTCCCCATGATGCGAGCGAGCCGGTGCAATATGTATTTAGCGATGGCATCAGGCGATTGGGGGTATTGACCGATGCGGGATGTTCAACGCCACATATCGAGTTAACTCTGAACGGCTGTGACGCGCTGATATTGGAATGTAATCACGACGTCGATATGCTTGCGAACGGTAATTATCCCTATCACTTGAAACTACGGGTTGGCGGGCGTTTAGGGCATCTTAATAATGTTGCTGCTGCTGCGTTGCTGGCGCGCTTGGATAAGGCTAAATTGCAGCGCATAGTGGCTGCACATATAAGTCACAAGAACAACACACCTGAACTGGTTGTGGATATTTTGTCTCGCACATTACCCGGCATGGAAGACAAGATCACTGTAGCGACACAAGAAGGCGGCTTGGATTGGTGCGAGATCGTGTAATAGGATGTTGCAAATCAACGAATAAATAAAAAGCCGACTTGCGTCGGCTTTTTGCTGGTGCTGATACTTGGCTTACTTCTTTGTTTCAGGTGCAGCGGCAGCAGCAGAAGCTGCAGCAGGAGCAGATGCAGCGTCAGCTGCAGTTGTGGCAGAAGCGGCAGCAGATGCAGCAGGAGCTGGGGCAACTACAGGGGCAGGAGCAGGAGCAGCAGGAGCTGGCTTTTCACCACAAGCAGACAAAGACAAAGCTAACAAAGAAGCAACTAATACTGAATATTTCATTTTATTTCCTTAATAAACTAATTAAAAAATTCTTGCCGGGGGGCTTGCAGTGACATGAAACGTCGCTACAAGGGCGCGGTATTTTACCAAGTCTATTGGAAAAAGCTAGAGTTTCGTGCTGGGGTATTGGTCAATTACAGGCCTAATGTGGTGATAGACGCATTCTGGCGGGATGCGGCCCACATTTCTTCAAAGCGGGATTTCAATACAATTGCCCCTTCAGGCTCATGTTGGGCAAACTCTCCGCGCGCGTTATCGAAGTGAAAACGCCGCACGAAATGTTGAGAATCTGCGACAGCAAAAGGGGCTGTCAAATGGCGCAGATTGACCGGTGTTTGATAGATATTCATGATGTGACTGAACTGGCGCTGTAAAAGCATAATGCGCGGGCAATAGCGCACTATCGGTTGTACGTCGTGCGCCAGAAACTTCAGACGAACATTGGGGCTGGATAGCAGAAATTTACGCAGCGTGTTGTAGCGAGTTTCAGAATTGAAACCAAGGCTGTCGAAATCATTTTCAAATATAAACAATGAGAGCTGTGCCAAAGCACATATCGAATCGAGAGCAGCTATGTACTCAGTGATACCATCCAGCGCTTTGTGTTGCAATTCGCTGTCGCTCATGGAAATTACCTGCGATTGCTTTTGATTAATTTAACATACCCATCCAGATAAAACTCGTACAGTAATGTTTTCGTTTCAGCGGTTAATTTACCCGCTACGGCGAGTTGTCGTGTATCTGCCAATTCGCGTAACGTACGATAACTTCCCTTGCCGACCTGGTGAGATTCGCCATTAATGAATACGGTGCTGTCACGGCACAGTATTTGGGTTTTTAGATCAGGCTCAATGCGGTGAGTATTCAGCGCAAGTTCGAAACGTTCGGCAGACAGTGGTTTGGCGGGCACGTCAAAATAAATATGCGGTTTGGGTTCGCTCAAATAACTACCCAAAAAATTGGCGATATCTTCCTCATCCCACTTAACTTTGGCAATTGCTGCGGCAACTTGATGCAACATATCCGGGCTGATTTCAGAGGGGTATGTCTGTGTTTTGAGGCCGGGGTCGGCATATACACCCTCTATGCAGATGCGGTCTTGCAGGTACACCAGAAACTGTTCCGCCATTTCCTGATAAGTTGGCGTACGGAAACCGATGGAATAGGTCATACAGTCGTCTTCGGCAATGCCGTTATGCCCACACTGCGGAGGAAGATATAGCATATCGCCGGCTTCCAATACCCATTCTTGCTCTATGTGAAATTCCTTGAGAATACGCAGGGGGGCGCCTTCAATCAACGAGTGATCTTTCTGTGTTGTAATCTGCCAGCGGCGATGGCCCAAGCCTTGTAGCAGGAAAACATCATAAGGGTCAAAATGAGGCCCAACACCACCGCCCTTTGGCGCGTAACTTACCATCAGATCATCCAGGCGCGCATGGGGAATAAAGTTAAATCGCCTAATTAACTCGGTTGCTTCAGGCAGAGCGTGATTTACGCCCTGTACCAGTACAGTCCACTTGCCGCGCAACTTGTCCATATTATCCGGCTCGAAAGGCCCGTATTCCGCTTGCCAAACACCTCGCGATTGTTTGACAAGGCGTGCCTGCATGTTTTCATGGCAGGCCAATTCAATGAGTTGCTGTTTGCTGAGCAAACCTTTAAAGCCGGGGACGGCCTGCCGGACGAGTAGTGGTTTTTTTTGCCAATAGTCGCGCAGAAATTCGTTGACTGTCAGCCCGCCAAGCAAAGTGAGTTTTGTTTTCATAAGAGGATTATATAGGGTGATTAGAGTTGCGTAAAAATGTCTGTAAAATAAATTTGGCGCAAAATAAATCTCAGTTAGAATGCTGCCAACGGGGGGTACATTATGCACTTGGAAGTTGGGATGGATGCACCGCATTTTGAATTGGCCGATGCCGACATGGAATTGTTTAAGCTCATTTCCTGGCAGGCTAAAAAAAATATTGTGCTCTATTTTTACCCCAAGGATGATACACCCGGCTGCACAATGGAAGCCAACGAGTTTAGTGAACACGAAGAAGATTTTGCTGAATTCGATACGATAGTAGTCGGCATAAGCCGGGACGATTGTATTAGCCATGCCGAATTTCGTGACAAATATGGGTTGTCGGTCTTGCTGCTAGCCGATACCGAGTCACGAGTCTGTAGAAAATACGGAGTATTGTACGAAAAAGAAGTAGATGGGCACAAAACGAGCGCCATTCAGCGTTCTACGTTTGTGATAGATAAACTGGGCAAACTGCGCCATGTCCTATACGGAGTTCATGCGCACAAGCACCCGGAAGAAGTTCTTAACTTGATAAAGGAAATGAAATGAAAGTCGCTAAAGACACCGTCGTCTCACTGCGTTACGAACTGACCGATGTGACCGGAGGTGGGGTAATACTTGAAAAGGCCGATGATCCTATCAGCTATGTGCATGGTGGCTACGATGGCATTTTCCCCGCTGTGGAAGAAGCGATACATGGCAAGGCCGTTGGCGATAAATTCAGTGTGACGATGGAGCCGGATGATGCCTTCGGTGAATACGAACACGAACTCGTGCGTGCCGAACCGCGCGACATGTTCCCCAAAGATGTTGCAGTCGGAATGCAATTTGAAGGCGGCGCAGAAGGGGACGACGATGAAGACTTTTTACTCTATACCGTTGTTGAACTTACTGACAAAGAAGTGACTGTTGACGGGAATCATCCGCTTGCGGGCAAGACTATCAAATTTGAAGGTATCGTCACCGGAGTGCGGGCCGCAACTCAGGAAGAGTTGGCTCATGGTCACGTGCATGGTGAAGGCGGGCACCACCACTAATCGCTTTCTAAATGTTGGGTGTGAATGCAGAAGCTCTCACACCCGGCTGTCTTTGCTTGTGCCTTGTCCGCTTTGAGCGCAAAGAAGTTGTGTTCTAGCCAGTTGACGACTTGTTCCACCCCGTTTGGTTCTACCCGCGCAGGTTGAGGTGTGAGCCAAAGCGCAGTCAGTTCTTCGGCAAAATTGCCCGCCTCCAATTGTTCCCGCGAAATTTCACGGCATACACCATGCTGCTGTAACCAATCTTCCATTGCTTGTGTTTCAGGCCAGTTGGCTCGGTTGACATACAGCACTGGCGTGCCGCTGCATGCTGCTTCGACAAAGCTGCCATAGCCGGGCTTGCACAGCAGTGCGTCGCAACTGGCGAGCACATGACTAAAACTCATCGACAGTGATTCCAAAATAATTGTGTCGGGATGACTCACCTGCCAACTATTTGGAACCAACCAGCGCACACTGTCAATGCGGGGCCAGCGATCTATGGGCAAACGACTGTCGATTCCGCCCATGCTCACTAACACCAGTTTTTCGTTTGTCGATAACCGCAAAAGATGGTTGAGTTCATTGCGCCTGTTTATGCCTACGCAGGCAATAGGTGCAACCGGGATAAGATTGGGCAGATCGTTCATCGCCATTCCGGGAGTGGCGCGCAGAAACGCATTCGCACTGGCA
>CAVTCF010000003.1:332500-715239 GCA_963733265.1 uncultured beta proteobacterium
ACGGCAGGGTTCGTGACTGGGGTGAAGTCGTAACAAGGTAGCCGTATCGGAAGGTGCGGCTGGATCACCTCCTTTCTAGAGAATCTCAGTGCACGTATCCACACTTATCGGTTGTTTTATAAAGTCGTTGTTAGTCACGAGTCGTAAGTCGTGAGTGAATCAGCGCAGAGCTTTTAACTAACGACTGACGACTTGCTACTAGCAACGGACTTTAGGGTCTGTAGCTCAGCTGGTTAGAGCACTGTGTTGATAACGCGGGGGTCGTTGGTTCGAGTCCAACCAGACCCACCAGAGCACGTAAATGGGGGCTTAGCTCAGCTGGGAGAGCACCTGCTTTGCAAGCAGGGGGTCGTCGGTTCGATCCCGTTAACCTCCACCAACAAACACGTAAGCGTGAGTTGTTGGTGGCAAGTCGAAAAGCGAGAACCCATATTTAAGCCAGTTAGGCTTCGATATTGGCTTTTGCTAATAAGTGTATTAAGTAGTTCTTTAACAATTTGGAAGAAGTAAAGAAGTGATTCACGCAAACGTGATGACGGGGAAACCTGTCTGAATGAATGCATGATAACTAAATGGGTTTTTGATTGTATCAAGCCGTATTCATGCAAGTCGTATGGATGCGGTGTCACAAACGCGAGACAAAGAAATACTTGTAATGTTGTGTCTTCGAAAGAGGGCTTAATGTTATAGGGTCAAGTGAATAAGTGCATATGATGGATGCCTTGGCGATTACAGGCGATGAAAGACGTGTAAGCCTGCGAAAAGCTACGGGGAGCTGGCAATAGAGCTTTGATCCGTAGATATCTGAATGGGGAAACCCTCCCGCAAGGGAACTCCCAAGTGAATACATAGCTTGGGTAGAGCGAACCCGGTGAACTGAAACATCTAAGTAGCCGGAGGAAAAGAAATCAACCGAGATTCCGCAAGTAGTGGCGAGCGAACGCGGAAGAGCCTGCAACCTTTAGCTTCTGAATTAGTGGAACAGTCTGGAAAGTCTGGCCATAGTGGGTGATAGCCCCGTACGCGAAAATTCAGGAGTGGAAATAGGGTTGGAACAAGTAGGGCGGGACACGAGAAATCCTGTCTGAACATGGGGGGACCATCCTCCAAGGCTAAATACTCGTAATCGACCGATAGTGAACCAGTACCGTGAGGGAAAGGCGAAAAGAACCCCGGAAGGGGAGTGAAATAGATCCTGAAATCGTATGCATACAAACAGTGGGAGCGGACTTGTTCCGTGACTGCGTACCTTTTGTATAATGGGTCAGCGACTTACGTTCAGTAGCGAGCTTAACCGAATAGGGGAGGCGTAGGGAAACCGAGTCTGATAAGGGCGATAGTTGCTGGGCGTAGACCCGAAACCAAGTGATCTATCCATGGCCAGGATGAAGGTGAGGTAACACTTACTGGAGGTCCGAACCCACTAATGTTGAAAAATTAGGGGATGAGCTGTGGATAGGGGTGAAAGGCTAAACAAATCTGGAAATAGCTGGTTCTCTCCGAAAACTATTTAGGTAGTGCCTCACGTATCACTCTCGGGGGTAGAGCACTGTTATGGCTAGGGGTCTATTGCTGATTACCAAACCATTGCAAACTCCGAATACCGAGAAGTGCGAGCGTGGGAGACAGACATCGGGTGCTAACGTCCGGTGTCGAAAGGGAAACAACCCAGACCGCCGATTAAGGTCCCCAAGACATAGTTAAGTGGAAAACGAAGTGGGAAGGCTAAAACAGTCAGGATGTTGGCTTAGAAGCAGCCATCATTTAAAGAAAGCGTAATAGCTCACTGATCGAGTCGTCCTGCGCGGAAGATGTAACGGGGCTCAAACTATGCACCGAAATCGCGGATATGTACTTGTACATATGGTAGGAGAGCGTTCTGTAGGCCTGCGAAGGCAGCTGGTAATGGCTGCTGGAGGTATCAGAAGTGCGAATGCTGACATGAGTAGCGATAAAGGGAGTGAAAGGCTCCCTCGCCGAAAGCCCAAGGATTCCTACGCAACGTTCATCGGCGTAGGGTGAGTCGGCCCCTAAGGCGAGGCAGAAATGCGTAGTCGATGGGAAACAGGTTAATATTCCTGTACCTCAATGCAATGCGATGTGGGGACGGAGAAGGTTAAGCAAGCCAGGTGTTGGAATAGTCCTGGTTCAAGCGTGTAGGGAGATCTCTTAGGCAAATCCGGGAGGTCAATTCTGAGGCGTGATAACGAGGCACTTAGGTGCTGAAGTTGCTGATACCAAGCTTCCAAGAAAAGCCACTAAGCTTCAGTTGTATTGAGACCGTACCGCAAACCGACACAGGTGGGCAGGATGAGAATTCTAAGGCGCTTGAGAGAACTCGGGTGAAGGAACTCGGCAAATTAGCACCGTAACTTCGGGAAAAGGTGCGCCCCGATAGAGTGTAGCGACTTGCTCGTGAAGCTCGATGGGGTTGCAGTGAAATGGTGGCTGCGACTGTTTAATAAAAACACAGCACTCTGCAAACACGAAAGTGGACGTATAGAGTGTGACGCCTGCCCGGTGCTGGAAGGTTAAATGATGGGGTGCAAGCTCTTGATCGAAGCCCCAGTAAACGGCGGCCGTAACTATAACGGTCCTAAGGTAGCGAAATTCCTTGTCGGGTAAGTTCCGACCTGCACGAATGGCGTAACGATGGCCACACTGTCTCCACCCGGGACTCAGCGAAGTTGAAATGTTTGTGAAGATGCAATCTACCCGAGGCTAGACGGAAAGACCCCATGAACCTTTACTGTAGCTTTGCATTGGACTTTGAACAGATCTGTGTAGGATAGCTGGGAGGCTTTGAAGCGGTGTCGCCAGACATCGTGGAGCCAACCTTGAAATACCAGCCTGATGTGTTTGAGGTTCTAACCTAGATCCGTAATCCGGATCGGGGACATTGCATGGTAGGCAGTTTGACTGGGGCGGTCTCCTCCCAAAGTGTAACGGAGGAGTACGAAGGTATCCTAGGTACGGTCGGACATCGTACTGATAGTGCAATGGCAAAAGGATGCTTAACTGCGAGACTGACAAGTCGAGCAGGTGCGAAAGCAGGTCATAGTGATCCGGTGGTTCTGTATGGAAGGGCCATCGCTCAACGGATAAAAGGTACTCTGGGGATAACAGGCTGATTCCTCCCAAGAGTTCATATCGACGGGGGAGTTTGGCACCTCGATGTCGGCTCATCACATCCTGGGGCTGTAGCCGGTCCCAAGGGTATGGCTGTTCGCCATTTAAAGTGGTACGTGAGCTGGGTTTAAAACGTCGTGAGACAGTTTGGTCCCTATCTGCCTTGGGCGTTGGAAATTTGAAGGGACCTGCTCCTAGTACGAGAGGACCGGAGTGGACAGATCTCTGGTGTACCGGTTGTCACGCCAGTGGCATCGCCGGGTAGCTATATCCGGAAGAGATAACCGCTGAAAGCATCTAAGCGGGAAACTCGCCTTAAGATGAGATTTCCCTGGGGATTTGATCCCCCTGAAGGGTCGTGGAAGACTACCACGTTGATAGGTCGGGTGTGGAAGTCCAGTAATGGATTAAGCTAACCGATACTAATTGCCCGTGAGGCTTGATCCTATAATATTAAGTAACATGCAAGTGAGTTCTGAACTCGCGAATGCAATCAGAAATCCAGATTCTTTACTTCTCCAGAATGCGTCGGCCGGTGGCGGCAACTCAGTTAACCTGAACTCCGCACCTGATCCCGACAACAGTTATGTCTGACGACCATAGCAAGTTGGCCCCACTCCTTCCCATCTCGAACAGGACAGTGAAACGACTTCGCGCCAATGATAGTGTGCACCTCGCATGTGAAAGTAGGTCATCGTCAGACTCCTTATAAAGCAAAATACCCCGCCCTCAAAAGCGGGGTATTTTGTTTTATAGAATTTGATTTGTGACCTGCTTGAACGCAGTGACAACATGCCGCGCAGCGGCTTGTTGCGGCGGAGACTCATATCGGCTTCATCGATGTGACGTCGGAACCAAAGTAGGTCATCGTCAGACTCCTTATAAACAAAACGCCCCTCCAGAATATGGTGGGGTTTTTTGCTTTGTGCTCGTCATTCCGGCGAAGGCCGGAATCCAGCAACACAAATATTCCGCGAAGCCGCAACTTCCGCCTTGCGCCGAGCAAAAGCCTATCGTTCGGAAAATATTCGTCCTATCGTTTTGAACAGTTCACGCTTTTCCATTCGCATCTTCCGAAAATAGCGTAGCAACGTTTGCTCCTCTTCCTCGCTTTTGCTCATTGCAGGTTTTTTTGCAGATGATTTATCAACCTCCGAAAGTGCTACTAGTTCAGAAACCTTGAGTCCGAATTCTTGTGCAATAAGTTGTTTTAGTTGATCGTTGGCACCGTGCTTGCCAGTTTCTATTCGTGAAATACTAGGCGTTGTTGTCCCAACACGATGTGCTAATTCCTCTTGGCTCCAGCCTTTATTTAGCCGCAACCCTTTGATAGTTTTTCCGATACTCATAATGCGAGAGTGTCGGGCTAGCTTACTCATTACGCAATAACTCGCAACGCAATGTTGTTGACATAAATATTTCTCATGAGGCAATATGCGAGCTTGCTTGAATGCGCTGCCAGTAATTGTTTGAGTTTGATTTCTAAAAACATTCATCAGATAGAGGTAGTCACAGCCAATGGAGACCGCTATGCCATGCCAGAAATGCAATGCCTGTCCGATTGTCAAAGGAATACGGCACACCCAATTTTGATCCCTTAGCCGCTATCGAAGGACACGCAGAAAGCCCGATCTGGATAATCGGTATTAACCCGAAGACAGCACTAGGCGAACATGTACCCAATCAGCCGAATCCAATAAACTGGAAAAACACCAATCCGGGCGCGCCCCATTTCCAGCGACTGCAAAGGTTAGTAGGCGATCAATGGTATACATGTCTTTTTAAAAAAGGCGGCATCGCTCACACCGATCTGATCAAATGCGGGTCGCCGTCATATTCAGCAGTGGAAAAAAGTGCTGTTGCGCATTGCAGGGGTTTTCTATTGGAACAAATACTGACGTATAAACTAAAACTACTTCTCGTTTTGTCTAGTGCCGCAGCCGAGATTATCCAAGGTGAGGCGAAGATCCCGGATGGAAGCTCAGAAGGAATGTGGAAAATCGGGGATCATCAATGTTATGTCGTGCTGTCTGGGTAACTACATATCAAACGTTGGGATGACATCTATATCAGGATTGGCGATCGATGGTCTATCAGGAAACTTGATCGTCACTGGGAAAAACGCAGCAGGAGCAACGATCACCGCCTTTATAGATGTTACAGGTGCTATCAATGGCAACCCAACGATCTCAACACCAGTTGACAATCGCGTAACTTTTTAAACGTCTAGTCATTTAGCACAAGGGCGTAATAACCAACAAACATTGCGCCGTATGTATTTTCGTTCGGCGTAATGCGGTTCCGCCGAATGCTTCAAGAAACGCGCGACCTCGGCGCAGATGCTCTGCCACCCTGAGCAAAAAATCCACGAATAGATTTCCGCAAACCAATCCGACAGGATATTTGCTGCTAACATCCAAAAATGTAATAAACTGTCACGGGCAGGCTGTAATAATACAGCCGTAAAAGGAGAGTAGTTATGACCACCTTGGTGATCGAACATTTCAAAGCCAGTGAATTACCCCAGCAATGGGCGCAGCGCTTAAAGGTACGGCCTGCGCAAACCGTTACTGTGCGTATTGAAACAGAGGCAACTCAAACTGCCCAAGCCCCAGAAGCGTTTGTGACGAATGATCCCGCGTTTGGTATTTGGCGTGATCGAGAAGATATGGCAGATGTGTCGGTATACGTGCGGCAACTTCGCGCAGCTCGATACTCTTCCTATGGCACACGTCAGGGAAAGCAGTTATGATTTCCAGTGAACAGTTACAACAAGCCGTTGAGCGACTGGTCGCGGCATCCAACCCGAGCAAGGTGATCTTGTTCGGTTCCTACGCGCGCGGTGATGCGACCGAAGATTCCGATCTGGATTTGATGGTGATCGAACAAGAGGTGGTCAACAAATTTGACGAAATGGTGCGCTTGCGAAATGTGATGGGGGATATGGGAGTCGGGGTGGACTTGCTGGTGTATTCCGACGGCGAGGCATCCCGCCGCAGCCAAGTGCCGGGAACAGTTTTGTACCGGGCCTTCAAAGAAGGCAGGGTGATGTATGACGCCCGCCATTGAAGAAGCCCGCCGTTATTTGCAACTGGCAGATGATGATGCGGCAGCGTTTCGTGGCTTGCTGAAATTGCCCGAAGTGAAATTTCGTCTGGCCTGTTTTCATGCGCAGCAGTCGGTGGAAAAATTGATGAAGGCTGTGCTGATTTTTCATGGGATAGATTATCAACGTACCCATGATTTGCATACGCTCGCGTCGTTATTGTTGAAACATGGAATTACGCCTCCTTGTTCACCGGAGGAATTGACGCAACTCAGTCCGTTTGCGGTGACGTTCCGCTATGACGATACCGATATTCCGCTTATTCAGGATACGGTGGTGGAAAAGATGGTGGATACTATGCGCCGCTGGGCAGGCGAGGTGGTGAAATAAAACCACAAGCTATTGATCGAAGCCCCGGTAAACAGCATCCGTAACTACCGGATGCCTCTAAAAACTCAGATTTCATCCCAACTGCGGCGTTGCGTAAAAAATTTCTTGCTTGCATATAAATCATATGCGGCGCGGCGAAATGTTTTCCGCGCCTTGCATTTGGGCGAAATCTGAATTTTTAGAGGCATCCTTAACGGTACTAAGGAAGCGAAATCCCTTGCCGGGTAAGTGCGGGTACCTCTAAAAATCCAATTTCCGCCGCCATACCGCGTTGCTCACAAAAAATTACTTCTTGCATATAAACTTGCCTAAAATCGTTTAGCGGCCTAATATGTGTACACACGGATACTCAATTGAGAATCCAAACAGCAAGAGGTAATAATTATGGAAACGACAAAAGTTGGCATTCGAGAATTCAGGGCAGACTTGGCAGAATACATTGCTTCCAGTGTGCCGGTGGCTGTGACGCGTCATGGTCAGACGGTAGGCTATTTTATTCCAACGCAAGGGCAGGTTGATGCAGATATTGCGGCCCTAAAGAAGGCAAGTAAGACCTTGGATCAAATGCTTGCTGCTCAACAGGTTGAAGTGGAAGCCGTCGTCGCTGAATTCAAAAAAGTGCGCAGGCATACCAGCCCACGGAATAAGCCACTCGCCAAAGCCGCATGAGTAATAAAGCGATTGTTCTTGACGCAAACATTCTGATTCGTGCGGTGTTGGGGAAACGGGTGCGGGAACTCATTTTTACGAATGCCTCGACCGTCAAATTCTTTGCGCCCGATGTTGCGTATGCCGATGCACGGAAGTATCTGCCTTCCTTGTTGGAAAAACGAGGAGTCAAGAGCGCGGCTGCAATGAAAGTTCTGGACAGCCTCGAATGCATCGTTCAGCCCATCGACCTTGAACTTTACGTGGGTATGCAACAGCAGGCATTACAGCGGATTGCCATTCGTGATGCCGATGACTGGCCTGTGCTTGCGTGTTCGATGGTAATCGGATGCCCAGTCTGGACAGAGGATGCGGACTTTTTCGGTGCGGGCGTGGCGACATGGACAACTGACCGTGTTGAGCTATATTTTGCCGATTGATCGAAGCCCCATTAAACGGCGGCCGTAACTATAACGGTGCAAAGGTAGCGAAATCCCTTGTCGAGTAAGTGCGGGCACCTCTAAAAATCCAATTTTGCGAGTTGGGCGAAAAGCCGCCCCCCTGCTTACCCCACTTCGTCGCCATATTGATTATTCTGGCTTAACGTGAACAGTCACTCTGGTCGAACATCAGATAGTTCAAACAAAATGAACGCTTACCACCAACTCCAATTTGCATCGTGTTTGTGCCAAGTTCTAAACACCGGGTCGAATTCGTGGTCAGCCAGCCAACGGCGTAACATGCGGTCGTTGCTAGTGCGAATCCGGTGATCGGATACCTTGCGGTACCAGCGCGGTGCTGAACCGCCCATGGTGACTGTCTTGTCGGAATGAAAACGGGCGATTGCTTTACGGCCTGCATCCGATTGCGGATCGAGTTGCACCCAGTGCCCGTAAGGAAGTCGAGACTCCCAATCGTGCAGCACCCAGTAATACTCGTGACGCTCCCGCTTGCGGCGAAATGTACGTGACATGATATAGCTCCAGTAGTTGGTAACTAAGTCATGGCGATCTCCTTTTTAAGAATAAATTTGAAATTCATCATACATTAACGCTTGATAGACTATTTTGTTGACGAGACTCTGATTCCTTCAAAATCGAGCTTAAAATCAAGTCATAATATGCTTGGAAGTTTGCATAGTTTGCAACACAACTCATTACCAACCATAACCTGGTGGCTTCGGTTCCGGTGCATCAAGAATCAAAAACATCGACGTATGACGCGTGCCCGGTGCTGAAAGGATAGGCGCTGATCTAGATCGAAGTTCCAGTGAGCGGCGTCCCTGACCCATGCGAAGCTACCTCGCCCGCAAAGTGTCCGCCAACACCGAAAGCGCATCGGCAAGCCGTTTCGCTGTTTCAGGTGGTGGCAGCGGCACCTTGAGACTACGGGTACCCGTAGTTGGATCGCGTTCGATCCAGGGATGGGATACCGACTCCCCATTGTTGGTCGCCGTCAACGCGGTGACTAACTGGGAGCCAAACTGTAACAGTGCTCCCCAAGGATCAGAATTGATCTGTCCGATAGTTGCCTCCCCGGCTTCTTGCGCTTTCGCGCCGGCATCCGCTTTTTCCTCAGTGTTTATAGCCTCAACCGGCTCGTCCCCGGTTGAAGAGGACACACTGCCAGTTTCCTCTGACGGGCTGACGGCCTCGCCTTCACCCATATGACCGGTGACATTTTCCACATCTTTCATGAAGCGGTTGAGACGTGAGCCGCCAAGTGAAATATCGCCGATTCCCCCATCGAGGATGCCCGCCGAAAGCGAGCGTTTGAAAGCCAGCACCGAGAGCATGCCTTCCTCGATAGTGCCTTTGGATACAAAATTGACGATCTGCACCGGCTGCTTTTGCCCCATGCGATGAATGCGTGCGATGCGTTGTTCGAGGATGGCCGGATTCCACGGCAAGTCCATGTTTACCAGTGTGGAAGCATGTTGCAGATTAAGCCCTGTGCTGCCGGCATCGGTCGAGAGGAACACACGGCAGTTCGGATCGTCACGGAAACGTTCGATCAATGCCGGGCGTTTTTCGGACGGCACACCGCCGTGAAAACTGACATAGCCGATACCGCGTGTTTCCAACCGGCGAATGACAATCTCGTGAGTCCTTGTCCACTGGCTGAACACGACCGCTTTTGCTTCCGGCTGCACAAACAGGCCATCGAACAGTGCCGCCAGTTCGTCGGCTTTAACACCGTGATCGGTTTCATGATCGAGCAGAAAAGTGCTGTTGCACGACATGCGCATATTCTGCAAAGCGCAGGTTAGTCGCCGCTGATCCGTGTCCGACAGGAATTTCATCTTGCGCCAGCGCATCACGATTCTTCTCACCACCTCGGCGTTCTCCTCGTGGTAGATCGTCTGCATCTCGGTCATCGGCACCAGTAAATTCTGGTCGGTACGACCTGGAAGTTGCAACAGCACTTCTGATTTGCGACGACGAAGCATGACAGGTGCCAGCGTCTCGCCGATTTTTTCCAGTCCCGTATAGCCGGTTACACGTCCTGCTTCGTCCTTCACCTGATGCTCATGCAGCAGCTTCCAGGTTGGACCGAGGCGATGCTGGTCAACGAACTGGACGATGGAGATCAGTTCCTCCAGCTTGTTTTCCAGTGGCGTACCGGTCAACACGATGGCATAAGGACTATCTATACGTTTGAGCGCTTTCGCCGCAATCGTATTCCAGTTCTTTACCCGCTGCGCCTCGTCGACGATCACCAATTCCGGCTCCCAGGCCGTAATCAAATCCAGATCGGGTTTGATCTTTTCATAGTTGGTGATCTTGCAAAAGTCATCCAGAGCATAATCCTTCTGACGCTGTGTTCTTCCGCCGGACAGAACTCTAGCCTCACGTCCGGAGAAACGCGCAATCTCGCTCTGCCACTGGTACTTGAGCGAGGTCGGGCAGATCACCAACACTTTGGATACGCCGAAATGACGCGCCAGAATCTCGGTTGCCGCGATGGCCTGGATGGTTTTGCCAAGGCCCATTTCATCGCCGATCAGCACACGACCGGCGCGCACGGCAAACAGTGCGCCCTCGGCCTGATAGGCATAGAGCGGTGCTTTGAGCATCTTCTTCAATAACGGATCGTTTGCGCCGCGCGGAAAAATCTCATCCAACGCAGCAGCCCGTCTCTCAGCATCGCGCTGCCCTGCGACAAAATCGAGTGCGTCGTCATAAGCGCTCAACTCGTGGCCGCTTTTCGCCACTGCCGCGACAAAGCACTCCAACTCGCCGTAGCTGTTCTCGCGCAACACCCAGCCGCGTGACTCGTCAAACAGCAGCGCGGCAGCTTTGCTCACAGCAGGCGGACAATCCGTCCCGGCGCGAAAATAGATAGCCCGACCACTATCGTTACGCAAATACAGTTCAGAAAACGGCGGATGATAGCCGTGCGCGAATGCAGCCTTTGCGCCGCGCTTTTTCTCCAACTGAGCCAAAGTAAATTCGATGTGCTTGCAAGTGCCCAGTTCGTTGGTTGCGTAGTCCGGACAGGAACAGAAATTGTCGCCCGGCTTCAGTCCACGGATTGCCACGCGATAATGAGACTTGGACTGCGGGTTGCCAACACGAAAATCAGAGAAAAAAGGTTCGGTTCCAAGGCATTCCAGCTCGAACGATTGCTCGCGTCCAAACTGGCGCCGCAATGCGCGCTGCCAAGCGACAGGGGAAAGATCAGCCGGAGCATGGGTTCTGGAAAGCTTGGGTTCCTTGATCGGTTTGGTGGCCTTGCGTTTGGTCTTGATTGTTTTGATCATGTTGTGACTCTGTAGAATGGCGCATCGCGCCGAATATCGCTACTCGGATGATAAATGAAATTGTCTACAACTGGCATCATAACGTAGCCCGGATGAAACAAAGTGAAATCCGGGAGCGACCGTCAGGGCGCAGAAATCATCTTAGAATTCAATGGTGCGTCATGAGTCCCGGATTCCATTGCATTCCATCCGGGTTACGCGGGGCACTCCGGTTTGGATGCCCTTCGTTTCACATCAACATCTGTTGCAATAGGCAATGCCAGAAAATCTATTTCAGGCATTTCAGCATATTCGTGGAGAAATGGCAGATACAGGCGAATCATCCAATCACCGTTTGATTTCAGTGCTGCATAAGGGTGAAGTAGCTCGCCGTCTTCGCGCATCCGATCAAAGCGCAATAATCCATTGTTCGGATACTTTACCACAGCCTCATCCGCCCACATTTCCTTGAACATGCGAGAAACGTCCTCATGAGAATATCCGGGATGACCAGGCGTATCCGCTTCGTGGATTGCGCCCTCAATGGCATCATCAAGGCTGAGATAACAACCGGGTAGATCGTATTCATCAAAGACTGTTTCTGCGACCGGATACGGTGGCCCGTTGTACCAACTTGCATCACGCCCCTCTTCAATATGGATGGCTGTAATGGTTCGAGTACCAACATCGGTGCAGCGCCAGACAAATCCAGCGGATGCAAAAAATTCAAGGCCAATATAAAAATCAGTATGTAGCATGCGGTTACACGGTTTTAGTTTGTGGATCGCTTAAAAGTAATGTTGGTATTATAGAATAGCCGAATAACCAGAGGGGAAATTGTGATGATGCTGGCTTTTTATTCCAGATTTGGCGAGCTCGCGTTCAAGGAAACTCGGTCGGTTACCATTCCTGCGGGGAATCCGGTACCGGCTGACGATTATGGCTTTCTGGAGTATTACTGTACTGACGAAAATTGCGACTGCCACCGCGTGATTATCCGTGTCGTAGGCCGACTCAGTGGCGACAAGGTTTGGGCAACAATCAGCTACGGATGGAAAAGTGCCGCCTTCTATCGCAAGTGGTCACCGGGGGTAGATTATGCCGAAGAATGGATTCGTCCGACTCTCGTCCCACTCAATCCGCAGTCCGAACACGCAGAGGACTTTCTCGCTTTTTTCGGACAAATGATCCAAGACAAAACCTATGTCGATCGGCTAAAGCGTCATTACAAGATGTTCAGAAATTCTCAGAGCCAGTCGAAGCGAGTGAGCGCAAAGAAGACTATGGGATTCTTGTCTTGATGTATTTTAAAGATAATCGCCGCCATCATCTTCCACATATCCATGTTAGACATCAATGTTGATTTCAGTGAGGTCATTGTTCGAACGTCTGCGGGTGGATTATAGTACGGTGGTCTGGCCAGGGGAAATTGATGTTGCCCCCGAAACGCTTTACGATGATTCAGTGCCGCTTGCGTCATCAAACGAACTCACCTAAAGTTCGTCACTTGCAAATTCGCTGCACGTACTGCTCCCCCGCAAATATGGTGGCATGTACACGGCGGATTTCTCAGAGCCGGAACTGGCGCAAGAAAAGTTTCCGTATTGCCGGAATGTGTTGCCAGTGGCATAACTTGTTCGATGGTAAGAAAATGACTCTAAGCATAAGCATCCTCACCCGCACACTTGCCCTTGTCCTTGGGCTTTTCTTCTCCTCACTGGCGCTGTCAGCCAATCCGCAGCCACCCGAGCAATCAACAGCTCGGCAAGCTCTACGCACAGATACCAAAGAACGCATTGTGTTGATGCCGCTACGCTTGGGAGAGGAGGACAAGAGTCGTCAAGCGGCAATGGAGGTGGCTTTGCTTGAAGGGCTGCAACAAAAGTATGAAGTGTTTTCCGGCGAGGTGGTCGCCAAGAAAGCGCGCGCGATATTCTTGAAGGAATCGAGAAACACCACTCATACAGAATGCGACGAAATCCGCTGTCTGCAAAATATAGCCGAAGCTTTTCAAGCCGAGCTACTTGCCATTGCCAGTGTATCCAAACAAGCGGACGGTTATTTTATTGCTCTGAGCATCCAGAATATTTTCGACAACAAAGTCGTGTACTCCAAGTCCACACCATGTAAAAATTGCGATGCTTATCAGGTGGTCGAAAAGCTCAAAGAGATTAGTGGTGCTGGTGCCAATACCAGCAATACCAGCAGGAGCTTGGGGTCAGGAGCTTGGGGTCAAGTCTTTCATTATCACATTCCCGAAGGAACGCGATAAATGATGTGAAAGGGAAAACGCTTCAATCCGGCTTTGTGGATATCGGGTGCGCCAATAGCCGGATAAAAATTGGGCGCAGTGCAAATATGAGCCATGACCGATTCGAATTCTTTCGATAGTCTGCACTCAAACCGGGCAGTCTGCCTTCGTAGAAATTAACGTTATCGTAGTGTTCGGCAGTTGCGGCAAGGTGGAACCGGTATTTCATCGCAACAGCGCGCGGGCGGCGGCACTGACTTCTTCGGAGGAAACGGTATCGGTCACGCCGCTGTCAATTTCCGCAGAACGACGCAGTGCTTCGGCATGCCATGCCTCCGCAATCTCATCCTCATCTTGAGCTTCAAGGCTGAGTAATAATTTATGCGCAAGCTCGGCACGTTGTTTCAGGGGCAGATGCAGTGCGGTGTCTTCAAGTGTTTCTGTATTCATGGTGATCCTTTCAACTCGCGTGAAGCGTATTGTAGGGTGCCATGAAACGAAGCGCAATGCACGGAAGTTTGAGTGTGCCGCCTGCCCAATGCTGGAAGGTTAAGTGCTTGATCGAAGACTCATTAAAACAGCGTCCGTAACTATAACGGTGTAAACCGACACTCGCTAATGCAGAAATTACCGTTGATTACAAACTGAACAATATTTATCGCGACTGAGTTTGATTGCTCGCATTTCCATGTTCAGTGCATCCAGCAATAATACTTTCCCGCATAGCGAAGTCCCTGTTTCAGCCAATAACTTTATAGCTTCGTTGGCTTGCATGGTGCCAATAATGCCAACTAACGGAGCAAATACGCCCATCACTGCGCAACGCATTTCCTCTGCATCAGTTTCTTCCGGATAAAGACAGTTGTAGCAGGGGGTTTCTGGAATACGAAAATCGAAAACGCTGACTTGTCCTGCAAAACGAATTGCAGCACCCGAGACAAGCGGTTTGTTTAATTGAACGCATGCTCGATTTAAGGCGTATCGCGTGGAAAAGTTGTCGCTACAGTCAAGCACAATATCAGCAAGCTTAACTAATGCGAGCAAGCGTTCACCCGCAATGCGCTCATTCAAACCAACGACGCGTACATCAGGATTAATTTCAGCCAAAGTATTTTGTGCGGATGCAACTTTGCTTTGACCTATACTGGAAGTTCGATGCAAAATTTGGCGCTGCAAGTTGGTGAGATCAACGCTGTCGTCATCACACAGTGTAATGGAACCGACCCCACTGGCAGCCAAGAACATCGAAGCCGGGGAACCCAGTCCTCCCGCGCCGACGATGAGAGCATGAGAGTCAATTAATTTTTGCTGACCTTCGATGCCAATTTCCGGCAGCAAGATATGGCGACTGTAACGAAGAAGTTGCTGATCATCCATGCACTAATAATTATTTATATTCGCGCACGTCTTTGCGTGGCTCATCATGAATGTCGTGCTGCTGTTGTTCGTAAACTTTTGCAAATACTTCTGATTCATTTTTTTTGGTGGGGTGTTCCGGAGTGATCATGTTGTGGCGCTGCACATCTTCGCAGTAATGCACCACTTGTTTATGCACCATGTCCAAAAGACTCTCTTTGAAATGAAAGCCTTCCTTGGTGAGCGCATTCTCCAAGCCTTCATGCGTGTAATGCTCCAGGCTGTAGTGAATGATCAGGCTATTTGGATGCTTGCCGATTTCAACCTTCATGTTCTCCATTCCATTCAATAGCGAGAATGCCTGTTCCGCCAGAAAACCCGGCTCGTCAGAAAAAGTCAGTTCTCGCGTTTTTAGAAGTTCGAATGGATTATTCATCGGTTTACTTTCCGTGCAAAATATTCATACCTTTCAGTAGGTTTAACGCTTGGTTCAACTGGTAATCATTCTTGGCACCGAATTCAGAAAATTCAGGTTTGCTGCTGTCAGTGTCTTTGGTTTTTTGTTGAGTCTTTGTTGCAGGCTTAACAGCGACTTCATCTGACTTTTCCTCTGTCTGGCGATCATTGCTCAAGTGACGATCCAGATCCGCTTCACGCAAACGGAAAGCATTATCAAGAGAAGCAGTAGCCGGGTCTTCAACCAAAATATCCGGCACAATTCCCTTTGCTTGGATAGAGCGACCGCCTGGCGTGTAGTATCGCGCAGTGGTGAGTTTGATGGCTGTATTATTTCCAAGCGGAATAATCGTTTGCACGGAACCCTTGCCGAACGATTGCGTACCCATGATGACAGCACGCTTATGGTCTTGCAATGCCCCCGCAACGATTTCAGAAGCCGAGGCAGAACCGCCATTCACCAAAACAACCATAGGAAGGCTCTTGTATGTCTCTGGCAGCCCTTTTAAATAGTCACTTGCGCCGTTACCGCGCAAATAATTTTCTGCCGTAGCGGTAAGGCGCATTTTTGCATCTTCAGTACGTCCTTCGGTGTAAACAACCAAAGCATCCTTAGGTAAAAATGCGGAAGAAACCGCAACCGCTGCTGTAAGCAGGCCGCCCGGATCATTGCGCAGATCAAGAATAACTCCTTTGACATTTCCGTCACTTTGCTTATAAAGAGTCTCAAGTGCCGATGCAAGATTTTCACCCGTGTGTTCTTGAAACTGCGTCACGTGTACATAAACATAACCAGGCTCAACCAATTTGGATTTTACGCTTTTCACTTGAATAACAGCGCGCGCAACTGAAATAACGAGCGGCCCCGCTTCTCCTTTGCGCACGATAGTGAGAACAATCTTGCTGCCCGGTTTGCCGCGCATGCGTTTGACAGCATCGTTCAGCGACAGACCTTTAACCAAAGTGTCATCCAGTTTAATTATAAGGTCACCCGTCTTGAGGCCGGCATGGTAAGCAGGCGTATCTTCAATAGGGGAAATGACTTTTACCAGGCCGTCTTCCATGCCGACTTCAATACCAAGACCGCCGAATTCACCTTGTGTTCCGACTTGCAACTCTTTGAAGCCTTCAGCATCCAAATAAGCTGAGTGAGGATCGAGTCCGCTTAACATCCCGTTGATGGCTTCAGTGATGAGTTTTTTATCGCTCACAGGCTCAACATAATCACTTTTGATGCGCCCGAAGACTTCCGAGAAAGCACGCAGCTCTTCAACGGGTAACGGCGCTAGAGTGTCCTTTTCGGCATTGGCTGAGAAGTGAAGGCTGATGAAGACACCAGCGATAAGACCGATAGCGACCAATCCGAATTTTTCGATACGACTACGCATGTGATACCTTTCGTAAATTAATTCTTTTGCACTCAACGGGCGATCCATTTTACAGGATCAAGCGGATTTCCCTCGTGCCGCAGTTCAAAGTATAAACCGGATTCTTCATTACCGCCGCTATTGCCGACGGAAGCGATGGTATCGCCACCATGCAATGCATCCCCAACCTGCTTCAAAAGGGTTTCATTGTTGCCATATAAACTCATATATCCGTTGCCGTGATCAATGATGAGTAAATTGCCGAAACCCCGCAGCCAATCGGCAAATACAACCCGACCGGCCGCCACAGACTTGACGGGCTGGCTAGCCTCAGCCCGCACGAACAAACCTTTCCATAACACATGACTGTCGGGGCGAGGAGCGCCGAATTTATTGGTGATATTCCCCTTGACCGGAAGCACAAGTTTGCCTTTAAGCAAGGCAAAGGGTTTGCCATCGAAGGTATTGTCGGGCAGTTTCTCGTGATGCGCCAGATTCGTGCTTGCGGGGTGCGACAGCATTTTTGCCAATTTTTCAACTAATTGCGATAATCGGTTTTCATCGTGCTGCAAACGACCAATTTCGCGACGCTGTTGTTTGAGTTGAATGGAAAACTTGGCCAAGGTTTGCTGGCGCGCACGTTTTTCATTGTCCAGATGCTGTCTTTGCGAATGTTCTTCATTTTGGAGCGCGGCGATTTCCTTGCTTTTTTGCTTTGTTTGATCTGAAATATATTTAACTTTCAGTAGCTTGCCTCGTAATGATTTAATCCACTCGGCACGGGTGCGGGCGATATAGTCGTAATATTGCAATTCACGCGCAACTTGATTCGGGTCGTGATTGTTGAGCAGAAGCTTTAAATACTCTTGTTTGCCGCCAAGGTATTGCTGATAAAGCAATTTGCTGAGCAGCAGTTGTTCGTTTTGCATTTCTTTGTCTAATTGCGCAGACTGCTGCTGTAGTTGTTCCAGGGCATGGTTGGCCGTTTTTTGCTGCAGGGCGAGTTCGTTGAGTTTTCGGTTGCTGGAACTGATGGTGCGTTCGGATTCACGCAACGCCTCAATGGCTTCGGATTTCGACTCGTTGGTTTTATCAAAATCCTGTTGCAAGGCGCTGATACGCTGGCGCAGGTTTTCCAGTTCTTCCTGCTGGGTGGCGTGTGAAGTTCTGCCTGATATGAGACAAGCTGCTACAAACAAAAATCGAAAAAAAACGATCACAAAATTTCGATAAGCGATTTGCCAGTCATCTCTTGAGGTTTCGGCAATCCCATCATAGCCAGCAGGGTAGGGGCAACATCCTGTAGTGCGCCTGTAGACGCAATATTTGCCTTGCGCCCGATATAGATGAACGGTACCAGATTAAGTGTATGTGCCGTGTGTGGCTGATGGGTAATGCGATCCAGCATTTGTTCCGCATTGCCGTGGTCGGCAGTGATGAGCACCTCGCCGCCGCTTTCCAGCATGGCTTTAACCACGCGGCCTATGCAGGTATCCAATGTTTCGACCGCCTTCACAGCAGCATCCATAAAGCCGGTGTGCCCAACCATGTCGCCGTTGGCATAGTTGCACAAAATGGCCTGATATTTTTTGCTGCGGATGGCTACTTCCAGCTTATCGGTCACCTCATAAGCACTCATCTCGGGTTTCAAATCGTAAGTAGCCACTTTGGGCGAAGGCACAAGAATACGATCTTCTCCCGGATTGGGCTGCTCGTTCCCGCCGTTCATGAAGTATGTGACGTGAGCGTATTTTTCAGTCTCTGCAATGCGCAATTGATGCAGTCCAAGCTTGCCCAGATACTCACCCAAGCCGTTATGAATGGTAGTCGGGGCAAAAGCCGACGGGAAATGGAAATCTTCTCCGTAACTGCTTAGCGTGGTGAAATTGGCGAGTTTTGGAAAGCGGGTGCGAGCAAATCCTTCGAATTTAACATCGGTCAAGGCGCGCGTTATTTCTCGCGCACGGTCAGCGCGAAAATTCATGAAAACCACAACATCCCCGTCCTGCATGGCAACGGGTTCACCGATGATAGTCGCCTGCACAAACTCGTCGTTCTCGCCGCGCGCATAGGCTTGTTCCAGACCTGCCGCCGCACTGGAGGTCGAGAATGGCGCCTTGCTTTGCGTAAGCATGTCATAGGCGATCTGTACACGCTCCCAGCGATTATCTCTATCCATTGCGTAGAATCGACCGCAGATAGTGGCGATGCGTCCAACGCCGAGCGCATCGCACTTGTCCTGCAACAGCTTCAAAGATTGCGCGGCACTGCGTGGAGGTGTGTCACGGCCATCCAAAAAGGCATGAACGGCAATCTTTTTAAGTCCTGCGCGCGCTGCCAATTCCAGCATGGCGTGAATATGCAGCTCGTGGCTATGCACGCCGCCGGGAGACAGCAATCCCAGAATATGCAGCGTCGAGTTTTGCTTTTTGGCCACCGCGACAGCTTCGGATAAAACCGGGTTGCTATAGAAACTTCCGTCCTCAATGGCAACGTCCACTTTGGTCAGATCTTGATAAACGATGCGGCCCGCCCCAATGTTCAGGTGCCCCACTTCCGAATTTCCCATCTGGCCGCGTGGCAGGCCAACTTGCAGTTCAGACGCATGAATAAGCGTGTGGGGATAGGTGTTCCACAATTTGTCAAAATTGGGTTTGAGAGCTACTGCCACCGCATTGTAGTCGGCGTCTGCGCGATAGCCAAAGCCGTCAAGAATGAGAAGGAGAACGGGGGTGATTTTCATGGTTGCTCAACTTTCACGCTGCAATGGTGGACTCGTCAACGTATTAAAATATAAGTGGTTGCTAATTTAGACAATGCTGTGCAAACTACGTTCTGTGTATTTTAGCTGATTTCGGGGTGTAATATGGACCCTATGAACGAAGGAAAGGAAATAAAAATGACCGGGAAACTAATAGACAGAGACGAAGACATCATGCAGGCGTCACTGGCAATTAAAGCTATAGCCCATCCCCTGCGCTTAAAGGTTTTATGCGTTCTGGCCGGTAACGAACTGAGCGTGCAGGAAATCGTGGATTACGTCGGAACGTCACAAAGTAATATTTCGCAGCACTTGGCGATACTGCGTGACAAAGGCGTGTTGGCAACACGCAAGGATGCCAACCGGGTTTTTTACCGTATCGGTGATCCGCGCACGCTCAAGTTGGTAAGCATGATGCGCGATGTGTTTTGTACTTCAATGTAAAGCAGCGGCGTTGTTATTCCAGTGTCGTAATTACGCCACGCCGTGCAAAAATCCAGTAAAATTGCAAACTATCTGGCGCATAAAATTTAAGAATGCAAAATACATTGCGTAGCCCATTGAATAACATTCTTTCCAAACTCGGTGTCAAAGGCAGTTGTTAAAAAATTTTTCTCTTCGTTCAATTACCCTTGCCCACATTAGCCTGACATTCGTCGGGTTGATGTGGGTTTTGCCTTTCCTGTATTATCACCACGCTTATCCCATCACTACCTTTTATCAGGAGTGGGGCAGCGTGCTGCTTAGCTTGTGTGCCATGCCATTATTGGCGAGCAAGCGTTTTTGGCAGCAACCCGAACTCCCCCGTGTCATCTTATTGCCTATCGGCATGATGCTGCTACTGCTGGTGCAATACCTTCTCGGCAAAGTGCCCAGCTTCGAGCAGACGCTACTCTTGACCATGTATTTTTTGTGGGCGGCGTTGCTCGTTATGCTGGGGCACCGTTTGCGAGTTGAATTGGGGTTGCCCTTGGTCGCGACTGTGTTGGCGGCATTTCTGGTGGCGGGGACAGAGTTAAATACTCTGGCCGGAATTTTTCAGCATTACCGCTGGCGCACATTTCTTGATTCCGTAATTACGGTTAAAACCGCAACTGCGGTTTATGGCAACATTGCGCAGCCGAACCATTATGCCGATTACATCGCTCTTGGCCTAGCATCGATTGGTTTGCTGCATGTACGCTGGTCGTTGCGAAACTGGCAGACCGCGCTGTTGGTCGCACCTATGCTGTTTGTGATGGTGTTGAGCGGTTCCCGTAGTGCCTGGTTGTATTTGTTGTTTCTGGCTGGAATGTCTTATCTGTGGCAACGCCGCGACAAATCATACTTGCCGGTTTTGAAATACACTCTGCTGCTCATACTGGGCTTCGGTTTGATGCATCTTGTCGTGCAAATTCCATGGTTGGCCGGAGTGGGGGGCGATGTGACTACCCTGCGGCGCTTGTTTGGTGAAGCGGATAGCGGCGGTATTCGCGTCTATCTGTGGAAAGAGTCATGGCTTATTTTCACTCATTTCCCTTTGCTGGGATCCGGTTTCGGTCAATTCGCATTGCAGCACTTCCAGTTAGGTTCAGAACTGCGCGATTTGCGCATCGTAGGCCTTTACAACAACGCCCACAATCTGGTGATGCAACTGGCTGCAGAAACCGGCTTGGCGGGGTTGTCGATATTGTTTGCCACACTGGGCATTTGGTTGGCACAGGCATTGAGAGAACATCGCACCATCTACCAGTGGTGGGGATTGGCAATGCTCTCAGTGTTGGGCATACACAGCCTGCTCGAATATCCTTTATGGTACGGCTACTTTATTGCTGTAGCTGCAATTTCATTGGGTTTGTTGGAAACCCGAAAATATCAGCTCGAGTTGCGTTTCTTGGGAAGACTGAGTGTTGCCGCTATTCTGATTTTGGGCGTTGTTTCAACCGCGCAATTGTTTGCGGGATACAAAAAACTGGAGGCTTCATTGAAGATACAGCCTTTAAGCGGCGACGATGCTACCTATGTGCCGCGTTTGCGCGATGCTTTGCTTGCAGTGGATAACTACGCGTTATTGCGCCCCTACGCAGAGTTGTATATGAGTAGCCTGATAGAAACAAGTCCGGATCATTTGGCAGAGAAGTTGCATTTGAATGAACAGGCGATGCGTTTTGTACCGATCGGCTCTGTCGTTTATCGCGAGGCATGGTTATTAGCTTTGGACGGTCGACTTGATGAAGCCAAAATTCAATTGGAGCGCTCAATCTGGTCTTATCCCGGTGATTTTCCCGCAGGGCTGGCCGAGTTGAAACAGTTGGTAACGAAAGACCCTACGCATTTTTCCACTCTGTTAGAATTTGCCACCCAAAAATATGAGGAGTATCAGCGTGCAGTACTTGCAAAGTAATTACATAATGGTGATCGTGTTTGTCGGCAGCGGATTGATGCTGCTGTGGTCATATTTCGGCACCAAGATTCAAGGCATTAAAGAAGTGGGCACGGTTGAAGCATTGCAACTGATCAACCATAAGGACGCCATTATTGTGGACGTGCGTGAAGAAAAAGAATTTACCAACGGGCATTTGTTAAATGCCAAGTTGATACCGCTGGGAACTTTAAAGGGCAGGGTAGGAGAACTGGAGAAATATCGCGAGCACCCTATCCTGACGGTATGCCGTAGCGGGCAACGTTCCAGAATTGCGGCTGCCCAATTGAAAAATCGGGGATTTACCCAGGCATACAGTTTGGTGGGCGGGATAGTTGCATGGCAAAAAGCAGATTTGCCGGTGGAGAAATAGCATGCCCAAAGTTGTGATGTATTGCACAGCCGTATGCCCTTACTGTATCAATGCCGAACGCTTGCTGCATAGCAAAGGTATCACCGAGATCGAAAAGATTCGTATAGACTTGCAGCCGGAATTGCGCGATCCAATGATAGCAAAGACTGGGCGCCGTACTGTGCCGCAAATATATATCGATGAACGTCATATTGGCGGATTTGACGATCTCGCCGCACTTGATCGAAGCGGTGAATTAAATAAAATATTAACTGATTGATTTAAATTTAAGGAAAGCCATGAGCGAAACTACTGCAACACCCGAGCAAGCACAACAATCTCTGTTTAACATCGAAAAACTTTACGTTAAAGACTTGTCCCTGGAGATTCCCCATGCTCCCGGTATTTTTCTTGAACGCGAGACTCCGCAGATCGATTTGCAGTTGAATACCTCTGCCGCGCCGATCGAAGATGGTGTATTCGAAGTGACTGTAACAGTCACTGTCACCGCAAAGCTGCCTGAAAAAGACAAAGTTCTGTTTCTTGTTGAGGCTAAACAAGCCGGTATTTTCCAAGTGCGTAATATTCCCGAGGGTGAAACTGAGCCGATTCTGGCCGTTGTGTGCCCGAATATTTTGTACCCGTATTTGCGCGAGGTGGTTTCCGACGTGGTGGTACGCGCCGGCTTTGCCCCGATCATCCTCAATCCTATCAATTTTGAAGCGCTATACCAACAGCAAAAACAAAACGCTCAGGGAGTGACGCACTAACAAGTGTCAAAGCCTATGAAATGTGCTGCCAACAAATTTGCTCTATTCGCAAAGATTCTGCTTCTGTGCGGACTGCCGGGCACATTTTCTGCTGCACACGCTTTTGAGTTTGTTTCGGTTGCTGCTCCGGCAATTTTGTACGATGCACCGTCGTTAAAGGCAAAGAAGCTGTTTGTTGCCACGCGCTATCTGCCTTTGGAACAAATCGTCAGCCTGGATAACTGGGTCAAAGTGCGCGATAGCAACGGGAAATTGTTTTGGATTGAAAAGCGTGCATTGAGCGGCAAACGTTTCGTCACCGTGACTGTGCCGATGGCCGCAGTGCGCGAAAATCCGGATGCGAACTCTGTCGTGATATTTCAGGCAACACAGCAATTGGGGCTGGAATGGTTGGCGAATACAGGTACTGGCTGGCTCAAAATTCGTCATATTGACGGCACGACCGGCTATATTAAATTTGCCGAAGTGTGGGGCGGCTGATGAAAATATCGGTGTTGGGGGCGGGCGCATGGGGTACGGCACTGGCGATTAGTCTGGCCCCACGCCATCAAGTCACGCTGTGGGCGCGTGATGCAGTGCAGGCCAAAGCGATGGAATCGAGTCGCGGCAACTTGCGTTATCTTCCTGAAATTCCGTTTCCGCAGTTGCTGCAAATAACCTCGGACATGGATTCCGCATTGGCTGGCGCAGAATTACTGATCGTCGCTGTTCCTGTTTCTTCTTCGCGGGGAATATTGCAACGTATCGGCTTGTTGCCTGCGCCCGCATCTGTCGTTTGGTTATGCAAAGGATTTGAAGCGCAATCTTCGCAAATGCCGCATCAGATTGTAGCCGAGACTTTACCGGCCAATTTTCCCCGTGCTGTTTTGTCAGGCCCCAGCTTCGCTCAGGAAGTTGCGCGCGGTTTGCCGACCGCGATGACGCTGGCTTCAAGTGACATCGGTTTCGCCCAGCGCACCGCACAAGCCTTGCATCATTCGCGTTTGCGCATTTATTCCAGCGATGACGTGGTGGGTGTTGAAGTGGGCGGTGCGATCAAAAACGTATTGGCGATTGCCGCAGGTATCAGCGACGGTTTGCAGATGGGCTTCAATGCCCGCGCAGCGCTGTTAACACGAGGTCTGGCTGAAATGACGCGATTGGGTTTGCAACTCGGTGGCAAAGCCGAGACCTTGAGCGGGCTTTCCGGTTTGGGGGATTTGATTTTAACCTGTACCGGCGATCTTTCACGCAACCGCAAAGTAGGCATGATGCTGTCGCAGAAGCGCGAGTTGGTGGATATTTTGAATGAGCTTGGTCATGTTGCCGAAGGTGTTTACACAGCGCGCGAAGTGTACCAAGTCGCCCGGCGATCCAAAGTGGATATGCCGATTAGCGAAGCAGTCTATCGGGTTTTGTACGAACAACTGCCTGCGGATAAAGCGGTTGAGAGCTTGCTGAGTCGGCAACCGAGTAATGAGTTTTCATCGGGGACTTGAGTTCCTTCCCTCTTTAAGGGGGAAGGCTACACCCGCAAGGAGTAGGCCGTGGTTGTAAAAGGGGCCTTCGCCCCAACAACACACGCTCGGATGGGGGTAAGACTTGCGAAATGAACACGTGTCTACCCCCGCCCTAGCCCTCCCCCTGCAAAGGGGAGGGGATATTAAACCCGCACTGCCGCCAAGCTTCATACACGGCTATCGCAACGGTATTTGAAAGGTTTAAGCTGCGATTTTCGGGCAACATGGGCAGGCGCAATTTTTGTTCGGGCGGGAGCGAGTTTAAAATATCGGCAGGCAGGCCGCGACTCTCCGGACCAAACAAAAAAGCATCTCCTGCTTGGAAAGCTGTCTCGTGATAAGGGTGCGAGCCTTTGGTGGTAAATGCAAAAAGACGTGAGTCGGGCAGGCTGCGCAGGCAAGTTTCGAGGTCATCGTGAACCTGCATATTGGCGTACTCGTGATAATCCAGACCGGCGCGGCGTAAATGTTTATCGTCGAGCGTAAAACCAAGCGGGCGAATCAGATGCAGTTGTGCGCCGCTGTTGGCGCATAACCGGATGACATTGCCGGTATTGGGCGGGATTTCGGGTTGAAAAAGAATGACGTTGAACATGGGCAGTTTCGTTATTGGTGCAGCGATAATGAGATTACATCTTGTCAGCATTATGAAAAAAGGCTAAGTTGCAGCCTCAATTAGCGCCGCTGGCGCGTATTTTAAAGGCGATATATCCATGGCACGTCCCGAAAAAGTCCGCTTAGGCGATTTACTGGTTCACCAGAATCTAATTTCTTCGGAGCAATTGCAATTTGCGCTCAGTCAGCAAAAGACCACCGGGCGTAAGCTGGGGCGGGTGCTGGTCGATAACGCTTTCGTTACCGAAGACCAAATATCTGAAGCGCTCGCCAAGCAGCTCAACATCCCTTACATCAATCTCAAATATTATAACGTTAATCTGGAAATCGTCCGCCGCTTGCCGGAAAATCAGGCGCGCCGTTTTCGTGCTATTGCCCTGGAAGACCGCAACGGCTCAATGCTGATCGGCATGACCGACCCGACGGACCTGTTTGCTTTCGACGAAATCTCGCGCCTGCTTAAACGCGATATCGATTTGGCCGTGGTTACCGAAGGCCAATTGCTGGAAACGGTTGACCGCGTTTATCGCCGTACCGAAGAGATTACCGGCCTTGCGCGCGAACTGTCTGAAGACCTTGGCGATACTTACATCGACTTTGGCGCGTTGAGTGATTCGGCGGGATTGGAAGAAGCGCCGGTCGTCAAGTTGCTGCAAACCATATTCGACGATGCTTCGCAAGTGCGGGCATCGGATATTCACATCGAGCCGCAGGAAACGCGCGTGCAAGTTCGCTTCCGTATCGACGGGGCTTTGCATTTACAAACCGAAGCAGACAGCAAAATTGCACCGTCACTCGTATTGCGTTTGAAGTTGATGGCCGGTTTGGATATATCTGAAAAACGCCTGCCACAAGACGGACGCTTCAGTGTGCGCGTGCGCGAGCAAGCGATTGATGTGCGTATCTCCACACTGCCCATGCAATACGGCGAATCGGTGGTTATGCGTCTGCTGAATCAGAGCAGTGGCATCCTGGGGTTGGAAAAGCTGGGTATGCAACCGGAAATGCTCAGCCGTTTTCGTGAAATCATCAGTCGCAGCAGTGGCATGGTGTTGGTGACAGGCCCGACGGGTAGCGGTAAAACGACCACGCTATATGCGGGCTTGGCCGAGATCAATACCATCGACCAAAAAATTATCACCGTGGAAGACCCGGTGGAATATCGTCTGCCCGGCATTATTCAAGTGCAGGTAAATGAAAAGATCGACTTTTCCTTCTCGCGCGTTTTGCGCGCAGCAATGCGCCAAGACCCGGATGTGATACTGGTGGGCGAAATGCGTGACGCAGAAACCGCGCAAATCGGTTTGCGTGCCGCGATGACGGGTCACTTGGTCTTCTCTACATTGCACACTCGCGATACGGCAGGCACTTTATTCCGTTTGGTGGATATGGGCGTGCCACGATTCATGGTGGCCTCTTCGGTACAAGCCGTGTTAGCGCAACGTCTGGTGCGCCGTGTGTGCGAAAGCTGTGTTGAACCACATACTCCGACAGTACAAGAAGCGGAATGGTTGGAAAACGAAGGGCTAAATAGCGGCAACTGGGGAAAGTTACTGCATGGACGCGGTTGTTCGCACTGCAATGGTAGCGGTTTCCACGGCCGTATGGCGGTTTATGAAATGTTGGAAATGACACAGGCAATCGCCGATGCGGCCTCACACGAAAAGGCTACCCACTTTACCGAGGTCGCACGCGCGCACCTTAAGGGCAAGACACTGCTTGACGATGCGCTCCGGCAAATGAAACTGGGCGCGACAACCGTGTCAGAAGTCATGCGGATCACCAATCAGGTTGAAGATTAATGCCGGTATTCGCGTACAAAGGCCGCAGTGCAAACGGCGACTTAGTGCAGGGCACGCTTGAAGGAGCCGACTCCGGCGCGGTTGCCGACATCCTGTTTGGTACCGGCATCACTGCAACGGATATTAAGCTATCTGAAAAAATGCGCGCCGAAAAAAAATCTGTCGGCGAACAACAGAGCTTGTGGAAAAAGCTGAACTCAAAACCGATTACTCCGCTGGATCTGATGTTATTTAGTCGCCAGATGTACACCCTGTTGAAAGCGGGTGTGCCCATCATGCGCGCGCTGGCCGGTTTGCAAGAAAGCACCCAGACACCGGCCTTTGCCGCCATGCTGCAAGATTTGCGCGAAAGCCTTGATAGCGGGCGCGAACTCAGTGTTGCCATGCGGCGACATCCCACAGTCTTTAGTCCCTTTTACATCAGCATGGTGCAAGTCGGCGAAATGACCGGTATGCTGGATGAGACCTTCATTCGTCTTTTTAATCATCTGGAATTTGAGAAAAGAATGAAGGAGAGCATCAAGAGTGCGGTGCGATATCCTATTTTTGTTGTTGTCGCGATGGCGATTGCGATAGTGATCGTCAATATCTTTGTGATCCCCGCATTCGTTAAAGTGTTTGAAGGCTTTCATACCGAGCTGCCGTTGATGACCCGTTTGTTGATCGGTACATCCAATTTTTTTGTCCAATACTGGCCATTTCTGATCGCAATATTAGTAGGGGCTGTTGTCGCGTTTCGTGCCTACATTAATACCATCGACGGAAGATATAACTGGGATAAATATAAATTCCAAATACCGATTGCCGGCAAGATCATTTTAAAGTCCACGCTCGCCCGCTTCGCGCGCAGTTTTGCGCTGGGCATGAAAAGCGGCGTTCCTATCATGCAAGGCTTGAGTTCCGTGGCAATGGTAGTAGACAACGAATACATGCGCGCCAAAGTTGAGAAAATGCGCGACGGTGTGGAGCGCGGCGAAAGCATCTTGCGCACCGCAGTCGCCGCTGGCGTGTTTAATGCGGTCGTATTGCAGATGATTGCCGTGGGCGAAGAAACGGGTGATCTGGATGGGCTAATGTTTGAAGTTGCCGACATGTACGAACAAGAGGTCGAGTATGAAATAAAGACTCTCGCTGCCCAAATCGAACCCATCATGATTGTTGCGCTCGGCATATTGGTGCTTATTCTCGCGCTCGGTATCTTCTTGCCGATGTGGGACTTGGGTAAAGCGGCTCTGCATAAATGAGCAAGCAATGCCCAATTTCAAGGAACAGGGAGCAGGGTTCAATGTCTTGCGACTTTTCTCTTGCTTCACCTGCTCAGAAGGGTTTTACGCTTATTGAACTCATCGTTGTCATATTCGTCCTGAGTATATTGATAGCGACCTTTCTGAATCGGGTTGAGTACTACCAGGAGTTGGCAGAAAAAACCGCGATGGAAGAAAACGTGGGAGCTATCCAAAATGCACTAAACTTGCAACACGGCAAGCATTATGTGCGCGGGAATGTAGATGACCTCAACCAGGTTTCTACTGAAAACCCGATGAAATGGATGCAAAAGCTCCCCGCTAATTATGCCGGAGAATACTTTGATCCCACACCGACTTCTGTTGCGCCAGGCAATTGGGTATTTGATCTTAAAGCACGCGAGTTAATTTATCTGCCTGATCGAACGGATCATTTTGTTCCCGGGAAAGACGGAAAGAAATGGATACGTTTTCACATAAATATTCAAAATGAGCAAATAAAGCGTAACGGCGTAACAGGGCAAGATACAGAGCTTGTTGGGACGGTGTTTGAACCTGTTGAGCCGGTTAATTGGTTTTAAATAACTTAACTGTAATGTTTGTTTTGCCAAGAGATGATGTACTGCTTCAAAGATATGCGTCTTTTATTTGAATGAAATCATTTTTTTTAATTTGCCAATCAGCGTAAAATACTTGCATGAGAGTCATTTTTCTATTACCTTTAGCAGAGAGTAGAAAAAGATGGTGTTACGGCATAGCGTGTGAATGGGCAATTGCTTAAAATTTTAACGGGGCTGAGGCTTCATTACTAGGAGAGTAACAATGGAACAACAAAAAGGTTTTACCCTGATCGAATTGATCGTGGTAATCGTGATTCTGGGGATTTTGGCTGCGACAGCGTTGCCGAAGTTTGTTGATTTGTCGGGAGATGCAAGAAATGCGGCTGCTGCGGGAGCTGCTGGCGCACTTTCTTCCGCATCTGCGATTAACTATTCGACGTATTTGATTAAAGGTTCGTCTGGAACTGGTTATACCCATCTAACTGCTGCCAATGCTGCATCAGTATTAATATCTGGTGGCGCGGTGGTGGGGTGGTCCGGTAGTGGTAATTTCGTTATCAATGCGGATGTCAGTTGTGTTGGAAGCGCTGGCTCATCAGGTACCGTAGGTATTGGTCATCCTGCTAACACTGCCAATTCAGCAACCGCGACGATCGTTTGCACTGGTTGATTCTAAGTTTGTTATTCGAGGCGCCGCCTGATAGTCAGCGGCGCTTTTTTATTTTGGAGATTAACATTGAGTAAAGTAGCAGAAGCGGCCGCTGCGTTGGAAGAAGCCTTCTTAAGTTCTGCACCGACAAACAAAAAGAAGCGGTTGAGCGAAGAGGCTTGGGCGAATTCACTTACGAAGTTTCATGCTGCGGCTAGTGAGATTCGTCGACGCTTTTCCTTGGGCCTTCTAGGGCGCGCCAGAGCCGCCTACCTGTTGCAGCAGCGACTTATTGCAGCCGGGTTTCAGGCAGACGTTGTGCGCAAAGTGGTCTTTTCGCTGATATTAAATTCTTTTTCCGGTAAAAAATGAGTTTCATTCGTGAATTCACTGCACGCTTCTTGCAAAGCTGGCTGGAGCGCTTTCGTTCGCATCACGGTTTAATCGGTACGTCACATCAAACTTCGGTTCAAATAGAACCATCAGTATGGAATCGCGCTACTGACACGCGACTGCTACTGCATGTTGGTTGCGGACACTCAACCATCGAAAACATTGGTTTGGTGGGATTCCTGAGTTCAAAATGGCGTGAAATTCGCCTTGATGCCGATGAGAGTGTCGTACCGGATTTAGTCGGCACTATGACGGAAATGCCCTCCGTTCCAACTGAGGCAGTGGATGCAATTTTTTCCTCGCACGGCATCGAGCATCTCTACTGGCACGATGTGCCGCGCACATTGGCGGAATTTCGTCGTGTTTTGGCGGACGATGGCTTTCTGGTCATCACATGCCCAGACTTGCAGGCGGCTGCGCAGATGATTGCCGAAGATCGGCTTTTCGACACGGCATATATCTCACCTGCCGGACCGATCACTCCGTTTGATATGGTCTATAGCTATCGCCCGTTTGTCGAAGCCAATCCGGAGTGGATGTCGCATCACTGCGGTTTTACGCTGTCAACTTTGATGGCGGTATTGCGCGAAGCTGGCTTTGCTAAAATTCAAGGCTTTCGGGGGAGCTATGGCCTCTGGGTATTGGCCAGCAAATCACCCCGCAGTGCGGATGAAATGACTGCTTTGGCGGCAGATTATTTGCTACCCATAGGCTTAGGCTAGTCCTCATGTTAAGCGGGCGTATGATGCGATGGGCTGCGCGATGGTTAGAGCATCGCGGCTTGGGCACAGTGGCTGACACACTCGACACTAGTGTCGCAAGCTCGGGCGATGTTGGGGCAATGCATGCTATCGCGCGACGTGCTTTGGCAAAAGGTGAGATCGAAAACGCAATCGCACAACTCGAAAAGGCCACAGCACTTAAGCCGGAAGATGCCAGCCTATGGTGTTCACTCGGTGCCGCCTATCGCCGTAGCGATGGCTTTGATGCTGCGCGCAAATCTTATGAGCGTGCTCTTACTCTGAAACCAGAATATCCCCAGGTGCTGAGCAATCTGGGCGAGTGGTGCGTCGCCAATAGTCGGGCTGAAGAAGCGCTGGAATGGTTTGATAAGGCGTTGGCCTGCGATCCCGATTTTTTTGAAGCCAGACTTAATAAAGTTGCCGCATTGTTTGAGTTAGCTCGCTACGAGGATGCTCGCAAGGCAGCGGAAAGTCTCGTGGAGGATGAGCCGGAGCGTCCAGAGCCTTATCTGAATCTTGGCAATGTACTGATCCACACCGGTAAAGCCAAGCAGGGAATAAAGCAGTACAAGAAGGCGCTGGAGTTGCGGCCCGGCTACCCCGAAGCGCATTTCAATCTTGCAACCTTGCTTGGCTCGCGAGGCGACTTGGAAAATTCTATTGGTTACCTTGAGCGACAAATCAAAGAACGCGGCGAAACTATTTTGCATCTGGGTCTGCTGGCAGCGGCCCATCAAGCGGCTGGGCATGTGACTGAAGCTGAAAAGCTTTGCAGGCGTATTTTCGAGAAGCAGCCTGACAATATTACTGCTTTGGTGACTTTGGGAAGCTGTCTGAGCAATAGAGGCGATTCAGAGGCCGCGTTGCCGATTTTTAAGCGTGTTTTAGAACTTGACAAAAGTCAGGTCGCTATCGGATCGAACATTGTTTTTGAATACAATAATTCATCACTGATGGGAAGAGAAGAGGTTTTTCGTCGCCATCAGGAGTGGGCTGCAAGTTTTGAAACCAGTCTGCTTGCCCCCGACAGCTTTTTAAGTCGGGATCGCGATCCAGGGCGTAAGTTACGCATTGGTTATGTGTCTGGTGACTTCGTGAATCATCCGGTGGGTGCTTTGTTGCGTGACATTTTGCCATGCCATGATAGAGGTAAATTTGAAATTCATTGCTTTTCTATGGTTTTGCGGGCAGAGGAGGTCTTACCTGAAATTCGTGCGGCGGCTGATAAATGGGAAGACATTTTTTTCCTAAGCGATGAGGAAGTAGTTGATGTTATCCGTAAGGCTGAAATTGATATTCTGATTGACCTTACTGGCCATACTGCATTTCATCGCTTGCTTGCTTTTGCCCGAAGACCAGCACCGGTTCAAGTGGAATGGATCGGTTATTTTCATTCAACAGGAATGAAGTCCATTGATTACTTTATTACTGATCCTCACACCTCGCCATTTGGGGGCGGGCAGCTTTTCTCTGAAACCCCGGTTTACTTGCCGCATTCCAGATTTTGCTATAGCCCTCCGGTGTATGCCCCTGAAGTTATGCCGGTGCCAGTCGAGAGCTTTGGTTCGATTACTTTCGGATCTTTTAATCGATTGTCAAAAATAACCGACGATATTATTTCGGCTTGGGCAAGCATACTGCATCAAGTGTCAGAGAGTCGCCTAGTTGTTAAGGCGGGTGTTTTGTCAGATACAACGGTAAAGGAACGTCTGCTTTCCCGATTCATAAAACTGGGTATTTCTCCGGATCGATTAGATCTGAGAGAAGGTTCACCACACATCGAGATGCTTGCACAATACGGTGAAATCGACATCGCACTGGATACGTTTCCTTTTAACGGTGGAATAACCACCCTCGAAGCCCTCTGGATGGGCGTCCCCGTAGTCACAATTGCAGGCAACACCGTAGTTTCCAGACAGACCGTTTCTGCCCTTGCCAATATCGGGCTGGCCGATGAACTCGCTTTTCCTAACATTGAAGCCTATATTCAGGGAGCCGTAGCTTTGGCAAATGATCGCCAGCGATTAAGCAAACTGCGTCAGGAAATTCGTCCGCGTATGGCAGCAAGTCCGTTGCGTCAACCGGAGCCGTTTGTGCGTGACTTGGAAGCGCTATATCGGCGCATGTGGGAAGCTTGGTGCAGGGGAGAGAAGTTACCGAGTGATATCGTTGCGGTTTCAACAGAGGTCTCCTCTTAGCTCAAACTTAGGCATACATTGAGATGTGCCTCTTCCCTTGTTTTTCATCCATTGTTTGCACTTTTTGATACACTGCACGCTTGTCACAATACCGTACCTAAAAGCGATACGTCATGCGTTTACGTTCCGCCCAAGTCGAGGTGATCAAACAAGAGACGATATGAACACACGTAATTCTCTAAAATCAATTTCGACAATTCAGCGTGGCTTTACTATAGTCGAGTTAGTCACGGTTATTATCATCATTGGCATTATCGGGGCGGTGGTCATACCGAAGTTTTTTGATAATGCCACTTATCAAAATCGCGCGGCGGCGGATCAGGTGAGGGCGGCATTGAAATTTGGGCAGAAGATGGCAATTTCGTCGCACCATCAGGTGGGCGTAGCAATCAGTTCTGCTGCACAAACGAATTGTACGAATACTGTTACTTTCAGTGGCACCACTGTCATCACAGTCTCAGTGAATTGTGCTGTTGCAGTGACTCTCACTAATAACGCCAGCCCGTATTACTTCGATTCACTGGGTGAGCCGGTTCCGTCGACGGGCACGCCACCTCTACCCGCCCAAGGCTCGATTACTGTCGGCAGCTTAACTGATGGCGGTGCAACGATTTACATCGAGCAGGAAACGGGCTATGTGCATTAAATCACCTTCGTTAAAATGATATGAGTATATTTGATTTGCTAAATCTGTTGGCGGAGGCGAAAGTAGAGTTCGTGCTGGTGGGCGGGCTTGCTGTGGCGCTACAGGGTTATCAGCGGGCCACTTTGGATGTGGATGTTGTGCTGGCGATGGATACGAAAAATGTACAGAACTTTATTTCAGTTGCCAAGGCTTCAGGGTTGCGTCCGACAATGCCGGTGTCGCTTGATTCTCTGGCGCAGCCGGAATTGATCGAGCAGTGGTATAGGGAAAAGGGAATGCTGGCCTTTAGCGTTCGTGCGCCTGATACGGTGGCGGCCGTGCTGGATATTTTGGTTAGGCCGGTCGTCCCCTTTGCTGATTTGCATCGCGACGCAACGCAAATTGCTGTCGGCGCAATTTGCATACCGGTTGCCTCCATAGAGCATTTGATTGCGATGAAAACGGATACGGGGCGCAGTAAAGACTTGATCGACATCGCAGAGCTGCGCAAAATTCAGGCACAAAAATGAACACAGCCGAACAAAACTTCCGCTTGGTGCAAGAGATCGATGCCAGCCGCAGATTTCTTCTCATGGCTTATCAGCAAAATCCGAAGTTGCTGGAACGTGCCGATGCACGAACCAAGCAGATGTTTGAGGTAGATGTGTCGCGCGCAACCGATGAAGTGAGTTCTGTAGAAATGTCAAAGCAACGCGGCGTCAGCATGATCGAACTCATCATGTTCATCGTGATCGTCAGCGCCGCGATGGTGGGGATTTTATCGGTGATGAATGTAACCACGGCGCATAGTGCCGATCCGCTCCTCCACAAACAGGCCATCGCCATTGCGGAATCTCTTTTGGAAGAAATCGAGTTGCAGGACTTTATTGATCAGAATACCTTGCAAACAACTTGTTCTACGGTGCTAACGAAGGATCGCTCTGCGGGCTATCACACCGTATCCTGTTATGACAAATTTTCTACAACCACTGGTTTCACCAATAACTTATTGGGCTTGTCAGGAACGTATACTGCCAATGTTTCAATCGATAGTACTGCTTCTCCGCTTGGAACGATAGCAGCAGGCTATACGGGCGCGGTGCGTATCACCGTAACCGTGACCGACCCGCAAGGAAATCAAATTGCAATAGACGGCTACAGGACAAAATACTGATGCTTATTCTGCGCAACTCACAGTCCGGCTTTACGCTTGTGGAAATGATCATGGTGATTGTGATTACCGGCATCATTGGCGGAATGGTGGCGATATTTATTCAAGCGCCCGTGCAAGGCTATATCAATAGTGAGAACCGGGCCGAACTTACAGATATAGCCGATACTGCTATGAGGCGAATGGCGCGTGATGTGCGAACGGCGGTGCCGAACAGTGTGCGTGCCGCATGTGGTACGACTCCGTGTGTGGAATTTCTACCGACCAAGGATGGCGGGCGCTATCGTGCCAGTGCTAAATCAAGCGGGGCATCCGCTGGTTGTGGTAGTTACGCACTTGATATTTTAGACTTTACTGCACCGGATACCTGTTTCGAGATATTGGGTACGCCGATTACCTTTGCCAAAAATGACCAGATCGTTGTGGGCAGTACGCAGTCTAATGGCAATCCGCCTTATCAAGACCCTACGTCCGCCGCATGCGGTATTCCCGCTTCTACGACTTGTATTCGGCGCTCGATCAATATTGCTACAGGTGTCGGGACAATGAACGTGGTGAAGGTGACATCCGGCTTCACATTGCCTGCTTTCTCAGAGCTTGATACTCCACTGTATGATTCGCAACGTTTCGATGTGGTGGATGGCACGCAGCAGGCAGTGACATATGCTTGCGTAGGTGGAAGTGTCGATGCTAACGGTAATGGCCTGGGGCAGCTCATGCGCTACTGGAGCTATGGCTATCAAGCATCTCAACAAACACCGGCAGCCATTTCGGCGATGTCTACTCATTCGCAAGCTATCCTCGCCGATAAAGTTGATTGCAATAACAGCAGCATTGTTTACAACACCGCCAACCAGCGCTATGGATTGTTGACAGTGCTACTGACACTGACTAGCAATGGTGAGAGCGTGTCCCTGTATAACGAAATTCATGTAAATAACTCGCCATGAGAAAACTTCAGCACGGTTTTAGTATTGTTACAGCCATCTTTTTGTTGGTGGTGCTGGCACTCTTGGGGGCTGCGATGGTGATGTTTTCAACCTCACAAAGTCAAAGTTCGGCGATGGATATAATGGGTTCGCGGGCCTATCAGGCGGCACGAGCGGGGATTGAGTGGGCTGCCTATCAAATAATTAATAACCAAAACCCTGCAAACGCCGCAACTTGCGCTCAAACTTTTCCCCAGGGGACATTGGGAGGAACCCTTGCACCGTTCACTGTCACGGTGACATGTCCCACTCCCGTCCCGGGTGATTCAATTAATTTCGTTTACTCTGTTACCTCTGTGGCTTGCAATGCCCCTAGCGCAGCAGGGGCATGCCCCGGGACTCCCTCTAATTCCAGTTACGTCGAACGTTCGATCACTGCGAAGTTTGGTAAGTGAGTGTTGCATTATTATGCTACAAGCTACAAATACAATTAAAATATGAGTGAAAGACATAGCGCGAGCAAATAAGCGAGTAGGCTCATTTAAGCAAACTGGAGGAATTGTGATTCCTGAAAACAACCCGAAAATAAATATTTTGTGGCGACTTTTCATGGTCGTTGCTATTTTGTTTTCATTTACAGGAATAGCTCAGGCGAATGCCAGCATAACAACTGCCACCGGTGGCAATTCAGTTGCCTCTAACACAGCACCGGGATGTATGGCTGCCGGCACATGGACTTCGTTGACTGGCCCGATATTGACTGAGGGGGCTGCGGGCGATATTCATACAGGGACTATCGTTCTCAGTGCTCCTGCAGGATTCCAGTTCAACTCGGCAGCCTCAGTCACTATTCTGATTTCCGGGAGCAATACTTCTTCTAGGAATATTAATGGAGTGGCAAATGGTACGTCTGTGGCGGTTTCTTCAATTACCGCAACAGCAATTACATTTACCGTTACGTCAGTAAGTTTGAGGACGAATACGCTTACCTGGCAGGGTATTCAAGTGCAGCCAACTGCCTCAACGCCATTGGCGAGCGGCAATATTACGAATACAGGAACTGCCACCATCACAGGGTTAACTTCGTCATCAAACTACGGAACGCTCAAAGAGGTAACTTCGTCGCCAGCTTGTACTTCGGCACCCTCTGTCACGACTAATGCGGTTTCAAGTATCTCATCTTCGGGGGCAACACTGAACGGAACCGTAAGTAGTAACGGACTATCTTCCACGGTTAGTTTTAATTACGGTACTACTACAAGCTACGGTTCAAGCGTGCCCGACACCCCAATTTCACTCGCTGGCTCAGCAAGCAATACTGCTGTTTCCGCAGCGATTACGGGGCTATCGTGCGGCACCACTTACCATTATCAAGTTACCGCAACCAATAGTGCGGGTACGTCTAACGGCAGCGATATGACCTTTCAAACATCGAACTGCCCTCTATCGTGTACTCAACCTTCCAACACGCCGCCAAGTTTAACGCTGACCTGTCAGTGCGACACCTTCGCACGCACCACGCTCAATCCATCGACCATTTTCAACTCGAATTGGACTGTCTCTACTAGTGATGCCACCGGGATATTGCCCAGCATCGTGAATTCAGGCTATTTGCGCCTGACCAACAATACCGCGAGCAATGCCAAAGCGGCGACGGTGCCGGGGATTTTTCCCGCTGCAGGCAACTATATTTCAGTCGAGTTTGTCCATTATGCCTACAACGGCAGCGGTGCAGACGGTATAGCCGTGATTTTGTCTGACTACGCAGTCCCGGCCGTGCCGGGTGCCTTCGGCGGGTCGCTGGGGTATGCGCAAAAATCCAATCCCGGCTCAGACTGTACCACTACAGGTGGCTGCCCTGGCTTCACAGGTGGCTGGCTGGGCGTGGCACTGGACGAATATGGCAATTACCAGAATCCGACCGAGGGAAGAATTGGTGGTCCAGGAGCCGTTTCTCAGTCTGTTGGCTTGCGAGGCTCTGGTTCTGGGATGAATGGTTACCAATATTTGGCAGGTACTTCCAGTCTTACTCCGCAAGTTGATAATGCAGGATCCACATCGCCTTTACCGGGTTACTATTATCAAGTGATCGTTGATGCTCGCAAAGAACCTTCCAGCACCTCTGTTTCGGTCAACCGCGATACAACCGGCACAGGGAATAGTTACACTTCGCTGATTAATCTACCGAATATTTATACTGCTGCCACCACCAACGGCTTCACCCAGTCGGCTGTGCCGAATAACTGGCAAGTATCATTTACCGGCTCAACCGGTGGAGCTAACAATATTCACGAAATCGGTGGCTTGCGAATTTGTGCGCAATACTTCGTGCCACCCAGCGGTGGGACTGCGGGCAGCTTCAATGCCATTGATTCAGCATACGGAACGCCTCCTTTGGCGGTGCAGAATTATTTGACCGGTCATATTTATACCAAGCTGGTTGGAACCCCGTTCAACCTGAGTGTAGCCGCGCTATCCAATAGCCAGATACTCACTACTTACGCAATTACCGGTGCCAAAACCGTCACGGTGAAACTGGTCGACAATAGCGATAGCTTATCTGGCTCTACCGATTGCTCGCTCTCGTGCACTGCGGCATGTCTGAGTAAAACCGCCATAACCGGAGGAACTAATACGATATCATTTGTCAATGGCGCCAGCGATAAGGGGCAGAAACAGTCACCCAGCTTTACGATTAATTCGGCATACCAAAAATTGGTGGCGATTATCAGCGATGGCACATCCAGCGCGTGCTCCACAGATTCGTTCTCGGTACGCCCCTTGAGTATCGCTTCTGTCACTTCCAGTAATGCGACCAATACGGGAACTTCAGGCACACCTATTTTTAAAGCGGGAAGCGACACCTTCTCTTTGACTGCCACGACTACAGGCGTGAACGGTAGCCCAAGCCTGTATACCGGTGTCATGAAAATAAATAACTCAATACCGATAACTTCTATATCTCTGACGGCAGCTAGCTCTCCAACGTATACTGGAATTGTGTCACCACGCACTTTTCCGGCCGCGATTTCGGGTACACCATCGTCCACCGCCACAGGCACGGGCACTACTGGATTTACTTATAGCGAAGTGGGAGGCTTTACCTTGCCAGTGAACAGCGTTTATGAGGGAGTGGTTTCGACGGTTGATTGTGTCAGCATGACGACAACAGCGTGTGATGCCGTTAAAGCCAGCACTTGGACAGGCGTTGACAGCATCAGCACCAAGGGAGACTGTGTTGCTGATAGCTTCTCAAATACCATCTCTGCTGCCGGACTGTATGGCTGCAACTTCGGCAATGCGAGCGCAAGTACTTTTGGACGTTTTGTTCCAGATCATTTTGATACGGTTATCACTCAGGCATCAGGCGTGCCTATGGCCTGCCCCCCGGTCGGCATGACTTGTCCTTTGACATATAACGGATTTGTCTATTCCAGCGAACCGTTTACCGCCAATATTTATGCGCGCAATGCGGCAGGAACGACCACGCAGAATTACGATACATCTACCGGGTTTTCCAGGGCTGTGACGTTGACTGCATGGGATGCTTTGGGCAGTGTAGTGACTCAGAATCCAAATGGCAGTTCCACAGCGCTGGCAAACAGCTCAATTCTGGCGGCTGCTTTTTCAACAGGAATAGCAGCCTTGAACACTGCCTCGACAGAGCCAAGCTACACTTTCACAACGGTTCCAACTGTGCCAACTAGCATCTACATTCGTGCGAACGAAACTTACAGTGATAATGTTAAGGGTGATGGAGTGACCTCGCTCCGCAGCACGCCATCCGCATCTATTGAAGGAGGCGTAGCAGTGGCAAGCGGGCAACTCAAAGTTTCCAATGCCTACGGCTCAGAGTTGTTGCCACTGACTTTGACTGCGACGGCACAGTTTTATAATTCATCGAGTGTTTGGACTACCAGCACGACGGATAGTGTGACGAGTCTCACGTTTCCCGCAACATATTCTGTTTTAACAAGTGGTGGAACGACCAATGTAACGAAGAGTCCTTCGACAGGTATATTGTCCAGTGGCGTGTTAACCATCAATCTGTCCAAGCCAACGATTGGCGCCGGAACTGCAACAGTGGCGCCAACAGGTGTTGTACCCAGTTATTTGCCTTTGACACCGGGTGTAGCTACCTTTGGTATTTACAAGGGCAACAATTCTATAATTTATATGCGCGAGAACTATTGAGTCTCAACAATCCATGAGATGTTTTTGCTTTTATGCTGCGGGACTGATTTCTAGTTCTTTCATAATTTCCGCTTTTGCTGCGGATACAGTTGCGCCTGCACAGGTTCCTTCTGTCGAGCAGTCAATGCAACGTTCCACACCCGTCCCTGCTAGCGATGAAGGTAGAAAGTTTGATGTGATGTGGGAATTCGATCCTTACTACTCAAACGTGGGCGTTAACATTCCGTTGACTAATACGCCGATCCCGACGATCAGATCAACCGACGAATCGGTTATCTACAGCGATTTGATTCAAGGTTCGCTTATTCCGCGTTACATGGTGCTTGAGGCGAGTATTTATCCGATGCCTTTACTCGGCTCTTATCTTAAGGCTGACCAGCCGCTTGCTTATAAAAGAGGGCAATTCGGAAATTCAAGCGTAAATTTAATTGATTCTGCGACGGCAGGTTTTCAGGAGCCGTGGGCGGTATCGGCTCTCTTTGGCAACATCGCAAAGATTGTGCGACCGGGAGAAGATCGGGTGGGGAGTAACGTCGGCTATACCGGCTATCTGATCAGCGCGGGCAGCAAGCAAATCAAGGACAATGTGTTTATCGACGACCATTGGCTGGAAGTCGAATGGAAGATCAAGGGCAAGGTCAATTATCCCGATGAGAAGTTGGCTTGGAGCTTTCGTGTCGGGGGAAAATTCCATGACAATATCAATATCGCGGATGAAATTTATGTCAATATTTTGCGCGAAAATTTGAATGTCCATTTCCCGTTTTTAAGCTGGATTAGTAATTCATCATTGGATATGAAATTATTTTTTTCCGAGACCAATGCGCAATTGCTGCGGCAACAATATATAGTTGGAAAAAAATATCCCAAGGTCGGCTGGAAATATGCCCCCACTTTGGATATCGGTGTAATCTGGACAAGTGCAAATGAATATTCCGGGGTGTTGCGCACCACCACTTTGGACACGGTTACCTTGGTAATTCGGCCTTCGGTAGATTTTTAGAATAGATACAATAGTTGAGCTAAATCCTGTGGTATATTGCATGTCTGATGGCCGCGCCATTTCAAAATTCAACCATTTCAAAGGAGCTTAATATGGAACACACATTGCCCGCATTGCCTTTTGCAAAAGATGCACTCGTACCCCATTTGTCTGCCGAGACTTTTGATTACCATTATTCCAAGCATCATCAGGCGTATGTTACCAACCTGAATAATCTGATCAAAGGTACCGAATTTGAAAATGCCACGCTGGAAGAGATCATCAAAAAATCCAGCGGCGGGATATACAACAATTCTGCACAAGTATGGAATCACACTTTTTTCTGGAATTCACTGAAGCCCAATGGCGGCGGCGCACCGACCGGCACACTGGCGGCTGCCATCATCAAAAAATGGGGCTCAGTGGATGACTTCAAAAAGGCATTTCAAGCTTCGGCTGTGGGCAACTTCGGTTCCGGTTGGACATGGCTGGTGAAAAAGCCGGATGGTTCCTTGGATATCGTCAACACAGGTGCGGCCGGTACTCCTTTGACGACAGCCGACAAAGCTTTGTTGACTGTGGACGTGTGGGAACATGCTTACTACATCGACTATCGTAACCAGCGCCCCAAATTTGTCGAGACTTTCCTGAACAATTTAGTTAACTGGGAATTTGTCGCGAAGAACTTTGCTTAATCCGGCTGTGTCTGTTTGGTGAGAATATATCAGTAACCTGCATAATATATTCGTAACCAAGGCAGACTCTACCTCAAGGTAACCTAAACTAGCACAGAGTCGAACTAACCAGAATTCCACGTAGTATTTAAGAGAGCCCCGTTCAGAAATGAATGGGGCTTTTCTAATTGTGTGCCCGACAGGGCGCACTTACATGGAGGTGAAAGTCTTCTACTCGCCCTGCAAGAGGGGTCGGTCTCTGCTCATTCCGACAGTTTCTACCACAAAATTGCTTGCTGCAAAGTTGCCGTTGGCGACCGGCCCAAACTGTTAAGGGTTGTCAGATGCCTGCCCTCAAACACGTAGCCGTGATGATACCTCAACCCTGTGCACTGGCCGGTTCGGTGCAGTCGCCATTCTATCCGCTGAACGGCTCTTGTCCAGCAACATGCGGTCATACGATTTCAGTTTCGTCTTGCGGCAACAGGTAACAAGTGATTATTGCACGATGGGGGTGAGCAAAACGTGAAATACATGCTCATTTATTCCACCCCAACCGCGCCATGATGGGGGCACCAAACAGATTGAGCAGCAAACCTGCCATCAAGAGGCCCCCACCCATAAAATGCACTAATTGCAGACTCTCGCCAAATACTATCCATCCCGTAAGCAAGCCAACCACCGGCACCAGCATGCTAAAGGGTGCTACACGGTTGGCAGGGTAGCGAGAGAGTAAATATGTCCATAAACCATAGCCCAGTAAAGTGGCAGCCCATGCCAAATACGCTACGGACAAAACGGAAGCAGCATGCATGTGCTGCAGCGCAGAAGCAATCGCCTCAGGCCCTTCCAGAAAGTATGACAGTACCAAAAAAGGCAGCGGCGGAACGACGCTGGCCCACACGACAAAGGCCATTTGACTCATGGGGCCGTAGCGGCCAACGGTGCGCGTCACTATGTTGCCGCAAGCCCACATGAACGCTGCCGCCATGGTGAGGATAAAACCAGTCAATGGCATAGACATGCCATGGGTACTGCCAATCAGAGCCAGTCCCACGCCCGCTAGCAATAAGCCGCCGAGTTGGTGGCTATGCCATTTTTCTTGAAGCCAAAAAGCCGCAAGCACCATGGTAAAAAATGCCTGCGACTGCAGCACCACAGAAGCCAAGCCCGAGGGCATACCCATATGAATAGCGGTGAATAAAAAGGAAAATTGCCCCACGGAAATAGTCAGCCCATAGGCCACATACCAGCGCAAGGGGACTTTAGGAGGCGAGAAAAATAGCAGTGCCGGAAACGCGGCCAAACTAAAGCGCATGACTCCCAAAAGCAGCGGCGGTACATCGGCCACACCCACTTTGATTACAGCAAAATTAACACCCCACACGACGATGACCAATAGCGCCAAAGTTAGGTCCAGTGGTCGCATCGCTGGCATCAAAAGGTCCGACTCAAATCTGGAGTTGGTATATTTGTTTCAGATTGCATGATTATTCCTTTTCTTCATAATTAACTTGTGAATGTCTCGCCTCAATGCCAAAAGGTCAAATACTTGGGCGCACACGAATTAGAGGATATCTGTATTTACACAAACGACATTTCAGCAAAGACTTGACTTCCATATACTGCCGTTCATCACGGTCTTTTTACGGACGATAGTGCCAGTTCGGCATCATACTTGTCGTATGACTTTTCACTTTTCTTCCAGCCATTCAATTTATTAAGACGGTCAACTTGTTCTATAACGTTCTGGTTTGTCCACCATCGACATCGAGAATGCTGCCCTGACAATAGCCTGCAGCAGAAGACGCCAAAAACGCGACAACATGGGCTATTTCTTCAGGAGTGCCGAAGCGTTCAATTTCTTGTTTCAATGCCATTTCCTTGGCAGCCTCCGAAATCGAGATGTTATTTTCTGATGCAAAATGTTTTAGACGCGCTTGAAGACGATCTGTTGCTATTGAACCAGGGTTAACTGCATTTACGCGGATTCCGTCCTTAATTCCACGGTCAGCCAAGACCTTTGTGAGATTCAGTATTGCTGCATTTACAGAACCGCCGATTGCGAACTCAGCGTTGCCAGTGCGACCCCCAATACCAACAATATTTACAACTGAACCCTTTTTAATCTTCAAATGCGGCCAAGCAGCTCGTGTGCAACGGACTGTACTAAAGAACTTGAGATCAAACCCGTCTTTCCAGTCCGCTTCGGTAAGTTCCAAGAAATCTCCACGCTTAGTAGCACCTGCATTATTTACAAGCACATCTATACGACCAAATTGCTCAATCGCAATGTTGATTAATCGTTGTGGAGCTTCTTCATCACGCAGGTCTATAGCGACTGGAACAGTTTCCGAATGGCAAGACTTTACAACTTCATCCAATAGCTCACCGGATCTCGCGGCAATAACAAGATTCATACCTTCAGCAGACAGGAACTGCGCAATGGAGCGTCCGATGCCACGGCTCGCGCCTGTGATAATTGCTACTTTATTTTTTAGGAGTAAATCCATTCAAATCCTTGATCTTTATTACGGAGACTGTCTCTAGCCGACTATACCAACTTAACATTCTACCCATCGATCGGCTCTTGTCGAGCAACTTTCATTAATACGATTTCAATTGTATCTTTCGGCAACGGCTCTCCTTGAGAGGTGCTTCATCTAACACACTTGCATCATAAGTTCCCTGCTCAATGAGATGCCAACATTTCGCGGGCGGTTATTTGCGCACCTTTCGCCCACCAACTTCTAATTTGGAGCGTGTATTCTTGGAGATTAAATCACTCGCTTCAACCACTGCCTTCAGCAGAACAAAGATGGTTCGACCAGCAGGGTCAGCAGATCCTCTTGCCTCTCCCCTAGACAAGGCCATTCCGTGCGCAAGACCCATAAAAAGAGATGCCAGTTCTTCCGTATCAATTACTGGATGGCGACCCAAGATTTCGAACAATTGCTGAACAGCCTTTCCAATCGCCTTTCGATGCGCCTTGAACAACGCACTACACTCATCGCCGAATTCAGGGTTGCGCAATGCATGCATATGCAGTTCCAAAGCAACCATGGTCCAGTCCAAATCTGAATTCATATTGCAGCACCAGGATTCGATAGTAGTGAGTGTAGCATCAGGACTTGAGCGAGCTTGTGTCAGCAGTTCCTGCAGGCTTTGAACTTCAGCTTTCATATGACGCCGCATCAGCTCAAGATAAATATCTTCTTTACGACCGAAATTGGAATAGACCGCCCCCAAGCTGTATCCAGCCGCTTCGGCAATGCCTCGCACTGATGCCCCAGATATTCCAGCGCGGGCGAGTTCAGACCACGCAGCGTCCAGAAGGCGTTGGCGTGTGAGTTCCTGCGTCTGCTCTCGTTTCAGACGGATCGGTTGTGTCTTTTTCATACGGTTAAGGATAACACATTTCGGATAACACTTGACATCTGAAAGTTGCAGCAATAACATAAATATCAAACGTTATCTGAATGTCATGTGTTCTTGGAGATAAAGCATGGAAAAGCGAATTGCATTTGTTACGGGTGCCACCGGATTACTAGGAAATAATCTGGTTCGTGCACTAGTTGAATCTGGTTGGGTTGTTAGAGCACTTTCGCGCACTGAGGCAAAGGCGAAGAAACAGTTCATCGATATGAACAATGTTGAAGTCATCATTGGAGATATGAATAATGTGGAGCAGTTCTCTAATGCATTGGCCGGGGTGGACGTCATCTTTCATGTGGCGGCCTACTTCCGAGACAACTACAAGGGTGGAAGCCATTGGGCTGAACTTGAGCGCATCAACGTGAAAGGAACCGCCGATCTTGTGCGGGCTGCATACGCTTCAGCTGTACTCAAGGGCTCTCCAGGCATGCTTATTGATGAATCATGTGAGAGGCAAGCAGAAGACGCCGATGACTACTACCGCAGTAAAATTCTTGCTGATCAGGAAGTTAAAAAATTTCTCGCCACGCGCCCTGATATGTTCGGTGTGTTCGTTCTCCCCGGTTGGATGTGGGGTCCCGGAGATATTGGCCCCACATCTTCAGGGCAAGTGGCCCTTGATACAGTGATGGGGAAGCTCCCTGGACTGACACCCGGTAGCTTCTCGGTGGTTGATGCGCGTGATGTTGCGACGGCATTGATCGAAGCCGAATCACGCGGCCACAGCGGAGAACGCTACCTGGCTGCCGGACGTCACATGACGATGCGCGAACTGATTCCTATCATCGGGAAAGTGGCTGGTGTTCGAACTCCCGTCCGCGAACTTCCCATGTTAATTCTCTGGGTAATCGCGCTGTTGCAAGAAATTTGGGGAAAGTTTTCTGGAAAACCAATACTGCTCAGCCTTGCAACGGTAAGTCTACTAAAGCATGAGGCAGATCGCTCACGCTTCGATCACTGTAAGAGCGAACGGGAACTAGGGTTAAAATTTCGCCCTGTTGAGTCAACAATTGAGGACACAATTAGATGGTATCGTTCTAACCATTGGCTTTAGGTCAATGGCTGAAAATTTGATCGGTGCACAAATCCATCGGCAATGGTGTCAATCGGCACTTGGTGGCAGAGTAGCAAGTTTGGAAAATATGTTTTTTGGTTTTGATACCAAGTTGTGTTGTTTCAAATTGAACGAAGATACCTCGTGAGTGCTTCGGGGCCGCCGATCATACCAAAAAATAAATTTTCAGCCGTGTCGCTGTATTGCAGCGGCGATCAATTGGGAAACTGGCATACGTCTTTTTGATTTTAAAAACTAAAACAACGTTATAAATTGATTTCGTTTGAGATACACCAACGTCCAAGCACCTACTGTCAAAGTCCATGAAATTACTTTGGCAATGATAGAGGTAAAAATCAAAATATCAAGTTGCAGTATCACAGTAAATGCCGTGATGTTAAATGCGATCATCGCGTAAATAATGGATATCGGTAGCCTGATCATTGACAACTCCTTTTGTGAAATACTTTAAATTTATGGGGCGTATTCGAATGCTTTTATAGCATCAGAATTCCTTATGTTTTGAACTTAATGTTTCAGCACTTGCATTGCTGCTATGAACGCATTGTTTCCATTCACTACTCGACGGGCTGGTAGGATCTTGTTCCAGAAAACATTGACACCTGCATGCTGCCGCACGGGAGCAGCCTTCCAGACTACCTGCTTTGCAGGAGGTCTGTTGCTGTTTGCACTGTTCATTGCATACCCGTCCAATTTGCTGAGTTTTCTGCTGTTCTACAAAAGAAATTGTTTTCAGCGCGGGTGGTCGAGTAAGTATTCCCCACGCCATCGTGACGCAACCAACTAAGAATAATGCGCCAACCAGCCAGTTAAATCTGGAAGCAACTTCTTTAACGATTGTACGCCACGATGCATTCTTTCCTGTTTCACCCATTTCAAAACCAAGCAAACCGTGACGTCCGGATTTAGCTTGCAAGCGGTTACAAGCGTCTATACATTCACCGCAATCGATGCAGATGTCGTATGTTTTTATATCGGTGGGCTGAATATCTGTAATACATGTTGTCGCGCAATAATTGCATTTCTCACAAGATGATGAACGGGATGCGTCATAGGTGACATGTAAAGCATCCCGGGTTTTAAACATTCTTAGTCCGATGCGATACAGACAGGCATAGTCGCACAGAAAATAACGAATTACTGAAATATCAATAAAGATTAGAAATACAGTAAAGAGATACAGCCGCTGCATGAACTTCGAAAGTTGGTTGCTTGAGCCAAAGCTAAAGATATTCCAGACTTCACTTGGTGTATAGAAGTACAAAAAAGGAATAAGTCCCAGTACAAGCGCTGCCACTAGAAAAGCTACAGCAAGTATCAGCCAATTTAAAATTTTATCCTTGGCCGCAGCAACCTTCATGCCTTCACCATCAACTCTCACATCGGCTAGCTTGCCCAATAATTTGTATGTAAGGTTATTGGCCCATTCCGAAAGTAGATTCTGCGGGCATGTCCATCCGCACCAAACTGGGCCTATCGTCATATAAGTAATAATAGGAGCAGTTGCGAAAATGAGCGCCAACCCGAATACAAATAAAAAATTCGACCACCATATTTGGCGATCCAGCACATAAAAACTGGCAGTAACTAGGTCAATTCGGAATAATCCAAGTGCAGGAATCAATGCCAACAGCAGCAACATAGCAAGCTGGGTTGTTCTTCTTTTCCATCGGTACTGAGAAATTTCCACTGTCAAAATAACTCTATCGTCTATCTATCCAATGAATCAATTTGTCGATATATCCGAATTTCGCGAGTACGAAAAATAGGACAATCCCGGCGATTGTGCCGATTCCAAATGCCTGTGGTAAAGCGCTCATGAAGTTACTCCTTATGTGTTTAACAGCTAATTCCTAAAATTGACCATGCCTCATATATAAGATTGTTCTAATGCGGCAATTAATAAACTATCAAGTATTTTTTCGAATGTGTAATGAAATGTTTTATTTCGTCCTGGACTGATAGCGTCGCAAGAATACCGTCGATTACAATTTACGATGCTAGTTTTCGAAGCCAACTATCATATGAAAAATTAAATCTTCACATTTCTTAACCACGTAATTCCTATAGCAGTATGCGTGCCAACTATGTAAATAATTAACTAATATATTGTTATATATAACTAATAACTAAAAGTAATAAAAATATACAAAGTCGGCAATAACCAAAAAAGGCAGTTGAATTAGTTTGCATGAGAGCGCAAACTGCCATTTTTGTCAGGGCGGTTAAAAATTGATGACAACAGCCAGCATCTCTCAATTGATGTCTTTTCTCGATACGTTGCCAGAACCGCGCATCGTGCTGAACCGTGACTACACTATTGCGGGGGCCAATCGTGCCTACCTTGCTCATTACCATGTGGGAGAGCAACCCGTGACCGGACAAAAATGCCACCAAATTTCGCACCACTTCAGCCGCCCCTGCGATGAGGAAGGTGAGTCGTGTCCGTTGAAAACAAGTTTGCAGACAGGCCAGCTACATCGTGTGATGCATATACACCATACTCCCCGTGGCGATGAACATGTGGATGTGGAGCTAACACCGATTTCAAATGAGCATGGAGAAATCGAATATTTCGTTGAGATGATTCATACCGTGCGTGCTGCTAGCGCAACGGCGACAGGCGGTTTGGTCGGGCGCTCCCCGGCATTTAGTCGTATGCTGGAACAGGTAATGCGTGTAGCTCCATCGCATGCAGATGTTCTGCTGCTGGGCGAGTCCGGCACCGGCAAGGAATTGGTTGCACAAGCGGTACATGATGCCAGTCAGCGGACTTTGGGAGCGTTCGTCGTCGTGGATTGTTCCAGCCTACCGGAAAATTTGTTCGAGAGTGAATTGTTTGGTTATGAAAAAGGCGCTTTCAGCGGTGCTCACCAACGTAAACAAGGTTTGGTCGAGGCAGCAAAAGGGGGCACACTTTTTTTGGATGAGGTTGGAGACATTCCGCTTAATTTGCAGGTGAAGCTATTGCGACTGTTGGAAACTGGAACATATCGTCGCGTGGGCGGCATAGAACCGTTGCGTTCTGATTTTCGTCTGGTTGCAGCTACTCACCGAGATCTGAAGTCGATGGTCTCAGAAGGTAAATTCCGTCAAGATTTATACTACAGAATCAGCACTTTTCCAATTCTGTTGCCGCCGTTACGTGAACGCATGGAAGATTTGCCCCTGCTAATGGAGGTCTTGCTCAAACGCGTCAGCACAGATCATGCATTATCAATACACCCCGCGACTCAGTTGTGCTTGTCCCATTACCAATTTCCGGGGAATATCCGCGAACTGCGTAATCTGATTGAGCGAGCAAGCTTGCTGGCAGATGGAGAGGTTCTCCTACCAGAACATTTCCCCGGTATTTGTGACGAGAGGCAGCAAACGTTGGGCTCAGACAAAGCGTTCGGCGAAATCATGACACTGGAAGAAATGGAACATAGTTATCTTGTATGGCTATTACGTCATTCAGACTTGGGACGCAAGGAGCTAGCCGAGCGACTGGGAGTGAGCGAACGAACTTTGTTCCGAAAACTCAGCAAGCTTGCTGAGTTATGAAAATATTCGTGCTGATAATCGGCATTACACTGCTCACTTATTGAAGTATGGGCGCTGTTGCCATATGCGAGCTGCCAAACGGCATATAACTTTTCTAAAGTACAAGTGATTCCAATAGAAAAAATCTCGTCAAAACGAGCTTCTAACGCTTCCCTGACGTAACCCAAACAAATCACAGCGTTCTGCGTTCATGCTCCTGACAGTTTGAGTTTTTACTGGATTTCTTATACAGCGTGGCGTAATACAACACTGGGATGACAATTAGTGTCAGCACAGTTGAAACTAATATACCGAAGAGCAACGAAATAGCGAGGCCGTTAAAAATAGGGTCATCCAGAATAAACATGGCTCCCAGCATCGCCGACAGTCCGGTCAAAATAATTGGTTTGGCTCTGGCACTGGCTGCGGTAATGACAGCATGCTGAAGATCAAGGCCTTCCCGTATTTGCAAATTAACGAAGTCCACCAACAAAATTGAATTCCGCACAATAATGCCAGCCAACGCGATCATGCCGATCATCGAAGTCGCGGTGAACTGCGAGCCAAGTAACGCATGTCCCGGCATTACGCCGATGATAGTAAGCGGAATCGGTGCCATGATAATTAACGGTACCACGTAGCTTTTAAACTGTGCGACCACCAGCAAATAGATCAGAATCAGCCCCGCGCCGTATGCGATACCCATGTCGCGGAATGTCTCAAAGGTGACTTGCCATTCTCCGTCCCATTTCAAGGCATAACTGGCATAGGGATCGGATGGCGTTTTGAAATACCAGCTTTGCAAGTTTTCGCCTTCGCTCAGGCTCATTCCATCCGTCTTGCTGTTGATATCGAACATTCCGTACAAAGGGCTATCCAGTTTGCCTGCCATATCACCATACACGTAAACAACCGGCAGCAAATCCTTATGATAAATCGGGTACTCTATCGGTGGTAACAAACTTAATGCTCGCACCATCTTGGATTAATTTTTTTACCGCGCACTGGTTAATTTCTTCCACAATTCGTTGCCGCTGTATTGAGTTGATCCGTTCAGGGAATCTCACTTCAGTCTCCAGGCGCTTGGGGAATAGCGTATTACCAGCCCTCACTATAGGTATAAAATTAATCTCTATCCCTTCCGCACTAATGTCCAGCGACTTACAAGCCTTGCGCGCATAAACACCTGCACAACCGGCAATGGCAGCATAGGCGGCCTCCAAAGGATTGGGCAAGCTACCGTCAATCCCGTAATTGATGTTATGGCTCTTATACCGAACACTTATTTGGTTACCATCATCAAGTTTTAACTGGTACATAAAGAATCCTTTAATATTATGAAATTCTAATATAGCATATAATTTTGTAGATGTGTATGTTCAAACAAGAAGAATAGTCAGACAGTCACCGCGTATCCGTTTGGAAAGCCAGTGTCGACCAAGCAGTTTGAAGCATTACTGTTGATGTTGATTTGTTGAGTGACTGCTATCAGGTAGGGAGTTTTGATGGTCGAAAGGCAACTTTGGGCTGATTGTGTTGAAAAACTATGTCTGAAAGCTGCCACTCACCAAAGATATACGCTCCAACATTTCTAATTCGCTTCAGAGTCTTTCCCTAGCTATAACACGATGGGGAGCAAAGCTTGTAACAAAACATAAACAGATGTCAGATTAAAAACAAATTGGCGTTTTCGTTACAACTAACTGTATATAACGTCAATTGATTTGTTAATATATTATTTATTAAACAAGTTGATAGATTGTGGCATGTCAATTGCAAATGCAAATTAACGATATTTACTTAGGTATATGTCCAATTACATCTCACATAGGAGTGGCAAAATGACTACGAACTTCAAATTCAATCTTCTGTTAAAAGAATGTCCCTGCAAACTTGTTTCAATTGAAAAATCTGGAACAAAATCCGCTTCACTTGCTACCTTGTATTTATTTACTGCTTTGACTGTTTCGACATCTGCATTAGCAGAAGAAATATCAACTGCACAATCTGCATCGATAGAAAGCAGCCCAACCAAGCACCAAATGAGCGATCACAATCACGGCAACGCACCGGCTGGAGTACACGGAGCTGAATTGATTGGTTCGGGAAGTTTCGGCTTCAGCTATACACCCATGTTTATGCACATGTCAGATAACTACATTGGTTCATCGACAGTCTCGTCTCAAACAATCGTTACAACGATACCGTCGCAGATGACGATGGCTAACGGTATGGGAATGCCAATGGCAGAAATGTACCGAGTTGTCCCAACATCAATGGATACGCAATCCCATATGTTTAATTTTATGTACGGAGTGAACGAAAGTCTCAATTTAATGATCATGGCATCTTATCAACAAAAGTCCATGACAATGACTACCTATTCAGGCTCCAGTGGCACGACAGTGCTTGGCAGCAGTTTAGCGACAACTTTAGGTCTCGGGGATACGGCAATTAGTTCCTTGTGGCGTATTTTCAAAGATACCTCCAACGATGCAAATTTAAATTTTGGAGTGAGCTTGCCAACAGGTAGCAGAACAGAAAATATCACCATGTTAAGTCCAATGCTTGGCGCGATGAATATGCCGATGTATATGAGCATGCGTGCAAGTTACGGAATGCAATTGGGTACAGGCACTTATGATGTATTGTCAGGATTAACTTTCCTCAATCACACAAACAAATGGACATGGGGTGCGGCGTGGCGTGGCAGGTTTGCACTAGGCAATAACACTGAAGGTTACCATTATGGGGATTTGAATGAAGTGACTGGTTGGGGTGGATACACATATTCTCCCGGTTTAACTTGGAGCGCCCGTATTGTGGAAGGACATCAAAACCAAATTCATGGTTCCGATCCAATGATTACCGGCTTGATGCAAGGAACAAACCCAAGCTTCTATGGCGGAACTCACACTGATCTTCTTGGCGGAGTCGAAATCGCAGGCGGCCCGTGGGGATTCAAGAACAAACACCTTGCATTGGAAGCGGGTGAAACGGTTATCCAGAATTTGTACGGTCCTCAATTGGGTCGTTCGTGGGTAGTCAATTTGGCACTCGGTGCGTCCTTATAATTTATACTGCAGTTGTATTGGTGACTCTACAACTACAGTTAACTTTGGATTAATCAAAATATTGAGAAAGCAATTATGAAATATATTTCTTGTCTACTGTTATGCCTTATCTTCAACGCTAGCGTCTATGCCGAAGAAACCATGACTCATATGCAACACATGAGTGCGGCTGCCAGCGACAATCGCGAACTATTGAATTACCCACCAGACGTTAGAACCCATGCATTGGCTAACATGAGAAGTCATCTGCAAGCATTGGCTGAAGTCATGGATGCCTTTGCCAATGCGAAATATATCGAAGCCGCAGATATCGCAGATAATCGTCTTGGAATGAATTCACAAGGTGCTGCTGGATGCAGGCCAGATAGCATGAAGATGGGAATGAATATGTCATCAATGACAGAAGCGGATCATCTTAATCATCAAATGGCGTTACTGATGCCTGACAAAATGCGAGAGCTGGGGCAGCACATGCACAATTCTGCCAATGAGTTTGCAACCAGAGCACGAGATGCCGCCAAGGATAATAAGAACATCAAGGAGGCCGCTGTCGCGCTCGCTAAAATTACTCAAAATTGCGTTGCGTGTCATGAGGTTTACCGAATGCAATAGTTATAATCATAATTTGGCCTTCATGCCGATAATTTAACTCGGTGTTTACTGTAGTCCGATATTAGTACTTCAGAGTTAAAATATGGAATCAAGAAGTACTTAATACGATCTCTCAACTATTATGAAAATTGCTATTGCCAGTAAAGACAATTGGAAAAAGGTTTCTGGTCACGCAGGACAAACTAAAGATTGGCTAATATTTGACTGCGAACCGGGTAAGCCAATCCCTGAACCTCAACACATTCAACTTGGCAAAGAGCAATTGCCACACCATTTTCAGGATGATGGTCCGCATCCCCTGCAGGGCGTCGAAATTTTTATTGCTGCCAGTGCCGGTGACGGTTATGTCCGCCATATGCAGAAATGGGGTGCTCAGGTTCTTTTAACGGGTGAGGATGATCCAATTCTAGCGTTGAAAAAAATATTGAATGGTGAGGCGTTGCCGGAATCTCGATTCGATATCACAACCACACTTTGCAAAATTCGCGATCTTTTCTCAAAATATTAAGATAGCGAACAATATTTCGGGCAAAGTTAAAAGCATCTATTGCGCCTGATTAAAACAATCCTACTCACTATCTGAATGGTTTTCTCGAAAGCTGAATTCGAGAATGTTCAATAAAGTATTCAATCGTACGCGAATGTACGAATGGCGATTGAATTAGCAAAGAATGGCTTCCCTCTAAGTTTAAATAGTCAACTCAAATACCAAAGTTAAAGCAAAGTTAAAATTAATTCGTGTATCTGAATTCATTGATTCAATGTAATTTTATTTTAAATTCGCTTGATCAAGATCGTTGATCTACATATTTGTATCAAGAATAATCTACTGAAATATCTATTTCTCCTTCCTTGGCTCAGAGTTTGCTAATAATTAATTGCATTTGAAGCAAAACAGTTTTTTCAGGTTGTGAAGCGAGCATCGGCTTCAGCCAAAATTAGTAGAAGGAAATGAAAGCAATGCAAAACAACATATCAACTGCCGCGAATCAACAACGACCAGTATCGACTTGTGGTTCTTGCAAGATATGCACTATTCATCTTGAGCAACTGTGTTACGCGCGTGCCTGGTGGTTTAGGGTTTTTCGCGAAATTTTGGCTACCGGAATTCGCTGTTTTGCGTTTTTTTATGGCATTCGCGCTGATCAATACACCATGCGTTCATCCATGTGCAAAAAATGCCTGCGTTTTCGCAAGAATATTCTTAAAGAAAAGTCTGGCGTTTTTAACTGGATGGATGGCTATCTCAATCCGATGTTCAACCGGGTTCGCGATTCGTTGTTGAGCGAACAGGAAAAAGAAAATGCCAGAAGGCTGGCTGTTTTGTCAGGCGACTCAAGCTTTACCATGCAAAGTAAAACATAACACTTTATTTTTGTTTTCAGAACCGGAGATTAATCATGAATCCAAATGAAATTCAGGCGCTTCTTGATGAGCCTGCTTGTGCGCACAACACCAAGGGGAAAAGCGGTTGCGCCAAATCAAAGCCAGGTGCTACTCAAGGTGGGTGTGCTTTTGACGGTGCACAGATTGCACTGCTTCCTATTGCCGATGTGGCTCACATAGTCCATGGCCCGATTGGTTGTGCGGGGAGTTCATGGGATGCACGGGGAACGCGATCATCCGGCCCTGATATGTATCGTACCGGTATGACTACCGATCTTTCGGATATTGATGTGGTCATGGGGCGCGGCGAGAAAAAGTTATTTCATGCCATCAAAAATGCTGTGAGCCGATATAAACCGGCAGCCGTTTTTGTCTATAACACTTGTGTCCCTGCGCTGCATGGAGACGATATAGACGCTGTGGCGAAAGAGGCTGCCAAGCGCTGGGGCGTACCGGTTATTCCGGTTGATTGCGCGGGATTTTATGGAAGCAAAAGTTTGGGCAACCGCATCGGCGGTGAAACCCTGTACCGCCATGTGATCGGGACGGCAGAACCTGAACCAGTGCCCCCACACCCTGAGGGAATCCGTACTCATATGATAAACCTGATTGGTGAATACAATATTGTGGGAGAGTTCTGGCAGGTGGCGCCGCTATTCGACGAACTCGGTCTGCGTATTATTTGCACCTTGTCGGGTGATGCCAGATTCCGCGAAGTGCAAAGCATGCATAGAGCAGAAGCGAATATGGTGGTGTGCTCCAAGGCTATGTTGAACGTGGCGCGCAAATTAAAAGATGACTACGGAGCGCCATTTTTTGAGGGCAGCTTTTACGGCATTGTGGATACGTCAAAAGCCTTACGAGATTTTGCAACTCTCCTTGCAGACCCGGATTTGCAAGCTCGGACTGAAGCATTGATACAGCGGGAAGAAGCCAAGGCAAAACTAGCTTTAGCACCTTGGCGTGAACGTTTGCAAGGCAAGCGCGCGCTTATTTTTTCCGGTGGTGTTAAATCATGGTCGATAGTGTCCGCACTTCAGGATCTTGGCATGACAGTGGTGGCAACCGGTACCGAAAAATCTACCGAGGAAGATAAAGAACGTATTCGCGAGTTGATGGGGCCGGATGCTGAGATGATCAGCGATAACGATCAGGGCGCACTAATGGAGACATGCCGCGAAAAAAATATCGATATTCTTTTTGCCGGTGGTCGATATTTGTACCCGGCACTCAAGTCGCGTCTTGCTTTTCTGGATATTAACCACGAACGCGATTTTGGTTATGAGGGCTATGCCGGCATAGTTGAGTTGGCAAAACAAATTGCCTTCGCCGTTGACAATCCGATCTGGAAAAATATTCAACAAACACCATCATGGAGAAAACTCCGGGTGGCTGATGCCGTCGGTATTTAAAGTCTGAATTTAAGGAGCCATGATGACTACAGTTTATGTTTCACACAAGCCGTTGGTAGTTAACCCGCTCAAAGTCAGCCAGCCCATGGGGGCGACATTGGCGCTGTTGGGACTTGATCAGTCATTGGCTTTGCAGCACGGTGCTCAAGGATGTACGGCTTTCGGCAAGGTTTTCTTCACCCGCCATTTTCGCGAGCCTATTCCCCTGCAAACGACAGCGATGGATCAAGTGGCGACCGTGATGGGGGCAGATCACAATGTGGTGGAAGCATTAAGTACTGTGATCACAAGCAATCATCCCGAAATCGTCGGCTTAATGACGACAGGTTTGAGTGAAACACAGGGGACGGATATTTTGCGCACAGTCAAAGAGTTTCGCGCTGCTTGTCCTGAGTTAGCTGATGTCACTATTGTTCCGATCAGTACTCCCGATACTCAGGGCAGTTTGGAAAGTGGCTATGCTCGGGCTGTGGAAGCAATCATTTCGACTATGGTGCCGGAGACACGCGTGCCCGGTTTTCGCTCAAGGCATGTCAATGTTCTATTGTCATCCATGCTGACCCCCGGCGATGTGAATGCGCTCAGAGAGTGGATTGAAGCTTTCGGACTAACCGCAATCATGTTACCGGACTTGGGGAGTTCTTTGGACGGCAATCTGGACGAGTCTGGATACAGTACGGTAAGCGGAGGCGGGGTTTCCCGCAATGAGATTGTCGCCATGGGCAAGTCGGCTGCCACTTTGGTGGTGGGTTCTTCACTCTATCCGGCCGCCGATTTGTTGAAAGAACGAACCGGCGTGAAGGATTTCCGCTTTCATGGATTAATGGGAGTGAATGCCTGTGATGAATTTATTCAGGCTCTCGTAGATATTTCCGGACGACAAGTTCCTGCCAATATCGAACGTCAGCGCTTGCAGTTACTGGATGCGATGGTGGATACGCACTTTGTATTGGGTACCGCACGGATAGCAATAGCGACAGACCCTGACCCGCTCGGAATGCTGTCCCGTTTCTTGATCGAGGTGGGTGTCAACGTGGTTGCAGCGGTTGCATCCGCTAAAACAGAAAGTTTGGAATCACTGCTATTGGAAAACGTAACAGTAGGCGATCTGGAAGATTTGGAAGATGCCGCGCGCGAGGAAGATGTTCATATACTGATTAGTAATTCGCATGCGGAACAAAGCGCGCAGCGTCTGGGAATCCCATTGATGCGAGTTGGCTTCCCGCAATACGACTGGTATGGGGGGTACTCACGCCAATGGATTGGATATAGCGGCAGCCGTCAGGCTTTGTTCGACATGGCTAATTTCTGTGTTGGACAGCGCCGCGAAATTACGCCGTTTAGATCGTTGTATTGGGAAGGGGCGTCCCGCTCTACCGAAACGGTCGGGTTGCGTGCCGCATTAAATTAACCGGGGAGATATTCTATGTTACGTCTTGCATTTGCGACTACTGATCAACAGAAAGTTGATTTACATTTTGGTGCTTCTGAGCGCATTGTGATTTTTGAGGTCTCCGAAGGACAAGCTGAACTGGTTGAGATAGGCGAGTTTAATAAAGCGGAAATGAAAGGTGCCTATAAGGATAAAGAGTTGGAAGCGATGGGTATTACCCGCTTACCAACACAACCTTATGCGCCATCTCCGGAAGAAGTGGGGCCGCCTTCAGACAAGCCGCCAGAGGACAAGGTAATTCCTAAACTGGAATTTATAAAGGGATGCTCAGCGGTCTATGCCGCATCTATTGGTGCGTCCTCAATCAAACGGTTAATGTCCATGAATGTTCAGCCTATCATCGTCGATAACGGCTATGCGATTATTGATCTGCTCAATCAAGTGAATAATGCACTGCGCAACGGCGGATTAGCGTGGGTGGAACGGGCGGTTGCGCGAGGAAATAAATCCCCGGATCGTTTCGTCGAAATGGCTAAAGAGGAATGGCAGGAAAGTTAAGGCTGCGCGTTCAATTGGGAATTTGCTGAATTACGAAATTGAACGTACGTAGATGAACACAGAATACTGAAGCGTACTTCTTGGAACGATGAAATAGTTTGATGTGATGAAAAAAGCAGTCTGAATGTTTGTAACCGAGTACGCCAATTGATTCGTTGCAAGGGTTGTGATGAGTAAACCTGAGTTTATGCAATGCTGGCATGTGCCTTGCTAATGCAAGATATAGCGCAAGCTGTTTTAACTAATATTTTTTAATTCTTTAAGGAGAATTCATTATGACAAATCTTCGTCAATGTGCGATCTACGGTAAAGGCGGTATCGGTAAATCGACCACCACTCAAAACCTAGTAGCTGCTCTTGCTGAAGCTGGCAAGAAAGTTCTTATTGTTGGCTGCGATCCAAAAGCTGACTCAACACGTTTGATCCTGCACTCCAAGGCACAAAACTCGGTGATGGAGCTGGCTGCTGAAGCCGGTAGCGTTGAGGATCTGGAATTAGATGATGTTCTATCTGTTGGTTATGGTGGTGTAATGTGCGTTGAATCCGGCGGTCCTGAGCCCGGTGTTGGTTGCGCTGGTCGCGGTGTAATTACCGCCATCAACTTCCTCGAAGAAGAAGGCGCTTACGAAGAAGATCTAGACTTTGTATTCTACGATGTGCTGGGTGATGTTGTATGTGGTGGTTTTGCTATGCCGATTCGCGAAAACAAAGCTCAGGAAATCTACATCGTTTGTTCCGGCGAAATGATGGCGATGTATGCGGCTAACAACATTGCCAAGGGTATCGTGAAGTATGCAAATTCGGGTAGCGTGCGTCTGGCTGGTCTGATCTGCAATTCACGCAAAACAGATCGTGAAGATGAACTGATTATGGCACTCGCTGAAAAATTAGGTACGCAGATGATTCACTTCGTGCCGCGTGACAACGCAGTGCAACACGCCGAGATCCGTCGTATGACAGTGATCGAATATGATCCTAAAGCAAAACAAGCGGATGAGTATCGTGCTCTGGCTCGCAAAATTATCGACAATAAATTATTCGTTATTCCAACGCCGGTAACAATGGACGAATTGGAAGCGTTATTGATGGAATTCGGAATTATGGAAGCGGAAGATGAATCCATCATCGGTAAAAAGGCAAATGAATTAGCCGCAGCGTAATTGAAGGGTGTGCAGGCTGGGTTAACTCGGCCTGCATTAGCATGAAGAGAGAAACAAAAGGAATTAGGTATGGCAATGAAAATCAATACGGACTTGTGTACTTCTTGTGGCGATTGTGAGCCGGAATGTCCGACGAGTTCTATCAGTGTAAAAAAAGGGCTGTATATTATCAATGCGAGCGAATGTACTGAATGCGAGGGTGATTACTCAAAACCGCAATGCGTGAAGTTGTGCCCGATCAAAGGTTGCATTACGCAGTTAGTGGTTTAAGGGTTCAGCGAATTAGGGAGTCGTGCAATGGCAATGATGATTGATCCATCCGATTGTAGCTTGTGTGGTGATTGCAAGCCGACTTGCCCGACCCGATCCATCACTGAGATTGATGGAGTGTTTTCAATTAATCCGGAAACATGTAATGAGTGCGATGGCGACCCGAAGTGTCTGGCGGGATGCGCGACGGGTTGCATTTATCCTAATTAGGAGCGGCAAATGGCTCAACCTCTTTCCCGTCAACTTGCACTGCGAATCGGCCTTGCGGCCAGAGCCTTACCCAATGTCACGCCAAAGTTTTTGGTAGAGTTGTTGATAGAGGTGCTCAAGCTGCCACTGACTGATGCCAAGTTAAAAGCACTCACTATTTATCAATTGCGCACGGCAAAAAATGGCGCGCTCAAATCAGTGCCGCGCCAAGTGCTGAGTGCAGCCTGTGCCTATTTGCGAGACAAAGCGGCTGTAGACATTATCGATACTTCCCTTCCCGACATCGTTGCGTATGAGGAAGGCGACATGCGCGGTTCAATAAGATTGGCGATTGCCACGGATCGAGGTTTGAATGTAAATGCTCATTTCGGCTCCTGTCTCCGATTTTTGGTTTATCAGGTTTCAGCAAATGAAACTCGCTTAATTGATGTGCGCGGAACTGCGGGAGCAAAAAGTGCAAAAGACCCGCAAGTCTGGCGAGCCGAACTGGTGAATGATTGTCATTTAGTGCTGGCCGAATCCATCGGTCTGCCCGATGTGGCCAGACTCATGAAAGACGGTATTTATCCGGTGAAGTATCCGGAAACACGACTTGTATCAGATGCGCTCGCCGATATTCAGCATATACTGCGTGAAGCGCCACCACCATGGCTGGGTAAACTGATGGGGCATCATGAATTAGCGCGCAGACGACTTCCGCAACTGCTTGCTGTTCCTAACGAGCATGGAAATAGACACCCTGTATGACGAAGCCAAAACAATTCCCCTCCGCTTCGCTCCCCACTTTGAAAAAGAGGACTAGGGGGATTTGCTATTGTTTCACGTTAACTAACGATTAGCATTTAACTTCTTACCCAGGTCAATACCAAATGGATTGCCCACAAGTTCCACTAGATTTCATGAATGAAGATCATGCGCAATTTATTGCCCAGCGCGATAAATTGCTGGGCTTGATATATTCGTATGCGCCTGCCGAGGTATTGGATCAAGAGCTTGATGCGTTACTTGAACATACTCGCAAACACTTTGCCGAGGAAAATCGGCAAATGATCGAGAAACATTTCCCGCCTTATCTCACACACCAAAGTGAACACGAGCGTACGCTGCTGGACATGGAGGCACATATTGCAGACTGGAAACAGAATCGTGATAGTGACGTGTTACAAAACTGGCTTAAAGTTACTTTGGCTGACTGGTTAATAAATCATATCAACACGATGGACTTTGTTTCTGCGTGGTTTATATCCGAGCAGCAGTAAACCCTGTTTTCTCAACTGTAATAAAATTTATAGGGTATCCATAATCTGTGGTTGAATTACAATTGCAGTAGTCCTTTCATAACAAGGGGGCGAACCAGTCATTGAAAATTCAACGATGATAATGCCTGCATCAGACAACTTGCAGCGGGCATTCGACATAATCGAATTACTTAACTTCAATCTTTATAACTATCTCTTCAATGGATGCCGCAGGCTTCCCATCCTTCATCGACGGAAAGAACTTCCAATTCTTCAGTGTGCTGAGCAGCAAGCGATTCAATTTAGGATTGGGCGTTGGCCTGATCAGTTCGACGGTGGTTGTGCCGTCAACCGCAACATGAAATCGGGCCACTGCTGAGGCACTTAGAGCGTCCTGTCTCAGCTCGTCAGGAATCTGGGGAATAGGTTGATAGATCACCTTTGCGCTTATATTTTGCGTGACGTTGTTAGTCGTTTTACTCGGCTCTTGTTGCGTGGGAGTCAGTGGTTCTTTGGGTGAAATTGGGGCTGTCGATGTTGTTGGCTCTACGATAGGCTTTTCAACCGGAGTAGGTGGAGCTGTTTTTTCAAGGCTGGGTTGTGGTATGACAATTGGCGGTGTTGGCCTGCTTTGTTTTGCAGGCGGAGTGTTGACAGTCTGAGCTGGCTCAGTAATTTCTATCAGTTGCGCATCAATGGCTGGAGGCTCAGGAAAACGTTCGTTTGATCCACCCATGAACACCGCGAACGACCAGAGTATTGCAACCCAGATTGCAATGGCAGCAGGGAAAGTCCAATACAGACGACGCCAGAGAGTGTCCTGCTCCCAATTGCTAAATGTAATAGCGTTAGTCGACATGTTTAACAGCAATCAGAAAATGTTGTGCGCCTGCCTCACGTGCCTTCAACATTGCTTGAATGGTGACCCCATTGGTCGCTGCGCCATCGGCAGCAACAATAACGTTGGACTCGGTTCCGGTAAGCATTGGCTTTAAAGTTGATGCCAGCGACTCAATCGTAACCGGTGTTTTATCCAAAAATATTTTACCTTCCTTCGTTACGGTTAACGTCACAGTGTTCTTAGCCTGCACAGGCATCGGTGCAGCATGGCCCTGAGGTAGATTGATGGGTAAGGAATGCAAGTTCTGCATCGACAATGAAGCCAACATAAATGTCGCCAGCAGAAAAAACATCACGTCAATCATCGGAATGATTTCGATGCGCCCCTTTTTGACTTGGCGCGCTCTACGCAGTTTCATGAGATTTCTCCCGCTCGTGTTCGCCCAATCGAATGTTGTCTAACAATCTTGTCCCTAAGCGTTCCATTTCATCAAGCGCTTGAGATTGGCGACGGGAAAAGTAATTAAATGCGAATAGAGAAATGACTGCGATAAAAAGACCGAGGGCTGTAGCGATCAACGCTTGAGCCACGCCACTGGTGACTCCGGTTGGGTCGACTATCCCGCTTCCGCCGAATAATTGAAACGAATGCATCATCCCCGAAATTGTACCGAGCAATCCAAGAAGTGGCGCAGCTGTCACGATAGTTTCGAGAACCCACAATCCACGACTCAAGGATTTTTCAATCACTAAGGCTTCATCTCCCGCGCGAGACTCAACCCACCAAGACGGTTTATCCCGATTTTCACTAATGACTCGAAAGAATCTGGAAAAATAGTTCTGTGCCCCAAGCCCAACCAGATGCTGCTCCAGATCACTCCACGCAAATCCGTAGGTTTCGATCAGTCGTAACAGTTCTTTGGATAACCTGACATACTTAAAGTACACAAAAAACTTATCGACAGTAATTACCAAGGCCAGAATGGCAAGTACCAATAACGGATACACCATCGCGCCACCAAATTTTATTGCTTGAAGTGCTTCTTGAATGTCCTGCATCGTATGCCTCACTAAATTGGGAAGAATGGGAAGAGGTGATTACCTCTTCCGCGATCAATTAAAACTTCTTACTTAAACCAAGAAATATCCCGCGACGTGGCCCATATTGAGGTGCAAAAACGCCTATCCCTGAACCGTCACGAATTTCGTATACGTGGTCAAAGGCATTATTAACCACAAGCCTTACGTCGATCTTTCCAAAGTCTGCGAAATCCATTTTGCGTATCGCGCCTAAATTGACAACGGTATAGTCTGGCAAACTAGACGTATTGGCAAAACCGCTACGTAATCCGCTTTCATATATCAAGTCTCCTGTCCAGCGAGTGTCTGACCAAAGATAGGAGCCACCAGTGGAAACCGTCATGGCTTGTTCATGATCAACATTGACCCAGTTATTGGCTGCGTAATCGAGTGTGGCCTGATCAAACAGGTATTGGCTTGAAATGATGTTTGTTGCCATGCTTACGGTTCTGGCAAAATTGGCATAGCCGGATAAATTGTCGGATTTATAGTTTGCCGTTAACTCAACACCGTAAATCTTGCCTTCGGCATAGTTGTAGGGAGTCAAGAGAAGCGCGGGGCCAAACTGACCTTCATCAATGGTATTTTGAGTTTTCTTATAGAAACTATCGAATCCCAGAGAAGTGGTTGGCGTTAGTTGATGGGTAACGCCAGCATCATAATAGTCACCACGTTCAGACTTAACCGGTGAGTTCAACGGAGATGCTGGTGCATTGGTGGTGTTATTGAACAGCGCCAGTGTGCTCGATGAAACCAGTTCGGTCGGTGGCGGAGTAAAGTAACGGGCATAACCTGCATGCCACGTGGTCTGCTCATTCGCCTTGTAAACTGCGCCTAGCCTCGGACTAAATTGTTGTTCAGTAACGTAGGCGTTGACTGCGTCAAAGCGTTCGCCATAATTTACCGTCAATTTGTCAGTGGCCTTCCATTCATCTTGTAGGTAAATTCCAAACAAGGTATTGCCATTTTTTGAATTGTTGTCGGCGATGGCGTAGGGTGCGCTAATAACGTTCCCGTTTACATCTACATTAAACACGGTGGAATTGTTATTGCTAACCACGTTTTCACTGTTGCCAAAGACCCCCATTCTGAGCGTGTGAGTATCATTCAGGCGATCACTTCCATCGACCTGAATTCCGGTGCTTGAACTGCTTTTAAATAAGTCAGAAGCGATGCCATTGAAAGCCAGATTTCCCGCTATGTCCGGCATGTAATGAAAGCTGGAGTAGCGTGTAAACAGTGAGGCTTGATAGTCGATATTATCGTTGAAAGAGCTTTGATACGTGGCTACGCCAAAACGGTTTGTTTCCAGCTGTTGATCATTTAGCGTAGCAGAGTTGTAGCCAGTCAAACCCATTTGTCCGAGAATACCGATACCGTTTGGATCAGGTGTTTGGCCGGGATTGTTCGGTATTTGAAACCTGCCATCGTAACTGCCAAACATAAAGCTCAACTTCGAAGTGGAATTTAGAAGATAAGACAGGTACGCAAATCCCTTATCTTGGTTGGTCGTGTCGTGAATTGGATTAACGCTGGAGGTCGGATTTTCGATGCCTACGTTGTTAGTCAGGAATGAGCCATCAACAAAATATGTCAGATTTCCATTCGTGTTGCCATACTCAAAGCTGGGGTTATATGTTTGGTTGCTGCCCATATAAAGATCAACACTTCCGCCCGCTTCAAAATTGCTTTTAGTGGTGATTTCGATGACACCCGCAGTACGGTATCCGTACTGCGCTGGAAGCGCTCCCGTCAATAAGTCCACTTTCTGTGCGAAGCGTGTATCCAATGCTTGGCCGAATCCGCTAATTCCTTCTGGCAGGATCACCCCATTGATACGGTACTGTGTATTGGCATGATCGCCTCGCACGTGCAATTGACCAAATGAATCATTGACGACCCCGGGTGCTTGGAGCAGCACTTGGTTCATGGGCGTGCTATCACCTAGTGGCAAATTATCAATGTTGCCGGCATCAAAGCTGTAGACACTTCCACCTGTTTTTGGTGACAAACTATTTCTTGCCTGGTTCAGGCGGTCAGCCGTAATCTGTACCTCAAGATCATTTTTAGAAGTCAGCATCACCGTAGTCGATGTATCCTTTCCGGCGGCCACGGTAACAATAGATGTTCCCAGCTGAAAACCTTTCTTTTCTGTCATCAGTACATACGTGTTCTGAGGAACGTTTGAGAAAGTGAAGCTACCCTCTGTATCGGCTTCAGTACTGCCTAGAATATCACCTGCTGAGTTTTTTAGATTTAAGCTGGCTTTAGCAATGGGGCGCCCCAAAGCATCCTGAACTAACCCATGAATTTCTTCGGCTTCTGCAGCAGCCTGCACAAATACAGTTAAGGCAAACAGAATGGATGGCACAAATGCGCCGCCCACCCAATTATTGAATGATGACATTTTTTACTCCCGAAAATAAATATCGCCCGTTTCTTAAAAGAAACGAAACACTTGCTTAATAAATTACTGAGGATTGTTTAAGCAGTGAAGCGAGGAGGTGCACGGGAGTGGTAGGAAGCATAGTAAGCACAGGCAATTAGAGTTGTCTTTTGCTTATTAGGCAGGTAAAACAGAAAAAGCAGCATCGATACGATTAATGCTGCAACTGGGGCAGCTACATCGAGAGGCGTATGTGCAACTACTTGGCAAACAGGGCAAGCCGCCTCTATGGCTGCAGTTTCGTGGTGGTGCGTTGACTCGATGAGCTGAAGGCCGAGAAGTGCAAAGAATACACCGCCCAAAATCCAATAGCGCAAAGTTTTAGTCAGTTTCATTTTAAACCCCACCCCTCAGAACAAAGGCAAAACCTACACTCGCCTTGGACAGGCGATTGATGGATTTTGTAGCTGAAAAAGTTGAATTTGAATGGAAACGCATTTTTAGATTTGAACACAACCAAATTGCAAAAGCAACGAGGTGAATTTGTAATATTTAAAAATTTAATACGATTGGGATGAAGTTGATACGCTAGAAAGAGGAAATATTCTGCACAGTTTGGAACACACCGCATCAATTCGTACGCGCATGAACGAACCTATCACGGGAGCTTTAAACGAATGAATAAAGTTTTGAAAAAATTCATGGTATTTTGATTAAATAAATTAAAAATTCATCCCTGAAAAAATAAATCAATACATTGAATAAACAGTTATTTATTGCAAGTCGCGAGATGTTAATTTATTTATTTTCGAAGCGCATATTCGGGGTGGCATAGATTCTGCTGAACAGTCCTTGCCTAACTAATTCTCAGGCTGTCTGTTAACCCCGGTCATGGCTGGCACCAAGACCGTTTTATAAGGAGATCTTATTATGCCAATGGTCTTGCTCAACTGCGATAAAGACATCCCGGAGCGTCAAAAACATATTTATCTGAAAGCTCCAGACGAGGATACCCGCGACTATTTACCTCTTTCCAATGCAGCCACAATTCCAGGCACGTTGTCTGAACGCGGCTGTGCTTTCTGCGGCGCGAAGCTGGTTATCGGCGGCGTACTGAAAGATACCATTCAGATGATCCACGGGCCGCTCGGTTGTGCCTATGATACATGGCACACTAAGCGCTACCCGACCGATAACGGTCACTTCAACATGAAGTACGTTTGGTCAACGGACATGAAAGAAAGTCATATCGTGTTCGGTGGTGAAAAGCGTCTTGAAAAAAGCATGCATGAAGCTTTCGACGAAATGCCCGAAATCAAACGCATGATTGTATATACAACTTGCCCGACAGCGCTGATCGGCGACGACATCAAGGCCGTAGCCAAGAAGGTGATGAAGGATCGTCCAGATGTGGATGTGTTCACTGTTGACTGCCCGGGGTTCTCCGGCGTGTCCCAGTCCAAGGGGCACCACGTTCTCAATATCGGCTGGATCAATGAAAAAGTTGATACGCTGGAAAAGGAAATCACCAGCGAGTACACGATGAATTTTATCGGCGACTTCAACATTCAGGGTGACACCCAATTGTTGCAAACTTACTGGGATCGTCTTGGCATTCAAGTTATTTCTCACTTCACCGGCAATGGCACATACGACGATTTGCGCTGCATGCATCAAGCCAAACTCAACGTGGTTAACTGCGCACGTTCTTCCGGCTACATCGCCAACGAATTGAAGAAGCGTTATGGCATTCCACGTCTGGATATTGACTCCTGGGGTTTCAGCTACATGGCAGAAGGTATCCGCAAGATTTGCGCATTCTTTGGCATCGAAGAAAGAGGTGAGAAACTGATTGCTGAGGAAGAAGCCAAATGGAAGCCGAAGCTTGACTGGTACAAGGAACGTCTCAAAGGAACAAAAATGGCGATCTGGACAGGCGGCCCGCGTTTGTGGCACTGGACTAAATCAGTTGAAGACGATCTCGGTATCCACGTGGTGGCGATGTCCTCCAAGTTCGGACACGAGGAAGATTTCGAAAAGGTCATTGCTCGCGGAAAAGAAGGAACCTATTACATTGATGATGGCAATGAGCTGGAATTTTTCGAGATCATTGATTTGATCAAACCGGATGTAATTTTTACCGGTCCGCGCGTGGGTGAGTTGGTGAAGAAGTTGCACATTCCTTATGTGAATGGTCACGGCTATCACAATGGGCCATACATGGGCTTTGAAGGTTTTGTGAATCTGGCGCGCGATACTTATAACGCTGTTTATAACCCTTTGCGTCACTTGGCCGGTGTTGATATTCGTGATAACGCCCAGACTACACCAATCATCTTGAGGGAGGCAGCATGAAACTCGAAGACAAAATAGAAGATGTTTTTGCTTATACCGAAGAACGTTGCCTGTGGCAGTTTTACTCGCGCACCTGGGATCGTGAAGAAAATATTGAAGGTGTTGTGAATCAGGCAATCGCACTTCTTTCCGGAAAACCCGGAAATCGTGAAAAGCCGATGGATCGTTTGCATTACGCAGATGCAAAAATCATGGTGGATGATTTGCGCGAACGTTATACCTGGGTGAATGAGGCAAATGAACCAGAAATCCGCGAAGTAATGGAAGGTCTTAAAAAGCGTCTGGTGGATACCACGATCACCCGATCAACGAACCGTGAACTTACCCATCATCTTTATTAATTGATTTGACGTGACGGGCAGTCAGTGTGATTTCCCGTCCACTTCCAAGGAGAATAACCATGAGTACCTGTGAAGTAGCTGAATTAAAGCCAACAGAAGTTAAGCTCGTCAAGAGAACTCGCGACGGTATTATTAACCCGATGTACGACTGCCAACCGGCAGGTGCCCAATATGCCGGTATCGGCGTTAAGGATTGCATACCATTAGTTCACGGCGGCCAAGGCTGCACGATGTTCGTGCGTTTGTTGTTCGCACAGCATTTTAAGGAAAACTTCGACATCGCTTCCACTTCTCTGCATGAAGAATCTGCCGTTTTCGGCGGTGTGCGTCGCGTGCAAGAAGGTGTGATGGTGCTGGCAAAGCGCTATCCAAACTTGCGTCTCATTCCGATCATCACTACCTGCTCAACCGAAGTTATCGGCGATGATATCGAAGGCACAATTAAGATTTGCAACAAAGCACTCAAGGAAGAATTCCCGGATCGAGAAATCTACCTGGCTCCGGTACATACCCCAAGCTTTAAGGGTAGCCATGTAACCGGCTATGCCGAGTGCGTGAAGTCGATGGTGAAAACGGTAGCCAAGAAAGGCAAGACAAATGGCAAGCTGAATATTATTCCGGGATGGGTCAATCCGGGCGATATTACTTTGCTCAAATCGTATTTAAGCGCGATGGGCGTGGATGCAAATATCATGATGGATACGGAAGACTTCGACTCTCCGATGCTTCCAAGCAAGACAATAGAAACTCACGGCAAGACGACTATCGAAGATATTCAGGATAGCGCGAATGCTACCGGCACATTGTGTTTAGCTCGCTACGAAGGCGCTTCAACAGGCGAGTTTCTGCAGGAAACATTCCAAGTTCCCCACCATCTGGTAGAAACACCTTACGGGATCAAGAATACCGATGACATGCTGCGCAAAATCAGCGAACTCACCGGCAAAGAAATCCCCGAGTCGTTGGTTAGAGAACGTGGCATTGCTCTGGATGCGATGGCTGACTTGGCACACATGTTCTTCGCCAACAAAAAAGTGGCCATTTTCGGCCACCCTGATCTGGTGTTGGGTCTTGCACAATTCTGCCTGGAAGTGGAATTGGAACCTGTTCTTCTGCTCATCGGCGATGATCAAGGCAGCAAGTACAAGAAAGATCCTCGTATCGCTGAACTGAAGAAGACTGCCCACTTCGATATGGAAATTATTCATAACGCGGACTTGTGGGAGTTGGAAAAGAGAATCAAGGACGGCAGCGTTAAGCTTGATATGATCATGGGGCATTCCAAAGGGCGTTACATCGCCATCGATGCAAATATCCCGATGGTTCGCGTTGGCTTCCCGACGTTTGACCGTGCAGGTCTTTATCGCAATCCCACCATTGGTTACAAGGGTGCGATGGAATTGGCGGAATCAATTGCCAATGCGATGTTTGCCCACATGGAATACACCAAGAACAAAGAGTGGTTGTTGAATACCTGGTAAGAAAGTAGGGTGGGCACCAATAAGTGCCCACCTTTTAATTACGGGGAATAGTGTTCCCCACTTTTAACATCATCGGGGTTTATGATGCTTTATTTAGACGACATGGTGAGCGACTACGCGGCACGTTTTGGACAAAGACATTCTTTGCCCGAATATCGTCAATTGGAGCTGTATACCAAGAATAAAAAACTGTCCTACGCTGAAGAACTGCAACCTGCACAAAATCAGGTTCGCGGTAGCTTTGCCACCTCGACGGCCTATTCGGTTTTGGATTCCATACTGGTGTCACAGCAAGCCGAGATCGCCGAATTACCCAGTTGGAAAAAATATCTGGCTTTGCCGAAAACGAGCGGCACCGGAAAAGTTGTTGCAGAAGTGTTTCGCATATTGCGAATTTATCATCTGTCTTGGATTCTGCCCACAGGGCATGTGGAAATAGAAGACGGCATCGTCCGTGTACACTGTAATTTTGAACGATGTTTCCTTTCTTTAAATATTTCTCCGGTGGGACTTGAGCTACTGGAGTCATTTGTATTTTATTACCTGGACTCTTTCCGTCAGCCCTACAGTGAGGCCTATACAGAAGCCATATTGGTTCAATACTTCACTGATATTGTTGCCGAGGTAAAAGGTTTCAGTGACGAAGATCGTATTCTTTTTCAATTCCGGCAGGCAATGCCGATAAATCGCCATTTTCGTTTCGATAACGATAATCCCCGCTATAAAGTTGAAGATGATACGTTGGTAATCGATATGGGAAAGATGCATACGAATGCGGATCGATATCCCATCGATTTTTATTTGTCCTATAAAGATGTGATGCACATTATTCCTGTCGAAGCTTTAAAGCTGGGAAAGATGCCGCTCGAACAGGTGTCCCGCTGGCAAATCAGGAATATGGACGAATTGAAATTGCCGGCACGATTCCGTGCCCGTTTTGGGCGAGTAAAAAACGTTGTCGGTTTGCCGATGACTTGAGTAAATCATTTAAAAAATTTCCAACCAAGGAGCTTGTCATGACTGATAAACCTAGAAATGTGAAGATCGCAATCGCCACCAATGACCTGTTGCAAGTCAATGCTAATTTCGCCATTGCCAAACAATTTGTAATTTACGAAGTGAATGCGGAGAGTAGCGAATTTCTGGATTGCATCCAGTTCCGGGGCGGCGCCAAAGGAGCAGGCACCGGCAACAAAGGTCCCGGCGGTGGGATGGGGTGCTCAATGGGCGATCCGAGCGGCGGTGTTGCCAGCGAACACATGAATGATCGCTTTGATGCCGTGAAGGGCTGTGCCTTGCTGTTTAGCAAAGGGCTAAGCGATTTGCATGCAGTCAATGTCAAAAATCTGAATGTGTTTCCAGTCAAAATGGAAAACGCCCGCGAGATTCCAGAGGTGTTGGAATATGTTCAGCGCATGGTTCAACGCCCGCCTTTGTGGATGCGTCGTGCAATGGGGTTGGAGGCCTTGTCAGAAGATTTTGCAATGGCTGACTAAGGAGTCGAGATGAAAAACAAAGGCTTGGTAAACGCCATCCTGCGCTTGCATGGCGCACGAAAGTTCGGTAGCTCAACCTTGCTGGCCCAAGCCGAGGCGGAGGCTCAGCATGCATTGAAACAGGCCAAAGTCTGGCTTGAAAGATCGTCTGAGTCTGGCACCGGTGAAGAAAACGAAAACTATCAAGAGATGCTTCGGGCGGTTAAAGAATTGGAAGAGTTGCTGGCAAAAGCCCCTGTCGAGTGATAGTCCTACACTGAACGGGGTAAACTTCGAAACATGTCTGTTATCGAACCAAAGCAAGAAGAGCCACAAAACAAAGCTGCCATTCTCAGCTTTGAGCCTTATCATTTTGCCAATAATTTGCCGCCAGAAACAAGAGAAAAGCTCAAGGAAATATTTGCGAATTGGTCTGATACTGAAAAGGCCGAAGCCATGGTTCGCGAAATCATCGACAACACCCCGGATACTTTGGGTGTACGCATTGTTGCCTACCGTTTTTATTTTTATCGCCGACGTTCATTAGAAGCAGCTCACTGGGCGTTGTCGATTATGGAATGGCTGTCTATACAGTTGAATATTCCCGCTGATTGGCGCGAGGTCACAGCGGAAATGGCCGACTTTGTAGAATGGCATGCCTATACCCGCTTGTGGCTACAGTCCCTGACTGCGTATAGCTATAACCTGGCTCGTTTGGGACGCATTGAAGAGGCACTCGCAGCGCTGGATAAGATCGTAGTGTTGGACAGTATGGATAAACTAGGTGCCGCGCATCTAAGGCAAGTTTACACAAGCCCGCATCGGGATGCTGGCATGGTGTTTCCAAAAGCATTCGAGAATTTGAGATTTCATCGCAATCAAGATTATTAACTATGTTGTGCCAGTGTTAACTGTTGGTCATTGACCGTTGTAGGATGCCATTGCGCTCATCATAAATTTGTTGAATGATGTAGATTGGTATGTCCGGTCTGGAATTTTTCAATGCACACTTTTAACCCAAAGTTGTCAGTCGAAGTTGAAATCAGACTGCCACATAACAGCCATTTGTCAATCACAGCTTACGCGATTTACGACAGATGAGCTTAAGGTGAATTTCAATGCGAAACCATGCACCAGTACTCTTATAAATTAAATTTTACGGATGTGTTGTTACCCCCTTGACGGTTTGTATCGGACGTTCACGATGAATCACTGCCAGTGTGCTTCAGCATCAATGGCATATCTCAAACTCCATGAGAAACACAACACTCGCTCAGACTTATCTGCCATGAGGGGAGACAGTTTTTTGTCTTAATTACTACATCGATGTATAATTTGCTACATAACGTAAAAATACTCAATGCCTTCTGCGTACATAAGTACACCAAATTAATAGGTTATATAAAGCTGATCATATGGCATTAACTTTGCTTTTAGAAAAATAACGATATGTATTATGTTATATAACCAAAAGCAACTCAGTTAACAGAGCGAAGGTTCCAGTGCCTCCAATACAAGCTACCTATTCAGCACTTCTATCCAGTCATGGGCACCCCCCATCGAATGCAGTGTCGGATCGTATTCAGGCAGGGCTTAAAAAAAGTAGAAAGCCTCCGACAATTGATGATGCCAAAAAATGGCATGGCGTCGATCTGAACTGGGCTTATACTGTTTTATTGCGCGGCATTCAGCGTCGCACGGCCTGCGTTCATCGCTCTTATGAAGTTCTGCACGATTCTCTGGTACGGCTTGCTCTGCTCAACAAACGTCAGCAGATAAACCAGCCCCACGCTTATCTTCGTACCATCGTCGGCAATGTTCTGGCGGATGGGTGGGCTGACGAACAACGTTGGGTTGCATTGCCGGAAGTTGACGAAAACCAAAATGGACATAACGAGTCCGGGCCTGTTGTGGAATTAGCCCCTTCTGCCGAATACATGTCCGACCTGAGGGAACGCCTGCACAACATCCAACGTATTCTCGATTGCTTGCCACCGCGTTGCCGCGAAGTGTTCTGGCTATTCCGGGTGGAAGGCTACAGCCAGCAAGAAATAGCCCAACGTCTCGGCGTCAGCCTCAAAGCAATCGAATACCAAGTTGCCCGAGCCTTGGTCGATTTACAGTCAGCAAGCGAAATTCTCACGTGATATCAGTCAAGGAAGAGGCCGCACGCTGGTTTGTGAAAATGCAGCACGCCGAGCCCGATGATCCGCGTCGAAGCCTTTTAGAAGCGTGGCTGCTGGAAAGCCCCGCTCATGCCCATGCCTATGCTGCGATGGAAAAACTCTGGGTGCGTTTTGATTCAGGCTCCGAGTTAGAAGCTTTGGCTAACGTTCTAGAGCAACAAAAGGAACATAAGCTTCAAGCCCGACGACGCGTGCTCAAAGGCACTGTCTTGGGTCTGCTATTCAGCGGTGGGCTGGGCAGCCTGGCCTACCGCCAGTGGCAGACTTATCCTTTGTGGGAATTAGCCCGGCAGACAGCCATCGGCCAACTGTACGATCAACCCTTGCAGGATGGTAGCCAACTCACCCTTGGAGCCAACAGCCAGATTCAAGTGGCCTTCAGCCGCGCCGAGCGGCGGATAAAGCTGATGCATGGCGAAGTCATTTTTGATGTTGCAAGAGACGAGCAGCGCCCTTTCATCATCGACAGCGACATCGCAAAAATTACCGTGCTGGGCACACGTTTCGTTGTCTCCCGGTTTAACGATCTGGTGCGGGTCAGTGTTGAACGGGGGAAAGTCGAAGTCGCCTCGGGCCGTTTCTGGAATCGCCAGAAATTAGTTATCACAGCAGGGGAAGTGGCTGAAGTTACCCAAACAGAGGATGGCCCAACCAGCCCAAACAAGACTTCAAGAGATGCAGACGATGCCTTTGGTTTCAGCAAAGGCACGCTGGTATTCACCAAAGTGAGCCTGAACGAATTGGCCGAAACACTCTCCCGTTACCGACGCCAGCCCGTTCGAGTGATCTCAGGTAGTCAAAATGGCCCTCCAATCACCGCCGTGGTTCACACCCGGGACATCGACGGCTTCCTGCAAATTCTGCCCCAAATCTGCCCTGTGACCGTGGTTGACCAAGGTAGCCAAACTTTGCTCGGTGCCGTCCGCCGCTAGCTGTAAATTTTATCTTTGCCTCGGGCTTATACTTTCCACGGATTAATGACGGATACTCCGACCGCCTCATAAGGGGCCGTGTCGCGTGACGCCACGATGAATTTCCGTGAGGCTGCGATCGCGGCGATGTAGCCATCAGGTGTGGGGAATCCTCGCCCACCGGCCTTGGCCGTTACGGCCAGCTCGGCGTAGCACCGTGCTGCATCGGCATCGAATGGCAGCACACGATCCCTGAACAGCCCCAACAAACCGTCAAGAGCTTGTGCCAGCGTATCTTTGCGCTTACCGGACGGGAGTGCAGCGATGCCAAATAACAACTCGGCCAGTGTCACGCTGGACAGGTAAAGTGTTTCGGCGGCTTGATCGTTTAGCCAGGCTCGCACGGACGGATGCGGTTCGGGCTTCATCGCTTCAGAAACAACGTTGGTATCGAGGACGATCATTCAAACCTCAGCGGCTCGGCCGGCGTCTTGTCTCTGACCTGATTGAATATCTCTAAATCCTCGTTTGTCAAACCGATCTTGCGGCCCAATGCAGCGAGGGCGTCACCCACGCGAACACGCGCCTCCGGTTTGACCGCGCTCGCCAGAATCTCGCGGACCTCGGCCTCGGTACTGTGCCCATGCAGAGCGGCTTGTACCCGTAACGCGCGATGCACGTCGTCGGGCAGATTGCGTACTGTCAGCATTGCCATAACATCACCTCATTAAAATGAATTCAACGCATGCATTGTGATACTTTGGATGCATTACTGCAAGCGGTATCAGACATGCCTTAAGGGTTTCTGGCAAAAACAGCCCGCGCAGAGTGCAAAAACGCCCACGCCGAAAAATATTTGAAAAACGACCTAGGGGTAAACCAAGGTTCGGGCGTCAAGTGTGTTGTCGAACGTCGCAAAGTGGCCGATAGTGAGATCATGCAGTTTTGCAATAAAGCCGACCATCAGCTACCTATAAATCTACCACAGAAAGTCGGCTATGGGCCGTACTTCGGACTATGGCTATCAGATGATAGTCTGACTAACTGTATCTTATCGGGTTTGTCGGGACTACTCCAATTTGTCGTTCAGAAAGATTTCTTCCATATTAGTCATTTCACAAATACAAGCTCTGACGCGGCTTATCTTGACCCCATTCAATATGGCGCGCAATTTGCTCATCATAAGAGAAGAGCATTTTGCAAGTTGTATATCCGCACATTTGAATGGAGGTGGTAAATGAAACTTCGTATCGAGCGCACTCATGTAGAGGCGATGATTAAGGAATTTCCACGGCTTGCCGGATTAACTGAGCAATTGCGTTTTGGCAACAGTGCCGAAGTAGCGCTTAGCCAGTTAGTCAATACGGAGATCAGCTACCTTCGCGATATTTATGCGAGTGGGGATGCGGATTATCGTGCTCGTGCTGCACAGTTGAGTACTTTGCAACAAGCATTGAGTGATTCAGGCGAGCGTTTTGAAGGTGATGACCTTGAACCCTTGGTTCCAGCTATTGCAACTTATCTGGCCAAGGATGCTATTCGTGGTTGGTTATTTAGTGCGTCGATTTCAGGAAAACCAACGGCATGGGTCGTTACCCGGCTTGATTTTACGCCCCCCTCTAACGAGGAGAGCGGGCGAGTTTTAATCGAACTAAAGGCCAATGCTAAAGGTCGCCTAGCCACGGTGAATATGATGATCTCTCCACGCGATCTGGCTAATCGGACGGTAGCGGAGATATTTGCGGCCAAGGGTTACATCAAAGAAACGCCGGAATTGATTCGCACTTACGATGAGGCATCAGAGCGTTATTTTGATTGGCGAGCACGCTACGGCGCACAGTTTTCCGGTCATGGTGTCGGCTATTACGCCGAGAACCCTACCGCAACTCATCGGGATACCGATTGGTCGCGTAAAGACATAGTGGTGTTGTCATCCGGCGGTGGGAATGCACGCCTCGTTAATGACGAAGGGATTCTTACTGATCGTGTGCTCGGTCTCGATACCAATGGCGATATTCTTGGTCGCTATTTGCGCCGAGCTTCAAAAAGCGTGCGTTTCAAATCTGACGATGAAGTGGAAAAAGTACAAGCTGACATGCCCGGCGGCATGTTCACCCAGTTACCGGTTCATTTTTACATCCTCATGTTTCATCTCGATTTGCACCATTATGTGTGGGTGCATGTGAATGACGTGGCACCCTATGCCTATCAACCGGAGTTGAAGCACAAACTGATTTTGCCGGAAGAGCAAACCGACCTTATTGATATTCTTACAGCCGAGATGGATGTGTTGATGGACGATATTATCGAGGGAAAATCCGGGGGGACTACAGTGCTTTGTGCAGGGCCGGCGGGTGTTGGCAAAACGCTAACGGCGGAAGTTTATGCTGAAATAATCCGGCGACCTTTGTATCGGGTTCATTCCGGCCAGCTCGGGCTCAATGTTGCGGCAATGGAGACGGCGCTAAAGGATGTGCTTACCCGTGCGCAACGCTGGGGGGCGGTGATGCTGATTGATGAGGCTGATGTTTATATACGTCGTCGCGATGACAACATAGCAACGAATGCTGTGGTTGGTGTATTTCTGCGCGTACTCGAATATTTCAACGGCCTGCTTTTTCTCACCACCAACCGCGTTGATGATATAGACGAAGCTATCATTTCACGCTGCATTGCTCTTATTAAATACAATCATCCAGAGGTCGAAGCCAGACGCCGCATCTGGCGGGTGATGACGGAACAGTTTGAATTGGCAGTCGAGGAGAGTCTGCTGTTGAAATTGGCTGATATATTTCCGACAGCGTCTGGTCGAGACATAAAAGGACTGACTAAGCTCGTATCCAAATACTGTCATCAAAAAAAATTGCCGCCGGACTTGGAGGCATTTAAACGATGTTCAGTTTTTCGAGGTCTCGATTTTGAAAAACAGATTATTTAGTGCAAAACTGGGCAGAAGATTGATTGTGCGGATGCAGGAGTTTATTAACACTGAATTCCGTGGCATGTCATTGTACTTTCGTCCACCAAACTGAAACCCGCACTGCTTGATTAACTTTTTTGGAAATTAGCTATGAAATTTTATATGACACCCGGTTCATGTTCGACCGGTATCCATATCCTGCTCGAAGAATTGGAACTCACCTTCGAGGTCTATATAGTCAACTTGTTGGCAGGCGATCAGTTAAAACCTGAATATCTCGCAATCAATCCCAAAGCCACGATCCCGGCACTGGTTCGAGATGATGGCTCATCAATTACAGAATTTCAGGCCATCGCCTGGTGGCTGGCACGCAATTATCCCAAGTACAAACTGCTGCCTGAAGGAATAGATGCTGAGGTGCGAGTAATCGAAACGATGGGTTATGTTAGTCGTCCCTGAAAAACCCCTTTTTAAATTCTGCCCTGCGCAAAAATGATTGGGGCAGAAAACGTCTCAGAAATTTCCTTTATAAACGATGCCAAAATGCGGGGGCACAAAAGCGCCAGCAGGCGCAGAATCTTGCGTAGATTGTGACCGGCACCGCAGAGTATCGCGTTGATTGCGTCACCCTCTGAGCCTTTGAGGAAGTTTCTACCCAATCTCCCATCGTTCTTCATGTGACCAATCACCCTAAAAACGGCGATCAGCCGGGTTTTATCTCAATTTGCATAGGCGATTCGATTGGTGCAAGCCAATTCAATCCGGTAACAAGTTTTGCAATATGTTTGCATACCTGAAACCAGACAGTTTTCAGAGTTGATTGCTCCGCAATGCTTTTCCATTCTTTCAGCAACAGGCTGACTTTTGTGAGCACGTAGATGGCTTGACTGGCTTTGCCATGCAGAGGCGCAATGGTCAAATATTGCTGGCCTGCGTGGGTAGTTTTGCGTCCAACCCCAGACAGCAAAAGTGGTCGTGATGTAATGGCCTCCATGCGAGCTTTTGGATTTGCCAAACGCACGAACAAACTCCACCAGTTGTATGCCATCGCCACCCCCATTGCAGAAAGTCGGCATCGCTTGATATCCTTGGTTGTAAAGCCGCCCCAGCCCCACTGATTTTTTAGTTCGTCAAAGGTGTTTTCCGAGTCCGCGCGGTCTCGGTACAGTTGTGCCAGTGCCGGCACGTCATACCGCAGGTCGGTAACGAGAACGGCATATTCATAACGCTTTGCAGCGATGTCAGATTCGACAAACCCCAATGCCATTTGGCCTATATCGTCTGCCAGCAATACTTCTCCAATCAGCGCACGTCGCAGAATAATCACGCGGCGTGTTTGCTTCCAGCCGGTCAAGGCCAATTCACCCTCACGGCCTTCCCATCCTTGCCCTGCATCCGCCCAATCTTCTGACCAGAATACCTTTTGAATATACCTTTTGACGTTCTTGCTCAATCGCAACTTGAACAGGAAGGGAATGCCGCGTTCTTCCAACCCAAGCATGACAGGATCTGTGCCAAACCCGCAGTCACCGCGTACAAGCTTGGGCCATTTCTCCTTGGGTATCCGATCAATACAGCGCAACAATCCGGGCAAGGTGTGGCTCGCGTTCGTTTCGTTACCCGCTTCGACATCAACACCCAAAATCAGCCGCAGACCCGCCATTTGATACGTGTGATATGCATGTGAGGGGCGCCCTCGCTTGTGCGGGTTATAACCTACCACTGATCCTTCCTGTTTCCCGTACAGGGGCTTGACGGTCACGTCGACATCCAGCACCCATGGCGCTGCCAACAACGGTGTTACCGTCGAATCAATGTGGCTTTGCAGCCAGTCTACTCCCGGCTCTTCTTCGATTGCAGCAAGGGCACGTCGAACCGTATCCTCACTTACTACTTGTTGCATGCCCAGCAGTTCAGGGGTGACACCGTCAGCACGGATAGTGGTGATGTGCGAATAACGTTTGTGACCCGATAAAATCGACAGTAACCAAGTACAGAGAATGTCTTGTTTCTTTGAGCTATGCGCGCCCTGATAATTCAGCGGGCAACTTTCCATCCAACGTGCTAGCAATCCTGTCAGGGTAAGAAATTCTACAAAAAAAACCAATTGACCAAATGGCGTGGTCGCTGCGTCGGCATCCCAACGCACTTGAATTCGGCCTCCATTTGTCTCTACTCCGATAGCCTCAGTTATGGCGTTAGCAACCTTTTTGACCTTTAGTTTCGCCTCACCCATTTGGTGAACCCCTTCTTCACTGTTAGTTTTTTGCGCTCAAAAGGTTACATCATTTCTCAGAGTTATATCGCCGAAAGTAGGATCACAGGCTCGACCGCGTTGCGGCGTTTGAGTTTCTTCTTGATGGCTGTGGTGACGCCGCGTTTGGCCCCTGCAATCCAAACAGCCGTGTCAGTCACACCATGCCCCTTGTAACCACGATCCACATACGCTTCCTTCGGTAACGTCCCTGTCAGGCGTTCAGTTTGTTTCAGGCATTCACTGAGCGTGTGACCGTCATACGGATTACTCGGTAATGATTTCATTCCCACCACAAAACTCTCTTTGCTGGTACTAACGATTCCCACTTTGATTCCAAACTCGTAGGGCTTGTGTGCTTTGCCCTTGGCAATGCATTCAACCTCAGGGGCATGCATGCTGTACACCTTGCCGCGATCTTTTCGTTGTTGAGTCAGAATGCGCTTGGCAATTTCCAATTGCGATTCCATTGTGATTTTGTGTTCTTCAGGCAACTTGCGTTCGATATCCCGAATCACTCGGCCAAGATAGGTTCGTAGTCGTTTCTGTTCTCGCTTCGCTCGTTGCATCTGCCGTGCATGTGCGTAGCGACCGTTCTTTGCCAAGGCGAGTTTCGATACCCGCTCATAGCTCTGCCGTAAGGGGATGCCTAGGTGCTGGGCTGTTCTGACAAGAGTCGCTCTTGCCTTGTGGTACAGCCTGGCATCGGTTGGGAAGGCGATGGCCTTCTCCTGCACCGTTGTATCCACATTCACAATGGCCAGAGATGCTTTGGAAACTGTCTTGGTTGCAAGGCCTACCTTTACCGTCAGACCCAGCATAAATTCGCATCCTGTATCGCCAATGCGTTTGCGGAACCGAGTCATCTGAGACGGGTCGATTGGGAGATGATGTTGGAAATACGTTTCGCCGCAGAAGTACTGCCAATAGGGATTCTCGGCCCATCTGAACTACGACTTCCTCATCCGACAAATTGTAAGTGTGTTTCAGAAAATGCAGTCCGACCATCAAACGAATTGGAATGCCGGGACGACCTTCTTCCGAATACAGTTCACCGAATTTTATTTCGGCCGCATTCCAATCTATTTGACCTGCTAATTTGTAAAGGGCGTGACGCTGGTTGAGCATTTGATCCAAGCTTAAACGGAACATGTCAGCTTGGGGAATTGAACCTGATTTACGTGGTTTCATATTGCAAGAAATCCGTATGTAACAGTACGAATTCTGGCAAATTAAATGTCCTTTGAATACCCCTGAACACCAATAAATTCAACATTTATTTCGTTGTTCAGGGACGACTATGTTACCGCAACTATTCACGGGCAGGGCTACACCCGCATCTTCACAACATCCAATTACACAAGCAATGAAGCGGAGCACCCGGCTATCCAGACACGTGGTCGCGAGATCGTCGAACAGGGCTTTGCTGTGGTTAACGAGATATTGGCAGGCAAGGATTACGTTGCCGGCAGTTTTAGTATTGCCGATGCAGCGCTGTTTTATGTCGAATTCTGGGCTGATAAAATCAAATTGGAACTGCCGCCGAATTGTCTGGCGCATTATCAGCGCATGTTGAAACGGCCTGTTGTACGACGGGTGTTAATGGAAGAAGGATACCGGCTTTAATATTTGCATTGACTTGGCAGCCACTGTGATGAGTAATTTATCATTTGATTAAGAGCTGCATTCCGACCAACGCTCAGAGCGAAATGCCGTGGCGATTGATACAGCACGCGCTTCTTGTAAAGCATCGGCTGACAGGTTGGTTTCATCAATGCCCGCGCATGCCTTTAGTGCAGCTTGCAGTAGGAAGGCTTTGGGATAAGCCCTTCTTTCGTAACCCGGATAGGCGCGATAGTCACAAGCGCAAAGCATTATTATTTGTTCGAAGCGTATCGGATTAGCAAATGCGCCTAATCGCTCCAACATGCTTGCAACCGGACCAGCGCGCACTTCCGATGCACGATGTATCCGTTCGTATTCGACAAGCGCCAAGATAGCCATATCGCGACAATCTTCCGGCACACCCAGGCGTTCACACATGCTCTGTATGCGTATCTGACCGCGCTCAATATGGCGATAATGAACCGGCAAGTGTTCAGGAGGAGAGTCGGCTTTCCCGACATTCATCACCAATGCCGCGAAGCGTACCGACAACGGCGCATTGCAGTGGGCTGCTTCATCCAACACGCGCAACATATGGTACCCAATGTTGACTTGCTGGGGATCGTTTGCGATTTGGTGTACGCCGAACAAGGGCGCAATTTCGGGCAAAATAACGGCCAGAGCGCTGCAATCATACAAGGCACTGAGCATATTTGAGGGCGTATGTGACATCAGTCCGGGAATTAACTCCAACCATACTTCGGTGGGCGTTATATTGGACAGTACACCTGCTTTAACCTGAGCACGCATGACTTCCATAGTCTCATCATCCAGCGCCCCGTGAGCACCGGCGGATAGTGCTGCCAAGCGCAGGATGCTTAAAGCAGGGTGAGGCTGCGGTAACAAGAGATTTTTAAGTTTTGAATTCATGTTTTTTATGCTCACACATACGTAAACTACATGCATAGTAATACGTCACACTTGAATTGCGCAAAATCATTAATGTCCGGACATTTAGTTGAATAGATTCATTTGGTTATCGTCATGCTGCATTTCAATTTGTGGCTCCATATTTTTAACCAATTGATCGAGTGGTGTTTTCTCGAAAAGAGTAAGGCTTAAAATCTGTAGAATTGTGTAAAGTGAAGCCTCGGTATTGAGCCGTTTTTTGACGATGGCGACCAAGACGTAAACCGTGATGGCAATCCATATTTGTGTCTTCACTGCGTTCTCGGTTGTGCCGTAAAACTTCTTGATCCGAAGATGCTGTTTGATCCACTTGAAGAACAGCTCGACCTGCCAGCGGCAACGATAAAGCTGTGCGATGGTCAGAGCAGGCAAGTCGAAGTTGTTTGTTAGAAAGACCAGATGCCGGTCGTGTTCGGCATCGTAGAACTTGATGCGTCGCAGGTGTTGCGGATAGTCCTTGCATGCCTTCGGGGCGGTTAACGCAATGGTCTGATCGCAACGTAGTCCTGTTGCTTTGTCTACGGCGCGCGAGTAAACGCGACGGCAGAGTAGATTGGATTTGCCACGAATCACGAAGAACGCCTGTGCTTGATGCAAAGTGAACCAGCGAGCGAAATCGGTGAAGCCCCGATCCATGATGTAAAAGCTGCCGGCTTCGGGAATCAGGATGTCGAGTACATTGACCTCGTGCATCTTGCCGTCGCTGATGTGAATGAAGGTTGGAATATTGCCACGCAGATCGAGCAGCGTATGCATCTTGACCGCCGCTTTCGCATGGCGAAAGTGAGCCCAAGGAAAGACGCTCAAGCATAGGTCGATAGTTGTGGTATCGAGTGCGTAAACGGTCTGCTCTAGCTCCACGGCAAAGCTGTCTTGTGAATAGAGTTCGCGCGCCACTTTGATTTGGCTGAGCGCAAAATCCTGATAGATGCGCCAATCGCGAGATTCGTTCGCATCGGCCAGCGTACTCCTGGCAATGTTGCCGCGAATACCCAAGTGATAGAGCTTGGCTTGATGTGCGCGCAAACAGGTTTCGATGTCTCGCAGGCTCTCGCGGTACGTAAGCTGCGCGAAGGCTAGACAGAGGAATTGGTCGAGATGTGAAAACGTAAGCGTCGGATATCGACTTGGATAGCTGGCTACGCACTGACGGAATGTATGTAATGGCAGGTGCGCCATCAATTGAGCGAACACGAGTTTCCCTGCATTCATATCCAGATTCCCGATAAAAATCGGAAGTCTGCTGCAAGTTGAAATCGGTTACAAAAAAATATGGCATTTAGTAAATTACATTCAATTAGTTACGATGCGCCTAAACGCGTATCTCCGGACAGGACTGGCGCAAAATATAATCTCTGACCTGAACCAATGTCTGGTTTCAGTACCCAAGAATTCCAATATGAATTTGATAGAAGATTTAACCCCCGATCTCAAACTGGCAAATCACATCGGCGTAATTCCATACTCTTGATAGATTTCGTCCTGTGCGGCACGAAATTCTGCCATCGTAAAATCGTAGCCATTTAATAGAAGGTGATGCCAACTGGCAGTTTCATCATCCGAAAGTTCGGTGACTTTGCTGCGGAAGTCTTGGTCACTCCGCATACGATGGATATAAGCTTTTGCACATTCAATTGACATATAAATTACCTCCGTGGTTAGCAAGTTGAAATGGAATGAAACGACTGCGGTTGAGTGAGCTGGTTGGCAGACTTTCTAAGAAATATATGTTCAGCACTGCCCTTGTGGTCGTCAAGCGTTGACTGGAGGATGTCTTCCATCCAGTAACGAACCCGATCAACATCGGCATCGACTGAGGGAATAAATGATTCGGCGCGGTATGCACGCAAGGCTTCAGGTGCGCGCAGTCGAATGAAAGCCTGACGAATTTCTTCTCTGAGTATGGGCTCGAGTCCGGCACGGAAAGTCCACATGTATTCTGGAATTGGGCGGGATTCGGCGATTACACGCGTTGCTTCCGGCGCAAGTATTTTTTCTTCAAGCAGCCGTGTGTAGATTCCCAGACTGAGCCCGCCTGCTGCCACCTTATGATTGGCTACCGCTTTTGCAACCGCGTCATGTGTTCCCATGTGACTTCTGCGGTAGTCACGATCGGCGATTAATCCGGCTTCAAGCAACATATGACGTGGAACCCAGCTTCCCGAGGTGGAGGCAAGATCGCCCAAGGCGATTTCTTTTCCCTTGAGTTCAGCCAGCGTTTTTGTAGTGCTGTCACTGGGGGCAATAATGACCGCCTTGAAGGTGGGGCCGATATTGCCTGCATGAGTTGGTCGGGCAAAAGGTTCAAGTTCGGCATAACGGCTTTGCAAAACAAATGTTACTGGCCCCAGATAGGCAATGTCGAGGTTGCCGCGCCGTAAATCTTCACCGGTTGAGGCATAACTCTTCCCGACTACTAACTCGACAGTGATACCGAGTTGACGTTCAAGATAGTTGCGCAAAGGTTCATTCATTCTGAGCACTACCGGAGTGGACTCACCGGGTAGCAAACCACAGCGAAGAATAGCGGGGGAATTTGAACTCATGATAAATTTGTTGAGTGGAGAAAATGGCGGCGAACATACGCCCCCCCGATATTGATGATAGTTACCAAGCCTAATAAAACGATAATCAGTGCCATTGCTTCCTGGTATTCAAAGAGGTGGAAAGCCGTAATGATTTCCAAACCCAATCCGCCTGCCCCCACGACACCTAACGTGGTGGATGCACGCAAATTGTGTTCCCAGCGGTAAACAGTTATATCAACAAGGCGCGGCAGAATTTGGGGAAATACAGAGAAGCGCAAAATTCCGAGTTCGGAAACACCTTGGCTACGCAATGCATCGCCCGGAGCTGTTTCTACGTGTTCAATAATTTCCGCGATGAATTTTCCCAGCATTCCGGTTGAGTGGCAGGCCAGTGCGAGTACGCCCGGAAGGGGGCCGAAGCCCACCGCAGCTACAAATAAAATGCCCCAGACCAGGCAGGGGATCGAGCGGCAGGCGTTAAGGAATAAGCGCACGGGAATACCGATCCAAGCCGGTACGACATTACGGGCGGCGAGCATGCCCAAGGGGAGTGCTGACACCAAACCAAATGCCGTTCCTGCGACACTCATGCTGAGTGTTTCGAGCAGCGGTCGCCCCCAGTTGCGCCAGCGGCTGAAATCCGGCGGAAGTGCATCGCCGAGTAATTTGAATATCGTGGGAATTGCATCCGAATAGCGACTCGGGTTTAGTACGCCTGCGTATGCACAGAAGCCGCAAATAATTCCCAGCCCCAATAAGGTTAGAAGTAATTGGCGGCGTCGATGAAGCTGCCCTGTTGCAAGAACTTTCTCGATATCTTGTTCAGCAGAAATATTCAAGGCGATGCTCATGTTAGTTACCTATGATAGAAACAAATATTATTTTGCGGCAGGTACTGAATCAGGGCTGTCTTTACGGATTGCCTCAATCCAGCCCCGCACACGATCCACATCGGAATCTACTGTAGAAATAAAAGCTTCGGCTCTGAATACGCCCAATGCATCAGGATCGGTCACTTCGATAAAGGCTTTGCGGATTTCTTCTTTGAATGCCGGATCAAGACCTTCGCGGAAAGTCCACATGTACTCAGGAATGGCTGGAGATTCGGCGAGTATGCGGACAGCATTTGAATCGATCTTTCCTTCTTTTATGAGCCGGTTATAAATGGGCAGTGACAGCCCGCCTGCGGCAACTTTTTTGTTGGCAACGGCGAGTGCCACTGCATCATGAGCACCAAGTACACGCAATGTGTAATCACGACTTGCTACCAGACCGGCTTCGACAAGTTGGTAACGGGGTACCCAGGTGCCCGACGTGGATGCAGGATCACCAAAGGCTATGTCTTTTCCTTTTAAATCGGAAAGTGATTTTGCCGGACTGTCTTTAGGCACGATAATCACTGCCTGAAAAGTTGGCCCCACTTTGGCGTGTGAGGGGCGCGCAAAGGGTTCCAGTTTAGCTCGGCGACTTTGCAGAATGTAAGTAACCGGTCCCAGATAGGCAATATCAAGGCGTCCGAAGCGCAGTGCTTCGCTCGTGGCCGCATAATTGGCACCGACTACCATTTCGACAGGAATGCCCAAACGTTTTTCCAGATAGATGCGCAAGGGTTCATTTAAGCGGATGACTGTTGGCGCTGATTCGGTCGGCAATAATCCGATGACTAATTTTTGTGGGCGTGCAGGTGCCGTTGCTTCATCAGCATAGGCATTGGGCACAAGGGTTGATAACAGAAGTACAGCGAGAAATAACAGCCGACGCGAAATTTGCAGTAGTGTGTTCAAGTGCTTCTCCAGTGGGTTTAATGACGCGATGAAATAGAAAAAAGATGATCGTGGGCAACACCGTCAAATTTGCTCGCAGGGGCATCGAAGGTGATACCTGCCTTAGTCAGTCCAACGATACGATCAGCCAAACTTCGTGCTATGTCGATCTGGTGTAATACCACCACCACGGTGATGCCGGATGCCTTAACGAGATTTCTGAATTCATTGCCAAGCTGTCTGGCCAGCGCCGGATCGACAGCCGCAAAAGGTTCGTCTGCGAGCAGTAACTTGGGCTTGCGAACAAGCGCACGGGCAATGCCGACACGTTGACGTTCACCGCCACTTAGATTGCTTGCACGGGTATGTGCAAGGTGGAGCAATCCCACTTCCTTTAATGCATTAACTGCCTGCCGTTCAGATTTATTTGACCAGGGAAGGATGCTAAGCGGAACCCGCTCATCGGCAAATCCAAGCAGTACATTGTCCAATGCGGACAGGCGGTCAATCAGCGCATGTTCTTGAAATATGGTGGATGTCTGCAAGCGATGTTCGCGTAATAGCTCGGGGGTATTTAGGAAGTTCGATCCAATTTTGACACAGCCAGTCCGTGGTTGTAATAAACCATTGAGTGTGCGAATAAGTGTGGTCTTGCCTGCACCTGACGGACCGACGATGGCAGTGATTGAGCCTGCATCGATTTTGAGAGATAAATCCCGAATGACTGCTTTGCCATCACGTTGAATGGTGATGTTGTCCATTTCAATCCCTGCGTCGGGCGCCAGCACATTTGTATATGGAGCTTCGCACTTTTTAAAACACTTCGATAACCAGGATGAATTGGCATCTTGATGCAGCGTACTCGCCGAGCTGTTTATGTATGCAAAATTAGCCATGATTGAATCCTTTTCTAAATCGGTACCGGATGTGACTTTTGATACTGCTTGTCACTACACTGGCAAAGCTTGTGCCAGAAACAGTTCACTGCGGATTGGAAATGCATTCAACTTTGAATTAGATTTACCGAATTGCACTACCTGATGGGTTTTACGCACTTTTAATAATGATTTTGAACGGACAAATCTTTCTGGAAACGTAAAACACCGATGTACGAAGAGACTGTATTGAACGTTTTTGTACGAAATGAATTAATAAATACTTATTGATAGCTTCTCGATTTAGTACTCTTTTGTTGCATCCCATTACTTGCCGTACATTTTGGTACGAAATTCTTTGGTTGAATAATTAACTCGAGTTTGCAGGTTAAATCCACTTATTCGGGGTGATGAATTTGGCATGAGTCTTGCTGCGATCTTAAACACGACAATAATTACGGAGGCATCATGGACGATCAAGTTATGGATGAAGAAGTTATTCCTCCTGCCAAGGACTTTAAAAGTTCAATGGACGAAGGTGAGCGTTTCCAACTTATCGCATCAGTTATCGAGTCGGTTCGTCCAAAGTTGCAGAAGGATGGCGGCGATATTGCACTCGTTGGCGTGGATGGGTTATTTGTTCGCGTAAAACTGACGGGGGCTTGTGTAAGTTGCACACTTGCGGGTCAGACTTTAGGCGGCGTTCGACGTGCGTTAATGGCGGCTTTGAATGAGCCGGTGCGCATCGTACCGGTTCCCATCGATTAAACGTCGCGATCTTTATTAATTATTCTTTGTAACGCTATTTATAAAATTTATGAATATTTTGCACGAGATGCGTTATATACTAATATACATTACGGTTGGCGGAGACATGAAAGAGCGTAAATTCAGAATCTGTCACTGATGACTTTTGCACGGAGTGATATGGAAACCAATCGTTTGCAATATCGTTTATTTCTGGACACAGAAAATGGATCTTTTCTGGGGGATACAAGGGTGCGCCTTTTGGAGGCTATTGAATCCTATGGCTCAATAACTAAGGCGGCAAAGAGTGTTGGTCTATCCTACAAGGCTGCCTGGGAACAGGTGGATAGTATAAACCGCCAATCAACTGAGTTGGTCGTGAACAGGTTAACGGGCGGCAGTAATGGTGGCGGGAGCAGTCTGACGCCGTATGGCTTAAGGCTCGTGGCATTTTATAGAGCGGTTGAGTGGGATCACCAGACAGCAATAGAAGAATTGGCTTTGCATTTGAGAAGCGGCACAGACCCATGCTGTTTTCGATATTTACTGAGGAAACGTGCAATAGGACGTGGCCCGCAACTGAGTCAGAATATTTCGGAGTGAGGCTCAGCTATGAAAAATGAATCAATTAAAATAGTTCAGGCGACACAGGATGTTTCCGTGCGCCTGGATGAAATATCCAGACGCGATTATAGTCAAAGCTCACTGTCACAACTGCCTGAGAGTAAAGCTATTCCGCATATGTGCGAATGCAACTTAGGCGAATGTCGCACTAATCTATTGCCACTATTGTACGAGATGAGTCGTATCGTTACAGAAGCGGGTAATTTATCAACAACCCTAAATATCTTGCTTCAGCTAATGAACAAACATATGAGGGTCATTCGCGGCATGGTAAGTCTCTACGATACTGATTCCGGCAAAATTTTCATCCACGAGAGTTTTGGCTTGACCGATGAAGAAGCTGCTCGCGGTGTATATTTTTTGGGAGAAGGTGTTACAGGACGTGTGGTTGAAACGGGTGAGGCCATTGTTGTCCCCCGTATAAGCAATGAGCCAAAATTCCTCAATAAAACCGGGAGTCGGGGCAACATTGGAGAAACTAAATTATCGTTCCTCTGTGTTCCCATTATGCGCGGAAAAAAGGTAATGGGTACCATTAGCGCTGAACGTATTTATGATAATAAACAGTTGCTGAATTTGGATGTCGAGGTTCTGTCAATTCTTGCGGCTACTACAGCCCAAGCGGTTGAGTTATATCTGTTGGAGAATGTACAGAAGGTTGCGCTGGAGGACGAGAATCGACGTTTACGCAGCGCGCTTAAGAAGAAATTCAAGCCCGCTAATATTATCGGCAATTCCAAACCGATGCTGGAAGTATATGGTTTGGTCGAAAAGGTGACCAAGTCCAAAGCAACTGTGCTCATACTTGGAGAGAGTGGCGTGGGCAAAGAGCTTGTGGCCAGTGCCATTCATTTTAATAGCAGCAATTCATCCGGGCCTTTCGTTAAATTCAATTGTGCGGCGTTGTCGGAAACGGTAATTGAAAGTGAACTTTTCGGGCATGAAAAGGGGGCGTTCACAGGAGCTGCTGCCCAACGCAAAGGTCGATTTGAAGAGGCTGACGGGGGAACAATTTTCCTTGATGAAATTGGTGAGCTTTCCCTGTCAATGCAGGCAAAGTTACTGCGCGTGCTGCAGGAAAAAACATTTGAGCGAGTGGGTGGGAACACGCCAGTTCAGGTGAATATACGAATTATCGCCGCCACTAATCGCGACTTGGGCGAAATGGTTGAGAAAGCCACCTTTAGAGAAGATTTGTACTATCGCTTCAATGTGTTTCCGATTACGATCCCTCCTTTGCGGGATCGCGGTAACGATGTTGTCGCCTTGGCTGATTATTTCGTTTCCAAATATTCAAGTGAAATGGGCGTTGACGTGCAGCGTATTTCAACTCCGGCACTCAATATGCTGCTTAGTTATCACTGGCCAGGCAATGTTCGTGAGTTAGAAAATGTTATCGAAAGAGCGATTATTCTGGCTGAAGACGGGGTTATTCACGCCTACAATCTTCCCCCGTCACTTCAAACGCCGATTGTTTCCGACAATCCTGCCATTGGCTCTCTTGAGGCAAGGGTTAATGTCTTTGAATACGAAATAATTGTCGAGGCGCTTAAGGCCACTCACGGCAACACAACCGAGGCAGCCAAACAGTTGGGGCTGACTCGGAGAATTCTGGGTTTGCGTTTGGCTAAGTATAATCTCGATCACAAAGTTTTTCGCTAATTCCTGAAGTGAGCACAGACTAAGGAGGAGTATCAATGTTGAGCCAGCAAAATCAAAATATTTCGCAACCGTCTGCAAGTGGCGAGACTTTAGTTGCGGTGGCAACAAAGGGTGATAATCAGATCAATTTGCATTTCGGCCATGCAGATGATTTTGCAGTCTATGCAATTGGTGCTGACGGGATTCGCTTTGTTGAAACGCGGGTGGTGGAACATTATTGCCAAGGTGGCTACGGTGACGAGGATAAGCGTGAAGTGATTCTTCGTGCGCTTGCAGATTGTTCGGCACTTTTCGCGGCAAGAATTGGAGAAGGCCCCAAGGCAAAACTGGCCAGTGCGGGTATTGAACCGGTTGATGCATTTCCATTTGGTCTGATTGAGGATTCGATCAGTGCATGGCACGCCAAAATAAAAAATTAGGGAATTGGAAAATTCTTATCAATAATATTTGTAGGTAGAATACGTCCCCTCAATAACTTAAATACCGGGGTGGGTTCTATGATAAAGCACCCTAAAAGCCAGTTATCAAATTCGACGCAGGTAAGAAATGACTAAACCGATGCAAGTGTATGGCGGAATCTGGATGGGCCGTGACGATAATGCTCAGATCAGCGATGTGCGCATATCGTTGTTGGAAATGATAAACCAGCACGGTTCCATTACTCAGGCTGCCAAATCTGTAGGCGTCAGCTATAAGACCGCTTGGGAAGCGCTGGATACAATGCAAAACCTGTGCGGTGAAGCACTAGTAGAAAGTCTTACCGGTGGAAAGGGCGGCGGGGGGACACGCTTGACTGACGCAGGACAGAAACTTGTTCAAACTTATCGTTTGATACAAGTTGAAAATGATCGCTTCCTGTCAAGTATCCGCGCAGGCATGGAAGACTTTGATAACTTCTATAAGTTGATCAGGAGGCTTTCCCTTAAAAGCAGTGCCCGAAATCAATTTTTTGGGAAGATTACTGCGATTAGCGGCGGATCAGTTAATGCAGAAATCGAAGTTTCACTCAACGGAAAAGACAAGATAGATGCGATCATCACGCATGAAAGCTTGGAGAATCTTAATCTCAAGATTGGTAGCGAAGTGTGGGCACTGGTCAAAGCATCGTGGGTAGTTCTTAGTGTTGAAAATAGTGATTTAAAGACTAGTATGCGGAACTGCTTAGGCGGCTCAGTTACTCGTCTGACTAAAGGTCAGGTAAATAGCGACGTTGTTCTTACGCTTGATGGAGGAAACACGGTCAGTGCCATTGTGACAAATGAAAGTGTTGACGATATGAAACTAGAACTGGGAACAAGAGCCATTGCAATGTTCAACTCTTCAAGTGTAATTCTTACTGCAACTGTGTAAAGAGTTTATAAGTTGTAATGTAGAACTTCGTTGCTAGTGTAGTGTTGCATTGTTGACGAGACTTAATGTGAATATCAGCAAATCCCTTGTAGGAGTCGGTTTTAGCCGCGAAGGGAATGCTGAATTTCACCGTTAGCATCGCGGCTAAAGCCGCTCCTACAGAGCTTATTAAGTTCCAAACAGGATGCAACACTACACTAGCACTACTTCATTTTCTATTATGAGGTTGTTTCTCAATGTCTGGCATAGAGGACATAACCTGATAAACAACCTACCGTTATGTAGTAAATGATACATCGAATGTAATACATTCTACAAAATGAAGTGTTTGGACCTCAATGAGCTTGCTGAAAGGACTAAGACTATAAGTATTAAAGTAATAACTTTCTATATTAATGAAAGTAATTAATTTATGATTATTGTCTGGCACGTCGTTTGCTCGTTATATATATGTGGTTATAACGAGTTAACTTGGGAGGTGTCATGCAAAATTGTTTAACTAAAGATTTTACAAAAGACGATGTCACAGCAATTTGCTACTGGGACAAGAACTCAATTGATGATGTGATTTCAGTTGGGGGATTACATCTCATACCAAAATCAAAACGTGTCAATATTAAGCAGACGGAAATACTTTTACGACCAATGGAGTTCAAGCTTCTGCATTATTTGATGACCCATCCTGATATTGTGCTAACCCGAGATCAATTATTGAAAGAGGTTTGGGGAAATAGCACAGACATTGGAGAGCGTGCAGTTGATGCCCATATCCTTCGTTTACGCACTACATTACAGGGATTTGGATTGAGTAGAATAGTACAGACTGTACATGGCCTGGGATATTTATTTTCAGACAAATTCGTTGCTCAATCAGCCAACAATTCATTGGGACGTATGTTTGGAACTGATTACACCAACTGCAACACACCCGGGCTGTTGTATCGAAACGAGTAACGATAGCCCTTTGATGAAGTCGCAAAAAACACAGTGAAACGAGAGCTATCGAACTTACTCAGGTTTGATAGCTCTCGAAGGTGAAGTTAAGCGGCAACTCCAAGAATTACAGAAGAAGCTTTAATAACTGCACTTGCACTAACCCCTTCCTTGATGCCAAGTTCGGTAACCGCATCATGCGTGATAGTGGCATACACTGTTGAACCACTTGGAAGCGCTATACCGACTTCGGAACTTACAGGTCCATTGCTTAGTTTGCTCACTTTTCCAGCCAGTACGTTACGCGCGCTGAGGGTAATTCCAACACCATCAGTCAATACCAAAACAGACGAAGCTTTAATCAAAACTGTTACTGATTTGCCAACCGTCAGCCCCAGTTTTTGGACGCTGCCATTGGTAACGATGGCAACAATTTTGTCATTACCTCCAAGCGTTACGTCTATCTCGCTATTTACACTGCCTGGTTTAACTTCAGTAATCTTTCCTTGAAAAATATTGCGCGCACTTATTTTCATTATGAACTCCTTAATATTAGACTTTTTTGAAGAGACGGCAGTCCCGACTGGATAATATTAGACGCATGCGATTAGGATTTGCAACCATAACGCAACGTTCAAGTTCTTATTGCAAATCATTAATCCACCATGGATAACTTGGGTATTCCGTACTATTCATTTACGACTTTAATTGTTCGGAACACTTTATATTGACAGTGTTAAAATATATTTTATAATTAATTAACTGACTGGTCAGTCATTAATAAAATTTTGTAAAGTGAAAACTATTCAAGTTGAAAAGAGCAGACGTCGAAAAGAAGCGAGGCCATCTGAATTGATCGCGGCGGCTCTGGAATTATTTGTTGAGCGCGGATTTGCGGCAACCAAATTGGATGATGTTGCAGCGAAAGCAGGGGTATCCAAGGGAACACTCTACTTGTATTTTGACAGCAAAGATTCCCTGTTCAAAGCAGTAATTGAACAGGGGATATTTCCACTTCTGGATGAAGGGGAAAAAGTCTTGCAGCAATTCGAGGGAAATAGCGCATCGTTACTGAAAGAATTCATGCTTCGTTGGTGGCAGTTAATGGGCGAGACCTCCGTGGGCGGAATACCAAAATTGATGATCTCCGAAGCCGGTAATTTTCCGGAAGTGGCAAATTACTATTACGATAACGTGATTGTTCGGGGGCGCGATTTGTTGCGTCAAGTAATTAAGCGTGGTGTGGTCAGCGGGGAATTTCGAGCGATGGAAATCGAGTCAACCATTGATGTGGTGATAGCTCCGGTAGTTATGCGGGCGGTATGGCGGCATTCACTGGCGCCATGTGGCATGGGAGACTCAAAGCAATATATGAATACTTATCTGGATTTGATGATGAATGGATTGATGATAAAAAAGGAAGTTCTGTCATGAACGGAACCCTTCGAATAATTTTAACAATTACAGCTTTTGCTGTGTTGTTGGGTGGTTGTGGCAAAGAACCCTCTGAAACTGTTGCGAAACTCCCCCGTTTTGCCGAGACGATAGTAATTAATTCAGCAGGAGAAACCACCGGTAATTATTATAGTGGCGAAATCCATGCCCGGCATGAAACTGCATTGGGTTTTCGCATTTCCGGAAAAGTCGTAGAACGGTTGGTGGATGCGGGAGCCGCAGTAAAAGCAGGGCAGATTATTGCCAGACTGGATGCGGCGGATACGGGTTTGCAAAAAAGTTCGTCGGCAGCCCAATTGCAAGTTGCCGAAGATGATTTAAAACGCAACCGCGAATTACGTGACAAAGGCTTTATCAGTCAGGCTGTGCTTGATGCGAAGGAGGCTTCATTCAAGGTGGCAAAAGCGCAAGACGAATTGGCGCGAAACCAGAACACTTATACTCATTTGGTTTCTGACCACGCAGGAGTGGTGCTGGCTACGCTGGCTGATGTTGGTCAGGTCGTGAGTGCGGGTCAGCCAATTATTCAGTTAGCGCAAGAGGGTGAGCGTGAAGTTTTGGTGGCTATTCCCGAGTCGCGCTTTAGTTCGCTGAAAATAGGCATGCCAGCCGAGATTGAAATGAGTGTTGAGGGCACGGAGACTCCAAAAAAATATACAGGAAAATTGAGAGAGCTGTCACCTGCTGCCGATGCTGCAAGCCGTACCTACGCGGCGCGTGTGATATTAACCAAGGCGGATGAAAAAGTGGCCTTGGGGATGACTGCACGACTGAGGTTTGGTAGTGCCGTTAATGCGAACGGACAACTTGTTCCTTTGTCAGCCATATTTCAGCAAGGGGATAATCCGGCAGTTTGGATAGTTGCGCAAGACGGCAGTGTTTCGCTTCGACAAGTAACAGTATCCGCCTATCTGGACGATGGTGCTTTGCTCACAGGTGGCGTCGCCGCAGGTGAACGCATTGTGAGAGCCGGGGTACACAAACTTACGGCGGGTGAAAAAATCAGGATTTTGGAAAATGGACACGCGAAATGAAAGGTCCTAATCTTTCCGAATGGGCGCTGAAGCACCAGCAGTTTGTGCTCTATCTTATTATTGTATTGACCGTTGCAGGAGCTCTTTCTTATTTTAGTTTAGGGCGAGCGGAGGACCCGTCTTTTACTTTCAAAGTGATGGTGGTGCGCACATTATGGCCGGGGGTTTCGGCTCAGGAAGTTGAACGCGAGCTCACAGAGCGCATCGAGAAAAAATTGCAGGAAACACCCTGGGTGGATGTATTGCGGTCTTCCTCCAAGCCGGGGGAATCCCTGATATTTGTTTACCTGAAGGATTACACCCCCAAAGATGAAGTAGCCGAATCGTGGCGCCAGGTGCGCAAGAAACTGGACGACATTCATTTGTCGCTTCCCGCCGGAGCCGTAGGTCCCTTCCCGAATGATGAATTCGGCGATGTGGATATCAATATTTTTGCACTGACCGGAGACGGGTTTGATCTGGGGGAATTGCATCATTATGCAGATCAGGTCGCACTTGAGCTTCGCGACCAGCCCGATGTAAAGCGCATAGAATTAATTGGTGTTCAGGATGAAAAGATATTTGTTGACGTGGCACCATACCGTCTTGCGGCGTTGAATATTACGCCTGCCCAAGTGGCAGATGCCCTGCAAAAACAAAATGCCGCCGTTCCCTCCGGTTCTATTGATACAAATACCGACCGCGTTCGTATGGTTGTCTCGGGCGCTTACGATACAGTTGAGCGGGTGCGCAATACTGATCTATTAGTTAACGGCCATCATTTCCGTTTGGGGAATATAGCGAAAGTAAGTCGTGGCTTTGCTGATCCTGCCAATCCCCAGATGCGCGTGGGCGGGCAACCTGCGATCGGTCTTGGCGTAATTATGGATAAAGGCGGCAACGTGATCAGCCTTGGCGAACACTTGCGCCGGGAAATTAAACGCATCCAGTCAACACTGCCTTTGGGAGTTGATATTCACGTTGTTGCCGATCAACCTGCGGTGGTCAACGACTCCATCCATTTATTCCAGAGCTCTCTTTCCGAGGCCATCATCATTGTGCTGGCTGTATCATTTCTGAGCTTGGGGATACGCACGGGTATGGTGGTCGCGTTGTCTATCCCGCTGGTACTGCTGATTACTTTTTTCGCCATGAAAGTTTTTGGCATTGATCTGCAACGTATCTCGCTGGGGGCGCTGGTCATCGCACTTGGGCTACTGGTTGATGATGCCATTATTGCCGTGGAAATGATGGTGGTAAAAGTAGAGCAGGGTTGGGATAAATTCAAAGCCGCCACATTTGCCTATACCTCAACCGCCTTCCCCATGCTTACAGGCACTTTGATTACCGCTGCGGCATTTACTCCGGTGGGCTTTTCAAAATCAGCGGCAAGTGAATATACCGTTTCCATTTTTCAGGTAGTGACGATTGCTTTGCTGACCTCGTGGATAGTTGCGGTCGTGTTTACTCCTGTGATCGGGTTTAAATTGCTTGACCCAAAGGCGTTAATTGAAAAAGCGCAAAAACACAGTGAGGATATTTACGATACGCCCTTTTATCGCCGCTTCCGTACTTTGCTAATCTGGTGTCTGCGCAATCGTTGGAAAGTGATTATTGCAACTATACTAATTTTTGTTCTGTCCATCGTCGCCTTCGGGAAGTTTGTGCAACAGCAATTTTTCCCCTCTTCAAGCCGAATGGAATTGATGGTGGATGTTTGGTTGCCGCAAGGAGCCTCGCTTAAAGCGACTGAAAAAGAGGTGATCAGGGTCGAGCAATTAATCAAGGACGACAAAGCCATTGAAAGTTATTCTTCCTATATTGGAAACGGAGCCCCGCGCTTTATGCTTTCGTTGAATCAGGAGTTGTATGCCGACAATTTTGGCCAGTTTGTTATCGTTACCAAAGATATTGAAGCCCGCGAAGAACTCAAGAAAAGACTCGAAGAAAAATTCTCGGGGTCGGAATATGCGGGCATTCGCGTACGTGTATCACGCCTGGAAAATGGACCTCCCGTTGGCTATCCGGTTCAGTTTCGCGTGATGGGAGGTGACTTGGTCAAGTTGCGCGAGACGGCAGAAGAGGTGGCTAAAATGATGCGGGCTGATCCCGGACTGACCAATATCGAATTTGATTGGAACGAAAAGGTTAAAAGTGTGCGCGTGGAAGTGGATCAGGATAAAGCACGCAAGCTTGGCACATCCAGCCAGGAGATTTCACAGGCATTACAAGGCTGGCTTAACGGAGTCGTGCTTACCCAGTACCGCGAGCGTGACCAATTAATTGATGTGCTGTGGCGCGGCGGACACGGCGAAGTTCGTTCGCTGGATAGCCTGCCTGATATCGTTATTCCGCTTTCCAATGGTCGTCATGTTCTTCTGACACAGGTTGCCAAACTGGTACCGGTGTTGGAGGAAGGTGTAATTTGGCGCCGAAACCGTCTGCCTACGATGACCGTGCGAGCCGATATGGTGGGTAAGACACAACCCGCAACCGCATCACTGCGGTTGAGCGAACAATTGAACGCAGTGCGTGCCAAACTTCCGAACGGATTCCGCATTGAAATGGGCGGTAGTATCGAAGAATCGGACAAGGGCTCAACCGCGATTGCTGCCGTAATGCCGCTGATGCTGGTCGGGGTGACCACCTTGCTTATGATACAGTTGCAAAGTATCAGTCGCACCGTCATGGTATTGCTTACCGCGCCGCTGGGCTTGATCGGCGTGGCGTTGGCACTGCTGATATTTCAGGCACCATTTGGCTTTGTCGCAAATCTGGGGTTCATCGCGCTAGCCGGTATGATTATGCGTAACTCCGTGATACTGGTTGACCAGATTCGGCAAGATGAAGAAGCCGGCAAGCCGCAATGGGAAGCAATCATCGGTTCCACAGTGCGCCGCTTCCGCCCGATTGTGCTTACTGCATCCGCAGCCATCCTGGCGATGATTCCGTTAACACGCCAGGTGTTCTGGGGGCCGATGGCGATGTCGATTATGGGGGGGCTGATTGTTGCCACATTGCTGACTTGCCTGTTTCTTCCGGCGCTGTACGCTGCGTGGTTCAGGGTGCATGAAGAGGCCCGCATTAATTAGCAGACCTGTATTCGATGGCGACACGGAAATGTGAAATTGAAAACATATGCAACTAAGTGAATAACTTTGTTCTTTAGATTATTTATAACAGATTTAAATTGTTACCGGGAAAACTACAAAACATGGAATCTCATCGCATACTCGTACATACTTCTCACATTCCTGTCCGCTGGGGCGATATGGATGCTCGTGGTCACGTCAACAACACGATTTATTTTCGCTTTGCCGAGCAAGCCAGGATAGAGTGGGTCGAATCGGTCAGAATCAAAGATGTCAGTAATGAGGGCTGTGGGCAGATACTGGTAAATGCGAGCTGCTCCTTCCTTAAACCAATTACATTTCCGGCGACCGTGGACGTTGCCTTGTTTATAGGCAAACCGGGTCGTAGCAGCCTGCAAACCTATTTTGAAATACGCTGTGCCGGAGACGACACAAGCCTCTATGCCGATGGCGCAGCCAAGATTGTGTGGTGGAATCAGCGTACCGGTAATTCGCAACCACTTCCCGATTTCATTCGGGAGATATGTGCGCATGGGTAAGACGCATGTTGATATATTGTCCAATACGATTAGCGTGCCAGTAGTCGTACTTCACCAATTGCGGCTTCCGGATATTGACAATGTTGTGAGCATTTAAAGATAGGCTCCCGGTTAGCATCACTGCTTAGTGTTTCATCACCAAATTTCGTTACAATGGACGATGTTCCAAATGAAATAGCTATCCTGATTGATGGTAATACATGTCCACAGCAGAAGGAGAAAATAATGAGTAGCAACCAATACACCGTAGGATTGGATAAAAACTCGGCAAATTACGTTCCCTTATCTCCTCTCAGTTTCATCAAGCGATCCGCCTTGATCTATCCCGATAGCATTGCAGTAATTCAAGGAAGCCGGAAATTCATCTGGCAAGAAACTTATGCCAGAACTTGTCGACTGGCATCAGCCTTAGTGCGACATGGCATCAAAAAAGGAGATACTGTTTCCTGCATGCTTCCCAATGTTGCGGCAATATTTGAAGCTCATTTTGGCGTTCCAATGTCCGGAGCGGTTCTGAATACTTTGAACACGAGACTTGATGCGGAAGCCATCGCTTTCCAGCTTCAACATGCGGCAACTTCTGTCCTGCTCACAGATCCGGAATTCTCGAAAACAGTCAAAATAGCGCTGTCGCTGTTGTCAGGTAAAAAACCGCTGGTTATTGACGTTATGGACCCTGATTTTCACGAAGGAGAACAATTGGGCGCATTGGATTACGAGACATTTTTGGCAGAAGGTGATCCTGCATTTGCATGGGAACTGCCCGATGACGAATGGGATGCCATTTCTCTTAATTACACCTCGGGAACCACGGGTAGCCCACAAGATAAATGGCCTGATCGCGGGCGCTGCGCCCCCGGCTGCCATCATCGAAGGCTGTGACCAGATTGGAGTTAACATTACCCACGTCTAGAGGCATCTTTGTTGATCGCTCGGAGGCCGAGTCAACAACGCTAGAGAAAGCCCTTGGTAGATACGAGACTGAAGTCTCAAAAAAAAAGGATGGCTACGATCAAGAAAAATACCGGATCAAGACTTGGAAGGTCGACCCTCTGGCCAAGCGGTCGATGGCCAGTCTTCGAGGCGCGGACTTCGCCAAATGGAGAGATGAGAGACTTGAAAACGTAGAAGCTTCTACAGTACAAAAAGATTTGGCCGTTATTTCACACCTCTTTACCGTGGCGCGCAAAGAGTGGGGTTTGGAAGTTATCAACCCGATTTCAAACATTAAGATTCCCAGCGAAGATAACAGCCGAAACCGTCGCCTTGAGACTGGGGAGGAAGCAAAGATAATCAAAGAACTCACACCTGTTCCAGGGCGAGGCCAAACGCGTTCTAAATTAATGATCCCGCTTGTTCAGCTTGCAATAGAGACTGCGGCACGCCAAAGCGAGCTCTTGGCGCTGACTTGGGCTGATGTGGATATAGACAAATTATCTATCAGACTTCGAGGCAAAGCTCGCGCCGATGGCAAGAGTCGAACAAAAAACAAAGATAAATTTCGTGATGTGCCGATGTCACCCATAGCAAAGCAGGTTTTTGAGGGGCTAAAAGGAGAAAAAGTTGTTTCGATTGATAAGGTGCTCCCAGTTAGTGCGCAAGTGGCTAAAAACGCATTTTCTGCCGCAGTAAACCGTGCCAATATCAAGGACTTGACCTTCCACGATTTGCGTCACGAAGGAACGAGTCGCTTGGCCGATATTTATGAGATTCATGAACTCATGAAAATTACCGGGCACAGTAGCACTCGCATGCTAGCTCGATATTACCATCCAAGGGTTGAGGATTTGGCTAAGAAGTTGTGGGCAGCGAAACAGCCTTCGAGTCCCAAGCTGTTGCGTTTGATTTTTCGCAAAAGAAAAATTGCTTCCAACGCAACAGCTAATTAAAGCCACATTGGATAAAACTAAGTATTGATTTCTCATGTTGAATATGGTAGCGTATGAAACGAGGATAAGGAGTATCCAAATGCAAGTATTGAATTATGAAAGCAAAGCTAAACATCGCCCCGCCAAGGATGGAGCGGTTGAGGTGCGCCCGCGCAATGCTATGATGGACAAGCTGGTAAAACATGTAAGCACCAGCCCCAAATATGAATTCGAGACCGTTTGCAAAACCATTGGCAGTGCCGTGGAGAAATCCAAAACGAAGGCTTAAGCTCTAACAAGTTGTGAGTCGATGAACCCGCAGTAGTGTTTATTCTCTGCGGGTTTTTTATTAGCTAAAATTAGTGCTATATGGGAACAGTAGTGAAAGTTAAACTAACGCAATGTCTTCGAGATGAATTGATAGAGGAGGGTGTTGATCCAGATTATTTCGCAACATATTTTGGTGACTGGAAAGCGCTTGGCTCTAAAGGAGAGTATCTAGACCCTTATTTTGGCAAGGATGGATTTTACGCAAAACCTCTCCGCAATAACAAAATGGTCTTGAGGCATGTACATCTCCCACCGGAGCAAGATGAAAATGAGATTGTGGACTGGGAGAAAAAAGCTAAACGAGGCAGTCTTAAGACAAGCGATAACGTTTTGATCTATGCTGAAGACAAAGTGCACGGGTATTTACTGATTTACTTCGTAAGAGAACCTAATGGACACAGTATCGCAGAAATGAAAACTGCGGACTCAATTAAATTGATGAATGAATTTTGCGATACGGCAGAAGCTTTCATCCAAAATGGAACTATATTGATTTAATTTATATTTGCTGCGCATATTGATAAGGCGCTCCAACATTGCGCCAAGAATACCAAACAAACCGTTTTATCTGCGGCCAAAATGATTGTAAGCATATCCAATGCAATCCGTGTTTCGCCTCGATCACCACGGTGATGCGGTTGCGCTGCTCCCTGGTAATTTCGACGTTGTGCTACTGGTCTGGCCGAACCTTGGCACGCCGTTCGGCGAAAAGGTCGCTCTCACAATGCGCACTGGGCAAGTTATGATTCTCGAAGGCGAAGAGAAAGGCGGCAAGCGTTGCGCGAAACTGAGCGCACATTCGGCCCCCGATTCCATTAGCATTCGGCCACCCCTGGTCAGGGATCGACGCAAGATAATATTCACCTACCATTCGCCCTTTTTTCGGAAAGAGGGACGGATATGGAGAAGTTGTCGATGCGTAAAACAAGAGAAATACTACGCCTGAAGTTTGACCTCGATCTGTCGGACCGGCAGATATCAAAAAGCACCCAGGTAGCCAGAAGCACAATCAGTGACTACATACGCCGTTTTGCGGTAGCCGGTTTGTCCTGGCCGCTGCCAGTCGACATGACCGAAGTTGATATTAATGCGCGGCTGTTTCCTCCCAAATTATTGTCGGTTGATGTCTTGCGAGCATCGCCGAATTGGGATGAGGTGAAGCGGGAGATGCGTCGCAAAGGAGTCACCCTTTTCCTGTTGTGGCAAGAGTACAAAGCAAACCAGCCTGAAGGGTTCAACTACAGCTGGTTCTGCGAAAGCTATCGGAAATGGGCAGGCAAGCTCGATGCCGTGATGCGTCAGGAACATCCTGCGGGCGAAAAGTGCTTCGTGGACTATTGCGGTAAAACGATGCCGGTTACGGATCGGTACACCGGTGAGATTCTTCAGGTGCAAATTGGAGAGTTGCTTGTGCGTCTTAATCAGCGTCCATTCAAAAAGCTTGCCGGATGCAGAGAATCGTTGTTTCGCACCATCGACTACAGCTCGCATTACATCCGATTGACGCGCCTGTTTCAGGAGTTGGACACGGGACGCGCCGATGGTCGCTACGCCAGGATGATGCGGCAATTTGCCAAGGCGGATGTTCTCATCCTGGATGAATGGGGACTTGCCGTGCTCACCGATCAACACAGGCGCGACCTGCTGGAAATACTGGACGATCGCTACAACCTGCGTGCGACGATCATCACCAGCCAGTTATGTTCACTGGCGCCGGTAGTACGACGACATACCGTGCAACTGGGCTGCCTGCGAAATATTACATTGCGAGCAAAACCTGTTCAGAAACAGCACGAACTTCTTTTCTGCGGCCATGTCCGGGAAATGGCATATCTTCCACTTCCACTAGGCCAAAACGTTTAAGCTCATCAACATCTCTTTTTACAGCGCTACGGTCCCGGTGAAGGCGTTGGGACAAATCAGTTATAGAACCTGGGCATTCCCTGACTTCTCGGAATAGCACAAGCTTTGCAGTGGTAATCAGACGAGCCAGTTCTTCCGGATCTTCGAACGCTATAACTCGCTCACGTGGAATGCGCTTACCCTGATCGGCAAATTTGGCAATTACTTTTCCGCGCTTGAAGAACTCATCCGTAGTTGCTACTTTGATTATTGTCTTCATTATCTCTTGCTCCTAAATTTTATCCAGTCTGCCTGAAAGCGTTCCTCGATGTCTTCGAAACTAACAAACGCAACTGGTTCAACCTTGCCCATAAAGTGCCGATGATGTAAGCCATGCGCATTGTCGTAACCAACTACTCTCCCATTATCTCCTTGGAAAATCTTATGGTTGATATATGCCAAGTTGTACCGCACTATTTTTCCCTGGCCGTCCTCCCAAACTTCACGGCGCAGCAGGCCGTTTCCGTTTTTTAAGGACAATGACCAGGAATCATCGGATACTTTTATTTCAGCCATGACTTAATATATCATGGCTGAGAGTTGTAAATCAAATTTCCATATTGAGTAAATGGCAATTCGTCTACCCAATACCGTCAGTGCAAGAAATGATACCCCGCCATTTTCCCCGAGGTTTCCAGCCCAGAGTATTGGAAGCGCCGACGGACAGCCCGGTGATGTTGCCAACACGATCCCGCGTATAACTTTGCCCCATGACAGGGATGTCCGAGCAAGTCATAGGTGGTTGCCGTGGTGCCATTCAAGGCATCACGTACCAGTAGCGGGCGGTTGAGTTCATCAAACTGGGTGCTGACTGAGCATCCGTCCGTATTCTTGGGTTGCAGGCTTGCGCTGGCATTGGCATCAATGGCGCAAATACGGTTGCCATCGGCATCAAACTTAAAGGATGAAACATAGCCGTGCGGATCGGTGACGGTCAGCGGTTGAACTTATTCAACCGGCAAGGGCTAAAATAAATAACAGCCCTTCACATTGCCAATATTTTTAATTCGTCGCATGCTTTATCCATTTCTATTAATTTTGCGCTCCCGTTAATATAGTTTTTGCATCAAATGCCTACCCTCTGGCAGGTCTTTATTTAAAATGGAAACTATTCTCTTTTCTTCACCGTCGCGCAGCCTTCTATCACGCTCAACATCTTTCCTTCCGGTAGATGTTGTAGCGTACCGTTTCGGGAGTATTCGCAATGGGTTGGCGATTAGCAAAGAGTCCGATCTACGAATTACCCAATCAAGACATCTGGCAAGTGCACCAACTTTCTTTCGAATAGTGGATGGCGCTCCACCGGCGACTTGTAGGTCTTTAATCCAACTTTCTGCCCACTTGTAATCGACCTTATCGAGCACACGATCCCCGACCTGATTTTTTAATTGTCCAAGAATTCCGACATCATCATCTGTGATATGCACTGCTGCTATGTATTCAAGTACCGCATCTTTGATAGTCTTGAGCGACTTGGTTGCCTTGACTTTAAACTCATCCGGCACAATCCCGGCGTCAAGCAGCTTTTCCAGATGCGCGCAGTACGCTATTCCATCCATCTCGCTATCGAAGGTGAGCGTTATCGGCTTTGGTAGAAGCCCTTTTCGTTTAATTACAAACTCCCAACTTCCCGCGCTTCTCTGCCGATGTGATGCCATGAATTTCCCCAATAAACAAACTCCCGTCGACGCACAATTGTCCGAACTACGGGTGGTTCTGCCGCCCCGCAAGGGTGGTTTAGTGACAAATTATGGGGGTTAGTGGAGGAAAATAGCAATAGGAAGGATTGCGAAGATCATCTATTTATCGCATAACTTATTGTATTTATTTGAATATATTTGGAGGTGCGACCCAGAGTCGAACTGGGCTAACCGGATTTGCAATCCGGGGCATAACCGCTTTGCTATCGCACCGTATTGAAAACTAAAAATTATGGGAAAGCTAGAATGCTTTCCCAATAATATAAATATGGAGCGGGAAACGAGACTCGAACTCGCGACCTATACCTTGGCAAGGTATCGCTCTACCAACTGAGCTATTCCCGCAAAAAACGAAGTCCGCATTATATGGATGCAGAACTTTATGTCAAGAAATTCGGAACTAATATTAGCAGGAGTATGAACTATTTGGATTGAAGCATTTTCAGCAAGTTGTAAGACGCTCAATTGATTGGCGGTATAAGGGAGCCTCTAAAAGCACAATTCTCGTTGTTAGGTGGCACCACTTTCAAAAAATTAATTTTTATATATCAAGTATATGCGGCGCCGCAATTTATTGTTCGCGCCTTGCCTAGGTTTTAGAATGGAATACTTTTTTCGCTACGATAAGTCAAGTTTCTCTCTATTTCAAAGTAAGCGAGCAAAATACCCTGTTATTCCAAGCGAGGTGATAGCAGAAAATACTGATAATGTAGACTTGCCCCCATTTCGGCTCTTTAAGAAGTATTCCTACACAAGAATTATCAATTCTCTTATATTCTCTGTGAACCCACCGGTGCAAAATTTAACCGTCAATTTGACACTGCTTAGGAGGCGAACATGAAAGCACAACATCAACACCACAAGCAAGTCGCTAGCGCTATTCTGCAATCTGTCGATCCGGGAACTTTTGCGCCAACACGCTTGACGGCCAAAGTGTTGAATGATGATTCATGCTGGGAAGAAAACGAATCTGATTTTGAGGAAACACTGCCGGGTTTTGTTCTGGGCAGCATGGATGATGATTTTTAATTGTGTAATTTGTGACTAGAAAGTATTCCTATTCGGCGGATAGGTTTTGTGCAGAGTTTGTAGACTTAGCACACCCCACAAACAATAAGGAGTACTGCGATGGTTAACAGTCATTATTTCATAGCCAAAGATTATCTCCGTGCGTTTGACCTGAAGAATCTTTTTCACAAGTATGTTGTCATCTACTCTCAACTGTATTATCCCGATGGCAATGAGCCTTTATCAAATAAAGACCGTCATGAGCTGACTGTGAAGCTGGAAGAAGCAATGAACGAAATTTCGTTGCAGGTTTTGAAAATGAAGGATACCAATCCTGCCTCAGTGGGATCAAAGAAAACCACACTTCCCGTCGTCAATGGTGTCAAACAAACACGCGAATATCGCACGGCAAATTGATCGGGGTATTTCCCTCAAAATAACGTTTAGACGTTTTGAGGCGCGCAAAACTTGAATCTTCTGGTTCAGGGTGATCTACTGTCCAACTTTTATAGTGGTCAGTGTGCTACCATTACCACCAGAAATTATCGTGGAAATCCGGGTTGACGCGATTTTAGTATTGACCCCATGCTTTCCTGTCTTTTATTCTTCGAACTTTGATATTCCTCAGTCTTGATGCGTATTCTGCTTAGTAACGACGATGGTTATTTTGCACCCGGTCTGGCGTGTTTGGCCTCGCACCTCTCCGAGATTACAGATGTCGTCGTCGTTGCGCCTGAACGTGACCGCAGTGGTGCAAGTAATTCCCTGACGTTGGATCGCCCGCTTAACTTGCGCAGGGCGGATAGCGGCTTTTACTATGTGAATGGCACGCCTACCGATTGTGTCCATTTGGCGGTCACGGGTATGTTGGATACCCAGCCTGACATGGTTATCTCGGGAATTAACTCGGGTGCCAATATGGGCGATGACACGATTTACTCGGGAACAGTTGCCGCTGCCACCGAAGGGTTCTTGCTGGGAATTCCGGCAATTGCCGTATCGCTGGCGGGTTCCGATCTGGCGCACTATGAAACTGCCGCTTTGGTGGCAGTTGAGCTGGTAAAACGCTTTGAAACAAATACACATACCTCGCCCTGGTTGCTTAATGTGAACGTGCCGGATGTTGCCTACGATCAACTGCAAGGTATAGAGGTGACCCGTCTGGGCAAACGCCATAAAGCCGAGCCGGTGGTAAAAGCAAGCAATCCGCATGGGCAAACCGTGTACTGGGTCGGTGCGGCTGGCAAAGCACAGGATGCAGGAGAAGGGACAGATTTTTGTGCGATTTTAAATCGTCGTGTTTCGCTTACACCGTTGCAGATCGATCTGACGCAATACACGCAGATTGAGGCTGTACGCACATGGATGGGCGGCGAAAAATGAACATTCGACACTCTGGTATTGGCATGACTTCCCAGCGTACCCGGAGCCGCATGATCGAGCGTTTGCGCAGTCAGGGAGTTACGGATGAGGTCGTGTTGGCGGCAATGAGTGCTATTCCGCGCCACATTTTTGTGGATGAGGCATTGGCAAGCCGTGCCTATGACGATGTGTCATTGCCGATCGGCCACTCGCAGACCATTTCGCAGCCTTATATCGTGGCGCGCATGATCGAAATGCTGCGCAATGGGAAGCAGTTAAATCGCGTGTTGGAGGTGGGCACTGGTTGCGGATATCAGGCGGCCGTGCTCGGACAAGTCGCGCGTGAAGTTTATTCGGTTGAACGTATTCAGCCCTTGTATAAGCGTGCATCAATTTCACTCAAAGAATTGCAGACACGCAATGTGATTCTGAGTTATGCCGATGGTACGATGGGCCGGCCAGAAATAGCCCCGTTCGACGGCATTATCATGGCGGCGGCGGCGACGCATGTTCCGCAGGCATTGTTGGAACAGCTTTCGGTAGGCGGTAGAATGGTGCTGCCGCTGGGAGCGCAAGAGCAGTTCCTCACTTTGATCGAACGCGATGAAAAAGGTTACAGCGAGAGCCGCCTGGAGGCGGTAAGGTTCGTACCTATACTGACGGGAAAAGCATGACAGTGTTACAAATTAGACTTGGGGTAATCGAAAAAAAAGCCGCGCAATTTATTTTGCTGCTCGCGGCGGCAATTATTTTGACTGCTTGCGCCCCTCAGCCGGTACGGCATGCGCCTATCGTAGAGCGCGGAACAGAAATGAAGAAGCCTGCGGCTCCGGCACCGGTTGTACAACAGTCGGTTGTGCAACCGCCGCAGGTCAAAAAACCGGTAGAGACCCAGAATTATGTGGTGCAGAAAGGCGACACGATGTACAGCATCGCTTTTATGCACGGTGTCGATTATCGTGAATTGGCCGAATTGAACAAGATTGAAAACCCCGGAGAGATAAAGATCGGGCAACAGTTACGTATTCCCGTGTCAACTCCGACTAAAGTCGTCGAATCCAAACCTCAGGTAGTACGACCCACTACCCCGCTTGGCGCAATAAAGACACAACCCAAAGTAGGCAGAATCCCCTATTCTGAAACAGCGCTCGCCCAAGCAGAGGCGATTCAGGAGGATGGGGCGCAAAAGGAAATTGCACCGGTTGCTCCTGTTGTCGCCGACGCCCCGGGCGTTCCCTCAGTGAAAGCGGAGGACGAGGAAGAAGATTTGGAATGGGGGATGCCGACAATAGGCAGAGTCATCGCCTTATTCTCTGAGAACGCCAATCGCAAAGGGGTGGACATTGCAGGCAGGCGCGGTCAGCCGGTAGTGGCGAGTGCGGCGGGCAAGGTGGTTTACAGCGGTAGCGGCTTACGCGGTTACGGCAAGCTGGTTATTATCAAACACAATAAAACTTTTCTCAGCGCATATGCGCACAATGACCAGATATTGGTCAAAGAAGGCCAGAGCGTAAGCAAGGGGCAAAAGATTGCCGAGATGGGCGAGACCGACTCCGACCAGGTAAAACTGCATTTCGAGATACGCAAATTCGGCAAGCCGGTCGATCCGGGGCAATACTTGCCATTGATCAAACCTTGAGAATGGCATGGTTGACATTAATCTCAAGGTAACGGAACACAGTCGTGACGTTGCCGGATTACATTATGTCTACCCTGTTATTTCGCGCCGTGCTGGCGGGGTCTCCGTAGGAATCAATCTTAATCCCAACAATGCCTGCAATTGGCGTTGCATCTATTGCCAGGTACCCGATCTTAAACTGGGAACAGCGCCTCCGGTTGATTTGGTTTTACTGGAAAAAGAGCTGCGCGGATTTCTGCATGAACTTTTGCACGGAGATTTCATGCAGACGCGAGTTTCGCAAGAAGTGCGGCGGATTAACGATATTGCGCTGTCTGGTAACGGTGAGCCGACCAGTGCGGCCGAGTTTTCGCAAGTCATCGGGCTAATCGGCAAGCTGAAACGCGAGCTGGCATTGCCCGAACAGATCAAGTTGTTGCTCATTACCAATGGCAGTCTTTTGCAACGCGAAAACGTGCAGCAGGGACTACGCCAAATGGCACAATTAAACGGTGAAGTATGGTTCAAGCTGGATCGCGGCAGCGAGCAGGGCATGGCACGTATCAATGATACCCGCACCAGTTTGGAAAAAGTTAGGCAAAATCTGATTGCAGCAATTGCATGTTGTCCGAACACCTGGCTGCAAACATGCTGGTTTGCACTGGATGGCGAAACGCCCGGCGTACAGGACGAAGATGATTATCTGAAAGTTTTGCATGATTTGTTGCAACTCGGCGTAAAACCGAAAGGTGTTATGCTTTACGGAATTGCCCGTACTTCCATGCAGCCTGAGGCACCGCGATTAAAAGCATTGTCTTTGGAACAAATGGAGCATTTTGCAAAGCGTATTCGTCTGTTGGACATGACGGTGAAAGTTGTGGAATAAAACTGTTGAGTTAACTAAAGGGAACCCCTAAACGGAGTCTGCCATGAGTGCCATTCATCCTTCACAATTAACTTTCTTTGCCGCACATGCTCCGTTTGACAAGATGGAACCGGCACATTTGCTGTGGATGCTGGAACGGATGCAACTCGGATATTACGCCAGGGATGAATTGATACTCAGTCCGGAGCAGGGCGTTGTAAACCGGTTTTTGGTGATCAAACAGGGAATGGTGTATGGCGAACAAAAAGTCGCCAATGCTACCGACGCGGATACCTGGCTGGAACTGGCTGAAGGTGAATGCTTCCCACTTGGCGCACTGTTGGCAAATCGTCCTGTTGCCAGCCTGTATCGTGCCGGCAAGGACACGTTTTGTTATGAGTTGCCAGCTTCTGATTTTCAAACCTTGCTGGGTATGAGCACGCCCTTCCGCGATTTTTGCACGCGCAGAATTGCCAATTTATTGGAACATTCCAAGCAGGTTATTCAGGCGCAGTACACACAATCGGGGGCCGAACAGCAATCGCTGACCAGTCCTTTGTCAGCGATTATTCGTCGTGCCCCTATCAGTTGCGCACCTCAAACCAGCATAAGAGAGGTGCTGGCACGTATGCACGAATTGCGTGTGGGCTCTATGGTTGCGGTGGACGAAGCAGGCAGGCCCATCGGAATATTGACGCTACCCGATGTATTGGAACGTATCGCACTACCTCAGGTCGATCTGGAGCAACCCGTGATTACGGTGATGTCCACGCAGTTGACCTGTTTGTCACCGCAGGCGCTGGCACATGAAGCAGCCTTGATGATGGCAAAACTGGGATTCCGGCATGTGCTGGTGGTAGAGAATGAGCGCTTGGTCGGACTGGTTTCGGAAAAAGATTTATTCGCCCTGCAGCGGGTTGGTCTGCATCAGATTGGTTCGTCTATTCGGCATGCTCAGCATCTTGCTGAGTTGCAACAAGCTGCGGCTGATATCCGCAGCATGGCGCATAACATGATGGCCCAGGGCGTGGCAGCGGAGCAATTAACCCAATTCATTTCCACGTTCAACGATCAACTCACAGCGCGGGTAGTGGAACTGGAATGTAATGCCAGTGGACTAAACATCAGCGAGTTGTGTTGGATCGCACTGGGTTCGGAAGGTCGCTTTGAGCAGACACTAAGCACCGATCAGGATAATGCGCTCATCTTCTGCATACCCGAAGGAATGAATGCCGATCAGGTACGGGCGACATTATTGCCCGTTGCCCTCAGGATTAATGAAACATTGGCTGCGTGCGGATTTCCTTTGTGCAAGGGTAAAGTGATGGCATCGAATCCGCAATGGTGTTTGTCTCTCGACGAATGGAAGGGTAACTTTATAAGTTGGATTACCAACAGTTCACAGGAAGCTTTATTAAACTCATCCATATTTTTCGATTTCAGAGCCGTATTCGGTGAGCAAAAACTGGCGGACGAATTGCGTAATTGGCTGCTGGACAGAGCGAGTGCTAACGGACTTTTTTTACGACAAATGGCCGAGGCGGCAATGAGCTTCAAACCCCCGCTTGGCGTGGTCAGAGACTTTGTTGTCGGAAAAGAAAAAAAGCTCGATCTGAAGCTAAACGGAATTACGCCTTTTGTGAATGCTGCACGGCTATTTGGTATGGCTGCGGGTGTGCCGCATACCAATACGTTACAGCGCTTGCGTGCCAGTTCGGCAAAATTGAAAATCCCCGAGGCAGAAATTGAAGCCTGGATCGATGCTTTCCTGTTTATTCAAGTGCTACGCTTGCGCCATCACGATGAAGAAAAGGCGAAAGGTTTAAGTGATGAAGAATTGGATAATTTGATAGACCCGGAGCAATTGAACGAGCTGGATAGGCGTATTCTTAAAGAGGCTTTCAGGCAGGCAAGAAAACTTCAGGCGAGACTCGCTTTGGAGTACCGGCTGTGATGCACTGGCTGGCAAGAATGTTTGGAAATAAGCCCGACTTATCGGAGCAGCAGAGATCGCGTTTGCAGGCATGGGAAAAGTTATCCGAGTCACCATTGGCTGTTGCGGTAGGCCAGATGAGATGTGTGGTGGTTGATGTGGAAACAAGCGGATTGGACCTGATGAATGACCGCCTCATTTCAATCGGCGCGATTGCCATGGTAAAAGGCCGGATTGCATTGGGTGACAGCTTTTATGTCGTGCTACAACAACCTAAAGTGAGCCATAAAGAGAATATTCTGTTGCATGGCATTGGCGGAGCGGCCCAGGCTGAAGGGGTGCCTGCCATTGAAGCATTGTTGAGTTTCTTGGAGTTCCTTGGAAAGGATCCATTGGTGGCCTATCACGTTGTTTTCGATCAGACCATGATTCGACGCGCGATTAGTCAATACCTGGGTATTTCATTCAAGCATTCCTGGCTGGACCTTGCCTATATCATGCCGGCGCTTAACCCAAGTCTTGCCGCTCAATTGCGCACATTGGACGATTGGAATGGTCACTTTGATATTCACAATGATGATCGCCACAACGCATTGGCTGATGCAATCGTTACCGCACAACTGTTTCAGGTGGCGCAGGTTCAGGCTATGAAGAAGATTATTTCTAACTTTTCCGATTTTATTGATTTGGAAAAATCCCAGCGTTGGTTGAATAGCCAAAGCAGCTACAAAGTGCTTTAAACACAGATTCCATATTTGATATTACTGAATATCAATATGCAACATTCTTCCGAAATCAACACGTAATTAGTTAACGTGGGGTTCCTTAGCCGTTGGAACAGTGATATATTCTTCCCAGGGATACTCTTCAGGGCGGCATGAATTGTTGTTCTGGGAGCGTGGGGACTAGCAAAAGAAGGAACGTAAGCCTTGTTTTAACAAAGAGGCTAATGAGTCCAATAACAATAGTTAGCCAACGTCTTACATCGAAGGAGAACAATAAAACCGAATGAAAAATTTACGCGCAATAGATTAATCCTCCAGAGTGATTTATTAAGGAGTGCCTTTATTTACAAAGGTATTTCGGGGAGATCACGGCTCTTCTGGAAATTCAACATGTTGTATAAAAACTTAGATAATGAGGAGACTATATGTCTGAATTAATCGCAAGCAAAATACAGAGCAATCCCAAGTATCTGCAACTTGTAAAAAGACGCGACACGCTTTCCTGGACGCTTTCTGTAATCGTATTCGTCGTCTATTTTGGCTTCACTTTGTCGATAGCCTTTGCCCCCGGATTTATTACCCAGCCAATTTCGGCAGGCAGCGTTATACCGCTGGGAATTGTTTTGGGTATTGGCGTTATTGTTTTATCCGCCTTATTGACCGGAGTGTATGTTTATAAAGCAAATGGGACTTTCGATCCTATTGTCCGTGAAATCGTTCAAGAGGCCTCTAAATGAAAACAATCTTTACAATACTTTTGGCTACACTGGCGCTTATGGCTTCAGGCTTGGTATTGGCTGCTGATGCGGCCGCTTCTGCGTCGGCACCCGCAACAGTTGGGGTGGCTTCATCGGCAACACCTGCAACAGTGGGCGCATCAGTGTCTGCTCCGGCGACAGCGGTTGTGGCTGCTGTCGCAGCAGCACCGGCAGAACCTCCGCTGAATTGGAACGCAATTGTGATGTTCCTGATATTTGTTGCGGTGACGCTGGGTATTACATACTGGGCCGCTACCCGTACGAAAACCGCAACAGACTTTTACGCTGCCGGTCGGGGTGTAACCGGTTTACAAAACGGTATGGCGATTGCAGGTGACTATATGTCTGCCGCGTCTTTTCTGGGTATTGCCGCGCTGGTTTACTTCAACGGTTTTTACGGGTTGATATATTCGGTGGGTTGGCTTGTCGGTTGGCCGATTATCCTGTTCTTGATCGCTGAACGTTTGCGTAATCTGGGTAAATATACTTATGCGGACGTTGTTGCATTCCGCCTCAAACAAGGCCCGATCAAAATCATGGCGGCGATCAGTTCGTTGATTGTGGTGATCTGGTATTTGATCGGACAGGCAGTGGGTGCAGGTCAGTTGCTGCATACTTTGATACCTCAGGTTTCATATAGAGAGGCTATCGTTGTTGTGGGCGCGCTGATTATTATTTATGTCACCTTCGGCGGTATGAAAGCCACAACCTGGGTGCAAATTATCAAGGCGGCTCTGCTGCTCGGCGGCGCAACTTTAATGGCAATCGGTGTGATGTCACATGAAGGCTTCAGTTTCGAAAAGCTGTTCACGGACGCTGTTGCAATTCACCCGAAACATTTGGAAATCCTGCAATCAGTGGTACCAATCGGTGCCAAGGCTAATCCGCTCGAATCAATCTCGCTTGGATTGACATTAATGTTTGGTACCGCAGGTCTGCCACACATCCTGATGCGTTTCTTCACAGTGACCGACTCTAAAGCTGCCCGTAAATCAGTCTTGTACGGCACTTGTTTTATCGGTTTCTTTTATATCCTGACTTTCATCATCGGTTTCGGTGCGATTGTTTTGGTTGCTAACAAGCCTGAATATCTCGCTGATATTACCAAGAGCATTCTGGTACTCAAAGGTGGCGGTAGCATGCCGGCTGTATATCTGTCTCACGCTGTCGGTGGCGACTTCTTCCTGGGCTTTATTGCCGCGGTTGCTTTTGCAACAATTCTTGCCGTGGTTTCCGGCTTGACCTTGGCTGGTGCTTCGGCTCTGTCTCATGATATCTACGCCGGTGTAATTAAGAAGGGTAAAGCATCCGAAAAAGAAGAAGTTTGGGTATCAAAAATGTCCGTTATCGGGTTGGGTATTGTGGCCGTGTTGCTCGGTATCGCTTTTGAGAAACAGAACGTCGCATACATCGTGGCACTGACATTCTCAATCGCTGCATGCACTAACTTCCCGGTTTTGATCCTGTCGATTTTCTGGCGCGGCCTTACCACACGCGGCGCGGTGCTAGGCGGGTACACCGGGATTGTGGGCTCTATTGGTCTATTGGTAATCGGACCAACAGTCTGGACCAAAGTGCTAGGCATGGGGCCGGCAATATTCCCGTATGACTTCCCAACTTTTGTTGTTCTTCCCGCTGTCCTGATTGTTGCTTACATCGCATCAGTGACAGACAAGAGCGAAAGCGGCCAGAAAGAAAGAGAAGCCTACGATGCACAGTTGATCCGTGCTGAAACAGGCTTGGGAGCAGAGGCTGCTGCAGTGCATTAATATCAACACATAATAAGTTGTAGTTAATTCCGATTCCCTCGTGTTACGTTAATCACCCTGTGGTGAAAAACGTAACACGGGGGAATTTTCCTTAATATTTACGAAATTAGTTTACCCTTACTCGCCAATAACTGCCGATTAGTCTCGTTGACGAAATTAACCGTGTTAAATAGCGATTTTGAATATTTGAGCGCAGCAGAAAAATTGGTATTGACCGGGAGAACGTGGTCAAGGATACTTACCCATTGCGGTCGCAGGTGTATTTTGAATTCTTGAACCTTATAAATAATGAAAAAACAGCTTCTTCTTGGTGCTGAGGCAATAGCACTGGCGGCGATAGATGCCGGAATATCGGGGGTGTATGCGTATCCGGGCACGCCATCAACTGAAATAACCGAATTTATTCAACGTTCGAGTGTGGCCAGGCAAAACGGTGTTCGCTCCAGATGGTCGGTCAACGAAAAAACTGCCTATGAAGCAGCTTTGGGAATGTCATATGTCGGCAAACGTAGTCTCGTTTGCATGAAACATGTTGGAATGAATGTTGCGGCAGATGCGTTTATGTGCTCCGCATCAACAGGGGTTCATGGCGGCTTGGTCGTCGTGGTTGCCGACGACCCTTCGATGCACTCCTCGCAAAACGAGCAGGATACCCGCGCATATGGTCGCTTTGCCTATCTTCCTGTTCTTGAGCCATCGAATCAACAAGAGGCATACGATGCCACACGATACGCTTTCGATCTGTCAGAGCAAGTGAAACTGCCCGTGTTATTGCGTATTACCACTCGTCTTTCGCATTCACGCGCTGTGGTTCAACAGAAAACAGCACGCGAACAAAACCCGCTGAATCCATCAACAGATAAAAACAAATGGATTTTGATACCTTCAAATGCCCGTCCCAACTTTGCCGGGCTGCTGGATTTGCAACCACAGTTGGCTGAAATTTCGGAAGCTTCGATATTTAATAAAGTAGTCGAGGGGAAAGGCCCCAAAGCTGTCATCGCTTTTGGTCTTGCCTTCAACTACATTATGGAAGTGAGGCAAGCCGAGCAGCTTGAGATACCTGTTTTGAAAATTTCACAATATCCCTTGCCCGAGCAAAAAGTAAAAGCATTTGTAGAAAAATACGATGATATTTTAATTGCCGAGGAAGGTTATCCGATTTATGAAGAATTACTGAAAGGCTATTTGGGTAATACGAAATTCCGGGGTCGACTCGACGGCGCTTTGCCTCGCATGGGAGAACTGTCACCCGATGCTTTGGCCAAAGCGTTTGATGTGCGACACCATGAGATAAAAGCAATTCCCCAGGTTGTTGCCAGTCGTCCGCCTAAGCTCTGTCCGGGGTGCGGACATATTGATGTATTCGATGCAATGAATCGCCTATTCGAATCGTATCCTGAAAAGCATGTATTTTCTGATATAGGTTGCTACGCGCTCGGCGCACTGGAGCCGTTTCAGGCAATCAGCACCTGTGTTGACATGGGCGCATCGATAACCATGGCGAAAGGCGCTGCCGATGCAGGTTTTCATCCGGCAGTTGCAGTCATTGGTGATTCAACATTTACTCATTCCGGCATTACCGGATTGCTTGATGCGGTAAACGATGCGGTTCCGGTTACAATAATCATTTCCGACAATTCCACAATCGCGATGACCGGAGGGCAAGACTCTTCCGCAACCGACAAACTGTTTGACATCTGCAAAGGTATCGGCGTAGACGAGGCGCATATACGTGTGATTGAACCTTTGAAAAAAAACCTTCATCAAAATATGGCCATATTGAAAGAAGAGTTTGAATATAAAGGTGTTTCAGTTATTATTGCGCAAAGAGAATGCGTGCAAACGATGATTCAAGTCAAAAAGGCAAAGCGGAAAAAGCCAGCCGATATAACTGTATCGGCATAATCAAAGATGTTTAAAAATATAATTATAGCGGGTGTTGGCGGCCAAGGTATTCTTACCATTGCCGCAATTATCGATCTGGCTGCAATGAACAACGGACTTCAAGTCAAACAAGCCGAAGTCCACGGCATGAGTCAACGTGGCGGGGCTGTTGAATCACATCTTCGCATTTCCGATGCGGAAATATTTTCCGATCTTATTCCTCGCGGGAAAGCAGATCTTATTCTGTCCATCGAGCCAATGGAATCGTTGAGATATTTGCCCTTTTTATCGGAAGATGGAATCATCGTTACCGCAACCGAAGTATTTAATAATATTGCCAATTACCCTGACCATGAACGCATTCGAGCCGAAATAGAAAAATCCGCAAAACATATCTTTGTGGATGCATCCGCACTGGCTCGTAGCGTGGGTAATGCAAAGACATTCAATGTGGTAATGTTGGGGGCGGCATCTCCGTATATTGGCATTGGAATCGATCAATTAGAAAAAGCGATTGAACAATTCTTTTCTGCAAAAGGAAAAGAAATTGTTGAAATGAATCTGTTGGCTTTTAATAAAGGTTTGCAAAATTAAGACCCAATTCTATTTATTATTCTTTTCGAAATATTTGCCCAATACTTTTTTCAATTATAAATAAGAATCATGATTTGGAATCCGGACATTGAATGCGCAAGCAGGGAGAAAATGCGCGAAATACAAAGCCAGCGCTTAGCCAGAATGCTGGATGAAATTTATAAGACTGTTCCTTTTTATCGCAGCAAGCTTGATGAAAAAGGATTTCAACCCGGCGATATAAAAAGTGTCGACCAACTGAAAGATCTTCCGTTTACCCTAAAATCAGATTTGCGTGACAATTACCCGTTCGGGCTATTCACTGTTCCCCAATCGAAAATTGTACGCTTGCATGCTTCGAGCGGTACAACCGGAAAACCCACCGTAGTCGGCTACACTCGCAATGACATTGATACCTGGAGTGAGGTTGTGGCTCGTTCACTTACCATGGCGGGCGTCACCAATAATGACATTATTCAAATTGCTTACGGATACGGTCTTTTTACAGGCGGATTGGGGCTTCATTATGGGGCCGAAAAAGTTGGGGCCTCGGTGATTCCTATTTCGGGCGGTAACACCAAGAAGCAATTGCAATTAATGGTTGATTTTGGTTCGACAGTAATCGCCTGCACTCCATCGTATGCAGCTTTATTGGGTGAAAGAATATTAAAAGAAGGTATAGATCCAAACGATATAAAACTTAAAGCCGGCGTTTTTGGTGCCGAGCCCTGGACTGAAGAAATGAGAGCGCAAATTCAAAATCTTCTGGGCATTAAGGCCTATGATATTTACGGATTAAGCGAAATTATCGGACCGGGGGTTTCGATGGAATGCGTGTATCAATGCGGCAACCATATTTTCGAAGATCATTTTATTCCCGAAATTATTGACCCTGATACCCTGGAAGTATTACCTTTCGGCGAACTGGGCGAATTGGTGTTTACGACAGTCACCAAAGAAGCGATGCCTTTGCTGCGATATCGCACACGCGACTTGACCCGGTTACATGCGGAAAAATGTGCATGCGGACGCACCTTGGTCCGCATGGAAAAATGTCTTGGGCGCTCGGACGATATGCTGATAATTCGGGGGGTGAATGTATTTCCTTCGCAAGTGGAGTCAGTGCTTCTGGAACTGGCTGAAACTTCACCGCACTATCAACTGATTGTAAGTCGTGAAAACAATCTGGATTCCCTAGAAATCAAGGTTGAAATTGACGAACAATTCTGGTCCGATGAGGTGAAAGTGCTTGAAGCTTTGAAAAAACGTATTAGCAATAATATCTCAAGCGTATTGGGAATAAGTGCCACAATCCGCCTAGTGGAGCCAAGCAGCATAGAACGTTCCGAAGGAAAAGCAAAACGTGTGATTGATAACCGTAAATTAAGTATATAGCTCCCATATGATTATTAAACAACTATCAGTTTTTCTGGAAGATAAATCGGGCAGACTAACTGACTTGATCAAAATCCTGTCCGATAACGATATTAACATCACTGCGTTGAGCATAGCCGATGCGACCGATTTTGGCATTATCCGCATGGTGGTCGGACGTCCAGAGTTGGCAGTTTCTGTATTGAAGAAAAATGACTTTTCGGTGAATCTGACCGACGTGGTCTGTTTGATAGTACCAAACAAACCCGGCGGTCTTTACCATGCTTTGAAAATCTTGGCCGATAATGATATCAATATTGACTACATGTATGCTTTCGCATCTAAATCTACTGCATCGGTAGTGATCCGTTCTTCATCTATAACCGAAGTAATTGAAGTATTGCAAAGTCACAAACTTGAGCTATTAAATTCCAGTCAAGTTTATCAAATATAAGTCTTTGCAAAATGTACGGAAGGGATAATTACCGCAGAATCGGACTTATTGCCGCCCATGACTCAAAATCGTGCTTTCGTCGGTTTTAGCTGTTTCAAATAGCATACTCAGTATTAGCATATGTGCGTTATTGACCACCAGATTTTTTGCTATTTTTTACTAAAAAGCAAACCTGTTGAAAAGCAGGGACGCAAAGTTACCGGTCTAACGAGCCTAGTGCTCTATGACAGCGGGATTGCCGGTATCCGTATTCTCTGATGGATTCCGTTATTCCATACGCAAAGTCATTGACCAAACGGTATATTTGCAGTCCCTTGCTTCAGTCAAATTGAGCTGAGTATTAGGGTGAATCATATGCAAATAAAAACAAATGAAGTCATCGTGTTGTTGATGGTTTCTTTTATGGCTCTTACCGCCAACCTTCCGGATGGGGTAATAGGGCACATTGTTGACCGAAACTTGTTGCTGATCGCGCTAACTGCGACAGTGATCATTTCTTTATTCCTGTATCTCAAATTGATGTTGTTCATCACCGTGTCAGTGTTGGCTATAGGTGCAAATTTGCCGGACCAATTGGCCAATCAACTGGGAATTAGCCAACTTGCAATGATCGTGGCTTCAGGCGTGTTGGTTTTGATGGGCTTGTTGTACAGGTTTTATTATCCCGGTTCACTTCAAGAAGACACGAATGATACGGCCGACACGAATGATACGGCCGACACGAATGATACGGCCGACACGACTGATACGGCCGACACGACTGATACGGATTACACCGGCAGTACCAGACTGGACACTCTCAATTCCAGAAACGATGTAATTAATGCGATTCTTAAAGGAAGCGTACCGTCACTTCATCAATTGCTCAAATCAGATGTAGAAGTGAATTTTAGCCAAAATGGTGCGATTCCACTTTTTCTTGCCATAGAGAAAGGTTATGCGGATATTGTCCTTTTGCTGATTATCCATGGGGCGAAACTGCGGGTAAAAAACAAAGAAGATAAATCTCCGCTTGAATTTGCCTTGCTTCGTGAAGATAAACGCATCGCGGAAATGATTCATTACGCATCCCAAAATGAGCTGGGCGTTCAACTTAAAGCCACTGCACCAGTTCAGCAAAAGGGCAGGGCGGTCGTACTGTTTGCGGACATTTGTGGCAGTACTGCCTTATACGAAAAATTGGGAAATGAACGGGCATTGAAGGTCATTTCGTCCGCGCTAAATATTTTGATTCTGGAAGTTGCCAAACATAAGGGCACCGTGATTAAGACTATTGGTGACGAAATCATGTGTTCTTTTCCCAATATCAATTTGGCGACCCAGGCTGCGCGTGCCATGCATTTTGAAGTGGATGTGCAACGACCTGGCGTTGACCAATCGATTCAGGTTAGGATCGGTTTTCACCACGGAGAAGTTATTTTCAAAGCAAACGATTTGTTTGGAGACACGGTAAATATTGCTGCACGTGTAACCGCAATGACGGGGGCCGGACAAATTATGACAACGCAAGCAGTTGTTGATTCATTGCCTTCAGGTTTTGCAAACAGAGTTCGCCCTGTAATGCGCGCTGCATTGAGGGGTAAACAGGACGCTTTCCCGCTATTTCAAATTCTTTGGGAGCCGGATCATACCGTTGTCGGAAACATTGGTCTGTCTGCATTACGTAAACCGGCGTATGATTTTGGCGATGAAATAATTAAACTTGATATATCAAAACAACAAGTCCAACAATACTCGCAATCCTTATTTGGCAGAGACCTTTCGCTTAAACACACCTGAGTTGTATTCTTCCCTTACTTATATTGCTACATTAATTTTTCTGTGTGACGTATTGAGTACATTGGGATTATAGGTTTATTGTTTGAGAGTGACGGCTCTAACTGTTTTGAGGCAAGGGGGATTTACGGTATCATTGCTCCCCATGACCAAATACATATTTATTACTGGCGGCGTGGTGTCTTCTCTGGGAAAAGGCATTGCCGCCGCATCTCTCGCAGCGATCCTCGAATCGCGCGGTCTCAAAGTCACCATGCTCAAGCTGGATCCGTATATTAATGTCGATCCCGGCACAATGAGTCCTTTTCAGCACGGTGAAGTATTTGTAACAGAAGACGGTGCAGAGACAGATTTGGATTTGGGGCACTACGAGCGTTTTGTCACAGCCAAGATGCGCAAGTCGAACAATTTCACTACAGGGCAGATATACGACAGCGTGATACGCAAAGAGCGCCGCGGCGAATATCTGGGCAAGACGGTGCAAGTTATTCCGCACATCACCAATGAGATACAGGCGTTCATCGAACGCGGTGCTGCCGCTTCTTTCGATGGTAACGCAGATGTGGCGATTGTCGAGATCGGCGGCACGGTCGGTGACATCGAGTCACTGCCTTTCCTTGAGGCGGCTCGCCAGATGAGCCTGCGTCGCGGTCGTAACAGCACTGCCTTCGTGCATCTGACGCTGGTCCCCTACATTGCCAGTGCGGGCGAGTTGAAGACTAAGCCTACCCAACACAGCGTGCAAAAATTGCGCGAGATTGGTATTTTTCCCAGTGCATTATTGTGTCGTGCGGATCGTCCTATCCCCGATGATGAGCGCGCTAAAATTTCGCTGTTCTCCAATGTACGCGAAGAAGCGGTCATCTCAGTTTGGGATGTGGACAGCATTTACAAGATTCCGCAAATATTGAACGAACAGGGTTTGGATCGCATCGTTTGTGAAGAACTGGGGATTAATCCTGCTCCTGCCGATTTGTCGGTGTGGAAGAAGTTGATTGATGCGCTGGAACATCCGACAAAAGAAGTTACGCTGGGTATGGTAGGAAAGTATGTTGAACTGACCGAGTCATACAAATCGTTGATCGAAGCCTTGCGCCATGCGGGGATTCATACGCTCACCCGGGTGAATATTGAATACATCGATTCCGAAGCGTTCGAGGCGAGCGACCGCGCAGGTTTGAAAAATTTTGATGCCATTCTTGTTCCCGGCGGGTTTGGCAAACGCGGTACGGAAGGCAAAATTGCCGCGATTCGCTATGCGCGGGAACACAAAGTACCTTATCTCGGAATATGTTTGGGAATGCAACTTGCGGTGATCGAATATGCACGCAATGTCGCGGGCATGACCGATGCGAGCAGCACAGAATTCGACCAGCAGACCGAACATCCGGTCGTCGCTCTCATTACCGAATGGCTGGATCGCGATGGCAAAGTTGCTATGCGCAGCGCGGATTCCGACTTGGGGGGTACGATGCGACTTGGTGCGCAGCGCTGTCCTATCAAGTCAGGTACATTAGCCTCGCGCATTTATGGCGCGGAAGTAAACGAGCGCCATCGCCACCGTTACGAGGTCAACAATCATTATGTACCCGCGCTGGAAAAAGTCGGCATGATTATCTCGGCTCGCACGCCATCAGAGAATTTACCGGAGATAATGGAGTTGCCGCAAAGCCTGCACCCGTGGTTTGTCGGGGTGCAATTTCACCCCGAATTTACCTCCACGCCGCGCGATGGACATCCCTTGTTCAAAGCATTTGTTGAAGCCGCAGTGACCTACAAGGAAAATAAATGAAGCTGTGCGGATTTGATGTGCTGTCCGGACACGATGGCGCGCAGCGCTTGGTAACAAAGTCAGGCAATCCACTATGCGACAAGTCGCATGTGGAGTTGTCACTGCGGGACGGACTTGCCCAACATCTAACTGAAAGTGTTGAAATATGAAGCTGTGCGGATTTGATGTTGGTTTGGATAAGCCATTTTTTTTGATTTCCGGTCCTTGTGTGATCGAGTCAGAACAGATGGCTTTGGATACTGCCGGTCAATTGAAAGAGATTTGTAATAAATTAGGGATAAACTTCATCTACAAATCGTCTTACGACAAGGCAAACCGCAGCTCCGGAAAAACATTTCGCGGTTTTGGTCTGGAAGCAGGCTTGCAGATTTTGGAAAAAGTGAAAGCGCAGATTGGTGTGCCTATATTGACCGATGTGCATAGCGTTGATGAAATCGCTCCAGTCGCAGCGGTGGTTGATGTGTTGCAGACCCCGGCTTTTCTGTGCCGCCAGACCGATTTTATTCATGCAGCAGCGGCATCGGGTAAACCGGTAAATATCAAGAAGGGACAATTTTTGTCTCCCTGGGATATGAAGAACGTGGTGGATAAGGCGCGTGAAGTGAGCGGAGCCGACAACATCATGGTATGCGAACGCGGCGCTTCATTTGGATATAATAATCTGGTGTCGGACATGCGATCTTTGGCGGTGATGCGTAATACAGGATGTCCTGTAGTGTTCGATGCCACGCATTCTGTGCAGTTGCCTGGCGGGCAGGGCACAAGCTCGGGCGGGCAGCGCGAATTTGTGCCGGTGTTGGCGCGTGCGGCGATTGCAGCGGGGATTGCGGGCGTATTTATGGAGACCCATCCGAATCCATCCAAAGCACTTTCTGATGGCCCCAATGCTTTTCCACTAGGGCATTTGCAGGAACTGTTGCGGACCCTGAGTGTTTTGGATAAGACTGTGAAACAACAAGGCTTGATCGAAGAGAAAATCGATTTACGGAGTATTTAGCAGTAATTAAAACTGAGGAAGATAAACATGAGTGCAATCGTTGATGTTGTAGCGCGTGAGATTTTGGATTCCCGTGGCAATCCTACTGTGGAAGCCGATGTGTTGCTTGAATCAGGCGTGTTGGGCCGAGCGGCTGTTCCTTCCGGTGCATCAACCGGAACCAAAGAAGCGGTAGAACTTCGCGATGGCGACAAACATCGTTACTTGGGTAAAGGTGTATTGAAGGCGGTTGAATTTGTGAACACCGAGATCGCTGAAGCAATTGTGGGACTTGATGCAGCCGAGCAAGCCTTCATTGATCAAACCATGATCGATCTGGATGGTACAGAAAATAAATCACGTTTGGGTGCGAATGCCATTTTGGCGGTTTCAATCGCGGTTGCAAAAGCGGCTGCTGAAGAATCCGGCTTGCCCCTGTATCGCTACTTTGGCGGCGCGGCGCGTATGGAAATGCCAGTACCGATGATGAACGTCATCAACGGCGGTGCACATGCGACCGGTGGCGCAGATATGCAGGAATTCATGATCGTTCCTGTCGGCGCAGAAAGCTTCAGAGAAGCCTTGCGCTACGGAGCTGAAGTGTTCCATAACCTGAAAAAGATTTTACATGATCGCGGAGTCAGCACTACTGTCGGCGACGAAGGCGGTTTTGCTCCTGCCTTGGGTTCCAATGAGGGAGCGTTGAAAGTAATCGTTGAGGCTATCGAGGCAGCAGGTTATGTGCCCGGTGCGGATGTGGCGATTGCGATGGATCCGGCGGCCTCGGAATTTTACAAAGACGGCAAGTACCACCTTAAAGCGGATGGACTAATTCTGAACTCGGCTCAAATGGTAGATTTGTATGCCACATGGGTAGACAAGTATCCAATCGTTAGCATCGAAGATGGCATGAGCGAACTTGATTGGGATGGCTGGAAAGTACTGACTGATCGTTTGGGGAAGAATATTCAGTTGGTTGGTGACGATATTTTTGTGACGAATACCAAAATATTACGCGAAGGAATCAAACGCGGCATCGCCAATTCTATTCTGATCAAAGTAAACCAAATCGGTACTCTGACCGAAACATTTGCCGCCATTGAAATGGCAAAACGTGCAGGTTATACCGCTGTCATCTCGCATCGCTCCGGCGAAACAGAAGACTCCACCATTGCTGATCTGGCTGTGGGAACTAACGCGCTGCAAATTAAAACGGGTTCATTGTGCCGTTCAGACCGGATGGCGAAATACAACCAGCTACTGCGCATTGAAGAAGACTTGGGCGATAGCGCATCTTATCCGGGTCGCAACGCGTACTATCAGTTGGGTTAATGCTGCGCCCTGTTACGCTGGTTCTGCTTGCCCTTATCCTGCTATTGCAATATCCGTTATGGCTGGGTAAGGGAAGTTGGCTTAAAGTGTGGGACATTGACCGTCAGGTCGAGGCTCAAAAAAAAATCAATCAACAAACAGCGATGCGCAATGCCGTATTGGATGCCGAAGTTAGCGATCTTAAAAAAGGTACTGAAGCGATTGAAGAGCGGGCGCGTAGCGAGTTGGGCATGGTCAAGCGCGACGAAGTTTTCTTTCAGATAGTGGGGCAACATCCCCCAGTGCCTGTTTCTTCTGTAGCTGCTGCTCAATCGGTTGGTCACTGAAAGGTCGTTGTAGCAGCATATTTTTCGGTTAATAGATAATTAAGCTGTTTTCAGTTGGCGTGATTATCGAATGAGATTTTCAGCCCCAATGCACATTATTGAATGACTTAAAATTCATACTTAGTTAAATGAACTTTTGGTGAGATACCGCTTGTCGCGAAAAATAGACCGTCTGTCATGTCTGGTAAACCACTCCTTTCATCAAATCAATTCCGCCTAGTGAGATTGGTTAAATCGCTCCAATTTAGTACTGTGTAAATCAATTAGTTCAACCAATATTGCCTTAGCCAGTTATAGGGCTCAAAGTGCAAACATAAGGAGACATAAATTGAAAAACCTATTATTGGGATGTATGTTGGCCAGTGTATTTTTAGGATATGCACACGCTGACGAAATAATAATCAGTAATGCCTGGGTTGCGGAATCATCGCCCGGTCAGGATACCGCATCGATACAATTGGTAATTACCAGTAGAAAAGACGCGAAGATTATCGAAGTGGGTAGTGGTATGGCGGAACGCGTTGAAATTCAAAGCAGGAGCACGGAAGGAGCATTGGTGACGACGAGTAAATTATCCGAGTTGGATATTCCTGCAAAAACACCTGTAACAATTGGGGAAGGTGATACTCAATTGGTGTTGATCGGGTTGCGGCAAGCACTTGTAGTTGGTCATAAACTTCCTTTTGCGATAACTGTAAAGTTTGCAAATGGTAAAACGACTCTTTTAAGAGTGCTGGCAGTCATAAAGCCGCTCAATAAATCGGTGGCGCTTGGACACGAATTTGCCGACTTGGCAACTGTTCAATAACATCGATTCTTTATACAAGAAATTAGCGCAATTGAGCAGATATGCAGCGATAGTCTAAATGCAGAATGCCGTGCATTGTGCTTGTCTGGCTATGTGTTAATGCGAACTTATTATAATAAATCCCCTTCGTAGTTGTGGATTGTAGCCAAATCGTAACCTCCATGTAGTACAAATGCGCAAGTAATTATGAATACGCATTTGAATTATCTATGCGAGCTTTAGCAATTTTTCTGGGGACACAGAACGATGCCAAAGCCATTTGTTGATAATCTATTTGGGTGATTGGTTAGAAAGGCTTGTAAACAGATGAAGGTGGCAATAACTATAAGAACATTAATTTATACTGTATTAGTTGGATTTTCACTGGGAGTTCAAGCAGAAGGTTATTTTGTCAGCGGCGATTTTGATGTAAACAAATTTCCAAACTGGTCTGACGTGGCCGACAATGCTGACTATGGGCAAGGAGCGGCTTCTTCCAGTACATCGCAATCTACGGTATCTTTTGGGCTCGGCATAAATGTCGGCCAGTGGGTGAATCAAATTTTTGGATGGGAAATAGGATATAACGATTTCGGCAGTGTTACCGGATACACCACCGCTTGTTGTAATAGTTATGGGAGTGTTGTAGGCAATTCATACAAATATGCTGCAACCGCTTCTCACGCTGAAGTGCTTGTGGGATCAAGCAGTGGACTGTTTGGAAAAGTCGGGCTATATAGTGCATCCACACAACTCACTATCCCAACTCTTACAATATTCCAGCTTAGAAATTCAGGGATATACTTCGGTATAGGGGGACGTTATTTTTCGGATGATTCTGAACATTTTGCCTTCAGGTTAGGCATTGATGTTTACCCAAAGGTAAAATTTACCGATATTTCTGATTTTACTAGAACCACAAGTGAAACCATCACCCAAATTTATTTTGGTGAAGATTACATATTCTGATTGCCGTAACATCTCGAATATGCAATGACTTGGAGCTATGAGCCGTGAAGTATTTTTTCAGAAAATCTGGCTGCATCGGCTTATTCCGGATTCATCGGTGTTTGCGATGAGTCAGTTTAAACATTAGCCAATTTCAAGAATGCCGAAACGGATCATATCTGCTATATTCCACTAATCGAGTCAGTGTGCTTTAAAGCACTTTGTCCGAGACTAAGAAATTCGGAAATGTTTAGAGTTACTTGAATTTCTGATGAACCACTATTGATGATACTTTCAGCGAGAGTCAACACATTCGGACAATATCTGCTTCGTCGCCGTGGCGAGCGTGTCCACAAAATTGCCCTTGATGCCGGCTTCACCTGCCCCAACCGGGATGGTACCAAAGGCCGTGGCGGGTGCTCCTTCTGCAACAATGTTTCCTTTAGCCCTGATGCTGATGCACGCCTCGACCTTGCGGCGCAGATAGCCAAAGCACGCCTGGCTATCTCCCGGCGCACCCGTGCCCGTAAATTTATTGCCTATTTTCAGGCCTATACCAACACCTATGCCAAAGTCGAAGCACTGGAAGAGTTGTATCGTGTAGCACTGAAAGAGCCCGATATGGTTGGGCTATCAGTGGGAACCCGTCCCGACTGCGTTTCATCAGAGGTATTGGACTTGCTGGAAAAGTTTCGCGATCAGGGGCTGGAAGTATGGCTGGAGTTGGGGCTTCAGTCCGCCTTCAACAAAACTTTGCAACGGATCAATCGCGGACATACTTTTGCCGAATATCGGGAAACAGCAATCGCGACAAGAAAACGCGGAATTCCGTTATGTACCCACCTGATAGTAGGGCTGCCCGGTGAAACCGAGGAACACTGTCATGCCACGCTGGACAGTGTGCTGGAAATCGGTGTGGAAGGACTTAAACTGCATCCCTTGCATATTGTGAAACACACACTACTCGCGCACCAATGGCGACAAGGAGAGTATCATCCACTGTCTAGGGAAGAATACATCAGCATCGCAGCCAACTTGATCGAACGCACGCCGGAAGATATCGTTTATCATCGGGTAACGGCAACAGCATCACGGAATGTCTTGTTGGCGCCGGTTTGGTGTGCGGAAAAATGGAACGTGCTGAACGGGATTGAAATTGAACTGCGAAAACGCGACTCGCGTCAGGGTTGTCGCGCTGGAACATTTTTTGTAAACAAGGAATTGAAACGTGTCGCTTGAACTGGTTTGTCCCGCTGGAAGTATGCCAGCCTTGAAGGCCGCAGTAGATAATGGTGCGGATTGCATTTACATGGGTTTTCGCGACAACACCAATGCCCGCGCCTTTGCCGGACTGAATTTTGATCTGTCTGCCACGAATGAAGCAGTGCGTTATGCTCATGCACGCGGAAAAAAAGTGCTGCTGGCGCTCAATACTTTTCCGCAGGCAGCGACATGGCAACGCTGGCAGGTGGCCGTGGATAATGCAGCGGAAGCAGGGGTTGATGCTGTCATCCTCGCTGATGCCGGGTTAATGCGCTATGCCTCCCGTACCTATCCCAAGCTGCGTTTGCATCTTTCGGTGCAAGGGTCGGCCACCAACTACGAAGCGATTAATTTTTACCATGAGCATTTTGGTATTCAGCGGGCTGTTTTACCCAGAGTGCTATCCTTGCCGCAAGTGGAACAACTGGTGAAAAACACTCCGGTGGAAATTGAGCTTTTCGGCTTTGGCGGCTTGTGCGTGATGGTGGAGGGGCGTTGTGTTTTATCTTCCTATGTCACCGGTGAATCTCCCAATACAGCCGGGGTGTGTTCTCCTGCCAAGGCAGTGCGCTGGCAGCAAACATCGCAAGGGATGGAGTCGCGCTTAAACGGTGTGCTGCTGGATCGTTACGGTGCCGGTGAAAATGCAGGTTACCCCACCTTGTGCAAGGGACGTTTTGAAGTCAACGGAGAAACCTATTACGCGATCGAAGAACCTGCCAGCCTGAACACGCTGGAGCTTATTCCGGAAATGCTGCGCATGGGAATATCCGCCATCAAGATCGAGGGACGCCAACGCAGCCCGGTTTACGTTGAACAGGTAACTAAAGTGTGGCGTTCCGCTATCGACAGCGCCAAGAAAAATGCAGAAAGCTATAGCGTTAATCCTGCTTGGATGGCTCAACTGAACAATTTGGCCGAGGGACAGCAAAATACCCTCGGCGCTTACCACCGCCCTTGGAAATAAACATGAAACTTGCTCTTGGACCGATTCTCTATTATTGGCAACGCGAAGCTCTATTTGACTTTTACGAACAGATTGCCGATGCGGCTGTCGATATTGTTTATCTGGGCGAGACCGTTTGCTCGAAACGTCACAACTTTCGCCCCGATGACTGGTTCGAAGTAGCGCAAAAACTTGCCGATGCCGGCAAGGAAGTCGTGCTATCCACACAGGCACTGATCGAATCCGAATCCGACCTGAAAACGCTGCGCCGCCTGGCCGAAAACGGCAATTTTATTGTTGAGACAAACGACATGGGGGCGGTACGACTCATGTCGGGTAAACAATTTGTAGTCGGGCCGCATATCAACACCTATAACACCCAGACTCTGTCACTGCTGGCCGAGTTGGGTGCAAAGCGCTGGGTAATGCCGGTAGAAATGTCGCAATCAATGTTGTCTGACATGCTGGCCGGAAAACCGCAGGGCATGGAAACAGAGGTTTTCGCTTATGGCCGTCTGCCACTGGCATTTTCCGCGCGCTGCTTTACCGCGCGCCACTACAACCTGCCCAAAGATGACTGCCAATTCCGTTGCCTAGACCACGCTTACGGGTTGACGCTGAAAACTCGCGAAGGGCAGTCATTTCTGGCATTGAACGGCATCCAGACACAATCGTCCAGCATCTATAACCTGGTGGCTGAGCTTGAAAATATGCAACAAGCCGGGGTGGACGTGGTGCGCATCAGTCCGCAGCCGAATCATATCGGCAACATTATTGACGTGTTTTATCGGCGACTGCAGGGTAAACTCTCCGCTGCCGAAGCCGCTCAACAAATGGAGAGCTTGATGCCGGACGAGCCTTGCGATGGCTACTGGCATGCACGTGCAGGCATCCAGCAAGTCGGACTTTCCAGCCCGGCAAACATTCACTAACTCCTATTCACTTCAGCTTAAGGGGACAACATGAAACAGCCTTTCACCTTTCCCAAACCCATCGGCGAACTGCTTTCACGTTTGCCAACCTATCCACCTTCCTTTGCTTTTACCAAGGTGCTCAATCTGGCACTGGGAAGGATCATACGCAAAGAATATCTGGAACCCTTACACGGCAAGCAAATCGCCATCCACGTTAAGGATCTCGGGCTGAGTTTGTACTTCACCGTCAATGCCGAAAACTTTATGCCAACCCGCTCCGGCACTGTGCCCGATCTGTCTTTCACTGCCACAGCGCAGGACTTCTTTCTGCTGGCCACCCGCAAAGAAGACCCGGACACGCTTTTCTTCAGTCGTCGTCTGGCAGTAGAAGGGGATACAGAACTCGGGCTGGTGGCAAAAAATACACTGGATGCGCTTGAACTCCCGAAATTCAGTCCCGAATTGTTCTCGCCGCGCAACGTGATGGCCCACATGAAGTCGAGATTGTTTCATGGGTAATTGAGAATATATTTCTAGCCAAGGAAGGTAGCGGAGATAAACCTGATGCCATAGTGAAATAGAAACGGAATAAGAATATGCCTCTTACCCAATTAATCTATGTAAGTTCAGCTACCAAGGAAATGAGCGAAAAGGAACTCGCCTTAATTCTTAAAGTATCTGCTCAAAATAATAAAAAAAGTGAGATCACAGGTATGTTGCTTTATGGTCGAGGACGCTTTATTCAAGTCATTGAGGGGGAATCAATTCATATTGACGACCTCATGTTGAAAATTAAAGCTGATTCTCGGCACCGATTTGTAACAGTTCTTGAAAGCAATATAATTCATTCCAGAGATTTCCCGAATTGGAGCATGGGCTTTCACATGGTAAGTGACACTGAAATATTGTCTAGTCCGAATTTTCTCGATTTCTTCGAAGCTTCATTTGATTCATATAAATATAGAATCAATTTCGGTGTGCCTTTGATAATGCTAAAAGCTTTTGCAAAAAACCTGCCACTTTAAATACAACTAACGGCGAAACCTGCGGACAGGTTTTTTTCCATGTTCAAGACGCACTCTTGGCCAAGAGTAGGAAATATTCGTGAAAGCGCATGTCATTCGTCAATTCCGGATGAAAAGATGTTGCCAGAAGACGGCCTTGTTGCGCGGCAACGATTCTCCCGTCGGCGAGGGACGCGAGTATCTTTGCACTTCCTTGCACTGACTCAATAATAGGTGCGCGAATAAAGAGCGCGTGATAGGGCGTTTCTGTTCCTGTGGCCTTTTTCAGTTCGGGAATTTCAAGGTCGGCCTCAAAAGAATCCACTTGGCGACCAAACGCGTTGCGAGCCACTTTTATGTCCATTAGATTGAGCAGAGGTTGAGGACGGCTGACATCTTTCGATAAAAAAATTGCACCTGCGCACGTTCCCCATATTGCATGATGTTGACCAAACGCACGCAGCGGCTCTATCAAGCCATAATCGGTGGACAGCTTTCCGATGGTGGTTGATTCTCCTCCCGGAATAATCAGACCGTCGAGATTTTGCAGTTGCCCGGGCAAGCGCACCTCGGTTGCCTCGACCCCGAGATGCCTGAGCATTTCAATATGTTCGGCAAAATCACCTTGTATTGCAAGAACACCGATTTTCATAGACAGCCCCTGCTACCATCCGCGTCCGGCTATCTTATCAGTCTCGGGCATTTGCGAGGTGTTGCGACCAACCATCGCTTCACCCAAATTTTTGCTGACCTCGGCCAGAATTGCGGCATCTTGATAATGCGTTACTGCTTTGACGATGGCGGCAGCGCGTCTGGACGGATCGCCACTTTTGAAAATACCGGAACCGACAAACACGCCATCTACACCGAGCTGCATCATCAGCGCCGCATCAGCCGGAGTTGCAATTCCACCCGCTGCAAAGTTAACCACAGGCAAACGCCCCAGTGCTTTGGTTTCTTTAATCAGCTCATAGGGGGCGCCCATCTCTTTGGCAAAAGCCATGAGTTCTTCCTCCGGCATCGTTTGCAATTGGCGAATTGCACCAAGCACGGTACGTGCGTGGCGGACAGCCTCAACCACATCACCTGTGCCCGCTTCGCCCTTGGTGCGGATCATTGCCGCGCCTTCACCGATGCGACGCAAAGCTTCACCGATATTACGGCATCCGCAAACAAACGGTACTTTGAACAACTGTTTGTTGATGTGATGAGATTGGTCGGCAGGTGTAAGCACTTCAGACTCGTCGATATAATCTACGCCCAACGACTCAAGAATTTGAGCTTCCACAAAATGTCCGATACGGCACTTTGCCATCACGGGGATAGTCACCGCTTCCATAATTTTTAGAATAAGCTCAGGGTCAGACATGCGCGCCACGCCGCCTTGCGCGCGAATGTCAGCAGGCACGCGCTCCAGTGCCATCACCGCGCAGGCCCCGGAGTCTTCCGCGATCCTCGCTTGTTCGGGCGTCACGACATCCATGATGACACCGCCCTTGAGCATTTTGGCCAAGCCGACTTTAACCGCAAAAGTACCTGTATTTTGTGCCATTAATTTTTTCCCTTCTTAACGAAACGTTCTTTCAGAGAGTGGGCTGTTCCCGTCTAGCCCGGTTTTTTTCGGAGAGCGCGGTGAAGCCAGCATACTGTTTACCTATAATAAAGTTCTTTCCTGAAATGCGCGTAACTCACTAAATTTACGTTGTCAGACTTTAACATCAAAAAAATAAAGTTCTTTCCTGATGCTTGCAATAATACGAAAGGTGCAACAGAAAAACATAATAAAGTCCTTTCCTGAGGCACGGGAGTCAACTCACACTTAACCTAGTTCCAGACATTTGAAATGACGTCATTTTAGATTACAAAAAAATAGAAGTAAAAATTCATCTCAAGTGGTCAAGTGGCGGCAAAATATTCCGACAAGCAATTTTTCACCGTTGTGAATCCTATCTGGAAAAATATGGATTCGATCTCGATCCGGCTCTAATTTAGTGTGCCACCAGCAAATGAATTCCTTACCCTTAAATTTGGCTATTCTCTCTTTACGCGCATAGCTATTGTTCTTTGTGTTTCCATTTTCATCTGAAATCTCCAATCCTATGCTACCAAATTCTGCTGCGACACGAATCCATGTCCCCTCTACACCAAAGATACGTTTTCCATGGTCAGACAAAGCACCTAAATGATGAACTAGAGGCTCCACAAGCTCATTATAGGGTTTGCTCATATTCCTTATGCCACTGAATGCTCCTTCCGCGAAATCTAACCAAGGAAAAGCAAGATGCGCAAACTTCTCCATTTCAGTAGGATTCTTAGTCGTCTCTATAATAAGATCACGGAAAAATTTGGTTACCTTAGGGGAAAGCCAATTGAAAAAGTCAATATAGTTTGGTTTGTCTGCGACAAACCAAAGTGTGGTCGTTTTGGAATCGACAATAACATTAAAAGAGCCTGATTTTCGAGCCAAAGGAAATACCACACATGCGATAGCGCAGTGTGAGTCTTTAACTGTCTGCTCATGCGCCCACGCTACAGAAGGGGCGTACTCATTTGGAGAATTGCCTACTTGAACATCAAAAGATGGCGGCCATTTTTGTGGCTCTATATCCTGCCATTTTGACAGTCCATTGAAGATACTTGCGACCCGTTCTTGGACAGCATTAGAAATATGAATCGAAAAATTAGGCGAATATAGATCGTAGAATATCTTATCCTGCCAGACTGGGTTATTAAAAAGGTCTTCAGAGTAACAAGCTCGGTGGTGCGCATCTTGAGCAAGTGCATCCTCAAGTTGATCGAGCATTTTTTCAAGCGCCTCATTGCATTCGTAGCTCTTAAGACCATCGAAGTGCCAGCTTGATTCATCAATGACAAAATGCATAACCTACCTTGGGCGACGCACACGGGTAAGTGCGGCAACATCGAGTTGGAACTGGTCAAAGAAACCGCGAGGCCAAGAAACGATGCCACCAGATTCGGTAAACTCAAGAGCTTGTGGAGCAGATACATCCTCATCGAAAAAATGTACTGTTGCTTGTGATGCGGACAAAATTCGATGTTCACCAATGGCGCGGCGAATTCCGTTGAGAACATGATCTGAGTGAGTTTCCACAAGTACTTGAACTCCAGCTGCTGCGATAGTCGCTAAAAAGCGTCCCATCTGCGACTGACCAGATGGATGAAGGTGGGCTTCAGGATTCTCGACTATTAAGAGGCCGTCCTTCTCTGCTGTCAGTCCTGCCAGAATTACTGGCAGAGCATAGGTTACACCGAAGCCCATATTGGGAGGGCGTACCCAATCTGTCCCTGTGATTCGAAACTTCAATGCTGTGACCGCAGTGCCTTTGAGTGTTTCAGTATCAATTTGCACGGGTCTGACGATCAAGGACAGCCACCTCTCGGCCTCAACCTTGAGCAATGCTGCATCGTCTTTTCCAGCTCCAGGGCAACGACGAGCTTGATCTACAGGATGGTTATCGAGGGCATACAAAAGCTGTGCGCTGTACTCTCCACGACTGCCGACTTCCAATTGTTCGGGTGGCAAGGCTGCAGAGCTAAGTATGCTGCGTGGGCCAAAGCGTTCTGCTGAGAGATATTGGAACATCCTGCCACCTTTGCTAAGGACTTCCGGTGGCGTTTGTGGACTTAATTCAACGTCTGCATATAGCGCCTCTTCCTTACCGCCAAACTTCCAAGCATACGCAACACCATTCTGATCGGTGATTTCAAAACGCACAGATTCAGGTGCATCCCAGTTTTGAATATCACCAAAATTTCCAAGCTCTAATGAGAAGGGACCATTTAGCTCAACTATATGATCGTTCCGTCGAGTCGCTTCCCTCATCAGAAGCAGAGAATGCACCACAGAAGTTTTCCCGGCACCGTTCATATAAGCTTGCGCAATGTCGGTTTAAGCAGTGGACCATATTGCTGAAAACGTGGCGGCCCCACTTCCCTAGTTGCTGAATTGAAGCTGCGTGTATAGACATAGCCACAAGTGCAGGTGAAAACCCCGGTAATTTTTCCGTGATTACTATGTTGAACCACATCCTTAATCGGCGAGGTAGCTCGATGCTCAGCCAGAGGGTTAAGGCATTCCCATGGCCCTGTACCAAATAGAGAAACAGGACGGTCTCGCTGAACCAGATCGCGTTGCGCCAGAAAATTTCGCACCAACAGGTGGTAGAGCGGGTGATTTGCCTTGCGATGCTTGCGCACCATTGCCTTGAGCCAGTTCCCGGAAAATTCATTCCCTTGCAAAACCCCCGGCAATATTTCCAGCGTGCGCCCATAGTAATTTCTAAATTCTTGCGAAAAGCGCTGTTGATCAATACGGCCATCAGCAAGTGTCAATCCAATTTCTATCATTCTGCCACGATAGAATGCAGTCCATCCTGCGAAGGTTTGCGGTATCGGCGGATTACGCAATAGTTCAGCGCTAAGTCGTGCCAACGACTGGAGGTGAGACAGTGTTGTCTGATCTGCAACCGGAATTACGGGGCGCGCATGTGGCGGACAATTCTCATGGGTCGCGGCAATAAATTCATACCGGCTGTGCTGCACGAAGGAAACATTGCTTTCCAACAATGAGCAACCGTGCTCGGGACAGACCAACACGCTGGGCAACTGGTGGTCTCTGCGCCAATACAATTCGCCATGACTGGCGATCATCGCTTGTGTGCATTGCGAACAAAAACGCAGCCTAGTGTTACTGCCAATTCTGGAGGCGGTTAACCCCAATCTGACATGCAAGTTTTCAACGTTTCCGCGCATCATTGCTTGTCGCACCATTGCCTGCACAGATGGAGGCTCAAACGCCGTGACATATGGAAACAGTGTTAGCGTGTCAATCAGGCGATCAACTGTCATACCTCGTTCGGACGGAATTCTATCCGCCAATTTTTGAAGGTGCCCCTGCAGGTCAATAGTCGCGATTACATGCTGCTTACCAAAAAGTGTTGAAGTCGTGTGCATTGAGCCTGGCAAGCCTGTATGTCGGTGATAGCGTGCTAACACGCTATACAGCAACTCATCAGGATAGACCGCTGGAAAATAGGACAGCATCGCTTTCTCCTATGCCGCAATGTCAAGCAACGGAGGTTTGACCATGCCAGCCGCAAGCAAGGCTTCGTAACCAGAACGACCCGCCTGTTTGCCTAGAGTGACTATGCGACGTAAATCATGCTCTGACTGTATTGCCGGTTCCGCTTCCTTAGCGGATTTTGTTTTTTTAGGTTTAATGGGCTGAACTGCCAGCCTTTCCGCTATTGCTGCCATCAGCAACAGAGGGTCGGCAGATGGATGTTTAGTCCGAGCTTCTTTGATTAATACCTGCGCGACATCACCGGCAACATTGAGTGAACGCAAAGCTGCCAAGATTGGATCGTTGTCATCTTGGGGCGGTGCTGGCATCTGCACTTCATTCACCGCAATGGGTTGCGGTACGGCCTCAGTAAGCTGCGACCGCATTGCGGATGCCATTACTTGCTCGACATGTGCTTGCAGTGGCATCAAGTCATCGTATTTCAATAGTGCTTTGGCATCGTTCGTCCGAAGAGCTTCAATCATTGGTCGAATGATGCGGAAGTCTTCGCGTGCAACCTTGCGCAGAAGCTGGGTCGTCAATAATTCCGGTGTGCCGCGCACATCGCCTATGCCGACCACCCGTAATTGGGCGAGCATGAACAGTTTTACGACAATATCCAAAATGCCTTGGCTCTCGTCGTACAGTACATCCATAATCTCTTGGTTAATTGGCGTATTGTCGCGTGTCCACTGATATTTCCAGAGTTGTTCGATGAAGTAGTTCCATGCTTTCCCCTTCGGCATGCGATCCCAAACCAATGAGCCCAAGCCGCTCGCTCTTCTCGCTTGGCGGAAGTTCTCCTGCAGCATGGGCACCGCACTCAGTGTACCGATCAGAATCACCGGCACGCTGATGGTATTGACCAGAGTGACCAAGAAATTTAGCAGCGCATCTGGCCCGATCTTGGTCTTGTTCAGATGCTGGATCTCATCGATCACCAGCACGCCGAGTGCATGCAAGTTTGCTACATGCGCCATGTGTACCATCATTTCGTCCACACTGGCGCGTCGGCTACCGTATGCGTTAAAGTAGTTGGTGCCGACCAGCCGATCCACAGCCGAGAAAAAGTTGATGCACAATTGCTTGGGGGAGCCCTGAGATGGGCAATCCAGCTTTAGCCAGACGATCTGGACCAGACTGAAAGGTTCTGAATGCTGGATACATTGTGGATATTGGTGCAACACCTTTTCAATTGACTTCGACTTGCCTATGCCGGAGCAGCCTGTAAGTGCAAAGCTGGCAGCTGTGTTCTCCACAGGATGGCGAACCACAATGTTCAGCGACTTCGCTTCAATGCGCTCCGCACCGTTTTGTAAATGACGGATGTAATCATGAGTCAGAGGGTTGCGTCCGACATAACCTTGCCGCAACAGCATGCCAAATCTTTCAGCCAATTGCAGCTGCCGCTCCAGCGGTTCGAAATATCGACTCAATCGCATGATGCAGTGTTTGCGTAATTGCGCGGGATAAGAACGTTCCCGTTCATCGAACTCAGGATGATTTGCAAGCGCCTTCAATATTTCACGTTGCGATAATAATGGTGGCAACTTAGCTATGAATGGATTGTTCTGATATTCGGGTAATACTGGCATCTCATTATTTTTCATCGTCATCTCCCTTAGTACCCATAATTTCCATAATGCCCGGTTCGCTGTAGTCATCAATCATGGCTCCCGGAAAAGGCAGAATGTCGGCGCTCCTAGCGGGTATTGGCTTATCAGAATCGAAACGGAATGTTTCGGATTTACGATTGGATTGTTTTTCATCGGCACGATGCTTGTGTATATTTTTAGTGCGACTGGCAGCACTTTCGGTACTCGGGTCGCCTTTCTGCCCGACCGCAACGTCTACGATATTTTCGATATCTGCGGACAAGTCGGCAGATGCCATTTGCTGCCGTGGCTGGCGTTTCGCGGACACCTGTTGTTCGGCCTGTAGCTGCTGCGTGATCTCCCACATCGACATCTGTTGATACGCACGACTTCGTTCTGTCATCGTGCAGATAAGAAACTGCATCGACTCTTGGTCATCATGCAGATAGATTTCATCGATGTTGCGCGGATCGTAGGAAATCTTCACCTTCCAAGTTCCTCTTTGGCGGGCGCGATCAAACCATCGCTCCTCAATCGTTTTCTGGCAGGTGTAGAAATTACCCTGAAATCGGATACCGTTTACTGTAACCGTTGCTTCATCTACCGGCAGAAGGCTAAAACGCACCAAGTTTTCCGGATACTGGCGCAGGCTACCGCTACGATTTGCGATGCCCCATTCCCACAGGTCAATCGGTACGGCAGGTATGTTGTCAGCGGCTAGATCGCGATCCTTGTCATAGCGCTTTAGCTCGTGGTGGTTGTTGTAGTACAACACGACCTCAATGATAATTTGAGTGAACTGATCCAAATCAAGCACGGCATCCAATCGATAATCCTTGCCGCCACGCGCACGGAAATCAACATCGATATAACCCGGCACGTAAGGCTTGAACTTGGCAGGCAATAATTTAAAGCGTTGTTCGACGATACCTTTCCAGTCGGCTCTGTATGCAGCAGCCGTTTCAACAGTGACGTTGAAATTGTTGATCAGTGTTTCGATCATGCGGCTTTCGATTTCTCCACGATCACCCAATATGGTGGAGGGCAAATGGCAACACGGCCATTCATCGGGTTCAATACTGCGCCCGAATTTCTTGCAGAATTCTTGTTTGTCAGATGCCGTGTTTGCCAATGCCATCATTGCGCCGACCCAAGACGGCCCTTCCAGTCCAATATAAATGCCAGTAATCATCCTGCTGAAAACGTCGATGACAACATATAACACTGGTCTGCCAATGATTTTGTGACGATCCATTCGCGAAACCAGATAAACGTCTGCAATCGTTGCATCGATCTGGTATCGAGCTCCAGGCCCCCATACTTCAGCTGTTGAGGTACCCAGCAGACCGCGCAGATCTTTGTCGTAGATTCTCGGTTTTAGTCGCTTGCGTTTAATGTCGAGACGATCATTGTCCTGTCCCAGCCAATAATTAAACTGGATGAATGTTGGGAATCCTGTAGTAGCCATATTGGCTACTGGGCTGTGCGTGACACAGAGGGTTTCAGGGTTTATCGTACGTTGGCAAAAGAACTCCTTGATCATCTGATCATACGAGCCTCGCAGGGTAAATTTGGCGTTGGTTGTGTAATAGCGCGCCACAGCGACACGAAACACTTTTCGGATGTCTTCTGTGATGTTGAGGCCTATTTGATCGCCAAATTTGCGCGGACGCCCACGTTTTACATCCGATTTGGATTGGTGTGGCTTACCCTTGCCGCCAGATTTGGCATAGTCCGGTAAAAGTGCATTAGGTGTCTGGCCGCGCTGCCAGTATCGGCGCAGGTACAAATATAGAGTGGGTCTTGTTGCAAAGCCTGCCTCTACAGATTTAGCAACCTGCCTAGCTCTATATGTTGCGGAGAAAATGCTCGGCTCAGCACGAACCATCTCAGCAATTGCTTTCCATGCGTGATCTCGTCTTTGCTTACGCTTTTCCGGAATGGCGCTTTCTTCGAGTACCAACAAATACGGATCGTCAGTAATTAATCTGGCTTTGCCAGAATGAAGATCGCTTTCGAGCGCCTGTTGCTGGATGATTTCCGGTATGGCATCCTTCGCATTCACATCAATTACGAATGCCACAGGCATCTCTGGGTGTATCCATAAAATCCGGATTCTCTTCGCTTCAGGCTCCGCATAATCCAGAATGTCGTTCTGCAATAACATTAGGCGATCCTCCTGACTGAATTAGCGACACTCGGCAAAGTAACTATGTCGAGCACGTTTAGCGGTGCGTTCATATCGAATTTCGCATCCAGATCCATCACGATCTGTTTTACTGCGACTAAATGCCGTAGCGCCATCAAACCTTCTCCAACTGAAAACCCCTGTGTGCTTTCCAATTGATGAATGAATCGTTTAATTGTCATGTCGGTAGCTTGATGAAAGCAGGCGAGGAATCGTGCACACCGATCCTCCCAATACCCATGGTATGGAGCCACCATATGCTCCAGTGAATTCATCTCGTGCAGCCAGTGAAGATTTTTGATGCGTTGGGACGGCAGGTCTTTCTCGGTGATCAAACCCCAGTCTACTTTTTTAATTTCCCAGTAACGGCGTTCTATTTCCTGCTTTTCCAGTGTGCGATCATTGTCCAGTTCACCGCATGGCTTTACTGATCTCGCGAACTGCATGGCTCCATTACCTGTTTGGACATCCACCAGAAAATCTGTTGTCATCACAATGTCGGTTTGAGTCTGCGAGTCGATAGGATGGAGCACTCCCATTTCGGTCGCGATTTGCTGAGTTACATCTCTTTCCAGTGGGAACTGTTCGCGGATGTCTATGACGGCGTTCGACCAGTCAAGCAACAAGAACGTTGCCGTTTCCATATCCGACAGTAGGTGATGTTCTCGACCTGTCTTAACGCCATGAATACGACTTGATCTGCCGCGCGAAGATACGTCCTGTACAGTCAACCATGGACTGTATTCAGCCCCGTGACCTAGCCCCCGACCTTCCTTCACAAACCGTGCAATTTTGTCTTCGTCGATACCGTATCTGCGTTTTGCCATGATGCTTTTCCTCCTTCGGGGCTGTCTTCTCCAAGTTTTTTAGACGCACGTTGCCCTCGCAACGCGTTCAAATTTTCAAAATGGAAATAAATACAGGCCGTCAGCCTTGACAGGCTGACAAAGGAACCGCAGAATACACACTGAAATTTCCGTTTCATATGTACCAAGAAGGGTTCGGCGTTAGCGCGCTGAGCCCTTTGCGTTTCCGGCCACCAATTTTGGGGTGGTTGGTTATCTCATTAGCTACCTCCCTTAGTGCAGGACATAGGAACTTTCGCTTCCCGGCGATTTGGTGCGCGGCCACGCGGTTTTGAAAACATACCTATCTGGCCAGACCTCTTCCACTTCATTGCCAAGTAACCCGGCAATATGTGAGGCCACTGCATATGCGGTAATTCGATTATGGATGACGTTGTTGACCACTCCACCCGAAACGCCAAGTTCGCGGGCAAGCTGAGCCTGCGATTTGCCGAGGCGGTGAAGTAGATAAATTATTTCAATTGCGTCCATGATCAATATGATGGGTGACAGTTAGGTTGTTTACGAGTAATCTATCTCTGATTCAATATTAATATTCTCTTTAGCGACAACTATACTCTCAAGGCGAATGTCTAATCAAGCTGATTCTAAAATTTCTTTTACTAGTGAGGATGGTTTTTCTGACCGCCTGACGCTGGTAATCACCCAGACTGGACTTAGTCAGTCTGAATTTGCCCGCCGTTTGGGTGCTTCGGCTGGCTTTGTTAGCGATGCAGCGCGCGGAGTTAAAAAACCCGGTGCCGATTTTTTGTGCGGTGTTCGCACGGTGTTCGGCGTCTCAGTTGATTGGCTGCTGACGGGTGAAGGAACAATGCATGGTGGTAGTGGAATTGATCTGGAACTGCTTAGGGCAATCCGCTTGCAGATAGCCGTTGCGCGTACTGCCGTGGTAGACGCTGATCCAACAGCGAAAGCACTGTTGTTGTTAATACGAGGAGGAAAGCTACAGGAAGCGGCCTCTGATCCTGCGCTTCGTGCTTTTCTTGATCGAATTGCTCCGGAAGATAGTGATTTCGACTTGGCGACCGAGCTTTACAACGGGCATTTGTGGACTGATGACTCCGATGCACAACGGCGCAACCTGCTTGCGGCAGCTATAGCTCATTTTGAAGCTAGAAAGCCGATTGACAAATTCGCAGCCTTGGCGCGTGCGACAGGGGGAGCCATCCAGATCAACGTTGGCAACTCGCAACGTAACGCGGGACGTGATTTCCACGAGAGATAGCGTACATTAGCCCGTGTTAATCATATCCAAAACCAAGCGATAGGAGATTTCACTTTGTCCGCAAATAATCCGCCAGAAGCAGTGCAAATTAATCTTGGTACAGATCAGCGTAATGCAGCGGGAGATTATCACGAATATTTCATTCCAGGCTCGATCAAGCTGGTACTGGCAACTTGGAGCAAGGCAAAATTGGATGAAACTGCTCTTGATAACTCAACGATGTTTCGTTACCGCTTTGGCTTCGAACCACCGATGGTTGTTCGCAAGCAAGTGCTGGACATCAAAAACCAGTACGACCTAACTGACCGAGAAGTTCGCTGGCAACGCCATTCCGGTCAATTGATCATTTCGCGTAATGAGGCAAGACTTAAACCTGCCTTGGTCCTGCCGATTGCTGGTTGGATTTTATCGTTCATACTTAGTCTTGTCTGTATAGGCATGGTGTTTATAATTGCATCTTCTGCCGCCCCTGCGTGGAAACAAGCATTAGGTGAAATTACTGTTTTCGGAATCTGGTTTGGGGTCTTCTGGATAATAAATATTCTCCATTTTGCACCGTGGCGAGCGATCAAGCGTTCGGGGGGTATCCCATGTGTCCCAAAGTCCTGAATACGTACTTTCAAGAGCGAGCTGGTGTGTTGCGAGTCGGGTCGCTACTCAACGAGGCAGGACTTATTTTTAGAGAAACGCCGAATGCAGACGTTGGAATAGATGGGTTGGTTGAGCTTGTTGACGAACGAGGCGAAGCATCTGGAGCCACAATTGCCGTGCAGATCAAGTCAGGAACATCGTATTTGATCGATAGCGGTGAAGACTGGAAGTATTACCCACATGTAAAGCATCAATCGTACTGGGAAATGTATCCATTGCCAGTAGTTCTGATGCTGCATGATCCACGCACCGACAAAGTCTATTGGGCTGATGTCAGACTTCAGCTTCGAAGCGACCAGAAGGCCAAGTCTCCGTTGTTGGTGCCAAAGTTGAGCGTACTTGATGAAGAGTCAATTGGATCATTGTTCGCTAGTTGCGGCTCTGCCGGTGTCGGGCTTCTTTCCATCCATGACGCACTTCGGTCTCTTGTTATGACGTGTAGCGACAACCCTTGCTTTCCGATTTCTCATCTCGATATTTTTCTTGAGGGGCTAACCGATATAGGCAGAAAGCTATTCTTTTCCGCTGGATTATGTTGGGAACTCGCAGAGCTCTGTATGACAGATGATTCTCCGGTTGGAGTCGGAATGGGTGGCTGCGAACAACAGTTCTTGGATTCATATTTGCGCTTTCTCGTTGAGCAGTCACTTGCACACATCGATTACTCCGATGTCCTAATCGATATTCAAGATCGTGAAATGTATCCGACTATATTGGTTCCTCTCACCTCAAGAGGAAGAGAGCTTCTCAATTTATGTCGAGAACTGGGAGCGTGCGGTTCGTCATACGAGTTGACCGAGGCTACTGTTGGTCTGATAGATGGAAACTCACGTATTTCACGCACCATGGGAAATATTGAAGTCGCTCGAAAATTAACTTCGCAATTCAGTTCGGAGCAGAAGGCTTGAGACTGCGTTGCCGGGGTGCTGAATGCACCCCTTTGGGGTGCGCAAGTTATTTGAAAGAGGATTGCCGGTTCTTCTGTAATGATGCAACAAATTGAATTAATAGGTAATATTAATTCAATAAAAACCGCTTTTCCCTTACTTCAAGTTATGCTACGCTGCGCCAACTTAAAAAGATAGCGTATAATATGCAAGCCATTGATTTATTTAGCGGCGCAGGGGGGATGTCGGTGGGGGCATCTATGTGCGGTGTAGACGTTCGCTATGCTGTAGAGTTGGATAAGCACGCGGCAGCAACATTTGCGCTCAACCACAAAAAAGCTGTCCTGTTAAATGAAGATATTCAAAAAGTAAATTCAACTCATTTTCGTGAGTTGGACAGGAAGAAGCAAACGATCATTTTTGGAGGCCCCCCATGTCAGGGGTTTTCAACCTCAAACCAAACTAACCGAAATATGGACAACGTCAACAACTGGCTGTACATGGAATATGTACGCCTAGTGGGTGAAGTTCGTCCGGACTGGATTGTTTTTGAAAATGTGAAGGGGCTAATCGAGACTGAGAACGGTTTTTTTCTGGATGCAGTTCTGGATGGCTTCAAGAAGCTTGGCTATACCACCAATCATTTTGTTTTGAACTCGGCTGATTTTGGAGTTCCCCAAAAGAGAAATCGCTTGTTCATTATCGGCTCTTTGCATGGAATAGAAATTGATGAGCCGAAGCCAACGGTAAAGGATTACCTAACCGTAAAGGATGCGATTTCTGATTTGCCTGAATTGGATAACGGAGATGCGCCGGACATAAAAGAGTATTCAAAAGCGGCACAATCAGCTTATGCCAAGTTAATGCGCAAGAAATTAGATCAGTGCGGGAATAATGTAGTAACAAATAACGCGCCGCACATCGTTAAGCGCTATAGTCACATCCCGCAAGGTGGCAACTGGGAAGACATTCCGAAACGTTTGATGAAAAACTATACCGATGTTACCCGATGCCACACGGGGATTTACAGGCGGCTTAAAGAAGATGAGCCATCTGTGGTGATTGGAAACTTCAGGAAGAACATGCTGGTTCACCCGTGGAAAGATCGTGGCTTGTCCGTGCGGGAAGCGGCTCGCCTACAGTCGATTCCTGATTGGTTTAGGTTCACTGGTTCAATTGGTTTTCAACAACAGCAAGTTGGGAATCTCGTACCTCCTTTGTTAGCGCAGGCTGTATTTCGGTCAATTTCCACTCGCGTTTAATCGATATCGCGAATAAACAAATATACACACATTCATGAGCACACACTGGCTACCACTTGAAAAGAAACTTGATGAATTTTCGAAAAGCAAGAAGGATGAATTCCCCAATCAACACGCGGATTATTGGGAAAGGTATACGGCGTTACTGTCAAACCTTAAATTGCATATCTACCCAAATATCAATGCCGGGCTTGCGTGCTGTTCTAAATCTCCGGGCTTTTATACGGACCATGGTGAGCGCCACTTTGACGAAGTTGTCAGATTCGCAGGCCTTCTTATCGACGAGACCTTCGTTCAAAAAAGCTCGGCACTAAGCCCTTATGAACTATATTTATTACTCTGTGCGATTCGGGTGCATGATGCGGGTAATGTGGATGGGCGGGATGATCACGAAAAAAGAGCTTCTGCGATCTTGACGCAATATGGTGGACAAATTGGATTAGATGCTCCTGAACGTATGCTTATAGCAGCTATTGCTCAGGCACATGGGGGAAAAACTCTTGATGGTGAGAAAGATACGATTGGGAAAGATGTTCAGGAGGCGACAATTGCAGGTGGTGGCATAGATATTCGACCGCAATTGGTGGCAGCTTTGGTAAGATTTGCCGATGAAATATGTGAGCATAGTTCTCGTGCATCGATACACCACATAAATGAGAATAGCCTGCCTGAAGAAAATAAATTATTTCATTTTTACGCAAAAAGCATAGTTGGGGTAAAGCCTGATAGAAATAACAAAGCACTCAAACTAAAATTTAATTTTGATACTGCCCTGTTTGCAAATATGTATTTAACACCCAAAAACGATGCTGGCGTTCAGAAACAAAAATTCCTGATTGATGATGCTTGGGATCGAATTGAAAAGCTAAACAATGAGCGGGTTTACTGTAATCGATTTCTTCTGCCTGCAATGCAAACGGATCGTTTGGAAATCAATATAGCATTTACCAAAACGATTGACGTAGGTGACACTAAGGTAACTACAACTTGTTATCAACATGATTTGACAATTCGAGACGAAGGCTATCCCTCCGTTTCATCTGAGTGGAGAAGAAAGCCTGATGTTGCTGACATGAGTGGTGCAAAACTTTCAGGAAAGGCCTGGTAAATATGGGTATCAATCCATTTGCTGTTTCATCTCCGGAAATGATGGATGCTGCGGAGATGCTCAGGCTTTTCGTTCCACTATCGGAAAGCTTTGAAATTGATGCTCCTGGTCATGCCTTTATTCATGGGCATCGTGGATGTGGTAAAAGCATGATGCTGCGCCAGATGACTCCCGACTGCATGATGCTTTCGAGCGAGAAATCTTTACATGAATTACCCTATTTAGGGCTCTATGCGACCATAAAATCAACTGACCTTGATCTGACTGATTTCGAGAGAATCAATAATCAGTATGCGGGACTTGTGCTGGCGGAACATTCTTTATCGTTGTTTGTGGCATCGAAAGCGCTCCAGTCACTACGAGAGCATATGGGAAGTTCGCTTAATATAGATACGGCCAAGCAAGGGCTTGAGAAGCTGTGCTCAAATTTATTAGTCAATAAACTTCAGTCATTAGGAGCAAGTGTTTCAGTAAACGCTGAGCTAAAGTCGGCAGATGAGGTGCTATGTCAATCTATTCGAATAATCGATGAAGTCTATAGTTTGATGTGTACCTATCTCAGAAAGATTGGCATGACGGAAAATTACATCCCTTATGATGGTCCTGTAGTTGGATACAGAGATTTTCTATTCCCGTTTTTATGCGAACTAACTCAATTAAACTGCATGCCAAAGGGTAAGCCAGTTTATCTGCTTCTGGACGATGCCGATAACTTAAGCCATCTACAAACTCAAGTATTAAATAATTGGGTATCCTTCCGGACAGGGAATAAAGTCTCATTCAAAATTTCGACGCAACGCGGTTATAAAACTTGGAGAACCACTACTAAGCAAAGAATAGAATCCCCGCACGATTTTAAAGAAGTAGATATTTCAACAATATATACAGGCAAGCATTCCAAGACCGCATATCCAAAATGGGTAGAAGACGTTGTAAACAAGAGATTGGGGCAGCAAGGAATAAAAGTTTCTGCACAGGATTTTTTCCCCTGTGACCGTGAACAAGAAGCAGCTATAAATGAACTTTCCGCAATACATATCAAAAACTGGGAAAAGGAAGGTAAAGGGTATCGTCCGGGAGATGATGCTTATAGATATGCAAGACCGGATTACATCAAAGGATTGGGTGCCAAGCAAATGAGAACCTATTCATATGCGGGCTATGAACAGCTAGTGCATATTTCATCAGGTATCGTTAGATATTTTCTGGACGATGCAGCAGCGATGTTTGGAGAAGAGTTAAAGTACAAGCTCGCGAATTCCAAAAATAAAGAAGTAGTTTTGACGCATATTTCACCGTCAATACAGGATCAAGTGGTTAGGGATAGTGCAGACAAGCTTTTTTTTGGCGCGCTGGATAAGTTAGAAAAAGATGCGGAAGAGAGCCAAAATGGAGTATCTGCGCAGCATTTCGAACAGTTGAGGAACTTGATTAAAGCGCTTGGTGGAATATTTCAATTAATCCTTCTGTCCGATAGATCCGAGAGGCGAATATTCTCAATTGCGTTATCTGACTCCCCGCCAAAAGAGGTTATGAATATATTGGAATTGGGGGTGCAGCACGGCTATCTTTATGAGGCGGCAATAGGCACTAAAGATGGTCGTGGACGGACGCGCCGCTTTGTTATGACAAGAAGACTTGCACCTTTATTTAAATTGGACCCAACTGGGTTTTCTGGATATTTATTTGTCACATCCGAGTTGTTGCTGACAGCGATTCATAGCCCCAATAAGGCCGTTAGTGAGTTTGAAAGCGGCCGCCTCGGAAACGTGATTGAAAACGCGCAATTACCGTTGGAGTTTCAATCATGATCGAAAAATTCCCTTTATGCGATTTTGGAAGTAAGTTTCCAGATCGAATGTCACTTTTCATTGGCATGGTTAGTTTTGAAACAAGATGCATGTCAATTTTTAGCCATCTAAGGCCGTTAGCCGAGCACTCTTTATTCTTTAAAAATGTTGATGCAGGGGTGATAGCGCAACGTAATCTTGATCAAATGCTTGAGATGGGCAGAGAGGGAACCACAGTAGTTGAACTGGATATCGGGTTACCTACCTCTACAGCAGATACTTTTGTGCGTAATCTAACCCTACTAATTCCAACATCTACCAGCAGTTCAATTTTTGTGGATACTACAACTTTTACTCATGAGCAATTATTGATTTTGTTAAGGGTGTTTGAGCAACTGGAACCAAAATGCAGAATTGTTATGGGATATACGGGAGCTGAAAAATACAGCACCAACACGGATATAGATCAGGTATGGCTAACGAGGGGAGTTGCTCCAATACGTTCGGTACTTGGGTATCCAGGCCGTTTGTCACCATCAAGGAAACTTCATTTAATTGTCATTGTAGGCTTTGAGCACGAAAGAGTTGCCGCTGTAATAGAACGATTCGAGCCTGTACGCTTGACCCTTATATGCGGTGATCCAGAGAAATCCGTATCGTCGAGTCACTACGAAATTAACAAGCATTTTTTCCAGAAAGTTCAGGCCTTTGTTGAGCGAACACAGGCGACACAAATTGCAGTTGAAACCTGCTACATTTCTTGCGTTGATCCGTTTGAGGCAAGAGATACAGTATTGAAATGTTCTTCGCCGGATAGCGAATATAACGTTGTGGTTTGCCCTATGAATACTAAGATTTCAACCGTTGGAGCTGCTATGGCTGCGATGCAGAATGACCGAATTCAGATTGCCTACGCCCCAGCAATTGAATACAATGAAGAGGGATATTCGTCTCCTTCGAGTACGGCAACCGTATTTGAATATCCTACGGTGCTTTCGCGACACTAATGTGAGGTCATTAAACTGCCATTGGTGCCGTTAGCGGTGCATGATGTTGGTAATTCTCCAGCGTAAAATCTGATGGCTCAATCTGTTCGAGCCAGTTCGGTTCATATTTGCCGGTTTTTGCAAATTCAGGAACCCGATCCGAAATAATCAATTTTGGACTTGGGTAAGGTTCGCGTGCTAACTGTTCCGATACCATCTCTTTGTGATTTTCGTAAATGTGCGCATCCGCTATAAAGTAAGTAAACCATCGCGGCGTATAGCCAGTCAGTCTACCAACAAGTGATAGCAACGCGGCTCCTTCGGCAATATTGAACGGAGCGCCAAGGCCTAAATCATTGCTGCGGATGTAGAGGCAAAGAGAAATCTCCTTGCTTGTCGCATTCGGCAAGAACTGATACAGCAGATGGCAAGGGGGAAGAGCCATCTGATCCAACTGGGCCAAATTCCATGAATGGAAAATTATCCGACGATCCGATGGGTTGGAGATGATGGTATCCAGACATTGACGCAACTGGTCAACAGCCTTGTAAAGCAGGACTTGCTCAGCCCCGTTCTCGGTAAACTGGGTGATGACTTTGAAACCGCGTTGCTGCGCGTCATTAATCTGTGCGAAATTGGATGCAGGTAGAACTTTGTATGCTGGCCATTGCCGCCACTGAACGCCGTATATTTCGCCGAGATCGTCAGCCTGCATTCGGTAGGGGTTTTCCAGCCACTGTTTATTTTCGTTGGCGTTTTGATCCCAGACCTTACTGCCAAGAGCGCGGAAATCTGCTGCGCTTTTATATGCACGGAGGAAACCAACCAACTCACCAATGGCGGTTTTAAATGCAAGCCGTTTAGTGGTAATAGCCGGAAATCCTTCTGCCAAATCAAAGCGCATCATCGCGCCAGGAACTGAGATAGTTCGTATTCCAGTGCGGTTTTCCTGAATTGATCCGGTTTCAAGTACGGACTTAACTAAGTCAAGGTATTGCTTCATTTATGATTGCTCCGAGCAAGCTCTTGCCGAGGCGGCAACTTTATTCTTCCCGGCACATTTGTATGTGCCATCTTTATTTGTTGCTATACAATTTTATTTTGTATCAATAATGGTAGTTAGGAAAGCACTTTATTACTCAGGAAAGAACTTTATTGTTTGGGAAAGAACTTTATTATTTCTTAACACATACTTAATATCTTGCCGCGCGCTCCGCAGCCTGAACAGTGTTTGCCACCAGCATGGTGATGGTCATTGGGCCAACACCACCGGGAACCGGAGTGATCCAGCCGGCAACTTCTTTGGCGGATTCAAAATCCACATCTCCGCAAAGTTTGCCATCAGCCATGCGGTTAATCCCCACGTCGATGACGGCTGCGCCGGGTTTGATCATGTCACCCGTAATCATTTTTGGTTTACCTGTGGCAACGACCAGTATGTCGGCATCACGGGTGTATTTTGCGAGATCAACAGTTTTGGAAGTGCAGATGGTAACGGTGGCGTTTTGTTGCAGCAGTAACATTGCCATAGGTTTGCCAACGATGTTGCTGCGACCAATCACCACAGCGTGTTTGCCTTCGATACTGACGCCGCTTTTTTCCAGTAGGATCATCGAGCCGTAAGGAGTGCAGGGAGCAAAACGCATATTACCTGTTGATAATGCGCCGACATTGATGGGATGGAAACCGTCAACGTCTTTGTCCGGGCTGATCGCTTCGATCACTTTACTGCTATCAATGTGTTTGGGTACGGGTAGTTGTACGAGCAGCCCGTGTATCTTCGGATCGGCGTTTATTTGGGCGATCTTTGCCAATAAAGCGGCTTCGCTAATGTCTGCCGGCAGAGCAATATGTTCGGAGTGTAAACCCAGTTCGGCACACGCTTTTACTTTGTTGGCTACATATACCTTGGAGGCGGGGTCTTCGCCGACGATGATGACCGCCAACCCCGGCGTGATGCCTCGCGCTTTTAAAGCATCGGCGCGGACTTTCCATTCAGCTCGCACTTGCTGCGCGATAGTTTTGCCGTCAATGATACGTGCGGTCATCAGCTTCTCCTTGAATGGTACTAATAGCTTGGCTTGTCGGCAGAATTTGCGTAATTGGCAACACCGGCCATGATTTCTTTACGCGCTTCTTCCAGTCCTTCCCAGCCACCGATCTTGACCCACTTGTTGGGTTCAAGGTCTTTGTAGTGAGCGAAGAAATGTTCTATTTGTTTCAGAACGATCTCGGGCAATTCGGTGTGGCTCTTCAATCCCCGATAGAGGGTAGAGAGTTTGTCTACGGGTACTGCCAGAACCTTGGCATCGAAGCCGGATTCGTCTTCCATTTTTAAGACACACAGCGGACGGCAACGTACCACGACACCGCTATTCAGCGGAACAGGGGTGATCACCAGAACATCAACTGGATCGCCATCGTCGGACAACGTATGGGGGATATAGCCATAATTGCAGGGGTAATGCATTGCGGTATTCATAAAGCGATCGACAAATATTGCGCCGGACTCTTTATCAACTTCGTATTTGACGGGCTCTCCGTGCATGGGGATTTCGATAATGACGTTGAAATCGTTAGGTAGGTCTTTGCCGGAAGGGACTTTGTTCAAACTCATGATACAGGGCCTTTTAGATAGAAAATTTGAGGCGCGAATTGTATCATCCGGCGCAATGAAAAGGGGCTGCGATGCAGCCCCTTTTCATTGCAAATTTATTGAAGCTATAACAACGGCACAATCAACAGCGCGACAATATTGATAATCTTGATCAGCGGGTTCACAGCAGGTCCGGCGGTATCTTTGTAGGGATCACCCACCGTGTCCCCAGTAACTGCCGCTTTATGAGCTTCCGAGCCTTTGCCACCGAAATTACCCTCTTCAATATATTTTTTCGCATTATCCCAAGCGCCACCACCAGTGGTCATGGAAATGGCGACGAAGATGCCTGTAATTATTGTTCCGACAAGAACGCCTCCCAAGGCTATTGGCCCCAGCGTCAAACCGACAATAATCGGCACTGCGACCGGCAGTAGCGATGGAACAAGCATTTCTTTGATCGCAGCCTTGGTCAACATATCGACCGCTTTGGAATAATCCGGTTTGCCGGTACCTTCCATAATGCCGGGGATTTCCTTGAATTGCCTGCGCACTTCGACCACGACGGAAGCCGCCGCACGACCCACCGCCTCCATACTCATAGCAGCGAAAAGATAAGGTACAAGTCCACCGATAAACAACCCGATGATGACCATATGGTCGGACAAATCAAACAGTGTCGAATGTCCCAGATGCGTTTCCAAAGCATGTGTGTAATCGGCAAACAGCACCAAGGCTGCCAGACCTGCCGAGCCGATGGCATAACCTTTCGTAACCGCTTTGGTGGTGTTGCCTACCGCGTCCAGAGGATCGGTGATGTTGCGTATCTCTTCCGGCAAGCCGGACATTTCAGCAATACCGCCGGCGTTATCCGTGATCGGGCCGTAAGCATCAAGCGCCACGATAATACCCGTCATCGACAACATGGATGTCGCTGCAATAGCGATGCCGTACAAACCCGCAAATGAATAGGCGGCAAAGATACTTGCGCACACCACCAGTACGGGGGCCGCAGTGGCCTTCATGGAGACGCCCAAGCCGGCGATGATGTTAGTGCCGTGGCCGGTGGTAGAAGCCTCGGCGATGTGGCGTACCGGTGCATATTCAGTGGCTGTGTAGTATTCCGTAATCACCACCATCGCGGCAGTCAGAATCAAACCGATCACGGCTGAACCATACAAAGCGTTCACACTGAAGCTGCCGTTATCGCTCATCAACCAGGAAGTGATCGGGTAGAAAGCGACCAGTGCCAAACCACCGGCAACTGCCAAGCCGCGATACAGCGCGTTCATAATTTTGCCGCCTTCGCGTGCGCTCACGAAAAAACTGCCGACGATAGAGGCGATGATCGAGAAGCCGCCGAGTGCCAACGGATAAATTACTGCATTTGCACCTGCATGGGTCAACAACATGCCGCCCAGTATCATGGTGGCGATAATGGTGACGGCATAAGTCTCAAATAAGTCTGCCGCCATCCCTGCACAGTCGCCCACGTTGTCACCCACGTTGTCGGCGATCACTGCGGGGTTACGCGGGTCATCCTCGGGGATGCCGGCTTCGACTTTACCCACGAGGTCGGCACCTACGTCTGCACCTTTGGTAAAAATACCGCCGCCAAGTCGAGCAAAAATTGAGATGAGTGAACCACCAAATCCAAAGCCAACCAGTGGCCCCAATATTTCTGTGGTGCTGGCGCCTGCCGGTGCGGTGGCGGCCAGAAAAGCGTAGTAGCCTGCCACACCGAGCAACCCTAAGCCAACGACCAGCATTCCGGTAATGGCTCCACCTTTGAAGGCTACGTTCAACGCGGCATTAAGACCGTCATGCGCGGCTTGCGCAGTACGCACATTCGCTCGTACCGATACGTTCATGCCGATGTAGCCGGTTGCGCCTGAAAGGAGCGCGCCGATGAGAAAGCCGAATCCGGTTTTCCAGGAAAGCACGAGTCCGATTGCCACAAACAAAACTGCGCCCACGATGCCGATGGTGGTGTACTGGCGATTCAAATACGCCGTCGCACCTTCCTGTATCGCCGCCGCGATACTTCGCATTTTGTCATTGCCAGTGGGAAGTGCGACGATCCAGCGAATAGAAAATACGCCATAAACTATGGCAACCACAGCACACAGTAACGTAAATATCAGACCACTTGACATGATGTCTCCTTATAAAAAAATAAGCCGATCAAATGATCGGCTTAATGGTACTAAATTTTGAAACCAGCTAACTTCTTGGCGACTGCCACATTCTTGAGTTGCACATATTGGGGTAACCCGTCTTTGAACGGGGGATAGTCTTCTCCCCGGATAAGGGGAGCCAGATAAGTACGACATTTTTCAGTAATGCCGAAACCATCTGCGGTGATAAAGTTGCGCGGCATCATTTTTTCCACATTGGCGACTTTACTTAATTGCGCAACGCCGATTTTCCATTTATAAGGTTTGTCAGAAACGCGATCCACAGTGGGCATTACTGCGTTCTCGCCTTTTAATGCCAACTCGACGGCTTTTTTACCCAGTGCATAGGCTTGATCGACATCGGTTTTGGAAGCGATGTGGCGCGCGGCACGTTGCAGATAATCGGCAACCGCCCAGTGGAATTTGTAACCGAGCGCATCTTTAACCATGTTGGCGATTACCGGTGCCGCGCCGCCCAATTGGGCATGACCGAAGGCATCACGCACACCCTGATCGGAAAGGAATTTGCCATCTTCACCTTTGACACCCTCAGATACGACGACCGAACAGTAGCCAAATTTTTTCACCAAGCCATTCACCTTGGCGAGGAATTTTGCCTGGTTGAAAGCAACCTCCGGAAACAGAATAACGATGGGTAAATTGCAGCGCTCGTCCGAAGCCAGCCCGCCCGCCGCCGCGATCCAGCCAGCGTGGCGTCCCATCACTTCCAGGACGAATACTTTGGTTGAGGTTTTTGCCATCGAAGCCACATCGAAACTGGCTTCGCGCACGGACACTGCAACGTACTTTGCCACCGAACCGAAGCCGGGGCAGCAGTCTGTAATGGGCAAATCGTTATCCACTGTCTTTGGCACATGAATGGCTTGCAGCGGGTAGCCGAGTTTTTCCGAGAGTTGCGAAACTTTTAAGCAGGTATCGGCCGAGTCGCCGCCACCGTTGTAGAAAAAATAACCGATGTTATGGGCTTTGAATACTTCGATCAGACGTTCGTATTGGAGTTTGTTTTCTTCCAAACCTTTGAGCTTGAAGCGGCAAGAACCAAATGCGCCGGAGGGAGTGTAACGTAGGGAAGCGATATCTTTTGCCGATTCTTTGCCGGTGTCGATCAGGTCTTCTGTTAATGCACCGATGATGCCATTGCGTCCTGCAAACACTTTACCAATTTTATCTTTGTGATTTCGGGCTGTCTCTATTACCCCGGCGGCTGAAGCGTTAATGACAGCAGTGACGCCGCCGGATTGAGCATAAAACGCATTCTTTTTAGCCATGCTGAACTCCCTTTGTGTTTTAGAAGAGTGTCGATTATTTATCCAACATCTTACGCCAATTTGTTTGGATGTGTTATAGCCACCTGCAAGAGATGACTAATAACATACAAGGTTGCTTGGGTTAAACTTGCGGTTATGGAAAATTTACCACAATGGAATCCGGAGGAATTGAGGAAGTCTCCCCTGTTCGAGCCGCTGCGTTTTCTGTTGTCACACTTTGAAAACAATCATTTTCCTTTATTGCAGGATTTGAATTCTTTGCTCGGTTTGCATGCTGAAATTAAATTACAAAGCGGCAAGCGACTTCATTTTGTCGAACAGGAATTGGGTAAGCTGGCATTCGAATCGCAATATGAGCCGCGCTGCTACTTGAGTGGCGAAGTACAGACGCGCGAGAACAATTTTCATGACCTGTTCAATGCACTGGTGTGGCTGACCTTCCCGCAAAGTAAAGCGGCCATCAATGCACGCCATTATCGGGCTTTGACGCAGGCGGCTTCCGCCCTGAAATCCCGGCGTGGCAAAGTGCGCGATATGGCTACCTTATTCGATGAATCCGGCGTAATCGTTGCGTATTCAAATTCCCAACTGGCCAAGTTGCTTTGCGATTTCAAATGGAAAGAACTTTTCTGGTTGTGCCGTGAGGAAGTCAACGCACAGATGGGCTTCTATCTTTTCGGTCATGGTCTTTACGAAAAAGCAATGCAGCCCTATGTCGGTATGACCGGGCAGGGTTTGCTTATGCCGGTGGAGATGGAGTTTTTTACTTGGTCAATGCCGCAGAGAATGCAATATTTGGATGAGCGAGTGGCTGAGTACCTTGGTGATGCGACGCATTGCCGCGATACACGCGAACTGACGCCTGTGCCCTTGCTGGGTATACCGGGTTGGTCAAATGACAATGAGCGAGATGAGTACTACGATAATCAACAATATTTCCGTCCCGGCAGACGCGCAAAGTAAATTGTTGCTGTGCTAGCCGAGATGCGAAACGAACTCTTCCACCGGCACCGGTTGACCAAATAAATATCCCTGATAAAGATTGCAGCCCATGCTTTCGAGAAAGTCGCGCTGTTCTTGCGTTTCCACTCCTTCCGCGATGACTTCCATGCCCAGATTGTTTGCCATGCCGATAATGGTTTGGATGATGGTTGCATCGGAGGCTTTTATGCCGATGTTGCGCACGAACGATTGATCGATTTTGAGTTGCTTGAGCGGAAGCTGGGTCAGGTAAGCCAGTGAAGAATATCCTGTTCCAAAATCATCCATGGAAAAGTTCACGCCGATTTGTCTGAGTGCCTGCATCTTGGCGATGGTGTCAGCCACATTGTCGAGCACGATGCTTTCGGTAAGCTCAAGTTTCAGGTGCAAGGGATTGATGGCGGTGCGGTTCAAAATCTCGCATACCTGGTTAACAAAATCCGGTTGGCGGAATTGCCGCCCGCTGACGTTTACAGCCAACTGCAAATCACGGGTTAACGGATTTAATTCCCATCTTTTGAGTTGCTGGCATGCACTCTCCAGCACCCATGTTCCGATAGGAACGATGAGTCCGGATTCTTCCGCTAACGGAATGAATTGCTGTGGCGAAATCAGGCCTTGCTCGGGTTGCATCCAGCGTATCAAAACTTCCGCACCCAGAACGTGTCCGGTCTGATTGATCTGGACTTGATAATAAAGCCGGAACTCTTGCTTGCGCAACGCTTCCCGCAACCCGGCATCCAGTTGGGCGCGTGTTTCAAGCTCTTCCTGCATCGCAGGGTCAAAGAAGCGCAATGTGTTTCGCCCTGCTTTTTTAGCTTCGTACATGGCTGTATCGGCCTGCTTCAGCAACTCATCAAGGTTTTGCTGATAATCGGCAAACAGGGTGACGCCTATGCTTGAGGAGCTATGGAACTCATTTCCTTCAAGAGAATAGGGTTGGTTAAGTGCTTCAAGAACCTTCTCTCCAACGCCTTTCGCCTGTATAGCCGCCTGTGCCCTTTCTTCGCTCAACCCTTCTAACAACAAAACAAATTCGTCTCCGCCGAAACGAGAAAGTGTGTCACCTTCACGCACGCATGCTTGCAAACGTTTGGAAACCTCGATTAGCAGCAAGTCTCCGACACCGTGCCCCTTGGTGTCGTTCAGGGTTTTAAAATTATCGAGATCGATGAACAGCAGAGCGCCACTGGCCCGGTTGCGTGAGCTGTTAACCATTGCCTGCCGCAAACGGTCAAGCAGCAGGCGCCGGTTGGGCAGTTTGCTGAGAGAATCGTAAAAAGCGAGATGGTGGATTTCACTTTCAGCTTGTTTACGCTCGGTGAAATCAACAAAAGTACTGACGTAATTAGTAACTTTCCCGGCTTTGTCCACGACAGCGGTGATGTTCAGCCATTCAGGATAAACGTCGCCATTCTTGCGCCGGTTCCAGATTTCTCCCTGCCAACTATTAGTTACCCGCAAGCTTGTCCACATGCGTTCGTAGAACTCTACGTTTTGACGATCTGATTTGAGTATGGACGGATTTTTGCCAATGGCGTCTGCCGCGCTATAGCCGGTAATTTGGGTGAATGCGCGATTAATCCGGATGATCAGCGCGTTTTCATCGGTCACCATCATGCCTTCATCCGTCTCAAAGGCAATGGCGGCGATACTCAAATCCGCTTCTCGCGCTTCCAGTACCGACATCATGCTGTTGAAGGCATGAGCCATTCTGGCAATATCTTTAGGACCTCCGGGTACGGCGCGCACTTCTGATTCACCCCTTTGGGCGCGTTCCATGCTGGAGGAAAGGCGATCAAGCGGTTGCACCACATTACGAGTAAGGACGCGTATAAAAAATAAGAAAAGTAGTGCAAAGGAAAGCGACGTGATCAAATTAGTAATGAAAATATCGGTGGTCATTTTGTCCATCGCCGCCTTGCTCATTACCACTGAAACATTGCCAAGAAACTCTGGCGTGGCTGCATCGCTAAACGGAGATTCTGCCGATGCCTGCGAATAGACCGGCGCGGCAAAGTTCCAGGCTTTGTCGCTTTCAGCATTAAGCATGGCGGCAGCCTGTAAGCCATCAGTGTGGCCGGGTTGGTTGATAAATTCGGCAAGGTTGGCGTTGCCGCGCGCCAACAATACCATCCCCTTTGCGTTGCGTATTTCCAGACCGACCACTCCGGGAAATGCCATTGTGGCATTTACCGCTTCGGTGGCGTTATCGGCAGAAGAGTAGATTAGCGCCAGCGAACTTTGGCGCGCCAAATTTTCGGTGATGCGCTGCCCCTGTTCGATCAGATCGTCACGCACGCGCTTATTACTTTGCCAAGAACCTGCAATGGAAGAAATTACTGCTAAAAAAAGAATGCCGAGTGTTACTGTAATGCCGAGCTGGCGCTGGAAAGTAAGCTGCTGGAAAAGTGACTTTAAATTCTTCTTCATTTCCGGCACGCCTATTGCTCTGGAAACGTCATGTCAATACCTTGCTGCCGATTGGTGTTCACGCCCAAGTGCTTGGCAGTGCGCAGATTGATTGCCATCAGCACTTCGCGTAGCGGGATTATTCCGGTTGCCCCATTTTCGCCGGTGGCCAGGTAGCCGAGCGCCGAGCCTGCAAGATGGCGTCCCAATTCTTCGTTGTTGGGGTACAGCGAAAACAGCACACCGCGCCGCACATGTCCAAAGCTGCTGGAAAATACGGCCAAATTATGTGACCAGGATTCCTGCAACACCATCGGCAGCACAGTGCTTTCTTCTACCGTGGTGGAATCCTGCGGCAGCCATAAGGCATCCTCTTTACTGTCAGACGCGGCGAAAATATCCTGATAATCTTTCATCGCCGTGCGCAAATCCTGAGCATCGTAGGTGACGAGCTCAAGCCCTTGAGCACGCGCAGCCTCTTTTGCCAGACTCATCATCCACGCATTCTGGCGCGGATCGTATACGGTGAAAACTCGCCGCACGCCGGGCATCATTCCCTTTAAGCGCGAAAACAGCAACGCCGGATCAGGCGACAAGCTGTTCACCTCATGATTTCGGACTTCACTTTCTGTTGCTGTCAACACGCCGCCCACAACTATGCCAATGTTGCTGTCCAGCGTGGATGCAACTTTTACGCCTTGACGGCCAAGCGCAATGACCACTTTGGTATTTTGGCTGCGCAGTGAGTTGTTCAGTTCACCTACATCGACATTGGAGCCAACCGCGAAATTGACTACATGCCGTTTGGTTTTTGCCTCGATGCCACCAATAATCTGGGCAAAAACACTACGATATGGCTCGCCGATATCAGGGTAAATAACCGCAATGGTGCCCTCATCCGATGCCTGTGCAATTTTATTGGAGAGTTTTCTATTTGCAGCAACGCTGACATTACCGGCGACCTGAATAGGGAAAACCACTACATCAGGATAAGCCTCAATAGTGCGCATTACTTCGTCCGGATATTCGGGAGCAAACTGTCGGGAATCGGGAGAAGAAAGGTATGGTGCAATGGCGCGAGTTACGCCGGAGTAATCTATCTGCGGGGTTGAAAAATCAGCCGACTCTTTGGGTGTCGCCCACGCCGAACCTGCTGTAATCAACAGCAACGATACCACCCGCAAGCAAGCCGACAGATCAATTCGCCGGTGCGAAAAACAAGCGACACGGAAGGTCGAAGGTGGGGTGAATCTGTCCATCATTGTTTATTCATTGTTACGGGTTTTACTAGAGTCTCACAATTACCACTTCACTTGCACGGTATAGTATCAGGCTTTACACTACCCATATAGTATTCATGGTTAAAAATACAAGCGTCGTGGAAATAGCCTGAAAAAACAATAAGCATGAACCGATTATAAAAATACTAATCGGTTACTTTTAAAGAGGGGGTTCTGCTGTGCCAGCATTTAATCATCATATACTCTTTATTTTTCTGGCGTTAACTTTGGTCGGCACCGCTGCAGCTCAAACTTCCGAAGAAGAGGATGACTTGGCTCTGGTCTACGGCGACAAGGCTAACGTTAGCATTGCCACCGGCAGTCATCAGGCCATCTCCAAAGCACCGTCATCAGCCACCGTTATTACGGCTCAGGATATTCAGGCCATGGGTGCGACCGATCTGAATCAGGTGATGGAAAGCGTGCCCGGTGTTCACGTTTCCATGCAACACGTTGCACAGAACCCGATTTACAGTTTTCGCGGTATTTTCACCAAAGAGAATACGCAAGTCTTGATGCTGGTCAACGGATCGCCAATCACCAATGTTTTTGCAGGTGATCGCAGTCAGTTTTGGGGCGGTATGTCGCTGGAAAATGTGGAGCGCATTGAAGTCATTCGCGGACCGGGATCTGCATTGTATGGTGCCGATGCTTCCGCCGGGGTTATCAATATCATCACCAAAACTTCATCTGATATAAAGGGTGCAGAGTTTGGTTTGCTAGCCGGTAGCTTTCATACTACCGATGGATATGCGCAATATGGAGGCAAACTGGGTGCACTGGATACCGCATTCAATATTCGGGCAGGTAATACTGATGGCTCACAAGCCATACTACAGAAGGATGCTGTCGGTAATTCCGGTCCGCTCAGCACTTCACGCAAGGCATTTGACGCGAGTGCCGATTTGTCTAAAGAAGCGTGGCGCTTTCGGGCGTCATATCAGGAGCGTGATGTGGGTAGCGGCGCGGGTCTTGCCGGAGCACTTGATCCCAATTCACGCATCAACTCTACCAGATTGTATCTTGACCTAAACTATGAACAAGCCAACTGGGCACCCAATTGGGATGTATCAGGCGCAGCAGGTTATTACAATATTAATGATAAACCGGCTGATCCGGCTTTCATGCTTTATCCCCCTGGAACGGTTCCCGGCTTCCCGAATGGAATGGTCGGCAATCCTGGGCATGAAGAACAGCACCCTCACGGCAATCTTTCCGCTTTCTATACCGGATTTGAGCAGCATCGAATACGTATAGGCACGGGTTTTCAGATAGACGACTTATACTCAGTAACCGAATATAAAAACTATACCGCTGCATATGCTCCAAATGGCAATCCGCCCGTGGTGGTGGATGCGAGTGGCAATCCTTCACTGGTCTTTCTGATGCCACACAAGCGTACAGTGGAATATGCCTTTGCTCAAGATGAATGGAGCATCGTCAAGGACTGGACTCTCACGGCAGGGCTGAGAACAGACAACTATTCAGACTTTGGCAGCACTACCAATCCCCGCCTCGCACTGGTATGGGATGCTTCCTACAATGTGGTGGTCAAGGCCATGCATGGGACGGCTTTTCGCGCCCCTGCTTTTACTGAGATGTACAACATCAACAACCCTGTGTTTGTCGGCAATCCAAACATCAAACCGGAAAAGATGGTTTCGGACGAACTGGCTTTCTCTTGGCAACAGACCAGCCAGTTGAAAGGCAACCTGAATTTATTCTATTACCACATGAGCGATATCATTTTGCCGGTTGCCGCGACAGCGACGTATCAGAATTCTGGTGATCAGGTCGGGCGTGGCTTTGAGTTGGAAGAGACTTATGATGCGAGCAGCAATCTGCGGCTGAGCGGCAATTATTCCTTGCAACATTCCATTGATAGTGCCACCGGACAAGATGCCGGTCTGGCTCCGCACCGTCACGTATTCGCCCGTTCGGACTGGCGTTTCGCACAGGGCTGGCAGTTCGGCACCACGGTCAACTACGTTGCAGAACGAATGCGCGAACCGGGCGATCCCCGTCCTTTGATTCCCGACTACACCACAGTGGACATGAATCTGCGCTGTGAGAAATTTGTCGGCGGCTGGAGCGCAAGCGCCATGGTGACGAATTTGTTTAATGCCAATGCGCTGGAACCGACCTTTTATTCATCGGGCATCACATCCGATCTCCCTCTTCCCGGACGCGGAGTTTTTGTGCAGTTACAGCATGGGCTTTGAGCGACAAGGCGAGTGATGCGGTTCGTGCCTCACCACATCCTACGGTTTGGCTGTATATATTTCCGGGAACTTATCCAAATTTCGGTAGGATGTGGTGAGGCATGAACCGCATCGGTGGTGATTGTAGAATGAGATGCGGTTCGCAAGCTGTGTCCATTCTGCATCAAGCTTGCTTGATATAACCGGCGGCTTAGGTCACCGTATTTTGGTGACTTGGTCGAATGGCTAGTTAGTTCATCAGCAGACTGCCTGACTTTGTTGCACTATATTCTACGGTTTTGCTAGAGCAGCGAAAACTTTGTCGCGTATTGCGTCAACGTTGCCTACACCAGGGACATGCACAAGCTTGGGTGCATTCGCTTCTTTCGATTTTGCCCAGGTCGTGTAGTAATTCACCAATGGTTTTGTTTGCTCGTGATAAACGTTAAGACGTTTGAGGACAGTTTCTTCCGTGTCGTCCGGCCGTTGTACCAAGTCTTCACCGGTGATGTCATCTTTCCCCGCAACTTTGGGCGGGTTGAATACGATGTGGTAGGTGCGCCCGGATGCCGGATGCACGCGACGGCCGCTCATGCGCTGGACGATCTCGCTATCTGCCACATCAATTTCAACCACATAGTCGATACGAATGCTGGCATCTTTCATCGCCTGTGCTTGCGGAATCGTGCGCGGAAAACCATCGAACAGAAAACCATTGGCGCAATCCGCTTCCTTGATGCGCTCTTTCACCAGATTGATGATGATTTCATCGGAGACCAAGCCTCCTGCATCCATGATTTTCTTCGCGGCAACGCCGAGCGGGGTGCCGGCTTTAACCGCCGCACGCAGCATGTCGCCGGTCGATATTTGCGGAATACCGAATTTTTCTTTGATGAGATTGGCTTGTGTTCCTTTGCCAGCGCCCGGTGCGCCGAGAAGAATGACTCTCATTTTTTTGCTCCCTGTGTGTGAAAAGATTCGAATAGTTTTCGTGCCGCGAGTAAATCAGTTTCTGTATCAACCCCGCTGGGTGGGGCCTCATGCGTAATAGTGACACCAATTTTGTAGCCGTGCCAGAGGGCGCGTAATTGTTCCAGCGCTTCGATTTGTTCGATGGCGGCGGGTTGCAGTTGCCCGAATGCGTGCAGGAAACTGGCGCGGTAGGCATAAATGCCGATATGCCGGAGAACGGGTATATTGTGCGGAAGTGAGCCGCCTTGAGCAAACACATCGCGCGGATAGGGGATCGGTGCGCGGCTGAAATACAGTGCGTTGCCGTTTTTATCCAGCACCGCTTTGACGATGTTGGGATTGCGCAGCGAGGCTTCATCGTGGATAGGGTGACAGGCCGTGGCAATGGCACATTCCGGGTGATCGTACAAATGTTGTGCGACGGAGCGGATTAATGCGGGAGGGATCAACGGTTCGTCGCCTTGCACATTGACCACGATAGTGTCATCCGCCCAGCCTTGTTGTGCGACCACCTCGGCAATACGGTCGGTGCCGCTGCTGTGATCGACACGCGTCATGCAGGCGCTGAAACCGTGTTGTTTCGACGCGGCAAGAATAGGTTCATGGTCGGTGGCGATGATGATTTGCTGCGCTCCGCTTTGGGCTGCCTGTTCGGCTACGCGCACTACCATCGGCTTGCCGCCGATTTCAAGCAACGGTTTTCCGGGCAGGCGTGTCGAAGAGATTCGCGCTGGGATGACGACGCGGAAATCAAGCATCAGAGCTTCTCGACTTCTTCCGGGGAAAGTTTGCGCGCTTCGTCGGCCAGCATCACCGGAATATCGTCCTTGATCGCATACGCCAGATGATCTGCTTTACAGATGAGTTCCTGTTCGGCTTTGCGATAGATCAGCGGCGATTTGCACAGCGGGCAAACTAAAATTTCGAGTAGCTTGGCATCCATTATTGTTTGATCTTTTCTATGATGAGTTGGGCAAGTGCCGAATCTAATTGTGCATCTACACGCAAAACCCAGCATTGCTCGGTTGCGAACGAAGCGCATTTTACCGCATCTTTTTCAGTCATGAGTATTGCTTCAGCGTCGTTAAACACAATATCGGCAGGGATATAACAGTGGTGATCGGGAAATGCGCGGGTTTGCGGGGTGATACCCAACTGTTTGAGATGTGAGAAAAACCTTTCCGGATGACCGATCCCGGCGATGGCATGGATGTTCCGGCCGGTAAAAGCGCTGGCCGGAAGTGTCGTGTTCGGATTAAGCAGGTTGAAGAAAATAGCCCCTGCAAGTTGCATTGCATATTCGCTAGCATCAGACTTGCCACCGTTGCGAACCACAAAATCGACTGACTTCAGGCGCGATACCGGCTCGCGCAACGGTCCCGCGGGAAGTAACAGCCCGTTGCCAAAGCCGCGGTTTCCATCCACCAGCACTATTTCGATGTCCCGCTGCAAGCGGTAGTGCTGTAGTCCATCGTCGCTCAAAATGACATCGCATTCAGGGTGCGCTTGCAGCAGCGCCAGAGCTGCCGCAACGCGGTTGCGTCCTATCCAGACCGGGCATAAATCACGTTGCAGCATGAGCAGCGGCTCATCGCCGACCACATCCGGCGAATCATTTATTTCGACGGCATGGGGAGTATCGGGGCGTTGTTGCTTTGTTTTGGTATAGCCGCGACTAATAATTCCCGGATGCCAGCCATCGTCCAGCAATTGTTGTGCGAGCCATAAAGTGAAAGGCGTCTTTCCAGTACCGCCGACACTGATGTTGCCAACGATAATGACTGGGACGGGGAGCCGGAAGCTGCGCAACAGCTTAGAACGATAGAGCAAACGCCGAGCCGAGCTTAGCAGACGGAAGAGTAAACTCAACGGCCAGAGTAACAAATGGAGCGGCGTAATCCGATACCAGTTTTCTTCCAGCGCATTCATCCTGCTGTTTGGCGATTTACTTGGATGGATTCTGCGTGGTGAACGTGATGCGTCCGTAACCCGCGACTCGTGCAGCTTCCATGATATTGATCACAGATTGATGGGTCGCCTTCGCATCGGCACTAATGATGATAATGGGGTCGGTTTCGCTGCCGGCGGCTTTGCGCAGGGCTTGGGCGAAATTGTCTATCCCGGAAAATGGTTCATGGGCGTTGTTAATCGCATATTGCGCGGATGAATCTACCGCAACATATATTTGTTTATTGGGGGAATTGCTGGCCTGTTCACCCGCAGCCTGCGGCAAGTTGATCTGCAATTCTGAAAACTTTGCGTAACTGGTTGTGACCATTAAAAAGATCAATACAACCAGCAATACATCAATCATCGGAATCAGATTGATTTCCGGTTCTTCACGGGTACGGCCACGCTGGAAATTCATATCAACTACCTCACTTACGTTCGCCGTGAATGACTTCGACCAGCTTGATCGCCTGTTGCTCCATCTCGAATGTCAGGCTATCGACATGGGCACGGAAGTGACGGTAAAAGATCATGCTCGGCACGGCTACAATCAAACCGAACGCCGTGTTGTACAGAGCAACCGAAATGCCGTGAGCCAATTCCGCCGGGTTACTTCCCCCGGCATTTTGCGCACCGAAAATTTCGATCATGCCGACAACCGTGCCGAACAAGCCGAGCAGCGGGCTGATCGAAGCGATTGTTCCCAGCGTGGTGAGAAAGCGTTCCATATCATGGCTGGTCGCGCGCCCGGCTTCTTCAATAGCCTCTTTCATAATTTCGGGAGAGCTTTTGATATTTTTCAAACCTGCCGCAAACACTTGACCGAGCAAAGAACCCTCGCTGAGCTTCTGCAGAGTTTGCGGATTTACTCCTCCTTGCTTTAATGATTTAACTGTTTCATCCAATAGCTCGGGTGGAGCGATGTTGTTTCTACGCAGAAATATCACGCGCTCCACAATCAGGCCAAGAGATAAAACAGAGGCAACGAGCAAAAAATAGATGGGCCAACCGGCCGCTTCAACAATAGTGATCACGCAACTCTCCAGATGTTCTTAAAATTCCGAAGGCGGAACTGTAACTTGTCCCCCCGGATTGAGCAAGATTCATCCTGAGTTGTAATACTGATTTTTGCTAACTTGTCGCGGCATAAGCGAATTTTTATTTATGCACAAAAACTGTGGATAACTTTGTGGATTACTAACTGGAAGCAACTCTTACCCCTTGACGGAATAACGGTTTTTGTAGTGCTGCTCAATTTTTGCACTTTTATTAAATTATTATAAAACAATGTGTTACTGTAAGTTGTGGGTGATCTTACATGACTCTGGCCCGCCAAGGCGCTTCAATGCTAGGGTTGTGCATTATTTAATATTGTCAATATGCTGTTTGGTCTATTTGCATAAATATTTTTTGACTTTTGCGAAGTCAATAAAATTCGCTACTTACCAACAAAAGTCAATGTGAAAATACATTAAGCGCAATAAATTATGGGGCATTGCGCCGACTTGAATCCTCCACGATACTGTCACTGTATTATCAATCTTCCAACGGACACACCTTCTGTATATTCAGTTTTGGGATTTATTTCGATGACCGCAAACAATAGTTTGGAAAACCTGCACCCGAGCATAGTCTGGGCACATTTCGCCACATTGTGCGCAATACCCCGTTCTTCTCTGCACGAAGCGGCTCTGCGCGAGCATTTGATTAATTGGGCACAAGCGCGTGGCATAACAGCCGATGTGGATGGCGTAGGAAACTTGATTTTGAAAAAACCGGCCAGCCGCGGTTGCGAGGCGATGCCGGGTGTGATTCTGCAAGGCCATCTTGATATGGTGTGTCAGACCAATACAGGAACGCAACACGATTTCGAACGCGACCCGATCCGTGTTCAGGTGCGCGACGGCTGGGTGATGGCGCAAGACACCACGCTGGGGGCGGATAACGGCATTGGCGTTGCACTCGCATTGGCTGCGCTCGAAGAACCGGGCTTGCTTCATCCGGCGTTGGAGGTGTTGCTCACTGTCAACGAAGAATCCGGCATGGACGGTGCGCGCGGGCTTGTACCCGGCATTTTGCAGGGCAAAAGGTTAATCAATCTGGATACCGAGGAATGGGGGCATTTCTATTTGGGTTGTGCAGGAGGTGTGGATGTGGAGGTACGGCAAGATTTTCCGCAGGAAGAGGTGCCCTTGGATTATTCGATCATGCGCTTTGACGTGACAGGTTTGCATGGCGGGCACTCCGGTATTGACATCCATCTGGGGCGAGGGAATGCGATCAAGTTGTTGGCAGAGGCACTCAGAGATTTGTCCGCACATACCGATATTCGATTAATAGAGCTGAATGGAGGCACGGCTCGAAATGCAATTCCGCGTGAAGCCTTTGCTGTTTGCGCGCTGCCGGCAGCAGTGACTGCCAATATCAATGAGTGGTTGCAGCATCGGCTGGAGGCATGGCGGCGTCGGTTCGCTGAAGAAGATTCCAATGTGTTGTTGGCATGCAAAATAAAGGAGTTACCGCAGGCTAAAGCGATTAGTCAGCAAGACCGAAACCGTCTGCTTACATACCTGGACATTGCTGCAAACGGGGTTGCCCGCATGAGTGATGACTTTGCCGGTGTGGTCGATACCTCGGATAATCTGGGTGTGGCGAGTCTGGCGCAGGGTGTTTTTCGTGCGACGTTCAAAGTGCGTTCATTGTTGGATGCCAGAGGCGGAGCGCTGGCTGACAAGTTAATCGCCCATGCCGCCAGTTTCGATTTGCGCGCATGGAAAGACGGTGCGTATCCGGGCTGGTCGCCAAACCCGTCATCGCATTTGCTGGCGTTGTGCCAGAAAGTCTACACCGCGCAATTCGGCCACCCGGCCAGCATACAAGTTATCCATGCGGGACTGGAGTGCGGCTTGCTTGCCGCCAGCCATCCACAGTTGGACATGATTTCTTTTGGCCCCGACATATGCGGCGCGCATGCTCCCGGCGAGCGTGTTGAAATAGAATCAGTGGCGCATTGCTGGCTGTTGTTGCAGGCGGTATTGCAGACACTGGCAGAGGATGAGTAAATCGCTGACGCAGATTATCGAGCTGCACCCGTTAGCCCCGCTTAAACCTGAATACGGTGCGCGCTGCAATGGCTGCGGGGTTTGCTGCGCATGCGAACCTTGCCCGGTGGCGTATGTCTTTTTGTTTCAGTTTAGTGGCCGTTGTCGCGCGTTGTTGTGGCAAAATGATACGGGGCGTTATGTATGCGGGATGGTGGTAAGTCCGGATGAATGCGTGAGACTGATCCCGACACGATTGCATGGCTTCATGGGGCGGTTTTTTGCCGCCCGTATTGCCGCTGAATATGGTTGTGATTTTGGCGCAGAAGTAGTCGATACTAAAATTGAATAAAATTTTGATCAGATAGGGACAGTATGAACAACAAGTTTTTATTTGCAGTATTGTTACTGTGTTTGCAGGGAATTTCGTCAACCGCATCGGCCGAACCTGCTGCGGGTACCGAATGGAAAGAACCCAAAACAGGCATGCTGTTCGTGTGGGTGCCCAGCGGTTGCTTCCAGATGGGCGGTACGGATTGGAGTTTTGGCTCTCCCTTGCACAAGGTATGTGTCAAAGGTTTTTGGATGGGCAAGTATGAAGTGACACAGGAACAGTATCTGCAAGTGGTAGGAATCAATCCAAGCAAATTTGTTGACTTGCATAACCCGGTCGAAACGGTGAGTTGGGATGATGCCAATCGTTTTTCCGATCTGATGGGTAAAGCGGGCACCAAAGTCAGATTGCCCTCCGAAGCAGAATGGGAATACGCTTGTCGTGCCGGACATGCACAGGGCAAATATTGCGGCAACGGTGACAACCCGAATCTTTTAGCCTGGTATGACGCCAATACCAACCACAAGACGAGTTGGGCCGGAAGGCGCGAGCCGAATGATTGGGGTTTGCACGATATGAGCGGGAATGTGTGGGAGTGGGTACAAGATTGCTGGCATCCGAATTTTCAGGGCGCCCCTGCCGACGGCAGTGTTTGGAAAGGCGGTGAATGCCCGACACGCGTGGTTCGCGGAGGCTCATGGTGCAATGATGCCTCCTACGCACGCGCGGGCTTTCGCTATGGCAATGATCCCGACGCTGGCGAGTGCAGCGGATTTAGGGTGGCAAGAACGCAGCCGTAATTTTTGATATATGAAATTACTCAACTCGACGGAGTCTAAAAAATTCCCCAATTCCTGTGCTAAATAAAATTCGCTTTGGTCTATTCCTCGCTTTGCTTGCCCTTGCGAACGTTGTTTTCGCCGAGGAAACGAAGGTCTGTCCTCCTGTCGCTAAACCCCCGACCCCGGAGACCATACAAGCAGGAATGAGCAACGCAGGTAACCACGGTTTTTTGTGGCGTATCAGCAAAGACGGACACACCTCATACTTGTATGGAACGATACACGTAGCCAAATTCGACTGGATGTTTCCGGGCCCGGTTGTGACGCAGGCGTTACGAGCATCAGATACGGTAGCGTTGGAATTGGATATGCTGGACCCGGATATTCAAACCCGACTTTCCAAAGGGATTGAGCAATTTCCCGAAACTGCGCTCCCGGAAGCATTGTCGAATCGTATGAAACAGCAGGCAGATGCCGTGTGTATTCCCTACAACGCTATTGCGAAACTCGCGCCGGAGTTTCAAATCGATACGTTGACTTTAATGGTGGGAAGCTGGGATGGACTTTATGCTGCATATGCCATTGATGCTGTTTTGGCCGGATTCGGGCACTCTGCCAAGAAAACAGTGGTGTCGCTGGAGAGCCCTGAGTCGCAACTGAAAATGTTGCAAATGAAAGATTCGCTGGAAACTATTTCATTGGTTGAAGATAGTCTGGACGATTTGGAATCCGGACGCGCACATACTTTTCTGAATCGTATCACAGGGATATGGGAAAAGGCCGACTATGATGAAATGTCACACTTTAACGAGTGGTGCGAATGTCTGAAAACCGCGATTGAGCGCGACATGATGAAGCGCTTGTTGGATGATCGAAATCCCAATTTGGCAGGGCGTATCGATGCGATACACAAAAGCGGAAAAAACGTATTTGCCGCTGTGGGCAGTTTGCATATGTTCGGTGAAATCGGTTTGCCGGCATTGATGAAAAAGCGCGGCTATCAGGTTGAGCAAGTCAACTTTCAATCCAAGTGATGCAGTTGAGTCTGAATAGGCGATAAAATAGGCCGGACAGAAATATTGTTTAGAGAGGATTTTTATTTTGATTACCCCCGAAAATGTTAAGGCTTTTATCCAGGAGGATCTGGAGTGCGAGCACATCGTGGTTGAAGGAGATGGTCGCCATTTTGATGCGCTAATCGTGAGCAAGGCTTTTGAAGGCTTGGGGATGTTGCAGCAGCAGCGGCTTGTATTTCAGAAACTTGGAAACAAAATGGATGTCATACATGCCCTGTCGTTAAAGACTTTTACGCCGGAACAATGGCGCAAACAAGCCTGAATTATTTAAGGAGAAAATCATGGATCAAAATGTACTGGAAAAAATCAAGAAAACTGTCACCGAGAATCCTGTTGTGCTGTACATGAAAGGCACGCCTCAGTTTCCGCAATGCGGTTTTTCCGGACGGGCGGCTCAGGTACTCAAGGTTTGCGGGGTTGAAAATTATGTTGCGGTGAATGTGCTTGCCGACCAGGAGATATTTGACAATTTGAAGTTTTACGCCGACTTCCCGACATTTCCCCAGTGTTATATCAAGGGCGAACTGATTGGCGGCTCAGACATTATGTTGGCATTGTCGGAGACAGGAGAGTTGCAAAAACTTATCCAGGCCGCATTGCATTAGGACTTCAACCCGCAGTTGATATTGAGTGGAGTTTTGCATGTGCGGTATTTGCGGGGAATTACGCTTCGATCACTCGTCGCCGGATATGGCGGTATTACAGCGAATGACGGCGCGTCTGGCGCGGCGCGGCCCAAATCATGAGGGCTACTATAGCGATGGTGCGCTGGCGTTTGGTCATCGGCGACTGGCTATTATTGACCTGTCAGCCGACGCCGACCAGCCCATGCAGGACAAGGAGTTGCACCTTGCGCTGGTGTTCAACGGCACGATCTACAATTACAAGGAACTGCGTGCCGAACTGGTAGAGTTGGGTTACGATTTCTTTTCGGCGGGTGATACCGAAGTGATCATCAAAGCCTATCACGCTTGGGGAGAGCACTGCGTGGAACGGTTCTACGGTATGTTTGCTTTTGCCATCTGGAATACACGTAACGGGTCTTTGTTTCTTGCGCGCGACCGCCTCGGTATCAAGCCACTCTATTACACGTTGGATGGCGCGCGCTTGCGCTTTGCCTCCACGATGCAGGCGCTATTGGCCGGCGGAGAAGTGGATACCAGTCTTAACCCGATAGCGTTGCATCACCACTTTACTTTGCATAGCGTGGTTCCCGCGCCGCACACTATTTTGCAAGGTATCAAAAAATTACCTCCTGCTCACACAATGACTTTCTCGAACGGGAAAGGCAGGGGTACTGACGACAAGGAAAATCACGCGCAGCATCACAACCCGTCAAGTGATATAGCTTTGCGCTGTTACTGGAAACTTGATGCAACGCGGCCTGATCAGATTTTGTCCGAGCAAGACTGGCTGGCGGCAACGCGCGTTGTCTTGCGCCGCGCGGTTGAACGTCATCGTTTGGCTGCGGATGTCCCCGTGGGCGTATTGCTTTCCGGCGGACTGGATTCGAGTTTGCTGGTGGGCTTATTGGCCGACCACGTGGATGAGTTGAATACATTTTCTATCGGTTTCGAAGCGGTGGCTGGCGAGTTGGCGGATGAGTTCGAATATTCCGATCGGGTTGCCCAGCATTTCAAAACGAAACACCATAAATTTTCACTACCGAACTCGGAAGTATTAAAGCGCTTACCGGAAGCCATCGCCGAAATGAGCGAACCCATGCCAAGCTACGATGTGACTGCGTTCTATTTGCTGGGTGAACGGGTATCTCGCGAAGTGAAGGTGGTGTTGGCGGGGCAGGGTGCGGATGAGGTGTTCGGCGGTTATTTCTGGTATCCGCTTATGGATGCAGAAGCGGGTATACCGCTGGAAAAATTTACGCGGCATTATTTTGATCGCGATCACCCCGAATATCTGGAAATGATCTCGCCCAAATATCACGTGGCGGATGTGACTTCGGACTGGGTGGCAGAAGAGTTGGCAAAGCCGGATGCGGATGAGTTTCTTGATCAGGTATTGCGCATGGATGTCACCAGCTTGATGGTGGACGATCCGGTGAAGCGTGTGGATAACATGACAATGGCCTGGGGGCTGGAAGCGCGGGTGCCCTTCCTTGATCATGAGCTGGTCGAGTTGGCAGCGAAGATGCCGCCGTCGTTGAAACTTAAAGAAGGAGGTAAGTTTCCGCTCAAGGCGGTTGCACGCGGGATTATTCCCGATTCTGTAATTGACCGTCCCAAGGGCTATTTCCCTGTGCCCGCACTGAAATATGTGCGCGGTGAATTTTTAGAGAGGATGCGTGATATTCTACAATCGCAAGCCTGTATTGATCGCGGTTTGTTTCGACGCGGCTATGTGAAAAAGTTACTGGCCGACCCGGAGAGATATCTCACGCGTATTCAGGGCAGCAAGTTGTGGCATCTCGCATTGTTGGAATGGTGGTTGCAGATTAATGTGGATTCATTGAAAAAATAATGATGGTAATTTTGTAATTATGTCGCAGCAATCAACAATCGGAAATCTGGCTAATCTCAAAGAAGGTGAAATTCTGCTGCCTAACTATGTGCTCAGGCAAGCGGATGGCATCTATGTGAACTTGCCTCATTTTCCCGTAGGTGGCGAATTCGATAAGTTTGTTGATCGTTTATTCGGCGATGGATTTAGATTCGTTCAGTTGAACTATAAGCTGCTGTTGAATTTGCTGTATGACTATGACGCCGTTTTGGATGCTTGCGGAATTGATACCAAAGTGAAGCTGGCTGATGACATTGTGAATTTTCCCTCAAAACGAAAATTATTATACAGAGGCGTCAAGTTCGGCGCGCATTTTGAGAATGCGGAATATTTTTTTGAGCCGGTAGAGATTGAGGTGGAGGTAGAAGTGCCCGTGTATGGCGAAGAAGGCGACGATGGCGTTCGTCCTATCGTTGGCACGGAGCGTGTTTTGGAATTGAAACCGACCAGCTTGAGTGTGGATGAATTTATTGCCGACATGTGGTTGAAAGGGGTTCGCTTCGGCATTGATATCGAAGAACTTGCCAAGGCGATCTCACGCAATGAATCCGTGCGCAAGAGTATTGCAAAGCAACTGGACGCGTCCGCCGGTACCGATGCGGAAATTGAAGAAGCCAGCGACGTACTGCGCCAGGATAATTCGCCGAAAATTTTGCCTAACGGCAAAGCTGATTTGCGTAAATTCCAAAATCGTTTTCCGCAGGTTGAGATGGGTACCGAGCTACTCAAAAAGAAATCGCGCACGCTGGGCAAGCCCGGTTTCAAAGTGAACGGGGCAAGGATAGAGCCGGACATCCCCAAGGATCTTGAACTGCAAGCCCTGGCGGGTGTCGGTACCAGGGTTGAAACAAAAGGCGGATATGAATATGTCGTGGCGGCTCGAAAAGGTTTTGTCGCACTGGACATTGAGACCAATCATATCGAAGTGACCGAAAAAATTGAAAATAAAACCGGCGTTAGTGTAAAAACAACCGGCGATCTTTCTCTGGCGGGAAAAGAGTTTATTGAGCACGGCGAAGTGCAGGAGGGGCGAACTGTCGAAGGCACAAATATGACCTTTCGTTCGGACGTTTACGGCACAATTATTTCCAGGGGCGGCTTTATTCTGCTGGAGCAAAACCTGTCCAACGGGAGTGCAAAAAGTTTGGGTGGCGATATAACGTCAAACGGAAGATCTTTCAATTCTCTCATCGACGCCCGTGATGGGCACGCCACCATCAATTATGCCGAAGCCTGCCTTATATTGGGAAAGTCGGTAGTGATCGATCAAGCCGTCAACTGTGAAATTATTGCAGAGGATATCGTGATAGGTTCAGCCGAGGGCTGCGGAATAGCGGGCAGGTCGGTCAAGATTACTTCGTCAACAGACAGTCGCGGCAAAGAAACAAATATTTCAGTGGTGCTTCCGGATCTGACCGTATTTGAAGCCCAGATCAGACAAGTGAATAAGGCGATGCAAAATTGCCAGCAGATAATCACGAAAAAAGATTCTGAAATTGCGCAGATAAGTTCCAATGAAGAAGTCGCAAAATATCTGGCTGTGGCAACCAGCGTTAAACTGTCTACAGTCAAGCTGACTGCGGCACATCAGGAAAATTGGAGAAAAATGACTACCAAATTTGCCAAAGTCGATAGTGCACTGGCAAAGCTGGAAGCCGAGAAACAGGAGCAGTTGAAGAAAGTGGAAGCGTTTCAGCAAGAGATTGCCTGTCTTGTGGAAGGGCGCGAAAAGAGTGGTAAAGGCCTTTACTGTAAAATTGAGGAAGTTGAGGGGGATACGCTGGTGCGCACCATGTCGGTCTACAATGGAATTTCCGAACTTCAGAAGTTTGCGCCAGTCGATATCAGGATCAAACTACGTGAGCAGGGACTTTCTCAGGAGCGGGTGTTTTACAGCGATGCTGATAGCCTTGACTGGATTTATAAAATGCCCGAGATTGTTGAGTAGCGCTCATTTTTCGTCTAACTCCCCGCATAGCAATAGCCCTTGGATACAAAAATAGCGCATCGTCCTTGACGGCGCGCGGAATATCGCTATAATCCGCCCTCCCTAAAACCTTGCCCCACCGCTAAACGCATGTCGGGGGGCTATTACCATAAGGAGATGTAATGCGTCATTACGAGATCGTATTTATCGTGCATCCCGATCAAAGCGAGCAAGTGCCCGCTATGGTCGAGCGTTATCGCACGCTGGTGACTGGCAAGAACGGTCACATTCACCGTCTGGAAGACTGGGGCCGCCGTCAAATGGCATACCCTATCCAGAAAATCCACAAGGCACATTATGTGCTGATGAACATTGAAGTCGACCAAGAGACTTTGGACGAGCTTGAACACGCATTCAAGTTTAACGATGCGGTGTTGCGCCATCTGATTATCAAAGTAAAGGCTGCTGTGATTGCGCCTTCCGCAATGATGAAAGAAGAAAAGTCGCGTTCGTTTAGCAACGATGGTGCTGACGCGACCTTGGCAACAGCAGGTATTTGACAGGTTTGAGTAGCAACCGTTGTGTCATAGACGGTGAATTGCTTGAGTTGGAAGATTTGCGTTACACCCCGGCGGGAGTTCCGCGAATCAGTTTAAAGATACGCCACGTTTCAACGCAACAGGAAGCAGGTATTTCGCGGCAGGTGCAGTGCGATATTCCTGCGCTGGCTCTGGGTGAGGCGGCGACGCAAGTTAGCCGTTTTAAAACCGGACAGAGTGTGAGAGTGGAGGGATTCTTGGCTCAACGCAGTTTGCGTATCGCGCAACTGGTGCTGCACATTGATAAAATTAATTTGAAATAAGGGGCACAACATGGCTCGTGTATTTAAGAAGAAAGATGACAAGAAGAACAACAATTCTTCACGTCAATTGTTTAAGCGTCGCAAATTCTGCCGCTTCACTGCCGAGAAAATCGCTGAAGTGGATTACAAGGATATCAACATCCTCAAGGAATTTGTTTCCGAAAACGGCAAACTGATTCCGGCACGTATTACCGGCACCAAGTCCCGTTTCCAACGTCAACTGAGCGTTGCGGTAAAACGCGCGCGTTTCCTGGCGTTGTTACCTTACACTGATTTGCACTAAGGAGCCGCCATGCAAGTTATTCTGATGGAAAAAGTAGTTAATCTCGGCCAATTGGGCGATGTGGTTAAAGTCAAAAACGGCTTCGGGCGTAATTTCCTGATCCCGCAGGGCAAAGCCAAGCGTGCAACAGAAAGCAATGTGGCTGAATTTGCGGCTCGCCGTGTTGAGCTGGAAGCGGCTGAACAAGCCAAACTGGCCGATGCGCAAGCGCGTGGCGAAAAGCTGAATGGCTTGACAGTGCAGATCGTGCAAAAAGCCGGTGTTGACGGCAAACTGTTCGGTTCTGTCACCAATGCCGACATTGCTGATGCCTTGGAAGCGCAAGGGTTCAAGATTGAAAAAGCACAAGTGCGTTTGCCTGATGGTCATCTCAAGCAAATCGGCGATCATCCGATCAGCATTTCCCTGCACGCCGATGTGGTATCCAATATCACGGTATCTGTGTTGGGCGAGTAAGCTTTAATAGATTGCTGCTGTAACAAAAAGGGCTGATTTCAGCCCTTTTTGTTTTGCCGATTTTATTAAGTTATTCGGTGTAAAATCTCCCTCCCGAAAATACTCACACACCATGCAAAATTTCTCAGCTCAAGCAACCGATCCACAGATGGATGCCATCAAGCTGCCGCCGCATTCGGTGGAGGCGGAGCAATCCGTGCTGGGCGGAATTTTGTTGGATACCAGTGCTTGGGACAAAATCGCCGATTTGATCGTCGAGAGTGATTTTTATCGCAATGAACACCGTCTGATTTATCGCCACATTGCGCGTTTAACCGAGCATGCAAAACCAGTCGATGTCATCACGCTTGCTGAATCACTGGATAGCAATGCGGAGCTGGAAAAGGCGGGCGGTTTGGCTTATCTTGGCTCTCTGGCGGCAAACGTGCCCACCGCCGCGAACATTCGCCGTTATGCCGAGATTGTGCGCGAGCGTTCCATTATGCGCAAACTGGTTGAAGTTGGGAGCGATATCGCCACGAGTGCCTACAATCCGGCCGGTCGTTCGGCAGGACAATTGTTAGATGAAGCTGAAAGCCGCGTACTTGAAATCAATGAGCAAGGCGAGCGGGGTCATCAAGGATTTGTGGCCATTCCGCCTTTGCTTACGCAAGTGGTTGAGCGTATCGAGACTTTGTACGGGCGCGACAATGCCAGCGATGTGACCGGCATAGCAACCGGCTTTACCGATCTGGATCGCATGACTTCAGGTTTGCAACCCGGTGATCTTATTGTTGTTGCCGGGCGCCCGAGTATGGGCAAGACTGCTTTCTCCATCAATATCGCGGAAAATGTGGCGCTAGAGTCGAATAAGCCAGTCGCGATTTTCAGTATGGAAATGGGTGGCACACAACTCGCAATGCGTATGATCGGTTCTGTCGGCAGACTTAATCAACACACTTTGCGCACGGGTAAATTGGAAGACGATGATTGGTCGCGCATGACCCATGCCTTGGGGCGACTGAACGATGCCCCTATCTTTATTGACGAAACGGCCGCGCTCAATTCTCTGGAGTTGCGCTCTCGCGCAAGGCGATTACATCGTCAAACAGACGGGCTGGGGTTGATAGTAATCGACTACATCCAGTTAATGTCTTCACCGTCGAGCGGCAAAGGCGGGGGGGAAAATCGGGCAACCGAGATTTCTGAAATCTCGCGTTCGCTTAAGGCCTTGGCGAAAGAACTGAAAGTACCGGTGATTGCGCTGTCACAGTTGAACCGTAGCTTGGAGCAGCGCCCCAACAAGCGCCCCATTATGTCCGACTTGCGCGAGTCCGGCGCAATCGAGCAAGACGCGGACTTGATCTTGTTCATTTATCGCGATGAAGTTTACAACCCCGATTCTCCCGATAAAGGCAAGGCCGAGATCATCATCGGCAAACAGCGTAATGGCCCGATTGGCACGGTGGGCATGACATTCAGAGGCGAATACACACGCTTTGAAAATTTGGCACACGATCAATATTAAAAAGTCTGGCCGGTCAATTTCGCAAAACGATAGGGCTTGTTACAGGCTGGGCAAATCCCTATAATGCGCGCCTGCTTTGGGAGCATATTTCAGCGGTAGAATATTTCCTCGACAAGGAAAAGGTCACTGGTTCGATCCCAGTTGCTCCCACCACCCAACAGTCCGAAGACGTCCAACAAAGGCCAGAAAACCCAGTAAGATAAAGGTTTCTGGCCTTTTTTGCGTCCAGCGAAGTACAATGATATCCTACCGCATCCACATGTAAATGACGGTATCGCTGACGGTATTGATATTGGTTGACGGTATTTGTCTGAGGAGAGCTATTATGGCATTGACTGTTGTTGAAATTCAAAATGCGAAACCTAAAGAAAAACCTTATAAATTACAGGATGATAAGGGGATGTATTTGCTTGTCACAGCTTCAGGAAGCAAGCTTTGGAGGTTTGATTATAGATTCGCAGGTAAAAGAAAAACTTTGGCGATAGGTTCGTTCCCTGAAATATCGTTATCCAAAGCACGAAATAAACGGGATGAGGCCAGATCGCAAACTGCGGAGGATATTGATCCCACTGAATTAAAGCGAAAAGAAAAAAATCGTCGCGAAGCACTGGCTGAAAACACGTTTGAAGCTGTAGCACGTGATTGGTTTGATCGTCATCTTTCTCACAAGGCTTCAACTACGAAGGCGAAGGTTACAAGTAGAATGGAAAGATTCGTCCTGCCTTATCTCGGAAAACGTTCAATTTCGGAAATAACAGCGCATGAAATCTTGAAAGTTGTTCGGCGGGTGGAAAATCAAGGATCGCTCGATACTGCTCATAGAGTCCTGCAAGAAATTGGTCAGATTATTCGTTATGCTATTCAAACTGCACGAGCCCAATTTGATCCAACTCCATCCTTACGTGGGGCATTGCAACCGATTAAGCAAACCCACTTTGCGTCTCCTGCCGACGATCCGGTAAAAGTTGGTGAGCTACTCCGAATGATGGATGGATTTAAGGGCACTCCTCAAGTGGCGGCTGCCATTAAAATTCTGCCTATGGTTTTTTGCAGACCTGGAGAATTACGCAAGATGCAGTGGGCGGACATAAACTTTGAAACAGCCGAGTGGCGTTATGTCGCAACCAAGACAAAAATAAATCACATCGTGCCATTGACTACCCAAGTGGTAAATATTTTGAAAGACTTGTTTCCTTTTACGGGGCATGAACAAGGGGGATATGTTTTTTCCGGCGGTAGAACTTCAATGCGTCCAATGAGTGATGCCGCAATTAATGCAGCATATCGGAGACTTGGGATTGACACACGTACTGAATTAACGGGACATGGCTGGCGATCTGTAGCTAGAACAATCCTACACGAAGTTTTGGGATATGAGCCAGATGTAATTGAACGACAGCTCGCTCATGCCGTTAAAGATGCAAACGGTACTGCATATAACCGAACCCAATTTTTAAATGAGCGTCGAAAAATGATGCAGGTCTGGGCAGACTATCTTGACAAGCTAAAGGTTGGTGCCGAAGTTATAAAGCTGCGTGCATAATTAAGTTATCTCCCAAGTACATCACGTAATAATTGGCCGCGCAGTGGATTGAATTCCGTTACAGGTACGTGCGGTGGGTCGATTGATTGGTATAGTGTCTGGCGTGAATTTTCCAACTGTGTCACCAGCAAACGAATTTCTTCCGATGATTTTCCCGCGATCAACGCGGAGTTAAGTGTCATAACCTCATAGGCCGGCCAGCCAACAGAACGTTCACCGATGCTTACCGGATGCGTCCAGAGGCCATCAGTTATATGTTGGTAAAACGATGCACGAGATTTCCCCGTTAAACTCAAAACTTTTTGCAATCTAAAAATAGAAAATAAGTCAATTTGATTTTGCATTGAGCCTTGTTTTAAGTTTTTGATAAATGCAGGGGACATACTTGGCGGCTCCCCCTTGGCTTGCTTAGTGTTTAATGTGTCCATCACTTCATGCCCTTTATTGTTATTAGTAACTGAAGCTCGGCGAATCGATTATTTGCATTGGCTGAGCAGGGCTTCCCATCATCTGTGCAATATCTGCCCACGGAATATCGCTGAATCTAGCAAAGTGGATTGGTTCACTGTCCGTTACCAAAGAAATCACGGGATAGGCGAAGCCATTCCAGTTTTTCAGTATGGCTTTCTGTGCTGGTATCTCGCAGTAAAATCCTTGCATTACCACGTGCAGGAAGAAATTCTTCTTGGTAATTTCGATAAAAAATGGCGCACACCCTTGTTTAGGGGGTGTGCGCTTGAGATATGCCTAGCCGGATGTGCAGATCTTGAAAGGCAAATCATTACAACCTTCAACCAAGTCAGTTGTAACACCTACATGATATTTCGAAAACTAAAAAGCCATCAGTCTAATAGAGCGCTAATTTAACTGCAATTCGAGGCTTTAGAGGCGCACTTGGAACTTGGCACAAGGGTCTAGCGTACACACGTCACGTAGAAGGTTCGTGAATCTATTCGACCCCCGGTTGTTCCACCATTTACATGTCTCAAAGTTGTTCAATAAATCCCGTAACACCAAGTAATATATATTTTTAGCTTTTTGTGTCCTGTTGGTTGCCAAGCAATCCGGTAATCAAAATGCCAGCTTTATACCCAAATAAGTTCCGCTGTCGAGCGTTGCAGTTTGTCCGGTGGCAGTAATTCCAAAATTTGTTTCGCGGTACTCAACATAAACCTTGGTGCCGGTGTTAACTTCATAATCCGCGTGGAGGCCCCATTGGTTCGCCCTGTCGGCATCGCCGAAGGTCGTTATGTGAGGTCCTGCGAAATAGTAAAACGCAACCGAAAGCTGTTTTGCTGCAGGGAAGGCGTATCCAAGTTCGCCGCCAATAACGATGGCCCCTACATTCTGCGTAGTTCCCGGGATGTAGTTTTTGATCATGCCCACCAAGGCTCTTGTACCGACTGCAAGGGTTAACTCGGTTGCATCGCCTTCATCGGCTTTTACCAGCAGACCTAAATCGGCAAGCGTATTCATCGAATCGTTGTAGAGTGCTCCTATTTGGATATCGGCATTTCCCGGCATAAGCGATGCAGCAGATGCATCATAGGCGAAGGCAACTGCATTGTTATTCAAGCTAATATCCAGAGCGTCCGCAAAGGCCAACGGGCTGGTCATTAATAATAAGGCTGGAATAATACGGCGAAGAATCTTGGTTAGCATGGGAACTCCTTAATAATTTAAGTTTACACTGCGACTTTAATACTCATAAATTGATTTTAGCAAAACAAAATAAATTCGAATCGCTGATAAGAGGAGGTTTTTGGGCTTGTTTTGTGGAATAGGGTGAATTGGGACTTTGTTTATTTCTTTCCAATTGACTCTTGGCGGTGGTCAGTCTGGACGAATATGGCAGGAACACATACAATGCTCAGCCGAGTACGTGATCCCGATTGCTACTGCGCAACTAATATATTTTGTTAAGTGCGGCTATGCCGCATTTTCTTTTGACTGAGTCTTCCATGCCTATCATTACTTTGCCTGACGGTTCACAACGTAGTTTTTCCAACCCGGTTACTGTGGCGGAAGTTGCACAGAGTATAGGTGCAGGTTTGGCGCGTGCTGCGCTGGCAGGAAAGGTTGACGGGGTGTTGGTCGATACTTCGCACTTGATTTCTGCCGATGCCAAGCTGGCGATTATCACTGACAAAGACGCGGACGGGCTGGACTTGATTCGGCATTCCACTGCGCACTTGTTGGCGTATGCGGTGAAAGAATTGTTTCCCGAAGCGCAAGTGACTATCGGCCCCATGATCGAGAACGGTTTTTATTACGACTTTGCCTATTCGCGCCCGTTTACGCCGGAAGATTTGGCGGCTATCGAGAAGCGTATGGCGGAGTTGGCCAAGAAAGATTTGCCGGTCACGCGCAAGGTGGTGCCGCGCGATGAAGCGATAGCGTATTTCAAATTACTAGGCGAAAAATATAAAGCCGAACTGATCGAGGCAATTCCAGCCGATCAGGACGTATCTCTTTACACCGAAGGCGACTTCACTGATTTGTGTCGCGGCCCACACGTGCCTTCGACCGGCAAGCTCAAGGTGTTCAAGTTGATGAAGGTGGCCGGTGCGTATTGGCGCGGCGATTCCAAGAACGAAATGCTGCAACGCATTTACGGTACAGCTTGGGCGAAAAAAGAAGACTTGGAGCTGTATCTGGTTCGCTTGGAAGAAGCGGAGAAGCGAGACCATCGCAAGCTGGGTAAACAACTGGATTTGTTCCACATGCAGGATGAAGCACCGGGTATGGTGTTCTGGCATCCCAAGGGTTGGGCGATGTGGCAGGTGATCGAGCAGTACATGCGTGCGGTGTATCGCGACAACGGCTATCAGGAAATACGCTGTCCGCAGATTATCGACCGCGTGTTGTGGGAAAAATCCGGCCATTGGGAACATTACAAAGCCAACATGTTTACCACTGAATCGGAAAAGCATGACTACGCGATCAAGCCGATGAATTGCCCCGGCCATGTGCAAGTGTTCAACGCCGATTTGCGCTCGTATCGCGAATTACCTTTGCGCTATGGCGAGTTTGGCTCGTGTCACCGCAACGAACCGTCGGGTGGTTTGCATGGCCTGATGCGGGTACGCGGTTTTGTACAGGACGATGGTCACATCTTTTGTACCGAAGGGCAGATCGAAGCCGAAGTAACGGCCTTCAATGCGTTGGTGCTGAAAGTGTACAAAGATTTTGGATTTAACGATGTGGCGGTGAAGTTGGCGCTGCGTCCGGAGAGTCGTGTTGGCTCCGATGAGATTTGGGACAAATCTGAAGATGCTTTGCGCGCAGCGCTACGTGCGTCCGGTATGGAGTGGATAGAGTTGCCGGGCGAGGGCGCTTTCTACGGCCCCAAGATCGAGTTTCACATCAAGGATGCGATTGGTCGCTCGTGGCAATGCGGCACGATACAGGTGGACTTTTCTATGCCGGGTCGTCTTGGCGCTGAGTTTGTCGATGAAGACAATACTCGCAAAGTGCCGGTTATGTTGCACCGGGCGATACTGGGTTCGCTGGAGCGTTTTATCGGTATTCTGGTCGAAAATCATGCGGGGGCATTGCCGCTGTGGCTTGCACCGGTACAACTGGTGGTTATAAACATCTCTCAGGCGCAGGAAGAATATGCCGAAAAAGTGACGGCTACATTGCGTGCCGCAGGCTTCCGTGTGCAATCAGATTTGCGTAATGAGAAGATTACCTATAAAATACGAGAACATAGCTTGCAGAAATTACCTTATCAACTAATTATCGGGGATAAGGAAATGGCTGCGAGTCTCGTTGCCGTGCGAAACCGTCAAGGTGAAGACCTTGGACAGATGTCGGTGGAGGCGCTGATTGAGCGCTTGAGAACCGAGCTGTAATGGGCGCACGGTTTAATTTTGAAATGGAGAAATTGCAATAGCACAAGATAAATCACAGCGTATTAATGAGCAGATAACGGCACCACAAGTGCGGCTCATCGGCGCGGAGGGAGAGCAGCTTGGCATCGTTTCTGTAGCGGAAGCGATACGTTTAGCGGACGAAGCAGAATTGGACTTGGTGGAAATTGCGCCTTTGGCAGAGCCACCAGTTTGCCGCATAATGGATGTCGGTAAATTCCGCTATGCGGAAAGCAAGAAGCAACACGAAGCCAAGCTTAAGCAAAAGCAGGTTCAGATCAAGGAAATTAAATTCCGGCCTGGAACTGATGAGGGTGATTACAACATCAAGTTGCGTAATTTGGTCAAGTTTTTGGAAGATGGCGACAAGACCAAAATTACTTTGCGCTTCCGTGGACGTGAAATTGCTCACCAGCAGATCGGGATGCAATTGATGGAACGCGTCAAGCTGGATTTGCTTGAACACGGTGTGATTGAGCAGTTTCCCAAAATGGAAGGTCGCCAGATGGTGATGGTAATCAGTCCGAAAAAGAAATAAATGGGTAGGGGCTGGGTTTGTCAGCCCTCCCTGCATTGCGTAAATGTCGTGTCGATTAAGGGACTGGTCGGCGCGATGTAGCTGTAAGCAGTCCCAAACAAGTGGTTCCGGGTTTTCAAGTGTTTCTGTCAGAAACCTCCCGGCGTCATCAAATAATGGAGTTGTTATGCCTAAGATGAAAACTAAAAGCAGCGCGAAAAAACGATTCGTCGTTCGCGCCGGCGGAAGCATCAAGCGTTCGCAAGCCTTCAAACGTCACATTCTGACCAAGAAGACAACCAAAAATAAGCGTCAGTTGCGTGGTACGACTGAGGTTCATTCAACTAACACGGCGTCTGTTCGCGCCATGATGCCCTACGCTTAAGGAGTATAGAAAATGCCAAGAGTAAAACGTGGTGTAACGGCGCGCGCGCGTCATAAGAAAGTTTTAGACCTTGCCAAGGGTTATCGCGGTCGCCGTAAAAACGTCTACCGTATCGCCAAAGAAGCGGTAATGAAGGCGGGTCAATATGCCTATCGTGACCGTCGTCAAAGGAAGCGTCAGTTCCGCACATTGTGGATCGCGCGTATCAACGCGGGTGCGCGTGAGTTGGGTCTGCCATACAGCGTATTTATGAACGGTTTGAAGAAAGCTGCGATTGAAATTGACCGCAAGGTGCTGGCTGATCTGGCCGTGTTCGATAAAGCTGCATTTGCGCAGATTGTCGCACAAGCTAAAGCCAGCCTCGGCGCGTAATTGTAAGCAGTAAAAAAAAGGAGGCGAGAGCCTCCTTTTTTGTTTGGCGTGCTCAACCGGGCGCACCCACATGGATAGAAAATGCAAGAACTACAAACAATTCTTGATGACGCGCTAAATAATTTTGCTGTGATAGCAGATGCGGTCGAACTGGAAAATGCCAAGGCACGCTATCTTGGCAAAGAAGGCAGTCTAACTGGCCTGCTGAAAGGTTTGGGTAAGCTTTCAGCAGAAGAACGCCCGGCTGCCGGAGCGCGCATCAATCAAGTAAAGCAACAGATTGAGGCTGCGCTTCAGGCGCGCCGCGAAGCTTTGCAAAATCAGGCGTTACAAAAAAAATTGGCGGCGGAAGCGTTGGATGTGTCGCTTCCCGGTCGCGGGCTTGGTGTCGGCGGACTGCATCCGGTTACGCGCACTTTAGAGCGTATTGAGACACTGTTTCACTCCATTGGTTTTGAAGTGGCTAGCGGACCCGAGATTGAAAATGATTTCTACAATTTCACCGCGTTGAATATTCCCGCAGATCACCCGGCGCGTGCGATGCACGACACTTTTTACATTGATGAACAGCATGTGTTGCGCACACACACATCACCGATTCAGATTCGTTACATGCAAGCGCATTTGGCGCAATTTAGTCAACAGGAAAGCATCCCTGATATTCGCATCATTGCACCGGGACGCGTCTATCGCGTAGACTCCGATGCCACGCATTCCCCCATGTTCCATCAGGTCGAAGGCTTGTGGGTAGGCGAGAAGGTAAGTTTCGCAGACCTTAAAGGTGTTGTAGCGGATTTCCTTAAACGATTCTTCGAAACCGACGATCTACAAGTGCGCTTCCGGCCTTCTTTCTTTCCTTTCACCGAGCCCTCCGCCGAAATGGATTTAAGTTGGGGCGACGGCTGGCTGGAGATCGGCGGCTGCGGTATGGTGCATCCGAATGTATTGAAGCACGTCAACATTGATAGCGAAAAATATCAGGGCTTCGCTTTTGGTTTGGGTGTCGAGCGTTTGGCCATGTTGCGCTACGGCGTGAATGACCTGCGCCTGTTCTTTGAGAACGATTTGCAATTCCTGAAACAATTTTCCTGAGCCAATATGAAATTTTCTGAATCTTGGTTGCGTACCATAGTGAACCCGTCGCTTTCCAGCGAGGCACTGGCGCATTTGTTGACGATGGCCGGTCTCGAAGTTGAAGAGATAGAGGGTGTCGCCCCTGCGTTTGACAAGGTAGTTGTAGCCCAAGTGTTGAGCAAAGAAAAACATCCTGATGCAGATCGCTTGAATTTACTCAGCGTCGATGTGGGACTTGCTGAGCCGCTATCCATCGTATGCGGTGCGCAAAACGTCAGCGTGGGTATGAAAGCGCCGTGTGCGCTGGTTGGTGCGAAGTTGCTCGGTATTGAAATTAAACAGGCGAAGGTGCGCGGTATTGCCTCCTTCGGCATGATGTGTTCGTCCAAAGAACTCGGGCTATCGGAAGAAAGTAGCGGTTTACTGGAACTTGCTACTAACGCAATAGTTGGCCAGAGCATTCGCGAACATCTCGATCTGGACGATCACCTGCTCACGCTCAAGCTCACGCCCAATCGTTGCGATTGCCTTTCCGTGCAAGGTATCGCGCGCGAAGTGGCAGCATTGACCGGTGCGGCATTACAAGCATCACCACAAACCGAATTCAAGCAAAACAGTGCGCATAGTCGCAAGGTCAAAGTACCGGCTTCCTCTGCCTGTCCCCTATACTCGGGGCGGGTGATCGCGGGAGTGAATGCCAAGGCGGCGACACCCGCATGGATGGTGCAGCGTTTGGAGCGTTGCGGTTTGCGCAGCATCAGCGCCTTGGTTGATGTGACCAATTATGTGTTGCTGGAATTGGGGCAGCCATTGCATGCTTTCGATTTCAATAAATTGAATGGCGATATCGAAGTTCGTTTTGCTCGTGCCGGTGAAAGTTTAAAACTGCTGAATGAGCAAACGGTGGAATTACAGACCGATATGCTGGTCATCGCCGATGCCAAAAATCCGGTTGCACTTGCGGGCATAATGGGTGGTGCAGACAGCGCGGTTGACGAGGTGACTACGGATATCTTTTTGGAAAGCGCATTTTTTTCATCAAGTGTAATCGTGGGCAAATCGCGCCAGCTAGGTTTTAGTTCCGATGCTTCCTATCGGTTTGAACGCGGCGTGGATTTTGCGGCCACGCAAATCGCTTTGGATCGCGCTACACAATTGATTCTTGATATTTGTGGCGGCGAAGCGGGAACTGTCACCGAAGTTATTGGCGAACTACCTGCACGACCACCAGTAAAGCTGCGCACTGCGCGAGTACATCGTGTGCTGGGCGTAGCATTGGCTGCCGATGAGATTGCGCAGATATTGTCACGACTTGGCATGCAGTTGCTAAGGCAGGGAGAAGACTTTTCTGTCACACCGCCAAGCTATCGTTTTGACATCGCTATCGAAGAAGACCTGATCGAGGAAGTTGCGCGGGTTTATGGTTATGAAAATATCCAGCCGGTGCCGCCTCGTGCCCGCATGAACATCTTGCCTCAAGATGAGGCGCTGCGTCCGCTCGTTAAAGTGCGCCAAGCTTTGGTTCTGCGCGACTATCAGGAAACAATCAACTACGCATTCGTGGAAGCAGAGTGGGAACGCAATTTATGCGGTAATGCTGCGCCCATCGTTTTGAAGAATCCAATTTCAAGCCAGATGAGTGTCATGCGCAGCAGCTTGCTGGGAGGTCTTCTCGCGGCATTGCGTACCAATCTGGCGCGTAAGCAGCCTCGTGTGCGCTTGTTTGAAGTTGGTGGCTGTTTTGCTGCGCACGGGGGGGGGTATGTGCAGCATGAACGTTTGGCCGGCTTGGCTTATGGCGGGGCATTACCAGAACAGTGGGGCTCTCCCGTTCGTAATGTAGATTTCTACGATGTGAAAAGCGATGTTGAAGCCTTGTTTGCTCCACGCGGTCTGAAATTTCATGCGGAACAACATTCAGCCTCGCATCCGGGACGGTCGGCAAAAATTTTGCTGAATGAACATGCTGTCGGCTGGATAGGGGAACTACATCCTCAGTGGCAGCAAAAATACGATTTGCCGCAGGCAGTTGTATGGTTCGAAGTTGACTTGGTAGCGTTGATAGCAGCAAGCGTTCCGGTTGCAACTGAAGTCTCGAAATTTCCGCCGGTTCGTCGGGATTTGGCTGTAGTAGTAGATGAAAGTGTGTCGGTGCAATGTTTGTTATCTGCGCTTCGTGATGACAAAGCGCCTTTTGTAGTAGAGCTGGGATTGTTTGATGTGTATCGGGGAAAAGGTGTGGAAGATGGTAAAAAAAGCCTTGCTTTCCGCGTGTTATTGCAAGATACTCAAAAAACATTAACTGATATTGATATTGACCAAAGCATCGCGCGGCTGATAGTAGTGTTGCAGCAGCATGGTGCGCAAATTAGAGCTTGAGAGAGAAATGACGACATTAACTAAAGCAGAATTGTCCGACCTGTTGTTTGAAAAAGTCGGGTTGAATAAACGTGAAGCAAAAGATATGGTCGAAGCGTTCTTTGAAGAAATTCGCATGCAACTTGAAGCCGGTGAGAGCGTAAAGCTATCCGGTTTTGGTAATTTTCAGTTGCGCGACAAGCCGCAACGTCCGGGGCGTAATCCCAAAACCGGCGAAGAAATTCCTATTACTGCGCGCCGCGTAGTGACATTCCATCCAAGCCAGAAGCTCAAGAGCATGGTGGAGAAGACCTATCATGGAACAGCACATACCTAATTCGGCATTGCCGTCTATACCCGCCAAACGCTATTTCACCATTGGTGAAGTAAGTGAGTTGTGCGGGGTAAAGGCGCACGTGTTGCGTTACTGGGAACAGGAATTCACTCAGCTAAAGCCCGTCAAACGCGGAGGCAATCGGCGTTATTACCAGCATCATGAAGTGTTGCTCATCCGCCGAATCCGTCAGTTACTCTACGAAGACGGCTTCACCATCAGCGGTGCTCGCAGCCGCTTAGATCAGCTTGTTACCAAGCATGAAGAGATTAAAGTTGCTCCTGTCGTAACCAAGCCTGTTTTTAACACCGGTTTCAATCCAAGCGAATTACGCCGCGACATTCGCGAAGTGATTGCTTTGTTGCAAGCCTGATGACGCAAGGCATTCAAAATTTCTTCAAGGAAGATTACGCTCTGATATAATTAGCAGCTTCGGGGCGTAGCGCAGCCTGGTAGCGTACATGCATGGGGTGCATGGGGTCGGGAGTTCGAATCTCCCCGCCCCGACCAGTAAAGACAAGGACTTATGACTTAATTGTTGTAGGTCCTTTTTCTTTTATTTCGCCGTAGGGATATATAGAGGGATATATGAAAAAAATGGTAGGGGTGTTTTTTGACGGTTTTTTGTAATTCCCTCAAATGTTTTTTACTTGCCGCGTAAAACTCCTCTTAAAAAATATGTTGATCAGATTTTATGAGAAGAGATGATGCGCTAAAAATTGAGTTGACACTCGCGAATAATTCTGCTCATAATGAAAAAATGAATTTTGCATTTAAAGATTTTGTTAAAGATTTTGATCAGCCAGAAACCAAGTCGAACATTTGGTTAGTGAATTTATTTTGCTGTTTTTTAATTGTTTCTATCTGTTTTTATTTCGATTCGTGCCTGTATCTTATTCCATTACCAGTTATTTATCTTGTTTCTTTACCAAGATATTTCAAAAAACACCCCCGCAAAACAGCCGAGTTAGAGAGAATTGAGTTAGATAACAAGGTTAAAGCCGAGGAAATGCCAGCTACAAATTCAGCCGATATTGCCAATGGCAGCAAGAAACTATCGTCCGCGACCATTTTGAATTTATTGTGCGTTCACAATGTTGTTGTATCCTTTATTTTTGAAAATAATGTTGATGTCAACGGCTTGCTGTTTTCTGCTGCCGGATTGTCTCATCCCTCCCTCACCCGTCGCCTGACCTACACTCTTCGTTTCGCCTGCTAAAAGTAGGCGGTTACCGAAATATTAGTAACATCAATCGCCTGCCGCAGATTTTTTGCGGGTTCAGCGACGCGCCGTAAAAATAAATCTGTGTTTCTCATTTTTTCAGTCGCCAATTTAATATTGGAGAAAAAAATGCTGTGGTCCATACGTCAAGTCGTTAGAGAAACCTCGCTTTCTAAGTCAACTATTTACCGGCTTTTAAAGGAGGGCGATTTTGTTCAACCAATTAAAATTTCAAAGCGCCGGTGCGCATGGATAAGTGATGAAGTTCGTGCGTGGGTTGCGTCAAAATGAGCCGGGCCCAAGTGCGTGCGCTTGTGAGGATTGATGGGGGCGAAAATGGCTGAATCCAGACCATTACCTTGCAATTTATATAGTTGGCCTCGAGTCTCTAGTTTGCTTCCTGATCAGAAACTGATTGTGGTTTACCTGTGGACAAATAGATTCACCACAGCGAGTGGCTGCTATCAACTTCCAATCACAATGGCTGCACATGAGCTAGGCCTGAGTGAAACTGCGTTGGCAGAGGCGCTACGCGACTTCATAAGGCGTGAGTTAATTTTGTTTGATGAAGAAACTAGCGAAATTTTTGTCTTGGACTGGTTCCGCTTCCACAAATTTGCCTCCCTGTCCCAAAACCGGCAACTTGACATGGCTGTTAATAAAATCGAGTCCGAAATCCTGAAAAATGCTGTTTTGCTTAAAATCAATGTATTACATCCTAACAGGAACGCTAACAATAACTCTAACAAAAGCTTTTCCAGTTTTGAAACAAATCCGAACTTTCTGAGCGGGTCAGATTCAAGAGCACGAGTAGGCGAATCGTTAATAGCGTTTCAGCAGCGGACACAAATCCGTTGACCAAGTCAAAAGCGGTTTTGCAAAAGGGATGCAACAGTCAGAGCATATTTTGGTGTGGTAGAAAAGGGTTGCAGGTAGCCCATGCAGGCTAGTGCCAAAGTCTTTAGCAGCCGTACTTCTAGAACGAAGGAAAAATCATGGGCTATAAAAAACTGATAACAATTTGCTTAGCACTTTTCGTGACAGGCACTGCTATAACGATGGCTGGGCTTGCCTCGATGGATCGCGGAGGCTCAACTTCTGATAAAGCCTTGCTTGTAATGATGTCCGTAGCACTTGCTGCTCTTGTTCATTTATTACCTTCGCTTTCAAAAAATCGGCTGGTATGGTTTTTGTGGGCAGGGTGTTTTATCGCAACAACATATTCGTGCCTAATATTTTTTACTAATGCAAGCGTCCGCGCCGGGGAAGAGCGCGCTCAAAATTCCTTGGGTTCTCTCGATGTTGAACGTCAAATCTTAACCATTAAAAACGAGCGTGACTCCATTACTACTCGCTCAGTAACAGAAATAACGGCGGGGCTAAGCGTTACTCAAGACTGGAAAACAAGAGTCATGCTCAAAAACGAACTGAACGAGGCAAAACGCAGAATAGTACTAACAGAACAATTAATTGAATTGAACAATGAAGCAAAAAATACACACGTTACTGAGAGTAATGACAGAGTAACGGCGTTGCTTTCCAGAGTAACGGGCAGTAGCGATACACAAATTTCCTTGGTGATTGGTTTGGCTTTGGCCGTTCTGATTGACTTTGCCGGTGTGATGCTTTGGCGTGAAATATTGCTGCAAAGTGACGTGAGTATCGACAAAGATACTGAAATCGTCGCCGATGTTTTTACGTCCATTCAGCCAACTGAATCAGTGCCAGTCGCAATTGAACTGCCCGCTGATCAAATAATATGTGAGCTTCAACAGGCCATCGCAAACGGCGTGTGTAAGCCTACAGTGTCAGCTATTCGCGTGTTTGCCGGATGCGGGCAGGCTCGTGCAAGCGAACTAAGAAAACGGCTGCTACAAAGTTAGCGGTATCGTTTTTAATGTTGAAATTTATTTTGGGTTTTTTAGAGGCAAATGTAGATGATCAAGAAAGGCATAATTATGAAAAAAATGGATACAGAAATTACCCGGATCTGCGGCCATATAGAATTAAGCAACAAGCGTGTCTCAGAATCTGAAGACCCCATACTTTGCCAAGCTTGTTACAAGAGTATAAAAAATACTGAACATGCAGCTGCAAATAAATTGGCCGCACAGCAGAATGAACAGTTCGGCTTGCCAAAACTTGAAGGTACTGACAATCAAGTTGCGTGGGCAGAGTCCATTCGCGCAGAGATGGTTCCGCAGCTAGAGGGGTATGTAGCAGCAAAACAAAAATATACCGCCAGTCCTGAAAATGCGGAATACTTATCAGCTTGCGCAGTTGCATGGGCAGAAATAGCGAAAAAAATAAAATCAGTTTCAATCGCGGTATGGTTTATTGACCATGAATATAACTTGATATCAAATATCCGAGTAGGGAGTCACGATTACGGGAATGGTAAATTTGTAATCTCCACCATGGATTATGAAGTCTTAAAAATGAAAAGGCTGCAATACTTGCGCGATTTCAAAATTAGAGGCGAGAAGCAAGAAGGGTAGAGCGGCAAGAATACGGAGGTTCATATTTCCACTACTCTGCGGTCTTTGGCAATAGCGAGACATCAAGATTTTACGGCATTGTAAATATTGCCGAGTCCTAAGCGCACACGCGGTATACATACCGGAGCCAAATTATCTTTCGCATTATTTGCTTTTTTTAACTCTGCGCGCACTCTGAGAAGATGTCTGAGAAATTGCTGATTGGTAGCATCTCACAAAATCCGAGATATCAATCTCAAGCATATCCGCAAGTTCAATAAATTCCGTAAAATCTAGACGGCGTTCGCCCCGTTCGTATTTTGAGATAAAGCTTTGTGGCTTGCCTAATCTTTCAGCAATTGCGACTTGTGTTAAACCACTATTTTCTCTTGCAGCTATAAGTAGGCTGCGAAAAATTTGATAGTGATGACTGTGTAATGTGCTGGGCATGCACTCATAGTAATAACCCATTGTGGGCTATCCCAAAACGGGTTATTATTTCCCTGTCCTGCGTCTTTTAATGATTCACTCACAGTAAAGATGGCATACGAATTATTGAGCAGAAAGCCGCAACACAGCTTGCTTTGCTACGCTAAGAATATAAAAAATGGTTCTTGTTCATACAAGAGATTAATTAAATATTAAAGGGTGCATGACAATGTTTAAAATCCGCGCTTTGTTTCTTATGTCTTTATGCTGTATTGTAAATTCAGGATGTTCAACTTCTCCAAGCAAAGAAGAACAACTGGCTCAGATGCAAACAGAAATTAAACAGCTTTCAAATTTGCCACTTACCTCATTTCTGCCAAGGTACTTTGCAAAACAGGGAGGCGAGTCTCATTTGATCACACTTCAAGCGGAATTCGCCGCTTACTATGACAGCGAACTCCTTAAACCACGACTTATTCTTGAAATGTACTGTGGGAATAACAATGCTAATCTTTCTAGGATTCCTCATCAGCAGACCATCTGGGCAGATACATCTCCCGAGGCATTTTCCGATACGCGTACCGTTGGGAATGCACAAATATCTCTGGATTCAATGAGCCAGGGAAATAATCCTGGTTATGGAGCTGCGCAAGCCTCACGAGCTGGTGCATTCGGCCTTTTTGAGTGCCGAGAGAATGCAACAGATCGCATTTTGTGGAAAGCATCAATTCAAGGGAGTATTGGTACAATCCAAAAAACTCCTTTTGGCATTACCGCTGTAATGCCCATTACGATCAGGGCCAACTGATTAAAAGAACATATGGTGAGAATGGTTTGTAACTGTGCGCCCCAACCGGCTCCGCCTTGCTCTTCACAGACGGTTTCGCTTGGCAAGGGCGCTCCCATAACGTAGTGAAGTGGAGTGGATCACTATCTGCTTTTACAGAAATATAAATACCCAAATTAACTTGTATGGAATTTTTATGAAAAAAATTATTTTAGCTGTGGCAATACCTCTTTTTTTGAACGCTTGCGGCTCTGCGCCGATTGCTGTCAAAACTGCTCCAATTCAAGGCGCATTGAAAAATGAACAAAGTGTCAGCGTAAGTTTACCCGTCGACGAAGTTAAATCGCGAGTTGAATTCGCCACGACCGGCTACACGATCATTGGTGTTTTATACGTTGCTGGGGCGGTGAATACAATGGACAAAAACTCAGCAGAAATGCAGGCATTTTATGATAAGTACGTTCTTGAGCACCCTGGTGTGGTGTCAATCAAAGATGCCTTCAATAATGAACTGAAGAAAAAAATGGCCAAGCATGGAAGTACCCCTCAATATATTAGAGTCGAAAAATCGGTTAATTCTCCATTTATTAAAGCGGGGAAACCGGCGACTCTAGCAGAGAAGACAACCTATACTGTCGACGCCACAGCAGTTAAGTCGAAAAGTGTTGTAGTGGTGGATGGCCTTTTAGTTGAATATTTTGCAAAGAGCAGTTCAGACAGTTACCACCCACTCGCGGGCGCGCTTATAACTATTTTCAACGCTGACGATACTTATGGAAAACCAAAAAATCAGGAACTGGTTGCCGTTCATTCAGCACTGGAATACGCCGATTTCGAATCGCTGAAAAAAGACTCAGATCAAGCTTACCTTGCGTTGCTCGACAATTCAGTGAAGCTCGCCGACTTGGTAGCGGCAAAACTTTTCCATTAATTGTGCCCGAACCAAAATAGATGAACAAAGCCCCTTCGGCGGGCTCTTTTAATCTTTCTGGGGGCAATTCCCCGCCCCTTGGGGCGAAGGAAGGCGATCAGCCTGCGGGTTTGACCAGGAACCGATACCCCGCTGATTGCGGCGGGGTTCTTCATTTCTGCAATCACTATTTGATAGCGTATTGATAAACTATTTTTTATAGCCGGGGTGCTTTATGTCCTCTATTGAGTAGTTCCCACAATAGGTCGGCAGCGTACCCTCTGTCCCTGAGCGTAGTTGACGCGAGAGGCTTACCCCGAGGCTGCTCTTTGTACCACTCAAGTAGATGCGCTTTGCCGATCTGTCCCTCATTTTTGACACCAAAATGGATTTTGCAAAAATTAATTAATTGCCGGACTCTTTTGACGTAGCGTCTGCGTGAAAGTTTTCCACCTTTTTTTGCAAAAGTATTAAGCTGCGCTTGAATTTTGTTCATTGTTTATCCTTTAGTTAAATTGTTTCAGAATGCATACCCAATCTATCAATGATTCATGGCCTGCCACCAATGTATTCAGCTACAACGTCTATTCGATGGTGCCCGAGAATTTCGGTGATTATTTGGCGCGCTTCCTTGTCTTGTGTGGGCGTTGCCCCACCACCGCAGCACGGCGCGTTATGTCCTGTCAATTGTTGGTATTTTTCGCATGCATAGGCCGCCCTTAAATCGTGCAAACCGGCACCAAGAACACCCTTTACGGTCTCTCTTATTTCACGCAAACCGCCCGCTTGCCAGCTTTTCCAGTTTTCATTTTTTGGCATCAAGGCGCGGTCAGATCCTTGCGCATTTTCTGCGCGTTCTAAAACACAAATTTGTCGTTCCGAGACTTCAAAACTACGGACTTGCCCTCCCTTGGTGCCATCTTTGATCGTGACCGAGCCAGCCGACCTTGCCTGAGTTTGTGCCGATCTGGCATCCAGCAGAGATGCTTCCTTGCTTCGCAAGCCAAGCTCCCTGCATACCTCGATGATCGCAGCGCCACGCTCGCCGTGCGCGCTGCGTACAGCATCGAGCGCCTTGAAATATGCCGAGCGATCGATAGATGGAGGCGAGTCTGTTCGGATCGCGCAGCGTTGTGGAATTTGGCAATCTTTTGTCGGCGAAACGCTTCTCCATTCTCCTTTGGTCGCTGTATTCATAACTGTATTCACCGCGCTTACTAAATTTTGAGCTGTGCTGGCCGCGAGTTGACCGTCCTCAACCAAGAAAGCCAGTTCTTTCCCATATTTGACGATCAATGCACCGTCCACTTTTTCCAGCTTATTGACACCCTCAGCTTTCGCAAATTTGCAAAATTGGTAAAATCGCTTTCCCAAAATGCTTGCCGTGGCACGCCCGATCTCCCTCCTGTTGGCGGCCGCGTTGACAGAAAATTGCCCTGCTTTTGCCATGTCCCTGCTACCCAGCCCAAAATTATTCGTAGTCATTTTTTAATCCTTAAAAAAATTGATCAGTAACGTGTAATAAGTACAAAGAATAGGTGGATGGAGTCGGGGCGTTTTTACGTCCACCGAATGGACTCCATCCAAATTCAATTTCGTAGCGCCCAAGGTGGACGTGTTCAGTTATACGCATGGCTAAGCGCCAGCAGCTGCACTGCGAAATTGAAAAAATTTGCTGAATTTTGGCGTTGATCAGCGCAACATTATTTAAGAAGAAAATATTTATTTGCGGCGAGGTATGGTGTTGGTGCACTTGCGCCTTGAAAAAAGGAGCTCCGCCAAGGAGTCTGCCGGCCCTGCCTAAAATATTTTCGTCGCTTTTCGTCCTGAACCACAATCTGTGAAAGCCTTGCTGTAAAAGGAGAATGTGTATTTACTTGGAGACCGTCTCATTGCGGGGCAGTGAGATGGGCAGATGCGATACATCCATTTCTGCGTGGAAATTTGAGAAATAGATGTTGCGGTTTGCACAACGGTGTTGTGAAAACTTTTTGAGTGTTTCTTCTGGTAGGTATTGCTAGTTTTTTTAGGATGACATCTTTATATGTAATAAATGGCATCGTTCCCGCGAGGGAATGACGTCCCTGTTGGGTATATAAATAATTCCTCTACTACACTTAAATCAACCTTTCGATTGACTTTGACCGTCTTGCGACCGTCGATTAACTTCTTGCGAAGCCCGGTTGTCTTTCATCAACCTCCGTTTTTTTAACAGGTCGTCTCCTGTTTTGAGTCCATGCAATAAGCAAGGGACAACAATGAGTTAAATATTAAATGCGCAAAAATTCGCCGTCAACAATTATATTTAATTATTTTATTTACTGATATTTTACTCAGAGTGACGACGTTTTTGCGCGTCGTTCAAAGGAATTATCAACTCCTTTCATAACGCACGACTACAAGTCCACACCAAAATGCCAGTACGACAAAGGCAATTAAAAACCCTAAGATAACAGCCCATGCAGTACCAATACTAGGTGCAATTGCCAACATGCAAGGCCAAACCACGCCGCCAGTCAGAAAGCCTTTGCTGGTGATCAACTCATATAAAAATGTGCGGAAGTTCATTACGCCTCCTTTTTCGATTTTTTACTTTTTACACTTGTCGGTTCGCAGAGCGACTCGGTTGTGTCAAGCAGCAGCCGCCAGATCGCGATTGCCGGGGCAAAGAAGATCAGCGGCGTTTCTTTCGCGCCCTTGATGAAGCCGGTTAAGAAATCATTCATCATGGCTCCTGAATTCCTGTTTTGTCATTTTTAATCTCCATTTTTTTATTTACCAAGAAATTACAGCAAAAACGAAAACCACAAGCGCGAGTGCTACCAGCGCTCCGATTTGATTAGCAGGCATTTTAATTATCCTTCATAGAGTGCCACTTAGCTAGTAAGCGCATTATCACATTAGCGCTCGACAACATCAAGCGCGTCCGCGCTTGCTTGGGGATAATTATTTAATTCAGAGTAAAAAAACGCCAGCTGGGGTGACGATTGAGAATCAGGTCGCTTCGGGTGGAAGTTTTGCTTGTTCAAGCTTTCGCCGCGCTTTATTTGCGGCAGCTCTGGTTGTTTCTAGCCAAATGTGAGCATCATCAACATCCATTCTGGATAGTAGTTTGACGGCTTCTTGTTGAATTTCTGAGGGTGATGCGCGACCATTTGGATAGGCAACCGATTGAATTAATAACTCATCATCAGTTCCATCATGGTCTTTTAGTTGCCGCCTCATGAAATTTTGAAGTTGGAGTGTTTGCGCATTTAAATACTTTTCATCGGAGTCGCCTGTAAGCCAGTAAACATTAACATTCAATATCTTTGCTAAAATCGGCAAAACTTTTGAACCCGCGTTTCTTCCGTTTTCAATGCTGGCGATGGTTGTCTGTCCGCATCCGGCGGCATCAGCAAGCTCCTGCTGAGAAAAACCAGCACCCTTCCTAGCCTCAATCAGCCTTTCCTTTAATGTACTCATAACGCAATTGTACTATAAAAAAATAAGCGCATTCATGCTTGCCTTGTTAACGCATATACGCTTATGCTGAGCACATGAATTGGAAAAAGATAATTCAAGACCTTCGTGACAGTGGATACATTTGAGTCATTGCAGGAGCGTGATTTATGGGTGCAGGCGCATTACGATGATTTGGGAGCAAGACAATGTTCTGCGGTAGAAGCCAAGCAAATTACCAAGCCTGATGACTTTATAGAGAGCATTAAATGAGGCATTAGCAAGATAAAAAGAGTAGTCTGCGGCACTGAGGAGCCGTCATGACCAACCGAATTACCTTATCAGCTTCGGAGGTGCGGGTTAACGACCACATCTACAACGGCACAGGAACCAATGCGCATCCTACCTTCGCTTGGGAAACCGTTACTGAAGTGCGCTCAGAAGATGGGCTGATCTTGTTGATCACCGGAAATAAAAAGGGGCCTCACGGAGAATTCTGGCTCGAACCCGATGAGCAAATTGTCGTGATGCGCTACCCTGAATCCAATGCTTGAAATTCTCCAGTATCTAAAGACCACCGGCGAAAAGCTTGACACTGAGATTGCGAACGCTGTCGGAATTCCAATTGCGAAAACGCGCCTTAACTTGGCTGAACTCGCCTCGAAAGGTGATGTGATGTCGTGCCTTTCAATTCGTTTTGTGGATGGCGAGAAAATCGAGGGTATGAGTTATCGATTAGCAGGGGTAATAATGAAGGCTAAGCCAGGTGCCAAATCGAAGAGAGTAAATTTAAAGTTGTAGTGGTGAGCGGCATTTTGTGAGGATATTAATATGGGAAGCAAACCAGAGATAAAATGGTTGGACACACCTGAGGAGCATGACTACCCCGCAGCGGAGTCGTACTTAAGCCTGATATACGATTCGCAAACCGTAGAAACTTTTATTCAGCAACTAAGACAAGCATCTATGTCTAGCTTCAAAGCCAAGGACATTTTTAGGGCATCTTCCTTATCTTTATTGGTTCAACGCGTTTTTATGGGGTAAATTCTTGGATCGTTCATGCTTGAACCCCTTATCCTTATTGATAAATAGGCATCTGTAGACGTGTCGTTTTGTTGCATGATGTCGTCATGGCTAATTCCAAGAAATTATTTAAATTGCTGGATCGATATACCTTCCCAGGTTTTCGTCCAATGTCACATATTTTGGGTGTATTCGGTGACCGCATGGCTCGGGTTATTATTTTCAATCGAACCCAAAAAAAACAGTCTGTAGTGAATGCGGTTCTCTGCAGACGGGTTGGTATGACCGGAGCAAGCGGCGAGTTCGCGACCTGTCCAGTGCAGATACGCGTATCTATCTTGAGTTCGAGATTCGACGCATGGATTGCAAAAGCTGCGGCACTTTGAAACGGGAGCGGCTCGACTTTCTTGCTGACAACCCGCTTTATACAAAACGGTTTGCGTATTACGTTGAGGGACAACCACCGGCCATTACTTGCACTTCAGGATGTGGTCAGAATCCAGGTCATATTATAGTCCGTGTTGACGACGCATATCAATTTGATATAATCAGCCTGTGCATATCATATCCATCAAAATGCTTCGCGAGTTCTGGCAAAAACATCCAGAAGCGGAAAAGGTACTGCGCGAGTGGCACTCAGTTGTGGAACTCGCCGAATTCAGAGACTTTAACCATGTTCGAGAGTTTTTTAACTCTGCCGATTACGTCCCACCTTATACGGTCTTTGATGTGGGCGGGAACAACTATCGCCTAGTGGTTGTTGTCAGGTACAGGTTCAAGAAGGTCTTTGTGCATAAAGTTATGACGCATCGGGAATACGATGACTGGAACAAGCTCTACAGGAAAGGCAAAGGCTAATATGCGCGCAACACACACTCAGTTCGACATTCGAGCCATTCAATCATCTTGGCAGGCTTTTGATGCAAAGGTGCATCTTCGCCCTATTCATGACGAAGAGAGTTATGACCGCATGGTTGTCCTGATGAATTCCCTGCTAGATGTTACCGGAGATGAAGACGATCATCCTCTGTCAGGCTTGCTTGATTTGGTAGGGGATATTGTCTCGAAGTATGAGCAAGAACATTACGCCATCGAGGCAGCCGAACCCAAGGATGCCCTGCGTTTATTGATGGAAGCACGCGGCTTGAAGCAAGAAGACCTGTCAACTGTTGTGCCACAGAGCAATTTGTCGGCAATCCTGGCAGGGAAACGAAAAATTAGCGCAACCTTGGCAGGTAAATTGGGCAAGTTCTTTGGCATTAGCCCAGCGATATTCGTGCCACTCATCTAGCGAATATGAATCTCAACTTTGATGCTAAATTTGTGCATTGCAGTGACGCGATGGACGGAGAGATACTTCAGGTGTCGTTCGACACTATTCCTGAGAGTCAGCACGAGGACGAACGCACCGCTCCTTACGTTCTTATCAGTTGCAATTTCGAGTTTTCTGATTCCGCGACAATCGAGTGGAACGATGGAAGAGATTACAATGGGGGAGCCAAAATTATCGCTGTTACTTTGAGCAGAACCCGCATCTCGATAAAGCTTGATCGCGAATTGGACATCGATATTGCATTTCGTTTACCCGATAAAGAATTCGCCCAATTGACATCCTTCCTGAAGAGGATGATTGATGTTGATTGTATATACTGAGGGGGCCTCAACGGGCTGCTTTGTGGCGTCGAGTTTGCATGGAGCTATGTTCTCTCAGTGCCAGAAAGAGCCACTGGAGAGTGCGACAGCAATGAGAACATCATGACTATCCACAAGTGGCAATTTACACCACGTTTTCGCCGCAACGCATTTGGCTGGCGGTCAGACACGCCTATTCAAAGGATCAAGGAAGCTATTGCCGAGATCAAGCTGGTCGCAAAAAAGGAGCCCGTGATCGCGGCAGAAGGCGCGGTGATATTTCTGGAAAAGCTTTCTCCAGCCATCGAGGGCGTGGACAGCTCTTCAGGCGCGATAGGGTCGGCGGTGAACCGCGCGATTGCTACTTTGGTGCCAATCATCGCCAAAGCGGAATTCAACCCGCGCACAAAGCAAGGCTGGTTGGAGAGACTCTGGGCGGCTGTTGAGGAAGATGGGATACCCTATATCGAGTCACTCGGCGACTATTGGGGCGAGTTGTGCGCGACAAAAGAAACTGCGGCAGCATGGGCTGAGCGGTTTCTGCCAACTATCGAGTATGCCTGGAGCAAGGAAGCATCGGGGCACGGCTTTTACAAGGGCACGACCGCATGCATGTCGTCACTGTTTGCTGCCGGACAATATGAGAGATTGTTGGCGCTGCTGGAAAAAGCACCGTTAAACTGGTGGTATGATCGGCGCTGGGGCGTGAAAGCGCTGGCCGCAATGGGCAAAAATGCAGAAGCCATCCGCTATGCGGAGGCATCGCGCGGCCTGAACGATCCCGGCTGGCAAATCGCGCAGGAATGTGAAGCCATTCTCCTTTCATCTGGAATGAAGGACGAGGCTTACAGCCGCTACGCGCTTGAAGCCAATCAGGGCACCACGAACCTTTCCACGTTTCGCGCGATCAAGAAAAAATATCCGCACAAATCAGCGCCGGACATCCTGCGGGATCTGGTGGCAAGCCAACCAGGTGCGGAAGGAAAATGGTTCGCCGCAGCCAAAGATGAAGGGTTGTTTGACCTGGCGATAGCGCTGGTCAAACAAAGCCCCACTGACCCAAGAACGCTGACACGCGCCGCAAAGGACTATGGCACGGAACAACCAAGCTTTGCACTCGCTTCTGGCCTGGCCGCGTTGCGCTGGATTTCTCTGGGGCATGGCTACGAGATCACGAGCCTGGATGTGCAGGATGCCTACAATGCTTTGAAGCGGGCAGCACCTTTTGCAGGAATAAGCGAAGACAGCCTCAAGGAACAGATCCGCGAACTTCTGGCAAAGCCACACCCAGGCAACCCGTTCATGAGATCAGCCCTCGACCGGCAATTATCTTGAAAATTGTGCACCCCCATGAAAGACGCAAGCAGTAAAATTTAGCTTTTCGCCGATGACCATACAATAATTCACCATGAACCGATCTGACCTCATAATGCGCTTGGCCGAACTGCACCACCAATTGCTTATTGGAGATGTAACACTGGCCGTGACGACAATCCTGGATACCATTTCTGCCACGCTGGCGGAAGGTGGACGTATCGAGATTCGCGGGTTCGGCAGTTTCTCGCTGAACTATAGACCGCCCCGCACCGGGCGCAACCCAAAAACAAGTACCAAGGTGGATGTGCCAGCCAAGTACGTGCCGCACTTCAAAGTTGGCAAGGAATTGCGTGAACGGGTGGATTATAGCTAGAGGTCTCTGGTAGTTATGCCTCTAAATAGCAGTTTTTGAGCGATGGTTTTAGCTGTTCCAAGGGCAAGTCAGTGCCATCTGCGAATGGTCAAGGTGAGGCAGTCGAATTACTGCAATGGGTTAGCTTGTGTCGAAGGATGAAAATTGAATCGGATGTCTGTTGCTTGTTCGACAAGAGCCGTTCGACGGGTAAAATGGCGAGTGAGTCCTGACGGCCGATTGTGTTGAAAAACTATTTTTTGAACCACTTTAAAAATATTCTAGCCTCATAAAGCGATTATTAGTTTTTCGATATGGGCGGGTACCTTTGGTATTGATAAACTCGCATGTAAGTCAATATACCCAGCCACATTCGACAATCAAGTGCGATTTGTGGGCGTACTTTTAAATCGTGAAATTTTTCCGGGGGTGCGAAAAATAGTTTTTCAACACAATCGGCCATGACCAGCCACTCATGGGTAGCTTCCAATTATGAGTTTCAGCACTGAAAAAGGGGCAGTATGAAACAAATTGTTTTGTGTTTGCCCTCTCAAATGCGGAATGCACTCGGCAAACTGGGTCTAATTTTCGCTCTGCTTATTGAGTTTACCGGATGCGCTGTGAATAGGGTCGAGGAGTAAAGTCCGCCAGCGATACGAAAAGCCTCTATTAAGGTGCCTCGTTCTCCAGTTTTGGTACTTAGTTCGCAATCAGGTCGAGGCCGCCCCATAGAATCACGTAGTAGATGACCGCGAAGACCGCGTTGCTTACCGCCAGCGGCAACCAGATTCGGCGCATGTCAACGCCTAGCCAGCGGAGCGCAACTAGGATTGGCTCCTGACCTACCACGGCGCAGCCGAGGGTAAGGCCGCCCCAGACTCCCCACCTGTTGGCCAACTTCACGCTCTTCGGAGTGCGCATCCGTGCGACCCACCGGTCGATGAAACCGATCCGCGTGCTCTGTCCAGCGAGCCAAGCGACGCCGAGCCCTTCTAAGTAGCCCGCCGCTGCGACCACCGGCAGGAGTATCCACGGTTTGTAGTGCGCCGCGATGCCCACACCGACCGCCACAGATGGCCCCAGCACTAGGTTGGGGGTCATCGACAGCCCGACGATAGAGGCCCATGTCCAGAAGGTCGTCACAAGGATGGAAAGTTTAACCGCATAAGTTGAAGTATCCATGACCGCAGCATTCCGGTCAATGCGATGTCAACAGCCAAACCGCCTCCTTAGCTTTGGATTAGCCGTCTCGGGCGGCTCACGGTTTTTTTTCGGCGCCTTTGAGGCGCTCACCCAATAAGCCTCCGGCTTTGCCGGAGTTCATTTAACTTGAATAACTCTACTCTGCAACCAAAAAAATATTTGGGATAGTAGGATTTAACGTCGCTTTTAAGTGATCTGTAAATCCCCCGCCTTCAGGCGGTAGGGTTTGATCTTCGTTCCATCATCACGAGGTTATGATAAGTGAGCTCGTTTGTGATTTTGACTTCAATCGTCCTTGTGCCGACAAAACCGGCTTGAGCCGTAATACGAAGCCCTCGCCTTTAGGCGAGGGTAGTTCACATTCTTGTAGTGCATGTCATCGTTCGAAGATGTCAATTATGCACAAGAACTATAAATGTCTGTGCCTTTCACCGATCATCAAATTATCTGATGCTGATAATGTTGTTGCTGGCATCGGTTCGACCACTTGTCAATATGCCAAACGATCTAGTATCAAGGCAGAATATCTAGGCCAAAAACATTAACACTAAGATGGTTTTATGTGGCAGGATTCGGAAGCACCTTATGGGACAGTCGGCAAGAAACCAAATCCATCGGTCAATTTTATGAATTTATGAAAGGGAATAATTATCATGGCATTTTGTCCTTCATGTGGTAACGAAGTTAATGAGAATGCAGTCGTATGTGTAAAGTGTGGAGTTGCCGTAAATAACAAAACTGTTAGCAATCAAATTGGTCCTGTTTCTGACAAAGAATGGTTGATGACCCTGATGCTTTGCATATTTCTAGGTGCATTTGGTATACACCGTTTTTATACTGGTAAAACTGGGACGGCGATTGCTATGCTCTTAACTTTGGGTGGATGTGGTATTTGGACTCTGATTGATATCATCATGATTGCGACTGGCTCGTTCAAAGATGCTAACGATCTCCCCCTCAAGAAATAATTTAGTGATAGATCTCATATTATTTTCAACAATCACTATATTTGCATGTGGTGCTCTTTTTTATCCGGCATTTGTTGAACGTTTTTCCCCTGTTTGCATATTCAAACATTTTTTTCATTTTGATTATTGCTGGGGATGCGGGATGACTAGGGCGATTATTTGCCTTGGAGGTGGCGACTTTTCATCTGCTTGGAAATTTAATCCGTTAAGTTTTCTAGTAGCTCCATTGATAACGATTGAGTACCTGAAATTCTCAAGACGACTTGCGATGAAAATTTGTTGTTTGAGCTTCTCTCGGTAATTGGTCATTCAATAGGCAACGAATGTGTATTGAAAAGTGGGAATGACTGAGTCAAATGAAAGAACTACAGTTTGTTAGTCGACGCGAGGCGGAATGGGCAACATGGGACCGCTGGCTGAGCGCGACAACTTCATCCGGCAAATATACGCCACAGAAGAATGAAGATGTCCAAAGCCAAATTCTTGACAATTTGCCCCATGCATTCCGGCTTCTTTGTCACGACCTCGCCTTGTCGCGTGACAGGCAATACTCAAGCCTAGTGCAAGACAGGTTGCGCATTCTGGTTTTTGCCGCGCACCAGCGAATTTATGGTGCGCGCAAGAAAGATGGCATATCGGTCATGAAGTTTGTCCTGCACGGATTCCCTGCCTTGGTGCGAAAAGAGTGGCTGCTAGTGGCGCTTTCCGCCCTGCTGTTTCTGGTTCCGCTGGCAATCATGCTGCTCTCTCTGCAAGTTTATCCCGAGGGCGCTTCTTTGATTATTTCCCCGGATGATATGAACCATTTCGAAGAGATGTATTCGCCAACCGCCAAGCGCTTGGGGCAAGGGCGGGAAATTTCCGGTGAATGGAAGATGTGGGGCTACTACATAGGCCATAATATCAAACTTGATTTCCAGTGTTTTTCCGGGGGAGTCGTTTTCGGGTTGGGAGCAGTTATGTTTTTGGTTTATAACGGACTGTTTTTTGGTTCCGTAGCCGGGCATCTGACACAGATTGGCTATGTTCAAACTTTCTGGAGCTTTGTTGTCGGCCATAGCGCCTTTGAACTTATCGGGATGACACTATCCGGGGCGGCAGGCCTGAAGCTTGGGCAAGCGCTTATTGCACCCGGATTGCTGACCCGCTCGGCTGCTCTCAGGCAAAATGCACTTGTAGCAATAAAATTGTTAACAGGCGCGGCAGCACTGACTTTTTTGGCAGCCTTTATTGAAGCTTTCTGGTCGGCAGAGCGGTCTCTTCCCGTCGACTTGAAATACAGTGTCGGCGCTGTGTTCTGGGCTATTACGCTGGCTTACCTGACACTTGCCGGGCGGACGCGCAATGAAGCTTGAGCACATCAATATTCTGTTGCGGCCCCGCACGCCCTGGGAAGCGATTGATCTGGGGCGCATCATGATGATTGCCTGGCATAAGGATGTGTGGAAAGCATGGAGCATAACCTATCTTGCTTTCGGCATTTTCCTATTATTAGTGCTCTGGAAACACCAAGCCATTGCGCTCACCCTGATCTGGTGGCTCAAGCCGTTCAGTGATCGTGCATTGTTGTTTGCTATGAGCCGTTCTCTTTTTGGCACACCCACCACTTTCGGTGACGTGTGGCGTTCATTGCCCGGTCTGTTCCGAAATACCGGGCTGATTTCCGCGCTGACCTTTCGGCGTTTCAGCATGAGGCGCTCACTTCTTATTCCCGTGTGGCAACTCGAAGGCCAAACCGGACGGACGGCAAGCCAACGTTGCAATGTGCTTGCAGCCCGCATCCATAATCCGGCTGTCTGGCTAACCACCTTCTGCGCGAACATGTCACTTTTTCTTATGGTTTCGTTGATCATTTTTATTAACTTGCTGGTGCCGCAGGGGCATGAGGGAATATTCAATATAAACGATTTAGTGGCGGGGACGCTGTCTCCGGGAAATCATTTCGTGCTGGGTTCAATATATATGGTTGCCGAATCTATAGTGGAACCGTTTTATCTCGCCAGTGGCTTTGCGCTTTACCTCAACCGGCGCAGTGAAATCGAGGGGTGGGACATCGAACTGGCGTTCCGGCAAATGTCTGTACGCAAGGCCGGTGAATAGATGAAAGCGCCTACTGCAATGGCCCAAATGGTCCGGCCAATTTTCCTTTGCAGTCTGGTTGCCTTTGCATTGATGATGGCAACTCAGTTTCGGGTGTCCCAAGCGGAAGAATTACCAGTCCAGAATCAGGCGGAAAGTAAGGAAAAGTCCATCATACGCGAGGTTAAGTCCGATCCTGTATTTGGCGGCGAGAAAGAAGAAACCGAGTGGCGCTACCTCAATGCTGCTCAGGCCGACGCTGCCAATCCCGTTACCCCGCCATCCTGGCTCCACAGCCTGATGGAAGGTATCGAATTTCTGAGCAAGACATTGCGGGTGCTGGTATGGGTTGCGGTTGCGGTCTTCCTGGCAACACTCATTTATCTTTGCTACCGTTACCGGCATTTGTGGAAGGGCTCTGCAAAAGATCGTGCGAAGACGCCGAATTTCCTCTTTGGGCTTGACGTGCGACCGGCATCATTACTGGACGATGTGGTGTCGGCTGGCCCATCTGCGGTGGGCAAGAGCTCTATCCTACGCAATTCCAACCTGAATTTTCCTTATTCCAAGCATGATCCTCGTGGTATTCAGGGAGTCGGTGGAACGCGTAACTGTGATTGGTGGTTTTCAGATCAGGCTATTTTCCTCGACACTGCGGGGCGATATGTTACAGAGGAAGATGACCGTGAAGAGTGGTTCGCTTTTCTTGAAATGCTGCGTAACAATCGTAGTAAGCAACCTATCAATGGAGTGATCGTTGCAGCCAATATTGCAGATCTTCTGACCAGTGACAGTGCTGCAATTCTGGAAAATGCAAAAATTGTGCGTGACCGTATTGATGAATTGGTCATCAAGCTTGGTATTGTTTTTCCAGTGTATCTGATTTTCACAAAATGCGATCTGATAAAGGGCTTTTCCAGTTATTTTGATGACTTAAGTGAAAAAGAGCGTGAGCAGGTTTGGGGCGCCAGCATGTTGGCGATTGACCAGAACAATGCGCGAGAAGTCGGCGAAATATTTGAGGAAGAATTCGATGCTCTGCATGCACGTTTATGTGCGCATCGAATGCTTAAAATTTCGCTACAAAGAAACATTGATCTTAAAGCCGAGATTATGGATATGCCCAATCAATTTCGGGCAGCAAGTCCGCGTTTGGCAGAATTTGTCCATCAGGTTTTCAAGAAAAGTCCTTATAAGGAAACCCCAATTTTCGGAGGTTTCTTCTTTACCAGTGCAGCACAAGAAGGTACGCCAATACACTTATTGGCCAATTCTGATATTCAAGCATTCGGAGCGGTAGCCAATGTCGTCTCCCAAGGCAGTGAGAACGTGCAGAAACCCTTTTTTATTCACAGCCTGTTACGTGAGGTCGTGCTGCCTAACAGCAAACAAGTGGTTCGCAATAGACGGATGACCACTCGTGCCGTATTTCTGAAACGGCTCAGCATAGCGTTTGCAATTGCTGTTGTCATTATTGGAATCCTGTTGCTGACTTCTTCATACCAAAATCAACTGTTGCTTATTACCGATGTAAAAGACAGCAGTAGGGATCTCGCCCGCAATGTGAACAGCAGCAGATCCAATATGGATGCGGCTATGAAGAGTGTGTACTCTTATTACAATACCACTGGTGAGTTATGGGATAGTGACAGTGGGGGTGGTTTCCTGACTCCCAGTGGCCTGCAAGAGCCTTTGGGGCAGAATTTCCTGCTTGGGATGCAGGCAGTGTTCCTGAATCCTGTTGCAGAAATGGTGGAAGAGAACCTGAATAACTATGCACGCAATATTCCAACAGCACCTGATGAGGCGAATGCGTCATCGGTAGATGCAGCAGGCGATGCGGCGGCAGATATCTCAAGCCAGCGCAGCCGCAGTACCGCAACTGCGTATGATGAGTTGAAGCTTTATCTTTACCTGAGTTCGCCGGATGTAGTAGAGCCAACAGCATTTATCGAACCATTTACCGATATTTGGATTTCTGCTTTAAAGAAAAATGGCGTCAAAATTAAAGAGCTTGATAAGGCCAAACTGACCAATATGCTAGCTTACTATGTCAAGCATATGCGTGACGCAGACAGAACCCCGTTGCATGCCAAAGCTTGGACTGCTGACAAAAGTTTGATTGCCAATGTGCGGGCCGTTATTAACCTGCAACCCAGCTCTGAACGGCTATATGCGGAAATGCGCGATGTCGGTTCGCGGAAGTTGGAGGCGTTAGACCTGTTAAGTTTGGTCAACGGTGCACCGCGCGGAGCATTGGTAAGCAAAAACAGCATTCCCGGCATTTACACTCGCAATGGCTGGGAAACGTTTGTGTGGCCCTACCTTCAAAAAACTATAGACGAGTCCCTACGTACAGATTGGGTGATGGGAAATACTGCCGCTAACAGTGAAGTTCCGACCGGTGAGATGCGTGCACAGCTTGTGCGTCAAATTCGTCAACTGTATTTTGCCGACTATATCAATCAATGGTTTTCAATGGTGGCCAGCATTTCGGCTCGCAGATTTGATTCATTACATGACGCGTCCTCTCAATTGCAAAGCTTTACCAGCGATGGCAGTGCCATTCTGGAAGTGCTGAAATCGATCAATAATAATGTGACGCTAACAGATGTTGATGAACTAAAACTGCCATTCAAGAACCTGACTCAAATCACGCAAGAAGCAATCAGCGGCAAAGAAAACAACTGGTTTGATGCATACCGGAAATCATTGTCGGCTGTTCAAAAGGATATTGCAAGGCTGGCGTCATCGAGCGATGCACAACGTGATACACGATTATTTGCAGTCAAATTGTTGAATGGTGATGTGGATTCCGAACTATACAGAAGCTGGCTGGCAACCAGTCAGGTTCTGGAAAATGCCGATGCGAGGACATCTCAGTCTGTTGCTAACTTGTTGCGTGCGCCGATAAGAAATGTCTGGGGCACTATTATTGCGGTTTCGCAGAAGAATCTTGAGCTTACCTGGAAGGACAAGACTGTCTTTACCTTCAATGAAACTTTGCGTGGTCATTATCCCTTTGCCGCCGACGGTCATGATGCTTCGATGAACGATGCGGCAGATTTCTTTAAGCTTACAGGCGGTACTTTCTGGTCATTTGTAAATGATGAAATGGGACCGTTTGTTGAACGTAAGGGCAATAGTTGGGAATCTCGCAAATGGTTGGGTATCGGATTGGATTTTACCCCGGAGTTCCTGCAGGCGATTGAAAAATCATATGGGATTAGCAATGCCATGTTCAAACGGGGCGAATCCAATCCGGGCGTCAATTTCTCCGCTTACCCACTCCCTAATGCCGCATTGAGCGAATCCGTAATCGGCATTGACGGTGTGGAATTCCATTATCGCAATGGTCCTCAGGAGTGGCTGAATTTTGCTTGGCCGGGTCAAAATCCCGGCGCGCGGGTGCGTGGTGTAAGGGTAGGAACTATGGCAGGAGCGGAGTTGGTGACAGAAGGAACTTGGGCTTTGTTCCGCTTGCTTGAAAAAGCCAAGATATCGTCAGATCAAGGAGACACATTCACTGCTACATGGTCATTGATTGATAGCAATGGGCAACGCTTGAATGTCAGTTTCAAGATTCGGCCTGATCGCAGCGTGACTCTATTGCAACCCTCTGCCCTACAGGCATATCGTTTACCCGCAGAGATATTTATGCGTCCAGCCGTTGGTGACAAACAAAATGAATAATACACATGCTAGCGAGATTTAGCTGATGAGCATACTGTCATTGTTCTCATCATCGGGTAATAGAAACAACGATATTCCATCGGATGTTCGTACCGGATTTATGGGTAAGATCCCAGCGCGGCCAGATTTTGTTCGATATCAGGCAGGTTCTCAGGAAATCAAGCTTCTGGATCAATGGATACATGAAGGCATTGCATATCTTGCGCGGCGTTTTCCTTTGGATTGGAAAGAGCGTTTGGAAGGATTCGCTCATATCCATTGTTATATTGGAGGGGAAGGTTCTAACCCGACCCTGTGCGGAGTGATATGCGCCAGTCATGACAAGAGCGGGCGTCAGCATCCGTTTGTAGATTTTGCCACGTGCTCGAACGCTCAGGCTAGTCACTGGCTCTTATGGGTTGATTGTGTTGAAAAACTATTTTTTGAACCACTTTAAAAATATTCTAGCCTCATAAAGCGATTATTAGTTTTTCGATATGGGCGGGTACCTTTGGTATTGATAAACTCGCATGTAAGTCAATATACCCAGCCACATTCGACAATCAAGTGCGATTTGTGGGCGTACTTTTAAATCGTGAAATTTTTCCGGGGGTGCGAAAAATAGTTTTTCAACACAATCGGTTAGTTCCTGCCATTGACCCCACTTGATTTTAGATCATTTCTACGGCTGCTGTACTTCACATTTGAGACATTCACATACAGACCATAGGTAATAGGCAGGGTAGAATAATAGTCAACAACCATTAACCCGATGTTTCGTTATGACACGTGTGTGCGGCTTTGTGAAAATGCTATGAATCCGCCGACATGAATGTGCCATGGGTATTTTGGTTGTTCTCCCGGTATTCACTATGTTTATGCCGTATTGCGCTCCAAAAAAAGCAATAAAAGCAAAGAAAATGCATTTTTTATATAAAAAAACAAGAAGGAGATACAAAAATCATGAAGAAGACATAGCACTTTCGCGCCGCCAGTTTCATGGCACTTTCAGGAAGCCGTTCACAATGACACGCGCAGACCTGATTGACCGCCTAGCCTTACTTCACCCGCAACTTCAAGCAAAAGATGCCGAAATGGCAGTCAGAGTTATTCTGGATGCTATCGCTGCTACCGTACTCAGTGGGAGGATTGAAATACGCGGCTTCGGTAGTTTTTCTTTGAACTATCGGCCACCACGCAAGGGTCGCAATCCGAAGACTGGTGTAACTGTGATGGTTTCTGCCAAGTATGTGCCGCATTTCAAGGCGGGGTTGGAGCTGCGTGAGCGTGTTGACTATGCCTGATATGGCTGTCGAACTATTTGCTACTTGCAAATCAGCGTAGCTATTTAACTTGAATAAGCCCTCTGCTTCAAGCGGATCAGCGCGCCACCGAGATATAGCGAGTGCACTGATGCAGTGTTAACCTATAAAAATATGAGAACTAAGGCTGGACGAACACTGGGAGAGTTTTTGCTTTGAGATTGCAAACTGATCAGTCGTTATACCGTCTTGATGAATTCTAGTGCCTGGGTTGCATTGACGATGCGAATGCCCTTGTATTGTTCGCCAAGACTGTGCAAATGTTTGTCGCCCGAGACGATAAAATTTGCTTGTGCCGCCACGGCACAGGCGACAACATGGTCATCGTCTGGGTCGTGTTCAATCACACGCGGCACGATGTCTGGCGCGACCATGTAAGCGATGCGCCGCAATTCTCCGACGATTTGCAACGGTGTCAAATCTGCTTGAGCTAGGCGCGTAGCGAACTTTTCTCGTGATAGAACCTCAAGCAATTCCGCCAGGAGAACTGTGCTGCTACACATCTCAAATACTTGCGTTCTTGCTCCATTGAGTAGGAGTCTCGGCGGGCCGCCTGCCGAGATTACGCCAGAGATCAGCGTGTTAGTATCAAGTACAACACGCATGATCAGGTGCGCTGCAAGGCACGTTCTTGGCGTGCCACCTGAATCTCAGCGTTGATCTCATCATCGGAGAAGGGCGGTAGGTTCAGTGCGTCGAGCTTAGCGAGCGACTCACCCAGACGCGTTCCGGCAGAGGTACGCATCTCACGCACCGCTAAAAACTCCACAAAATCTTCCACTTCGGCCAGTCTCTGAGGTGGCAGGTTTTGCAGTTTTTCAACCAGTGCAGGGGCTATTGCATTCATTTTAATCTCCTCAATCTGTAAATTGCGTTCATCATAGCAATATTAGAGGGGGTGTAACACTCTCTAGTGCGGGTATTTTTTTGTATTTTCCTATGTGCTTTTTAAGGTGACGACATTGGATGAGCTGAGAATGGCTTCTAGTCTGTCGCCAAGTTTGTGCCATGCTTCGCGCCTCTCGTTTTCATACAGATGAAGTAAATAACTTCTATCGATCTTGCTTCCAATAGAATGATTTAGGCATAAGTTTATTATCTCGCGGCTTATCGTTAATTCTTGCATCATAGTTGCGCCTGTGCGTCTCAAATCGTGTGGAGTCCATTCTTTTGAGCCTATGACAAGACTATTACTTCCAACTCGGTGCTTTAATTTTTTGGTGCGCAACTTAAATTTTGATTGTCGATCGCCAACCTGTTTGGAGACGGATTTTAAACATACATGAATGTCCGTATTCCTTGCGGGAAATGCATAGTTGCTTTTCCCCGTTAGATCATGAAGTTGTTGAAATTGTTTTAATGTGAAATCTGATAAAAATACAACATGTTCATATTCCTTGCCCTTTGTGTTCTCCTTAGGTATCGACCATTTGCGGTTTTCAAAATCAACATGCTCCCATCTCGTCATCAATAATTCACCAATGCGGCAAATCGTGCCTAAGCAAATCCAAATTGCTATTTGAGTTTCAAGTTTAAGTGGACGTTCAATATCATATTTACATTCAGCTGCGGCATAATTCAGAGCAGTAGTTTCAAATATTTGCTTGAGTTTGCATATTTCTTCAATACTTAACTGTCGCGTTCGGATAGGGTCATATTCCTTCGGGGTTATTGTTGAAACATCAACCAGCTCCGAAGGATTGCCGTCAATCAGTAGTGATCGCCACGGTTTACGTTTTTCTGCCCAGCGTAGCGCCTGTCCAATATCAGTAGTAAGTTTGTGTGCTGTAGGAATCTTACCCAGTGCGATAACTGATCTATACAACTCGCGCAGGTGATGTTCAGTTAAATTACGTACTTCGATATTACCGATTGTGGGCTTTGTATATTTCTCGAACGAGCGAATCAGGTAAGCATTGCCATCGCCACGCGCTACACCGTCCTTGATCCATGCCGCGAATAAATCGCCAAATGTTAGTGCTTCGGTGCGTTTTAATTCATCGGCACGGATGATTGAAGATTGCGCGGTCTGCGCTTCGATCTTTGCAACTACTTTCTCTACTTTTGGATCAAGTCCACGCTTTACCAGATCACGTGCCTTGTCTCGTTCTTCGCGGATCGCTGCCATATCGGTTGCAGGGAAGGTGCCACAATAATGCCACGCCATCCTGCCTTCAAACTGATATTGATATTTGAAGTTGATAGCAACTTGATCAATTCCTCGAACTTCGCCACGTAATCCCTCTCCATCGCTGAGTATGTCCCCGGCCCACCCGTTAGTGATAGCCTGTAACTCTTTTACCGTCCACTTTTTTCCTTTGCCTGATTTCGGATAGCGCGTCATGATTTTGGCCTTTTTAAAACAGCATGCCGTTCATTAGGGATATATGTAGGGATATATGAAATAAAAGCTGTTGTGGGTTTGAATGATACTGTGTGACACTTAAATATGTCAATGACACGATCTTAATATGATGTATTTAATATAATATATACCGTTTTGGCGACTTCATATAGTGTCATGTGGTTTCAGAGCATGTCAGGATAAAATTCTTTTAACTTCATGGGGTGCATGTGGTAGGAGGTTCGAATCCTCTCGCCCCGACCAGTAAAGACAAGGACTTATAACTTAACGGTTATAAGTCTTTTGTCATTTTAACTGGCAATGGGTACATTCAAGAAAAGCTGGCTTTTTTCACCTACTTGTAAACGGTAGTCGATTGCCTTTTTCTTTGTTACATTCATAGCCGAAACTTGTATCGAGTATTTGAGAAATAGTTAGCGTCAAATACGGGAAGTACCCCACTTAAGCAATTATTTACTCTTCTTGCAATTACGACCATGTGACATTTTACATGCCTTTCAATAATACTCTAAAAAAATATCGCCGTTAAGAACGAGTCGACTGTAACCTATAGGATAGTTGCTTAGAAAAGTTCAAATTTATCTTTCGAAATGTTAACAGCAAGAACGCATGCCACATAGCTGCCACTTATTTTTCAACGCATACCCGACGCCAAAACAATCGGTTTAAAGAGTGTTCTTGCTGGTCGATTTTATGCACTTGATTTTATTTTGCGTTTTTACACAGACTGGGCCGAAAGTTAATTATTGCAGCCATTCAATTTTGCCATATTTTTTAGGTGGTCAAGGTTTCAATAATTCTCCGTATGGTCAATCGATGTCTTTTGCATCCATACCAATTCTTGATGCGAAATAGTTTGAAATTCGATAATTAGTTCTGAGATACCGAAAGAATATTTGGCACAAAAGTTCCAGATTTAGCTGTCAAAATGATCGAATGAAGCCCATAAGTAATTCCCGGCACGACAACCGTGATCGGGCTACCTGTGACAGTCTGATCGGTTTGATGAACTCCGTCCATATACACAGAAATAGTTCCTGATGCACTAGTGAATGTTAAGGTTATTGTCCATGTTTTAGTCGTTGTAGACGTAGAGTTAAAGACATAGGATGCCCAGTTAATGGCACCCCCACCGTTGGTTTGTGAAAATGAATTCCAAGGCTGTAATGGCTGACACCCCCATTCTTGAGAACACATTGTTGTACTTAAGGCCGAGATACTGCCCGGCACTGTTGTCCCATACGTAATTGGCACCGCAGAGACCGCGTTTAATGCTGTAATTGCATTCAGTTTTGGCGACGTAAGGTTATATACACTGGTTGTAAATGCCCATTGGTAGTCATTACCAGCCGCCGTGTAGTAATTCAGCAAATCCCCACCATTAGCCACATAGATATTTTGTGCCGCCTCTATTGTGGACGTCATGCGAGAATCGGCAATTGCTGCCGCTGCCAAATCATCAAAAACAGCATACTGCCCCGAAGGTGTTGCCCCGCCAAAATTATCAAGACTTGGTCCACCTTCATACACCGTCCGTTTAATACCCAAAGTTGAGGTGATCGCGATGTCGTTTTGTACTTCAGCCTGAAAACTGGATCCGCCTGACGGTACATACGTGGGTTGCAGTTCCGCAAAAAAGGTTGTCAATCCAGTTGCATCATTATTAACCCCGGCCGGACTCGGGTCGGTAGGGTTGTAATACCCTCCGCCGCCACCCCCATAAATATAGTAGTTAGGCGCATGAGGTGTGGCAATCGGGGTTGCGCCAGGCGCAATGTTGTCGTAATACCCCAACAAGAACGCCGCCATTGCGAATAATTCACCTTGACCATTATTTTCCTGGGATTCAAGCACCGGGCGAACACGAGTGATCATTGCCGCATCCCCAAAAACAGAGCGGAAAATATTGCTTATTTGAACAACGCGCTCCACTGGGCGACGCCAGCAGAAGGTATAATCCCACATTGAACTACCAAATTGCGCGCGCGGAACGTAGATAGATTCACTCGCAATCGTACCGGAATAACTCACTGGATAGGTTGTTGTGCTGGTTGATGATCCTGTTGTAATGGTTGTACCACCGGGAATACCCGTGCCAGTGATAACTTGGCCTGTTGGCAAAATCTGTGCAGAAGAAAATGTGAGCATTCCGCCCGCCAAAGCCCCGGTTGTGCTCACCCCCTTTTCCCATTCCCCGTCGTAATCAATAGTGGTCGCATCACCGTCTGTATTCTGACCCGCAACCAGTTCGTTGCTCGCCAATTGGCAATTTGTATGCATCTGTTCAAAGCCACCATTCCAAGTCTCATTTGAGTATTCAATATAGACGTTCAAATTGGAATTAAGCGGCGGATAAACCGGATTAGTCTGCACGCTTGTATACGGATTAACACCATCACTCCCGTACCGGATCAGATTCGCCTCATTGGTAATATAGGCATCATTCGCGCTTACCGGGATATTAATCCACATATCTTTATTGGTTTGGTTGGCTAGCATCACAGCATATTCAATCGGTGCTCCAATTCCTTGCCAACCATACATCGGGCAAGCGACGTTACCCGGCAAAACATCCGTACCCCCTGCGCATTGATTATAGTGAGCCCAGGCGGGTATAGGACGATCAGACCAATTCACCTGCTGACTTGTATTTGTGGCAAGCCAATCCATAAAGCGGATCGTGCTAAACATGGCAATTTCATTTAATAAAGGGGCGCGGGTTCAAATATGAAGCGCAACGCCTGACTTAAAGAATACTTGATTCGGTGTCTGAAATCCAAGTCTCTTTCTAGGTCGGTTGTTTAATCTTTCCATCGCGGTGTTGATCTCCTGTCGTGTAATTGTTGTAAAGTCTCTGTTCTTGGGGAAGTACTGTCGTATTAATCCGTTTGTGTTTTCGTTCGTTCCTCGCTCCCATGATGAGTATGGGTGTGCGAAATAAAAGCCAGCTTTCAACTTCTTGGCAATTTCTTCGTGCCCGGCGAATTCCTTTCCGTTGTCAGAAGTAATCGTCCTTACCTTTTTTCGGTAAGGCTTCAGCAGAGCTATCATGGCCTGGCTGACTGCTTGTGCAGTCTTGCGTTCTACCTTCTGGATCAGTGTGAATCCGGTCTTACGTTCTACGATACTCACAATCGCTTGGCGGTGGTTCTTGCCTATCACTGTGTCCGCTTCCCAGTCACCGATACGGCTACGCGTCTCAACGATGGCAGGACGATCTTCAATGGATAGCCTATTGGGTATCGTTCCGCGTCGTTCAGCCTTGCCGTATCTCTTCCTTCGTTGCTTCTGGCAACGCAGGTTCTTCCATAGCATTCCGCCCGCTCGTTTATTTGCATAGACTCGCTGGTAAACCGTTTCTGGGCTGATGGCTGCATGCCCGCTGATCTGCTCTGGGCTCCATTGGAGCATCAGCATATCTTGAGCGAATTCCCATGTCGCAGCATCAATCGTTCGTGCATTCAGCGCCTGTCTCTCAACCGACTTGTTGTGCGCTTGTTTGGGACGGTAGCCACGTCGTCCACCGTTCCGAGTTAATTCTCTGCTGATGGTGGATTCACTTCGCTTCAGTACCTCGGCTATCTCTTTTTGCCTATGTCCCGCCTTCTTCAAGGCGTAAATCTGGTATCGTTCTTCTCGGGTGATATGTGTATAGTTCATTTGTGCAATTTCGACTGGCTGGTCAAAGGGCATTGATGCTACCGCATCTCACCCACCTGACCTGCATTATTCAAAATTGCGCTTCATCCTAGAATCCGCCGGGTATTAAATAACGTGGTTGATGGATAACTTGTCGCAGCCCCCAGTGAAGTTGGTCGCATCAACTGGATATTCGTCACCCCCGATCCCACAGCAGAGGTGCTTGTACGCTTGGTATTGGAAAAAGTCAGACTCAGCATTTTGTTACCATCCTGAGCGACTGAAATATTAATTGTCCCCGTACTGGTATTTGACGGGGCATCATAACTGATCGTGACAGCACCTAAGTTGGACACCACTGTTGCTTGCCCATTAAAGGTCAGGGTGTGTAACCCATACATATTCCCGATACCAGCCCAAACATAGAAGCAAAAATCCTCTTGCGGCCAACCAAGTGAATCCACAGACGCATCCACCGTAGAAGATAAACTACTTCCCTTGATAAAAGCGCGCGAAGATTTTATCGCGTCCGCAAACGTCCTGTTTTCCGAATAATCCGCAGGGGCATCAATATTGATCCCCATGTGATTCGCAGGCGTACTTGGCGCTGTGGTAAACGACCACGAATAAGGCGATCCAAGCGCTAGTCCCGACGCGCTTTGCACCCCGGTTGAGATCGTGGCGGTATACGTCGTTGAGTAAGCAAGGCTTACTGACGGGATAAACGTCGCAGTCGTGCCGTTATAACTCACCGTACCGGTTGCACCATTATTCAAGGTAAACGTTGATGAGGTTAGCGTTGAAGAATTCATCGCTTCGCTAAAAACCGCAGAAACAACCGCGTTAACAGAAATATTGGTCGATAAGTTCCCCGGTGTGACAGAGGAAATCACAGGTGCAACCGGGACGCCTGTTGTTGTAAATGACCATGTGTAATTAGACGCCAACGCCTGCCCATTAGTACTCTGCACCCCGGTTGTGATTGTTACGGTGTACGTTGTGTTGCTGGCAAGGCTTGACGATGGCGTAAAACTGGCCGTTGACCCACTGTAACTCACCGTACCCGTGACACCGTTACTTACCGTAAACGTTGAACTTGTTATAGTTGAAGGATTCATCGTTGTACTAAACAATGCCGTAATAACGGTATTTGTTGGCACATTGTTTGCGTTCAGTATAGGACTGATCGATGTAACAAAAGGTATGGCATTGTTTGAGGCAGGGGCCGGAGACGATGATGTAGTTGGAACTGAAGCAACTTTCGCAGTTCCATCCAGACACCCAGACAACAATATACAAAAAATAACCGGAACAAAAAGAGCGCTGATACTTTTATTCATTTTGATTTTCCAAAACATGAATTAATTTGACGTTCGTTACTTAGTTCTGAGATACCGCAATTGTTTTTATGTTGTAAGACCCTGCCGCGGATGTCGCTATGATCGAATGAAGCCCGGGAGCAATTGAGTTGGCCGTAAAGGTGACAGAGGCTCCATTGGTGCTCGCCTGCGTGCCCACTGAAACCCCGTCTACATATAGATCAACCGTTGAAGTCGTCGAATTATTAAATGTTAGCGTAATCGTCCAAGTTTTATTTGTTGTAGCAATTGAGTTGAACGTGTAACTCCACCAATAGCTATAATTACCCGCGTTCCCGTTATTTGCTGCTTTGTATGCACTTATAATTGAAGGGGCGGCAATAGAATCCCACGATCCCAAGCTGGCCGGATAGGAATAACATCCACCCTCGCAGTAAGTAGCACTCAACCCTGAAATACTTCCGGGAACTGTTGTACCAAACGTGACAGGCACCGCAGGTGCCGCATTAAGAGACGTGATCGCAGCAAGTTTCGGCGTTGACAGATTAAAAATACTTTCAGTAAACCCCCATTGCTGGTCGCCTACTGACGTGAAGTACATCAGCAAATCTCCGCCATTAGCCGCCCAAAGATTATGTGCTGCAACCAGTGTCGATGTCATTCGAGAATCGGCAACAGCTTGCTGTGCTAACTCGTTAAAAATAAGATACTGCCCCGTGGTTCCTAATTTATCCAGACTAGGTCCACCTTCGTAGGCAACCCGCTTAACACCCATAGTCGAAACAAGCGCTGCATCCGCCTGAACCGAAGCCTGAAAGCTAGAATTTCCCCATTGTGTAGTAGTGACGAACGTCGGCTGCAGTTCCGCAAAGAAGGTAGTCAATCCAGCAGCATCATTGTTTACCCCAGCCGGACTTGGGTCGGTCGGGTTGTAATAAGCACTCCCGCCAGCCCCGTAAATATAATAACTTGGCGGATGAGGTGTACCTACAGGAGATGCGGTTGGCTGCAGGTTGTCGTAATAACCCAGCAGCATTCTGACCTCACCCTGCAAATCCGCACCCGGGTTACCAAATTGACTCTCCATTACAGGCCTGACACGAGTCATCATTGCCGCATCACCAAAGACTGCGCGAAATAGCGTACTTATCTGAACCGTTCTTTCCCCTTGACGCCGGAAACAAAAATCCCAGTTCCATAGAGAGTTTGCGCCATAAGTTGCATTAGGGAAATATATCGTCTCGCTTGCAATCGGGCCAGCATAACTAACCGGGAAAGTAAGCGCGTTTGATGCGCCGGTTATAATTTTTGTGCCATTAGGAATTCCCGCACCGGTAATGATCTGATCGGTGGGTAATGTTTGCGCTGCCGTCACAGTCAGGACTCCGCTATTAATCGAACCGGTTACTCCGTCACCAACACCCCATAATCCATCGAAATTAATCGTTGTCGGATCACCATCCGTATTATGTCCCGCAACCAATTCATCACTGGCAAGCTGGCAATTCTGCCCCATTTGCGCGAAACTACTATTCCAAACTTCATTGGAATATTCAATGTAAATGTTCAGATTGGAATTAAGCGGAGGATAAGCGGGACTTGACTGCACACTTGAATAAGGGTTGGTTCCATCGCTGCCATAAAGAAGCAACTTGGCGACATTGGTGATGTAAGTATTATTTGCTCCCACAGGGATATTGATCCACATATCTTTGTTGGTCTGATTGGCAAGCATCACTGCATACTCAATTGGGGCACCTATACCCTGCCATCCCTGTCCTGCTTTGCAAGCAATATTACCCGGCATCACCCCGGTTCCTCCGCTGCAAATGTTAAAGGTTGCCCAAGTGGGAAGGGGGCGATCCGACCATTGAACCTGCTGACTCCAATTGGTAGCAAACCAATCCATAAATCGGATGGCGCTGAAATTTGCAATTTCCGCAAGAAGCGGCGTATTAAAAAGCGTCGTTGATGGAAAACTTGTGGACGAACCCAGCGCATTTGGGCGCATTAATTTAATATTGGTAACACCCGTGTTAGTCGCTGAACCATTTGTTGCCTGCGTGTTTGCAAACGACAAGGATAAATAGCCGGAAGTATCTTGCGCTGGAGTAATAACAATAGTCCCAGTACTTGTGTTTGAAGGAATATCATAAGATGTGGCAATTACGCCAGCATCCCCCCTGCCCGTAACGGTTGCTTTCCCGTTAAACGTTAAGGTATAGGTTCCATACATATTAAGGATGCCAGCCCAAGCATAAAAACTAAAATCCTGCATTGGCCACCCGTTAGCATCCACAGCAACAAGAGTCGATCCGTTGGGGTCTATCCCCGCAGTAAAAGCACGTGCGGTTTTCATGATGTCAGCAAACGTTCTGTCTTCCGACCAATCCGCCGGGGCATCAATATTAATGCCCATATGATTCGCGGGCGTACTTGGTGAGGTTGTAGTAGTTGCGACGGAAGTAACTTTCGCAGTTCCATCCAGACATCCAGACAAAACTAATAAAGCACCAATTACTAAGGTAAATGAACCTGAATGATTTAAACCAACATTTTTGCCAACATACTTTCTATTACGAAAAGGCAAGTCAGGAAGAAAAATTAAGGATGAAACAAAATTAAGCATTGCATTATAAAGATTCATTAAACAATTGTTCATAACAAATCCCTTAATAAACGGTGTCATTAACCGAATTAACAACCTTCTATCTCTGTTTGTGATGCTGCGGGAGCTTTCTGCACAGCAGAGGCCGGGGCACTATCAGGTACGTGGGCATTTTCTTGGCTATTGGTCTGATGAACCGGTAATGGAAAGGAGGAGTGTAGACATCAAATCGTCTCACAACAGTTTTCATCTGTCCATATGCCGTTTGGACTAGATAGTTAACTAGTCCTTCGGCAGTTGAGACATCGGCAGGCGTAGCAAACACAAAAAATGCTATTGCAGATATTATGATTTACTCAATCAACAGCGATTGCTAGTCGGTCAATTTAAACTTTAATGTCTTGGGGGTGCATGTGATAGGAGGTTCGGATCCTCTTGCCCCTGCCATAAAAAAGGCTTACAGATTGATAGCTGCAAGCCTTTATGTTTTCAGTTGCTTTTTAAACTTTGATTCACGGCCATACCAGCCGTCGGGTTGAATTGACAACCCAACGAATACTGCAAACGAGTACTTCACCTCAAACCGAAATTTACGACAACGTCAGTTGAGCTTTTGATTTTCTTCCTGGTGCAGCCGGAGGGATAAATCCGGAAATGCGGCATCTTATACCTTCTATTTTTTTGCCTTTTTCATAGCGGGTAGAGTGGCACGACATTACATCACCTTTGTCGGTGAGTTCTCTCAAGTGCAGTCTTACCTTGGCTAAAGGTATGCCCGTTGCTTCCGCGATTTCAGAATCGAGCCGTTCACCACGAGTTTTTAGGTATTGCAGTATTTCGTTCATTTTATTAGCGCCAATAGAAAATAAAAAAAGACCGTCCATTCTACCGATCTTTTTTGTTTATGACTCCTACTTTAAGCAAGACCGGCCCAACTGGCAATTGTTACTGCTGTGGCAGCTAGCCAGCCAAAAGCCAAATTAAACTCATTGTCCGGTGTGAAAGTGGTACTGCGAGTAATTTTTTCGCTCATTACATGTCTCCTTATTTAATCGTCGATAATCCCCAAACGATTCGGGCAATGTTAAGACTCGCGAATTTTGAATAAGTTCCAATGTATACAAAATAAAACATTAACTTAATGATTTATTGGTAACTAATATTTAGATATTGATCAATTGCCAAGTGTAATTATTGCTCGGCTACAAGCATTACAAAGATTTAGCCAATAAATACAGAAGTGTAAGATGCTTGTGTCGACTGCGGTGAATGTATAGACGCGTGCAACCGTTTGCAGGCAAAATCGGGATTAGTCGGTTTGCTTCGTTTTGAAATGGGATAAACAGGAAGTAACGCCGTTTGGCGCGAAAGATGAATAGAAATCTGCAAGGTTTTTTCGAATTTATACAATTAAGGAGTATTTATGTTAAGGTTGCCGTTATCGGTTCTTATCGCGATGATCGCATTTAATATCACTGCATTTACTGTGTTCCTGCAACTTGATATGTTAATTTTTAAGTCGCTCATCCTCAAAATTATCTTTTGGATTTTGACCATAGGTGCATGGGCGCTGGTGTATCTCAAACGCAATAAATTTGTGACACTGTTCTAAGAAGAATAATTGGCTGGCGTCAGCGCCGGTCAATTTTTTCCGCAGTCCAGTTTTTGAGCAGCAAAGCGTTGCTGATGACCGAGACGGAACTCATCGCCATTGCACCACCCGCGATGACAGGGTTAAGCAGACCGATTGCGGCAAGGGGTATGCCAAGGACATTATAGGCAAAAGCGAAAAATAGATTTTGTCGAATCTTGCTTATGGTCACTCGCGACAAGTCGATGGCGCTAACTACGGACATCAGGTCGTTGTGCATCAGAGTAATGTCGGCGGCTTCAATTGCGATGTCGCTGCCGCTCTTCATGGCAAAACTCACATCGGCGGCAGCCAATGCCGGTGCATCGTTGATGCCGTCACCCACCATGCCGACCATTCCCCCTTTGCTTTTGTAGGAGGCGACATGCTTGGCTTTATCCTGAGGCAAAACTTCGGCATGGTATTCATCGATTCCGGCTTGTTGTGCGATTGCGAAGGCGGTGGCTGTATTGTCGCCACTCAGCATAACGACGCGAATGCCCATCTCGCGCAACTTGCTTACAGCGAGTTTGCTGTTCTGGCGCAGCGTGTCGCCAAAAGCAATCAGGCCTAATAATACGTCGCCCTGTGCCACTGCGATAATGCTTTTCCCCTGACGTTGCAGCGCGAGCAAAGCCAATTCATCCAGCGTGATATTAGCGGATTTTGCGATGAATACTGGCGAGCCAAGCTGATAGGTTTTGCCCGAGACTATCCCGTTCAAGCCGTTTCCGGCCAGTTCATTAAAATTGTCTACTGCGTCGAGCGTGATGCCTTGTGTGTGGGCATGCGTGGTAAGCGCTATCGACAATGGGTGGTTGGAGTGCTGTGACAAACTGGCCGCGATGGTCAGCAGTTGAGTGACATTACTTGCAGACGACGGTAGAACATCAGTGAGGGCCAGGATACCTTCTGTCAGTGTACCGGTTTTATCCAGTACCAGTACATTAAGATGGTGCGCGCGTTCCAGAGCGGCCGCATCTTTCACTAAAATACCTTCGTGCGCAGCCCGTCCCGTGGCAACCACAATCGCAGTGGGCGTTGCCAATCCCAGAGCACAAGGGCACGCAATGACCAGTACCGAGACAGCATTGATCAACGCGATTGTGAAATGTCCCCCCAAAATCCACCACGAGAAGAATGTAATTAATGCCAGCCCTATGACTACCGGGACAAAAACGGATGAAATTCGATCTGCAATTCTTTGGATCGGCGCTTTCGATCCTTGAGCTTGTTCCACCAGGCGAATAATTGCGGCGAGCTGCGTCTGACTTCCAACAGCAATGGCGCGACATTTAAGCAAGCCTTGCTGATTGAGTGTGGCAGCGTAGACTTTGTCGTTAACTTGTTTGGCTTGCGGCAGACTTTCACCGGTGAGCATGCTTTCGTTTACGCTGGAGCCTCCTTCCAATACGATTCCGTCAACGGGAACTCCCTCACCCGGGCGCACGAAAAATATATCTTCCGGGCGCAATTGTCCTGCCGAGACATCCAGCATTTCGCCGTCGCGTTCGACATGCGCCAATTTGGGTTGCAACTGGAACAATGCTTCCAGAGAGGCAGACGCTTTGCCTTTGGCGCGCGCTTCCAGCAATTTACCGAGTAGTACCAGGGTAATGAGCGTGGCACTCGCTTCAAAATAAACAGGCTGGTGCACACCGAATAGTACAACGGCACAACTCAGAAAATAGGCGGCGCTCGTACCCAGAGCGACGAGGGTATCCATATTGCTGCTGCCATTTTTAAGACTGCTCCAGGCACCGCGATAAAAACGTGCGCCGGCCCAAAACTGAATCGGGGTTGCCAGCAGCCATTGCATCCAGATCGGCAACGGGAAATGCACACCCAGCAACATTAATATCATTTCCAGAATTAATGGTGAGAGAAGCAATAGCGAAATGTTGAACTGCAATCGTTCCTGCTGATAAAGCGCTTCTTTTTCTTTTTTCTCGGCCGCAAAATCGCGTGCGATATGCGCATCAAAGCCGGTGGTACGTACAGTGCCGATCAGGGTGTCAATTTGGGTATTTGCCGGGTTGAACGTGACGCTGGCCTTTTCGGTGGCAATATTCACCACGGCAGTGACTTCCGGCAATTGGTTCAATGCCTTTTCCAGACGTGCGGAACATGATGCGCAATGCATTCCGGTGATTTGTAATTCGGCGTGTTGTTGAGTCGACATGTTTGAAAGGGTAGCCGGATGAAATAGAGCAGTATTATGCGCCAACTCGGGGTATTTTTTAAATTTCGGCGTGATTTTGAAATGCCGGATTACTTTTACTGCAAATCACCTTGAGAAAAAGCGGGTTTCCTGTTTCAATTCCCGCTCAATTCAAAAGCAGAGGAAAATATGGGGCTGGCAAGCATCGGCATTATCGGTGGCAGCGGTGTGTATGACATCGCCGGATTGGAAAACAAACACTGGGAAAAGATAGCGTCGCTATTTGGCGAGCCGTCAGACGAATTACTGTTTGGTGAATTGAATGGTTTGAAACTGGCCTTTTTGCCACGCCATGGACGCGGCCACAAAATACCGCCTTCCGAGATCAACTTCCGCGCCAACATCGACGTATTAAAGCGCGCAGGTGTAAGCGATGTTATTTCCGTCAGCGCGGTGGGTTCGTTGCGTGAACACTTGCCGCCCGGCACCTTCGTCATTGTCGATCAATTCATTGACCGTACTTTTGCCAGGAATAAATCTTTTTTCGGTACCGGACTTGTGGCGCATGTCTCAATGGCGCATCCGGTATGCTCACGCTTGGGTGATCATATCGAAGAGGCTGCAAAAGAGGCAGGCATCAATGCGTTGCGCGGCGGCACTTATCTGGTCATGGAAGGGCCGCAATTCAGCAGCCTCGCCGAATCCGAACTGTATCGAAGCTGGGGTTGTGATGTAATCGGCATGACCAACATGCCAGAGGCCAAACTTGCCCGTGAAGCCGAGCTTTGTTATGCCACCGTGGCGATGGTCACCGACTACGACTGCTGGCACCCCGATCACGATGACGTGACAGTGGATCAGATCATCAAAGTCCTGTTGGGAAATGCCGACAAAGCCAAGACGCTGGTAAAGCACGCGGTGCCGCGCATCGGGACAGATGCGAAAGCGAGCGAATGCAGTTGCCGTAGTTCGCTCCAATATGCACTCATTACTCCGCCTGAAGCGCGTGCTGAAGAAATGAAAAAGAAACTGCAAGCCGTTGCCGGACGTGTGCTGAAAGATTGACCATGAGTGAACAATACTTGCGACATCAACTTCTCGACACTTCACGCCGTATGGTTGAACTGGGACTCAATCGGGGTACCGCTGGCAATGCCTCTGTACGCTCTGGTAGCAATATTCTCATTACGCCTTCCGCGCTGCCGGTTGCCGAAATGTCCGAACAGGATATGGTGTTGCTGGATACCGATGGCAAAGTGCTGCAAGGCGGCAAACCTTCAAGCGAATGGCGCTTCCATCGCGATATTCTTAAAGCGCGTGCCGAGATCGGCGCGGTGCTGCATATGCATTCCACCTTTGCCACAACCATTGCCTGCCTGCTCCTTGGTGTGCCCGCCGTTCACTATCACATCGCCATTGCGGGTGGCGACACGATACGCTGCACGCCTTACAGTGTGTTCGGCGAACAGAATCTTTCCGATCTCGCACTTGAAGCGTTGCATGACCGCAAAGCCTGTTTGCTCGGCAACCACGGCATGATCGCGCTGGGCAAAGATTTGAATGATGCACTCTCGGTCGCCCTCGAAGTCGAGTATCTGTGCGAAATCTACTGGCGCACTTTGCAGGTGGGAGAGCCGCACATTTTGACAGCACAGCAGATGCACGAGGCGCAACAGAAATTTGTTGAATACAAAAAACGTAGCTAGGAATATTATGCCCATCAAATCAAGAATCCGTACCGTACCCCATTATCCGAAACAAGGAATTCAATTCCGCGACATCACCACCTTACTCAAAGACCCGGTGGGTTTTCGTATCACCGTGGATGAGCTGGTGCGCAGATACAAAGATGTGAAGATCGACAAGATTGCGGGTATCGAATCGCGCGGCTTTATTCTCGGGGCACCGCTGGCTTATGCATTGGGTAAAGGTTTTGTACCCATTCGCAAAAAAGGCAAATTACCTGCTGCAACCATCGGCCATGACTACGAACTCGAATACGGAACTGATCGTATTGAGATACATACTGATGCTATCGAAAAAGGCGAAGCAGTATTGCTAGTGGACGATCTGATTGCCACCGGGGGCACAGCGGAAGCTGCCTGTACCCTGATTGAAAAAATGGGTGGCAAGATCGTCGAATGTTGTTTCATCATTGATCTGCCCGACATTGGCGGACGTGCAAAGTTAGAGAAGCTTGGGCAGACGGTATTTGCATTGTGTGAGTTCGAAGGAGATTAGTTTTTGAATATTGAGACATTACGCTGGGCGCACAACAAACTGGAGATGATAGACCAGCGTATTTTGCCGGCTGCTTTTGAGTATGCAAGCTATGACTCTGCTGCCTCGGTAGCAGAGGGAATTCGCAGCATGGTGGTGCGCGGTGCACCGGCCATTGGCGTGGCGGCGGCTTATGGTGTGGCATTGGAGGCGTTGCGTTTAAGTATGCTCCTTCCTCCAGCCAGGGGGAAGGCTGGGATGGGGGTAAAGGTTCTTGTCAATAACGTGTCTCCCCCCTCCCTAGCCCTCCCCCTGCATGGGGGAGGGAATAGCTTAGCGGAATTTAAATCGGGTATGGAAGCGGGTTTTGCCGTGCTTTCTCAGAGCCGTCCGACAGCGGTAAATTTGTTTTGGGCATTGCAGCGTATGCGCAAAGTTTGGGAGAGCATCGCTACGCAATCGCCGTCACAAATAGCCGTGCGTTTGCTGGATGAGGCGCACGAAATTTTGGCTGAAGACATTCGTATTAACCGCGCAATGGGGGCGTACGGTGCAGAATTACTGAAAGACGGCGCGCGGGTATTGACGCATTGCAACGCCGGGGCGCTGGCGACGGCGGGGTGGGGGACTGCGTTGGGTGTATTCCGCTCGGCAGTAGAAGCTGGCAAAAAGATTTCGGTTATTGCCGATGAGACGCGTCCATTTTTGCAGGGTGCCCGGCTGACCGCTTGGGAAATGGTGCAGGAAAAAATACCGGTCACGCTCATTACAGACAGCATGGCGGGTTACATGATGGCACACGGCGAAGTGGATGCTGTAGTAGTCGGTACTGATCGCGTGGCGGCCAATGGAGATGTGGCAAACAAGATAGGAACTTACATGGTGGCTGTGCTCGCGCGGCGACACGATATTCCGTTCTATGTGGCATGCCCGCTGTCTACTATTGATATGAATATTGCCAGCGGAGAAGACATTCCCATTGAAGAGCGCTCTGTCGATGAGGTAAAAGGTTTCCGCGATACGCATTGGGCGGCAGAAGGTGTAAAGATACGCAATCCTGCTTTTGACGTGACCCCTGCAGAATTAGTGACTGGATTGATTACCGAACGGGGTGTTATTTTGCAGCCGGATGCAGAAAAGCTGCGCAGGTTGTTTGAGTAATCGGATATCCGAAATTTGTTGTCGATTTAGGTCAAGAACCTTTTTGCATAAAAAATGGATTTGTGTTGACTTGGTCTCATGTATTTCAGTTATCAGTCGGTCAAATGCTGTGTAATTATGTCTTCATAAAGATATCTGACCGACTAGGAACTGCTTTTGGCGAGCGGGGCTTTCTGGTAAGCAATTTAGCATTACAATATGAACAATGCGCTGAATGCGATACTCATACCTGACTTCCAATCTAGGCGGTTTCAGTTAGAATGCTCTCAGCCCTGTTGTGTTGGGGCAATCCCAAGATACTGCGAGCTAGAGATATGCGTGCATCTAAATTGTTAAACCTGTTCGGCATTACCTTAATTGCTTTTCTGATCTTCGCAGCTCCTATCCAATCTGCCGCAGCTTCCAAAGCCAAAGATCAAACAGATACATCAGACAAAGACCGTCTCGTACTTATGCCTCTAATTGCTAATTGCGCCAGTGGAAGATAAGAATCTGGCTGGGGCTATGGAATCAGCATTGGTTGAGGGGTTGCAACTGAAATATGAGGTATTCTCCGGAGAAATAGTAGCCAAGAAAGCTCGTGAAGCTTACCTCAAGATAAACCAAGCGACTGCCGTAAACTCACACTGTGATGAAGTTCGCTGTATGCAAAACATTGCCGGGGCATTTCAAGCCGAACTGATTGGTGTTGCCAATGTGGCAAAGCAGGATGGCGGCTATTTCCTATCCCTGACAATTCAAAATATCTTCGACAATAAAGTGGCGTACTCAAAGTCGATTGCCTGTGCAAAATGCACTTCCTTCCAAGTTGTGGATAAGCTGAAAGAATTGAGCGGTGTTGTCGCTAGTGGTGCCCCTGATACCGCGGAAGACGAGTTACAGAAAGAAGCCGTCAGAAAGCAAAGAGCCGAACAGCTCAAAAAGGAACAACAGGCATTTGAAGAGAAACTACGCAATGCAGATGCCGTAGAACGCAAAAGACTGCTGGATGCCAAAGCCGCTGATGATAAACGACTTGCTGAGATGAAAACTGCTGCCGAAGCACGCCGCAAGAACAATCAGGCGCAGCCAACCACCTTCCCGCCACTGGAGCAGGCACAAACGGAAATCACCAAGCTAACTGAGAAGATTGCGGTAATCGAATCGGGGTATGAAAAAGAACTTGCCGATACACGCAAACAAGTAAAGCAACGTTACTCTGACAAACTGGATGCACTCGACAAGGAACAACGCGACGAGTTTGAATCCAAAGATGAGTTCAAAACCAAACAGGAAAAGAAGCGCAATGACCTCAACAGCCAGCGCGATGCCGAACTGGCAAGACTCAATGTGTCGACAGTAGCAGAAACCGAAACAGTCCCCTTTAAAGCCAGAATCAAAGCCTTAACCGAACACGAGTACATCGTTGGAGCAGACGGAATCGAAGCAGCACTGGGTTCGTATGATACCGATGAACATCAATTCACTATAAAGCTACGCAGCAAGAATTCCACTCTTAAATTGAAACTGAACGGCACTGTTCCCTTACAAGGAGCTGAAGCCAAAGCATTCAAACAACAGTGGCAAACCGGACTGGTGCGAGCGGAAGCAAAAGCCAAGTTCAATGGAGATTTGGTTGAAGTGGCGTTGCTCAATGATGCTGACAACAGCCGTTTACTTTCCTACGAAGGTATATTTAAGAACAGCGAGGTAGTCGCTGCAGTTGCTGCGGCTACCGAACTCAAACTGTGGATCACGGCTGACGGAAGCAACAGCAAAGCAGCATTAGAAAGTTATCTAAGTCAGTATCCAAAAGGTAGATATCTAGCCGAGGCAAGCGTTAAACTGAAAATGCTTGAAGAAGGTTATGTTTTCCAAGGCGGGCTGATCTGGACGCCGATAGATTATTCAAGAAAGACTTGGTCGAAGGCCAATGCCTATTGCAGCAACACCGCTATCAATGGTCAAAGCGGCTGGCGCTTGCCGACGAGGGATGAATTGGGTGCCTTGTATAAGTCAGGTGAGATGAAGGGTCAGGGGTGGTACACTTGGTCATCCACGCCGGAAAGCGCTGGCTACTACTACATAGTCTCACTGGACTCCGGCGGCGGCGTTAACGCGAGCCCCGACACGAACGTGCTCTTGTATGAGTGCGTGCATTAGAGCCTTGGCCTTTTTGAACTTTTATGAATTTTATGACGTTTTCGTCTCGATTTCATTATCAATTTCTTGAGCCTAACGTTGCCAGGTCAAACCATCATGCTACTTTCACCTTTAGTCCAAAAATCCTTCGATTCGTGGATTAAATGCAATACATGGCACACGGGACATCCTTCTGATGAAAATCGGTTTTACGAGTTTGTTTGGAATGTTTTCAGATACTCAAGAAAGAGACCCAGTGAGAAGAATTTGAGGGAGCTAATTTTAGAGCGAGGGCGCGGTAAACTAGACCCCGAACACCTTGAACGGGTAGCATTAAGATATTCCGGTCTTTATGCCACCCTACTTGATTTCGCAAAGGCAAGAACACAAAGAAGTTTGTTTTTTCCTAGCGAATTTGAGTAAAGGAAGCAATGGTGATTTTACCTTGCACAAATAACCTCACAGGCCATGATCAATCGGTGGAATAACAAGATCTTTGACGAATTTATCAGCTTACGAGATGAACTTCGCGCAGCAAAGAGGGATAAAGACTATCAGCAAGTGCTGTCTATTGGTCAGCAAATCCTTGAGCTAGATAAGTCAGCAAAGTTTTTGAAAATTGCGACCCCTATCTTCCTTAAAGACATGGGAAACGCATGCATAAAATTAGGCGACAACGCTTCAGCGGTGACATATTTCAAAGATGCGATAAAGAAATTTACTGTACTCAGGACTCAATCACGCGACTGGCAAAATGAGATTGATGTTATCCAGAGAAAGTTGGATAAGTTACCCGAATAATCTTTGCTATTTCATCTGGCTTATTGAACGGCGCGCAGTGCGTTAAAATACAACCTTGCTTGTTTGGGCTTATCCTGACCTTCTATGCTTGAAATCGTTCTAATTGTTGCATCTGTTCTGACCTTGGCTTTGCTGGTGACTTTGCTAATTATGTTGCGCAAGTTGCCGGAGCAATCTGCCAAGGTGTTGGAGTTGCAGCATCGCGCCATGCTCACCGATTTGCATGACGGTTTGAATAAGCAGGGCGATCGATTGATCGCCGCGCAAACTGACTTGTCGGAGCGTTTGCGCACGGCGGTGGGCGAAGAGTTGCGCGCCACGCGTGATGCGGTGAACGTGCTGCAAGCCAAGCAGGAAGCGCTACGCACAGAGATATTGTCGACAACTCTGGAGAAACTGTCCGAGCAGGGGCGTGCGGATCAGGAGCTGATTCAGAATTCGTTTCGCAATGCCATGCTGCATTTGGCAAACAAGATTGAAGAGTTGGAAAAGAAAGTGGATTCCCGCTTGGAACTCATCGGCGGGAAAGTAAATGAACGTTTGGATGAAGGTTTCAAAAAGACCAATGAAACCTTTGTCAGTGTGATGGCAAGGCTGGCAACCATCGACGAAGCGCAGAAGAAGATTGATGGGCTAACCACCAATGTGGTGAGTTTGCAGGAACTCCTCGGGGATAAGCGTTCACGCGGTGCATTTGGCGAAGTGCAATTGGAAGGACTGGTGCGCAATATCTTGTCGCCGCAGGCTTATGAGATGCAATATACTTTGTCCAACGGAACGCGCGCTGATTGCGTGTTGAAGCTGCCGGAGCCGACGGGTATGGTGGCGGTGGATTCAAAATTTCCACTGGAAAACTATCACCGCATGTTTGATGCAGCGAGTCCGGCAGAAAGATTGGTGGCTGAAAAGCAATTCAAGGCTGACATCAAAAAACATGTTGATGACATCGGCAGCAAGTACATCATTCCCGATGAGACTTCAGACGGCGCGGTGATGTTCATTCCTGCCGAAGCAGTCTTTGCCGAGATTCACGCCCACCATTCGGATATTGTTGATTACGCCATGCAACGCCGCGTCTGGATCGTTTCGCCGACAACGTTAATGGCGGTGTTGAATACCGCACGCGCCGTGATGAAAGATGTGGAAACACGCAAACAGGTACACATTATCAAAGATGAATTGGGTAAGCTGGGCAAAGATTTCGGGCGTTTCGATGAGCGTATGAAAAAGCTGGCAGAGCACATTCGCCAAGCCAATAAAGATGTGGATGATGTGCAAATCAGCAGCCGTAAAATTTCCGAACAATTTGCCAAGATAGAACGGGTAGAATTGGATATACCTCAAGCATTGGAAGACAAAGTATGAACTTCGGTAACCTATTAATTCAGAATCATTCCTTCCCCCTGATAGGGGAGGGGATTGTTGCATTGAGGAATAATTGAGATGAAGATCGCAATTGCACAGATCAACTGTACCGTCGGTGACTTGCAAGGGAACACAGCAAAAATTGCCGAATACGTTCAACGCGCCAAAGAGCAGGGCGCAGATATATTACTGACCCCGGAATTAAGTCTGTGCGGTTATCCCCCGGAAGATTTATTGTTGCGCGACGGGTTTTATTTTGCCTGTGATACGGCACTGCGCGAACTGGCAGAGCAGGTTCATGGCATTACTGTAATTGTGGGGCATCCGGACAAGATCGGAGATCGTTGTTACAACGCGGCTTCGACACTGCGCAATGGAAAGATAATTGCTACCTACCACAAGCACTCACTTCCAAATCACAGTGTGTTCGATGAGGAGCGATATTTTGCCCACGGTAACGAACCCTGTTTGCTTAAGATGGGCGGTGTGACATTTGGCATTATTATTTGCGCGGATATTTGGCATGAACATGCGGCCGACTTGGCCAAAGAGGCCGGTGCTGAAATATTGCTTGTGCTGAATGCCTCTCCGTATCACTTCAATAAGCAGGCAACGCGCTATGAGACGATACGCGAGCGTATCGGTGATACCGGTTTGGCCGTGGTGTATGCCAACATGGTAGGAGGGCAGGATGAACTGGTATTCGACGGTGCTTCATTCGTGATGGATCACCAGGGCAAGTTGACGCATCAGCTCCCTGCTTTCGAAGAAGTGCTGGGCATGATCGAGTTGCAAGATGGAAAACTGCTTCGGGGTTCCTGCGCGAATGTGGACAAAGATGAGAGCAGTATCTATCGTGCTCTGTGCCTTGGCGTGCGCGATTACATCCTGAAAAACAAATTTCCCGGCGTTTTATTGGGGCTGTCGGGCGGTATAGATTCCGCGTTGACACTCACAGTGGCAGTCGATGCGCTGGGCGCAGACAAAGTGCGCGCGGTGATGATGCCTTCGCCCTATACCGCGCAAATGAGCATAGACGATTCCCGCGAGATGGTAAAACTACTCGGTGTGAGCTACGAAGAACTGGACATTCAACCCTCCTTTGCCTCACTGCAAGCAACACTGTCTCCTTTGTTCAAAGGTCTGCCCAGCGATACTACCGAAGAAAATCTGCAAGCGAGGATTCGAGGGACATTGCTGATGGCCTTGTCGAACAAGACCGGCTCACTGGTGCTGACCACCGGTAATAAGTCTGAAATGACGGTTGGCTATGCTACGCTGTATGGCGATATGGCAGGCGGTTTTGCTGTACTTAAAGATGTGAGCAAAACCTGGGTGTACCGTTTGGCCAATTATCGGAATCGCATAGACCGGGTTATACCAGAGCGAATTATCACGCGTCCGCCCAGTGCCGAATTGAAACCGGACCAAACCGATCAGGATAATTTGCCGCCGTATGATGTGCTTGATGCCATCATGGCCGGCTATGTTGAAAAAAACCTGAATATCAGTGAAATCGTGGCTGAAGGCTATGCCGAGGCCGATGTATACAGAGTGGTTAAACTCATTCGCATCGCCGAATACAAGCGCCGCCAGGCGCCGGTCGGTGTTCGCATTACGGATCGGGGATTTGGTAAAGATTGGCGCTACCCAATCACGGTACGTTATCAGGATGATTTTTAGTTATACTTGTCACACTTTATTTTGCAGGGGGAGATATGAAAAAAATTGAAGCTGTTATTAAGCCTTTCAAACTGGATGAGGTTCGCGAAGCCCTGTCTGAGCTCGGTGTCAGTGGTTTGACCGTAACTGAAGTTAAGGGGTTCGGGCGTCAAAAGGGACACACTGAACTCTATCGCGGTGCCGAGTATGTGGTGGACTTTTTACCCAAGATCAAAGTTGAGATTGTGGTAACCACAGCTTTGCTGGAAACAGCAATTGATGCCATCATTAAAGCGGCGCGCACCGGTAAAATTGGTGACGGGAAAATATTTGTCACTTCAGTTGAGAAAGTTATTCGTATCCGCACAGGCGAGACGGACGAGTCGGCAATATAACGTTAGAGGTATTCATGATCGACAAGCTGTTCGCCGACCATTTCGCATCTGACTGGATAGATTCCTGGAATCAGCACAACCTTGTTCGTATTCTGTCGCATTACACCGACGATTTTGAAATGTCATCGCCTGTAATCATCAAGATGGCAGGCGAAGCGTCAGGAATACTAAAGGGTAAGGAGGCTGTGGGTTCCTATTGGGCTAAAGCTCTTCAATCAGTTCCGAATCTTCATTTTGAGTTGGTTTCCACGCTTGTTGGCATCAATAGCATCACTCTCTACTACAATGGAGTTCGTGGTCCATCCGCGGAGGTGTTTCATTTTAACCAAGATGGCAAAGTGACGAGGGCATATGCACATTACCTCTAATCCTTGCTCAAGAAGGACAGGCTAGAGCGGAATAGCCCTCAAAACGGCTTTATATATGCTAGCAATATCAGAAATCGGCCGTTTCAAAATTGTTCGCGAAATTTCCAAAGGCGGGCAGGGGACTGTCTATCTGGCCGAGGATACTCAGCTTGAGCGTCAAGTCGCCATCAAAGTATTGCACGCGACGTCGCTCAAGCAAAAAGAAAGTCTTCTGCACGAAGCTCGTATTACCAGCAAATTTCAACATCCCAATATCGTGACGCTTTACGATGCCGGCGAGCATGAGGGCGTCCCTTATTTGGTTTATGCCTTCATCGAGGGCGAGACGCTGGCGCAAATGTTAAAGCGTTCCGGCATGTTATCTCAGGTATATGCGGCACGATTAATGGCCGGTGTGTTGGATGGGCTGTCGTATGCGCACCAGCATGGTGTGATGCATCTCGACGTAAAACCGGCCAATATCATCGTGGCGGCGAATGATCAGCCTATGCTGCTGGATTTTGGGATCGCACGGCATGTGGAAAATCAGGTAAATGCAAGCAATGCCATTAATGGGACTCCCCAATATATGGCACCGGAGCGTATCAGTTCTCAGGGTGCCGAATTTAGCTCGGATATATTTTCTGTGGGCATCATGTTGTATGAAATGGTCACCGGGAAGAAGGCGATAGACGGCAGCAGCGTGTTTCAAATATTGCATCGTGCGGTGCATGAAAAGGTGATCAGTCCATCCTTACTCAATTCTGCAATTGATGAGCGGCTTGAAGTAATCATCCTTAAGGCTGTGTCGAAAAAACCGGAAGACCGTTATCAGGACGCAGCCGCTATGCGTCAGGCATTGCTGAATTATTTGGATGTTACCCAGGATGGCGGCGCGAAGGCCGGCGCGGGAAATTCGCATAGCACGCTGGATTTTCTGTTGCGGCGCATGCGTAGCAAAACCGATTTTCCCGCAATCTCCGGCATCATCAGCGAAATCAACAAAATCGTTTCTTCAGATTCGGCAAGTCATAGCAAGTTGGCGCAAGTCATTTTGCAGGACTTTGCGTTGACCAACAAAATTATTAAACTGGTGAACACGGTTTCGTTCAGGCAGTTTGGCGGAAATATCAACACCATCTCAAAAGCCGTGGTGATTCTTGGCTTCGATACCATCCGCAATGTCGCAATGACGCTTATCCTGCTGGAGTTTTTGCAGAATAAATCCCAGGCGGTGGAATTGAAGGACGAGGTTATTTCCGCATTCTTCTCCGGTATTCTGGCAGCCGAGCTTTCCAGCGACGGGCTACCGGGAGAAGCGGAAGAAGCAATGATCTGCGCGATGTTCTACAACTTGGGGCGCTTGCTGGCCACCTTCTATTTTTATGAAGAAAGCCGGCAAATTACCTGTTTGATGGAAGATCAAAAAATAAGCGAAGAACAGGCTGCGATCAAGGTTTTGGGCATTACATATAATCAACTTGGCGAAGGGGTGGCGAATTCCTGGAACTTCCCTCAACGCCTGGTGAGTGGGATGAAAAAGCTTCCGCCCCAGAAAATCAACAAGCCCCGCAATGATATCGAACAACTCAGTGTGAAGGTGAATCTCGCCAACGATCTGTGCAAGGTTTCTGCGATTACCGATGTCACAGAAAAAATTAATGAGTTAACAAAGCTTTGTTTGCGCTACGAATGGGCAATGCAGGTTTCGGAGAAGACGCTTTCGTGGGCACTGGAAAATAGCCTGGATAATCTCTCAAACCGGGCATCCATTCTCGGGATCGTTGTGCTCAAGAGCCCTCTTTTGAACAGGATTAGAAAGTGGAGCGGGAATCCCGAACCGGCAGATGCCCAGCCGGACGATTTGGATGGCATTACGATACTCGACACATTGACGCCGGAGCTGGCCGTACCAGCACTGGTGCAGCATGATCCCGAGGCGATATTAAGCTCGGGAATTCAGGATGTGACCAATACGCTGGTTGAAGATTACAGACTGAATGACGTATTGCAGATGGTGCTCGAAACCATCTATCGAAGTCTCGTCTTCCGGCACACGCTTATTTTTATTCGTGACAACAAGCAGAACGCGATGCTCGCCAAATTCGGTTTTGGTGAGCATATTGAAGCAATACTACCCCGGCTAAAATTTACATTAAATTTTGTGCCGGATGTATTTCATCTGGCTGTTGAAAAAGGTCTGGATCTTGTAATTCAGGATGTTCAATCACCAACGATCTCCAACAAGATTCCGGCATGGTACCGCGACTCGATAGATGCCCAGTGTTTTGTGTTATTGCCTATCATGGTCAATAAAAAGGCAGTCGGTTTGATCTATGCGGACATGAAAGAGGCGAACAGTTTAAAAATATCTGAACGCCAGTTATCGTTGCTAAGGACTTTGCGCAATCAGGCCGTGCTTGCGATTAAGACCAAGCTTTTGTAGCGGGTCGTGCTACAGTGCAGTAATTCAGACTTGATCCGAAATTGGCTGACAGACTGCTACAATTTTTTTCGGCAGATGTTAATTTTATTTCTCGTTGGCAGCTTCGATCATTTGACGAGCTAAACTTACCGGCTCTGGTAAGTCTGGCAATGCGCTACGTAAAAACCATCCCGCAGCTTCGATTTCAGATGGATCGGGTTCAATAGTTCCGTCGGCGTAATCAGCGAAGAACGCCACCATCAAGGAATCAGGGAACGGCCACGACTGGCTTCCAAAATAGCGCAGGTTGGTTATTTCTATTCCCACTTCTTCGCGAACTTCACGTACTGCACATTGCTCCAATGTTTCGCCCGCTTCCACAAATCCAGCCAAAGCGCTGAAAACACCGGGCTTGAAGTGAGGGCTACGGGCTAACAATAGTTCATCACCACGACTAATTAGCACCATGACAGCGGGTGATATCCTGGGGTAGACAAGAAGGTTGCAGGCTGAGCACAACATTGCGAATTCGCCAGCTTTAATAGTAGTTGGCTCGCCGCATCTGCCGCAGTAGCGGTGGTTTTTCTGCCAGTCCAAAAGTTGAATGGCGCGCCCGATTATTGATATAGCTTTCGCATCAGCCAAACTGAACAAGCTGCGTGCCGGCATCAGTACCCCGGAAATGTTGCCGGGGAGTTTGTCGAATTCTGCTGCATAGCAAGGAAGTCCCCGCCATGTGCCGACAAACAACGCGCCCTTCGGACTTTCAAAATCCGAAGCACGTCCGCATGGAAATATATTATCTCCGTGCTGATCAATTGTAGTGAACAATTGATTTCCACTTCTAAGCAGCCAATAACTTAATTCGTTCATAGAAATTCGATGTTAAATGAGCCGCGTGGACTAACGATGAAACTGTTGGCCCCTCCTGCAACAGACAGCCACTTCGTCGCAATCTCGTTTTGTTGCTTCACAACAGAACGAGATTGCGGTTACGACGTAACCTGAAGGTTAGTCTCCACCGCAACCTGGTAATGCTGTAGTTACAGCATTACCAGGTTGTCTCTGTGAATCAACTCCGGTTCATCCACATAACCCAAAATTGTTTCTATCTCGCTGCTGGCGTGGCGTGCGATGCGTCTGGCTTCGTCGGCATTGTAGTTGACTAGACCGCGTGCGATATCTGCACCATTTTCGTCCAGAATGGCGACCACGGCGCCGCGTTGGAATTCGCCGCTGATGTCGGTTGCGCCGATAGGTAGCAGGCTTTTCCCCTCGCTGCGCAACGCACGTACAGCGCCTGCATCCAGTTTGATTTTTCCGCTGACTTGTAAATGATCCGCGAGCCATTGTTTACGGGCATCCAGTGACATTGCGCTGGCGGTGAGCAGGGTGCCGATAGATTCGCCTTGCAACAGGCGCGGCAGCACGTCGCGTTCGTGACCGGAAGCAATGACGGTGTGTGCGCCGCTGCGCGCCGCACGTTTGGCGGCGAGTACTTTGGTGATCATGCCGCCGCGACCAATATGACTACCCGCACCACCTGCCATTGCCTCTAGTTTGTCGTCGCCTGCTTGCGCTGCACTGATGAGTTTGGCGTTGCTGTCTTTGCGCGGGTCGGCATTGAACAGGCCGATTTGGTCGGTGAGGATGATTAGTGCATCGGCTTCGATCAGGTTGGTGACCAATGCGCCGAGTGTGTCGTTATCTCCGAACTTGATTTCGTCGGTGACGACTGTGTCATTCTCGTTGATGATGGGAATGACGCCGAGAGTGAGCAGGGTGCGCAGGGTCGAGCGCGCATTTAAATAGCGTTCACGATCTGTCAGATCGGCATGGGTGAGCAGCACTTGCGCGGCACGCAGACCGTGTTTGCTGAAACTGCTTTCATAGACCTGAACTAAGCCCATCTGACCCACTGCGGCAGCGGCCTGAAGCTCGTGTACTGCGCTGGGGCGTTGCTTCCACCCCAGGCGCTGCATGCCTTCGGCAATCGCCCCGGATGAAACCAGCACGACCTCGCAGCCACGGCTGCGCAAGGTGGCAATCTGTTGTGCCCAGTTACTGATGGCGGCGATATCCAAACCTTCGCCTTGGTTGGTCACCAGGCTGCTACCGACTTTGACAACGATGCGTTTGGATTGGAGAAGAACGGTTTTCATTGGGGGAATCATTGCCCGTGAATAACAATCTCGGTTTCTTGTGCGCTATTGGCTATCGCTTCGCGTTCTTGCTCGGCGATTTGCGTCAAATATTCCATGATCGCGTAAGTTAATTCTTTGCATCCTTCGCCGTTGATGGCCGAGATGGCAAAGTGGCGGGTATCTTCGCCAAATTCCTTGAGGAAGGCAGCAATCTTCTCATCACGATCTTGTAGTAAATCGAGTTTGTTCAATACCAGCCAGCGCGGCTTTTGGTAAAGTGCTTCGTCGTATTTTTTTAATTCGTTCAGGATGGCATGTGCTTCATGCACAGGGTCGACGCCTTCGTGCATCGGTGCAATATCGACCAGGTGTAATAACAAGCGGGTGCGTGCCAGATGGCGCAGAAATTGGTGTCCCAAGCCTGCACCTTCGGCTGCGCCTTCGATCAGGCCGGGAATGTCGGCAATGACAAAACTTTTTTCCGTATCAACACGCACCACGCCCAAGTTCGGGTGTAAGGTAGTAAACGGATAATCGGCAACCTTGGGACGCGCAGCAGAAACCGCGCGGATAAATGTCGACTTGCCCGCATTGGGCATGCCAAGCAGGCCAACATCGGCCAGCACTTTTAATTCGAGTTGCAATTCGCGGCGTTCGCCTTCTTCGCCGGGCGTGCATTGTCTGGGGGTGCGGTTGGTGCTGGATTTAAAATGAAGATTTCCCAAACCGCCTTTGCCGCCTTGGGCAAGTAATACCTTTTGCGCATCGTGCGCCAGGTCGGCGATCTGCTCACCGGTATTGATGTCGGTAACGACCGTGCCGACGGGCATACGCAGAATGACATCGTCAGCACCTTTGCCGTAACAATCCGCACCGCGACCGGATTCACCGTTCTTGGCGCGATGGTGTTTGGCAAACCGATAGTCAACCAGCGTGTTGATATTGCGGTCGGCAACGGCATACACGCTGCCCCCCCAGCCGCCGTCACCGCCGTCAGGGCCACCTTTGGCGATGTATTTTTCACGACGAAAGCTGGCTGCGCCGTTGCCGCCGTCGCCTGCTATAACTTCGATTTTAGATTCGTCGATGAATTTCATGGGTGGATTTCCGGGCAGCGCCGTTATGTCGGGCGTAGCAGTTTTTTCAAGAGCCTGTTAAAACAAAAAGCCCTATCGACTGATAGGGCTTGTCGTAGATTTCTGTGCTTAGGCTGGAACGATGCTTACAGTCTTGCGCTTCAAAGCGCCTTTGATCGCAAACTCAACCTTGCCGGTGATCTTGGCAAACAGAGTGTGATCTTTGCCCATGCCAACGTTATCCCCCGCGTGAACTTGTGTACCACGTTGACGAATAATGATGCTTCCTGCACTGATCAATTCACCGCCGTAGCTTTTTACGCCAAGCCGTTTTGAGTGTGAGTCGCGTCCGTTACTGGTACTACCGCCGCCTTTTTTTGATGCCATGGTGTTACTCCTTCAGAATTAAGCCGAGATACCGTCGATGCGGATTTCGGTGTAGTTTTGACGATGCCCCTGATGCTTTTGATAGTGCTTACGACGGCGCATCTTGAAGATGCTTACCTTGTCGTGACGACCATGGGCAACAATAGTTGCTTTAACGGAAGCACCGCTCAGCAGTGGTTTGCCGACGGACAACTTGTCGCCATTGCCAACCAACAGCACTTGATCCAGCACAATTGCGCCGCCGACATCGCCGGCAACGGTTTCAATCTTTAATGTTTCACCTTGGATAACGCGATATTGCTTACCACCGGTTTTAATTACTGCGTACATAACGTCCTCGCTTGAATGCGGTTTTACAGAGCCGCGCATTATACATAAACATGGCTAATCGTCAAAACTGTTTTTTCAATAACTTGGCGCCAAGAGGAGCGCGGCAGCGAATCTCTGTTTAGGCAATAAAACTGGAAACAGAAGCCACATCAAATGGCCAATCAAGCTCTGCACCATTGTCCATACGCTTCAGCACCGGGATGCGCATGCCGTAGGCCGAATACAAGTTGTCATCATCAACTATCTCTATGATTACAGGCTCGATTCCTGTATTAAGAACGATCTCTTCTGCCTTCTCGCATAAATGGCAAAACTCAGTGCTGAACAGTTTTACGGTTATCCGATCAGCAGCCAATTGATTAATCCATCCCGGCGAAATGTTTTAGATTAACGGCGCATGGATTCAAAGAATTCGGCGTTGTTCTTGGTCGCCTTTACTTTGTCCAGCAAGAATTCCATCGCTTCCAGTTCGTCCATTGGGTAAAGCAGTTTACGCAACACCCAGATGCGTTGCAGCAGGTCTTGCTTGATCAGCAACTCTTCTTTGCGCGTGCCGGAACGATTGACGTTGATGGCCGGATAAATGCGCTTTTCGGCCATACGGCGATCCAGATGGATTTCCATGTTGCCGGTGCCTTTAAATTCTTCGTAGATCACGTCATCCATACGCGAACCGGTATCGACCAGTGCGGTGGCGATGATGGTGAGCGAGCCGCCTTCTTCGATGTTACGTGCCGCGCCGAAGAAGCGTTTTGGGCGTTGCAGGGCATTCGCATCGACACCACCGGTCAACACTTTGCCGGAAGACGGGATAACGGTGTTGTATGCGCGCGCCAAACGGGTGATGGAATCCAGCAGGATGATCACATCTTTTTTGTGCTCGACCAGACGCTTGGCTTTTTCCAGCACCATTTCGGCAACTTGCACATGGCGGGTGGCCGGTTCGTCGAAGGTAGAGGCAACGACCTCACCGCGCACGGAACGGCTCATTTCGGTTACTTCTTCCGGGCGTTCGTCGATCAGCAACACAATCAAAGTCGCATCGGGATTATTTGAAGCAATAGAGTGGGCAATGTGTTGCAGCATCACGGTCTTGCCCGATTTGGGCGAGGCGACTAGCAATCCGCGTTGTCCCTTACCGATAGGCGCAACAATATCGATGATGCGTCCCGTGATATTTTCCTCGGCACGGATGTCGCGTTCCAGCGTAATTTGCTGGGTGGGGAAAAGCGGAGTCAGGTTTTCAAACAGGATTTTGTTCTTGGCGTTTTCGGGGGCATCACCGTTTACTTTGTCAACTTTGACCAAAGCCACATAACGCTCGCCCTCTTTAGGGGTGCGGATCTCACCTTCAATCGAATCACCCGTGTGCAGATTAAAGCGTCTTACCTGGCTTGGGCTGACGTAGATGTCGTCCGGGCCCGCGAGGTACGAAGTGTCTGGCGATCGCAGAAAGCCAAAACCATCCGGCAGCACTTCCAATGTTCCTTCACCGAAAATGCTCTCGCCTTTTTTTGCTTGATTCTTGAGCAGGGCAAAGATCAAGTCTTGCTTGCGCATTCGGTTGGCGTTGTCGATTTGATTGGCGGTGGCCATTTCCACCAGTTCGGTAATGTGTTTGGTCTTCAGGTCTGATAAATGCATATAGATGGGGTGAGCGGAGGTTAAGAGGATTTTGCCGGGAAAGTGAAAAGTTATGCGGGAACGCCCCGCGCGACTAACTTGTCTTGGATGTCTGTTATGATTTTTTTATGGAGCCGAGGACGTATTCGGACAGTTGCAGGCGCGAGGTTAATGGGTTCAGATGTGGCTGTCAATAAATGCAGTGAGTTGGGATTTGGACAACGCGCCAACTTTGGTCGCTTCGATGTTGCCGTTTTTGAACAGCATCAATGTCGGAATGCCGCGTACACCGTATTTTTGCGGTGTTTGCTGGTTCTCGTCCACATTGAGTTTAGTGACGTTGATACGCCCATCATATTCCTTGGCAACTTCTTCGAGGATCGGGGCGATCATGCGACAGGGGCCGCACCATTCAGCCCAATAATCGACCAGAGTAGGCAACGGGGATTGCAGCACCTCTGCGGTAAAAGTGTCATCGGTTACATAACGGATGTGTTCGCTCATATTTGTTTCTCGCTTGGTTTTAATTATTCGGGGTAGATACGGCCCAGCCGCATGGAAGTGTTTCAGATTTAGTGCGCATCGTAACTAAAAAATTCGCTGTTGGGAAGGGGGCTGATGCGCATATTGTAATTAATTGATTTTGTTTATGTATTATGCTCATAGTTCCACTTGCAACGAATTCCATAATTAAAATGAGTTGAAAAAACTGCGTATTTAAAGTCGAGATGAACGGTGAATACAAAAAATTAAAGCGTTAACTTTAGTTGGGTGTTCGTAATCTGTGGTTGATTTTGGTTAAAATTGTTTTGAGTGAAAATTTGCATTCGTGCTGATTTGGCAAGATTATGGGTGTCGCATTTGTGCCAGATGGAGACATTTGCGCCCGCCCGTACTATTATGCATTCGATCTACTGAAACTTGGAGCGGCTCATGGCATTAGATACAGATAAAACTCTAACACCCATACCCATTGATGCTGCGGCTATTGGAAACATAGTGCGTGATGAGATTGATCGACGCGATAAATACTTAGAGTTTGCTCAAGAACAAAACAAGAAAACCCACGAACTTTACAAGACACTGTTTGCTGTTACCGGTAGTCTTCTATCAATTATTGCCGTATTTGCAGCCGTTTTTGGTTATAAATCGGTAAGTGATATGCGTACTGAAATGCGTGCCGATATGATAGAACATCGCCAAGAAATGAGACTCGAAGTCGGAGCTGAACTTGCACGTGATAAAAAAGCAATGGAAGAACTTCGAGTTGATGTGTCATTTGCTAAAGATGAAGCTCTCGCAGCACAGACCAAAGTGAAGGATTCCCTGAATAATGTACACAAAGAAGTAGAAGGCAGATTAAATACCGAGTTCAGTAGTGAAAATTTAAAGCAACTAATGAGAAGTGCCTCAACTGAAAAAGTAAAAGACATTGTTATTAAGGACATAGAACCAATAATTAACATCGAAACACTAACAAATCGGGCTCTTGCAGACGACCGCCAAGCTTTTGACTACTTACAACAAATTAAACTTGGAAACGCGCCAGAATCTAAAAATCCTGATCTTCGCAAAATCGCTGAATTTGTAACAGATAAAATTATCGAAGATAGCGAAGCTGACAAAATGGAATTTGCTAACCCAGATTTGAATGTAGTCGAGCATGGTTCAATCGCGGATATTATGGCTATTAAGAATCCCGTAATTCGCCAAATGTCGTTGGATAAGTTTTTGAACGAACATCCAAAAAATATCAACAGTGTTTTACCAATGTTGGTTGAGATGATAAAGGGCGATTCAAGTCTTACTGTTCTTTATGCGGCAGTAAAATGGTTCAACACTTTAACTAATCAAAAACACCCATTCAAATTTTATCAAGAAGTCGAAATCCAAAACTGGTGGGATAAAAACAAAGCTTCTTTCCAGTAATTGCCAGTGGGCAGATTAGTTTAAGTAAAGCTGCCGCTCAGATATTCCACCTTGAGGAACTGGATTAGGTCGTTTTGAAACGTTAACCAAAATCTCAATCAACCACGAAATACGATTTGTCTGCCGGGTGAATTTTTTCAAAAGTTTATCATCAACTACAAACTACGGATGCCTGATTTTACATTCGCCAAAGATAAAGTGTCGAATGATGCAAATCATCCACGCAGACAGTTTCATTCGGTGGATGATCTTGTACCGCAAAGGTGTTGCTGATGAACACGCTGCCCGGCCGCATTTCCTGCTTTGCTTTGCGCCAGAGCGCATCCATGGGAACCGGCGAAAGATAGGCGAAGACGACATCGTATTTTGACAGATCACTATTCCACAAGCTGCCCCAATTTACGGAGCATTGTTTATGTTTTCCAAACTTGATACGCAACCAGCTCCACAGGAAGGGCAGGGGCGCGGCTTCAACGCCATGGTAGCGCCCAAGCGGATGAGTCTGCGCGAGATGTGTTAATACGCCGCCGATGCCGGAACCCAGATCGATAAAGGTAAAAGGTTGTGCATCAGGTAATTTGGTTTCCAGTGCTTGCCAAACTTTATTGCTGGAAAGGTAGAGCGGCACTTGCGTGCGAAAAGTGCTCCAATAAACCACTAGCATGAGTATAAAAGCAATGAGGAAAACAACGGGCGGAATGTCGAGTGTCAACCCTAGCACCAAGGCGGGGGCAAAGATGAATTGAATGATCAGCCACCAGCGCGCCAAACCGGCGATTTTGCTGATTGCGGCGGCAGTTGCTCCGCAAAGCAGTGCGAAGACAATGGGTGGAAGATGTAAAGCGAAAAGTTGCGCCGATATTACTACGAGAGAAAACGCTGCCAATTGCAGCAAGAGCGCGATGATTGAAGGTGGAAGTCTTTTTAAAATTGCGGTCACGCACGCACCAAGCCTGCTTCGACTTCGTTACGCTTTGCTTTTCCGGCCAGAAGTTCAACCAATGTTAGTGCAAAGTCTATTGCAGTGCCGGGGCCGCGCGAGGTGATGAGTTTGCCATCGCAAACAACGGCTGCGGGTTGTTGGTTTACGCTGGCAAATGAATTAAGAGATCCCGGGAAACTGGTTGCCTTTTTGCCATCCAGCAAGCCTGCGTGCGCAAGTACAGACGGAGCTGCGCAGATGGCGGTGACATACTTTCCTTGCGCGGACATACGTTTGAGCAAATTGATGACGCGTGCGTCTGCGTTGAGATTGTTGGTGCCCGGTTGTCCTCCGGGGAGCACGATCATGTCAAATTCTTGTAGCAATGCCTCTTCCAGCGTTGTGTCCGGCAGCAGCACCACCCCACGGCTTGCGCGTACTGGTTGAGCATCCAGCCCTGCCGAGATAACTTCGATATCGGCTCGGCGCAGTATGTCTATCACTGTGACGGCTTCGATCTCTTCACAACCTTGCGCGAGTGGAACTAGAACTTTGGGCATGAATAAGTTTATATTGTCCGAATTAGAATTTGGCGTCAACACGCACACCGGTGTAGCCGGGTGCCACATCAGGAACGATAGACAAAGTATTTTTTTTGTTACCGCGCAATTCTTTATTGTGGCTGACGATGCCTTTCCCGACCCATGTGCCAATGAAGGCGGAGGCAACCACGTCAGAGGCCCAGTGCGCATCGAGATACATACGCGCAACGCCCACCATTCCGGCAACGGAGTAGGCTGTGTACGCCACCCAAGGCTCATCATAGCTGGACGCGAACACCGACGCCAGTGTGAACGCTTCTGTTGTGTGGCCGGAAGGGAATGAACTATTGTTGTTAAGCCCTGTGTAACCTTGGTAGTCATCTGTATATTTGTTGTCGCGCGGACGATAGCGATTTACTGAAACTTTAAGTGTCTGATTAATCGTCGCCGAAATCAAACTTGCCGAGATAAGATCTTCGCCAACTTGAGTTGTTTTTTCATTACCCGCAACGAGTCCGACTACATAAAATCCGCCCATGATGCCGAAGGCATAGCTCTGTCCAAAGTTCTGTACATCATTCAGGAAGGTGTTGCCGGGAGTTTGTTTGCGCATAAAATCGCGCATTGGCCTATCCACCAAGACTGCGGTACCTGCGACGGCTACACCCGCCCAAGCTAATTCTTTCCAATCCTGATTATCCCAGCGCGAAGGTGCGGTTGCCTCGTACTTTATATCATCGACGATGATCGTCCCAAAGCCGACCGTATCATTTGCATAGGATGGACGTATTGCAACCAGCATACACAGTGCTATGCAATAGATAGAAAAAATATTTATTCTCGATTTGGTGTTCATTGTTTATGTGGGTACCTTAGTCGCGGAAATTTTGATATTGCAAGGGGAAGTCGGTGATCGTTTTTTTAACGAACGCGATAGCGTCTTGCAAATCATCGCGGTTTTTTCCGGTAACGCGCACAGTGTCACCTTGGATGCTGGCCTGAACTTTTAACTTGCTATCTTTGAGGTGCTTGACGATCTTTTTTGCCAGTTCGATTTCCACGCCGGTCTTTACTTCGCAACCGCGCTTAACCTTGTTGCCGCTGACTTTTTCGATTTTATCGCTGATCTCCATGCATTTGATGTCCACACCGCGCTTGCCCAGCTTGGTATTCAGAATGTCTTGTACCTGATCAAGCTGAAATTCATTGTCAGCCCATACCGTAAGCTTTAGTTCCGTTTGTTCAACGCGTGCATCCGAGCCTTTGAAGTCGAAGCGTGTGCTGACTTCTTTGTTGGTTTGTTCCAGTGCGTTTTTAACTTCGGTTTTATCTACTTCAGAAACGATGTCGAATGATGGCATGTTGCCCTCCCTTGTACTGACTTAGCCAAAACTGCAAACGTAATGTGCTGCCTCTGCACCGGTATGGATTTCAAAGCTGCTCTTTGCGGCAACTTTAAAACTGCTGCCTTCGGCGTATGTTTTGAAAGCGGATTCTCCGGCGATCTTGACTTGGCTTGTCCCGCCACTGATTTCCATGAGTTCAGGCGCATCAACATTGAAGGTGAGCTGACTGTTGGGCAATATTACCCCCACGGTTTTGCGTGAGCCATCCGGAAAAAATACAGAGTGCGAGACACATTTTCCGTCGAAAAATACATTGGCTTTTTTTCCGACGCTGACGTTATCGATTCTATCTGACATGCTGACCTTTCTTTTGCGCGATTAATTAATTCTTACTTTGTTGGTTCATTGGCTTTGACGCCTTTTTGATAGTTGGTATAGACGTAAACCGGTATGTTGAGGTCGCCAAGATGCTTTTCGATTAGCGGTTTTATCTCATTCCAATCTAGGCCACCCACGCCGCAAGCCAAACGAGGCAGTGCAAGACTACCGACTTTTTCTTTAAGTGCAAAATTGCGCAGAGCGTGCAATGAGTGATTCACATGGCTGACGGTGGCATGGCCGGGTTTACTGCCATGAGCATACGCCGCATCTTGCGTGAAGAGGCTGACGAGAAAGCGGCCATCGGCACTCATCCACGTCCACAACTCGCCGGATTTCGGGTGCTTGGTTTGGCAATAGTGGCGAAAATCTTTGTACATGGCAGGCATGCGCTCGCGCAGTTGCAACGCGAGGCCTTGATGAAAATCATCATTTGGCGCAACGCCCTGCACGATTGCCTTTGCCTTGCTTAATAAAATGTCACCGCTTAGTTCGTGAAGCATGATGACTCCTAATTTAAATTCCCTCCCCCTTGCAGGGGGAGGGGTAGGGAGGGGGGTAGAAACGTGAACATATTACTGCTTTAACCCCCATCCGAGCGTGTGTTGTTGGGGCGTATGCCCCTTAAAACCACGGCCTACCCCTTGCGGGTGTAGCCTTCCCCCTGAAAAGGGGAAGGATCAATCATTTTTTGTTGCGCAAATTCGCAGCAATGCGCAAGCGCAGCGCATTCAGCTTAATAAAGCCGCCGGCATCTTTTTGGTCGTACGCGCCTTTGTCATCTTCAAACGTGGCAATCGTCGGATCAAAAAGTGAGTCAGTCTTGGAATCGCGCCCGACTACAATGACATTCCCTTTATAGAGTTTGACGCGCACCCAGCCGTTCACCGTGCTTTGGGTTTGGTCAATCAGAGTTTGCAGCGCTTTGCGTTCAGGGCTCCACCAGTAGCCGTTGTAAATGATGCTGGCATAACGCGGCATCAGATCATCTTTCAGATGCGCGACTTCGCGATCCAGAGTGATGGACTCGATAGCACGGTGCGCCTTGAGAATAATGGTGCCGCCGGGGGTTTCATAACAACCGCGAGACTTCATGCCGACATAGCGATTTTCCACCAGGTCGAGGCGACCGATGCCGTGTTTGCCGCCCAATTCGTTCAGTTTGGTTAGCACAGATGCGGGCGACAATGCTGTGCCATTGAGGGCAACAATATCGCCGTTCTTGAATTCGATGTCGAGATACTCGGCAGCATCCGGTGCTTTTTCCGGTGACACTGTCCAGCGCCACATGCTTTCTTCCGCTTCGGCAGCGGGATTTTCCAGATGGCGACCTTCAAAACTGATGTGCAGCAGGTTCGCGTCCATGGAATAGGGCGAGCCGCCATTTTTGTGTTTCATATCGATCGGGATGCCGTGCTTTTCAGCATAATCCAGCAATTTCTCGCGCGACAACAAATCCCATTCGCGCCACGGTGCGATCACTTTGATGCCGGGTTTCAGCGCATAGGCGCCGAGCTCGAAACGTACCTGGTCGTTGCCCTTGCCGGTTGCGCCGTGAGCGATAGCCTGTGCGCCGGTTTTGTTGACGATGTCGATCAAACGCTTGGCAATGAGCGGACGAGCAATGGAGGTGCCGAGAAGGTATTCGCCTTCGTAAACAGTGTTGGCACGAAACATCGGAAATACAAAGTCACGCACGAATTCTTCGCGCAGGTCGTCAATAAAAATATTCTCGGGTTTGATGCCGAATTTCAGCGCTTTTTGACGTGCCGGTTCCAGTTCTTCACCCTGACCCAAATCGGCGGTAAAAGTGACTACTTCACATTGATAAGTGTCTTGCAGCCACTTGAGGATGACTGAGGTATCCAGACCGCCGGAATAGGCCAGGACGACTTTTTTGATTTCGCTCATTCTTTTGTATTTCTCCATCGTGGGGTGGCGATATGCCACCGATTGTAAATAATTATTTCAAGCCGCGTTTGCTGCTAATCTATTTGGCAAAACGTGCTTTATCAATCCAGTTTGCCCAAGAGCAAATATTCCATCAGTGCTTTCTGGACATGCAAACGATTTTCGGCCTCATCCCAAACTACAGATTGAGGGCCGTCGATGACTTCTGCAGAGACTTCTTCTCCCCGATGTGCGGGAAGGCAATGCAGGAAGATCGCATCTTTTGCAGCCACGCGCATCATGTCGCCATCAACTTGCCAATCGGCGAAGTCCTTTATACGCTCGTCATTTTCTGCTTCAAAACCCATTGATGTCCATACATCGGTGGATACCAGATCAGCCCCGAGTGCGGCTTGCATGGGGTCGGTGAATTCTTCGTAATTGTCCTCGCCAAACAATCCGGCACGCTCCGGTTCAACTTCATAACCGGGAGGCGTGGAGACATGCACGTTGAAGTCCAATATTTCGGCAGCCTGCAGCCAGGTGTTGCACATATTGTTGGAATCACCGATCCAAGCCACGGTTTTGCCCGTGATCGAGCCGCGATGTTCAACGTAGGTGTAGATGTCGGCTAATACCTGGCAAGGGTGATATTCATTGGTGAGACCATTGATTACCGGCACGCGTGAGTTGCGGGCAAAACGCTCGATGATGTCTTGTTCAAAAGTTCTAATCATCACAATGTCGCTCATGCGCGAAATGACTTGCCCCGCATCTTCAACGGGTTCGCCACGTCCCAATTGCGAATCGCGCGTGTTCAGGTAGATGGCCGAACCGCCGAGTTGATGCATGCCCGCTTCAAACGACAAGCGCGTGCGCGTACTGGCTTTTTCGAAGATCATCACCAGTGTGCGGTCTTCCAGCGGCCAGTATTTTTCGTATGATTTAAATTTTTTCTTGATAACGCGAGTGCGCTCGAACAGGTATTCGAGCTCATCCCGGCTCAGGTCTTTAAATTGCAGAAAATGTTTGAGAGGATGGCTGCCCATATTTACTCCTGGGCAAGAAATTCCGTGATCAGCGGGCACAGCGTATCCAGCAACTGTTGCGCTTCTTCTTGCGAAAAAATGAGCGGCGGTAACAAGCGGATCACGTTATCTGCGGTCACGTTTATCAACAGACCAATCGCCAAAGCCTTGGCGACGATCTCCGCGCAGGGTTTGTCGAGCTCGATGCCTAATATCAAGCCCTGGCCCCGAATAGCGACTATGCCTTTGACTCCGCTTAGACGCGCTTGGAGTTGTTGCTTGATCCATGCTCCCAGCGTGGCGGCATGATCGAGCAGTTTATCCTGTTCCATGATGTTCAGCGTGGTCAACGCGGCTGTACTTGCCAGCGGATTGCCGCCGAAAGTCGAACCGTGATTGCCCGGTTTGAAGGTGCCAGCCGCTTTGCCAGCCGCCAGACATGCGCCAATTGGCACGCCGGAACCCAGACCTTTGGCCAGAGTCATTACGTCAGGCAGGATGTCGGTGTATTGAAACGCGAACCACTTGCCAGTTCTGCCCATGCCGCATTGAACTTCGTCCAACATCAGCAACCACTCGTGCTCGTCGCAAATCTTGCGCAAGCCATGCAGATAGTCGATATCCAGCGTGCGAATGCCACCTTCACCCTGAATCGGCTCAACCAGTACGGCGACGATATTGGGTGTGTGCGAGGCAACGGTGCGGATTGCTTCCAGATCGTTGTAAGGTACACGCACAAAGCCTTTTACCAGCGGTTCAAAGCCAGCTTGCACTTTGCGATTACCGGTAGCTGAAAGTGTTGCCAGAGTGCGGCCGTGGAAAGCTTTTTCCATCACGATAATGGTGGGAGTGTCGATGCCGCGCTGATTGCCGTACATACGCGCCAATTTGATAGCCGCTTCATTGGCCTCGCAGCCGGAGTTGCACAGGAATACTTCCTGCAATTTTGAGAGTTCGCACAATTTATCGGCAAGCAACTCTTGCTCGCGCACTTGGTAAACGTTGGAGGTGTGAATTAACTTGCCGATCTGCGCGGTAAGTGCGGCGGTAAATTTCGGGTGGGCATGCCCCAGTGTGTTCACCGCAATACCGGAGAGAGCATCCAAATAACGCTTGCCATCGGTGTCCCAAAGCCAAGCGCCTTCCCCGTGGGTAAAGGTGACGGGTTGACGATTATAGGTGTTCATCAAATGTGACATAGCAAGCTTTCCCTTTGTTACAGCTCTGAAATGTTTAAAGCACAAACGAAAAAGGCCGACTGCTTCGTCGGCCTTTTTGTCGCAGTATTATCGTCTGCAATAAATCAGGCCATCGCCTTGATAGCGGCGGACAAGCGACTCTTATGGCGGGCAGCTTTATTTTTGTGCACGATTTTTTTGTCGGCAATGGAGTCAACTACGCTGGTTGACTCGTTAAATACGGCTTGTGCTGCAGCTTTGTCTCCAGCCTCGATTGCCTTTGCTACCTTCTTGATTGCAGTACGCAATTCTGAGCGCAAGCTGGTATTATGCTCACGTTGTTTAACTGATTGTCTTGCACGCTTTCTGGCTTGTGCGCTATTTGCCATGCTGGCTCCTTGAGAATTCGTCTTGCGTTAAAAGTCGCGCATTATAGAAAGAGTGGCGGGATTTTGCAACCTCAATGTAAGTTTGAGCGTAAAAGCGGGTAGAAAACCCAGAATTGGCGCCCAACGCCAGCCGGTTTGGCAAAATTTAGTTGATGTTGTTTTTGTGAATTCTCAACAATGCGGAAGCAACTGACGCTGGAAATCCATGACGGTCACCCCGTTCGTCGAACAAAATCGAATCGAGAAAAACTTCAAGTTCGGAGGAACCCCACAAATGGGTAATTCTTTCGCTTATTCTTGGGTACTGCTCTTGAATTAGCGAAATATCTTGGGCAACATCTGAAGGTAATGTCGATGCGGGTAATATTTCTGAGACAGTCATGTTCGTTATCCTTATCCTTCACGTTTATTAAATTAATTAAAAAAAACGAATGCGACTAAACTGGGTATCAAAGCAGTTAGAAATACAAATTCTTCGCAGGCATCCCGATTCAAGATCACTGAAGCCGAAGTATAATTTGTCCTGTCAATTATTGACAGCTTTCCACGCGTCTACCCATAAAAATACCAAGAAAACCGTTTACCAGATTTTGGGGCGGAGGAATCACCGGGTGTGACTTCAATGTTTTTGGTTTCATAAGTGATGATACTATTAGCAAGTTGTGGCTCCCCTTTTTATGATTAGCAAATGAAATGAAGCTTCCATGTGCATGGCTATGGAACGTATTAATTGTTAAATCTTTATGAACTTACTTAAAGCACTTGCCGCAGTCAGCAGCCTGACTTTGATTTCACGCATTCTGGCTTTTGCGCGCGATGTTTTGATCGCGCGCATCTTTGGTGCAGGTATGGCATCGGATGCTTTTTTTGTCGCATTTAAACTCCCTAATTTGCTTCGTCGCATGTTTGCGGAAGGTGCATTCTCACAGGCATTTGTACCAATCTTTGGCGAATACAAAAATCGCAAAGGGCACGAAGAAACTAAATTGCTGGTGGATCATGTGGTAACGCTGCTGGCGATTATTCTCTTTGTCGTCACACTTATAGGCATTGTTGCCGCGCCTATTCTTGTTTATATCAACGCGCCCGGCTTTGTGAAAGAACCGGAAAAATTCGCGCTCACGGTGCAACTACTGCGCATTACTTCCCCTTATATTTTCTTTATCTCGCTGGTCGCGGTGGCGGCGAGCATACTCAATACCTACAACAAATTTTGGGTGCCGGCCTTCGCGCCCATTCTGCTCAATCTTTGTTTTATTGCAGCGGCGCTATGGTTGGCCCCGTATTGCAATCCCCCCATCCTGGCGATGGGTTGGGCTGTTTTTATCGCCGGAATTGTGCAGCTCGCGTTTCAAATTCCGTTTCTGAAGAAGATAGACATGCTGCCGAAATGGCGCCTGAACCTGAGGGATGCCGGTGTCTGGCGTGTCATCAAACAAATGGGGCCGGCCATGTTTGGCGTCTCCATCGCGCAGATCAGCCTTATCATCAACACTATCATCGCTTCGTTTCTGGTGGCGGGCAGTGTTTCCTGGCTGTATTACGCGGATAGGCTGATGGAATTCCCATCGGGTCTGCTGGGGGCTGCACTCGGCACTATTCTGTTGCCTTCGCTTTCAAAGCACCATGCTGACAACAGCACCGAGGAATATTCAAAATTGCTGGATTGGGGGTTGCGCCTTGTCTTCATGCTCACTCTGCCTGCTGCGCTGGCACTGGGGCTGCTTGCCGTGCCGTTGCTGGCGACCTTTTTTGAGCGCGGCGCGTTTGTCGCCGCCGATGTGTTAAACACGAGTTACGCGCTGATCGGCTACAGCGTCGGCCTTATCGGATTGATCGCGGTGAAAGTGCTTGCGCCCGGCTTCTATGCGCGCCAAGACATCAGAACCCCGGTCAAGATCGGCCTCGCTACTTTGTTTGCCACGCAATTGATGAATCTGCTGTTTGTTTTTGGGATGCACCTGCACCATGCCGGACTCGCCCTTGCCATCGGGCTTGGTGCCTGTTTCAACTCCGCTGTCCTGTTTTACTTTCTGCGCAAGCGCAACATCTACCAACCCGAACCGGGCTGGAGCAAATTCATAATTAAACTCTGCATCGCATTGCTGGCATTGGGATTGACGTTATGGTTGGGCATGGGCAACGAACAGCAATGGCTTACCAGCCACGGCTGGACGCGCATCATTCATTTGACCTGGCTGGTGCTAGTGGGGGTGGCGGTGTATTTTGCGGTTTTGTTCGCGCTCGGTTTCAGGCTTAAAGATTTTGCCAAGCGCGGGGCGAGTTAAAATTAATTTGGATTGTTAACTCGACCGAGAGGTCGTCATATTGTGGGGTTGGTTGCTAAATCTAGGCATACATATTCATTTCGCCCACCGAACTTTCCAGTGGAGTAACGAAGCGAGCGGCATGGCGGCGGTGCATTGCGTCATCATCGGCTTTGGCGCATTCAACGTGGAGAAAAAAAACATTTACGAATATGAAGATATTCGTGGCGAACCACATGCTGTTGCCGTACGCAATATCAATCCCTATCTGGTGGACGCTCCCGACGTGAGCTTGGCTAATTGACGCCAGCCTATTTCGCCAGTTCCTGAAATCGTGTTTGGCAGTATGCCAAATGATGGTGGGCAACTTTATGCTGACCGATGCAGAAAGACAAGAGTTGCTCACAAAAGAACCAAACGCAGAAATATATATCCGCCCATTCATGAGTGCGAAAGAGTTTCTCAACAGCGTACCTCGCTGGTGTTTATGGTTGGTTGACATCGCTCCGCATGAACTGAGGCAACTAACGGAAATTGCGCGGCGCGTGCAAGCGGTAAAGCAACTGCGCGAAGCCAGTGATCGTCCGACTACGCGCGAGCTAGCGGCATTCCCAACTTTGTTTGGAGAGAATCGCCAGCCAACATCGCATTACGTTCTTGTGCCAAGGCATTCATCCGAGAATCGCTCCTATATTCCTTGCGGCTTTTTCGATGAATATTACATTGCCGCCGATAGTTGCCTTGCCATTCCCAACGCCACCCTTTACCACTTCGGTATCCTCACTTCCATCATGCACATGGCGTGGGCGCGCTACACCTGCGGGCGACTGGAAAGCCGTTACCGCTATTCGGCAGGCATCGTGTACAACAATTTCCCGTGGCCTGACGAACCGACGGACAAACAGCGCGCAACCGTAGAAGCCGCCGCTCAAGCCGTGCTGGATGCCCGCGCACAATTCCCGCAAAGTTCGCTCGCCGATCTCTACGATCCGCTCACCATGCCGCCCGCACTGGTCAAAGCCCACCAAGCCCTCGACCGCGCCGTGGATGCCTGCAACCGCAAAGCAGCCTTCACCAGCGACGCTCAACGGGTGGAGTTCCTGTTTGAACGCTACCAGCAACTCACCAGCTTGTTGCCGACGGAAAAGAAACTCTCAAGGAAGTCACGCGCCCGGAAAGCACCGCCGGTTTAACTTTCCTCGTAGGTTGTAGTTGTTGGCAACAAGCGCAGTAATTTGTTCGCTTGGCATTCTAAGAAGACGCAATAACTCTAACGAATACAGAGCTTGCAGGAAGTAAGTATGTTGTATGAGAAGAAACCCTCTTGCAGCGTCTTGGCTTCGCTTGTGCGTGCGGTGTGTGTAGTAGTGTCGTGTATTCTTAATTTGATCAATTAGTTGATTGTCTACAGGTTCCATTACATGTTGCCACTGCTGAACAATGGCTCCCAGCCACACTTTCATGTCCACCTGTTTCGGATCAACTGTGGGCACAAATACGTGCCCACCCTACGAAACTGAAATTGATTGACATAACTCAATTTTCAGCTTAACTACCGAATGCTTAATGAATCGCTAAGAAAAATTGTAAAATGAGTACACTTCAAATTCAAAGCACTAAAGGTGATTGATTATGACGACATTGGAATTAAAACTGAATCTGCCGGATCGGCTTGCGCGTGAAGCGCAGGCAGCAGGATTATTGACACCTGCGGCTTTGTCTGACTTGCACAAGGACGCGATTCGTCGTCGTGCCGCACAAGGTTTGCTGGCTGGAGCTGCGCGCGGCAGGAAGCCGTTGTCAATGAGTGAACTTCAATCGGAAGTGAACACGGTGCGCCGGGCTCGCAAGAATAATACCCAAGCATGAGGCTGGTGGTTGATACCAATGTGTTGGTATCGGCCTTTCTGTGGCAAGGCACACCGGGTCGGCTGATCGAACTGGCAGGGGGGCGTGAAATCCAGCTCTTTACCAGTCGCGTGCTGATAGATGAATTGGCCGAGGTGTTGCAGCGCAAAAAACTGGCGAAGCACGTGCAGCATACGGGGCTAACTGCCGCACAGATGTTGGTTAACTTCCAAAAGCTGGCGACCACGGTTACGGCACGTCGGCTAGGGCAGCAGGTTTCGCGCGATGTCGATGATGATGACGTGCTGGCGTGTGCGCTGGCCGCGCAGGCTGAGTTTGTTGTGTCGGGAGATGCTGATTTGCTTGTGCTTAAACACTTTTAGGGTATACACATAGTTACGGCTGCTCAGGCGGTAAAGAGCTTTACAGCATCATAAACAACGGCAGCCGTGTGAGCCCTAAATGTGTTTACCCATGGCTTTATCTTAGATGGCTTTTGAATATTTTTATTTCCCATGTCCCAACACACTTTTTCCCCCCCTTCCGATGGCAGCATGAGCCCCAAGGCCTGGTATCAGGCCGCACGAAAAAAACCGGGATTTATTTATGATCCGGCTCAGGAGGCGGCGATTGATGTGCTGGATGGATTGTGGCACCAACTGATCGTCTTCAAGACTAAGCGCAATAACTTTCTCGGGCGAAGTTTGCTGAGCCCGAATGTACCGAAAGGTTTGTATTTCTGGGGCGGGGTAGGGCGCGGTAAGAGCTTTTTGATGGATGTGTTTTACGACTGTGTGCCGTATCGTCGCAAACGCCGTATTCACTTCCATAATTTTATGGCGGAAGTGCATCAGGAGATGAAATTGCTGGCCGGCGAAAAAGACCCGCTGCTGGCATTGGCTGACAAAATTGCAAAGTCCACCCGGCTGCTGTGTTTTGATGAGTTTCATGTGAGCGACATTGCCGATGCAATGATTCTTCAGCGCTTGCTGGAAGCGATGTTTGAACGCGGTGTCGTGCTGATAACCACTTCCAATTATCCGCCCGATGGTTTGTATCCCAACGGTTTGCAACGGCAAAAATTTTTGCCCACGATTGCATTGCTCAAGCGTGAATTGAGAGTGCTGAATGTGGATGGAGGAAATGACTATCGTATGCGTGAAATGACGCGCGAATCTTTATTCATGGTACCCGCTGATTTTGCAACAGATGCGCGCATGGAACTCATGTTTGATCGTTTATGTCCGGTGGAGCAACTGGAGGAGCGGCAAATCAAGATTATGGAAAGAATGATTCCGGTGAAAAAATTATCGCACGGAATTGTCTGGTTCGATTTTATGGATATCTGCGGCGGGCCGCGTGCGCAGACTGACTATCTGGAGATCGCCAATCAGTTTCATACCGTGTTTGTTTCGAGCATACCCAGAATGACAGCCGCCGATGCGGCAGCCGCTCAACGCTTTACCTGGTTGGTTGATGTGTTTTACGATAAGCGGGTCAAGCTGGTCATTTCGGCGGCGGTGTTGCCGCATGAGCTTTATATCAATAAGGGGCATGATGCCGAGTTTGCCCGCACGGCCAGCCGCCTGATCGAGATGCAGTCCAAAAATTATTTAAGTTTGCCGCATCAGTCGGAAGCGGTGACACTGAGCCGCCAATCTCCGGATAACGCTACGCGTGTTCCTGGTTGAACGTTTCCAGAACGTCTTCCATAAATTCAACAAAACCTTCTTTGTCCACGCCAATTTCATCCATGATAGACCCGCCTGTCTTGAGCCATTCCGGGTCGTTGATGCGGTGAAGTTTATTCTGCAGATGTCTTGCCATTTGCAGAATCGATACCATCGTTAGCGCCGCATGATCTATATTGAGTCGATCATGATGAAAACGCACGGCTTGGCATATAAATTCGGGCAAGTTCCAATGTCTTGTTACGAGAAAACCCACTACAGTGTGATCGGTATGGAAACGTTTATCTTCCTCAAGAAAATCCGGCCAATGGCTGCCATGATTCAGACGAAACGCTTCGCAATATTCCGGGAATCGCTGCATCAGGATAGGCACGCCGCATTCATGAAATAATCCTGCCATATAGGCTTGATCTACTGCGATATTGCAGGCGGACATTTGCTTTTTCGCTATGATTGCACATAGCATGGCAATCTCATTGGAGCGTTCCCAAAATTTATCGTAGGCAACTTCATTTTCTCCGATGGCTTTGCGTAACATTAACCCTTTGATCAGGTTTGCGACCTGATTTATTCCGAGTACGGTGATCGCTTTTTGTATGCTGGTGATCGGGGTCGACAGGTTGTAAAAAGACGAATTAACAAGTTTATAAATGGCAGCGCTGAGGCTGACATCTTTAGTGATCAAATTGCCGATGGCCGTGATTTGATTGTTTGGCTTGTTGATTAGTTTTTCAATTTCCAAAAGGATGGTTGGCTGGGGTGGAATGATTATCCGGCTACCCAGAACCTGATCGAGCAATGTCTTCTCGTCTGAAATGTCATTATTGGTCATGGGGCTATTCTGGAGAACTGTTCGGTGTGTTTTTACGTCACTTGTGCGGAGAATTATACCTGTAAAATCTTGCAAAGATTTGAAGTATATTTACCGGGGATATTAGTATTGCTGCGTTGTCATGCAGCAATTCTGATTCCACTGTATATTTACAACCCACGTTGAGAAAACGAGTATCTATTGTGAGTGAACTACAAACAACTGCTGTGCCTGCTTCAAACGGCAAACGCCGCCGTGTCATGCTTATTATTGCCGCTATTTTTATCTTGTTGGGAGGCGGCCTCGGATTGAACTGGCTGCTGGTTTCACGTTATTACGAAGAGACGGATAACGCTTATGTACAGGGAAATGTTGTTCAAATAACGCCGCAGATTGTCGGTACTGTAGCCAAAATTTATGCCGATGATACCGATCTGGTTCAAGCTGGCCAGACCTTGGTGAGTCTTGATCCTTCCGATACTAAAGTTGCCGTTGAACAGGCAGAGGCAGAACTTGCGCAAACAGTGCGGGAAGTTCGTACACTTTACACCTCGCATAAACAATCCGATGCTAATTTGCTGCAACGCCAGGTTGAACTGACACGTGCCGAAGACGATGTCGTACAACGCAGGAAGCTGGCATCAACCGGCACGATCTCAAAAGAAGAATTGCGCCATGCCGAGGCGACAGTTGATGCCGCACGTGCAGCAGTTGAAGCCGCGCGCGAGCAGTTGTCTTCGGGTCGTGCTTTGACCGATGGCACCAGTGTGCGCAAGCATCCGACGGTGCAGCGTGCATCCGCACATCTGCGTGAACTGTTGCTGGCGATGCAACGCACATCGCTATTGGCGCCGGTAAGCGGTCAGATTGCCAAGCGCAGCGTTCAAGTGGGTCAGCGCGTGAGTCCGGGGGCGCCGTTGATGGCAGTGATTCCGCTGGATCAACTCTGGGTGGATGCAAATTTTAAAGAAGGTCAACTTAGAAATATGCGTGTCGGGCAACCGGTCACACTGACTTCAGATCTTTACGGAAGCGCGGTGAAATATACCGGTAAGGTAGTTGGAATGGGGGCCGGTACAGGCGGAGCTTTTGCATTGTTACCCGCGCAGAATGCGACCGGAAATTGGATCAAGGTGGTGCAGCGCGTTCCTGTGCGGATCGCTTTGGATGCCGCGCAACTGGCTGCGCATCCGTTGCGGATAGGTTTATCGATTCAAGCCGAAGTTGATTTGCATGATCAAAATGGCAATCCGCTGGGTACGCTGAAAGAGGCCACTATTTATAGTTTTGAATCGCCTGCGGACAAATTGGCCCGTGCCCGCATTGACGCTATTATCGAAGCCAATCTGAAGTGAGCGCGGCAACCAACTCTACCCAAACTTCCCCAGTCCCTGCCGTGCCCGCGCCATTGCACGGGTTAGCGTTGGGGTTGCTGACCATCGCCGCTTCAATGTCAACTTTTATGGAAATATTGGATATCACGATTGCCAATGTTTCTGTGCCAACGATTGCCGGTGCGTTAGGCGTATCGACCAATCAGGGCACGTGGATCATCAGTGCCTATTCAGTCGCGGCAGCGATTGCGGTACCCCTTACCGGTTGGCTGTCCAAGCGTTTCGGCGAAGCCAAGTTGTTTGTATGGTCGGTTCTGGCATTTACATTTATGTCTGCTTTGGCTGCGTTCTCACAAAGTTTGACAATGCTGGTTTTTTTTCGTCTTCTGCAAGGTTTTGTTTCCGGACCGATGGTGCCACTTTCGCAAACCCTGTTGGTGCGAAACTTCCCGCCCGAAAAACGCGGTGCGGCCATGGGTATATGGGCGATGACAGTTATTCTTGCGCCGATCTGCGGCCCGTTGTTGGGTGGTTTTATCAGCGACAACTTCCACTGGTCATGGATATTTTTAATCAACATTCCTGTCGGTTTGTTTGGTGGCATTACCATTTGGTACCTGATGCGCTATCGCGATTCTGCCATCTTGCCTATTCCATTGGACAAAATTGGCTTGGCATTTATGGTTGTCGGTATTGGCTGTTTACAACTGATGCTTGAGGTCGGCCATGATTATGATTGGTTTGCTTCACCTTTCATCGCTACACTAGGGATTGTTGCACTGGTTTCACTCACGTTCTTCATCGCCTGGGCCATCATGACCGAGCATCCCATTGTCGATGTGCATTTGATGCGCGATCCTAATTTTCGTTACGGGGTGATCCTGCTGTCGGTAGGCTTCATGACGTATTTCGGCTCGGTGGTAATCTTCCCTCTCTGGCTGCAAACGGTGATGGGGTACACGGCAGCACAGGCAGGCATGGCAACAGCGCCGATAGGTGTTTTTACGCTGCTTCTTTCGCCCATCATCGGGCGCAATATCGGGAAATTGGATTTGCGCATACTGGCTACTTTTTCATTCGCTGTAATGGGGTCTGTTTCGGTTTGGAATAGCATGATGAATCTGGATGTCACATTTTGGAATGTCGTTTCTCCGCGTCTGGTGCAGGGCATTGGCATGGCGTGCTTCTTCTTGCCGGTGCAGGCATTGATGCTTTCCAATATCACTCCCGACAATATGGCTGCCGCATCCGGGCTGTCTAATTTTCTGCGCACACTGGGTGCCGCGATTGGTACCGCAATTAGTGTGACCTCGTGGGATTATCTTTCATCAATGAACAGGGCCGCACTGATGGAAAATGTTACTGCCTATAATCCAGCGAATTCCGCGTATCTGGATAAATTGCAGGCTACCGGAATGAGTAATGAACAGGCATATGCCGTCATCGAACGTACTGTTTCTTCCCAGAGCTATATGGTTGCCACCAATGAATTCTTTTTGTACAGCGCCGTGTTGTTTTTCGTTTTGATGGGAGTGGTCTGGCTCACCAAACCGCGCAAGGGAACTGGCGGGGCGATGGGACATTAAGAGGTATTTCTTAATGTTGTTATTATCCTAGAAAAAGCAATTAGCCACAGAGAACACAGAGAGAGACGTGAGTTACCCCAATTTCGTAGCATCACCTACAAGGTAAAAGGCATTATGTTACAACCGCTCGTTTTTCTCTGTGATCTCGGTGTTCTCTGTGGCGCGCGCTTTGGTTTTTAGGATTATTGAATTTTCGAACATAGCCAAAGTTAGTTGAATTCGATGGCCCCACAAACATCATGCCCATCGGCAGGCATTTCTTTGCCGAACAATCTTTCAATCGGAACCCAGAAAATAGAGGTGGCGAATTGACCGATGGTTTCCAGCACATCTGTTGCGCTAACGCCAACGTGGAAGTCATTAAACTTTCCGCCCAATTCAATCGGAATTGCGAGACTCATAAACTGGGGTGTTTTTGCGTGCGGCTGCACGTAGAGACTGATATCTTCTTCTTTGAAGCCCACACCGCCCTTGCCGGTAACTCGCATACGGCTGGTATCGATAAGAATGGTTTTATCTGACAATTTGCCATCGTTCAAAATAAAACGTCCGACAGCACAGTTTACTTTGGATTCGTTCGACGAATCGACTGCGGGCAACAGTGCCATCAGTACATTCACCGCCCACATATCGAGCAAACCGGACTTCAGGTTTTCCGGCCAAATGGCAAAATCAATATGTCCTTTGCCGTAACGTAATATTTCCGACAGATACTGCGCACGCGCGCTGACATCAACGTCCAGACTGAATATTCCGCGCATCTCGCTTTTTTTGTCGATACGGCGGGCCAAAATGCCGTAATCAAAGCGTTTCACTTGGGTGCGCAGATTGACAGCCACATCTTTCTCACCGGGTTCATATCCCATTTGCATTGATGCCGAGCCACCCGGCGTATTGACCACGATGGGGCCGATATCGGCACGACCATTTTCCAATTTGGCCTCCAACTTGCCGTTACCCAGTACATCTTGCCCGGACAATACTTTATCCACGCGCACCGTCAAATAGGCATTCTGCCGCCGCAGCGCTTCCGGGCTTAAAAGCTGCTGGACTTGATTGCTCGCTTTGCCGGCATCCTGTTTCAGCTCATCTTCTGATTTCGGTTTCGCAGTGGCGGCGGGCTTGGCCTTTTCCGGCGACCAATCACCAAATTTGAAATCGTCAAGCTGGATAGCCGGTGCATCCAGAGCAATATCAATGCGTGGCGGAACAGCCTTGGTATCGAAATTGCCCTGCCCGGTGAGTTTGCTGCTGCCCACCTGCAGCAGCAACGATGAAACATCATAGCCGCTCGGGGACATGTGAAATTTACCCGAAGCCGACCAAGGTCCCCACGGTGGTAACGAGGTATGAGAGAGTGAATCAAGGTTGTCCATGCGACTGCCGCTCATGCTGAGAGCGAGTTCGATATCCGGTTTGGTGAAGGGGCGCTCAAGGTCACCGGAAAGATTGATATTGGCACCGGATGTGTTTGCGTTAAACAGGAACGGAACCGGCAATTTCGGATTGATCAGGTCGGCAGCCTTGGCGGTTTGTATGCTGATGGAAACGGGTATGTTATCGAGTGACCCTTTCAGGTCAAGATGTACAGGCGTGCCAGCAGAAGATTTTATTTCGCCGCTGTTGAGTGCAATGCGCATGCTTCCGCCGGTATTGGCATCGTGTAGCGTGAGGTGGCCTCCCTCAAAATTAATCCCCAGTTCCGATTGCGCCAGGAGTTGGCCCAAGCGGCTCGAATGCAAATCCAGTTGCAAACGCAAATGATCAATGCCCGCGTCGATATTGCGGGCGATGCCCAGCTTATTCAGAATACTGCCGAGGTCCAGTGCTTCTGCCGATAGTTGCAATACAGAGTGCGGCTGCTGCGTGCGCAAATCAAGCAGAATAGAGCCGTTGAAATTATTATCCGCAACGTTCACGGCAAAGGGGGATGCGCTCATCATACCGTCGCGGATGCGTCCGTCGAAACTCAGATTGCGTACAGCCAAGGCCGATTTGCTGGCGATGTGTTTGATGCGTACAGTGATATCCGCATCGGCCAGACTGATACTCTGGGGGAGGATGGGAATGTCGATCATATTCACGGCTGCAGTGCTTGCCACCGGAGCTTTTTCTTTGGGTTCGGGTAACAGGGACTCCAGTTCGTCCACGTCAACAAGCTCACCTGTCAATTGTAATTTGAGCAGCGCTTTGCCGTTGTCCAGACTACTAAGCACATCGGTAGATAATTCACTATGCCCCAGCTTCACGGCAAAATTGGCCAAGTGCCAATTGTTTTTGTAGGTGTGAAAATTGCCATGAAAATCGATGGGAGTATCCGCTCCCGGTTTCAAGCCAAGCCAGCTTGCAATTTCGCCGGAATGCGGAGCACCGAGCTCAAAGTTTACTTCCGACCCCGAGTTTTCTGCGGGAGGCCGCAATAAGGCGTGAATTTGTGCGTGCGCGCTTCCGGCCTGCAATTCAAAATCGATAGCGGCATTCGCTTCCTGCATGATGTCAAGCAACGTTCCCCCGTGCAGTGTTGCATTGAAATTTTTAGCCAACAACGAACCGTGCGTTTCGCCCCGCAAAGCTTTTCCCGCAGGCAAAGCCAACGTCAAATTATCCAGCGCAAATTGCACCGGTCGTGCTCCTGCGCCGTTGCCGTACGAGAGTTTTCCGTCGTCAACATTTAAACGCAAATCAAGACTTCGCATCAGCTCCGAGCCGCGGTCTCCCCTGGCCGCGATGCGCAAATCGAAACGGCTCAGTTTGCCTTTGACATCGGGCATGCCGAGCAGCAAATCGGCCAGATTGCCCAGATCGGAATTGTGCATACCCAGCGCGAGATTGAAGCGCGCCGGTGTTACGCTCGCGTCGACGCCCGCACTGCCGGATAATGTTACGTCTGCCACGGTTACTTGCACAGGCACCGAAAGACGACCATGATCGAGTTTGATTTGCAACTTCGCGTCGTGTACCGCACCGGGTAAATTTAACCATTGTCCGACACGCAGGGTCAGATCGGCATCGGCGTCATTCAGATCATTCAGGCTAAACGTTGCCTGCGCAATTTCCCGGTAAACCTGAGCAAGGTTTTGCGGGGGTTGATCTTTTTTTGTAACAGGTTTACCGGTCATGAATGGATGCAAATCCAGCACCGGTAGCTGGAGTTCGCCCTGTATTTTTGGACGCTCACTGCTATGGTCAAAATTGAGTGCTCCTTTGAGTGTAGTTTTACCCATGTTGCCACTCAAATTTTCCAACGCGATTTTGCCGGGTGTGTATTTGATTTCACCCGAGATGCGGGAGGCACCGACAGCGGGAAGTTTGGTCTGGAGCAGGCGTTCAAATTCATTCAGATCGTTAGTGCCGAGATCAAAATTAATTGCTCCGGTTTCGCCGGAAACGCTACCTTTCAATGACAATCGAGAACTCAAAAATTCAAGTGAAAGATCAATCGGCCACGGTTTGTCAAAACGTACAAGTTCGGCGAGATCGCCGCCGACAAGGTCAAGTTTATAGGGGAAGGACTTTTCAACCGTGCCGTGTACTCTCAGTTTAAGCGGTTGATTGACAGGGAATTGCGCGACGAGCGATTGTAATTCGAAAAAATGACTTTTGTCGTTGGCGCCGACAAATTCAACGTCCAGCTTTTCCAGTGAAATTCGTTCAATATCGAGATGCGCAAGCAGATTTTCGAATTCCTTGCGCGCATCTTGTTTGGTTTCCGTTGGCTGAACTGATTCCTGTTTCTTTGCATTCGGCTGGAATGTCCAGTTATTGCTGCCATTTTTATTCATTTGCAAATGAACTTTTACATCGCTGCCCGCTAGTTCCTCAATTTGAAAGCGCAGCCGCAACAGTGGCCACAAATCCAGCGCCAAGTGTGCCTCGCCCAGACTGGCAAATTCACTACCGGTAAAGCCGACCGCATTGGCGATATGCAATCCACCAAGGTGGAGCTTGGGTTGGGCTGATATTTCCAATTGCAACGCTCCATCAAGCCGCACCTCGCGTCCGAGCATTTCCGTGAGTTGGATGGCAGCCTTATCACGCTGATTTGAGACATCGAAAGACAATCCAAAAATTGCGATGTATAGGGTGAGTGCAAATATCAAAATAGCCAATAAGGCGAACGCCCGCAGCGAAATTCGTATTAGCGGAGATAACCGGGGAAATTTAATAAAGGTGAAGCGCATGAGCGGCATATGCAGACATTATTTTTTGGTTGGTTGGAAGTGTAATGTGAGGGGCAATGGGTGGCAACGAGGAATGCTCATGATTTTGAAAAATACGCAATCGTGCAGCAAAATCACCGCATTATTAATAAGGTTAATAATCTTAATTAATTATTCCAATAGGGATTTTCGTTAAATTTGTTGTTTATGATTGAGCGTAGGCGTAGCATGCCGCGCTGATTTTACTAACATCTGTTTTTATTAGGGGCGTCAATTATGAGTAATACAAGCAGCGAGGCGTTGAGTGAGCAATTGGGAGATGGTAATCGTAGGGATTTTCTGATCAAAGTTACATCGGTTGTAGGCGGAGCCGGTGTTGCGGCAGCCTGTGTGCCGTTTGTCGCAAGTATGAATCCAAGTTCCGATGTATTGGCTAAAGCTGAAACGGAAGTCGACATCGGTGGCATTCCCGAGGGGGGCGTACGTACGGTTGCCTGGCAAGGCAAGCCGGTATTTATCGTGCATCGCACAGCAGAACAGATCAAGTCAGTAAGCACCACGGCCAATACGCTGGATCCTGTGCCGGATGAAACGCGGGTTCAACGTCCCGAATGGCTGGTGGTAGTTGGCGTATGCACGCATATGGGCTGTGTGCCGAACAAAGAAGGCTTGGGCTGGACATGCCATTGCCATGGAAGTCAGTACGACGATAGCGGTCGCGTTGTACGCGGCCCTGCCCCCAAAAATCTCGAAGTCCCGCCGTATCATTTCGTGGCAGACAATAAAATCATTATCGGCAAAACTGCCTAGGAGAAGACCATGCCAGAACGTATTATTGAATGGATAGATCAGCGTTTCCCGTTCACCAGCTTTATCAAGCATGACCTGACAGGCTACCCCACGCCGCGCAATCTCAGCTACTGGTGGAACTTCGGCTTTTTAGCCGGAATCGTATTGGTACTACAAGTCGCCACCGGAATTTTCCTGGCGATGCATTACAAGGCCGATATCTCACTTTCTTTCGACTCGATCCAGCACATTATGCGTGATGTGAATTACGGCTGGTTATTGCGCTACATGCATGCAGTCGGTGCTTCTGCCTTCTTCTTTGTCATCTTTGTTCACATGGCGCGCACCTTGTATTATGGTTCGTTCCGCGCACCGCGTGAATTGATGTGGTGGACAGGGCAGGGCTTGCTACTGTTGTTGATGGCGACTGCCTTCATGGGTTATTTGTTGCCTTGGGGTCAAATGTCGTTCTGGGGCGCTACCGTTATCACTAATCTGTTCCGTGCAACCCCGTTCTTTGGCGACCAAGTGGTTGTCTGGCTCAGAGGTGACTACACCGTGGGCGACGCCACCCTGACACGCTTCTTTTCCTTGCATTATCTGATGCCTTTCATCATCTTTGCCGCAGTTGGAATCCATCTTGTGGCCTTGCATACGGTTAAGAGCAGTAATCCGAGCGGGATCAATCTGGCGGACAAAGATAATATTCCTTTCCACCCGTATTTCACGATCAAGGATTTGTACGGCTTGGGAATATTTTTAATCGTTTATAGTGTGTTTGTATTCTTCATCCCCAACAGCCTGATCGAGCCGGCCAATAATATCCCGGCCAATCCGATGCAGACACCAAACCACATCGTACCCGAATGGTACTTCCTGCCTTTCTATGCGATTCTGCGTTCAGTTCCCAACATGGTTGGCGGAGTATTGGCGATGGGTTTGTCGGTGATGATATTTGCCTTCATGCCATTCCTGGATCGCTCGCGCATTCCCGGAGGTGCACGTTACCGTCCGTACTATAAACTGCAGTTTTATCTGTTTATCGTGGATATGTTCATATTGGGCTACGTGGGTTATGTACCACCGACACCGGAGACCATTGTGATCGGACAGATTGCGACACTGTGTTATTTCGGATCATTCTTCCTGATTCCCTTCATTTCGAAAGCGGAGGAAGCATGGTTGATCAAACGCGGTTTACCACCCGAGGTAATAGAATTAATTGAAAAAGAAACGAGAGACAAAGAAGAACGTAAACTTAAGCGTCTCCGTCGCCAAGGAGACATAGCATGAGAGTATTTTTGCAAATCATACTGCTGAGTTGCATTAGTTTAACAGCATGGGCAAATGAAGCTGCATTGGAAAAAGTAGATGTTGAAACCGATTCGAAGTCCATTGAACGGGGTGCGGAAGCGATGATTGGTTCGTGCCATTCATGCCATAGCATGAAATACATTCACTACCGTGATCTGCTCAACTTCGGCATGGATAAACAAAAGGTTGAAACGTGGCGCGGTGATCAACCGTTGGATGCTCCTGTGCTTGCGCAGATGGCTGAAAATGATGCGATGGGCGCATTCGGCAAAGTGCCGCCGGATTTGAGTCTGATGGTCAAAGCGCGTGATGGCGGACCCAACTATTTGTATTCCTATCTGCTGGGGTACTACGCCAAGCCTGACGGAACACTGAGCAACCACATTTATCCCGAAACCAAAATGCCAGACGTGTTGGGTGTTAGTTCTATTGCGGAAGGGGCATCACATACCGAGGTTCAAGGCCAGGCACGTGACATTGTTTCATTCTTGGCATGGGTTTCCGATCCGCATGAGGCCAAGCGTCTGCGACTGGGGTACTATGTGATCGCATATTTGCTGGTTCTAACGACACTGCTCTATTTTGTGAAGAAGCAAATTTGGTCCAAGTTGAAGTAAGCTACTTATAAGGGATATCAAGTAAGGGATATCAAGCCGACAAAGCTATTGGCTTTAGGTTGATAAGTTCCTTGGAATAAAGGCCTGCTCTGTAAGATCAGGCCTTTATTTTTTGCCAATTTTGATGTGGTTGGTCGCTAATGAAATTTCCCGAAGGAAACACAATAAACCGGCTACAAGAGCCATCATGGAGGTAACAAATAATAGGGATATTGTTGTAGAGGGATCTTTGTTTAACTCGGCGCCAATAAATAATACGGCAATTACAAGACAGATTAATAAAGCGGAACTTGTGCAAAGAGTAATAGCCCAATGGATCAAGCTCGATCTTCGCAGCAAATTGTTAATCTCTTCCCTATGTTCAATGCGTTTTTTTTCTTCAAGCAATTCAAGTAAGCGAAACCGATCAATCACGCGGCCTAGGCGACCGGAAAGAACACTCAGAATTGAGCCAACACCGGTTAAAAGAAATACCGGTGCAACTGACTGCTGAATTGCATGAGCCACGATAAAAATATCGCTATCTATTTGCACAATACACCTCCCGACTATGCACTGATCGTGTCTGCACGGCGTCTAAACGAAACGCTTTCAGCGTCCTGTTGAACCCGGTGGCATGGCGCGTAAATATTGCAGAGGAGAACTTACCGTTTGCCCCAATGTTTGAGCCGCACCCAATGGCCAGTATGGATTACGCAGTATTTCACGTCCGAGAAGTACTATGTCGGCCTGTCCATTGCGGATGATTTGGTCTGCCTGTGCCGGTGATGTAATTAGTCCGACGGCGGCTGTCGGGATATCGGCTTCCTCGCGGACTCGTGTTGCAAAACCGGTTTGAAAGCCGGGGCCGACAGGAATTTTTGCGCTGGGTACCAATCCGGCTGATGAAACATCGACCAGATCGACACCAAGCTGTTTGAGTAAGCGACACAATTCCACTGTTTCATCCGCATTCCAGCCTCCGTCAACCCAATCAGTGGCGGACAGGCGAATCAATAGCGGAAGACGCTCCGGCCATTCAGCACGAACAGCGGTTACCACTTCTTTGACCAGACGAGTGCGGTTTTCAAAGCTGCCGCCATAGGCATCACTTCGCAAGTTCGATAACGGGGACAAAAATTGATGCAGCAGATAACCATGTGCGGCATGTATTTCAATAACTTGAAAACCGGCTTTGAGCGCGCGCTTGGTACTGGCAATAAACAGGGAAATGATTTGGCGAATCTCGGATGTATTTAATTCGTGCGGTTGAGCGTAGCCTTCACCAAATGAAACGGGTGATGGTGCAACAGGCGTCCACCCCCCCTCAGACTTGTTTAGTGTTTGCTGTGCCTGCCAGCCCAGCCCGACGCTGGCCTTGCGACCCGCGTGAGCCAACTGTACAGCAGGTACGCAGCCTTGCGTCTGCACAAATCGAGCGATGCGTGACAAAGGTTCGATTTGCGCGTCGTCCCAAAGGCCGAGATCACCCGGACTGATACGTCCTTCCGGAGTGACAGCCGTGGCTTCGATAATCATCAGTGCAGCGCCGCCGACAGCGCGGCTGCCGTAGTGCACGAAATGCCAGTCAGAGGCTAATCCATCCTGTGCCGAATATTGGCACATTGGGGGGATACCGATTCGGTTGTTGAGAGTGATGTCCCGTAACTTGAGAGGTTCAAACAGATGTGCCACATTCAGCTCCTGACTAATAAAGGTAGTGAGCTTTATTATACGTCAGAAAGGGGATGCTTCATTCCATGGAGAAAGTTTGCTGATACGAATAAAAAAATCACGCTATTCCCTTCATCCTCACACTTCAAGGGAAGTGGAGAGGGGGGCTGAGCGAAGATTAATTCCCCCTTTTTTAAAGGGGGAATATTTCGCCGTAGACAGTAGACAAATACGCCCTAATGGAAAATCTCGGCACAAATATTTACAAAATTATTGGGGATGAGAAGGTGTGCCGGATTTTCCATCTTCATGGGATTGAATTCTTGGATGCCCCCCGGAATGTTCTTGTCGAAGTGATTTCAGGAAATTACGTTGTTCAGGTGTGAGCACGGCGACTATTTGATGTCTTTCCTGAACTCGCAAGAAAGTTATAGTTGCCAGAGCTTTGCCAAGTTTGTCAGAGATTGCTTTTGCTTTTTCATCATCATATTGCTCTGAGGCGGCTAATGTATGCAAATCAATGTGCGCTTTGCGAATGATCTTTCCCTGTTCATAAAACAAGGCTTCTTGTGTATGTTTGATTGAGAAAATCTTGTCGCGTTGAGTTTCGCTCAAGTCCAAGCCGGAGGGGAAGTGAAATTCTTCACCAGCGTGACCAAAATGATGACCGAAACTTTTTTCAGGAGCGCCATGGTGCCCTGCACCCTCGTCAAGTTGCGGTTCTGCATTGGCTGCCAGCGGAATCGAAAAAGCCAGCAGGCTTGCCATTATGAATTTTCTAACAACTGAATCTGAGAATTTCATTTTCTGTTCCTTTTAAAATTGATCTATTCGCTCAAAATAAGCGATCTTCTAAACTAACCTGGACAGCCAATCATTCGCTCTGAAAATATCGCTTGCTACGATGGATGCATTATTGGCCCCGACGTAGTAAAGCGCCGTTAATTAAAGGTAAAGACAAGTAAATACTCCACAGATTTCAGCAACAATCAGACATATGGGTAAAATAGTGTAAAGGGTGCTATTAACGTAATGGGTACTTCATTATGATTCTTGTGGGTAATTGAACGAACCGGATTGGAACAATGTTAAAGGTATTGTTGATTGACGATGATGTTGAGCTTGTTGATATGCTTGGAGAATATCTGGGGCAGGAAGGCTTTGAGGTTAAGGCAGTGCATGATGGAGATTTGGGACTGCAAGAGGCTTTGACCGGGGAATATGCAATCGCAGTTTTGGACGTAATGATGCCGCGTCTTAACGGTATAGAGACATTGCGACGCATTCGGATGAAGAGCCGTCTGCCAATCATTATGCTTACTGCCAAAGGGGATGACACTGATCGTATTGTGGGCCTTGAGCTGGGGGCAGACGATTACGTTCCCAAGCCTTGTACACCCAGGGAGTTGACCGCGCGTATCAGGGCTATTCTGCGGCGAATGCAATCTTCAACAAACGATGAAGGGATGACTCAAGCACTAGAGGTTGGCCTGCTAAAAATGTGGCCGTCGCAACGGCGTGCAGAGTGGGATGGCAAGATACTCGATTTGACCAGTACCGAGTTTAATTTGCTGGAAGTGTTAGCGAGACAGGCTGGGCAGCCTGTCAGCAAAAACAAATTGTCGGAGCAGGGGCTTGGCCGTCCGTTGGCTCGTTTTGAGCGCAGTATCGATGTTCACATGAGCAGCATCAGACATAAACTGGGGGTGTTGCCGGATGGCCGTTCTTGCATTCAGACGGTTTATCGGCAGGGTTACCAGTTCATCAAGGAGTAATGCGTGGGTCGTTTATTTTGGAAGTTTTTCTTTTTTATCTGGCTGGGGCAGATGACTACCATTTTGGGAGTCAGTGTGGTTTGGGTTTTACATCACAACGAAAACCTGAGACGGGGAGGTTATGGTGTCTCGCCGGCTGTTGCCCTTGTTGAATCAACTGCGACAACTTTGCAATACGGCGGGCCGGATGCCCTGCGAAAATTGCTGCAAATAAAAGGAACCCCCCATATTTATGTAATTGACACGACTGGGCGTGATCTCCTTGGCCGCCCGGTTGAGCCTGCTGCGGTAACGCAAGTCCGCACGAGACTTGTTAATGATGAGGAGCCTTCGACGGTTAAACAAGTCCAATTTGCCGGAAATACTTATCTGCTATTTTTGGCGACAGCCGAAGGTTTCCCTGTCCAGAGAGTGCAGCAAAGACGCACGATTCCATGGAATCAAATTATTGCGGCAACGATTGCCAGTTTGATTTTTGCCGCGCTGTTGGCCTTGTATTTATCCAAACCGATTCGGCATTTGCGTAATGCATTCGAATCGGTAGCGGCAGGAAATTTTGATGTCAATCTGATTTCCATCATGGGGGGGCGGCGCGATGACTTGGCTGATCTCGGACGAGATTTTGACCGCATGACCGGCCAGTTGCGGGTATTGATTGAAGTACAACGCAAGTTGCTGCACGACATTTCTCACGAATTGCGTTCCCCGTTGGCGCGATTGCAAGTTGCGGTTGGCTTGGCCAGACAGCAACCGGACAAGATTGAATCGTCGATGCAGCGTATCGAGAGAGAGAGCACGCGCATAGACCAACTGGTTGGCGAACTATTGACGCTATCAAAACTGGATGCCGGTGTGGCCGACTCCATGAAAGAGTCAATCGTTCCGGGTGAGTTATTGGCAGATATCGTTGATGATGCGCAGTTTGAGGCAACAGCTCAAGCCAAACAAGTCGAATTGCTCGGTGAGGTGAAAACCAATATTCAAGGAAGCGCGGAGCTACTGCATCGCGCGATTGAGAATGTGATCCGAAACGCGGTTAAATACACACCACAGGGTTCCAGCGTAATCGTGAATATAGCCGAGGAAGGTGAATCAGTCCTTAAAATTACTGTGCTGGACACGGGGCCGGGCGTGGCTGAAACAGAATTGGAACTTATCTTCCAGCCATTCTTCCGTAGCAATAGTCCTGTAAATACTGCGAGCGGACATGGTTTGGGTCTTGCAATTGCTCGCCGAGTGATAGAGGCACATGGCGGAAATATCCGGGCTTCAAACCGCACGACTGGCGGCCTGTGTGTCGAAATGACGATTCCGATCAGCGTCTAAAATCGACCGGCATATAAAGCGTTATTAAACAGATGCAGCGATAAATCTACAGACGGGGGTTGTCGATAACTAAAACCTGTTGACGGAGAAAAACTCTTGCTTTAAAACTGCCACCAGTTCATCGTTGTCTCGCATTCTTGCAGACAGCACAAGAACTCGACCGAGGCGCTGGGATTCCCAGTTAAAATCACCGCTATACTCGCGGCGAATAATTTCAATCATTTTATTGGCCACAGCCAATTCTATGTCGCCATCCGCACCTGCTGTAACATCCATAATTTCCAGGCGAGGAATGCTATTGGGGGTTTTCCATCCTCTGAAGGTAAATTGTGCGGTGCGGTCTGAGATATGCTTGATTTCAAAAATTCCGCTAGTTCCCTTTTGTTGTAAATTGCGATTTATATTTTCATCCCGCTGTTCATCTGCCGAGGGCTGGCGCGCGTTTGCATTCTCTTTGGCAGCGTAATCTTCCAACTCTTGGGCGCGTTGCTTTTTGGCTTTAATGAACGACATAAAATCTTTTGGAGCATTATTTTCCGAAGGGGGGGGGGCTGCAACAGCAGGTTGCGGAGAAGCTACTGCGGCTTTTTTTTCAACCGCGATTACCGGGGTAGGCGCCTTGGGTTTGGTTGGCACGAGAGCTTCAAGCGGTTTATTGGGCGGTAAGCCAGCCATGCGTACACTAATGCTTTTGGGGCGTGAATGTGCAGGCGATGAGGCATTGGTAATTATATTTGGATAATAAACAAATAGCACGATGCCATGTATCAACAATGAAATAGCAAATGCGAGTGCTGTGGATCGCCTGATTCTTATTACAAAATACCGGTTGATAGGCCGGGAGTCGTAATTTGGGAATGCCTGAGTTATTTCGTTGTCAGGGTATATATTCGTGCTCAATTTGAAAGCTCTAAGTTTCGCGAGTATTTAATACAACTATCTCTTGTCTGGTACTTTGCACTGATATTCTCCGCTTAAGCCCTGCCATCCATATAGTGCCAACTGTCCGGTAACTTTATTGAATGAGCCATAAGACATTTTCAACGACTTGATGGATTCCTGATTGGCATGACATACCTCTTGCCGGGTGGCAAACGCAACGAGCGTGTCGCCATTGTCGCAAATTTCGTAATTGTAAGAAGAAAAAATAGCCGATCCTGAAACTTTTAACTGATGTCCGGAAAAGTATAGGGTGGGGAATTCTCGAGTTACCACCATACCGTTGTCGTTTTTGCCGGCACATTCATATTTTAAATCAAGCGGGATATTGCCAAAACCGCATAAAAAGCAGACAAAGATAATAATTGCAATTGGATAGATGACTGACATTGGAAACGAAATTTGGTTCACAACTGTTACTCCGATATCATAGGGTGAGTTTAGCTTTTACAGAAACGAAAATAGTTACGTCATCAAAACGGGGTAATAATAGCTACCCGACTTTACAGGTTGAAATTGGGCGACTAGCGATAGTACATTATTCGACTTGGAAAAGTGGGTACAACCACCGGTCGCTAATTTTAACCGTTCATCAGGCTTATTTCACCATTTGTTCCGGCAAACTTAATCGGACTGTCCGAGCTGGTTTTGCATCCGGGTATCTGCTATGTTAAGTAGCGCGTTAAATGTTCAAAATTTTAAGAATTGAATGCGTATTGTTTAGACTTTCACCGGGTATTAAGTTTGTGTGTTGAAGTGTTCGTTGTATCGGATGTAACGACGAATAATAGTTGAAGCAACCACTGCTGTGCATTCCGGAATAAGGGGATAGTCATGAAGTTGGTTGAAACAATGCGCTATGAAGAACTTAAGGCCTCGGGGAATTTGCCTTCTCCTAATGGTTTGGTATTGGCTATAACCAAGCTGTTACAGCGTGACGATTACAAAATAGACGATGTTGTCCATTTAGTGCAGTCAGATCCGGCGCTAGCCGGGCAATTGCTGAAATTTTCAAATGCCGCCTCTTTCGGTCATAGCCGTCCCATCGTTTCGCTTTCCAAAGCTGTCATATCCCTTGGTACGCACCGGGTACGCGTACTTATACTTGCGCTTTGTATGCTGCATAATAATCGTATAGGCAAGTGCCAGCAGTTTGACTATGGGAGATTCTGGTCACGCGCCTTGGCGGCGGCTATATCAGCACAGACACTTGCTTCGTATGCAAAAATTAGTGCCGAGGATAATTTTACTGCGGGATTGTTGTGCAGCATTGGAGAGCTGTCGCTTGCTTCCATTTTTCCGGAACGCTATGGTGAAATAATAGTTATGTCCGGAGATGACATCCATAAACGAATTGCATTGGAACAGGAGGCATTCAATACCGACCACCGTGAATTGGCAGCTACATTAATTTTGGAATGGGGATTGCCGGAAGTGCTGGCAACCGCGATTTATCATTGCGAACTTCCCGATGAAGCCGATTTTTTAGACGGCTCCCGAATTCATGAATTGACATTGTGCTTGCATGTCTCGCTTTCCCTAGCAGAGGTTTGCATGGCTGATGAAGGCGCTCGCTGGGCAAAGTTGCCCAACTTTTATGCCAAAGCGGCCCGATTGGGAATAAACACGCAGGAGCTGAATTTGAAGGCTGATGGTATTGTTTTAAACTGGCTTGAATGGGGTGAGCTTTTAAAAATTCAGACAAGAGAAATAAATTCTTTCAGCAATCTTCTTGCATCAACACAATTCAGAGAACTTGATTCGACTTTGCCAATTTGTCCCTGGCCCAATAATAAATCAGCGCTTTTGATTTGCCCGGAACTTGAATTATCTTCGTTGGCAGTGCATCTCGAAGTGAATGGATATACTGTGATGCACGAATCAAACTCTGCCGATGGTCTGGCTGTTGCACTTGAAGAAAGCCCCGATTTGGTCATGGTTAAGATTGCGGATCCTGAAGTTGACGGTGCAGCCTTTTGTCAGGCAATGCATGAAGATCCCCGTGGCCGAACCTGTTATATCGTACTCATCGTAGAACACGAAGACGATAATCTTTTTGTAAAGGTACTCAATATACAAGCAGATGATTTTCTGCTCATGCCAATTACAAGGTCTTCTTTGCAGGCAAAATTGCACGGCATTTTCAATATACTACAATTGCAAAAAGATCTTGTCAGGGAGCGCAGCAGTTGGGTGACATCGGCAGGTGATTGGGCCGGTGCCAATCGCAGATTAATTCAGGAGGCGATGACTGATCCGTTGACTCATGTTTCAAACAGACGGTACGGTCTGGACTTTCTTGCCAGTGAATGGGAATTTTCCAAGGTAAATAATTTGCCATTGTCTTGTCTTATGATCGACATCGATCATTTTAAACAGGTCAACGATCAGTATGGTCACCAAAGTGGTGATGCGGTGCTGATTAAACTGGCAGGCTTGTTGCAAAGCGGTGCCCGAAGCGTAGACTTGGTATTTCGCTACGGAGGCGAAGAGTTTTGCATTGTTTGTCCTGGCGCAACTTTGGAGATGGCGCTCGTTGTTGCCGAAAGGGTCCGGCAAAATATTGAGAGCCAACTGTTTAAACTTGAACACAACGAAATATATATTACCGTAAGCATAGGTGTGGCAATTGTGGTTCAGGAACATGCCGACAAAGATGCGCTGTTACATGATGCAGATGAGGCCTTGTACCGCGCCAAGGAAGGCGGCCGTAATCGTGTGGAGTCGGGTACAACATCTCCGCCGTTTTACACGTGAGAAAAAGGTGTGGATGGCTACTCATAAATTGATGTGATACATAAAAACGCGCACAACTTTTTACAGAAGTGCGCGCCATAAGTGGAGTCAAACTTACTTCTTGAAACGAGTTGCAACTGATCGCTACAGTTGTGAGTCTGATACTACGATGTAATAAAAAAGACTGCAACGACCAGCAAAATAATTGGTAAATATTTTCCGGGTAATGCTGTTTGTATATTTGTTTTATAAGACAATTGTCGCGTTGTAAATTAAGGTAAAACTTTGCAAATGGAATCTTTTGCATAACACGGACATGTTATCGAACTGTTGAATTTTGATAGCTACGTGAATCGAAGAGTGATGACTAACCGGGGATAAATTCGATGACTATTACACTTGCGTTTGATGTCTACGGAACCTTAATTGATACCCATGGCGTCACAATAGCGCTGGAAAAATATGCAGACACTAGAGCCAAAGAATTTTCTCAGCGGTGGCGCGAGAAACAACTTGAGTATTCTTTTCGCCGTGGCCTGATGCAAAGTTACGAAAGCTTTGAAATTTGTACAAGCAACGCACTCGACTACACCAGCGCCTATTTCGATATTCTGCTCAGTCAAAGCGACAAAGATAATTTGATGGGCCAGTACAAAATATTACCTGCTTTCGCTGACGTAAAAAATGGATTACTCCTGGCAAAGGAATCCGGCTTCAGGATATTTGCATTTTCAAACGGTAAAGCTGAGGCTGTTGACATGCTGCTCAAAAATGCCGGTATCAGAGATTATTTTATGGACATCGTGAGTGTTGATGAAATAAAGTCTTACAAGCCCAATCCCGCAGTCTACAGTCATTTTTTAAGAAGAGCGGGGACAACAGGATCGAATGCTTGGCTTATATCCGGCAATCCATTCGACGTGATTGGTGCCATCTCTTCGGGTATCAGAGCAGCTTGGGTTAAAAGGTCTCCTGACGCATTATTTGATCCTTGGGGGCTGGAGCCCACATTGACAGTCGATAGTTTTGAGAAACTTGCGCAACAAATCACACACGCATGTCGTTAAGCGCCTTCCAAAGCCTTTTTCCAACTGCGCAGCGGGATACACGTTTGCAAACGTTGAATGGCTTTGTCGGCAAGCACAGGATGGATTTCGTGTCCAACCGACGATGCCACATCCAAAGTGGCATCACCTTCCAGTTCTATAAGTCTGTCATAGGCTGAGCGGGCGTGTGCGACTGAAATAACCGGATCGCTCTCGCCGTGCAGAAAGTGTAATGTCGTCAGTTCGGGAGCCTTATCGGGAAGCGTGGCAAAGCGACCTGAAAATGACAAGACTCGGCCCACTTTGCCATCATGTTTCTTGCTGAATTCCAACGCCATGATTGCCCCCTGAGAAAAGCCCACAAGCGCGGTATCCGACTGTAAAACACTAAAACGATTTTGGGCTTGCTGCACTATGTCATGAAGATTGCTCATTACTTCGGCGACACGCACCGACCGATTTTCTTCAGTAACACCGCGAATAGAAAACCATTGCCGGCCGTTTCCTCCTCCGTCAAATGGAAAAGTTCCATCCGGAAGCAGGAATGCAGCGTTTGGGAATACACTCCTTAATTTAGTGGACAAAGGCACCAGATCTGATGAACTTGCACCTACGCCATGCAGCAAAATAAAAAGTTGCTTGGCGGGCATCACTTCCGGCAATATTTCGATACCTTGAAAAGTTTGATCAATCATTTATTTTCTCCGATCAATAAATATTTATGCGTCATGCCAGAGATAAGAATCCATGGACAGCCCGCCATAGGCAAAGCGGGGTTGATAACGCAGTGGCGTATCCTTTCCGGCAGCACCCAAAGCAACTAGTAACGGCAAGAAATGCTCTTCCGTCGGGTGGGCTTCAGCCCCATACGGAACGCGACGGTAATCCAGCAAAGCCGGAACATCTTTTGCCATCAGCCGTGCAGCAACCCACTCGGAAAAAACATGAGCCATTGGCAATGGTGCCTGATCGTCCGCGGCACGCCAATCAAGCCACCCAAAATTATGCGTTATCGCTCCCGAGGCGATTATCAGTATGCCCTCATCCCGCAGGGTAGCAAGTGCCTTACCTAATTTATAATTAGCAGATGCATTCATATTGCGAGTTAATGAGAGTTGAGTGACCGGTATATTGGCTTGCGGGTACATAGCCCTGAGTGGCACCCACGCCCCATGATCCAAGCCCCGGTTCGGATGAAAATCTGTTTTTAACCCGATTGAGGAAAGTGAGGAAGCAACCCGTTCGGCCAGCTCCGGTGCTCCCGGCGCATGATATTCCATGTGATAAAGCTCAGGTGAAAATCCTGAAAAATCATATATGGTTGGCGGGGCAACCGCCAAGCTGACCGAAGGTTGGCGCGCTTCCCAATGCGCCGACACGACCAGAATTCCGGCCGGTTGAGGAATGACCTGACCAATCTCACGCCAACTGGTGACCGTATCGGGGGCCTTCAACAAGGCATCAGGTGCGCCGTGGGAAACGAATACAACAGGCATGCGTTTGGACATATAAAACTCCATTCTGTTAACTTAATGGCTATATCAGCGCTTACCCTCCAATCGTCGTTTAGTGCGTCAATATATTGAAGGCAGCGTATGCGTCCACTGTAATCATTCCAATGCGAAAGAAAAAGTCCATAAAGTGGAATACATTGTTCCATTCGTGGATCGTACAATCTCACCTGTCCGGCTTTATCTTATGTGGCGTTAATCCTAACATTTGGTCAATTCAAAACGATAAACAGGTTAGACTTAACAATAAATTTGAATAGAACAAGATTGGCAACAAGGCTTATCCCGTTAATTCAATATCAAAGGAGTTCATCATGGCAAACACACCTCTAAATCAAGAATCCCTGAATCAACTTTTTTTTGACGCACATACGCATAATGCCTGGCTAAAACGTGATGTGCCGGATGAATTGTTACGCCGCCTCTATGACACTTTTCGCATGGGGCCGACTTCGGTCAACTGTGGTCCGGCCAGAATCATTTTTGTGAAATCCGATGCGGCCAGGGAAAAACTCAAACCGGCACTTGCCGAGGGTAATAGGGCCAAAACGATGGCAGCACCCGTTACTGCCATCATCGGCTATGACCTGCATTTCTACGAAAATCTGGGCAAGCTTTTTCCCAATGCACCCACAGCACGGAGCTGGTTTGATAAAGATGAGCAGGCTGCATACACAACGGCTTTTCGAAACGGTTCGCTTCAAGGCGGATATCTGATTATTGCAGCGCGTGCTCTGGGACTGGATTGTGGACCGATGTCGGGTTTTGACAATGCACTGGTTGATCAATTATTCTTTAACGGTACTTCGGTAAAAACAAATTTTATTTGCAATCTGGGTTATGGTGACACGAGCGGTGTATATCCGCGCAACCCGAGACTCGGTTTTGACGAGGCATGCAGAATAGAATAATTTCATTATTACTGATGATTGTTACTTAACTTTGGAGTATGAAACTTTGGTCAGCGATAACTCCCCCGATAGCGACTTGACTTTAAAAAACATTGTGTGGTGCTCGCACCTTGAAAAACGGGCGGAAAGAGAAAAAAGTCAGGGCCATCGGGGGCAGTTGGTATGGTTGACAGGCTTATCCGGTTCCGGCAAATCTACTATTGCTCAATTTGTTGACGAGAAATTGAGTGAATCAGGCTTTCAAACAATCGTACTGGACGGTGATAATTTATGCCATGGTCTTTGCAAAGACTTGGGGCTCTCAATATCAGACAGAAATGAAAATGTTCGCCGGGTAGGGGAGGTTGCCAGATTATTTCTTGAGCAGGGATTTGTGGTTCTTGTTGCACTGGTTTCGCCGATCCGTGAAATGCGGGATCAGGTGCGACGCTCGTTTTCAGAGGCGGATTTTGTTGAAGTGCATTGTAAATGCCCGCTTGCGATTTGCAGGGAACGTGATCCGAAGGGGCTATACGCAAAGGCGGAAAGCGGCAAGATTACCGAGTTCACAGGTGTCTCATCGCCTTATGAAGAGCCGCTGAGTCCGGAGCTAATCTTGTTGACAAGTGAAGAGACTGTCGAGGAATCTGCCAGCCGTTTGGCGCATTTTATTGTGAGTAAAGTCAAAATTCACCAAACCTGATTTCAACGTTTTATTTTGTTTCAATACACCGCTGCTGAAACCCCCGTGGGTCTGTAAAAATGAATAATCCAAAACCGATTAAGAACCAACTTCGCCAATATTTGTTTATCGGAGGGGGCGCAGTATTTCTGATCATCGCAACCGTTTTATATTTTTCCGGCGGGCGCTTCGTTTCAACTGACGATGCCTATGTTCAAGCTGCTCGTGTAGATATCAGTGCCAATATTGCTGGTCGTGTTACAAAAGTACTCGTAAAAGAAAATCAACAAGTACATAAAGGTGATCCTCTTTTTGAACTCGATGACCGCGACTATGTAATAGCCGTGAAAGATGCCAATGCCAAGCTGTCCAATGCGAAATTGCAATTTATCGCCATGCAAGCCACTTACTCGCAACATCAGGCAAATGTTCGTGCAGCGGAAGCGACGCTGCTCTACCAGGCTCATGAAGTCGAACGCCAGAAAAGTCTGTCCACTAAAGGAATTTCATCCCAAGCTCAATTGGATTTGGCAGAGCATACGCTTGCTGATGTAACGCAGAAGTTAAGTGCGGAGAAAGAAGAAGAGAATAATATTCGGTCTTTGTTGGGAAACAATCCGGCAATCAATATTAATGATCACCCATCTGTGCAACAGGCGCAGGCTATGCTGGAACGCGCACAATTAAACCAGTCGTATACCATCGTTAAAGCTCCGATGGACGGTATCGTTTCAAAAGTTGACCAGTTGCAACCGGGCCAATACGTTAATGCCGCCACACCTGTATTTGCCCTTAATTCAAATAAAATTATTTGGGTTGACGCCAACTTCAAGGAAACTGAACTTACCAATATGCTTCCGGGGCAGCAAGCCACAATTGAAATTGATGCCTATCCGGATAGGGCATTCCATGGCAGCGTGGAAAGTTTAAGTTCCGGCACGGGTTCAAGTTTTTCTTTGCTGCCGCCCGAGAACGCCACAGGCAACTGGGTCAAGGTTGTACAGCGATTACCGATACGTATCAAGCTTGATGATCTTGACCCAAAGCGGCCCTTGCATTCCGGATTAAGTGCTGTTGTGAAAGTTGATACGCTTCACAATCGCGTGATGGACTTCTGGAAATGAAAGAGGCGCCTCAACATCAAACTCCGCTTGAGGAATTAAGCGAGGAGACCGGCGAGGGAGCTGCGGTCCCCCACCCCCCGCACACCGACCTCGCCGAGGCACCGCTCAATCGCCCGTTAATCACCTTTGGCATTATGGCGGCGACCATTATGCAGTCTTTGGATTCTACGATTGCCAACGTGGCATTACCTCAAATGCAAGGCGCACTTTCTGCCACTCAAGATCAAATGGGCTGGGTACTTACGTCTTACATCATTGCTGCTGCGATCATGATTCCGCTAACCGGCTGGTTGGCTGGCCGGTTTGGACGCAAGAAGGTTTTCCTGATATCGATTGTCGGATTCACTGTGACCTCGGCTTTGTGCGGCATTGCAACAACCCTGCCCGAGATCGTTTTATTTCGCCTTTTGCAGGGCATATCCGGGGCTGCACTTGTCCCGTTATCGCAGGCAGTGCTTTTCGATATCAATCGATGTCATGCCGCTAGCGGCATGACAAAGATAATGCCGACTCCCGGATTATGCCGCGTCATTAGCATTGGTTCTTCTCTGCAGTGCCTATTATGATTGCTGAGTCGGCATAATCCGTATGATTTCTCCAAGCTGGCAATCACGCCGGCCAAGGAGAAATCACATGATCACGACAGACACAATCAAAGATGGTGTAGCTGAAGCACTGCTACTCCGTCACATTGAAGCATTTCTCGAACAACTGCGGACAGCGAGATACGCTGAAGAAACGCTTCGCAAAAAACGATGGGTGTTGACGGCCTTCGCGCGATGGATGAAGGACCAGAACATAACCTTGCCTAACCTTGATGAATCCGTTATTGCCGAGTTCGTGAAGCGCTTAATTGGCTCACCAGCGGCCCGTGTTCAGTTCGAACTTGCGGTATTGCGGCAGTTACTTGCATATCTGCGCTGTCAGGCCGAAGTTCCGTTGGAGGCACCGAGCGACGAGTCTGCGATTCACCTCATCAACTGCCGTTACGTGGATTACCTGAGGCAAGATCGTGGCCTTGCGGAGAATTCGGTGCTCGTTTACGCACCTTTCATTCGTGATTTCCTTAATAGCAGGAATGCTGGTGACGGTCATGTATTGCCTGGCACCTTCGACGTCATGACGATTCGAAACCATCTCCTTGCCCGCAGCAATGGTCGGTCAGGCGAGTACATGCGGCTTATGGCGGTGGCACTCAGATCGTTTTGCCATTTCCTCTTTCTACGCGGAGATACGCCTCGCGATCTATCGAATTCGATACCCACGGTCATCAAGTGGCGGCAGTCATCCGTACCAAAATTCCTCACGCCAGAGCAAGAAGAATGTGTTCTCGCATCTACAGACCGATCGACGCCGCGCGGGCGTCGTGACTACGCAATCTTGCTGCTGTTAGCGCGACTCGGCTTGCGCGCGAGCGAAATCGTTTCACTCGAACTTGGTGACATCCGCTGGCGTTCAGGGGAGCTCGTTATCCACGGCAAGGGTCAAATGGTTGAGCATGTGCCACTGCTATCCGATATTGGTGAGGCGCTGGCGATCTATCTTCACGATGATCGTGGCGCAAGCGCATCCCGGCGGGTATTTTTGCGAATGTGGGCGCCGCGAGTTGGCTTGGCGGGACCGGCAGCGATAGGGCATATAGTCCGACTGGCCTTTGCTCATGCAGGATTCCGTCCCGCATGCCGGGGTGCGGCACATCTGTTCCGTCACGGCTTGGCGACGACGATGATTCGTCACGGAGCATCTATGGCGGAGATTGCCGAAGTCTTGCGGCATCGATCACAAGACAGTACTGCGATTTATGCGAAAGTATCTTTCGAGGCACTGCGTGGTGTTGCCCGGGCCTGGCCAACGATGGGAGGTGCATGATGAGTACGATCCGCGACTCACTGATCCAGTACGTGGCCGTTCGCCGTACCCTTGGGGCGAAATTCTATGAACCGGCATTGGCACTTGATCACTTTGTAGACTTGCTCGAACGCGAGGGAGCCGAGTTCGTTACAATCGATCTGGCCCTGCGCTGGGCAATGGAACCCAAACTTGCCCAACGTGCCACATGGGGACGGCGCCTCTCACAAGTGCGGGGATTTGCTGCGTGGCTCAGTGCCACTGATATTCGGAACGAGGTTCCGCCAAAGCGACTCCTGAATGCGCGTCGCCGGCGCAATTCGCCGCATATCTATACTGACCAAGAAATTGACCTACTCATGACCCAAGCCGCCCGACTGCATTCGCGGTCAGGAATGCGGGCATTGACCTATTCGACGCTTATCGGGCTTCTGGTCGCGACCGGCCTCAGGCCAAGTGAGGCCATTGGACTCGACCGGTCTGATGTAGACCTTGTGAACGGAATACTATCAATCCGGGAATCTAAGTTCGGGAAATCGCGCTTTGTTCCGATTGAAGAGTCGACTCGTGCTGCACTTGAGCACTATACACAATGTCGTGACCGGATCTGCCAGCTTCGGTTAAGTGATGCGTTTCTCATTGGCGAGCGCGGTACGAGGTTGAATGGTTGCTCTGCCCGTAGCATGTTTGCAAGAATTTCCCGCGCGGTCGGCCTGCGTGCACCAACAGAGCACGGGCGAAATGGTCACGGGCCGCGCCTCCAGGACTTCAGGCATAGCTTTGCGACAGGCAGACTTGTCGAATGGTATCGCGCCGGGCTGGACGTTACACTGGAACTGCCAAAGCTTGCCACCTACCTCGGTCACGTTGATGTCGGCCTCACTTATTGGTACATCGAAGCTGTTCCTGAGCTTCTCCAGTTCGCGGCCAAATATCTTGATAAGGATCAACCGGGAGAACAGCCATGAACGCCACTGTTCTTCCATCTCTCGTCCAACGCTTCTTTACGCAGCGCTTGCTTGAGCAGCAAGGTCTAAGTTCACACACGGTGGCAAGCTATCGCGACACATTCCGTTTGCTGCTGGGTTTCGCTACGCAGCAATTTGGACTTGCGCCTTCCAAATTGCTGATGGAAGAACTCGACGCGTCTTTCATGGAAAAATTCCTTCGGCACCTTGAGCTGGACAGAGGCAATTCTGTGCGGACACGAAACACACGCCTCGCCGCAGTGCATGCCTTCTTTGGTTTCGTCGCAATCAATGAACCGGCACTTGGTCTTCAGTGTCAACGCATTCTTGCAATTCCATCGAAACGCTATGAGCATGGCCCAGTCGAGTTTCTCACCGAAGAAGAGGCTGCTGCCCTTGTGGCAGCCCCTGATTCAAGAACATGGGTCGGCAGCCGGGATCGAGTGCTTCTTCTTGTGGCGGTTCAAACGGGTCTGCGCAATAGCGAACTCACTTCGCTCAGGCGGCAGGACGTTGCGCTCGGCACAGGGGCTCACGTCCGTTGCCTTGGCAAAGGCAGGAAAATGCGATGTACACCGCTAAGACCGGATGTCATAGCAGTCCTGAAGGAATGGTTTGTGCGCCAGCCCGGCGAACCTGGCGACCCACTCTTCCCGAGTTCGCGAGGCGGACATCTCAGCGCTGATGCACTTCAGCGGCTCGTGTCGCGTCATGCGAAAACCGCGTGCCAGACGTGTCCTTCGCTCAAGGAAAAATCCGTGACACCGCACACGCTGAGGCACGCGGCGGCAATGAGTCTATTACGACATGGCATCGATCCGAGTGTAATTGCTCTTTGGCTTGGTCACGAATCGACAGAGACGACTCAAATATACTTGCACGCCGACATTCAACTTAAGGAACGAGCACTGGCTCACGCCAATGCCAATGGTGTCGTGCCAACTCGGTATATGCCTCCCGACCCATTACTGGCCTTCCTCGATGCGCTTTGATAATGCCGACAAATAAGATGACTAAGAACAAGGATCCTCCCTACAGTTGTAGCCCCGCACTTTGGGACGCGGCATAATCTGGGAGTCGGCATTATCCAAAAGAAAATCATGGCAGAGCCATGTCAATCTGGGGTGTCGGGGTGACGCTCGGCCCGATACTGGGTCCGGTTCTGGGCGGTTGGCTTACGCAAGATTACAGTTGGCGTTGGGTTTTCTTCATTAATGTCCCGATCGGTATTGTCGCTTTTCTGATTTTGTCGATGTCGATGCCGGAAACAAAAAAGATGATCAGCAGATTCGATTTTTTTGGCTTCCTTTCTTTAAGTCTTTCCATTGGAGCGTTGCAATTGTTTCTTGATCGTGGCGAACTCAACGATTGGTTCAATTCCCCCGAGATCGTTGTGGAGGCTCTGGTGTCAGGCATCGCGTTATATTATTTTGTGGCTCATTCATTTACACATTCAAACCCATTTTTAAGCCCTGCATTATTTGCAGACCGCAATTTCGTTGCTGCCAATGTATTTATCTTCTTAATCGGTGTTGTTCTTTTTGCCACCTTGGCACTCATTCCCCCAATGCTTCAAGGTGAAATGGGTTACCCGGTCATTACCAGCGGTATAGTTACCGCCCCACGGGGCGCGGGCACAATGATCTCAATGATGGTCGTCGGCAGGCTGATTGGAAAGATTGACGCGCGGATTATTATGGCGACAGGTTTGAGCCTGACTGCATTTTCTCTGTGGCAGATGACGAATTTTGATTTGCTGATGAACCAGAATATTGTTGTAATTTCCGGCCTCATTCAGGGGTTCGGCATAGGTCTTGTATATGTCCCGCTTTCCACTGTTGCATTTAGTACATTATCAGCATCATTTCGCAACGAAGGAACTGCATTTTTTAACCTGTTGCGTAATCTCGGCAGTGCCATCGGCATTTCTGTAGTCGAAACGCTACTGACACAAAACACACAAATAATGCACTCGACTCTTGCGGAAAACATTACCCCTTACAACCTGAACACGCAGGCCTTCTTGGCCAGCCATATTGATCCGCATAGTATTGCCGGAATTGCAGTGCTGAATAACATGATTACAAACCAGGCTGCAATGATTGCTTATCTTAATGATTATCAACTAATGATGTTGCTAACAATTGCGGTTATTCCTCTGTTGCTATTGTTGCGCCCACCTGTTTACGCACAAGGAAAAAAAGAAACGGCGGTAATGGAATGACGATTACTAGAAATTTCTTGCTGTCCGGTGTCTTGATGGCTATTGCAGCATGTACTACGGGACCGGATTTTAAGACACCCGCAGCACCCAAGACGGAGGCATATACGGCAAGTAATGAAGCTGTGCCGTTAAGTCAGCGCATATTAATGGGTAAGCAGATCGAAACTGAATGGTGGACTTTATTTTCATCTGATGCATTGAATGACCTTATTCGACAGGCCGTGGAAAACAACTACGACTTTGTTTCAGCCAGAGAAACACTGGCCCAAGCTGAAGAAGCCGTAAAAGCAAAAAGCGGCACCTTGCTTCCCCAAGTCTCCCTCGGCGCAACTGCCGGACGTCAACAGTATGGGGTGGCATTGTTCGGGCCGAGCAATTTCAACATTCCCCCCTTTAGTTATTATGAAATTGGCCCTTCGGTTAGTTGGACACTTGATATATTTGGTGGTGGAGAACGTGAGGTTGAGCGTCAAAAGGCGATGGCGAATTATCAAACCAATGTTACAGCCGCGTTCTATATCACACTGACTGGGGATACTGTTTCAGCAGCCTTGGAAATGTCTTCGGCGCAAGCAGAGATAGAAGCTATTAATCAAATTATCTCGGATGACAAGAAAAATCTTGAAATGGTTCAGGAATCATATTCAGCCGGAGCCTCGTCAAAACTGGATGTCTTGAGCGCACAAAGCCAATTGATCAATGATCAAGCTGCGCTTCCCCCGGCTGAGCAACGTTTAAGTCTCAGCCGTCATGCACTTTCGATTTACGTTGGGAATACGCCATCCAATTGGGTCGTTCCAAAACTCGACTTTGAAAATTTCACTTTGCCCCGGGACTTGCCGCTAAGCCTCCCGTCTGAATTGGTGAAACGGAGACCTGATATTCTGGCTGCAGAGGCGAATTTGCACGCTGCGAGTGCGGCAATTGGCGTGGCGTCCGCGAATTTTTATCCCCAAATTACGCTGACAGCGAATATGTTGCAAGAAGCATTAACGCCTGCGGGATTGTTTCGAGCCGCAAATAATGCATGGTCGCTTGCGGCCGGACTGACGGCTCCCATTTTTAATGGTGGAGCTCTTACAGCAAGGAAGCACGAAGCTGAGCATGCATTTCAAGCTTCATTGGCGCAATACCAGCAAACGATTCTGGTCGCTTTTAAGCAGGTGGCCGACGCGCTTACTTCACTGGCTCATGACGACGAAGAAGTTGAGATCAGGAATAACGCGTTAGCTACAGCCACAGAAACACTTGCGGTAATGCGAGACAGTTATCAGGCTGGTGCAATCGGGCTGTTGCAACTACACGATGCAGAACGCGGCGAAACAAATGCACACTTGGCAATTGTCCGCGCACAACATCAACGGTATTTAGATTGTGCCCGGCTATTTGTGGCGTTGGGCGGTTCTCCAATGTCAACAAAGAAATCGATTTGAACTGTACTTCGTTAGTAGCGGTTTATCCGACACTAAAAATTGGAGTACATTGCAATTGGGGGTACGATCAAAAAACCTACTGAACGGTATTGAGACGGTTACGTCTGTAACTCAAAATTGTTGACTACCCAAACCGACATTTGGCAGAATTATATGAGGGCTAAGCAGATAAAGTGTACGTACTGGATTGATTGCTTCAAGAATCAAGACCAGATGGTTTGCCTAATGTGTGCTGATTGCAAAATGTATAAAAGCAATTATATGTAACAAAGAAGTTGTCGCTTTGCCATACGTTTGATTTGAATAATGACTCCGGGAGAAAACATGGGGCAAGATCAAATAAATGTTTCTCGCAATGAAGTTGCGGCCAAGCCTATTCCACCCGTTACTGAAAGTAAGCAAACTCAAACCATTGGTGGAATGTTATCTGCGGCAGAAGAATTGCTGCTAAAAAAAGTCATGAATGCCTTTGGCAATCCTCCGGTGCATGTTGTTCTGTGGGATGGACGGGAAATACCTACCCCGGATGGAAACTCGGTAGCGCATGTTCTGCTACGTGACCGCGGTGCATTGATGAAGCTGATCGCCGATCCCGGTCTAAACTTTGCCGAATTGTATTCTGCCCAGCGCATCGAAGTTAAAGGCGACCTGCCTGAATTTTTAGAAGCGGTCTACCAAGTGTGGCCCGTATCCAGTCATAGCAAACTCAGAGAACTCTTGGCACCCCTTATCGGTTTGCAGCGCAACACTTTTTCCAAAGCACGCAGTAATGTCAGCCACCACTATGATATCGGTAATGATTTTTACAAACTTTGGCTGGATGAACGCATGCTGTACACCTGCGCCTATTTCGCAAGTCCGGACTTAAGCCTGGAAGATGCGCAACTGGCAAAAATGGATCATGTCTGCCGCAAACTCCGACTTCAGCCGGGAGAGACCGTTGTCGAGGCGGGTTGCGGCTGGGGAGCTTTGTCATTGCACATGGCAAAACATTACGGGGTTAAAGTTAAAGCCTACAATATTTCCAAAGAGCAGATTGCCTATGCCCGCGAACGCTCTGCCAAAGAAGGAATGAACGATCTGGTCGAGTTTGTCGAGGATGACTACCGCAATGTGAGCGGCAAGTATGATGCGTTTGTATCCGTTGGTATGCTTGAGCATATCGGCGTTGATCATTTCCAGGAACTCGGTGCAGTGATCGATCATTGTCTCAAAGACGAGGGCTGTGGTTTGATCCACTCTATCGGCATGAACTATCCACGCCCCATTGATGCTTGGGCTGAACGCTATATTTTCCCGGGCGCCGGCCCACCCAGTTTGGGGCAAATGATGCAGATCTTTGAGCCATTCAACTTCTCCGTGTTGGATGTGGAAAATCTGCGCCTTCACTATGCCAGGACTCTCGAACACTGGTTGCGGCGTTATGAGGTAAATGCGGATAAGGTATTGGCTATGTTTGATCAGGAATTTGTTCGGGCATGGCGCTTGTATCTGGCCGGATCAATTGCCACCTTCAAGACCGGAGACATGCAACTGTTTCAGGTAGTGTTTACCCGCGCGGCTAATAACCAGATCCCTTGGACCAGAGAAGGCCTTTACCAACAACAGAGTTCCCGCCGTGGATAAGCAATTGGAAAACTGTGATGTTCTCATCATCGGAGGCGGTCCCGCGGGTTCAAGTTGCGCTTGGCAACTGCACCGGAGCGGGTTGGATGTTGTCATTATGGACAAAGCGCAGTTTCCTCGCCAAAAGGTCTGTGCCGGTTGGATCACCCCCGCTGTATTAGAGTCGTTGCAAATTGATGTCGAGGATTATGCCGGGCAGAATATTATTCAACCGATCACCGGTTTTAGAACCGGCTTGATTGATGGTGAAACTGTTGAAACCCGCTATCCTGAAACAGTAAGCTATGGCATACGTCGCTACGAGCTTGACGATTATTTGTTACGGCGTTCAGGAGCGCGGTTGAAACTCGGACAAGGACTCGACTCATTACAAAGAGAAGGTAATCGATGGATCGTCAACGGTGAAATTTCAACACCACTAGTTATTGGCGCGGGAGGGCATTTCTGTCCGGTAGCTCGTTTCATGGGCGCAAAAGCTCGGGGCTGATGAACCCGCGATTAAGGCCAAAGAAATCGAATTCAGAATGGATTCAACGCAAAGCCAAAATTGTAAATTACGGGGTGATACCCCCGAGCTTTATTTTTGCAGGGACTTGGCGGGTTACGGATGGTGTTTCCGTAAAGGCGATTATCTCAACATCGGGCTGGGTCGCGAAGGTAACCATAATCTTTCTGAACATCTCAATCATTTTTGTGACTTCCTTAAACAGCACGACAAAATTCCACAGGACATCCCCGTGGATTTTCATGGTCATGCCTATTTGCTTTATGGACATGGTGTACGCAATCAGATTGGCGATGGTATGCTTTTGATCGGGGATGCAGCCGGATTATCTTATCCGCAAAGCGGAGAAGGTATAAGACCGGCGGTTGAATCCGGTTTGCTGGCAGCAGCAACAATTTTGGAAGCCAAGGGAGATTATTCCCGACACCAATTACAGAGTTACAGCTCGCGCCTTGTTTCACGTTTTGGACAAGGCAAGGTACCAAGCAGCATTGTGCCATTATCCATTCGCAATTATGTTGGCGGGATTTTATTGGAGAATAAATGGTTCACTCGCAATGTGGTGATGGATCGATGGTTTCTGCATTCGCAACAAAAGGCATTAAGGGCGAGTGCCGAGGTATCGTCACGGCTACGTGTTTGAGAGCAGGCATCATTTCCCGGCTTAAGGCTGAAAATGCACGTGTTGTTCAGGTCATTTCGTTTAACAACATTCAATTGTTGTAAAACAAAAAACAGCCGACACTTTCAACTATCGGCTATTTTTTTGCCAAGAGTTTTTTAATTGGGCTATATGCATTCTAAGGTCGGACAACTTAACAAAACAGAGCTGCTACACCAATGCTGAAATATGCCGTATTGTGCAAAGCAAGGTTGGTTAGCACAGTAAATTGATGGCTCGATTCATGCAAAAAATGGTTGGGAAGTTATTTGTTAATATCGGCAATTCATGTTAAAGCCGACTGTGGGTGTAAAATCATGATGGTTCGCAGCCATTTCCGGTTATAGGCTGCCAGATATCTCAAACGTATCTGCTATTCTTGTTATTGTTTTCAAATCCACTCGCTGAAAGATACTTCATGTTCCGTCACTTCAACAAAGAAATCACAACCCTATTTTTGTGCTGCATCTTGACGGGCTGTGGGGGTGGAGGGAGTTCTTCCCCGTCTAGCGTGGCTACTTCCACCCCGGCTTCCACCCCGGCTTCCACCCCAACTCCCACCACGTTAACTGTAAGACAGCTCGCGAAGTCGGCTGATAGTTACGCAATTTATTATGGCGCACTTGACCCCGCAAGTATTCAAGCACTGCAATCTTATCCGCTGGTGATTGTGCATCCAAGCAACGGGAATCTCACCCGCCCCCAGATACAAGCACTGCAGCAGGGTGTGAGTCCCACTAATAACACGAATAACACCGTTGTCCTGTGTTACATCTCCATAGGCGAGGACTCACGAACCTATAACCTGACCGATGCGCAGATGCTCGCCGATCCGCGATTTGTCGGCGACGCTACCGGACCATCCATCGACCCGCGTGGTACTGCCCTCACAGCCCGCTCTTTGACCGCAGTCAATCCTCTGGGAACACCGACCAATGGCGGGTTCGCCTCTTGGTATCTTAACGACAACGCAACCTACAATGCTTCTGCACCGGTGAATGTGCCTGATCAGAACCCCAACTTTTTGACGCGTTACGTTAATGCGGGGGATCCCAAATGGTATGACGTGGTTAATAACAACCTGGCCGATGCTGCAGTTCCTGCCGGTTATCCGCAGAATCCACCGGGGCTAAAAGAAATGCTCACCACCACCTATGGACGGGGCCTCGGGTGTGACGGCGTATTTCTCGATACCATCGATACCGCTGCGCCGAATAGCTATGCTCCAACAATATCCAATTTCGAGTGGACAGCCAAGGGCTTTACAGATTTTATCAACAAGGTACGAGCGGATTACCCGGACAAGGTTATTCTTCAAAATCGGGGCATATTTTTCTTCGATCCACGGCTCCCGCACTATGAAGTCTCCGCACGGGGCAATATCGATCTTTTCCTATTTGAAAGTTATCGCATGGATTCCAATTCTACGCAAATCTTTGATCCATATTTCTTCCCTGACAACAAATTCAACTACGCACCCAAGCTCATGGCGGAAGCAAATCGCGCCGACGGTTTCAAAGTGCTTTCTCTGGGCTATGCCGATGGCTGGGGAGGCCCCAAGCTGGGAATCGACATAAATACTTTGACCGGCGGGTCGTCCGTCGGTTTTTCCGAACTGCTTACCGACATCTAGGAAGCGCTTGCAGTTGGCTTTCGTCCCTACTTGACTGATGCAACGGTCACCCTGATCAACCCGTTCGTTAAGACCAATGCAAATCTTACCGATACAACACCTCCTCAATGGTCAAGCATCTTCAACGCAAACTATGGAAGCTTTCCTACACCGCCTTCTGCACAGACTCCCCGTGTGGGCATTCAGACAGCAAGCGCCTCTAGCGGCAGCCTTACCATCGCATGGGATGTTGCATTGGATATGAACCAGGTGGGGTACGCATTATATTACAAGACCACCCCGTTCGATTTCGTGGCCGATCCCAATCTGGCGACGGCTACCCGTGTCGTATTGACGCCAACCACAGGGATCGGCTACGCACAAGTATGGAACAGCAGCAATCCCAACACGGCGTTACAAAGCGTATATCCGTATCAACAGACGCTCTCAAATCTCCCGGCTGGCGCTACCTATTATTTGGTCATCCGCGCTTTCGATAGTGCTGGTAATGAAGAAAAGAATCAGGTGTATTTGAGTGCGGCTTTGTGAGGTTGTGAGGCTCTGCACTAGCATCGGCCACGGACCTAATGAATGGAAAGGATTTCCTGGCGCTGTGTTGTAAGACCACTTTCAGAATCGCGACCGTTCGGTTTGGGTGGTTTCGGTATGATGTTAAACAAGAGGCCTAATTCGGCCAAGTCCAGATTATGAGTTTTCATCTTTCAGTGACCGCTAACCAATAAAGCAGACGTTAGAACTATGAGTTTCATTTCAACCAATTATAATTTCAGTGAAGTTGATAATAAGGAACTGACTCCAACCTTGATCGTGATTTAACTTTATTCGGGTTAGACTTTGAAATCGTCATCATTCAACCCTTGATTGCAAATAGCCGTTAATTGTTTCTGAACTTGCACGCTCATTTCCCTCACATCGCTTTCGTCTTTCAACGCCACACCGGAAATTCTTCTGCGCATGGCTTCTTTTGCCAGCCATATCAATTTTTGTGCAGCTACAGCATATTGCAAGCCTTCAGGACGGACATTTGAAATGCAATTGCGGTCAGCATCGCTACAGCTTGCTTTTGGCGCGTAAGTCAAATATATTCCCAAGCTGTCGGGAGAGCTTAATCCCGGTCGTTCGCCGATCAATATAGCGACCATGCGTACTCCCAGGATTTCTCCTACTTCATCAGCCAGTGCCACACGAGACTGATCGGCAATTACGACTGGCCCTATATTCCACGATTCAGGAATAAGCTTTAATAGTTCAGTTAGCAGTGGGGCTGCATGGCGTTGAGATGCCAACGATGATAGCCCATCACCAACCACAATCATAAAATCGATAGGGGTTGAGGGCTTGAGCGATTGCAAATATTGTTTACTTGCGTCATCGAGTTTGCGACCAAAATCAGGTCTCAATAAATAAGTGTGACGATCAGGCGCTTTGCTATGCACAAGTAGTGTTGAAAACCCGAGTGCCTGAATCGTTGTTCTCAAAGAGTCGGTATCCAAGGGAAGATGAACGGCATCGCGAGCTAAAGCATGAGACAGGCCGAAGTCCAACACTTCTTTTGTTGGTAAACTGCTACCTGCTCGCCCCAGGGCAATTCTGGCGAGGGTAAAACATTTAAGTTCCTGCCAAGGGTCAATTATGGTGCCGATTGCAGGTTCTTTGGCATGCTCCTTAGCATGTTGTGAATTTGGGATATCGGTTGCACCTGTCCCTTGCTGTCCATGATGTTCATCGATTTGAGCCATTTTTCAAACTCCGGCGCGGCCTTCAGGCCGAGTAATTTACGTAAATAAAGAATGTCGTGAAAAGAAGTCGTTTGATAATTCAGCATGATGTCATCTGCACCGGGAACGCCCATGATGAAGGTTAAACCCGCATTGGCGAGCAGCGTCATCAAGGTGTCCATATCATCCTGATCAGCTTCGGCGTGGTTGGTGTAACACACATCGCAACCTAGCGGCACACCCAGCAGTTTGCCGCAAAAGTGATCTTCCAATCCGGCGCGAATAATCTGTTTTCCATCGTATAAATATTCCGGCCCGATAAAGCCCACTACGGTGTTGGTCAGCAAGGGTGAAAAATGCCGCGCTACAGCATAGGCACGTGCTTCACAGGTTTGTTGGTCAACACCAAAGTTGGCATTGGCAGAAAGCACGGAACCTTGCCCCGTTTCGAAATACATCACATTGTTTCCAACCGTACCACGGTTTAGCGAAAGCGCGGCTTGTTGTGCTTCTTTTAAAATAGCCAAGTCGATGCCGAAACTTTTGTTGGCTTTCTCCGTTCCTGCAATGGATTGAAAAACCAAATCAACAGGCGCACCTTTTTCAATGAGCTGAATCTGGTTGGTAACGTGTGTCAGAATACAAGATTGTGTAGGAATACCATACTGGTTAATGACCTCATCAACCAGATAGTAAAGATTCAACAGGTCAGGCAGACTATCAGAGGCTGGGTTGATTCCGATCACCGCATCTCCCGAGCCATATAAGAGCCCATCAAGCATCGAAGCCGCAATTCCGCGTGCATCATCCGTCGGGTGGTTGGGTTGCAGGCGTGAAGATAAATGGCCGGGTAATCCAATGGTGTCGCGAAACGCAGTGACTACATGACATTTTTTGGCGACAAGAATCAAATCCTGATTGCGCATTAATTTGCTAACCGCAGCGGCCATTTCAGGGGTGATGCCCCTGGATATTTTCTTTAGTGAGTGCGAGTCTGCCGTATCAGATAATAGCCAGTCACGAAAATCTCCCACAGTGAGATGACTGATTGTTGCGAAGGCTTGGGCATCATGGCTATCAATGATCAGGCGTGTGACTTCGTCAGACTCATACGGGATAAGCAACTCTTCGAGAAATAGTTTGAGAGGAATAGCCGCCAGACACATTCTTGCCGCCATCCGCTCTGCATAATTTTCAGCAGCTAGCCCGGCAAGGTAATCTCCGGAACGGGCAGGCGTGGCTTTCGCCATAACGTCTCTTAACGAGCTAAAACGATATGTCGTTACACCAACGTTGTGTTGATATTCCATGTGTTCTCCAATTACACATATTTATGCCGTGCACTATTGCATGCCCCGAGATGGGTATTCGATTTTGAGAATGCGGCACATATGCTAGCAGTTTTAAAGAATTGGCGACCCAAGAATCGCATCCCTGAAAGAGCCAATAACACAGCACATCGTGCAGCGTGATATAGTCGCTGAACGTTGGGCTGCTTTTTCTTCGATTTGCATACTTCTTGTCGCAAAGTTTTGTGCCTGCTCGATCCGGACACTTTCTTGGTAAACGGCATAATAATGAAATCAATTACCAATCCCCGTGCTTTGTTCCAAACTGAATACGCGGCTGCTGCCGATATAATTAACAGCAACCGCGATAACCATCTTTGGCTGCAGTGTTGGCTTGATCAGCGCACGGACTTTCATCAGACTGAAGTTAATCCTTTGTTGAGTAAATTCTGGCCGACGCTTGAACTGTCCAGGGGGAGTCGTGTATTCGTTCCGTTATGTGGCAAAAGTCTGGATATGCTCTGGCTTGCCAGTCAAGGCCACGAAGTTATTGGCGTGGAGTTGAGTCCTCTTGCGGTGAGCGACTTTTTTCGGGAAAACGGCCTGCATCCGCTTAAACAGGAAGCAGGCCAGTTCACCCTGTGGAGTCATGGCAGGATCAGTATCTTGTGCGGAGATTTTTTCGCATTGACCAAGCTTGATCTGGGAAAATTTAGTACGGTTTATGATCGGGCTGCACTGACCGCTTTGCCGGAAAATATTCGCACGCTGTATGTGACGCATCTGAGTAGTCTGGTTCCGGACGGTGCCAAAGTTTTTCTGCTTACAATCGAGGACGCTTCGGAAAATGCGACCATGAGTCAAGCGAATGGGGTAGATGAAGAGATCAAAAAACTTTACTCAGTCGGATTCGAGATTGACTTGGCTTATGTCGAAAGTAAGTACGAACCTGATCTGGAATTACCGGATCAAGCCTTGAAACGAGCCGAGTACAAGGTTTACAGATTAACCTGCAAACAGCACACGCCCGTTATTTGAGTTGCTTATGCTGGTTTAACTGATGAATACAATCCAACGCGGCCAACTTGTAACATTCGGCCAGTGTCGGATAGTTGAAGACATTGGCAACCAGATCGTGAACACTGCCTTTGAGGTTCATCACTAATTGCCCTATGTGGACCAGTTCACTGGCTTGCTCACCCACTATATGCACGCCCAATAATTTTTCGGTGCTTGCATCCACGATTAATTTTAGCAGGCCTTGAGCATCGCCAATGATTTGGCCGCGTGCGCTGTCTTTATAATACGCACGTCCCACCACATAAGATAAATTGTCCTGTTGCACTTCTTTTTCGGTTTTCCCCACGTAAGATATTTCCGGAATGGTATAAACCGCCATGGGTAAATTTTCTGCCGTTGCATGCTTTTCCCCGTCGAAGGCAAACAACACAGCGGCCCGGCCCTGCTCCATCCCGGTTGAAGCAAGAGCAGGGCGACCGATCAAGTCGCCCACGGCAAAAATATGCACTGCACTTGTTTGAAAATGTTGATTGACATCTATCCATCCGTCTTTTGACGAGATGCCGGCGCTTTCCAAATTTAAGCCACTGCTATTCGGTTCTCTGCCTTGCGCGTAGAGTACTGCATCTGTACGAATTTGTTTTCCGCTCTCCAGGATGGTGAGTGTGCCGTTTTCTTCGCGTCTGATGTCGGCAACGCGTTCTTGCATATGGAAAGTGACACCCATGCCAAGAAAGCTGTCTGTCAGCACACCCACAACATCTTCACTCAAATAAGTCAGCAATTGGGCATGGCTATCTACTAAACAAACTTGCACTCCCAAGGCTGCAAAAATAGAGACGAACTCGCAAGCAATTACACCGCCGCCGACGACCAGTAAACTGTCGGGTAGATGGCGCAGATTCAGTATCGAGGTTGAATCCAGTACCGTCTTTTTATCGAATGGGATATCGGTCGGGCGGCGCGGTCTGGAGCCTGTAGCGATGATAATGACCCCGGCTGAAATATGCCGTGAACTTCCCCCTGCATCGACAACCTGCAAAGTATTTGCATCGACGAAAGATGCTTCACCCGGTATCAAGGCTACGCCATGTCGTAAAAGGCGTTGCAGAATGACAGATTCCTGTTGCGCGATCACCATTTCCTTGCGCCGTATTGCGTCAGCCAATAAGCCATATCGACTGCGGGCATCGGCAGAAATTGTCTGACGCATACCGCCGGAGCGAGTGAGTTGGTATGCCACTTCGCGTAATGCTTTGCTGGGAATGGTGCCGGTTTGTAGCCCTGCGCCGCCGATCTTGGGTTTGCGTTCGATGATTGCCGCGCGCTTGCCCATGCGCGCTGCTTGCCATGCCGCATGTTGTCCGGCAGGGCCGGAGCCAATGATAAGAACGTCGTAGTCCATGTTTGACCTTAATTAATTTTGCAGTGAAACCCCTATTTGAGGCCACAGATAAACAATTCAGAAGTCTACTATTTTACGCTTCTAAAGATCAGCATTGCCCGAAAGTAATGATTTACTCTGTGCGAAAAATCAGAATTCTGCCTGAACACCAAAAGTGACAGGTATGACCAGCGGAGTGACCGGGGTCGCAACAGTGTAATTTGCATTGTAGCTATAGCCGACAACATTCTTGCGAAAATATACATTGTTTAATTCAAAATAAGTATTCAGTTTCCATTTGTCGTAAACGTAATGTCGATCAAAACGCAGGTCGAGCCGTTGATAGGCGGGTAGGGTAGCAGAGTTAACAGCGCCATAAACTGGAATATAGCGGCCGGTGCTGTCTTGGGTTGTTCCTATGACCGGGGAATAGGGAGAACCCGAGTGGTAGCTCCATTTCGTGCCCATAGTCCAGTCATTATTAATTTTGCAAGTGGTGACCAGCGTGGTATTGATAGGTTCGTCATATTGATAACGGAAAGACGCGCCAGTAATATCATTTTGCAGTTGCGAATGTGCCAGAGAAACCGATAACCATCCGGTAATATCCGCGGGCCCGTCTTTCTTGATAAGAAGCTCTTCTCCGTAAGCGATGCCGCTACCGCCATTGACGTAATTCAGTTGCGGGTTACTGACGACCAGATCGCTGAGTTTTTTGTAATAGGTTTCGGCTTTCCACGACCAATTGCTTTCCAACTTTTGGGTAATGCCGACCACACTGTGCTCAGCGCGCAAATGCCCAAGATTGGGGTTGCCGAAATTGCGGGCTATTTCTTGTTCGGCGGGCATTTGGTTGTGCAGTCCCCATCCCGCAGTGAGCAGTGTGCGTTCATTCCAATCCCATTCCGCACCCAGACGTGGTTCGGTATAAGATTTGTTCAGATAATCTTCACCGCTGGCGTGAACGCCGCCGATCAGGGTGAGTTTGGGTGAAACACGCGTGCGATCTTGGGCCGAGGTTTCCCATGTATTGGTGTAGAACGACTCGATCAATTGCGCACGTGGGGCACTGCTTAAGTCGCATCCGGCTTCAAATTGGGTGCAGGTGGTATTGATGGCATTCACATTGATGTTGGTTAGCGTTCGTCCCAAGTTGCTTCCCAATATGAGTTCGTTGTTTTCAGCAAGAGGAATATGCATTAATTCTCTTATGCTATCTGTTTCTTGACTGACAGAAATATTTCCTGCGGAAGCCACCGTGCTGTTGGATTCGGTAGTGTGATGTTCCAGTGCAAGTTTGTTTTGTGCTTCGGAAAAAATTCTGGCATCCCATACTGCTGCCTGCATGGCGTAAGTGTCCGAGAAGCTTAAGTCACCGCTTAATACCGGTTGCTGCTCGGCGATATCCGAGTTGCTGGCGATACTTAATTTGAGTTTATCTGTCGCGCCTTGCAGATGAAGTGTAAGTCGATCAGTGTTATTTGTTTGCCAGATATATTTTCCCTGATAATCGCTGTAATTGGGAATCTGGATGGTGACGCCATTCTGCGAGACTTGTTTGATGAGCAGGTCGATATAGCTGCGCCGTGCGGCGAAATACATGGATTGATTTTCAGCAGTCGGCCCTTCCACCAGAAAGTCTGCACCGATTACATTGATATTAACTTTTCCGCCCAAGCGGTCATTGCGGGGATCGCGCAGGGCGACATCAATTATTGCGCCGGTGGCATCGCCATAACGGGGCGGGAATGCAGCACTGTACAAATTGAAGTCCTGAATCAAATCGGCGTTAAAAACACTGATGCCGGTCGAGTGAAAAATTTTGCTGATGGGCAAGTCATCAACATAATACAAATTATCGGCGGGACCCGAGCCGCGCACCGCCGGCCCGGCACCCGTGGCAACGACACCGGGCAGGGCTTGCAAGCCCACGAGCGGGTCACCACTGGAGCCTGCGATGTGGCGCAACTCATCACCCGAAATAATGCTTTTGCTGACGCGATCATCGCTGCGTGCTCCCTGCACAACAACTTCATCCAGTAATACTGACGCAGGCAGATAGAATGTGGGGGATGGTAGTACTGCATCCGGTTTGAGTTCAACTACAAGATTAATCGGAGTGTCGTTCCCCAATGCGGCAGCAATTAAAGTGTATTGCCCCGCAGCGGGAAGAGATAAGTCAAACTGTCCTTTGTCATTGGAGGTGGTGCTTAGAGACTGATCCTCACGAACATACACTTGAACACCGGAAAGTGGATGCCTGCTGCCTTTTTCCAACGTAAGACCATGGATCGTCCATTCTGCGGCAAAACTGGAGGCGCAAATAAATAAAGCCAATGCGAAAAGATAATGTGTGAAGAAAGCATTTAGGCGAGTACAATTCAGATTCATCGAAATCATGGTCAGAGTCACCAGTTAATAGAAAATAGGTAAGTGTGTGTGGCACTAAATTATAGCCATGAGTCCAAAATAGGACATCACTAATGATGAGTCAAAGTCTTAATGACGAATTCAATGTCTATTTCAAATTAAATCTGAACGGTATGGAAATTCGAACCGGTACCGCTTTGTCGCCAATATAGCCCGGAGAAAACTCGCTTTTATTCAACGCTTCAATGACGGCATTATCAAATGCTTTTCCACCGCTTTTTACGACGCGAACATTCTGAACTTTTCCTTGTGCATCAATCACAACTTCAGCCAGTACGTAAGCCTGATTTCCCGCACGTCGTTCTGAGGCTGGATAGGCGGCTTCAATTTTGCTTAAAGGACCAGGAATACGGGTCAGACTGGATATGGATTCTATTCTTTCCGGCTGAGGCGCAGGGCTTTGCTCAACAATAACAGTTGTCTCTGAGCTCACTGTTGTTGCCGGTGCCGGGATTTCGATTATCGGCGGTGCAGGGTTATTGACTGGCTGTTTACTTGGTGCCTGAATGTCACGTTGATGTGTGATGTGTTTTTCGGCAACCGGCGGGGTAAAAGATGTTGATTTTTCAAAAGAGATGTCAAGGATACGTGGAAGAATTTTTACTGTGGTAGTCTGCTTTGTATCGAAAACCAGAAGCACCACCGCATGCACTATTAGTGACAACAGCAGAGCAAGTACAATCCGCCGTGTCGTCAGCGATGTTTGCTGTAAATATTGAGGAATATGAAAGCTGACTGGCAAGGCTCTTTTATTGTTCAAACAGGCTTAAGTTCGACGGGAAGTTTATCAGTTCGGCTGAGCAATACTCTGCCAATATCGTCGAGTAGTTGAGGCCGGACATCTTCTTCATTGAGCTTGAAGGAACTGATTCCGAAAGAAAGCAGATTAAGGCTTAGCACATCTATATGACCTTGCTCGTAATTCGCCTGAAACTTCAAATAAACAGGAAGATCAGGCGACAGGTGAACTTGCAACCATTCTTGTTTTGGACGCTTTCCATCCAATTCGGCTTTGTCGAGGATGCCCAGCCTGAGATTCTCAAGCTCGACTTTAAGTGCTTCGAGTTGGTTCCAAGGACGAGTCACAACTGGCGCTTCAGGCGCCCGGTAATTAACTGAAAAGGTAACGTATGCGATTAAAGCGGTAGACGAAAGATTTTGTTTCCGAGCATCCAGACGGGCCTCTTTCCATTTTAGGTTTGAATAACAAGTGCGGGCATCCAAACGATATTCTCGGGATATTTCCGGTTCCATCTTGTTGGCAAATTCGGTCAAGGCAGAAAAAAAACCGACAATTCGATTAAGTGCTTCATGCAACTTTTGTGAACGAATTTGCAATGCCTGAGCTTCAGAAAGGCTAGCCCCTAGTTTTTTTGCCGCCTCTTCTTCAAGTTCGGCAAGAAAATGGCTTTTATAGGCGGTGGGTTGTGGTGGTGTATAAACTGCAATAGACTCTGGCGCAGTGATTACATGGGATGTATCAACTAAAATTTCCGGGTTTTGCGGTTCGAGGCGTTCGTGTTCGGCACTGCGACGGGCATCGGCCAGATGCTTGTCAATTTCAGACAGTGACGAACTAAGATCAAAGTTAACGAGTGGCTTGTCTTCCGATGATCGAGATTGTTGGGGCGTTGTTTTGGGAGAAAGAGTCATGTCTGTTTTCAAAACGGTTGGTGCGGATTATAACCACCAGATTGTGGCTGTGTGCAGCAAATTTTCCATGTCAACAAATGAATAGTACGTTAATATTTTTCAGCCTTCAACCGTAATAGATGCCGGATTTAAGATTACACTGTTCAATTAATTTTAGGATGCCTTAAATGAGTTCAACAATTCCCCCCCATGGTAAACGGAGTTTGATATTTGCACATCGCGGTGCGAACAAGGAAGCGCCCGAAAACACAAGAAGTGCTTTTGACCGGGCCTTGAGCTATGACATCGACGGCATGGAGACCGACGTGCAACTGAGTAGCGATGAGGTTGCAGTGCTGTGGCATGATCGTTTTCTCACCAAGATTCCGGGCCTTGAGAATAAGCACATTGACGACTTTAACTTTGAACAATTGAGCGCGATGAATTTTGCCGGTCATTACGGGCAAGGCGTGCAGGCAGAGAGGATTGTGCGGCTGCAAGAATTTCTGGAATCTTACCGTACTCGTTGTCATCTGCTCATCGAAATTAAAAATCGTGATTGGGAAGAACTGGAGCGGCATCATGTCAAGATGCGGCAGACTTTGGACAGTGTCGGGGCGGTACAAGGCGATACCATTCTGGTGTCTTCATTCGATTTGGACAGTCTTGTTTACGCCCAGCAATATCGTCCCGGATTTCCATTGGTTTACAACTTTGAAACTGACCAAACTTTGGAGTACGCCGAACGAATTTTACAACAACACACCTTTTTGCACGGGCTATGTTTACCCATTGAATCGCTGAATGAACACTTCGTGCGGCTATTGCGAAGTCAGGGCAAAAGTATTGCCGTTTACACCTGCAATACTGATGAGGAAATCAACCGGGCGCTGAATCTGGGTGTCGATATTCTGATCAGCGATTTTCCGCAAAAAGCGCTACGCTTGAGGGATGCATGAAGCGAAATTTTTCAGCGCTGGCGGATGCAAAATTTGATCTGTTGGTTTGTGGCGGCGGCATCTATGGTGCATGGACGGCTTACGATGCGGCACTGCGCGGGCTTAAGGTCGCACTGGTTGAGCAGGGTGACTGGGCAGGGGCAACTTCATCCGCTTCCAGCAAATTGATCCATGGCGGTTTGCGTTATCTGGAGTCGTATGATTTTATGCTGGTAAAAAAAGCGCTGACCGAACGCGGCATGTTGCTGGAGGTGGCACCGCACCGAGTGTGGCCGTTGCGCTTCGGCGTGCCGGTGTATTCATATAGCCGCATCAGCAGATTGCAGTTGAAAGCGGGGCTCATTTTGTACGACCTGCTGGCAGGCACGTCACTTGCACAGTCGAAACATAGATATTTTAATCGCAGTGAATTTGCGCAGCGATTTTCAATTCTTTCGGATGAAGGGTTGCGCGGCGGATTTACCTACCCCGATGCTCAGACCGATGATGCTCGACTGGTGTTGGAATTGGTAGCCGGGGCAATGGAGGCAGGTGCGGTTTGTGTTAACCAATGCCAGCTCATTGCAGTAAATGAAATCTACACAACATCAACATCACCTCCTCCTGCAAGGGGGCGGGCTAGGGAGGGGGTAAAACCTCAGCTAGATAGCCAATCCAACCCCCATCCTAGCCTTCACCCTGGCACGGGGAAGGAACTGTTCTGCGCGACGGTGAAAGATAATCTAAGCGGTGAACAACGAGATATTCAAGCGCGAGTAGTGGTCAATGCAACAGGGCAGTGGCTGACGAAAGATGTAATAAGCAGCGCATGGTGTCGTCTGAGCAAAGGTACACACCTTGTGTTGCCTGCTGCAATAGGTGACGAGGCACTATTGCTGACGGCGCGATCTGACGGGCGTGTGTTTTTTATAATTCCCTGGTACGGACTCACGTTGGTGGGGACGACAGATACTGATTATCGCGGTGACATTGACCATGTTGCAGTAGAAAAATCCGACGTGGATTATTTACTGCGTGAAGTGAATTTGTATCTTAAGACTCAATGGACCGAGCAGGATGTGATCGGCAGCTACGCCGGCGTTCGCGTGATGAGACAAAGTGATGCAGCCTCACCTTCAGCCGTCAGTCGTGATTGGGAATTGAAGAGGACAGCTAACGGGGTACTGTATTCCGTTGGCGGCAAGATCACGTCGGCGCGGGAAGATGCCTCGGTAATCGTGGATGCTGTTTGTGCGCAAATCGGTGTGCAGATTCCATGCAGCACCCAGGGCCGATTATTTCCCTGGGCACCGGCTGATTTTGTTGTTTGGTCTGATTCTGTTGTTGAGCAGGCGCATCAATTGGGCATTGCAGCCGACTGCATTCAATGGCTCATCCGCAGGCATGGCAAGCGAGTGAGCGATATTCTGCGCGACGTTGAAAACACTCCCTCATTGGCGGAGCGTATTGTGCCTTCACTGCCGTTTATTTATGCCGATCTGTTGTTTTGTGCGCGCAATGAAATGGTCGGGCATCTGGAAGATTTGCTGCGCCGACGTATGCCGTTGCTGATTTTGTCCAGGCTTGAAAAGAGCGATCTGGAAAAAATTGCTGAAAAAGTTTCAGCAATTTTGGGATGGGACGAAACAAGGGTTAAGCAAGAAGTGGCGACGATTTCATATCACTATATCAAAAGATAAATAGCCCGCTGGCACTCATTTTCTCCCCGGATTTTAAGTAACCCCCATAGTCTTATTTGACAGCGCTCTAAAAATCGTTAAAATACTTCGACAATTCCACAATAATGGAAATATAAAATAATGAACACAAAACAAGCCACAGCAAAACTGGCTTCACTTGCCCAGGAAACCCGCTTGCGGATTTTTAAGCTGTTAGTCGAAGCCGGCAAAGAAGGCGTGAATGCTTCAGCAATAGCCGAAGCGCTCGATCTGGCACCCGCAACATTTTCCTTTCATGTGGCGCACTTGACCCGATCCGGGCTCGTGAATGCGCGCCAGGAAAGTCGTTTTATTTATTACTCGGTGAAATATACGGCTATGGACGATCTGATTGCCTATCTGACGCAAAATTGCTGCAAAGGGGAAGCCTGTCTGCCCAAAACGGCGGCGATGAGTTCAACAGAAAAGCCGATAAAAGCTGTTAAGAAAGTAATCTCAAAGAAGAAATAATGAATGGCAGCACTAAAGGAAATCTATGCCAACACGTAAAACGGTATTAGTGCTTTGCACCGGAAACTCTTGCCGTTCCCAAATGGCAGAAGTCATTCTCAATCATGATCTGGGAGACAATGTTCGCGCTATCTCTGCCGGAACCCGCTCGCAGCCGCAGGTGGCCGATGGTGCCATTGAGGCGTTAAAGCTGGCAGGTCTTCCCACAGATGGTTTATATCCAAAAGATGTCGATGCGGTGATTAACGAGAAGATTGATCTGGTGGTAACGGTTTGCGATAACGCCAAGGAATCCTGCCCGATTTTTCCGCGTCCGGTGCCACGCATTCACCTGCCGTTCCACGATCCGCATGGCGAACCTTTGGAAAGTTTTGTTACAGTCCGTGAAGATATTCGAACTCGCCTGTTGCCAGCGGTTCGCAAAGCACTGGGTCTTTGAGATAACAGCATGAGTACACAATGTGAAATTACAATGAAAGCTGGTGCCGGAACCCCTATGAGTGTCTTCGAGCGCTATCTGACCGTCTGGGTATTTCTTTGCATCATCGCCGGTATCGTGCTGGGGCAGGTCGCGCCTTCAATGTTCCAGTCAATTGGCAGGATGCAAATCGCGCAAGTCAATTTGCCGGTTGGCCTGTTGATATGGGTGATGATCATCCCTATGCTGGTCAAGGTTGATTTCGGCGCATTGCACGAAGTCAAACAACATGTGCGTGGGATTGGCGTGACTTTGTTTGTGAACTGGCTGGTCAAGCCGTTTACCATGGCATTTCTTGCCTGGTTATTTGTCCGTAACCTGTTCACCCCCTGGTTGCCCGCCGAACAGCTCGACAGCTATATCGCCGGATTGATTCTTTTAGCCGCAGCACCCTGCACGGCCATGGTGTTTGTTTGGAGCCGCCTCACCAACGGCGATCCACTTTTCACTCTGTCTCAAGTGGCGCTCAACGATACGATCATGGTATTTGCTTTTGCGCCCATTGTTGCCTTGCTGTTGGGGATTTCAAGCATTCATGTGCCATGGGCCACACTGTTTACCTCGGTCGTACTTTACATCGTGGTTCCGGTAGTTCTGGCGCAATTGTGGCGGAAAAACCTTTTGAGCAAGGGGCAGGTATATTTTGATTCGGTCATAGATAGGATCGGCCCTTGGTCAATCACGGCACTGCTGCTGACCCTCGTGCTGCTGTTTGCATTTCAAGGCAAGGCCATTATTAACCAGCCTCTAGTTATCGCGCTGCTGGCGGTGCCTATTCTGATCCAGGTCTTCTTCAACTCAGCGCTTGCTTACTGGCTCAACCGCGCAGTCGGTGAAAAACACAATATTGCTTGCCCGTCAGCCCTGATCGGCGCTTCCAATTTTTTCGAGTTGGCGGTGGCTGCGGCCATTAGTCTTTTCGGATTTCAATCGGGTGCGGCATTGGCTACCGTCGTCGGTGTATTGATTGAAGTGCCGGTAATGCTGCTGGTGGTGAAAGTCGTCAATTCCAGCAAGGACTGGTATGAGTCAAATCAAAAAATCTAAGGAGTTAACCAGAAAAATGCTTGAAGTGTTCGATCCGGCAAGGTACTGCGCCACCGGGATTGGCTTTCAATCCTGTGTGGTTGATTGACGCTCGCGTTCTAAATAGAAAAATTTGCCGCCCCTGCCGGAATGATGGACTTCCCGTACGATGAATAATCCAGATAAAATAGCAAAGCAAAATATTATTAAGACTACTCAAAAAAATCACGCATACATTTATTCGCTTACAAAATTGTTGTCATAAAATTTAAAGAATCCAAAAGGAGTTAGTAATTGTTTGACTGGAGAGATTATGGAAACGGGATATACGCATTTGACTCAGGCTATGTGCGGCCTATTCTGGCTGCTATTCACCTGATTACAGAGAACGGACGTGTTGCTTTCATCGATACAGGCACCAATGACTCTTTGCCGAATGCAATGGCAGCTTTGAAAAAACTGGGTTTAGATGCCAACGCGGTTGATTTTATTATATTGACCCATATCCACTTGGATCATGCGGGTGGTGCGAGTGCGATGATGCAGTCATTTCCTAATGCCAAACTGGTAGTTCATCCTCGCGGCTCAAAGCACATGGCCGAACCGTCCAAATTGATTGACGGTGTGACTGCGGTATATGGCGAAGAGTATGTGAAGCGCGTTTATGGTGAAATCAAGCCAGTGGCAAATGAGCGCATTATTTCAGCGGAAGATGGGTACGTTATTTCTCTTGCCGGACGCAAGTTGACCTGTCTGGATACGCCGGGGCACGCGCGTCATCACAATTGTATTGTCGATGGCAAAACTGGCGGGATATTTACCGGTGATATGTTCGGCTTGTCTTATCGTGAATTGGATGTTGATGGCCGCCAGTTTATATTTCCCACATCTTCACCCAGCCAATTTGATCCGGTGGCCATGCACGCTTCGATTGATCGCCTACTGGCATTGTCACCACCCGCAATGTATTTGACTCATTACGGCCAATTGAATGACGTTGAGCAGCGCGGACAAGATATGCATCGTCGTATAAATGCCTTGGTTGATCTGGCGGTTGCCGAACGCGCATCGGGAGATATGCGTCACGAGCGTATTAAGAAATCCATGGGGGAATACCTGTTAAGCGAGACGAAAAAGCATGGTTGCTCACTTGCAGAAACAACCCTGCTTGATATTTGGGAAGGAGATATCGAGTTGAATACGCAAGGATTGGAGATTTGGCTCGAAACAACTTTACCGCGTGAGAATTGAGTCGTGACTGCACCACTAAATTAAGCATTGCCGGTAGCGTTTCGACACCTGTAACACCAATGCTGAAATATGCCGTATTGTGCAAAGCAAGGTTGGTTAGCGCAGTAAATTGATGGCTCGATTCATGCAATAAATGGTTGGGAAGTTTTTGTCAATGTCGGCAATTCATGTTAAAGCCGACTGTGGGTGTAAAATGATGATGGTTCGCGGTCGGCCACAAGCAGCCGGTCGAGGAATGCTTCCATTTAGATGCCTTTCCCTTTATTGAACACTTTGGGAGCAGTATGAAACGCAAGATGCGGAATTTAGCAATAGCTATGATGGTACTCTTGGGAGCTTGTTCTGAAAAAGAACATTCCGTTATGGGTTCCGTCGCGGAATCTCCATCTTCAAGCCCTATTGCTTCAATCTCAGCAAGCGCTCCAATTTCCTCGAGTGCGCCTAAATCCCCCCCTGCCGTTGTCAGTGCTGAACAGAGTGATCACGCAGATCCAAGATTCCAAGAACCAAAAGAGTTAGCAAACAGTGCGGGATTGGCTGAACGTAAAGAAGGAACGATATTTCTTCATTTGATATCTGGAAAATCAATAACTCTTAAAAATAATTCATGCGATAAAGTTGAAGAATGCGTGGAATATGTTTTTAGAGGATTGGTTGCCGACAAGCAATTCTTTTTAGTCGACGAGTATTATTATGAGGGGGGAACAACCCTTCTGTTTTCAAGAAATACCGGAGAGAAATACGACATAATCGATAATCCTATCGTATCTCTAGATGGAAAATATATCGTGGTGGCAAGTGAAAGGGAGGATGGTCATGCAGGTGCGTATTTATGGGAAATTAATGATGGAATTTTGATTTCTCGTTTTAAATATGCTCCTTCTGAGTACGAACTTTTTAGATTTAATCGTTGGGTTGACTCTACCAAAGTGGAAATGACAAAGTTGATGTGGGCTAGGGATTTTTGCCCAGACAGTCTTGTTGTGTTTCCGGTAACTCTTGATCTAAATAAAGATAATAAATGGCTATTAGTTGGCGTACCAGTTAAAGATCATTTTACATGTGGGAATTAACAAGCCGCAGCTACTAAGCTGCTTAAGGGTTAAATTCAGTGACCGTTAACGGGAAGTCGCTATGTCGCTTGTGGGTTAGGTCCAGACTATGAGTTTTGATCTTTCAGTGACCGCTAACCAAAAAAGCAGACGTTAGAACTACGAGTTTCGTTTCAACCAATTTGAACTTCAGTGAAGTTGATTGTGAGGGACTGACTCCAACCTTGACCGTGATTTAATTTTATTCGGGTTAGACTTTGAAATCGTCGTCATTCAACCCTAGATTGCAAATAGCCAAAATAATAATCACTGTATGAGGCTTGAATGTTTTATCGGGGTAAAAAAATAGTTTTTCAACACAATCCGTTGTGGAGAAGTCATTGAAACTATCTGTGCTGATGCTATCGCTTTAATGAATTATCCGGGTTAAAGAATCCGCAAAATATAACGCCGTCCACTTGCACGGTGGGCGGCGTTAACGGCCTTCATTTATTATTATTGCTTAACCAAATCGACCCGTAATGTAGTCTTCAGTTTCTTTACGCTTTGGATTGGTGAATACGGCACTGGTATCTCCGAACTCGACCAGATCACCCAGATACATATAGGCGGTGAAGTCGGATACGCGGGCTGCTTGTTGCATGTTGTGGGTGACGATCACGATAGTGAAATCTTTTTTCAGTTCATCAACCAATTTTTCGATATGTGCAGTGGAAATGGGGTCAAGTGCGGAGGTCGGTTCATCCAGTAACAGAACTGTCGGTTTAACCGCAATGGCGCGGGCGATACACAGACGTTGTTGCTGACCACCGGATAGCCCGGTGCCGCTTTGCTTTAGCTTGTCTTTTACTTCGTTCCACAAGGCGGCTTTTTTGAGCGCCCATTCCACGCGTTCTTCCATGTCGCGGGCACTCAGATTTTCATATAGCTTTACGCCAAATGCGATGTTGTCATAGATGGACATTGGGAATGGTGTGGGCTTTTGGAATACCATTCCAATTTTTGAACGCAGCGTATTTAGATCTTGTTTTTTATCCAGCAGATTTTCACCGTCGAGCAGTATTTCTCCCTCGGCACGTTGCTTGGGATAAAGCTGGTACATGCGGTTAAAAGTACGCAGTAATGTTGATTTTCCGCATCCGGATGGGCCGATAAAAGCGGTGACCATTTTGTCCGGGATGTTCATGTTGATATCTTTTAGAGCACGATCCGCACCGTAGTAAAAATTTAGATTTTTTACGATTAGTTTGTGCGGAGTTGTAATTGATTCAGCGTTCATCTGCTTGCTTTCTTAATGGGTATTCGCTTTTTGACGGAACATGACACGTGCGACAATATTCAATGTGAGCACGCTAAATGTGATGATGAGCGCCCCGGCCCAAGCCAGACTGCGCCAGTCATCATACGGACTCATGGCAAATTGGAAAATCACTACCGGCAAATTTGCCATCGGCTGGTTCATGTTGTAGCTAAAGAACTGGTTGTTCAGCGCGGTAAACAGCAAGGGAGCCGTTTCGCCGCTGATGCGCGCAATGGCCAGTAGAATCCCGGTCAAAATACCGGCACGGGCAGCACGCAAGGTTACAAAAGTGATCACCTTCCACTGTGGTGCGCCCAAAGCCGCTGCCGCTTCACGCAAGCTGTTTGGAATCAGGCGCAGCATATTTTCAGTGGTGCGGATGACCACTGGAATGACAATGATGGAAAGCGCAAACGTGCCACCCCAGCCGGAAAAGTGGCCAACTTTAATGACGTACACCGCGTAAATAAACAATCCAATCACAATGGAGGGCGCGGACAATAAAATGTCGTTAATAAAACGTGTTACCGGAGACAGCCAGCCACGCTGTCCGAACTCTGCCAAATAAGTTCCGGCCAAAATCCCGATTGGAGTACCAATGATTGTGGCCATGAACGTCATCATCAGACTTCCCCAGATGGCGTTGCTTAGACCGCCCTGACTTCCGGGAGGTGGCGTGGTTTGGGTAAAGATAGTGGTACTCAGCGCGGGCAAACCTTGTATTAGCAGGGTCACCAGAATCCAACCCAGCCAGAATAAACCAAAGGCCATCGCGAGAACGGAGATCGTCAGGCTAATCGTGTTAATTAAACGACGGCGTGCGTAAAGTGAAAACATATCAGGCCCCATGTCCTTCACGTTGCGCCAGTCTGTACAGCATGAAACGAGCCAGCGAAAGTACCACGAAGGTGATAAAGAAAAGGATCAGGCCAAGCTCAACCAGTGCAGAGGTATACAAATCGCCCACGGCTTCCGTAAATTCGTTGGCCAGAGCCGAGGAGATACTATTGCCCGGCTTTAACAGCGATGCACTAAGTTGATGTGCGTTACCAATGACAAAGGTAATCGCCATTGTTTCCCCCAATGCGCGCCCCAGCCCCAACATGATGCCACCAACCACGCCGATCTTGGTGTAGGGCAGCACGACTTGGTACATCACTTCCCATGTGGTTGCACCCAATCCGTAAGCAGATTCTTTGAGCAGAGTTGGAACAACATCAAAAACATCGCGCATTACAGAGGCAATGAACGGGATGATCATGATGGCTAAAATAATACCTGCCGCCAACACGCTGATCCCTAGATTGGGGCCGCTGAACAATGGCGAAATGACGGGAAGTTGTCCAAGATTGTCGTTGATCCAGGGTTCAATATGATCGGCAAAAATAGGCACGAACACAAATAAACCCCACATGCCGTAAATGATGCTGGGAATGCCGGCCAACAATTCAATGGCAACGCCCAATGGCCGACGCATCCATTGCGGAGATAGTTCGGTCAGAAATATGGCGATACCGAAGCTGACCGGAATGGCGATCAGTAAAGCAATAATCGAGGTTGCCAATGTACCGGCAATGGGTACCAGTGCTCCAAACTTGTCTGTAACCGGGTTCCAGTCGGCACTGGTCAAAAAGCCAAAGCCGAATTCGTGCATGGCGAGTGAGCTGGAAACAACCAGCGAAGCAATAATGCTGAGCAATAAAGCAAGAACACCAAAGGCACAAAAGCGAGTCAGGTTGCGGAACAAAATATCCAGCAAATTTTGACGTTTTAACTGGCTGTCGCGAAGTTGCGTGGACATAATATGGTTATACTTTTTTTGATTTTAATGAAAGTGTTGCTTTAAGTATTGCTTCAAATTTGAAAAATTGATTTTCAGCTCCTAATCTAAAAATCAATTTTCAAAATCCGGGGAGGCAGAAATCTCCCCGAATGTTTTTTTAAGTGCAAACAATATCTCGCGTTTCAATCCATCATTCTACCAAACAGCTTTGCCATCCGCACCTTTGATTTGCACTTTCCAAGCGTCACGAATCAGTTTGGTTACGCTTTCTGGCAAAGGAACATAATCCAAATCGGCAGCCAACTTTCCGCCATTGCTGTATGCCCAATCGAAGAATTTCAGCACATCCTTGGCTGCTGCCGCGTCATCTTCTTTGGCGTGTACCAGGATAAATGTTGCGCCGCTGATAGGCCAGCTTTCTTTACCGGGTTGATTGGTCAGCACTTGATAGAAACCCTCTTCAGCTTTCCATTTGGCATTTGCAGCCGCCGCCTTGAAGTTGGCTTCAAACGGGTGAACGAACTGGCCGTCACTATTCTTCAATTGCACGTAGTCCATTTTGTTTTGCTTGGCATAGGCATACTCAACATAACCAATTGAGTTCTTGATGCTTTTTACGTTGGCGGCAACACCTTCGTTACCCTTGCCGCCCATGCCTGTTGGCCAAGCTACGGCAGTGTCAGCGCCTATGCTGGATTTCCACTCGGGGCTAACTTGGGAGAGGTAAGTTGTGAAAATGAATGAAGTGCCGGAACCATCCGAACGGTGAACGACTGTAATGTCGGTGTTTGGCAACGAAATGCCTTTATTGTCGGCTGCCAGTTTCGGGTCATTCCATTTTGTGATTTTGCCTTGGTAGATATCTGCCAAAATTTGACCGGTGAGCTTTAATTGGCCAGGTTGCACGCCTTCAACATTAATAACAGGAACGACACCACCGATAACGGTTGGGAATTGAACCAAGCCATCTTTGGCAAGTGCATCTGCAGTCAGTGGTTTATCGGAAGCGCCGAAATTAACTGTTTTAGCGGTAATTTGCTTGATGCCGCCGCCGGAACCGATAGATTGATAGTTAAGACCAACACCTGTTTGAGCTTTGTATGCTTCGGCCCATTTTGCGTAAACGGGGTATGGGAAGGTTGCGCCAGCGCCGGTGATGTCACCCGCCAAGGCTGTACCGGTAGATAGCATAGCGGCGGTGAGGCCGATGCTAACTAGAAGACGATTCAATGTGCTCATGTTTTCTCCTAAGTGTTGTATATATAACTATGCTACTTACTGATTTTTTTGCAGGCTGAATGATATATAGTCCTTGTTACATAATTATTACACAGGGAGGTAAAGGCATTTACTAAAGTATAATTTTCCCTTGAGTTATGATTTGAGTAGCTTGGTTACGACTGACTTAATGCAGAATTGGTGTTTGGCAAGATTGACCATTAGGGTTTTCGCAGGTACGATTCGGACCTTTGGGGTTGTGGGGAATAACGGATGCGCCGCAAATTAGTTGTCGGGAATTGGAAAATGCATGGGCGTCTGGCTTCCAACACGGAATTGTTGGGTAAGGTTGTCGCAGGTGTGCGAGAATTGAAAGGGGCGGACTTTGCTGTATGCGTCCCTTACCCTTACCTTTTTCAGGTGCAATCCAAACTTCAGGCGACTAACGTTGCCTGGGGTGCGCAGAACCTGAATCAATATGAAGAGGGTGCATTTACGGGGGCGGTTTCTCCCGGAATGCTGACTGACTTCGGTTGCAAATATGTCATTATTGGTCATTCTGAGCGTCGTGGCCTTTTCCATGAAAGTAACGAGATCGCTTCGGCCAAGTTTGACGCTGCTTTAAAAGCGGGGTTGACTCCTATTTTTTGTGTGGGTGAGACCTTGGAAGAACGCGAAGCGGGAGTGACTGAACAGGTTGTGGCAACCCAGTTGGATGCAGTGCTGGAAAAAGATGGTTCTCAAGGCTTGGCGAAAGCTGTTGTTGCCTACGAACCGGTTTGGGCGATTGGTACTGGCAAGACAGCTTCACCAGCACAGGCTCAGGCTGTACATGCATTTATTAGGCGGCGTGTTGCGCAACAAGATAGTCAAGTTGCACAAGGCTTGTGTATACTCTATGGCGGAAGCGTGAAACCGGCCAATGCGGCGGAGTTGTTTACCATGCCCGATATCGATGGTGGCTTGATAGGCGGCGCGGCTTTGGTGGCTGAAGACTTTGTGTCGATTTGCCGGGCTGCGCAAAAATAGTTGATTTTGGCTAAAATAATTTGATTCTTGGAGTAGTTGAGTGGAAACATTAGTTTGGGTTGTACATGTAATAACCGCGATTGTGCTGATTGGACTGGTGCTGATTCAGCATGGCAAAGGTGCCGATATGGGTGCAGCTTTTGGTACCGGCTCCGCAGGCAGTTTATTCGGGTCTAGTGGGTCAGCCAATTTTTTAAGCAGAAGTACCGCTGTCGCTGCTACTATTTTCTTTGTGACAAGTCTTTCCCTGACATATATATATGCTCATCCTACCCAGGGACAGGGGGTTATGGATAAAGTCGACACAAGTAAAATAGTGCCGCAAGTGGTGTCAGTTCCAACTGCGCCGGATGTTGATGCAGCGGGCTCGAAATCGAAAGATGTGCCCAGATAAAAGTTAATATATAAAATCCAGTTTTATAAGCTAAGCTAGGCAAGTCACAAGCAAAATATTGCGCCGCCGCATATGGATAATATGCACAAAGTAATTTTTTGCGTGCAATACAGCTTAGCGACTAAAATTGGATTTCTAATGCGGAGTTGGCGGAATTGGTAGACGCGTAGCCTTGAGGTGGCTATGTCCGTAAGGACGTGAGGGTTCGAGTCCCTTGCCCCGCACCAAATTAAACCCAAAGCGCCGAGTTTTGGTTGTGTTAAACAAAATATATCGGAGAAGTAGTTGCTCTTCGAATCGAATGACGCAAGAGGGGGAGTACAGAATGTTGGAAGGTTATTTTCCGATTTTGTTATTTATTATTGTTGGTCTGGCTGTCGGAGTCATCCCGTTGCTTATGGGACGTTTCGGCGCGCCACACCGTCCTGATAGTGCCAAGCTTTCGCCGTACGAGTGCGGTTTTGAGGCTTTTGAAGATGCGCGTATGAAATTTGACGTGCGCTATTATCTGGTGGCAATCCTGTTTATTCTGTTCGATCTCGAAATCGCGTTTCTTTTCCCCTGGGCTGTTGTGCTTAAGGAAATTGGCACGTTTGGCTTCTTGTCCATGATGGTGTTTCTGGCGATCCTTGTTGTGGGCTTTATCTATGAATGGATGAAAGGAGCGTTGGAATGGGAATAGAAGGCATTCTTGAAAAAGGGTTCGTTACGACTTCTTTGGACACGGTTATTAATTACTCAAGAACCGGGTCTCTGTGGCCAATGACATTCGGTCTTGCCTGTTGTGCGGTGGAAATGATGCACGTGTCCATGCCACGCTATGACCTGGACCGTTTCGGCGCCGGTGCGTATCGTCCCAGTCCAAGGCAGTCGGATTTGATGTTTGTGGCCGGCACACTGTGCAATAAAATGGCGCCCGCTTTGCGCAAAGTCTATGACCAGATGGCCGAGCCGCGTTACGTGATCTCCATGGGGTCGTGTGCCAATGGCGGCGGTTATTACCACTATTCCTACTCGGTCGTGCGCGGCTGTGATCGTATTATTCCCGTTGATATTTATGTTCCCGGTTGTCCGCCAACTGCAGAAGCTTTGCTTTTCGCCGTGATTCAGTTGCAAAGGAAAATCAACCGCACCAATACTATTGCGCGGTAAGATAAATATGAGTGAAGAACTGAAATTGTTGGGCGAGAATCTAAAAGAAGAGTTTGCGGACAAGGTGATCAGTCTGGAAAATAAGCTTGGCGAATTGACTTTGGTGATTGATGTCAACGATACGCCGGGTGTGTTGAAAAGTTTGCGGGATGATCCGAAATTCCATTTTGAGCAGTTGGTCGATGTCTGTGGTGTCGATTATTCGGCTTATGGAAGCGATGTGTCGGAAGAGGGAAGTTATCCGGCTAATGACGCGGACAACCGGCCTTTCAAATACCGCTTTGCGGCTGTCTATCACTTGCTGTCTGTCGAACATAACTTTCGCTTGCGCGTCAGAGTGTTTGCCAAAGATGATGCCATGCCAACGCTACACTCCGTGATAGATGTGTGGCCTTCTGCCAATTGGTTTGAACGCGAAGCCTTCGATTTATTCGGAATTATTTTTCTGGGACACCCCGATCTGCGTCGTCTGCTTACGGACTATGGTTTTGTGGGTAATCCTTTCCGCAAAGATTTTCCGTTGTCCGGGCATGTCGAAATGCGCTATGACGCCGAGCAGCGTCGTGTCGTTTACCAGCCCGTTACAGTGGAACCCCGCGAAGTGACGCCACGCATCATTCGTGAAGAAAATTACAGTCGGCACTAAGATTAATCAAGGGAAGCGTAATGCCTGAAATTAAAAATTACACCATGAACTTCGGACCGCAACATCCTGCGGCACACGGCGTATTGCGTCTGGTGCTGGAGCTGGACGGCGAAGTTGTAGAACGTGCCGACCCTCACGTTGGCCTGCTGCACCGCGCCACCGAAAAGCTGGCAGAACACAAAACATTCCTGCAATCCGTGCCGTACATGGATCGTCTCGATTATGTATCCATGATGTGCAACGAGCATGCGTATGTCAAGGCGGTAGAAAAACTGGCCGGCATCGAGGTGCCGATTCGCGCCCAATATATTCGTGTGATGTTTGACGAGATTACGCGCATATTGAATCATCTGTTGTGGCTGGGGGCTGCCGGTATCGACCTTGGCGCGATGACGATGTTCTTTTATACCTTCCGCGAGCGCGAAGACTTGTTCGACGTATACGAAGCTGTTTCCGGCGCCCGTATGCATGCGGCCTATTATCGTCCTGGCGGTGTGTACCGTGATTTGCCGGATAGCCTGCCGCAGTACGAGGCTTCAAAGATTCACAATGCTGCCGCGGTCAAACGTTTGAACGAAAATCGCCAGGGTTCTCTGCTGGACTTCCTGGAAGACTTTTGTAATCGTTTCCCCGCCAATGTGGATGAGTACGAGACGCTGCTAACTGATAACCGCATCTGGAAACAGCGCACTGTCGGTATCGGCGTTGTCTCGCCGGAACGTGCGTTAGCTTTGGGCTTTACCGGCCCGATGTTGCGGGGTTCCGGTGTTGTTTGGGATTTGCGTAAAAAACAGCCGTACGCAGTGTACGACCGCCTGGACTTCGATATTCCGGTTGGCACTGAAGGCGATTGTTATGATCGTTATCTGGTTCGCGTGGAAGAGATGCGTCAGTCCAACCGTATCATTAAGCAATGTATAACCTGGTTACGCAATAATCCCGGGCCGGTGATTACAGAAAGCCACAAGTTTGCTCCGCCCAGGCGCGAGGCAATGAAGCAGAATATGGAAGAGCTGATCCACCACTTCAAGCTTTTTACCGAAGGCATGCATGTTCCTGCCGGGGAAGTGTATTCCGCTGTGGAACATCCCAAGGGTGAATTTGGTATTTACCTGGTTTCAGACGGGGCGAACAAGCCTTATCGTATGAAAATTCGTGCGGCGGGATTCCCGCATCTGGCGTCATTGAACGAGATGACACGCGGTCATATGCTGGCTGACGTGGTGGCGATCATCGGCACACAAGATATCGTTTTTGGAGAGATAGACCGCTGATGTTATCCGAACAAATTCAAACTCAAATTGAGCGCGAGCTTAAAAAGTATCCGGCCGATCAAAGGCAGTCAGCAGTGATGGCTGCTTTGCGGTTTGTGCAGGATGAGAAGGGCTGGATTGCACCTGAAGACATGGCGGATGTTGCCGCTTACATCCGCATGCCGCAGATGGCTGTGTACGAGGTGGCCACCTTCTACCATATGTACAATCTCAAGCCGATGGGAAAATTTACCCTGACGGTCTGTACCAATCTTTCATGTCAGCTTGGCGGTGCGAATGAAACGCTGCTGCATATAAAAAACAGACTGGGAATCAGTTTGGGAGAAGTTACCGCCGATGGTAAATTCGGTTTGCGCGAGGGCGAGTGCATGGGAGCCTGTATAGATGCACCATTGCTTACAATCAATAACAAAAAATTGTGCGGGCGTCTGACCGGGGAAAAGATTGATCAAATCCTGGACGAACTTGAGGCTGGCAGCAAAGGAGGGAAACAATGAGTACGCCTGTTATCCTGAGCACGCTGCATTTCGACCAGCCGTGGACCCTGGAAAATTATCTCAAGGTGGGCGGTTATCAGGCTCTGCGCAAGGTTCTCTCCGAAAAAATTTCACCCGACAGGATTATCGCCGAAGTGAAGGCGTCCGGCCTGCGTGGTCGAGGCGGTGCGGGTTTCCCTACCGGATTGAAATGGAGTTTCATGCCGCGCCAATACAAAGGCGACAAATATATCGTGTGTAATTCCGACGAGGGCGAACCCGGGACTTGCAAGGATTGGGATATCTTGCGCTTCAATCCGCACTTGCTGATCGAAGGTATGGCGATTGCCGCCTACACCATGGGTGTGAAGACAGGTTACAACTATGTTCACGGCGAAATTTTCGAAGCCTACGAGCGTATGGAAGCGGCTTGTGAAGAGGCGCGCAAGGCGGGCTATCTGGGCAAGAATATTCTGGGTTCCGATCTGGAGTTTGATCTGCACAATCATCTGGGCTACGGAGCCTACATTTGCGGTGAAGAAACCGCGCTTCTCGAATCCCTTGAAGGCAAGAAAGGCCAGCCGCGTTTCAAGCCGCCTTTCCCGGCAAGTTACGGTTTGTACGGCAAACCCACCACGATCAACAACACCGAAACTTTTGCCAGCATTCCCTATATTGTTTATAACAGCGGAAAGCAATTTGCCGACTTGGGCGTGCCGAACAGTGGCGGGTTCAAATTGTTTTCAGTGTCCGGTCATGTAAACAAACCGGGCAATTTTGAAGTGCCGATGGGGACACCGTTTAAAACCCTGCTGGATATGGCGGGGGGCGTGCGCGGAGGCAACAAATTGAAGGCGGTGATTCCCGGCGGTTCTTCAATGCCGGTATTGCCGGCTGAAATCATAATGGATTTGAATATGGACTTTGATTCTGTCCAGAAAGCCGGTTCTGCACTGGGAACCGGAGCCATTATCGTGATGGATGAGACGACCTGCATGGTAAAGGCGCTGGAGCGGCTGTCCTATTTCTATTTTGAAGAGTCTTGCGGCCAGTGCACTCCCTGCCGCGAAGGTACAGGTTGGCTGTACCGTATTATTCATCGTATCGAGCATAGTGAAGGCCGACCGGAAGATTTGGATCTGTTGCTCGATCTGTGCAACAACATTTCGGGTCGCACGATTTGCGCGTTGGGAGAAGCGGCGGCATGGCCGGTGCAGGGTTTCCTCAAGCATTACCGCAAGGAATTTGAATACCATATCGAGCACAAGCGTTGCTTGGTGTAAGGCAGACGGACAGGTGAGCAATGATCAACATTGAAATTGACGGCAAGCACATCGAAGCAGCGAATGGATCGACTGTGATCGAGGCCGCGCATGGCGCCGGTATAACGATACCGCACTTTTGCTATCACAAGAAATTGTCTATAGCGGCGAATTGTCGCATGTGTCTGGTACAGGTTGAAAAGACACCCAAAGCGTTGCCGGCCTGTGCAACACCGGTGACGGAAGGTATGCGAGTTTGGACTGCCTCCGAGCAAGCGGTGAAAGCGCAAAAAGGTGTGATGGAATTTTTGCTGGTGAACCATCCTTTGGATTGCCCGATTTGTGATCAGGGCGGCGAATGTATGTTGCAGGATATTTCTGTCGGTTACGGCAGCGGACAATCGCGCTTCCACGAGGAAAAACGCACGGTATTGAGCAAAGACATCGGGCCACTGGTGTCTGCGGAAGAAATGAGCCGCTGCATTAACTGCACCCGTTGTGTGCGTTTCGGTGCCGAAATCGGCGGACAGATGGAACTCGGACAAGCTTTCCGGGGCGAACACGCTGAGATCATATCTTTTGTTTCCGGCACGGTGAATTCCGAACTGTCCGGCAATATGATTGATCTGTGCCCGGTCGGGGCGCTGACCAGCAAACCCTTCCGCTATAAAGCGCGCAATTGGGAATTATCGCGTCGTCGCTCGATCAGTGCCCACGATAGTCTGGGTTCCAATCTTGCGGTGCACACCAAGGATAACCGCGTGCTGCGCGTACTGCCCATCGAAAACGAAGACATCAATGAGTGCTGGTTGTCGGACAAAGATCGTTTCGCTTATGAAGGTTTGAGTTCGCCCGAGCGCCTGACCAAGCCGATGATTAAAAAAGACGGCAAGTGGCAGGAAGTGGAGTGGCAAGTCGCCCTGGAATATGCGGCGAATGGTCTGCGCCATATCGCTAATGGTGCCGGTGCAGAACAGGTCGGCGCGCTGGCCACAGCCAACTCCACGCTGGAAGAACTTTATTTGCTGCAAAAATTAATTCGCGGCATCGGCAGCCAGAACGTGGATTTCCGTTTGCGCCAGGCAGATTTTAGTGCCGACAGCAAGAGCCAGGGTGTGCCTTGGCTGGGCTTGCCTATTGACGAAATTAACCGTGCCGACAGATTCCTCATCATCGGCAGTTTCTTGCGCAAGGATCACCCGGTTTTGGCGGCACGTATTCGTTCCACAGTAAAGAACGGTGCACAAGCCAACATTATCCACTCGGTTGACGATGATCTGTTAATGAATGTGGAGAACAAATCAATTGTTGCGCCTGATGCTTTGGTTGACGTATTAAACCAGGTCTTGATTGCACTAACGGCAGAAAAACAAGGCGCACCAAGCGGGAACAGCGAAGCTGCCGCAATCGCGAAGAGCTTGGCGAGCGGCAAAAATGTTGCAGTATTCTTGGGTAATTTTGCGCAACAACATCCGCAGGCAGCCCAATTACAATTGCTGGCACAAAAAATTGCCGAATTAACAGCGGGCAAATTCGGCTTCTTCGGTGAGGCGGCAAACAGCGTTGGCGGTTACTTGGCGAATGCCATACCGGGCGCAAATGGATTAAATGCGGCAACCATTTTCGCGTCTCCGCGCAAGGCCTATGTGCTGCTGAATGTCGAAGCGGAATTAGATAGTGCGAACCCGCAACAGGCAATAGCCGCGTTGCAGGCAGCAGATTTGGTGATTGCATTGTCGGCCTACAAGCATCGTGCAACTGAATACGCGGATGTGTTGTTGCCTATCGCGCCATTCACAGAAACGTCGGGTACCTTTGTGAGCACAGAAGGTCGGGTGCAAAGCTTTAAGGGGGCAGTCAAGCCTTTGGGCGAGGCGCGCCCGGCATGGAAAGTATTGCGTGTGTTGGGTAATTTGCTGAAGCTGGACGGATTCGATCAGGACACCTCGGAAGCAGTGCGTGAAGAAGCACTTAAAGATGTGGATGTCACTACTAAATTGAATAATGCCCTTAGCGACATTGAAATAAATGCAATTGCAACTGCGGGTGGTCTGCAACGCGTAAGCGATGTGCCTATCTATACAACGGATTCCATCGTTCGCCGTTCAGCGCCGCTGCAAGCGACGACTGATGCGGCTACTCCGAAAGCATGGCTGCATAGTGAAGAATTAAACAAGCTGGGTATACAGTCGGGTGCGACTGTTAAGGTAAGCCAAGGGCTTGGTAGCGCAATAGTGGCGGTGGCAACAGATGATAATTTGCCCAAAGGTGTGGTGCGCTTGGCAGCAGGACATAGTGCGACCGCTGCCTTGGGTGCGATGTTCGGAACGATCTCGGTGGAGCGCACATGATAGAAGCTCAGATCCTGCAATTTTTTCAATGGTTCTGGAATCAGTTCGGACTCTGGAATTGGGTATGGGGTACGTTTGGCTTTGCCTGGCCATTAGTCTGGGTATTGGTGAAGATTGTTGTCATCGTAGCGCCGATTATGCTCGGCGTCGCCTACCTTACTTATGTAGAGCGTAAGGTACTGGGGTACATGCAAGATCGTATTGGACCCAATCGCGTGGGTTATTACGGTTTGTTGCAACCCATTGCAGACGGGATCAAATTGTTGATGAAAGAAGTCATCATTCCGACCGGCTCCAACAAATTTCTGTTTGTATTGGCACCGGTATTGGCGATAACGCCAGCGCTGGCGGCTTGGGCTGTGGTGCCTTTCGGAGATGAATTGATCCTGGCCAATGTCAACGCCGGTCTGCTCTATATCCTGACGATGACTTCACTGGGGATTTATGGCGTCATCATTGCCGGCTGGTCTTCCAATTCCAAGTATGCTTTCCTTGGCGCGATACGTTCCGCTGCACAGATCGTGTCCTATGAACTTGCCATGGGATTTGCGCTGGTGTGTGTGTTGCTGGCAGCGCAGAGTATGAATCTGGTCGATATTGTGCGCGGTCAGCACAATAATTATGGCCTGTTCGGATGGTATTTCATACCCTTGTTCCCAATGTTCGTGGTGTATTTCATTGCCGGTGTGGCGGAAACCAACCGCGCTCCGTTTGACTTGGCGGAAGACGAATCAGTGATCGTGGCAGGATTCCATACGGAATATTCCGGGATGGCCTTTGCATTATTCTTCCTTGCCGAATATGCCAACATGATTCTCATTGCGGCGTTGGCCTCCATCTTCTTCCTCGGTGGCTGGCTGTCACCGTTGCCGCAAGCCTGGGTGCCGTCAGCCCCGGTATTAGGGTTGCTTCTGGGCAATGGGATACATTGGTTTTTGGCAAAAATGTCATTTATCCTGTTCCTGTTCCTGTGGCTGCGCGCAACGTTCCCGCGCTATCGTTATGACCAACTGATGCGCTTGGGCTGGAAAATATTTATTCCGCTTACGCTGGTTTGGGTAGTAGTGGTTGCTGCCTGGATGCAGACACCGTTTTGGTTGTGGTGAGAGAGAATATGAAAAAGATCTCGAATTTCTTTAAAAGTTTTCTGCTGATTGAGCTGCTCAAAGGTATGGCTCTGACCGGCAAGCATATGTTTATGCGCAAGGTCACAGTGCAGTATCCGGAAGAAAAAACACCGCAAAGCTTTCGCTTCCGCGGTCTGCACGCGCAACGCCGTTATGCCAACGGTGAAGAGCGTTGTATCGGGTGCAAACTGTGCGAAGCAGTATGCCCTGCATTGGCGATCAAGATCGAAGTGGCGGAACGTGCTGATGGTTCGCGTCGTACTACGCAATATGATATTGATTTGACCAAATGCATTTTTTGCGGTTTCTGTGAAGAGTCTTGCCCCGTGGATGCCATTGTTGAGACGCGAATTTTCGAGTATCACGGTGAAGCCCGAGGGGATTTGTATTACACCAAGCCAATGTTATTGGCGGTGGGCGACAAGCATGAAGCGCAGATCGCAAAAGATCGGGCTGCGGATGCCAAGTACCGGTGAAATGTTTCCCGGCAGGGAAGGGCATCACGTTTCACGTTTCGCTTAAGTTTTAGGGCTAATTTATGAATTTAGAGACAATCGTTTTTTATCTGTTTGCGGCGCTTACCGTTTTCTCGGCGGTGAGTGTGATTACTTCACGCAATCCGGTGCATGCGGCGCTGTTTTTGGTGTTGGCTTTTTTTAGCATGTCCGGAATATGGTTGTTGCTGGAGGCAGAGTTCCTCGCGATTACACTGGTGCTCGTTTACGTTGGCGCGGTGATGGTACTGTTCCTGTTCGTGGTGATGATGCTGGATGTCGACTTGGTGCAATTGCGCGAAGGATTTTGGCGCTGGTTCCCGTTTGGTGTGGCGCTGGCAATAGCAATCGTGGGTGAAATGATTTGGGTGCTGGGCGGTCGTCAGACAGCGGAGACCGGTGCAAATATTGCCAAACATGCTGCCGATTACAGCAATACCAAAGAACTCGGGCGCTTGATTTATACAGATTATGTTTATCCGTTTGAATTGGCGGCAGTGTTGTTGTTGATTGCTATTGTTGCGGCAATTGCTTTGACCTTGCGTCATCGCAGTACTGCGAAGAAACAAGAGCCAAGCAAACAGATTTCGGTCAAGAGCAAAGATCGTTTACGTATCGTATCGGTTCCATCATCCAAAAAAGTTGCAGTGACGGATGTTGCGAAAACCGATCAAGTGAAGAGCTAATTTTCAGGGGGAAGCATGTTGAGTTTAGGTTTGTCTCATTACTTGGTGTTAAGCGCGGTGCTGTTTGCCATCAGCGTGCTGGGCATTTTCCTGAACCGTAAAAATATTATCGTGCTGTTGATGGCGATTGAATTGATGTTGCTGGCGGTGAATACCAATTTCATTGCTTTCTCGCATTATCTGAACGATGTTTCCGGACAGATCTTTGTGTTCTTTATTCTGACTGTTGCGGCTGCCGAGGCTGCAATCGGTTTGGCTATTCTGGTGGTGCTGTTCCGTAATTTGCGCACTATTAACGTTGACGATATCGGCAGCCTGAAAGGTTAAGCGTACAAATGAGCAATATGCAAAATCTCTATTTGCTGGTTCCACTGGCTCCCTTGGTCGGCGCGATTCTGGCCGGTCTGTTCGGTAAGGTTTTAGGTCGGAACTGGACGCACCGGATTACTATTGCGCTGGTCGCCGTGTCGTTTGCGGCATCCGTGGCGATCTTCAGGGATGTGCTGGCCGGTCATCAATTTAATGGCACCGTCTATAAATGGGTGACCTCGGGTGATACCAGTTTTGAGGTGGGTTTGCTGATTGACCGTCTAACCGTGCTAATGATGCTGGTAGTGACCTTTGTCTCCCTGATGGTTCACATCTACACCATCGGCTATATGAGTGAAGACGCGGGCTATCAGCGTTTCTTCAGTTACATTTCACTGTTTACTTTCTCCATGCTGATGCTGGTGATGGCAAACAACTTCATGCAGTTGTTCTTCGGTTGGGAAGCTGTGGGGCTGGTGTCGTATTTGCTGATCGGCTTCTGGTATACACGCCCAACGGCAATTTATGCCAACCTGAAAGCGTTTTTGGTTAACCGCGTGGGCGACTTTGGCTTCCTGCTTGGAATTGGTCTGGTGTTGATGGTGTTCGGTACACTTGATTACGCCGCCGTATTCGCCAAAGCGTATCTTTACGTGAATGACATTGCACCTATTCCGGGTGTGTCGTGGAATCTGATTACAGCCATCTGTATTCTGTTGTTCATCGGTGCGATGGGCAAGAGCGCACAATTTCCGCTGCACGTCTGGTTGCCGGATTCGATGGAAGGCCCCACACCAATCTCTGCTTTGATCCACGCGGCAACCATGGTAACCGCCGGTATATTTATGGTGGCACGCATGTCGCCGCTGTTTGAATTGTCTGAAACAGCTTTGTCTTTCGTCATGATCATCGGTGCGATTACCGCGTTGTTCATGGGCTTCCTGGGCATCATCCAAAACGATATCAAGCGCGTGGTGGCGTATTCAACGTTGTCGCAACTGGGGTATATGACGGTTGCGCTGGGCGCTTCAGCGTACTCGGTAGCAATCTTCCATCTGATGACTCATGCGTTCTTTAAAGCGTTGCTATTCTTGGCGGCAGGTTCGGTTATCATTGCCATGCACCACGATCAGGACATTCGCAACATGGGCGGTCTGCGCAAGTACATGCCGATCACTTGGATTACTTCTCTGATCGGTTCGCTGGCATTGATCGGTACACCGTTCCTGTCGGGATTTTATTCCAAGGACAGCATTATTGATGCGGTGGGAAATTCGCACTTGATCGGTTCAGGCTTTGCCTATTTTGCGGTACTGGCGGGAGTGTTTGTCACTGCGTTCTATTCTTTCCGCATGTACTTTCTTGTGTTCCACGGTAAGGAACGCTTTGGCAAAGCGCACCACCACGATGACCATGCAAACCACGATGAGCATCACGGCTTGGCTCACGGGCAGAAACCGCACGAGACTTCCTGGGTGGTTGTCCTGCCACTGATCCTGCTGGCGATACCATCGGTGGCGATTGGATTTTTTACCATTGAGCCACTGCTGTATGGCGACTATTTCCGCGACGCGATTTTCGTTGGACAAGAGCACGTGGCGCTTGCCGAAATGCGTGAAGAATTCCACGGCGCGATTGAGATGGCCTTGCATTCATTTATTACCTTGCCCTTCATCCTTGCGCTGGCAGGTGTCGTGTTGTCATGGTTCTTCTACCTGAAGCGTCCCGATATCCCGGCTGCTATCAAGGAGCGCTTCGCAGGCATATATACGCTGCTCGATAACAAATATTACTTCGACCGTTTCAATGACTGGTTTTTTGCCGGTGGCGCACGCGGGGCTAGTCGCTTCCTGTGGAAGTATGGTGATGTGAATTTGATCGACGGAGTACTGGTGAATGGCACGGCAAAATTGGTTGGGCGCTTTGCCGGGTTATTGCGCAATTTGCAGACCGGCTATGTTTATCACTATGCCTTTGCAATGATTACGGGCGTTTTCGTATTGTTAACCGTACGGACGTGGTTTGAGTAACGCCGCAGAATACTGAAGGAAATAAAGCATGATTTTTGGATTCCCCTTGTTAAGCGTTGCAATCTGGCTCCCCATCCTTTTTGGTGTGTTAGTGCTGGCGACAGGCAATGATCGCAATGCTCCTATCGCAAGACTTATTGCTTTGCTGGGGGCCGTGCTTGGTTTTCTGGTAACGATTCCGCTGTATACCGGCTTCGACAAGATGACCAGTGCCATGCAGTTCGTCGAAATGAGCAACTGGATACCGCGTTTCAATATTCATTACCATTTGGGCGTGGACGGAATTTCAGTGTTGTTTATTCTGTTGAACAGTTTTTTTACACCGCTGGTTGTTCTGGCGGGATGGCAAGTGATTGAAAAGCGCGTGGCGCAGTACATGGCCGCGTTCCTTATCATGTCGGGCATTATCAACGGCGTATTCGCCTCACTGGATGCCATGTTGTTTTATGTGTTCTGGGAAGCGATGCTGATCCCGATGTTTATTATCATCGGCGTATGGGGCGGACCAAACCGCGTGTATGCGGCGGTCAAGTTCTTCCTCTACACCCTGCTTGGTTCGCTGTTGATGCTGGTTGCCCTGTTGTACTTGTATCTGCATTCCGGCGGCAGCTTTGAAATCCTCGACTATCACCAGATGTCGATTCCGATGACTGCACAGATTTTGGTGTTTATCGCCTTCTTCATGGCGTTCTCGGTGAAAGTGCCGATGTTCCCGGTGCATACCTGGTTGCCGGATGCCCACGTGGAAGCCCCTACCGGCGGCTCGGTGATACTGGCCGCAATCATGTTGAAAGTTGGCGCATACGGCTTTATAAGATTCTCTATGCCGATAGCACCGGATGCCAGCCACAGTTTGGCAGGTGTGATGATTGCGCTGTCGCTGATTGCGGTGGTTTATATCGGACTGGTGGCGCTGACCCAAGCCGACATGAAAAAACTGGTGGCTTATTCTTCCATTTCTCACATGGGTTTCGTCACGCTCGGCTTCTTCATCTTTAATGCTTACGGTATGGAAGGCGCGCTGCTGCAAATGATTTCGCACGGCTTCGTGGCGGGTGCGCTGTTCTTGTGTATCGGTGTGTTATACGATCGCGTGCATTCGCGTCAGATCGTTGATTACGGCGGCGTGGCAAACAAGATGCCCGTGTTTGCCGCGTTCTTCATGCTGTTTGCCATGGCAAACAGCGGACTGCCCGGAACCAGCGGTTTCGTGGGGGAATTCATTGTTATCATGGGGGCGGTGAAAGCTAACTTCTGGTATGCCTTCCTGGCGGCAAGTACATTGATCTTCGGTGCTGCATATACGTTGTGGATGTATAAGCGTGTGATTTTCGGTGCAGTTGCCAATGACCATGTTGCGCATTTGCGCGATATCGGTGCCCGTGAAAAGTTTATCTTCATCGTTCTTGCGATCACTGTTCTGGGTGTGGGGCTGTATCCGTTACCGTTCAGTGAAATATTGCATACGTCGGTGAATGATTTGTTGGTTCACCTTGCCCGTTCCAAGTTATAAGTTGTGGCTAAGCCGAAATTTTAGCAATTGAGGAAAATATGAGTTTCTTGTCAACCCTGTATTCCGCCTACGCAGAAATTTTTCTGCTGGTGATGGTGAGCGTGATCCTGATTGCGGATTTGTTTACCACTGGCCGCAATAAATCAGTAACGTATTTGCTGGTGCAACTCACTTTGCTGGGCTGCTCGCTCATTACTGTGGCGACCCACGAAAATGGAGTTACGCATCTGTTCCACGACATGTTTGTGGATGATCTGATGTCTGATGTGTTGAAACTGTTGAGCTATCTGGCCGTCTCCATGATGCTGGTTTATTCGCGCAGCTATTTGCTGGCACGGGGCTTGTTCTCGGGTGAGTTTCTGGCCCTGGTATTATTTTCCTTGCTGGGCATGATGGTGATGATCTCCGCCAGCAACTTTATCTCACTTTATTTGGGCCTGGAATTGCTTTCGCTGAGCTTGTACGCAATGGTGGCTTTGCAACGCGATTCAGCCACTGCAACAGAAGCGGCGATGAAATACTTCATCCTTGGCGCATTGGCATCCGGATTGTTGTTGTACGGCATGTCCATGCTGTATGGTGCGACAGGTACATTGAATGTGAATGGCATTTCCGCAGCGATTCATCATGGTGTCCCCAACAAGGCGCTGCTGGTGTTTGGTCTGGTATTTATTGTGGCGGGGTTGGCGTTCAAAATGGGCGCGGTTCCTTTCCATATGTGGGTGCCGGACGTTTATCACGGTGCACCGACTGCAATGACGATGCTCATCGGCACCGCACCCAAGCTGGCCGTTTTCGCTTTTGTCATGCGTATACTGGTGGAAGGCTTACAGCCGTTGATGATTGACTGGTCCGGGATGTTGGAGATAATGGCCGTGCTGTCAATGGCACTCGGTAACATTAGCGCCATCGCGCAAACCAATCTTAAACGCATGTTCGCCTATTCAACCATCTCTCACATGGGTTTCCTGTTGATCGGGATATTGAGTGGAACTGTTGAAGGTTATGGCTCTGCGATGTTCTATGCCGTCATTTATGTGCTGATGAGTCTAGGCGGTTTCGGCATGATAATGCTGTTGTCGCGCGAAGGTTTTGAAGCCGATAAGCTGACTGACTTTAAAGGACTCAATCAGCGCAGCCCGTGGCTCGCGTTCATGATGTTACTGCTGATGTTCTCCATGGCGGGTGTTCCTCCCACCGTGGGTTTCTACGCCAAGTTCTCTGTGCTGAATGCGGCAGTGCAAGCCGGGCATCTACCGCTGGTTCTTGCTGCGGTGCTGTTCTCTCTGATCGGCGCATTCTACTACCTGCGTATTGTGAAGCTCATGTATTTCGATGCCCCGGAAAGCCACGAGCGTATTTACTTGCAGCCGGATAGCAGCTTGCTGATTTCGATCAACGGGATTGCAGTGCTAGGCTTGGGGATACTTCCCGGAACCCTGATGTCAGTCTGTGCGGTATCGGTACAGCAATCATTGTTGTTGCATTAAGCACCGAATATATGTGTCTCGAAAAACTCCCGCTGCGGCGGGAGTTTTTACATTAGACCGAAAAATCCGATATCCCCTTGCGATCAATGGGGTCAGACTCGATTGATTTATTGCGGATAAGCTGTTATAGTGACTCATCATCGAAATCAGGTGGAGGCAAATGGCACGCTTACCCAGATTCGTCATCCCCGGCCAGCTGCAACATGTGATCGTGCGCGGCAACAACCGCACCGAGATATTCTGCGCCGATGCGGACTACCAGTTTTATCTCGAAAAACTTCAACTGGCTTGCGAAGAGCACGCCTGCCAAATCCATGCCTATGTGCTCATGACCAACCATGTGCATCTTCTGGTCACCCCGCAAGAAGAGCAGAGCATAGGCAAAGCCATGCAAATGCTGGGGCGCTACTACGTACAGTATTACAACTACACCTACCGTCGCACCGGCACCTTGTGGGAAGGTCGCTACAAAGCCACCCTCATCGACTTTGAAGCGTACTTGTTGACCTGCATGCGCTACATAGAGTTAAATCCTGTGCGGGCAGGAATGGTGGCGCACCCCTCTGAATACCCTTGGTCGAGCTACCGGCGCAACGCGCTTGGGCAGCCCAATGAAATAGTGACGCCGCAACTTGAATACCAGCGCTTGGGCAAGACAGACGAAGAGCGACAAGCCGCCTATCGTCAACTATTCAAGCACCACATAACGGAAACCAGCATGAATGAAATCCGGAATGCGACCAACAAGGCATGGGTACTGGGAAATGACCAGTTTAAACAGCGGATACAAAAGCAACTGGAGAGACGGGTGGAGCCGAATGCCAAAGGCGGGGATCGGAAATCGGAAAATTACAAAATCAATCGAGTCTGACCCCATTGATTCTTTTATCGCCAACGCGCAGGTGCTGCTCGACCAGGTCAAGACCGACTTAAACCTTACTCAAGGAGATGTGATAATGTTAATCTCGGATATGCCCAATGTGCCGCCGCAGAATGTGCCGGTGATGATCGCCCAGGCCAATCAGGCACAAGCTGGCAATACGACGATACGCACCCTTGGCATTTGCTCTCCAGCTCCCAATGGTAATTACTCGTCAGACAATGTTGATGCGCCAATTGCAGACGCAAAGTTCTATTTTCAGCAATATGAAAGTCGAACCGTCACAGGCCCTGCAACTGTCACCATCCTGCAACAGCCCGCACACGGCATCTTGCGAATGGTTACTCAAGCCGATGTGGGTACTATCTTAGCGGGTGACACTGGAACTATTGGGCCGGATGCTGGGCTCTATTTTTATCTTCCAGAAAGCGGCTATCTCGGCAAGGACAAGGCGATTATGCTGGTGGATTTCGGTAACGGCCTCAAGGTCAAGGTAGTATTTTTCTTTCAGGCAATCAACGGCGTGCTCGGGAATACCGGAGTTGAAGATTATTGCAGCAAGACTGGTCCTTTATGGAAAATCTCCAGCACCCTAGACACCAACGGTACCAGCGCCATCACCTCCGTTGAATACCAAACACCCGCAACACTCGCCGCAGAAGCGACAAACACGAATGTAGCCGCATTGGCCTCGTGGATCAATACCACCGATTTGAGTGGCAATGCTGCTGGAATCACCGTCAACGTCGCCAACCTTGGCGGTGCAGCCGTTGGTCAGGACTCAGGCACCAGCATCACACTCGACGCTACTGCTGCGGGTAATGGCTGGTATATCAATACCAACCCTGCCGACAATAGCCAGTTCCTGCCGACCAGCAACCCTAACGTATGGATAGCCGCCCCCGGTTCCGCTGCCGCAGGCAAGATGGACATGCTTTCCGTCCTGCTGCACGAATACGGTCATGCCCTGGGCCTAGATCACAGCGCCAACCCCAACGACTTCATGGCACCCAATCTCCAGCCCGGAGAACGCCGCCTGCCGAGCGCGGCGGAACTGGCGATGATGAGCCAACTGGCCGCGCAATTGAATTTGGGCAGCACTGCCACTGCGGTTGCAAGCTCAACTGCGCCCGCACCAACCAGCCCGGCTGCGCCCGTGCTGCCCATTGGCACGGCATTGAGTGCTCTGCTCATCGGCCGCCTGCGTCGCACCGACTACGGCAGTTTGTCGCCCGTCATCACCAGCGCGCAAATCCCCGCACCGCAATTCGAGCTTGCCATTAACTCAACGCTCACCAACAACAATTTCGCTGGCGGAACGACGGATTGGAATGTGCAAGGTAATGTCACCACCAACACCACAGGCACAGCCATGCTCACCAACAGCACCAGCGCCGATGCCCAACTTGCGCAAGCCTTCAACATCACCAGCCAAGATCGTTATATTGAATTCACCGTGGTCAATGGCCTGCAAAAGGGCAACGGTCCAGCGGATGCCTTCGAGGTCGCCCTCGACAATGCCGTTACCGGCACTGCATTGGTTGGCACCGATGGGTTGAGCAACAGCGACGGCCTGCTGAACATTCAGGCCGATGGCACCACCCATGCCGCCTCGTCCGTGCAGACTATCGTCAATGCAGACGGTACTACCACCTATGTGATCGACCTGCAAAGCGCATTGAGCAGCGGTGCTATCACCGGCATGCCTGCCGCCTTATCCTTCGACTTGATCGGCTTTGGCAATTCGCAAAGCCAGGTATCGATAAAAGACATCATGCTGCTGCAAACGCCGTTGGCTGTTAACGAAAACGTAACTACCAAGGAAGATGCCGCTGTCAACATCAGTCCTTTGGCTGGTAACCAAATCGTTGCGGGAACTACCCCCCAACTCAACATCACACAAAATCCGGCCAACGGGGTACTGACCCAAAATGCGGACGGCACCTTCTCTTACGTGCCGAACACGCATTTCTTCGGCACTGATAGCTTCCAGTACAGCTATACGTTGAGCGGTGGAACTTCCAACGTTGCCACCGTCAGCATCGTTGTCAATGAAGTTGCGTATCCGCCCATTGGCAGCAACAGCATTGCAGCGGCCACTGCCGGTAAGCCCTACACCTTCAATCCGCTGGCTGGAGCAGCCGACATCAACGGCAACGTGATGACCGCAGTGCTCGACACAGCGCCAGCTAATGGCACGGTGACACAGAATGCCGATGGCACTTGGACCTACACCCCGAGCGCAAGTTATGTCGGTTCAGATACACTGGTCTACCATATTGCGGACGGACAGGCCGTTTCGACTCCGATTACCGCGAGCTTCACGGTACAGCCTGCACACCATGCACCTGTTGCTAACAGCAGCGTCGTGATGCTTCAGGAAAACGGCAGCCTGCTGATCAACCTTGCCAACTACGGTGTCGATGCTGATGGCAATCCGATGACTGGCAGCGTCACCGCTCAACCAGTCAACGGCACGCTGACGCAGAACGCGGACGGCACGTATACCTATACGCCAGCGGCTGGCTACTACGGACATGATTCCTTGAGTTTCGTGCTGAGCGACGCTTACCTGAGTTCGCAGCAGGCTACGCTCACGCTTGATGTCACGCCGGTATTGGCAAACAGCAGCGCGCAACCTGTCGCAAAACGGGTGTTTTACGACACTAATTGAAAATCCCGGTTTAAACTCCGTACCGATCCATCTTTTTGATAATTTTTATTATTTGGAGTTCGTAATGAATTTAACAGAAACACAAATTGATACTGAATTGGTTTACGAAGGCAATTTTATTCAGGTATACAAAGACAATGCACGTCTACCCGATGGTACCGTCAGCACACGCGAGTATATAAAACATCCCGGTGCAGTAGCTATTTTGGCTTTGCTGGATAATGGCAATTTAATTATGGAACGCCAGTTTCGTTACGCGCCAAATCAGGAGTTCATCGAACTCCCCGCCGGCAAAATAGATGCAGGAGAAGAAACTTTGCGGACTGCCGAGCGCGAATTATTGGAAGAGACCGGCTATGTGGCGCAAGAGTGGGTTCATCTAACTTCGGTATGGCCTTGTATCGGCTATGCAGACGAACGCATGGAATATTATTTGGCGCGCGGTCTTACCTTTCAGGGAAGGCAGCTCGACGAGGGAGAGTTTTTGGAAGTGTTCGAACTATCACCCGCCGACGCTATCGACTGGGTACGGCAGGGCAAAATAACAGATAGCAAAACCATCGTAGGATTATTCTGGTTGGAAAAACATCTCAATGGCTGGGCCTGAATTATTATGGTGCTTACATGCACCATAATAATGCATAAATATAGTGCAAATCTTATCTGGCGCACTATATTGGAGAATTTAATCCTCTTGTTAATTTACATAACAAATAAAATCACAAATAATCAATAGTAATTATTGCACCAACAACTGGCACAAGGATTGCATACGATCCTCCAATTCGCACTATTTTGGAGAAGATATGGAAAATTTGAAGGTTGGAAGTGATGCATTATTTATCCTGCTGGGCGCCATAATGGTGCTTGCTATGCATGCAGGTTTCGCATTTTTAGAGTTGGGTACGGTACGCAAAAAGAACCAAGTCAACGCACTGGTGAAAATACTTACTGATTTCGCAATTTCCACGTTGGCCTATTTTTTCATCGGCTACAGCATCGCGTATGGCGTTAACTTCTTTACCGGTGCAGAGACGCTGGCGCAAAAGAATGGCTATGAGTTAGTGAAGTTTTTCTTCCTGCTTACTTTTGCGGCAGCGATACCCGCTATTGTTTCCGGCGGTATTGCCGAACGAGCCAAATTCAATCCGCAGCAAGCAGCGACTTTTATGTTGGTCGGTTTTGTCTATCCATTCTACGAAGGTATTGCATGGAATCACCGTTTTGGTGTGCAAGACTGGCTAAACGCAACATTCGGCGCTGAGTTTCATGATTTTGCCGGCTCTGTTGTGGTGCATGCAGTCGGCGGCTGGATTGGCTTGGTGGCGGTACTGCTGCTTGGCGCGCGCAATGGGCGCTACAAAGACGGACGCATTTCCGCGCATCCTCCTTCCAGTATTCCATTCCTCGCATTGGGTGCATGGATACTGACGGTTGGTTGGTTTGGTTTTAACGTAATGTCAGCGCAGGAAATCGGCAGGATTAGCGGACTAGTCGCGGTCAATTCTTTGATGGCAATGGTAGGCGGCACACTGGTCGCCTTATGGCTCGGCAAGAATGACCCCGGCTTCGTGCATAACGGCCCCTTGGCGGGGCTGGTTGCGGTGTGTGCAGGCTCTGACCTGATGCATCCGATCGGGGCGCTAATTGTTGGTTGCGTTGCAGGCGCTTTGTTCGTTTGGATGTTCACGCTGACCCAGAACCGTTTCAAAATTGACGATGTACTGGGTGTATGGCCGTTGCACGGCTTATGCGGTGCATGGGGTGGAATCGCCGCAGGCATTTTCGGCAGCAAAGCATTGGGCGGTGTTGGCGGTGTCAGCTTTATCTCGCAACTCATCGGCACCCTGCTTGGTATTGGCATTGCCGTTGTTGGTTCATTTATCGTTTATAGTCTTCTCAAGAAAACTGTGGGTCTTCGTCTGGATGCCGAAGACGAATTTATCGGTGCCGACCTCAGTATCCATAAAATTAGCGCAACAGCAGAACGTGAATCGGGCTGGTAAAAATATGCGCGGGAAATAATAAAGTCTGTCGGAATAATCTAGGCGCTCGCAACTGGATATTACGAAATAGGATGTTTTAATTAATTGGAAATATGGAGTTAAACAATGGGTGGTAATGTTGTGTTGGTATTGCTGTGGGTTTGGTTGATAGGATTTCTTGGCACGCTGATCTGCTTGCACAAGAAAAAATATTTCCCGAAATAGTTTTGGAACAAGCCGTGAAAGGAAACAATAAAGTCTGTCTGATGGTGTTGAGGAAAAATGAGCACGGCAATTTCTTGATCAGCCCCAATTTCAGACCGGGCCAAGTAAATAAGGAGGGTCCTTTTGAGGGAAATCACTTGGGTAGCGTCAGCTTGCTACGCAAACTCCAACTCCAATCTAAGTTTGCAATAGCCATACATGTATAGATGCATTAATATTCGCATTCATTGGGGATAATTGATCGATAAAATTTAATTACATCTAGTTTAAGGGAAAAGGGCAATGCGCAAATTTAAACTGAGTAGTTCTTTCTCTGTGAGGCATTGTTCTATTCTGGGTTTTCTGGTGTCACTATGCTTTTCAAGTCTAGCCATTGCGAGTGAGCAAATCTATGTCCGAGAATACACTTATCAGGCCAGTGAGGCTGATAGTAAATTATCTGCACGCACAATCGCTTTACAGGAAGTTAAACGCGAACTATTGAGTGAACTTGGTACTCATGTATCTTCTCTAGTGAAGATACAAAGTTCCTCAGACGGAAAAAGTCTGGGTAAAGAAGAAATAGAGACGCTATCTGCCGGTGTTACTAGCGTGGAAATATTGAATGAGGAATGGAATGGTAAGGTGTACGTCCTCAAGGCGCAAATCAAAGCCGATCCGGAAGATGTGTTGAAGTCACTCAATAAGATGCTGGATAACGATAGAAAACAAAATCAAATATCTCAGCTCAGCGGTGATTTGTCTAAAACACAAGACGCGCTTACAAAATTATCATCAGAAAAAATCCAAATCTCGGAATCTTTGACCCAATCAAAAAAGGAAACGGATGCCGCACTTGCTGAAATTTCACGTTTAAAAAAACAACTTGAAGAAAAACAAACCGACACTTCACGGAAAAATATAGAAACTGAGTATCAACATCAGATAAATCAACTGACGTTGAATGAATGGGTAGAGTCCGCGAATAAAAGCTATCAGCAAGGTCTTTATACTAAAGCGATATATTGGTACCAGAAAGCGGCTGAGCAAGGAAATGCCTCATCTGAATTTCATCTTGGGTTTATGTATGAAAAAGGTAATGGTGTAACTCAAGATTATAAACAGGCGATGTATTGGTATCAAAAAGCTGTCGATCACGGTTATGCAAACGCACAAAACAATCTTGGTTTTATGTATCAATCAGGCAAAGGTGTAACTCAAGATTATAAACAGGCCTTGTATTTATATCAGAAAGCTGTAACTCAAGGGAATGCTCAGGCACAAAGCAATATTGGGTTTATGTACGAACATGGTTTGGGTTTAACGCAAGATTATAAACAGGCGATGTATTGGTATCGGAAAGCAGCGGATCAAGGAAATGCGTACGCACAAAACAATCTTGGGTTTATGTATCAATTTGGCAAAGGTGTAGCTCAAGATTTAAAACAAGCGTTGTATTGGTATCAGAAATCTGTGGATCAAGGGCATGCAAACGCACAAAACAATCTTGGGTTTATGTATCAAATTGGCAGTGGTGTAGCTCAAGATTATAAACAGGCGTTGTCTTTGTTTCATAAAGCAGCAGATCAAGGAAATGCATCCGCGCAAAATAATCTTGGGTTTATTTATCAAAATGGCAAGGGTGTAGCCCAAGATTATGTACAAGCGATATATTGGTATCAGAAAGCAGCAAATCAAGGGAATACATACGCACAGAACAGTCTTGGTTTTATTTATCAAAATGGCAAAGGTGTAACTCAAGATATTAAACAAGCGTTGTATTGGTTTCAGAAAGCTGTCGATCAAGGCCATGCAGACGCACAAAACAATCTTGGGTATATGTATCTAATTGGCAGCGGTGTAACTCAAGATTATAAACAGGCGTTGTCTTTGTTTCAGAAAGCAGCAGACCAAGGGAATGCCCCGGCACAATATAATCTTGGGTCGTTATATGAGAATGGCTATGGAATTACAAAGAATTTAACGCAGGCAGCCTATTGGTATAAAAAATCATCTGGCCAAGGATATGAAAAAGCGAAGATAGCTCTAAATAATATCCAAGGAACAAACTGAATTAGAGATAGGCTTATTTATAAGCCGTTTGCACACCCTTCAGATAGACGACTGCTCTGGCCGTAATCCGCACTTAATACTCTATTGGGCGACAGGAAGTTCATCCCATTCTGTCGTGTAACGTTTCGACATATTTCCTCTGCGCATTGCCCAGTTTTTACGTATTCCTTCGCCCAGAAGCTGCACAGTCCCGCTACCCATGGTGTGATTGATTTGATCCATGGTTTGCATCAACGAAGCCGATTTTTGTTGGGCGGTTATGTCGTCAAATAATGTCTTGGGTCGAGATGTTGCCGGCATGATCCCCGTCAGCGTCATGCCGACTTTTTGGTAAGCATAGCCTGTGCGGTATATTTTTCTTAGCCCGACCAGTGCAGCATGGCATAACACGCGTGTATCGCTCGTCGGCTCATGCATTGGTACTGTTATGCTTTGCTGGTACTGCGGGTCTTTTATTTGGTGCGGATTGGTGCGGATATAAATTTGAATACCTGACGCGATGGAGTGTTGATGGCGCAGCCTCTCGGCAGCGCGTGTTGTATAGGCAATGGCAGCTTGTTCCAAGTCTGGCAGGTTAGACACTAGCGTGCCGAACGAGCGTGAGCAGATTATCTGCTGTTTGTCGGGAACGACATCATCTAATTCGATACAAGCCACGCCATTCAATTCTTCCACTGTGCGCTCAAGCACTACACTGAATTCATCACGGATACGCTTGGGCGGTGTGCGTTTCAGGTCAAGCACAGTGTGGATGTCCATCTCTAATAGTTTGACTGTGCTGCGTCGGCCTACACCCCACACTTCACCAACGGGCAGGGTGGCAAGCAATTCATCCAGTGTATTTTTCGATATGGCATTGAAGTCGCATACACTGTTCATGCGGGGCTGTTTCTTGGCCACTTGGTTGGCAAGCTTCGCCAGCGTTTTGCTCGATGCGATGCCTATGCATACCGGAATGCCGACACATTTTTTAATTGACTGACGAATCTGCTGGCCATACTCGGAGATATTTTCCAGTGACGCCATGCCCGTTAGTTCAAGAAAGCATTCGTCGATGGAGTACACCTCTTGATTTGGACTGAACCGGGAAAGCAAACTCATCACCCGATTTGATATGTCGGCATAGAGTGTGTAATTGGATGAGAACGCAATGATGCCGTGTTGCTTGGCGATGTCTTTCATTTGAAACCAGGGAAGCGCCATCGTGATGCCCAGGTCTTTGACTTCCTTTGAACGCGATACAACACACCCATCATTGTTGCTCAATACGACAACAGGTTTTCCTTCCAGCCCGGGCTGGAACAAGCGCTCGCAGGAAACATAAAAATTATTGCAATCTACCAAGGCGATAGTACGTTGCATTGCTTATACCTTGTGTACGTTCCACTGAACTACGCCCCAGATAAAAAAATCTTGCTCCGGTCTGATTGGCATGTCGGGGTAGTCCGGGTGGGCGGCACGCAGTAACTGCCCTTGGGGGCTATGTATCAATTGCTTTACAGTGAAGTCTCCATCCACTACCGCGATAACGACACAGCCATCCGTGGCGGGTAATGCCCTATCTACCACCAACAGGTCGCCGTCGAAGATACCTAATTCACGCATGGAGTCTCCGGCTACGCGCATAAAAAAGGTGGACTCGCGATGTTGAACGAGATGCTCATCCAGGCTTAGACGTTGTTCAACATAATCATCAGCCGGAGAAGGAAAGCCTGCCGGTATGGCTTTGCGCAACAAGGCGCGTTGGCGCTGGAATAGTTCTTTGTTAGGGTGCATAAAGGACAGTAAGCCATTGGTGGCATTGCGTCCAAGGCGTATGGATGATTGGTACATAATATTTCTCGATTGATGTATAAAACGGTGTGTGTATCGTATAGAACGATCGTTCCATTGTCAAATATTGTCTGAAATTAATGTATGGAACAAATAAAACGCTTGGTTGCTATCGGATTTCAAGAGGGATTTATAGCTTAATGTACGTCAACATACATTACTCCCAGAATTTCAAGTATATGTTGCTAGAAATTGGCTCGTGTGAGTTGATTAAATTATTACGAGGAGCTTTGTATGACAACTAATAAACCACAGGTGGAAACAGCTCAGGAATTAAAGTGGAAAGAAATTCAGGTTCAGCAGGTGAAGCTGGGAAAGTTGCAAGCCGATTTGGAAAAGCTCAATACTAAAATAACGACGCATGAGAAGTTGTCGGAAGATGATATTCATTATCTTGGCGATCTTGGCTGGCTTGCCGCTCTGTCAGTATCGATAGCTGCTTTGGCAGCAGCTGTGTAGCAGTGTAATAAAAACATCTTCTTAATTTGTAACAGGGCTTGATTTATGCCCAAATGTGATCGGTTAAGAAATCGTTGGCAATAAAAAAGCGCTCCGAGTAATCGGGGCGCTTTTTTTAACTTCATTAAAATCAGACAGTTTTAATGTGTCTGATTTTGACTGGGTTTTTAGCGATTGCCGTTGCTATTGCCGTTGCGACCTTGTGAGAAGCCGGCGCTGGGGCGACGAGATGCACCTGTTCCGGTACGGGGTGCGCCCGTGCCGGTTCGAGGAGCACCGGAGCGTGGAGCACCTGTTCCGGTATTTGCACCAAAGCCACGTTGAGCACCTGCACCAGTGTGTGCGCGAGTACCATTTGCGGTATTAAAGTCACGCGGGGCGGCACGATTACCATCGAAATTGACAGTGTGTGATGTCAATGTGCTAACACCGAAACGGCTGTGGGAATGACCTTCACGGCGCGCCTGACCATTACGGTCATCGCGTGGAAAGCCGTGACGGCTGTCCGGAGCGTGGTGACGAGGGGCGCCAGCACCGGCACCGCGCGGAGCACCTGCGCCGCTACGCGGGCCGCTGCCGTTGCCACGACCACTCGGGGCCGGGCGCGGTTTGAATTTTGGCTCCAGTCCGGCGATGGTATGCGCTTCGATGCGTTGACCTGTGTATTGCTCAATCTTTTTAAGATGCAGTGCGTCACGGTTGGACGCAAACGAGACTGAGATGCCGGTTGCACCGCCGCGACCGGTACGACCTATACGGTGTACATAGTCTTCGGCAAATTTTGGCAGGTCAAAGTTGATAACGTGCGAGATGCCCGCAACGTCAATACCGCGAGCGGCAACGTCTGTGGCAACCAGAACGCGAATCTGTCCGCGACGCAGGTTGACCAGGGTGCGGTTACGTTCGCGTTGGTTCATGTCACCGTGCAAGGCTGCGGCTGAGTGACCTTGCGCCGATAAGCTGTCTGCCAAGGTGTCTGCATCGCGCTTGGTGGCGGTGAAGACGATGGCCTGGTTCAGTTCGGTGTCACGCAGAATATGATCGAGCAGGCGATTTTTATGCGCCATGTCGTCGACATACATCAGCTTTTGTTCGATATTTTCGTGACGCGCTTTAGCGGCAGCTACACTGATGCGTTTAGGAGACTTGAGCAGACGTTGAGCCAAGTTGCCGATTACGCCATCCAACGTTGCCGAGAACAGCAATGTTTGGCGTGTGGCAGGCGTGGCAGCGGCGATGCGTTCTACATCATCAATGAAGCCCATATCCAACATGCGGTCGGCTTCGTCCATGATCAAAATTTCCAAACGGGAAAAGTCGATACGTCCGCGCTCGATGTGGTCAATCAAACGACCCGGTGTTGCCACCAGAATATCGACCGGACTGGAGAGCAATTTGTTTTGCAGCGGGTAGGGCATACCACCCAGAATGCTGACGACCTTGACGCGCATATTTTTGCCATATTTTGTGGCAGCGTCGGAGACTTGTTGAGCGAGTTCGCGAGTTGGTGTCAGCACCAAAACACGGGGGCCTTTGCTGCGAACTGCCGAAGGTTCGGCAATACGGTGCAGGGCCGGCAAAATAAAGGCGGCAGTTTTACCTGTGCCCGTTTGGGCAGAGGCCATCAGGTCGTGCCCTGCCATGACGGTAGGGATCGCTTCTGCTTGAATAGGTGTGGGGATGGTATAGCCGGACTCTTCAACTGCTTTGAGGATGGCAGGGTTCAAACCCAGAGTTGCAAATGTTACAGTTGAAGCAATCGCTTCGGTTGGTGCAACAGCTTTTTCAGTTGTGTTTTCTATAGACACGTTTTTTCCTTACAATAAAGTAACAGCGCATGCGTGGCGCAATGGCCACACAATGAAATTCAGTAGGAGTTATAAAGCTCTACCGGCGCAAAACATCGTCGCTAACCGGTAAAACAGGACGCATCAGAACGACATTAAGTCGGAGACGCTAGGGGTCAGGAAACGATGGACTCAGCGCTGCATGTACATCGCAGCGAGGCCAGCATTATAGTGAAAAAAGTCTAAAAGGCAAGGAGTATTTTCATGAAAATTGGACTGGATTTTTATTGGGAAACTTCGGTAACATAAGGAGAAATTGAATTTTTCTTCTGTTACAATCGCGCAAAAGGCATCGATAATTAAATATAAAGCGTGGAGAAAATATGTCTCAGAAAGATAAGTCACGTTTTGTCAGTTTGATGACGAAGAACACATACGCCATGATTTTAGCCGGGGGGCGCGGCAGCCGTTTGCATCAGTTAACGGATTGGCGAGCGAAGCCGGCCGTTCCTTTCGGGGGCAAGTTCCGCATCATCGATTTCGTTCTGTCAAATTGTGTTAATTCGGGTATTCGCCGTATCGGCGTGGCGACACAATATAAATCGCATAGTTTGCTCCAGCATATTCAGCGTGGATGGAGTTTTTTGAACGGTAAATTCGGCGAGTTTATCGATGTCTTGCCTGCGCAACAATGGATGCAGGAGTCATGGTATACGGGTACCGCCGATGCGGTGTTCCAGAATTTGGATATTTTGCGCGACAGCGATCCCGAATATGTGCTGATCCTGGCGGGGGATCACGTTTACAAAATGGACTACGGCAAGTTGATGGCTTTTCATGTTGATAAAAATGCCGACATGACGGTGGCCTGCATCGAAGTGCCGGTGAAAGATGCAAAAGCATTCGGTGTGATGGGGGTAAACAGCGAGGCCAGGGTTGTCAGTTTTACCGAGAAGCCGGCCAATCCTCCTTCGATTCCGGGAAAGCCGGAGGTGGCGCTGGCCAGCATGGGTATTTATGTATTCAATACCAAATTTTTGTGCGAGCAATTGATTCGTGATGCGGATGACCCCAAATCGAGTCATGATTTTGGCAAGGACATCATCCCGCATTTGATGACCGCCGGTTACCGGGTATTTGCACAAAGTTTTGAAGATAGCTGCGTCCGTGATGAGGGGGGAAATTCGTATTGGCGTGATGTGGGGACGATTGATTCCTATTGGGAAGGCAATATGGAACTCACCAAGGTGGTTCCGGATTTGAATATGTACGATAAGGAATGGCCAATTTGGACTTATCAGGAGCAATTGCCGCCGGCAAAGTTTGTTTTCGATGATGACGAACGCCGCGGTATGGCGGTAGATTCTCTGGTGTCGGGCGGTTGTATTATTAGCGGTGCAGCGGTAACCCGATCCCTGCTTTATTCGAATGTGAAAATTCACAGCTATAGCAGTGTTGAAGATTCAGTGCTGCTTCCCAATGTGGAGGTCGGGCGCAATGTGAAGCTAAGGCGCGTAGTCGTGGATAAAAATTGCCTCATTCCCGACGGGTTGGTTGTTGGTTATGATCGGGTTGGAGATGCAAAACGATTCCATGTAACCACTAACGGCATTACGCTGATTACCCCGGATATGCTGGGACAGGATATGGGACGGGTTCGCGTTGCAAAGAGTTAAAGTATATTTAATTAAGTTTTTTAATAGTTGCTTAACATTCCACGGCAACAGGGAATGTTGGTAACTCAAACGGATTTTTCATGATCAAACCCCTTGATTTGGTTTTCCTCTGGCATATGCATCAGCCGGATTATCGCGATTACAGTACGGGTGATTTCGTGTTGCCCTGGGTGTATTTGCACGCGATTAAAGATTACTCGGATATGGCTTATCACCTTGAGCAACATCCGGGAGTGAAGGCCGTTGTCAATTTTGTACCGATCCTGCTGGATCAGTTGGAAGATTACGAACAGCAGTTTGCCAGTGGACAAATCCGCGATCCGCTGCTGCGCCTGTTGATTTGTGAGAATCTGAATGAGATTAGTGTTGATGAGAGGGAGCTGATTCTGGAGAGTTGTTTCCGCAGTAATCTCAGTAAAATGGTTGCGCCATATCCATCCTACAAACGGCTATTCGATATGTTCAAGATGATCGAATCGAATGGACAAGTGGCACTGTCATATTTGTCGGGCCAATACATGGCCGACTTGTTGACCTGGTATCATCTGGCCTGGTTTGGCGAGACAGTTCGCCGCGAAAATGATGTGCTGATCCAGATGATGAGCAAAGATGAAAACTTTACCTTTGCAGATCGCAAACTCATCTTTGATCTGATCGGTGATGTCATCTCCAAAATTATTCCACGCTATCGGAAATTGGCCGAAAGCGGGCAAATCGAAATATCCGCCACGCCGCATTACCATCCTCTGGCACCATTACTTCTGGATTTTAAAAGCGCGCGTGAGTGCGAACCGGAAAGCAGTCTGCCGCAGGCGGTGTGTTATCCCGGAGGCAAGACGCGAGTCGAGTCGCATATTCTTTCTACTATCAAGAGCCATCATGCGCGTTTTGGTGTTACTCCGCATGGAATATGGCCGGCGGAAGGTGCGGTATCAACTTCCCTGCTGGAAGTTCTGGCGGGACAGGAGTGTCGTTGGGTTGCGAGCGGGGAAGGCGTATTGGCAAATAGTTTGCGCAAGGTTGGCAGTCTTCCCGATCGATCTAATTATCTGTATCGCCCGTATCGCTTGCAAGGTGCTGCCAATAGTGTGAACTGCTTCTTTCGGGATGATCGGCTGTCTGATTTGATCGGCTTTGAGTATTCAAATTGGAATGGGAAAGATGCCTCAAATAATTTTGTGGCGCAGTTAGAGGATATCGCCAATCAGGCAAAAGAGGGTGAAACACCGTTGGTCGGGATTATTCTGGATGGTGAAAATGCCTGGGAATACTATCCCTACAATGGATACCATTTCCTAAACGATCTCTATACCGCCTTGGAAAGGCACCTGACAATCCGCACAACAACTTATTCGGAATATTTGGATGCCTCTGCCCAGGTTGATGCTCTTGGTTTTGCCAAGCCGGGAACGTTGCCGGGTTTGGTTGCGGGAAGTTGGGTGTACGGCACATTCTCAACTTGGATTGGCTCGGCCGACAAGAACCATGCGTGGGATCTGTTATGCATGGCCAAGCAGAGCTATGACCGGGTAATGGCTGCCGGACGTTTAAACCCGAATGAGATAAAAGCTGCCGAGAAACAACTTTCATCCTGTGAGAGTTCAGACTGGTTCTGGTGGTTCGGCGATTACAATCCCTCCGATGCTGTCGGTAGTTTCGACCGCCTGTACCGTCATAACCTGATGCAACTTTATCGCTTGCTGAATTTACCTGTCCCCGCAAATTTAAACTACCCCATCAGTCAGGGCGGTGGTCAGGCCGAGGGTGGTGGCACGATGAGGCGAGGCTCCTAAGTTGGATGCTCAAGTGTTGTCTGATCAACTTGTCGGGGGTAATGCCTGCGCTTCACAATCTGAAAGGGTAGTTCATGCGTTTCCCGCGTAGCAGTGGCATATTGCTTCATCCTACCTCGTTACCGGGCAAACATGGTTCGGGTGATTTTGGTGCTGCTGCATTTCATTTTGTTGACTGGCTGGCCGCTGCGGGGCAAAAACTGTGGCAGATACTCCCGCTGGGCGGGATAGGTCCGGGGAACTCGCCCTATATGAGCAGCTCGGCTTTTGCTGGCAATGTTTTGATGATTGACCTCGATGATTTGCAGGCATACGGATGGCTGAGCCCGGAAGATATTAATGTTCACAAAGGCTTTAAGCCGCAGAGAGTGGATTATTCGGTCGTATACCGCTACCGCATGGAAAAACTTCGTATCGCGGCGCGTCGTTTTTTTTCCGATTCCCGGAACCATGATGAGTATTATGCATTTTGTACCGCGGAGAAATCATGGCTGGATGACTATGCTCTGTTCATGGCGCTGGCGGAAAAATTCGGCTGGCGAGATTGGGCGCACTGGGAGCCGGGTATTGCCAGACGCGAAAAAAATGCTTTGGAGAAAGCTGCTGTTGAACTGACGCATGAAATCGAATTTTGGAATTTTTGTCAGTGGTGTTTTTTCCGTCAGTGGAAAAAATTAAAGCAATATGCCAATCAACGCGGTGTTCAAATTATCGGCGACATTCCCATATTTATTGCTTACCAAAGTGCCGAGGTGTGGGCCCGCCAGGATCTCTTTGAATTGGGCGAGGATCTTTTGCCCGCTGTTATTGCAGGGGTTCCGCCCGACTATTTCAGTTCAACCGGACAGCGCTGGGGTAACCCTTTATACCGCTGGTCTGAGCATGAGAAAGAAGGGTATGCGTGGTGGATAGAACGCATACGGAAAACAATCGAGTTGGTGGATATCGTCCGCATCGATCATTTTAGGGGATTCGCGGGATATTGGGAAATTCCCGCATCCGAACAAACAGCGATCAACGGCAGATGGATGCCCGGACCCGGAGAAAAATTATTCAATGCGGTACAGGCAGCATTGGGCAAGTTACCTATCATTGCGGAAGATCTTGGCGTTGTTACCCCGGATGTAGTTGCGCTACTCGAACAATTTCATTTTCCCGGTATGCGCATTCTTCAATTCGCCTTCGGTGGTGGTTCGGACAATCCCTACCTGCCCCACAATTTCAAATACAATTCGGTCGTGTATGGCGGCACGCACGATAATGACACGGCTATCGGCTGGTTCAAAACCGCTTCCCAACACGAACGCACATTTGCCTGCAAATATCTTGGAAGTGATGGCTCGGAAATCAATTGGGACTTGATTCATGCCGCGTCACAATCGATTGCCGATATTGCAATTCATCCATTCCAGGATGTCTTGGGTTTGGATTCTGAACATCGCATGAATTTGCCCGGCAAGGCCGAGGGGTATTGGGAATGGCGATTTACGTGGGATCAAGTCATACCCGAACACTCGGAAAGGTTGTATGAAATGACAGCCGTGCACGGACGCTGTTCTGCGGACAGATTGAAATTCTAATTAATTATATTGTGCAAACTCAAATCAGGGCTGAGTTATAAAACGATCTTTGAAGTCGTGAATTCGTTTATTCTTTCAATTCAGAGTAGCATACAAAACAATTTCGTCCTTTTGATTTGGCAGAATACATTGCTTTATCCGCACACCGTAGCAATGACTCCACCGTACTTGCATCTTCCGGATAAGCCGCAATGCCAACACTTGCTGAAATGTGATATGCGTTCTCATTATTGACAAAGAAAAATGGACTGGCCATTTCGCCAACGATCTTTTGCGCGATTCGCATTGCCTGAGCTTTATCACCAATTTCGGGCAGGATTACAGTAAACTCATCCCCACCCAGACGTGAAACGGTATCTGCTTCCCGCAGGCAACTGCCAATGCGAGTGGCTGCCTCCATTAACAAGGCATCACCGACGGCATGTCCCAAGGCATCGTTAATTTCTTTAAAGTGATCCAGATCGATAAACAGTAACCCGACCGGGAATTTTGTGCGATGAGCCATCTTGATAGCCTGCCCCAATCGATCATGGAAAAGCCGACGGTTGGGAAGGTTGGTTAGTGGGTCATAATTGGCCTGCCAATGGATTAGTTCGTCTTTTTCTTTCTGATCCGTAATATCAGAGAATTGAGCGACATAGCGATATACTGTGCCATCCTTGTGATGAAGCACAACAATATTGGTTGCTTTTACATATAGGCTGCCATCTTTGTGTCTATCCCAAATCTCTCCTTGCCAGTGGCCTTGGGTATTAATAGACTCCCACATCTTCTTGTAAAACTCTTTGTTATGACGCCCGGATTTCATGATTTTGGGGTCTTTTCCAATGACTTCTTCTCTGGCGTGGCCGGTGATGTTGGTGAAAGCCGGATTTACATCGACGATAAGGTTTTTCTCATCGGTTACCACAATAGCATCAGCGTTTGACAGATATATGGAAGAGGCCAACTTCATTGATTTTTCAGAGTCGTATAAAGCTTCTGACATCCGATTAAATGACTGGGTTAGTTTCCCCAACTCATCTTGTCCGTCATGATCCAACTCAATCGGGTGAAATTGTTCCATACTGCCGCTAATTTGCATGGCCTCCATTGCCGATTGCAGTTTATAAAGGGGACGACCAAACCTGCGAATAAGCCAACTGATTGAGAAAAACAACAGAATTTGCAGCACAAGCTGCCCGACGATGAGAAAAAATCTGGTTTGCTGGACCGCGTTAAAATCATCAGTCATGTCGATAGTGATGCTGGCCGCACCATTTACAGAGCCGACTTCAACATGATGGCATGCCAGACAGTTTGTGCCGCGAAAATTAGTGCTCACAATAAAGGGCTTTACTGTGCGCAATACGGGCACACTTCCATCTTGAATTAATGCGAACTGGGTTTGTTTGGATGTTATCGCATTGCGATCCATCTCGTCTCTGGCTTGTTCTTCCGGCAGGCCGGGGCCAAACTGGTCCTGCACCTGTTTCGCGCGAATGATACGCAGCTCTTTCACACCCTCTGAAGCGCCCATCTTCCTGATGAAAAGCTGGCGGTTTGCCGGATCGGAGATACTGCCGGTAACCATTAACATATTCATGCCGTTGATCACACCATCGGCTGACACCGAGGCGCGTCTTTTTGCCCCGTCAAGCATTTCTTCTTTGATGAGCCCCATTACCCAGAAATGTGCGAAGGACAGCACAACAATTAACATCAACTGAATGGGTATGTTGAGTTTGCTTGCAATGCCGAGCGAGTACCACCAATTCTTCATTCAAAAATATGCCAGAATAACGCTACAATTTCCGGGCTTTCATGAAATTGTAATTTTGTTTTACGCACAGTAAAGACTGCCTTTTGCAACCGGGTTTTTTACCCATTAAGTAATGGTTACTTCCTTTCACAGAAAAGGAAACTGTGCATATTCTATATTAATTTAGAGGGGGCAAGCAGGGCGTGCTCAATATAAATATCTACTCCATTCTCAGGCTTGACCCATGCTGCCGGAATGGGTACTCCTGAACGCCAATCGCTGACTGCCTGTGCTTTGCTGCTTCCCGTGACCAGGAAAATGAGTTGCAGCGTTTCGCTCAAGCGGCGGGCACTGAGTGAGATGCGTTGGGGGGGCGGTTTCGGCGCATTCAAAACAATTAATGTGGCAGGAGCATCGGGTGAATATCCTTTTTCTTGATATGGGAATAAACTTGCGGTGTGTCCATCTTCGCCAAGCCCAAGAAGAACCAGATCAAATGTTTTTACATTGTTTACTATTTGAGCATATTTTTCAGCCGCGATGGAGATACCTTGTTCAGTTGGAATAGGATGGATTTGTTCAGGAGGAATTGAGACGTGGTCCAGCCAGGCCAGTGAGGCCATGCGACTATTGCGATCTGCATGTTCGCTTGGCAGGCATCGCTCATCGCCGTAATAGACATGCCATGAACTCCACGCAGTTTTAGCATTGCGCAGTGCTTCATAAATTTTTTTGGGGGTCGTGCCGCCTGCCAATACGATGTGAAATGCGCCACGATCACTAATTGCCTGCCGGGCAGCGTTTACAATTTCAGCCACGGCGGCTTGTTCAAGATTGGTCGTGTTTTCAAAACTGTGCCAACGGCAAATTTGCGGGAGTTCTTTAGGGTGTAACACAGTCATAAGAATCGTCCAATAAAATAGTGGTATCGAGTATGATTCTACGGCGACGAGGCTTGGTTGAGCAGTTTTTTCGGTCTAAGGATTATTTTAAGGGGAAAAGCAATGCGAATGGCGATGATCGGTTTGGGTAAGATGGGCGGTAATATGGTGCGTCGCTTGCGTCGTGGGAATATCGAAGTAGTGGGCTTTGACCGGGCGAGCGAAGTGGTGTCTCAACTTGCCAGGGAAGCCGGCATGCTTCCCGCTAGTTCGGTCGAAGATGCGATATCCAAATTATCCGGTCCGCGCATTGTGTGGTTGATGTTGCCCAGTGGCGAACCCACCGAACAGCAAATTCATGCCCTGATCCCCCTTTTGCAAAAAGGCGACATCATTGTGGATGGCGGCAATTCAAATTACCACGATAGCCAGCGACGCGGGGCGTTGCTGGCGGAGCAGGGTATAGGTTTTATGGACTCAGGCACCTCCGGTGGAATTTGGGGGTTGGAGAATGGCTACTGTCTGATGGTGGGGGCTACCGAAGCCGTGGCAAAGACCGTGACACCGATTTTGCAAGCACTCGCACCCGCGGCAGACAGAGGCTGGGCGCATGTCGGGCCGGTAGGTTCCGGTCACTTCACCAAGATGATACACAACGGTATTGAGTACGGCATGATGCAGTCCTTCGCCGAAGGGCTGGATTTGCTGCGGGGCAAAAAAGAATTTAATTTGGATTTGGCGCAGATCACCGAGTTGTGGCGCCACAGTTCGGTCGTGCGCAGTTGGTTGCTCGATTTAACCGCGGAAGCGTTGAAGTCCGATCAACAATTACTGAACATTGCTCCCTTCGTGCCGGATTCTGGCGAGGGTCGCTGGACGGTGATCGAATCGATAGATCAGGGCGTGGCTGCGCCAGTGCTAACATTGGCGTTACAGATGCGCTTCAACAGCCAAAACCAATCCGGTTACGGTTACCGTCTGCTTTCCACTATGCGTAATGCTTTCGGCGGCCATGCTATTAAACTGAACTGAGCGGAGACAAGTGATGAAAACTCTTGATCCGTGTACCTTGGTCATTTTTGGAGCCGGCGGGAATCTGGTTCGTCTCAAGTTGATTCCGTCATTATTTGACCTTGAGAAGGCAAATCGGTTGCCTGCGCAAATGGTGATTCTGGCCGTGAGCCGGGCGGTAAAAAGTCGCGAACAGTGGATTGAGCAAGTTATCACAATGCTTAAAGCGAAATACCCGCAGGGATTCGAGCCGGCTGTATTTGAGCGCTTCAGTCAGCGTTTGCAATATCATTCCAATCCTCCCGACGATAAAGACTCCTATAGAAAATTAAAAGAAACGCTGGAAGATAATCCCGTGTTCTTTCGTAATGTGGTTTTCTATATGGCCGTTCCTCCTTCCGAGTTTTCGGTCTTCATCGACAATCTTGGAAATCAGGGGTTGCTCGCCGAGAAAAACGGGTGGCGTCGCGTGGTGATTGAGAAGCCTTTTGGTTACGATTTGCTCAGTGCTCAAACGCTTCAATCCAGTTTGTACCGTCATTTGAACGAGCCGCAAATATATCGTATCGACCATTACCTCGGCAAAGGTACGGTACAGAATGTGATGGTGTTCCGCTTCGCAAACATTCTGCTGGAGCCATTGTGGAATCACCACTATATCGATCATGTGCAAATAACCCAATCCGAGACTCAGGGGGTGGGCGGGCGAGGCGGCTATTATGAAAGTTCCGGAGCCTTGCGCGATATGATTCAAAGTCATCTGTTGCAGTTGATGGCGCTGGTTGCGATGGAGCCACCCGTGACTATGTCGGCGGAACATTTGCGCGACGAGAAAGTGAAAGTATTGAAAGCGATTCGTCCGATTACACAAAACTCTGTGCATGCTCATTCATTCCGTGCGCAATACACGGCCGGTACTGTTAATGGTCAATCAGTTCCGGGTTATCTGGAAGAAGCGGATGTGCCACAAGGCAGCACTACGGAAACTTATGCTGCTGTAAAATTGTTTGTAGATAACTGGCGTTGGGCAGGCGTGCCGTTTTACCTGCGTACCGGCAAGCGCATGGCAGAAAACAGTTCGGCCGTTTGTATTCGTTTCAAGAATCCACCCCAGGATATGATGCGAAACACGCGGCAGGGGCCGTCGCAGCCAAACTGGATCATGCTGGGTATTCAACCGAATGATTGTTTGAAAATGGAAATGCAGGTCAAAGTGCCCGGCCTGGATTTAAACACCCGCACGATCAGTCTGGATGCGACTTATCGCAAGGAGGGGGATGAGGATTTCGATGCCTATGCGGGTTTGTTGCTGGATGTGATGCAGGGCGATCATTCGCTGTTCTTGCGTATTGATGAAGTGGAAGCCGCGTGGCGTGTGGTTGACCCGATACTCAAGGTATGGTCGATGGAACGGGAATTCATAAACGGTTACCAGGCTGGCACTTGGGGGCCGCGCGGTACCTATCGCCTGTTTGACGGGGACGATCAGTTTTGGCGCCACTCCTTGAGTCCGGAAGGTGCCGACACACAGGCGTATTAATCATATGAGTTACTTATTGGCTGGCGATATCGGCGGTACGAAGACTTTATTGCAGGTGTTCAATGCAGATCAGGAGCGAGCTCCCTTGCTGTGCAAATCCTATCCCAGTGCCGACTTCGCCGGATTGGCACAGATAGTGGAAGTATTTTTGCAAGAAGCCGGAACTCAAGATGTCTCATCCGCTTGTTTGGCTTTAGCCGGGCCTGTAGCCGGACGAAAAGCAAAGCTCACTAACTTGCCCTGGGAGGTCGATGCGGATCTTCTTGCGGCACGATTCCATCTATCTCACGTAGCGCTTATTAATGATTTTGAAGCAATTGGATTTGGTATCGCGGCGTTGGAAGCGGACGACCTGATTACCTTGCAGCAGGGCACACCCCAGGCACGAGGAACACGTATTGTTGTCGGTGCCGGAACCGGCCTGGGGGTAGCTTGGCTATCATGGGCTGACGATGGCTATGCGGTGCATCCATCCGAAGGTGGACACATTGATTTTGCCCCGGTTAATGAATTGCAATATGAGTTGTTAAAGTATTTGCAACAACGTCACGGTCATGTGTCATACGAGCGCATTGTCTCCGGCCCCGGACTTGTTGCCATATTTGAATTTTTACGCGATTGCAAATGTGTCACTCCGTCGCCGGAATTAAATGCTGCAATGAGCAATGGTGATGCCGCAGCCGCGATTGCGGGTTTTGCAATTGCAAAGAGGGAAAACATTGCGCTTCAGTCCCTGGAAATATTCATACAGATTTATGGCGCGTTTGTGGGTAATGTTGCACTCGCCGCTTTGCCGCGCGGTGGTATTTATGTGTCCGGAGGAATTGCGGCGAAGATTGCAAGAGAAGTTCAGCAAGGTGGATTTATGGATAATTATTTGGATAAAGGACGCTTCGGGGAATTGTTGGCGAGCTTTCCTTTGTCGATTATTAAGAACTCAAATGTTGGATTGTTGGGGGCAAGTTTGTTTGCTCAAAAATTAGCAAAATTAAAGTAATTTTTACTTTTTCTAACCATGGAGTAATGAAGAATGTCAGTCAACTCAAAAAAAATCGCGGTAAGGCATGTTGAAAAGGCAATCGATGTAACCTCAATCATCAATTCACTTTCAGAACGTTTGACCTATGCAGTGGGGAAAGATTCGATTACCGCAACCGAGCGTGATTGGTTTATTTCAGCGGCGCTGGTTGTGCGGGATCATCTGATCGACCGCTGGATGGAAACCATGCGTGGTTATTACGACAATGACGCCAAACGCATCTACTATTTTTCCATGGAATTTTTGATGGGACGGTCGTTGATGAACAGTTTGCATAATTTGGATCTGGACAAGCCAATGCGTAAAGCACTCGAAGAATTGGCCGTGAAACTGGAAAAAATTAGAGATGTTGAATTTGATGCGGCACTTGGAAACGGGGGACTTGGTCGATTGGCCGCATGTTTTCTTGATTCGATGGCGTCCCTTGATTTGCCGGGCTATGGATACGGTATTCGATATGAATATGGCATGTTCCAGCAGCATATTGAAAATGGCAGGCAAGTTGAACACCCCGATAACTGGCTGCGCTACGGTAACCCGTGGGAATTTCCGCGTCCCGAGGTTTTATATCAGGTGAAATTTCATGGTCGCGTGGCTTCATACACGGACGAGACTGGCGCCAGCCACTTTCAGTGGATGGATACCGACGATGTGATGGCAATGGCGCACGACACCCCTATTCCCGGCTATGGTACCCGTACCGTGAACAACATGCGCCTGTGGGCGGCAAAGTCATCGCGCGATTTTGATCTGGCCTATTTTAATCGCGGAGATTACATTAAATCTGTGGAGGATAAAGACCGTTCTGAAAACCTGTCCAAAGTGCTTTATCCGGACGACTCCACGCAGATGGGACACGAATTGCGCTTGAAGCAACAATATTTTTTCACCTGCGCATCCTTGCAGGATATTCTGAGTCGTTACCACAAAGACCATCAAACTTTTGATGCGTTACCGGACAAGGTTGCGATCCAGTTGAACGATACCCACCCGGCAATTTCGATTGCCGAGCTGATGAGAATAATGGTTGACCAGCATCAGGTTCCCTGGGAAAAGGCGTGGGATATTACCGTGCGCACTTTCTCTTATACCAACCACACTCTGATGCCGGAAGCTTTGGAAACTTGGCCTGTTGCAATGTTTGAACAGATACTTCCGCGTCATTTGAAGATTATCTACGAAATTAACAGCCGCTTTTTGACTGATGTAAGACATCAATTTCCCGGTGATAACGATCTTCTGCGCCGCATGTCGATTATTTCGGAAGAGGGTGGCAAACGGGTGCGCATGGCGCATTTGGCAATAGTTGGCAGTCATCGTGTAAACGGGGTTGCCGCGATTCATACCCGGCTGATGAAGCAGACTATATTTGCAGATTTTGACCGTTTTTATCCGGGCAAAATCATCAATATGACAAATGGAATCACACCGCGCCGCTGGCTGAATCAGGCAAATACGCCTTTGGCGGAATTGATTTCTTCCCAAATTGGCAAGGACTGGATTAAAGACTTGAGCCTGTTAAAAAAATTAATTCCACTGGCGAAAGAGGCGGAATTTTGCAAACAATTCGCGAATATTAAGCGGGCAAATAAGGTTCGTCTTGCCGGGTTGATTAAGCAGAAGCTCAATCTGGAGGTGAATGTTGATTCACTCTTTGATGTGCAAATAAAACGTATACATGAATACAAACGGCAACTGCTTAATGTGCTGCACATTATCACCCTGTATAACCGGGTACGACGCGGAGAGACGTGCGTGCCGCGCACGGTGATATTTGGCGGTAAAGCCGCACCGGGCTATGCAGTGGCAAAACTTATCATCAAGCTCATTAATGATGTGGCCGATACGGTCAACAACGATCCGCAAGTGAGAGGGCTTCTGAAAGTAGCATTTATACCGAATTACGATGTTTCGACCGCCGAGTTTATCGTGCCCGCGGCTGATCTGTCCGAGCAGATTTCAACTGCCGGTACCGAGGCTTCCGGCACGGGTAATATGAAATTGGCATTGAATGGCGCGCTGACGATAGGTACGCTGGACGGGGCAAATGTTGAAATAGGAGAAGAAGTCGGAGAGGATAATATCTTTATCTTCGGATTGACTACAGACGAAGTGGACAGCCTGCTTACCAAAGGTTATCAGCCGTGGGACTATTACAATTCAAATGCAGAGCTTCGCGAAGTGTTAAACATGATCGGCTCCGGATTCTTCTCTCCCGAACAGCCGGATCGTTTCAAACCTATTTTGGATAACCTTTTGCAATACGGAGATAAATATTTGTTGCTGGCAGACTATGCCTCTTATATCGCTTGTCAAAGCGAAGTTGAGGCTGCTTACAAGAATCAGGCGCAATGGGTGACAAAGGCGGTTCTCAATGTGGCCAACATGGGGAAGTTTTCCAGTGATCGAACTATTGCACAGTATGCCAAAGAGATTTGGAATGTGAAGCCGGTAAAACAATAAAATTGGCAAAACAATAAGAAAATTGAGAATGAAAACATAAGGCCCTGTAGCAAGATGAGCAGGGCCTTTTTTTGTCCAGTACTTAAGAATGCATCCGGCTGCTTTTGTTAAGGGTTGTCAGACGCTAGCCCGCACAGGGTTGAGGTATCATCATGGCTACGTATTCGAGGGTTGACGTCTGACAACCCATAACATTTTCTGCCTGTGGTGAGCCGCAATTATGGAACATCCAAAATATCAGATTGCGAGTGTTGTCACTCCATCACCACAATTAAATAATTCCAAATGCGACTTGTTCTCTCGCGTACCGGGTTTATTCTTCAGCGTCACATTTCTACCAATGATGTTGCCATGCTGCAAGGATAATCTCATCACTTTAGGTCTGCAACAATATCTCGCGCAACTGATCAAAAGCTCAATTTGTGCCATCGGAGAGTTCAAAACAATAGGTATGGCGTTATACTGAGCGTAGTACAAGAATCAACATGGGAAAATCAATGCCTATTCAACGCGATGACCTACTCGCTGCTGCTGAACATGGAATATTGCAACACGCCCAGATCGAGCCATTATTGGTTTTTTTAAGGCAACGTCATACTCAGTCTGTAACGAGAGATGCTCCAAAATTTAATGGTACCCATGTTTTGTATTACCTGGGTGGATTACTGGCGATAAGTGCGGCATCGTTGTTTGCCACTTTGGCGGTAGAGTCCATGGGTATGCAAGTCCTACTGGTGATTTCACTCATTTATGCCGCATGCGCAACGGTTGCCGCGATTTGGTTTGAAAAACGCGGATTAGGCGTGCCTGCCAGTTTGTTTGCCACCTTGGCGATTGCGCTGACACCGCTAACTGTGTTTGCGTTGCAGCATATATTGGGATTTTGGTCGGAGAGTGGTGACACAGAACACTATCGCGACTACCACATGTGGATCGATTGGCGCTGGCTTGTCATGGAATTATCTACACTCTTCGTTGGAGTGTTGATGTTAAGACGGTTTCGCTATCCTGTTTTGGTGCTGCCTATTGCTGTGACATTGTGGTACATGGGTATGGACATTGTGCCTGCCCTGATCATGCAAGCGGATATGTTTGGTTCTGAATCGTGGGAATTTCGCAAAACAATAAGCCTTGTGTTCGGTTTGTGCATGCTGCTGGTTGCACTCGTTGTCGATCTGCGCTCGAAGACTTCAAGAGATTATGCTTTTTGGCTATACCTGTTTGGTTTGCTGACATTTTGCGGTGCATTGTCCATGATGGGGTCGGGCCAATTGTCAGGCAAGCTTGTTTATCTGGCGCTACATTTTGGTTTGATATTTATCGGCACAGTGTTGGCACGAAGAACCTTTACCGTATTTGGCGGCATCGGCATCATGCTGGTATTGGGAGACTTGTCGTGGCATATGTTTGCCAATAGCTTCTCCTTCATGGTTGTGCTGACACTCCTGGGTTTTTCTCTGATAGGGGCAGGTATATGGTGGAGCAAACATGAAGCCCTCATTTCTGCCAAATTCAGAGGCATATTACCTCAAGATTTGCGCAAAAGACTGGAAGCCCGATCATCATAATTAGCACAATTTTCGGTATCTTGTTTGGGCGTGCATAAATGCGAGCGTTGAGAGCCATTTATCAAGGCATCCCCAAGACATTAACCGTCCATGCCTACTCTAAATATTAAATGATCAAAGTTGCGATCCAGTTTGATTTGCGGCACGATTCGCCTATGAAAATATCTTTCCTGCAGCAACGTTGCAGGTCTTAGATGCTTAAGCCCTCACTCCTGCTGTTCGATCTGGGCGGTGTCCTAATCGAGAACTCTACATTCGATAGCCTTAAATGCCTGTTGCCTGCGCCTCTGGATGCCCATGCGCTCAAAAACAAAGGGCTGGATTCTTCTGCTGTGCGGCGTTTTGAGCTTGGAGAGATTTCACCCATCGAATTTTCTGTGTCATTCATTGCCGAGTGGGACATCAGCCTCGCACCAGACGATTTTCTGGAGAAATTCACATCATGGCCAATAGGGTTCTACCCCGATGCTCGCGAAGCACTCTACTTTCTGCGCCAGCGATACCGCGTTGGCTGCCTCAGCAACTCCAACGTCTTGCATTGGAAAAAGTTCGATGGCTTCAAGGACGATTTCGATATTGCCATTTCTTCGCATCAACTCGGGGCAATCAAACCCGACGATGAAGCATTTATCAGAACACTTGCTGTATGTGATGTTGAGCCATCGGCTGTCTATTTCTTCGACGACTCGGCTGGGAATATTCGCTCGGCCAATCGTCTTGGTATTCGGGCATTTCACGTAGATGGAATTGGGCAGCTTCTGAAAATTTTGAGTGAATAAGAATTGTTAATCAAAATTGAAATTTAACGTGCATACGCAAGTTATCATCGTAATCTGTCCTTATAACCTAATCCGATTCTCAAATATTTCATTTCTACTTTAAAGCGAGGTAAATCAAGGAAGCAACTAATATTGAAGACGTCGTGACGCCCCAAGTTATTTTAGAAAGAATCCCAGTATTTTTATGTTTCATGACGGTATATTTTCAGAAAAAATTATCCACGAAGGCTGGTACTAATTGACACAATTCACATTTCGCACATTATTGACCATCATAATATTATGATGGTCGAAGAATACTCAACACGTCGATTAATTGGTAGATTTCGTTAAGCAGAATTAAGCCGATTCGCTAGCAATAAGACTCGATTAAGTTGTGAATTACCATATAGCAACAATTCAAATATCTTGAATCTGGTTTTCCAGCGACAGCCTCTTTCTATGTTTCAGCACTCCACAACAAGACAATGAGTTTTTATCGGTGTTCTGCTGTGGATGTACAAGTTTTACTAATCAATGATACCGATTGTTTCCCCCGATTCCACCGATTCCTACACCTGAAATAGCATCTACATCAGACTCCGACAACCGAGTAAGCGAGTTGCCATGAATGCTAAACAGGTTGTTTGCGGCACTGCTGGCAAACACTATAGTCGTTGTCCCCAGGACGTAATACGTTGAGCCTGTTGTTGTGGTTCCATTGTTTGTATAGCTTGCTGTTGCAGCCAATATAAATGGCGAGTCTGCTGAAACTTCAATCCATGACGGTGCGCTCAGGCTCGATGGTGTTGCCGAGACAATGTTGTTTCCATGGTAAGAAGGATTTGTCCCTGCGCTCACTGTCCATCCTGTTGCACTTGGTACGACGCATTCGCTGAGATTTCCGCCGCCGATTTCGGAACCATAAGACTCCAGACGCACAGGGAATGCGCCTGCCGCGCAATTGGCTGTTGCCGTTGCTGGCGGCGTAATACCGTTCCAGATCGGTGCAACCCCCGAAGTTGAGAGAACCGCAGCAAAGTTGGTCAACACATTCGATGCGGTATTGGTACCCCCGCCTTGAATAGAGTACGCGGCTCCCCCGGAAATGAGGGCTGATTGAACAACACCAATCTTGCCTCTGATGCTGTAATGTTGAGAACCATTAGTGACTGTCAATGTAATGAAATTACCCGTCAGTGAACCACTTACCTTATTGTCTGTAGAAGTGATATTGCCTTTCGCGTCAACTGAAACTGCGCTATCTCCGAATACGCTGGCCGGGTTTGCTGAAACAGAACTCGAAGCAGTATTCCTGCCGCTTTCGGCGATGATCCCTTCCAAAGCGAAGGTTACGCCGGACGTTGCAGCCAAAACACTGGAGGCACCTGAATCAATCACGTCGCCAAGGTAAAGTTCGGGACTAAAATCAGGATTCGCCGAGATTTCCTGGGGAAGGCTCGCCAACACGCTCGCGCAATTCCCCCCGAGTATTGTTGCTGCAGTTGCCAGCGTTGTGGAGTTTCCACTAGTCAGATTTGACTGGCCGGCAATAGCTGCTGCCAGATTGGTGGTTGAGCTAATAGAACTTGCGGGAGTACACAAGTTGTCGCCTACCGCTTTGATTGCTGCTGCGATAGCAAGAATGTCACTATTGTACTGTTGGAGATTGGATGAGTACGTTGCCGGAGTCAAATTAGCATAGGTACTATTGTTAACTTGATAATAAACTGCCAAAGCTGCTGTAGAAACCGGAGTGATATCCAAGTCAGGAAGATTGGAACTTGTTAATACACCCGAAGCAGCGGCTGCTTGCAGCGCCGTTGATTGCCCCAAATAACTGCTTAACACCACGGATGAATTATTAGGATCCACGGCGTTGCCAAAAACTGGCACAGCGCTGCTTGGTAACGTGACAGTTGAAGCAAATACGCCACTTGCATTCGCTGTGAAAGTACCTATCGTTGTAGCGCCAGAATCATTGAGTGGCGCACCGGCAGTGAAAATGATTTGCGCTCCGGAGATTGCCCTATCGATTGCGGCTCCACTCACGGAAGCCTTAAGAGTACCAACGTTACCTCCGCCTGAACTACTTGTACTACCACTACAAGCTGCAAGCTCAACAGAAACAATTGCGACGAAAAGGGATCCAACCAATAAATTACTCAGCTTCATGATGTCTCCGTATTATATGTTCTTCCAGATAGTGCAGATTGAATGTAAGCGTATGTAACGCACTAATCTACAATAAATTATGGTTTGCTGAAAAACATCAGCTACTCTTGCGAAAAAATACCATTTCTCAGCGGCTGACCGAAAGATGCTAACGAAGACTTTACTAAACTTTAGAGGTGGAGCCGGAAGATTGGACAGTATTTGTCATTTCTTAAGTGGAAACCTTGCCTAAATGCCTACGCTGCTTTTAACAGTACAGGCAGGTTGACGTAGTAGAACTCATCGGGCGTTTTGTCGTCAAGCGACGAATGAGGTCTTCTCTGGTTGTATAGCCTAAAGTATTTATCCAATCCCTGTTTTGCATCGTTGACGCTGTCGTAGGCATGTAGATAAACCTCTTCGTATTTGACACTGCGCCAGAGTCGTTCTACGAATACGTTATCCCGCCAACTGCCTTTGCCGTCCATGCTGATCTGAATTCCCTTGTCTTTCAACAGGCCGGTAAATTCCAAGCTGGTGAACTGGCAGCCTTGATCGGTGTTGAAGATTTCCGGTTTGCCATAACGGTTGATGGCCTCCTGCACGGCCTCAATGCAGAAGTCGGTGGTCAGCGTATTCGATAGCTTCCATGACAGCACCCGACGACTTGCCCAGTCGACGACGGCGAATAGATAAACAAATCCTCGTCGCATTGGGATGTAGGTGATGTCGGCAGCCCAGACGTGATTGGAGCGGGTGATTGTCATGTTGCGCAGCAGGTACGGATAGACCGGATGCGCAACATGCCGTTTGCTGGTGTTGGGCTTGCGATACAACGCGTGAATATCCATGCGTTTCATCAGCGTTGATACGTGACGGCGACCGACCGGAATTCCTTCCCGTTTGAGCATTCTGCTTAACATCCTCGCTCCGGCGAAGGGATAGTTCAAATGGAGTTCATCAATCCGACGCATCAGCGCCAATTCTTCTGCCGACACCGGTACGGGCTGGTAGTAGGCCGTGGAACGCGCCAGATGCAGTATCTGACATTGCCGTTTCAATGGCAGTTCGTGGGTTCGGTCTATCATCTCTTTGCGCTCAGCAATCCCGCCTTGGTGAGCGCGCTTTCTAAAAAATCATTCTCCAGCGTCAGTTGCCCAATCTTTGCATGCAGATCTTTTAGGTCTGGTAGCTCGGGCTTTGCCTTCACAGAACCCTCAAATAGCTCAGCCGCGGATTCTTGCAATTGTTGCTTCCATTCCGAAATTTGATTGGCGTGAACGTCGAACTGCTCAGCCAGTTCCGCTAATGTTTTATCTCCACGAATCGCGGCTAATGCCACTTTGGCTTTGAAACCTGGTGCGTGATTCCTTCTCGTCCTTCTCATGCGCTTGCTCCTCTGTTTGCCGCGTTAGCCACGGCCTTGGTTGAGCAAGATTACCACTTATCACACTGTCCAGCTTTTCGGCACCACCTCTTTTAACAACACGAACAATGACGCTCGACAGATTTAATCATGAGGACTTAATGGCATAAATTTGCTGACGAACGGTTAATATTTCTGACTAATGGCTAGCATTATGTTCTCTATAAAATTGCGCATCATGTTCGTTCGTCGGGATTATGAAGTATTATTGCGAAAATTCCTTTCCGGTTCATAAGAATCTTTATAAAAACCAGTATGTCCGCAACTGGCTGAATAACAGCCAAGGAAACGGTGGTAGTTGACAGAACAGTGTCAGCTAATTAGCGTCGCTCGAGGAGAACTAAATGCTGGTGACTTTTACAACAGACGCCTATGCCGACATTACCATGTTTGGTGATGTCGCCCTTAGTATGCTGAAAAAGATGGGACACAGCGCAACTGTTCCAGGTGCTATTCGGGCTGAAGATGTTCCCTTGGCACTAAGTCGGTTAAGAACTGCTATCGAAGCAGAAAAGTCTTCCTCATTACCTCCTGAAAAAGATGCAGATGAGCCCGCGGTAAGCGTAGCTCATCGAGCGCTGCCTTTGATAAATTTGCTCGCTTCCGCAGCAAAGAAAAATAGTTACGTAACTTGGAAATGAGCCATTAGGATCGCGCAAGGGAAGGTGGTGAATGGCCGGAGGGGGAGGGGCATTTAAAGAGTATGTTGATGAAACTTACGCCAGCCTTGCTTGATGTGAGCCAAATGAGTGAGGCTGACCGCCTAACTGAGGCCGCAGGCATTTCAGTAAACAAACTGATGGACAATGCGGGAGCTGCTGTCGCGCACGAGATCAAGCAACGCTGGTCTGCGAGGCCCGTCACAGTCCTGTGTGGGCCTGGCAATAATGGAGGCGATGGCTTTGTCACGGCACGACTGCTTGCCGAATCGGGCTGGCAAGTACGTGTCGCTTTACTCGGTTCACTAGAAAAGCTGGTCGGCGCCGCGCGGTATCATGCTGACTTATGGCATGGCGAAGTCGAGCCACTTACCCTCGTCGTCCTTGATGGAGCAGAATTGATCGTGGATGCGATCTTCGGTGCCGGGCTTAGTCGTCCTCTCCAAGGGGCTGCGGCAGACACACTGGCCGCTGCTGCATTAAGAAAAATCCCGATTGTGGCTATCGATGTTCCGAGCGGGCTTATGGGAGATACCGGGCAAGCATTTGGGGCAGTTGCCTCTGTTCTGACAGTAACCTTCTTTCGTAAAAAGCCCGGACATGTATTGTTTCCAGGTCGGTTGCTTTGCGGCGAGGTTATCGTTGCCGACATTGGTACGCCAATTTCCATACTCGAACAGATTGCGCCCAATACTTTTGAAAACTGTCCGGAAATTTGGATTTTCGCATTACCGCAACATCCTGTTGATTTTGAGCGTTGGCTGAATAATCCACTATCGCATGATCAAGTGGTTACCAATCCGCGCATCCTGAGTCTCAATGATGCAGAGTTTTCGCGGCAATTTGATCTGACCGGAGATAAGCTAACCAGAACACGTGCAGCATCTCGTCGTAGCGATGCCATTATATTGTTGATAGGCACCGACACGATCATCACTGCTCCCGACGGCATAGCAATCATCAATACAAATGCACCAGAATCCTTGCCAACTGCCTGGCCAGGTGATGCACTACGCGGTATATTGTTCGGACTTCTTATTCAAGACATGGATCCCTTCCTCGCAGCGGCCGCAGCAGCATGGATTCACGGTACCGCTGCCACGGAGTTTGTGCCTAATCAGAATACTGAGGATCTGGCGGATTTGCTGTCAGGTATATCACGCCGTCTATATTAGTATCCCGAAAATGATCTGTGCGTTTCTTGACTGAAAGTAGCTCGACAAGAGCCGGTCGATAGGTAGAATACCGAGTGAGCTAACTCGGTCAATTTGAGATCGGTCACGAACGCCAGCTTGGTTGGGCTGGTGTGATTGCCGATTGTGAAGAGATTTACCAATAACCAATCTGTTCAAACAGATTATGAATACACTTATCAATAACTTCGTTTGGTGCTCATGAGACTTCTCAATTTAAATAAATTAGCCATATTATTTTTGATTCTGTTTTTCACTGCACTTCAGTCAAGTTTTGCTGATGACATAACAAATATTCAAGGTGCGTGGAAACTGGTTTCATACGTGGTCGAGGTTCAAACCAATGGCGAAATAATACTTCCCATGGGCAGGAATCCAACAGGGTATGTGTACTTCAGTCCTGAGTCGCGTGTTTGGTTTGTCATGACTGGAGATGGCCGCAAACCAGCTAAGACCAACGATGAAAAGGCAGAACTCCTAGACAGCCTGATTGCCTATTCAGGCAAATATCGTTTAGAGGGAGACAAGTGGATTACCAGTGTTGATGTGGCTTGGAATCCGTCATGGATCGGCACGGAACAGTCACGGAACTTCAAAGCAGAAGGCGCTCGGCTACAAGTTTTTACGCCATGGAGGGTCATGCCAAACTGGGCGGACAAGGGAATGACGCGGAGCATTATCACATTTGAGCGTTCCCAATAAGTGGCAATATTTGATGATGACTTGTGTTCTGGAAGTCCGAATGTCTCACATGAATAGGAGCGGTCAATTGTATTGGTGAATGTTAACAGTCGAAGTCCATCCAGCTAGGGAGATTCAAAAATAAGCGTTATCTATGGAAAAATCCAACGACATGTAGGTAAAGTTTCTATTTCCAATAACCAACACTTGCAGCTTAGTGAAATGGCTAGTCATTCCATCAGAAGGGAGTAAGACGCGTCGTTTAGCCGATGGTCGGGTTAGTCATCAACTGAATTACTTTCAAATTTGACTTTTGCCAGCATGATTTGGAAATAAAAAAACCGACAGTTTTCACTGTCGGTTGAGTCAACTATTTACTACTTTATTATTAGCGCAATAATGTTAATACGCTATTTGGGGATTGGTTTGCTTGCGCCAACATCGCCGTACCTGCCTGTTGCAGAATTTGGGCACGGGTCAAGCTGGCTGTTTCTGCGGCAAAGTCGGTATCCATGATACGGCTGCGGGCCGCGGTCTGGTTTTCCGAGGCAATCTGCACGTTGTTAATGATCGACTCAAAACGTGACTGTACGGCACCGTAGGTGGCACGTGCCGCTGCCACGTTGGCAATGTCCGTATCCAGTTTCGCAATTTCGGCCTGTGCCGATGCCGAAGTGTTTCCCAATGAAGTCGACAGAGGCGCAATCGCGGCAGTTGTGGTTACCGCGATACTATCAACACCGGTCACACTGTTCGCACCAATTTGGAATACTTGGCTCACCGGTTGAGACAACAATTGAATGTTGTTGAACGAAGTGGCCTGAACAACACGCGCATTTTCAGCGTTGAGCTGGGTAAACTCGGCATTGATCGAAGCGATATCCGAATTCGATGTCGCGTTGGCACCTTGCACGGCCAGTTCACGCATGCGAGCCATATTCGATTGAATGGCCCCCAGGGCACCTTCAGCGGTTTGCGCAAGCGAGATACCGTCGCTGGCGTTGCGTACAGCCTGATTCAAACCGCGAATCTGGCTTTCCATACGGGAGGCAATGGCCATCCCGGCGGCATCGTCCTTGGCGCTGTTGACACGCAAGCCCGAAGACAAGCGTTGCAATGAAGTGTGCAAAGCGCCCTGGGATGAATTCAAGTTGCGTTGCGCATTCAGCGACGGTAGGTTGGTATTGATATATGAGGGCATTTTAATACTCCTTTTGACTCAGTTAGAAAACCTCGGCTTGTTTAGCCGTCACCGTTGGTCTGAGCTTTAACGAGCCACATTAACCGCGGTTATTCAGGTTATCGGCGTCATTGGAGAAATCTTTAGGATTGCCGGGAAAGAATTTATTAGAGAGCAAACAAGTATGGCAAATCCAGAGGTCAAACAATTGGGCTAATGACTCAACTCAAGACACAGGCGGCTGATCATCGCTTCCTCATCGGCCGGTATAACAAGTGTTGACTTGGCACCTTTGCGATGGATACTGATCGATCCGGCTGCGTTTGCATTTTCGTCTAGCGAGAAACCTAAAAACGCAAGCGGAGCGCAAATTTTTTCGCGAATAACAGAAGAGTGTTCACCTATTCCTCCGGTGAACACGAGAGCATCAATTCCACCGGTCTTGGCAGCGAGGCTACCTATTGCAGAGCGTACTTGATAGCAAAAATAATCGACTGCAAACTTTGCCTGTTCGCTATTGCTGGCAAGTAGTTCGCTCATTTCGCTGCTTTCCCCATTGGATAAAGCCAGTAAGCCCATTTTGTGAAACACCAGATCACTTAATTGAGTGGCATCATAGCGTTTGGATAACTCCAGCATGATGCCCGGGTCAATGTCGCCGCTGCGTGTGCCCATGGTGATGCCGCCAGCCGGTGTGTAGCCCATTGTCGTGTCGACGGATTTTAAATTGTTCAATAAGCACAGACTTGCTCCGCTGCCCAAATGCGCAACGACGATTTTGCCATATGCATCATTGCCAAGAATATCGGCAAGACGGGTTGCGACATGGGCATAGTTCAGGCCGTGAAAACCGAAACGGCGCAAGCCAAGTTCGTTTGGAATGGGGAGGCGCTTGGCCAGTTCCGGCATGGTGGTATGAAACGCGGTATCGAAGCAGGCGATCTGTGGAACATCAAAATGTTGTGTGCACAGATCGACACCCATCAAATTACCGGGGAGGTGTAATGGGGCAAGATGGATAATGCTTTCCAGACGGTTGCGTTCTGCGGCATCAACCCGTCGTGCCGCATCCACAATGTCTCCGCCGTGAACAAATCGATGACCGATCAAGTCGGGTTGGTTTGTCTTTAAGTCGAGCATCATTTGATCAAAGGCAGGCGCATGGTCGCGCAGATGCTCGTAGCGAAAATTTTGCCTTGAACCATCAGAGGCGAACAGGCTGGCCTTGATTGAGGATGAACCGCTGTTAATGGTCAGGATTGTGGGCATAGTTTTGGGTGATCAAAAGGCGAATCAGATTGAAGCTTCTACCCCCACCCCTGCAAGGGGGAAGGAATCAACGCCCTCACACTTGCAGGGGGAGGGCTAGGGAGGGGGTGAAACGTTCCCTCAATACGGCCAAGTCCAGCCATCCACCTCAGGCAAGTCAGTACCGTTTTCATAAGCGTAGTTGCGGCACTCGATCTGCAAGTTCAGCATTTGTTCTTTGACATGTGCTCCGGCGACATGCATTGAGGGGATGCGATCAATGACATCAATGACCAGACTGAAACGGTCAATCTGATTCTGGATTGCGAGTTCCAGAGGTGTATTGATGCTGCCTTTTTCTTTGTAGCCGCGCACGTGCCAGTTTTTGTGATTGCTTCGACGATAAGCGAGGCGGTGGATCAGCCAGGGATAACCGTGGAAATTGAAAATAACCGGTTTGTCTAAAGTGAACAGCCCGTCGAAATCTTTCTCAGACAAGCCGTGAGGATGCTCGCTGGCCGGCGTCAGTTTATAAAGATCGACTACATTAATGAAGCGCACTTTGAGATTTGGAAAATTTTCGCGTAACAAAACAACCGCTGCCAAGGCTTCTTTGGTTGGAATGTCACCCGCGCTGGCTATGACCACATCCGGCTCGCTGCCCTGATCGTTGCAGGCCCAGTCCCAGATGCCGATACCTTTGGTGCAATGCTTGATTGCCGCATCCATGTCCAGAAACTGCAAGTGTTTTTGCTTATCGCAGACAATTACGTTGATGTAATTGGTGCTTTTTAGGCAATGATTCGCTACCGACAACAAGCAGTTGATATCGGGGGGCAAATAAATGCGGGTAACATCGGGACTCTTATTTACCACAACATCAAGAAAGCCCGGATCCTGGTGTGTAAAACCGTTGTGATCCTGACGCCACACGGTGGAAGTGATGAGCAGATTCAAGGATGAAACCGGTGCGCGCCAGGGAACTTCTTTGGACATCGCCAACCACTTTGCATGCTGGTTGAACATCGAGTCAATAACATGGACGAAGGCTTCATAAGTAGAGAAGAATCCATGGCGACCGGTAAGAAGATAACCTTCCAGCCAACCTTCCAATGTGTGTTCAGAAAGCATTTCCATCACGCGGCCATCCGGTGCTAATTCGCCGCCACCGGCATCTTCCGGCAGGTAGCCGGCCAGCCAGGTTTTTTTGCTGACTTCGTAAATATTGTCGAGTTTGTTGGAACTGTTTTCATCGGGACCGAACACGCGGAAATTGTGTATGTTGTCGCGCATGATGTCGCGCAGAAATTTGCCCAGCGGACGGGTATTTTCTGCGGTTGTCGTTCCGGGTTTGGTCACGGCGAAGGCGTAATCTTTAGAATCAGGCAAGCGCAGCGCCTTGCGCAACAGGCCGCCATTGGCATGTTGGTTTGCACTCATGCGGCGATTACCTTTTGGGGCCAGAGCTTTCAATTCAGGCAACAACGTGCCATTCGCATCAAACAATTCTTCCGCTTTGTAACTCTTCAACCACGCTTCGAGCTTGGCAAAATGTTCAGGCGTTTTGACATCACCAATCGGAACTTGGTGCGAGCGCCAAAAACCTTCCACCTTCTTGCCATCCACCTCTTTCGGGCCAGTCCAGCCCTTGGGTGAGCGCAAGACAATCATCGGCCAACGCGGGCGATTAGGTTTACCGCTGCTGCGAGCTTCCTGTTGGATTCGGCGAATTTCAAGTACGCATGTCTCCAAGGTTGAAGCCATCGCCTGGTGCATCGTTTCGGGGTCGCTGCCTTCAACAAAATAGGGGGTCCAGCCATAACCTTTAAACAGGCTCTCCAATTCTTCGTGCGAGATGCGCGACAGAATGGTCGGGTTGTTAATCTTGTAGCCGTTCAGGTGCAGGATGGGTAGCACTGCGCCATCACGAATAGGATTCAGAAACTTGTTGGAATGCCACGATGTCGCAAGCGGTGCAGTCTCTGCTTCGCCGTCCCCCACCATCACGGTTACGATCAAATCGGGATTGTCATAGGCTGCGCCGAACGCATGAGAAACACTGTAACCGAGTTCGCCACCTTCATGAATAGAACCCGGAGTTTCAGGAGTGCAGTGACTACCGATACCGCCCGGGAATGAAAACTCTTTAAAGAATTGGCGCATGCCTTCTTCGTTTTCGCTTTTATTCGGATAGACTTCACTGTATCTGCCTTCCAAATATACCGGCCCCAAAACGCCGGGCGCACCGTGCCCGGGGCCGGCCATGAATATGGCATTCAGATCATATTTATTGATCAGACGATTCATGTGGATGTATCCAAAAGCCAAGCCCGGACTGGAGCCCCAGTGACCAAGCAAACGATTCTTGATGTGTTCCGGCTTAAGCGGTTCTTTGAGTAGCGGGTTGTCGCGCAGATAGATCATCCCTGCAGCGAGGTAGTTACAGGCACGCCAGTAAGCGTCGATGTGTTTGACTTCATCAGAAGAGAGAGGTGTATTCGGAGTACTCATGATGATGCGCATCCTTATAGAATGTTGAAGAAAATAGGTGTGGGATTGAATTGTCGTGTGTAGTTGTTGCAGCCTTATTAATTGTAGTTAACATCCTGTGACAGGTTATGCTTTATGCACGCATCACGCAATGAAGTTGTCATGTTGGTTCATTCATTAATATAGCTGAGTTATTCGCTAAGCTATTTGCCTCTCTAGACTAGTCCTTTAATTTTTTTATTTCAAGAGTGCCAATTTGTAATGAGAGGGTAGAATTGTTCGCAGCATGTTAAAGTTGATTTCCTGAACTAGCAATTTGAAAGAGTTTTTATGACCGCTCAAATTAACACGCATTCAGAATATCTGGACCCGATACTGCGTAATCGCCAGTATTACGCGGGTGATCTGTTGCAGATTCTTCGCGAAGCTCAGGAGCATTTCGGCTATATCCATAGCGACGCGATAGATTATCTTAGTGAAAAGCTCAACTTCCCGCGTTCAAAAATTGAGGGTGTAGCTGGATTTTATTCGTTTCTCTATTTGCAACCCCGGGGCGAATACCGCGTGTTGTTTTCGGACAACATCACGGATCGTATGCTGGGTAACATGGATTTGATGGCAGCCATGTGTGCTCAATTGTGGGTGGAGCCCGGCAAGGTTTCAGAAGATGGGCTACTCAGTGTGGCTACCACTTCATGCACCGGAATGTGCGATCAGGGGCCGGCGTTACTGGTCAATAATATCGCTATCAACCGGCTGACTCATGATCGAGTGAATGTCATCTGCGAGCTGATTCGTGAGCGTGTGCCGGTATCGTCCTGGCCGGGCGAATTCTTTGCGATTGAGGACAATATCCGGCACAAAGATATACTGCTTGGTAGTAACTTTAAATCCGGATCCGCGTTAGCAGTTTTTAGCCGGCGTGGGGCGGATGCGCTACTAAACGAGATCAAAATATCAAAGTTGCGCGGACGCGGCGGTGCCGGTTTTTCCACCGGTTCCAAGTGGGATTTTTGCCGTGCCGCTCCGGGTGAGCAACATTATGTTGTGTGCAATGCCGATGAAGGTGAACCGGGTACGTTTAAAGATCGGGTGTTACTGAATGGCTATGCCGATTTAGTTTTCGAAGGGATGACCTTATGCGCAGGCGTTGTCGGTGCGAAAAAAGGCTTTTTATATTTGCGCGGTGAATACCGTTATCTGCTGGATCAGCTCCAAACCGTGATTCAGCGCCGCCGCCAACAGGGACTACTCGGCAAAAGTATTCTCGGCGCGACAGGTTTTGATTTCGATATCGAGATTCATCTTGGTGCAGGTGCCTATATCTGCGGCGAAGAATCTGCCCTGATAGAGTCGCTGGAAGGCAAGCGTGGTACACCGCGCAATCGCCCCCCCTTTCCTGTAACCAATGGTTATCTTAACCAGCCGACGGTCGTGAATAACGTCGAAACTTTTGCGGCTACCAGTTTGATAGGCCTGCATGGTGGCGCGTGGTATGCAGCCATTGGAACCGAAACCTCCAGTGGTACCAAGATACTTTCTGTATCGGGAGATTGCGAGCGTCCGGGTTTGTATGAATATCCCTTTGGTGTATCGGTGGCACAAGTGCTGGCTGATTGCGGTGCCAGAGAAACCCAGGCGGTGCAGATAAGCGGCCCTTCCGGTATTTGCATTGCAGCACATGAGTTTGATAGACGCATCGGTTTTGAGGATATTCCGACTGCGGGTGCGTTCATGGTGTTTGACCAGAGCCGTGATATGTTTGAAGTGGCACGCAACTTTATACATTTCTTTGCGCATGAGAGTTGCGGTTTTTGTACTCCTTGCCGGGTGGGTACTTCTCTATTGTCGAATATGATAGACAAGCTGGGACAAGGTTTTGGTTCGCCTTACGATTTTGTTGAAATAGAAAAACTGAATGTATTGCTGCAGGCTACGAGCCACTGCGGGCTGGGACATTCTGCCTGCAATCCGGTGTTGGACACGATTGCAAAGTTTCGCCCTGCTTATGAAAAACGCTTGGCACATAAAGATTTTGTTCCGGCCTTTGATCTTGATGGCGCGTTGACCCAAGCGCGACAAATGACCGGGCGTGATGACAAGGGCGCGCATTTGGAGAGAGTTGATGAATAATACTTTTACCCTTGATGGCAAGACCATTCCTTTCAGTGAAGGACAAACCATTATTCAGGCGGCGATAGAGGCAGGCGAATACATTCCGCATTTGTGTTTCAATCCTGAATTCAAGCCGCATGGTTCATGCAAATTATGCACAGTAAAAGCCAATGGCAGGCAAACTGCTTCGTGTACCCAGCAACCCCAGCCGGGAATGGTGGTTGAAAGCAACACCAAAGAATTAAACGACGAGAGACGGGTGTTGTTACAGATGTTGTTTGTCGAAGGAAATCATTTTTGCCCTTCGTGTGAAAAAAGTGGAAATTGCCAGTTGCAGGCTACCGCCTACGCGCTGGATATGATGTCCTCTCATTTTGATCAGTTTTTTCCCGACCGTCCGGTGGATGCGACTCATCCGGAATATCTCCTCGACTTTAACCGTTGCATTTTGTGTTCGCTGTGCGTGCGCGCAAGCCGAGATGTGGATGGAAAAAATGTGTTTGCACTATCCGGCCGCGGCATCAAGAGTCATCTGATTGTCAATGCGAAATCGGGCAATCTTGAGGATACCGACTTTTCCGGAGAGGACAAAGCGGCGCATGTTTGCCCTGTCGGTGTCATCATCAAAAAGCGTGTCGGTTTTGCCATTCCAATAGGTCAACGCACTTTCGATGAACACCCAATCAGCGAGATGTCCCATCCAATAGAGAAGGGGGTCTGAGATGGATGCACCGGTAAAAAAATTGAAAGTTGCAACGGCAACCCTGGCCGGATGCTTCGGTTGCCACATGTCTATTCTTGATATCGACGAACGTTTGTTGGAGTTGATTAAATTGGTAGAATTCGACCGCTCACCGTTGACCGATATTAAACATTGCGGGCCTTGCGACATCGGCATCATTGAGGGCGGTTTGTGCAATGCCGAGAATGTGCATGTCCTGCGGGAGTTTCGTGTCAATTGCAAGACGCTGATCGCGATTGGCGCGTGTGCAATTAACGGGGGCTTGCCCGCCCAGCGCAACCATCTTTCACTTCCCCTGATTTTGGAAGAGGTTTATCACGCCCAACACGGCCTGGTCGGTGGCTTCATTCCGAACGACCCGGAATTACCGCTGCCGCTGGACAAGGTTTATCCCATCCATGAAGTTGTGAAAGTGGATTATTTTATTCCGGGTTGCCCGCCCTCGGGCGATGCTATCTGGAAAGTATTGACTGATTTGCTAGCAGGTCGTGAGCCGGAACTGGGTCATGATTTGATGCATTACGATTAAAGGGATGCCTATGTCAGCCTCATTGGAAACTGCTGTCCATCCGGAAAATCTGCGCCGCGTCGTTATTGATCCGGTGTCGCGTGTGGAAGGTCATGGCAAGGTCACAATCCTGCTGGATGACAAAAACAAAGTGCATCAAGTGCGTTTGCACATCGTGGAATTTCGCGGCTTTGAAAAATTTATTCAGGGACGGCCCTACTGGGAAGTGCCGGTTATGGTGCAGCGTTTGTGCGGCATTTGCCCGGTGAGCCATCATCTTGCCGCCAGCAAGGCAATGGATCATATTGTGGGCGCCAAACATCTGACAGCAACGGCAGAAAAGATGCGCAGGCTAATGCATTACGGCCAGATCCTGCAATCGCACGCACTGCACTTCTTTCACCTGTGTTCGCCTGATTTGTTGTTCGGTTTCGATAGTGATATATCCAAACGCAATATTGTGGGCATAGCAGAAAAATATCCCGATACCGCCAAACGCGGGATACTGTTGCGCAAATTCGGACAAGAGGTAATTCGCCATACAGCGGGTAAGCGAATACACGGCACGGGTGCGGTGCCGGGAGGCGTGAATAAATCGCTGAGCATCGCCGAACGCGATGAACTGCTCAGGGATATTTATCAGATGGTGTCGTGGAGCCGCGATGCGGTACATCTGGTGAAACAGATGCACCATCAGAACCCCGAGTTGTATAACAGCTTTGGCGCGTTCCGCGCGAACTATATGTCGATAGTGGGGCTGGATGGCGGGCTGGATTTATATCACGGCCACCTGCGCGGACGCGATGAAAATGGAAATATTATTTTCGACGGTGTGGACTATCAAAACTATTCGCAACTGATTGCGGAAGAGGTAAAAAACTGGAGCTACATGAAGTTCCCTTACCTAAAAGCGCTGGGTACGGAAAAAGGCTGGTATCGCGTTGGTCCTCTGTCGCGCGTGCAAAATTGCGATTTCATCCCGACTCCGTTGGCCGAGGTAGAACGGCGTGATTTTATTGCCTTCAGCGGTGTCATGCCGATGCATGCACCGCTTGGTTACCATTGGGCACGCATGATCGAGATGCTGCATGCTGCCGAAATGATCAAACAACTACTGCACGATGATGACATCACGGGGAGCGATTTGATTACATCGGGTGAGCGCGGCAGCGAAGGTGTTGGCGTGATTGAAGCCCCGCGAGGCACTCTTATTCATCATTATCGCGTGGACGAGAACGATCTGGTCACCATGTGCAACCTCATTGTGTCCACCACGCACAACAATCAGGCGATGAACGAAGCCGTGCGCCGGGTAGCGCAACAGTATTTGCACGGGCATGAAGTCACCGAAGGTTTGCTAAACCACATAGAAGTGGCGATCAGAGCCTTTGATCCGTGTTTATCGTGTGCGACCCATGCACTGGGTAAAATGCCGCTGCAGGTAGAATTGTTAAACGGGGCGGGTGAACAGTTGTCCACTTTGTCGCGTTCCGGCGACGGCTCAATTTGCTCAGAGGGTTAATGGTTTCCCCCGTTCTTATTTGTGCAATCGGTAATGAGTCTCGCGGTGATGACGCGCTCGGCGTTAAGTTGTTGAGAGAATTGGATGCGTGGTTAAAGGCGGAGAGCAGGGCCGAACAATTCGAACTGTTGGAAGAGTTTCAATTGCAGATCGAACATGCGATGGATATGAAAGATCGGCACCTGGTTTTATTTGTTGATGCGGGAATAAATGTAGCGGCCCCATTTTTATTCTATCGCGCACAACAGAATGACGGGCCGGTCTTGTATAGCCATGCCCTTGCACCCGAGGCATTGCTGAAAGTGTATGCCCAGTTTTATAAGGAAGCACCCCCGGATGTTTATATTTTGTGTATAAGAGGTGAAAGTTTTGAGTTGGGCGAAGGGCTTTCGCCGCAGGCAGATGAGAACTTGGAGGCTGCACTGGAGTTTGGCAAGAAGTTGGCGAAACAACCGCAGAGGCAAATTTGGGATAATTATTGCGTGCAGAAACCTATGGAAGACTTTATGCGTCGCGAGGATAATCATCCGGCATGATCCAGGAACTAATCACTATTGGCCCCAAGAGGTTTCCTGAAGATAAAATTTTAATATTTTATCGGTAAGCTATTTCAATTTAAATAACCCCGTACTTACAACTATGTCAAAACATTATTTAACTCCACTCTTTGCGCCCAAATCGGTGGCTGTATTTGGGGCCAGTGATCGGGTCGATTCGGTTGGCCAGATTGTTTTCAAAAACATGTTGGACAGCGGGTTTAAAGGAGCCCTTTATCCGATTAATTCAAAGAATGCAGTAGTGCAGGGGCATAAAGCGTTCGCCTCCATCGGTGCGATTGAGGAAAAAGTTGAATTGGTGGTAATTGCGACACCGCCGCAAACTGTACCCGATATTATCGAAGAATGCGGCAATCGTGGCGTCAAAGCGGCTGTCATTATTACTGCGGGTTTTGGCGAGATCGGGGCGGAAGGAAAAGAGTTGGAACGCCGAGTACTCGAAAATGCCAAGCGTTATGGAATTCGTTTGGTCGGCCCGAATTGTCTGGGAGTGATGCGCCCTAATATTGGTCTAAACGCGACATTTAACAAGGGCGGTGCCAATGTCGGTAATGTGGCCCTGGTATCTCAGTCCGGTGCTTTGTGTACGGCAATTTTGGATTGGGCCCAGATGAATGATGTGGGCTTTTCCAGTGTGGTGTCGATGGGGTCCTCTGCCGATGTTGATTTCGGCGAAATTCTCGATTTTCTGGTGTCTGACCCCCAAACTCAAAACATTGTTATGTATATCGAGGGGATAAGAGAGTCTCGTCGCTTTATGAGTTCCCTGCGCGCGGCGGCAAGAGTCAAGCCCGTTATTTTGGTCAAGGTTGGACGTCATGAGGCCGGTTCAAAAGCGGCGATGTCGCATACGGCTTCACTGGTAGGTTCGGATGATGCCTTCGATGCCGCAGTGCGTCGCGCGGGCGTGGTACGTGTGAAAACAGTAACAGAACTTTTTTCCGCGGCCAAAGCATTGTCTTGCGGCTTTCATCCCTCCGGAAATCGCTTGGCTATCGTTACCAATGGCGGAGGACCCGGCGTGATGGCGACTGATCGTGCGGCGGATTTGGGGCTGGTGATGGCAACTTTGACCAATGTGACGATGGAGAAATTGAACCAGGTACTTCCGCCAAATTGGTCACACAGTAATCCGGTCGATATTGTCGGTGACGCACAAGTGGATCGTTATAAAAACGCAGTTGCAGTATGTCTGGAAGACCCTAACGTGGATGGTGTGCTGACAATCCTAACACCGCAAGCGATGACTAAACCGCTGGATGCCGCTAACGCGCTAATCGATATCGCCAATCATCACAAAAAACCGTTGCTTGTCTGTTGGATGGGCGAAACGCAAGTGGCCGAATCACGCAAGGCATTTGCGCGCGCAAGAATGCCCAACTTCCGTACTCCGGAGCCGGCGGTAGAAGTGTTTTCATACCTTTCTGCCTACTACAAGAATCAGAAATTGTTGATGCAGATGCCGGAACCTTTGTCTCATCATCTTGCGCCGGATCTTGATGGCGCCCGCATGGTGATTGAAGGCGCAATGCTGGAAAAACGCAAGGTGCTAAACGAAATGGAATCCAAAGCGCTGCTGGCAGCTTTCCATATCCCGGTTGCCCAGACAATGGTGGCGCATTCGCCGAGCGAAGCGTTGCTGATCGCACAGCAGTTGGGTTTCCCGGTTGCGATGAAAATTAACTCACGCGACATCTCGCATAAAAGCGATGCGGGAGGAGTGATACTTAATCTGGAGAATGCGCAAGCGGTTCGTACAGCTTATTACGAGATTACCGAGAATGTTAAGCGTAACCGCCCCAATGCCCATCTGGATGGAATCTCCATTCAGCCGATGATTGTCAAGAAAAACGGGCGCGAACTAATGGTGGGTGTGATCAATGATCCGATTTTTGGCCCTGTGATCAGCTTTGGCGCGGGGGGGACGATGGTAGAGATAATAGGGGATCATTCTGTTACATTGCCTCCGCTTAACACATTTCTGGTAAAGGATCTGATTAAAGGTACACACGTTGCAAAATTATTGGGTTCATTCCGCCAAATGCCCCCGGTCAATATGGATGCGCTCGAAAGTGTTTTATTGCGCGTTTCTGAAATGGTGTGCGAATTGCCGATGTTGCAGGAAATGGATATCAATCCGCTGATCGTGGATGAGCATGGTGTATTGGCCGCCGACGCCCGCGTGGTTGTGGAGTATCGTCCCCCTAATTCAGATCGTTATTCGCATATGGCGATCTACCCCTATCCGACGCATTTGGTCAGTCATTGGCAATTGGCCGATGGTTTGGATATTACTATTCGCCCGATACGTCCGGAGGATGCAGAATTGGAGCAGGATTTTGTGCGCAATTTGTCCGAACAGTCACGCTATTTCCGCTTCATGAACAGCGTGCAAGAATTAAGTCATGTCATGCTTGCTCGCTTCACACAGATTGACTACAGCCGCGAGATGGCACTGATTGCCGTGATTGAAGACCATGGTAAAGAAGTCGAACTGGGCGTGGCGCGGTTTGCTACCAATCCGGATGGGGAGAGTTGCGAGTTCGCTTTGGCAATTGCCGATAACATGCATGGCAAGGGCCTGGGGCAAAAATTGATGTCCATATTGATGGATGCGGCCCGTTCCAAAGGATTAAAAGTGATTGAGGGTGACGTACTCAAAAATAATACCGATATGTTGCATTTAATGGACAGGCTTGGATTTAAAGTCCAAACAAGCGACGAGGACGAGAGTATCAAAGTGGTACGCAAGGTACTTTGATTGTTACAAAGTTTGGATGGTGCTCTGAATTGTGATGTAAAGAAATAGTTGCGCGTTTTTCATTTCTCTATTTCATCAATCACTTTTCTCAACTATCATTCGCTTATGCTTACCTCTTATCTGACGCATTCGTTCTGTCTCAAGCACGATATGGGATCTGATCATCCGGAGTGTCCGGCCCGTATTCATGCGATTGAGGATCAACTCACCGCTTCCGGCCTGTTGCATTTTTTTGACCATCAGGAGCCGCCAAAAGCCACCCGGGAGCAATTGCTGCGAGTGCATTCGGAAGCTTATGTTGATTCGGTATTCGCGCGATCGCCTGTCACGGGACTGGTACATTTGGACGGCGACACGGCAATGAACCCGTACAGTTTGGATGCTGCCTTATATGCTGCAGGCGCGGCTATCAAAGCAGTGGATTTAGTCATGGCACAACAGGCAGAGAACGCATTTTGCAATATCCGCCCACCGGGCCACCATGCAGGGCGGGAAAATGGTGCCGGTTTTTGCATCTTTAATAATGTCGCTGCGGCTGTGGCGCATGCGCTGGAACATCATGGCTTACAGCGTATTGCCATTGCCGATTTCGATGTCCATCATGGCGATGGTACTGAAAATATCTTTCATGACGATCCCCGTGTGATGATATGTTCGACCTTTCGACATCCTTTTTTCCCGTATTGCGGGGCCGATAGCGGCAATGATCACATTATCAATGTGCCACTTAAGGCGGGTACTTCAGGTGAAGTATTTCGTGCGGCAGTGACGCAACATTGGTTGCCCGCATTGGAACGTTTTCAGCCGCAACTATTGTTGATCTCTGCCGGGTTTGATGCACACCGGGAAGATGATATGGGCGGCCTTGCATTGCGCGAAGCCGACTTCGCATGGGTGACAGAAGAATTAAAATCGCTGGCAGCTCGCCATGCCGGCGGCAAAATCGTTTCCGTGCTGGAAGGCGGTTATGAACTTCACGCTTTGGGCCGTAGCGTTATGGCCCACCTTAAAGTGTTGAGCGGTCTGTAAAACCATTCTATAGAAACGGTTTAATGCGGTGAATATGAGCGAAAGACAAGGAGGATTGATATAATCCAAAGCAGTTAAAATATAACTGGACGAACCAGACGAATCACAGGAGAGAGATCATTCATACCAAGCCATATTTTGTTAAAAACCCGTTAGCGATTGAGACAGATGTTCCTTCTTTGGGTATGGATGCGGATAGTATTGTTGAGGATTTCAAACATTACTTCAGTCATACGCTGGGTTGGAATACCAAACATTTGGTTGCTCACCATGTGTACTCTTCGCTTTCGCACTCGATGCGTGACCGCTTGGTTGAGCGCTGGAAAAATACACAATCGGCCTACCGCGCACATAACTGCAGACGTGCATTTTACCTTTCACTGGAATTTTTAATGGGCAGGGCGCTGGGAAACGCAACGCTGAATCTTGATATCGAAGCCTCGACCATTGAGGCGCTCAGGAATTTGGGCATTGCGTTGGAAGAAGTGGCGGATCAGGAAAACGATGCCGGTTTGGGCAATGGCGGACTGGGACGCCTGGCAGCCTGTTTTTTGGATAGCTGTGCCACACTCCAATTACCTGTCATGGGATATGGTTTGCGCTACGAATATGGCATGTTCCGCCAAAAAATAGACAACGGTTATCAACTTGAAGAACCCGATCACTGGCTGCGCAACGGCAACCCGTGGGAGATTGAGCGCCCGGAATTTACCACCCGCGTAAAATTCGGCGGACAGACCGAGTTACATCATGATGCACAGGGGCGATTAAGAGCCTATTGGAAATATACCAATGATGTGATGGCTGTCCCTTACGATGTGCCGATTCCGGGTTATCACAATGGTACGGTGAACACTTTACGTTTGTGGAAAGCGGCGGCTACCGAAGAGTTCGATTTGAGTGAGTTTAATGCGGGCAGCTATGCCGATGCAGTAGCCTCAAAAAATGCCGCTGAACACATCACCATGGTTCTCTATCCGAATGATGCGAGTGAGAACGGAAAAGAGTTGCGATTGCGCCAGCAATATTTTTTGGCATCGGCCAGTTTGCAGGATGTTTTGCGTCAATGGGTGAGCAACCACGGCGAAGACTTCAGCGAATTTGCAACCAAGAACTTTTTCCAATTAAACGATACCCATCCAACCTGCGCCGTTCCTGAACTTATGCGCTTGTTGATGGATGAACACGGGCTAACTTGGGAAGCGGCCTGGGATATTACCAGCCATACCGTGGCATACACCAACCATACGTTATTACCCGAGGCATTGGAACGCTGGTCTGTCAGCATGTTCGGGCGATTGCTGCCAAGATTATTGGAGGTCATCCACGAGATCAATGCTCGCTTTCTGAACGTTGTAGCACAACATTGGCCGGGCGATGTCGAGCGGCAACGGCGTATGTCTATTATCGAGGAGGGTCATGATCAACATATTCGCATGGCCTATCTGGCTATTGTGGCCAGTGTGTCGGTGAATGGTGTGGCGGAGTTGCATTCGGAGTTGTTGAAGAAACATCTGTTCCGCGATTTCTATGAAATGTGGCCGAAAAAATTCAACAACAAAACGAATGGAGTGACACCGCGTCGTTGGATGGCATGGGCGAATCCCACGCTCAGTAATTTGATTACCCATACCTTGGGGGCTGAAGGCAAGGGTTGGGTTTCCAACCTGGTCGGACATGCTCCGAGCGAAGGTTGGCTTATTGATATGTCCAAGTTAAAAGGGTTGTCCAAATATATCAACGACCAATATTTCTGCTCAAGTTGGCGGGCAATCAAAAAAGCAAACAAAGTGCGCCTGGCCGAGATGGTGAAACGGGATTGCGGCGTCGATTTCGATACCGGCGCTTTGTTCGATGTTCAAGTAAAACGTATACACGAATATAAACGCCAATTACTCAATGTGCTGCATGTGATACATCTTTATGATCGTATCAAACGCGGAGATACCGCCGACTGGACACCCCGATGCGTGTTAATCGGGGGTAAGGCCGCGCCCGGTTACAAAATGGCGAAACGCATTATCAAGCTGGTTAATGCAGTGGCGACAGTGATCAACACTGACCCTGATGTTGGAGGGTTGTTGAAGCTGGCCTTTATTCCCGATTACAGGGTTTCCGCGATGGAAGTGATTTGTGCCGGAGCTGATTTGTCAGAACAGATATCAACCGCCGGAAAAGAAGCCTCGGGTACCGGCAACATGAAGTTTATGATGAACGGGGCGCTGACGATCGGAACATTGGACGGTGCCAATATAGAGATTCGCGAAGAAGCCGGCGCTGAGAATTTCTTTTTGTTTGGGCTGACAGCAGAAGAGGTTGAGAATACAAGAGGCCAATATAACCCCGCAAAAATTATTGCCGAAGATGAAGATTTGAAAAGAGTGATGCATCTGCTTGAAAGCGGTCACTTCAATCTGTTTGAACCCGGTATATTCGATTCGATCATTCATTCTATTAGTAGCCCCAATGACCCATGGTTAACTGCGGCTGATTTTCGCAGTTACGTGTTGGCGCAGCGAGAAGTGGCGGCAGCCTATCGGGATACAGATCATTGGACACGTATGAGCATCTTGAATACCGCTGCCAGCGGCAAGTTTTCCAGTGACCGCACTATTCTTGATTACAATCGGGACATTTGGCACTTGCCACAGATACAAGCGACGCAGAACTAAGCAACAATGTGACCTGCGTTCAGGATAGGAAAGTATTGAGATGCGCGTATTATTTGTAACATCGGAAGTGGCGCCGTTAATTAAAACAGGCGGATTGGCGGATGTCAGCGGAGCGTTACCGGCAGCCTTGCGTCGTTTGGGTGATGATGTACGGGTTCTGGTTCCCGGATACCCGCAAGTTTTAAAAGCGCTTGAATCGTTCAAGATTGCTTCGTTTTTTTCCGGCATCGCAGAACTGCCTGCTGCCCGATTATTTTCCAGTACATTACCCGACGGCACTCCACTTTTGGTGCTGGACTGTCCGGCCCTATTTCAGCGCGAAGGCGGAATTTATCAGGACAAAACGGGCAGCGATTGGATAGATAATGCGCTACGCTTTGGTCTGCTTTCAAAGGTTGCCGCTATTCTGGGAGGGCCGCAGTCTCCGCTAGACTGGAAGCCCGAGGTGGTGCATTGCAATGACTGGCAGAGCGGTTTGACACCCGCTTATCTGCACTTTTTGCCGGGAAGTGCACCCTCCGTCATGACGATTCACAATCTGGCTTTTCAGGGAGTTTTCCCCCCGCATACTGTTGCCCAATTAGACCTGCCTGAAGAAAGTTTTCATCCTCATGGCGCAGAGTACTACGGAAATTTGTCGTTCCTCAAAGCCGGCCTGTATTACGCCAACCACGTTACAACAGTCAGCCCGACCTACGCCGAAGAAATTCAAACCGACGCTTTGGGGTTCGGGTTTCAGGGCTTGCTGAAAAACAGAAACAAGAGCTTGACCGGTATATTAAACGGTATTGATGATACTGAATGGAATCCCGCAACTGATTCTGCGCTTGTCCAAAATTATGATGTGAAGAATTTGGCCGGCAAAATGGCCAACAAGCTGGAATTGCAAAAGCGCATGGGACTTAAAGTTGACCCGGATGTGCCGCTTTTCGGATTGGTTAGCCGCTTTACTTTTCAAAAAGGTTTGGATGTCGTGCTGGAAATAGCGCCGCAGTTGATTTCATTCCCCGCGCAATTGGTTTTGCTGGGAAGCGGGGATGCAACCCTGCAAAACAGTGCGCTGGCACTTGCGCGCAAATTTCCCGGTCAGGTGGCAACCGTTGTCGGTTTTGATGAGGCACTGTCGCATCTGATTGAAGCCGGTGCCGATATATTCCTGATGCCTTCACGGTTTGAACCCTGCGGCTTAAATCAGATGTACAGCCAGCATTACGGAACTCCGCCAATTGTGCATGCCACAGGCGGCTTGGTTGATTCAGTTGTTGACAGCAATAAGAACTCGCTTGCCAATGGTCAGGCAAGTGGATTCGTATTCAAAAAGATTACAACACATGATTTTTTAATCTGTATTCAAAGGGCAATAGCAATCTACAACGATAAAAAAACTTGGGCGACGGTGCAGGCGAATGGAATGAACAAGGATTTCGGTTGGCAAAATAGTGCTGCCCAATACCACGAGATTTATGAGAGTCTGTTGGCGGCTCGCTAATTCAGTTTCCTTAGAATCAACCAATTAAGGTGAATCGAATTGATAGGGGCGGTTTTTGCATCTTTGATAGACCTGATCACGAATTTCCAAGCAGCATGGGTGGTTGAGGTAATTAAATTCAATCAATCGAAGTCTGACCCCATTGATTTTTTAGAGGTGTATTTCCCAGTTGCATTAATTGTGGTACGGTGTGTCAACTTACGCTACTAATTAATATATAGCCAGTTATGTTTACGAATAACAGAATAGGCACCTGCCCTGATAAACGAATAGGTCGTTTATTGGGGTCTACTTTACGTTAAGCAACAATAGACACGCGCCGAGTGCGGCAGAAGTAACGTAACGAGTTGCGATATATATTATCGTTACGAGTGCAACGAGAAATAAATTGAAGAAATTACGGGCAGTAAAAAAGCAGTGTAGAGCAAAGCGTAGAGAAATTCGCCGCATAACTGAAAGCGGTTGATGCCACAAATTTCTCTACGCTTTGCGCTAGACATTTTTTAAGACCATTTAGTTCGGTTATATTGCGTTAAAGTGAAAATATAAATGAGAGCACATCACGTAACGGGAGACTGGAGCAGAGGAGCATGTCCATCGTCGCCTAACGCCTCGTTCAAGCACACTTTCACGCACTCAGTTCACCGGAGCACCTACGTTCGAGAAGCGTGTAAGGTGCTTAACTCGAAACGTTAAGCAACAATAGACACGCGCCGAGTGCGGCAGAAGTAACGTAACGAGTTGCGATATATATTATCGTTACGAGTGCAACGAGAAATAAATTGAAGAAATTACGGGCAGTAAAAAAGCAGTGTAGAGCAAAGCGTAGAGAAATTCGCCGCATAACTGAAAGCGGTTAAGCAACAATAGACACGCGCCGAGTGCGGCAGAAGTAACGTAACGAGTTGCGATATATATTATCGTTACGAGTGCAACGAGAAATAAATTGAAGAAATTACGGGCAGTAAAAAAGCAGTGTAGAGCAAAGCGTAGAGAAATTCGCCGCATAACTGAAAGCGGTTGATGCCACAAATTTCTCTACGCTTTGCGCTAGACATTTTTTAAGACCATTTAGTTCGGTTATATTGCGTTAAAGTGAAAATATAAATGAGAGCACATCACGTAACGGGAGACTGGAGCAGAGGAGCATGTCCATCGTCGCCTAACGCCTCGTTCAAGCACACTTTCACGCACTCAGTTCACCGGAGCACCTACGTTCGAGAAGCGTGTAAGGTGCTTAACTCGAAACGTTAGGGGTGTTCGTTGACCGTGTCGATGTAGTCAAAAGTCGGACGGAGTTGAGGTTGTTTTAAACGTGTTGCGCGGTGTTGGTTTTCACTGTCCGATTGTGCCCCGCCGCAGGTGACATTGGGAGTTTTAGACGCTTCATCAAAGCTTGTTGCATGACGCAAGCCGTGAAGTGTGGCGGTAGCGTGTCTGCTGTCCGGTGTTTCTGATATTTTGTTTGTGGTGCGGCGGATAGAAATGGGCAGTGTCTGTAAGCCCAGCTCGCAGGATACTGCGCTGGATCTTCAATTGGTGGTTTTTTGATGTTGTGTTTTGGTACCGAGGCTCTGAATGTTTAATGCAAATAGTCACACCCC
>CAVTCF010000004.1:0-670000 GCA_963733265.1 uncultured beta proteobacterium
ATCCCTGCCGAATTCGATATAGACAGAGCGACAGGTTGCTGCTTCATTTCAGAAAAAGATACAAATGGCTATCGCAATGCGCGCGTTGTCTGGCTCCATCCGATTTTATTGGAACAGTTAGATGCATATGCGCGGCATGTCACTAGATTACGTCAGTACCTTTCTCTGACCAACATCAACGCTCTTAAACAACTCGATGCCCGGAATTTTTTTCCACTTCTGTCTCTATCTTCATCACCAAATCGCGAGAATGACCAACATGTTCTTCAGAGAGGAACATCACCATTATTTATGCTCAATGAATTCGGTGGGTCACCAAATTCTATCGATTCAAAAAGAATTGAAGAACTACTCGGAGATCACTGGCAACTGAGACTTGTTTCTTTACGTCACTTTATCCGAACTCAATTACTTCTCAGCGGATGCTCAGGGGTGCTAATTGACGCGTTACTTGGCCATGCTAAACGTGGCGAGTCGTCGTGGGGAAGATTCTCCACCCTGCCACCCATAACCTGGCGCAAGCAGATATCAAATCACTTGGCTCTGATTATGAATAAACTCAATTTCGAAGTTATCGAAAGTCCTCTGCTCCGCTCATGATATGGAAGAGTCTGATCTAAAATCTGAAAAGATTAGCAGTGCTACTTGGCCAGACTGGGCATCTGCTCGGGTGCCGCGAGACTTGGCACTACGTCATAAACTGTTCACTCATTTTGCTCATTGGACAGCTAAATTTGTTCCGGATTTGTGGGCTGGGAGAAGGGGCTTCCAACTCGATTCTATCGAGCACCAGGGGTTTCTAGAAAAACTACTCGGTATTGCAAGTAACTTTGATGAGAGGCGCATCCTGTCTCGATGGTGGGATTCACTTATTTCGAACGGCAATAAAACTGGTCTTTGGAAAATTGCATTTCTTAACCCTGAAGTTGTATTACCCGACGTTCCTCCTGTATTTGTACATCGGGATTTCCAGTTACTGAAATGCTACCGACCCATTGAAGAAAGTTTTACTCGTCTTGTCTGCAATACTATTAATGCGAGTCTATTAGCTGATGCCGCACTTTGTTCGGCCGTATTTTTTGGTGGAATTGCATCTATACGACGCCTCAAAGCATTAGGTGCGTTACGTAGTTCGGATCTGACTGGCGATGGTAAATTGCTATGGGCCATGTTACAGAATCAAGACGACAATAAATACACGAGTTCGACTCGTTGGTATCCCGATGCATTGACTGGAACTCTTTTAATTCTGCTGAAGGAATCTGAATTGTGGACAAACTCGCTCGCAAATTCAGACAAGTCTGACATTCTTCTGAATGCCCTTCATCGTCTTGGTATTACGGCATGGCCTAAGACTTGGTCTCAGATAGATTTGATCCGAGCAGTTCAGGTTGCGTTGTCACTTGACCACATGGGTATCGTCACTTCATATCTGTGTGATCGTTTCGAAACTTTTTCTCTTCCAGAAACTGGACTTCACCGGATCGCCAACTGGGCAGTTATTGACGATTCCAATTTCGTGACACTTCCAACTAATCTCCCACGTGCACCCTTTGAAGGCTTCCATACTCATGCCGCTTCGTTTACTCCACAAGTTTTGTTCAGTAATCAGCGCGCCATAGCCCATAAAATTTTAACCTGTTTAGAAAAACAGCAGCAGACATATGCAAATTTAAATCTATTGCAAAAAGAGTACGCAGGACAAATGTGGTCAATTACCCATTATCTGGTCGAGTGGGCAAAGTGGAGACTTCGTCCAGACACAGGAGAAAAGGGAATCCTTCCTGTTAGCGTACTCAGGTATTTCCGACCTTTGGTAAATAGTCTCATTTACGAAGCTGAGTCCGAGGATCTATTAAGCCTTGATGTAGATGAATTTGAAACCTTGTATGAATTAGCAGCGGCACGTATTCAAGTTGTTGACGAACGTGAACGCGTCTGGACTACGCTACGAAGTTTCCACGATTTCATGTTCATTTGCGGCGTTCCTGATATTGATTTCCGAGAGTTGGACGGTTATACATCTGAGCACGGGCAGGGACATGTGTCAGCCAATCTTGTAACCGAAGCTGAGTTTGGACGATTTAAGACCGTTTTTTTCCAAAATGATCTAGCTGAAAATTCTCTGTATCGAAATCACGTATTTTTTGCCGGCATGCTCGGTTTCCGGACGGGACTCAGAAGACGGGAAGTTCAGATGTTGCAAATTCGCGACTACCATCCTGGTCGCGAACCTTTTCTGCTTATCCGCCCGTCCAAATTTGCAACGCTTAAATCGCATTCATCCATTCGGCGTATACCGTTGAAAGCGCTTCTTCCTCCTGACGAATTCAAAGCGTTTGAGGATTACATGGATCAGCGACGTTTCATCTTGGAAAGACTTTCTGATTTTATTTTCGCAGAAAATCATACGCCTGACACGCCACCCCTCCAATCGAAACTGATAGATCCGGTGACCAATGCATTTCAACTTATTTGCGGGAAAGGTCGTAGCAATTTTTGTTTTCACCACTTACGCCATTCCTTCTCCAATTGGCTTCTCTTAGCGTTACTCGGCTCAGACCAGCCGGAACTGTTAGCTGATCGACCACAGTTTATTGATTCTGCGTTATTAAAAGACAAACAAATTCAGACTATTCGTGACAGCCTATTTCCGAGGCTTGCCGGAACACCGGCTTCTCCCGATCGCCGTCATTTATATCAAGTCGCCGCTTTTATGGGGCACTTGAGTCCGCTCACAACCCTTAGAAGTTATATTCATTTGCTCGACTGGGTTGCAATGCGCAGCCTAGACATGGCTCTTGCAAACAAGTTCGCTGAATTGGAAGTGCCGACACTGGGAAGAATATGCGGACTTTCACCCTCTGCACCCTACAAATCTCCGTACCATGATCTTGCCGGTCAGCCCACACAATTTTTGCGTGAATATATTCGTGTTCACGGTAAGCTGAAAAAAGAATATGCAGAAGTTAAAGCTGAATTCACAGGAGACCTTCAGAAGTTGCATGAATCGCTAAAGTTTCCCGCTCTTCCTGATTTGCTTCTTCTTATGACACTCGTGAATCGACGTAAGCAACTAGATAATTCAATTAGTCTCGCAAGAAATTTTTCAATTTGTCCAGCTACGATAGATAAAATTACCGACGCCTATAACAGCATGTACGCCAAGCAATCGGTTAAGAAGCCGAAAATGAAAGAATCTTTTCCGGCTTTTCCTAGAGCTATGAGCGACCGTGTCGAGTTTTGGCGAATAATCGAGGCAACCGAACACTCTTACAAAATTGTGGAAAACAGGCGGGCTTTGAGTTTGGCGGCTGAATGTCTTATTCGACGCACTGGACCACGAACTGGAAAGCTCTACTTTGGCAAGCATATTGAAGATGCACCCGACATCGCCCGTGGTATTATGTTAATGGGGATCGAGCCTGATCAGGTCAAACTTGTCCTTCGGAAAGTTTCTTCCAAAAATTCTGTTGATCCTGATCTCATCAGTATTACTAATCAAATAAGAAACATCGGCATTGAAATTGTGTCTGAACCGCTAGACTGGAAAATTAGGTCTAAAAAATCAGATCTCATAAGACTGGAAATATCCATTACAAATCTTCCTGCGAAGTCGAGTTGGGACCGATCGGAAGGACGAGTTCGCGGTATAAACTATGCTGCCTTGTGGGTTCTCTTTGCAAATTTATTACTTGTTCCACAGATGTCGGAGTAGCCTCCGGATTAGTTGGCGTTAATATAGCGAAGTGCGTATGACTCTTGATCGGCCTTATGCAAAGCTTTCCATAAGGCCGATTATGCAAAGTGATTGATTATGCAAAGTAGCAGATTGGAACACGCGCTAAGTGCGGCTTGTCAGCACCTAGCGCGAATTTAGAGCTTTACATAATCAAAGCGTTTTGAGGAAGGTGATCAGCGAGTCAGGTGCCCGATAGCGCTGGATTTTTGCTTCTGGCTCATGGAGCTTAGCCAATGCGCGCTCCTTCATAGTTAGATCGGCCTCGACGTAATGATGTGTAGTGATCGGACTCTCGTGACCGAGCCACAGCGCGATGACGCTGATGTCGACGCCAGCCTGCAATAGATGCATCGCCGTAGTATGGCGAATGGTGTGTGGTGATACACGCCGCTTCGCCAAATCGGGGCACGAATCAGTTGCACGCTTGATTGCCAGTGCCAATCTGAGCGTAACATTGGTTCTGGTCATCACGTGATCATTCCGGTTGGGCAGCAATAGTGATGTTGGCTGGACTTCCGGATTCACCCGCAACCAAGCACGCAGCGCCTTCACGGTCGAGCGCCAAAGTGGCACACTGCGCTGCTTGCGCCCCTTGCCGCACAAATGAACGCAGGCAGCATGGTCGTCTAGAACCACATCACTGATCTTGATCCCAATGATCTCCGACACGCGCGCCCCAGTGTTGTACATCAACAGAAACAGAATATGATCCCGCTGGCTCAGCCAGGAATCATCCGGCGTACCAATTACCGCCAGCATCTCATCGCGTGACAGATAGCCAAACATCGGTCGCTCGAAACGTTTTACCGGAACCCCTAAGGCGCATTCGATTACCTGCAACGATGCAACGTCTCGGTGTTCAGCGAACTTAAGGAAGGATCGCAGTGCCGCCAGCCGTGCATTGCGACTACGGACGGAATTATGTCGCTGACGTTCCAGATGATCGAGGAAGGCTATAATGAGTTCTGGCGTAATGTCGGCCATGGTTATTGCGTCCGGTGACTTGCCAAGACGAGTTTCTGCAAAGCCGAGGAAGAGCACGAAGCCATCGCGATAGGTGGCGATGGTCTGTGCGCTGAGTGCTCGCTGTTGAGTCAGGTACTCGGTGAAGTACGCTTGGACAAGTGCGGGAAATGAGGGTGGTGACTTTGTTTGCTTATTCATCGTTGCCTCCTGTGATATTGGCAAAACGCTCGAACTTTCCTCCGGCCAAGGCCATTAATTCCGGGACGGCTGTGAGATACCAATAGGTGTAAAAAATTTCGGCATGCCCCATGTAGGTCGATAACGCCAGCATCATTTGATCGATGTCGGTACCATCGGCATGCCAGAGCAACATGCGCCTGACGGCAAAGGTGTGGCGTAGGTCATGTAGCCGTGGTGCCGCATGTGCGCCCCGATTCTCCCAGCCCAAACTATCACGTAGCGCATTGAAGACTCGATGTGCCTGACGCTCTCCGATTGGTTGCCCAAGACACCGGCCACGACTACCGATAAGGAATGGACTGCCTGCTGTAGTTGAAACGTGCCGCACTCTCTGTCGGCGGTAATGCCTCAACGCTGTAACGGTACTCGGGTGCAAGGGCAACTGGCGGGACTTGGCAAATTTGGTTTTCCGGATGGTTAGCATCCCCTGCTTGAGATCGACATCATCGTCACGCAAGTGAATCGCCTCAGAGACACGGAGTCCGGTTGATGCCATCAAGCCGAACAAAGTTTCGAAGGTCAACGGACGCAAACTACCGTGAGGAGCAAGCTTACGAGCCGCCGCTAGCAATTCGACGATCTCCTCTTCATGGTAAATATGCGGCGCCACGCGACCAGGTTCCGGCCCAAAGATAGACTCGTCTGGCACCTCAGTATCCGGTTCGAACTGTTTCAGGTAGCGGATAAATGATCGCAACTTCCCTAAACGGCGAACCCATGTTTCCGGCGAACCATGCCCATCTTTGCCTTGGCGTACCCAGTCGGCCATGAGTTCAACCGTAAGTGACCCACGGTGATGGCGCTTGGACACATAGTCGGCAAATCCTGCCAGAAATGTATCTCGTGATCGCAACGCGAACCCAAGGCGATGTCGTTCCGCAAGATAATCGTCGATCCTTCTCTGCAAGCTGATGCGCGCACTCATGATTTGCTCCCAGGCCACGGCAGGGCAACAGCCGATAGCTTCGGCGTGTCGAGTTTGGCGTAAATCAGGGTAGAGTTAAGCGACTGGTGACGCAGTAGATCTGCGACATCTTTGAGCGAACTGCCGCTCCCAACAAGGCGACATGCCAAGGTATGCCGAAGTGAATGTGCGCTGAAATGTGGCAGACCTATACGGCAGCAGGCACGCTTGATCACCTTCTGTATCGCCGTGGAGGTAATGGGATATTCGCGCCATTCCTCCTGCCGGACGAAGATGGCAGGGTTGTGGCTGGCTGGTCGCTCATGCTGAATATAATCAGCAAGTGCCTGACCGGTTTCCATCGGCAACGGCATAATGTCCTGCCGTAGCGATTTCGTCCCGCGTAGCATTACCGTTCCAGCATGCCAGTCGATGTCGCTGATCATGAGATGCGCAATTTCACCAGCGCGTAATCCCATGTCTAGCGCACATCGCACGATGGCATATCCACGCTTGGGCCATCGGTTAGCATTGGAAATATTGCTCAACAAACGCTCGACCTGCTCAGGATTGAGTGCTCGTGGGAGCGATGCCAACTTCCAGTGAACGGGATTCAGGATGACGGCTATCAACTTGCCAATCTGATCACCACAAGTGGATCGATAACGGAGGTAGCTACGCAAGGTCGCTGCCAAATGAGATGAATAGGACGCTGACTGTTTTCTATTCTGCTGTGCCTCCAGGAATTGGCGAATATCTTCGGGATGCAGCTTCCCGATCTCGATAGCGCTCCCCCTGAATTTCCCTAGCAGAAATAAGCCGACGACACGAAGACGATCTTTGCGTGTACCGGTTGCCAGTCCTCGCACGTCACGTAGATAGGCGTCGTAACAACGTAGCTCGTCGGCAATGTGATTCGAAAATGTTGCAGGTATCCGGTCCTTCGGTTTGGCCGGGTGAGAAGTGGTAGGTTTCATAACGGTCTCCTTAAGTGGAGCCGTTACTACAGATCACCGCTGAGATTATGTCTAGTCCGCAGAACTGTTACCTGCTGCCAATCCCTTTGCTAAATAGGTTTTGCTGCCATTTAGCCCCGCTACTTTGCATAATCAATCACTTTGCATAATCGGCCTTATGCAAAGCTTTCCATAAGGCCGATTTTGAGACCACCATCAACCGAAAGAACCGTCTTTCGTCGACCAACCAGTAACTGATTTGGTTGTAAGGTTGACAGCCTCGAAAAAGATATAACAAAAAACTATGATTCAGATGGCGCGTTGTATTGCTGTAGCATGCGAGTGGAAATATTCAGCTCCAACTCTTCCACCTTTGTCGTCAGGAATTCTCTGAGTTTATCAACGGATATATCTATGTCTATAGGGGTCAATCCCTCATCATCTGCCTGCATTGGCTTTTCCAGGATGCGATGCGTACACGTTTCAAAGGTCATGTGCGGACTGCTTCTTTGCATTTCTGCAATTACCTCTTCCATTGACAAGTGACCGGCTTTAATTAGGTGATAAATATCGAATAGATCCCTCGATTTCATTCGCTTCGTTAGAGCGTGACACTTCGTTTTAGCAATTGTGCCGAGGCTTGCCACCTTGATTCCCTTGAACATATCAAAAGGTGATTCGGCGATAATCTTGTTCTCGTAAGCGTTGTTCCCGTATGTGAAGAAGGTCAATTTGGTGCCGTTGACCAGCCAGTCTTGTTGGTAGTCCTCAACTTCAAGACCATCGTTTGTAAAGTCGTCCCTCGCTGCCTCGCTGGTTAAATCGAAGATTTCAATGCCGGTTGCTTCTAACCGTTTGAGAATTTCTGCGATTTTGCTCCTCGGCAGTTTCTGCGTTCCAATAGCAAAATCGATATCTTCGGATAAACGATGTTCTATTTGCATGGACAGAGCAGTTCCTCCGATCATTAAAAAACCATCGAGGATGCCATCTTGATTACTGGAAACTAAAGCAAGAAAAAGACTTTTGGTGTTGGTCGGTAACTTATTCAGACCGATCATGCTTGCGCTTTTCCGATAACACTTAAACGCCTAATGTTTCTCCGGTAGGTCGACAAAGGAATGCTACCTGCTTTATACATTTCATCATTTACTTTGACAAGGCGTGAGGATCCAAACTTGTTCGAAAGTCGAATCAAGTCAATTAACGTTGGACGTGAAAGAACGACCGGGATGGCATTTTCTGTTTCAGCCTGCTGCGGGTTGCTCCAAAACTGAAAGTTACCGATCAACTTGATGTTGTTAAATTGAGCCTGAACAATATTCATCTAGCACCCTCTCAGAACAGCCAATCAATATTTGCATTACGCAAAATAAATTAGCATCCTACATATTAATAGAATTTTGTTCTTTATTGTCTTTGAAGTCAATGAAGACAATATGTTGGCATTGAAAAGATCGCCTGTGTCTCCCTGTAAGTCCATACCCCCTGAAATATATTTCTAAAACGGTAGCGACCATACTCATTAAGTTTTTTTCTTCCTTCGCACTTTCAGTGAAGGAGTCTGTGATATTGTGGCTTGGTAACGATTCACAAAATCTGCGATATCAATCTCAAGAATATTCGCAATTTCAACAAATTCCGTAAAGTCAAGGCGACGCTCACCGCGCTCGTATTTCGAGATAAAACTTTGTGGCTTCCCCAATTTTTCCGCAATATTGACTTGTGTAAAACCGGCGTCTTCTCTTGCCGCCACAAGCTCGTTGCGGAAAATTTGATAATTGCGGCTATGTAATGAACTGGGCATATGTTCATACTAATAACCCATTGCAGGTTATCCCAAAACGGGTTATCTTCTAGTTTGTATTTTTCAGCGCGCACCATTTACCCGCTGCTTCCCTACAAATTAGTTAGCAGAAGCCAGCATGTTGTAACTTTATTTAATTCGGATGGGGGATTCGTAATGACTAAACATTTAGTACGTACATTAATATTTGTTGTTGCCATTTCTTGTTTTTCTGGCTGTGCCATGAGCCCGAAATACACGGTTGCACAAAATGAGTCAGATGTCAGATTGGGGATTTCAGTCGATAGCGGCTATCCCGGTTGCACAGGCTGCTCAAAGGTGATGACTTATACCTCGTCAGCCTTAACCGGTTACTACTGGAGGTATTTCGAAAGTACGAATGACCAGGGGCAATTAACAGGGCGCGTTCATGTGGGAGTTACGAATAATCAACCTGACAATAGCCTTGTGTATTTTTTAAAAGTTGATCAAACAAATAGTGACGTTTTCTCTTCATGGGCAACGGTATCCTTGGTTGATGAAGCCGGAGCTAAAACGCTGCTCAATAAAGATGGAATGAATATGAATAATGGGCTCGCCGTTCATCAGATGAAGGGATATGGCAATAACCAACAATGCTCGAACAAAATAGGTTTTTCTTGTTGGTGGACTGACTATTTTTGGTTATCTGCCTCAAAGCTCAATCAAATAATTGATTCCGGAAAACCCCTCACGTTGTTTATTGGACAAGATCGTGCCGTTGCTGCAAATGATGGGTTTAATAAAACAATCCAAACTATTCCTGTTGGCGTGACGGTCAAGGTTAGCAACGAATATCTAAAAATATTCAAAGATGAATTATCGGTTCGCGGGGCTCCGTTGCCTTAGGCCGTTGAGTGTTTGTCATCAATTTGGGCGTAGAATATTAAACAAGAATTTTGGGCAGCAACAAGATGTTCCTGAAAACTCGCTAATTTGAAAGAGCAAATCGTTTCTGATTTGTCAGATAAGGAGGTCATATGAAAGGTTACTTCACTGGTGCAGTTTGCGGACTCTTGGGTGTGCTATTGTGGCCAACGCACCCTGTGTTATCCATTTTGGCGGCGCTCCCCCTGCCGATGATCGTTATAGCGTTTTGGACCGGAGCCGTCGGCATTCGATTTGAAAAGTCGTGATTCGTCAAAGCACCTGTATGTATTCAAAGTTTATTCTCCCAGCAATAGTTTCTCTATTGCTTGTGATACTCACTGCTTGTGGCACCGTACAGGCAGGTCATGACTTTGATTTGAAAGTTTTTGAAACGCATGTCGAGCGCGGTGTATCTACACAATTGCAAATTCGCGCGTGGTTGGGAACGCCGACAGGTTCAGGTGTAAATATGGATGCGAGTGGCGAGAAACTTGACGAATGGACATATTATTTTGCGTCGGGGAAACTAACTGACTTGACCGGCGCAAAAATCAAAATGCTTCAAATCCGATTCGACAAGCAAGGAATTGTACGCAGCTTCAACTGGACAAATTCCGATCAGTAAGCCCTCGCTCAGTTCCTTAAAAGTTGTAATGTCCCTTGCCATCAGGCTAAATATCCCTAACAATCCAATTTGGAAATCTTTTCCAACATAATTTAATTTAGGGAAATACACATAATGAATCGCAAAGAACTGATTGAAGCGCTGGCAAGTAAAACAGACAGCACAAAAGCGGATGCCGACCGGAGTATTGCCGCAATTATTGACATCGTGGCAGCCACCCTCAAAAAGGGAGATTCTATTTCACTCGTTGGCTTCGGTTCGTTTGAAGTACGCAAGCGTGCAGCTCGTACTGGTCGGAATCCTAAGACTGGCGCTGAGCTGAAAATCAAGGCTTCCAAGGTTCCGGCATTCAAAGCCGGTGCGACACTGAAGGCAGCAGTAAACGGCGTCAAAAAGTGATTAATGCCAAGACCGGTGAAATGCCGGTCTTGTGTTGAGCATGAACGAAATTCTTAAGTACCTCAAATTGCATGGCGAAATACTCGATACCCAGGTTGCCGAGGCCATAGGACTTTCAATTGAAGAAACTCGAATTCAGTTAACAGGGCTTGCCGCAAATCAAGAAGTGATGATTTGTCAGTCAACGCGTTATGTGAATGGAATAGTATGAGTTGCCGGATTAGCGGATTCATTCCCAAGGCTGCACCGGGTAGAAAACCTACGAAGGTAAATTTGAAGTTGTCGTGAACGATTGCACCATGAGCAAAATGAATGGCAGCTAACCTTCACACTTGAGTCATTCATGTTTGCAATGGCTAACGGACGGCCACCGGCCATTATGTATAGTACCCAATTATGAATAGCTACTGGGTAAAAACCTGGCCGATGCTCGCTAATACAAGCTCCAGCAAATCTTACGCTATTCATAATTTCAGCGTTTTCCAGAATGCTAAAAGCAAGGCTTGAGCACAATAACAAAACATCTTGCTTCCTGACTCCCGTAGCTATACGGGTAACGTGAGGCGAGGAGGCCATGACAATCTTATTTGGTGACAAAGTCAACTCGATAATCGTCTCGAATTATGCGACCTTTTCAAATAATGAATCTGCCAAAAATCCTGTATCCATAAGGACTGTTAGCACAAGCAGCATGAATACTATTCATAATTGGGTACTATACATAATGGCCGTTATGCATAGCTATTCATAACGGCCAAATTGCGTCATTCACCAACGGCAACTTTGGGGGAGGCTATTTTGCTGTTAGATTTGTAGCTGTATACAAACAGCGAGTGGTTGAGAGTGCGTTCCTTAAATCGGTCTTATTGATCTGGCCGGGTTGGTTCCCATGAGCTTTGAGGTATGCAATAATTGCTCAGGGAGTTAACTTATTCAATGCAAAATTTATTTCTGCGAGATATTGGTTTCGCATTGTGCAGCTTGATAGCGGCCTTTGTTTTTAACCATTGTAATGAATCATTCTCTCTGTCAATTATTAGCAGTGCATTCGGTGCAGAAAATCCTCCCATCATTATTGCCCACGTTGCTCCGACCTCTGGACGTTTTGCATTACATTCCGAATCCGATTTACGCGGCGCCGAAATGGCAATCGATGAATTCAACAGTAATGGCGGAGTGCTTGGTCGCCAAGTCGTTCTCCTGTCGATGAATCCGACGCTGAATAAAAGTTTTGCGGCTCAGGTGGCCGAGGATCTCATTACCCGAAATAAAGTGGGATTTATGTTGGGTGCCATAGACTCCGGGGTCGCGGCCAGTATGTCTGCCGTCTGCCAAAAACACGGAGTCATCTTTATTAACACCAATTCTTCAGCACCGTCTGAATCGGTTGAAAATGCGCATCGAACAAAGTTTGTTTTCGATGCCAGTGCCGCTAACTTTAATCGCGCTTTGCTTAAATACGCATTGTTGAATCACAAATCCAAACGAGTAGTGTTGCTAACGGAAGATGATGTATTTGGCCATAGTAGTGCCTCGGCTTCACGAACATACATTGCTGAGTATGGCGGCACGGTAGTCGGGGAAATCATTGTTCCAGAATCCCTTCCAGACCCGGCCGGAGCCCTCAAACAAGTTGCCGGCATCCCTGCCGACGTGGTTGCCATCAACGTAACCGGTGACAATCAGATTAAACTCTTTTCACAAATTGATCCGAAAACGCTTGAAAATCAATCCTGGGTTGTGGGTGAAGTGGATTGGGAGGAACTCTATCCCGCGCCGGGAACGCCACGGCCGCTGTATGGCATTACTTGGTCTTGGAATCTTGATACTCCCGGAACAGCCGAATTCGTGGCCCGCTACAGAAAACTCTTCGGACATACCAGAGTTGATTATCCAAGCGATGTGACCCATGCAGCCTATTTTGCGACCAAAGCGTTGCTCACCGCGATTCAGAAGGCTGGCACCACTGACAATCATGCTGTTATAAAAAAGCTCGAAAACCTCAAGTGGACTGCCAGAGAACGCATGCAGCATTATGCAGCCTATATGGATCCAACTAGCCACCACCTTCAGCAAACCATCTACATCGCCACTTGGCATCCACGAGTTGACCATCCCGAGTTGAGTCAAGAAATTCTGGCCCATATCCCCCCTGAGCAGGTTCGGTACAAGAGAGAGAAGTCGACTCGACTGGAGTCTTTTGCCGACACGCCACATTACGCGCCATGAAAGTGTTCCGATTAGGCCTCATTTCAAGAGTTGCGCTGCTTGTTATATGCGTGGAGGTTGTCGCGTTCAGTGTGTTCGGATGGTTTTACATTAATCGATTCAGTTCTGCCATTGAACAGCGCATCTACGCTCGCCTGCACCTTGTGGGACAAATGATTGCCAATGACGAGTTGGCAATCAGCTCCATTTCGCGGCCAACAATCATGAGCGATTTGATAGGAGCCTCTTATATTGATGGCCTAGTCATTGGCGGTAATGGACGGGTCATCGTCTCCACCGATCCTTCATACCTGGGCTTTCTGGCAAATACTATTCCCGGTTTCGATAGTCGGTGGATTTCCGATTCGGCTCCCGATGAAAATATTATTCATAGTAATAATACACTCACGTCCGTTATGCATATTCGCGGAACCCAAGGCGGTTCACCTATGTACTCCGTGGTGATTACGATCAGCACTGACGAACTCAATGCGATGAAACGTTCAATCGCCCTGTGGGGTCAACTCGGTTCATTATTATTTATCCTGCTTAGTTCGGCGGTTATCGTTCTTATCGCCCAACGCGTTATTACACGGCGTGTAAATATGTCTCTGAAGGTCTTAAAAGAGGTAGAGGAAGGTGATCTGGATGCCAGAATTCCTGTAACCGTCAATGATGAATTAGGCCATCTTCAGCTTGGTGTCAACTCGATGACAGCCAAGATCGGTGCGCTACTCAATCAGCATCGCCACAACGCCGAGCAACTGCGGAGCCAGAAAGACCTGCTGGAATCAATTATCCAGCATGCTCCAATTCGCGTATTCTGGAAGGATCGGGATTCTCGCTACCTCGGCTGTAACAGCCAGTTTGCACACGATGCCGGTCTGTCCAGTTTTGAAGATATGGACGGCAAAACTGATTACGATATGAGCTGGCACGAGCAGGCTGAACTCTACCGGGCCGATGACAAAATCGTGATGGAGTCCGGCATGCCGAAGCTGGATTTCGAAGAGAGGCAGACCAGCCCGGAGGGACGAACTATCTGGCTGAGCACTTCAAAGGTGCCATTACGGAACGAGGATAATCAGATTATTGGTGTACTCGGTATCTATACCGACATTACCAGCCGCAAGCTGGCAGAGGAAAGAATTAGTGAGTTGGCTTTCTTTGACCAGCTTACCGGGCTGGCTAACCGCACTCTCATGATTGACCGTCTGAAACAGGCCATGACTGCTGGCCAACGTAACGGAGGCTTCGGTGCAATACTGTTGATCGACCTGGATAATTTCAAGGCGCTCAATGATACCTTGGGGCATGACATGGGCGACATATTGCTCAAGCAAGTCGCACAGCGTCTTACGCTGGCTGTGCGTGTGGGAGATACTGTTGCACGTCTCGGAGGTGATGAGTTCGTCGTTATTCTTGATCATTTGAGTCTGGATGAACTGGATGCTGCGGAGCAAGCAAGAACAGTCGGTAATAAAATTCTTGCCGCCCTCAATCAGGTTTACCGGTTGCAAACGCATGTACACTACAGCACGCCAAGCATTGGCGTCACTTTATTCAATGGTAACCAGCGTAACATCGATGAATTGATGAAACAGGCGGACATCGCGATGTATGCGGCCAAGAAGGTGGGCCGTAACGCTTTGCGTTTCTTTGATCCGCACATGCAGGAATCCATCAATGCCCGCATGGAACTCGAATCGGAATTGCACAACGCACTTCAGAAGAAGCAACTGCATTTGTATTACCAGATTCAGGTGGACAACTCTGGTCAGCCATTGGGAGCCGAAGCACTGATCCGCTGGATACATCATGAGCGCGGCTTGATTCCACCCAATGATTTTATTCCCTTGGCTGAAGAAACCGGGTTGATATTGCCTATAGGAAAATGGGTGTTGGAGACAGCTTGTGAACAACTCAAAAAATGGCAGCAAAACGAGATCACACGAGGTTTGGTTCTGTCAATCAACGTGAGTCCCAAACAACTCCATCAGGCTGATTTCGTTGATATGGTTCAAGCTGCTGTAAAACAATACGACACAAACCCAACTTTACTAAAGCTGGAACTCACCGAAAGCATGTTGCTGGAAAATATCGAGAACTCCATCGCCACCATGAATGCATTGAGCGAAATAGGCGTTCTGATTTCATTGGATGACTTCGGCACCGGGTACTCTTCCCTGCAATACCTGAAGCGACTGCCCCTTGACCAGCTAAAAATAGACCAGTCGTTCGTGCGCGACCTTGTTTCCGATAACAGCGACAGGGCAATTGTACGCACCATTATTGTAATGGCGCACAGTTTGAACCTGGACGTAATAGCCGAAGGGGTGGAGACGGAAGAACAACGGCAACTCCTCATGAATAAGGGGTGCATTCACTTTCAGGGATACCTGTTTGGCAAGCCTGTTCCTATAGAACAATTTGAAGCTTGGTTGTTGCCGAAGGATGAAAGTTAAAATGACTGGCCGTTACTTGCTCACCGGTCACTCATATAACAAACCGCTTTCGGCAGCAGGTAACCCGAAGCGGTAGTCCGGGCTGTGTCTTCCGACCGCGCTTTTCTTGGACATAGCGGACTGAACCAAAAATTATATGAGCGGCTGCAATGCAGCCAACAGTGATCATTTGCTGCTAGCTAGATATGATTGCGGTCGACCTTGCCGCTACACAACAATTCCTCAACGTCCTTTGTATAGAAGTCCCGCCTTACCGCGCATTAGGTCGTGGTTTCGATGGCGGCGATCCTACGCAAGACTGGCTGATGGCCGAGGCTCATATAGATGAGATGCCACACGATTAGTATGAAAGTACAACAGTGGCGTTGTTTCGTCATTTCAGAAAGAAACTAAATCAAAAGGGAGCAATCATGTCACGCAAATTGGCTGATTTTTTTCGCTTCATTGGAAACTACTGTTATTACCGTCGGAACGGATACAGTTTCAAAGCAGCATGGATTTTTGCCTCTACGACACTTCCGTAATGATTGATTGTTTGCTCATGCAATTAGTTGATCCAGTTCTATATATATAACTCGCGGCATCAGGAAAACTGACCACGCCCAGAGCTTAGCTTTGACTATGTCAGTAGAGCCCGATATGCAGCCAGAGAATGTTGAAACACGAAAACAACCTTGTTAGAGCCACTTTACTGGAACGAAATGCATAACCATAAATTCCCAGACAAGTTTGCCAACTATCGCAAGCCCAAGGCAGTGAAAGCTAATGTGGAAGAACAATTGAACGCCAAAATTATTCAATTGAGCTGGAGCGCTATTCAGCAGAGTCGAAGTGAGATCGCTAAAGTCGACACGATTCTAAAGAAGGAGAAATGGGCTATGACAACCGAAATCGAACTCTATCAAAGCCTTGACTGGCATTAGAATCTGACAGATATACCAGCCAAAGCAGACAACTACTATTGATTCAAGTACGTGCACTAGATTCCGTTTGAACATCATTCCATCTGACAAAACGCCATACGATTACCGATCCACTTCCTGTTAAAGATCATTGGGCTGGCGTGACTGAACAAAATAACGGTGCCTTCGTTTCTCTTTTAACGCCCTATTACGGGAAGCCATCATGTCCGGTTTGGGTCAGCTAGTGCCGATAGATGAAAGTTAAAATGTATGGCCGTTGCTCGCTCGACATGAGACATGCGGCGAGTAGAATGCCGAATGGGCAAGTTCGGCCAGGATCGGGCATAGACGAAGGGCCGCTTTCTTCCATCGAGTTTTAAGTTTGCTACAACCGCTTCGTGCCATCAGCGGCAGGTCGAGATGCAAAATTGGCAGCAAGAAAGCAGCCCTTCATGATCGGCAACCACCATCCAGCCTAGGGGCATTCGGCAACGGCAGTATTGTGGCTCGACAATTGGGTTGTCAACGTAAGAACGACACAATTCTTTTGTACAGGTGCCGTATTGATCTCCCAAAAGAATTATTATCAGCCGATGGATTAACGGTTCTTGTTTCTGTCGTCGTATCGGATTGCGGGTATTTAAGTGCCTCAGGTAGTTGCGTAACTTGCATCGCGAGTTCGTTGACCATGGCAGTTAGATTGTCTACGTGAGCAGCGTCAATGAATAATTCTACCCATTCATTTTTCTCAACAAGCGTATTGGTGTGCTCCGCGATCCCAAAATCGGGTAACAGATGTTCTGCAATAACGGCCAATCTGACCAAAGAGTTGATTTGTGTGAATGGCTCAGTATCTAAAGAAGTTGAATGATGCAAAGCTACCACTTGGATAATTTCTTGAGGTAAACGCAAAAGGAACCTCAACTATTCAATTTGTTGAGCATCTCAACAAGCTGCATTGAGTTATTCTCCATTTCTTGACATAAAGTACGAGCCTTGTCTTTTTCGCCAGCATTGTAAGCCATGACAGCCTGCTTACCCAGTTCATGCACGTTAGCGTGCGGAACATCTATCGAGGCAAATACGCTGTTGTGCCCACAAGCTTCATGTCCCTTACCCTGATACCATTTGCCAAAGGCGCAAGTCTTGTGAGTTGGCAAAGCATTTGGATCGATGTTAGTAGATCCTTCCAAATGTGCCTTGATCTTGCCCACAAATATCATATGCGCACTTTTAGCTTTGCTGATGGACAATGAAACGTCTTCCGCGACTTTAAACTTTCCGATACCACCCATCAACTCCTCGGCAATGGCGTTCATTTCACCAGCTCCCTGAGCTGAATCATGAGCATCCTTTGCTGTAATTTGAATGGCAGCAGAGATAGCATCAATACTTTTTGAAATTTCGCTGGTTGCCACTTCCTGACCTTCTACTGCGGCAGCAATTTGAGTGACCTGTACTGCAACGGCACTGACTTGATCCAAAATATTCTTAAGCGCCTCGCCCGAATTGGCTGCCTCCGCCGTACCGGCATCAACTTGGCGCATACCACGTTCCATTTCAGCAACAGCTTCTTTGGTCTCACTCTGAATGCTTTTGATCATCTCATCAATTTCGCGGGTCGCGATGGATGTTCGTTCAGACAAGGCCCGTACCTCATCGGCAACGACGGCAAAACCTCTACCATGCTCACCAGCTCGCGCCGCTTCGATAGCCGCATTTAATGCAAGCAAATTGGTTTGATCAGCGATTTCCTTGATGGTGCTAATAATAGTGCCAATCTGGTTACTACGGTTCCCCAAAGTTGTGACTGTTTGAGACGACTTTTGTACCGTATCCGCTATTTGGCGCATGACTTTGATTGTGCCGTCGACAATTGAAGAGCCGTCGTGCGCGGACTGCGATGCCAGTCTGGCACCATCGGCGGCCAGTTGGCAATTTTGAGCAATGCTTCCTGATGTAATCGATATATCTTTGCTAGTTTTAGCAACACTATTTGCCTGAATGGCTACTTCGGCAGTTTTGTCGCTGATATGATCAGCTACCAAGTGGATACGGTAGGCTGAGACTGAGACTTTTGCGGCGGTTGCGGCAACATCTTTAACCGAAGAACTCACATTGGTAATCATTCCATTAAATGAGTGCCCCAGTTGACCCATTTCGCTCTTGCCACTTTCCAAATGACTGATGTCTAAGTTCCCTTCGGCGACATGGCGCGTTTTTTCCACAACATTTTGAATAGGTAACACAATACTGCGTGTAATGAAGAAAGCGGCCAAACCACTGACCAATATTGCGACTAATGAAAAAACTATTGAATTTGTTTGGGCTGAATTGACTGCTTCCGCCATCTCCATTTGTTGATCTTTCATCGCTGTTTCACAGGCCTCTTGGACTTTGCGTGCTGCTGCCACCATTTTCTTGTCTACTTCGTCAAGCACCGATTTTTGCGCACTGCCAGACTGAAGCATTTCTGCCAAACGACGAAACTCAACCTCGTAATCTGCCGTGGCTGCCATCACATCATCCATCAATTTCTTGTTCTCAGTCTCTTGAAATTGCTCTTTGGCATTTTGCGCAAGCTTTTTGATTTCTGCAATGGCTTTCAGTGTGTTATCCCGATAGACGACATCTCCGCGAATAATGAGATTCTTCTCGTGGCGGCGAGCTTCCAGAATACTGATGACTATCATCTGCATATTGGCAGACTTGGCAGAACGATCGGTCATCTTGATGATGCCTACATGTTCAATATATATAGCACTCCCTAACAGGGTAAACACCAGACAAAAGCCGGTGATTATCTTGGTGCCGATTTTTATATTTTTCCACATTGCTTACACCCTCCTAATTCACTATTACTTTGGCCTGCATTTTTTATGCGGCCTCTGGTTCTATCGGCAATTTGTCAGACAACTTAAACGAAAGTTAAATTCGAAACGCCTACGACAGTAACCGGTTTCTACCTTTGAAAACTGTGAATTCTCTGCCCGCTAACGGTCATTGCTTAGGATATCAATTTCATTCAACGTATCCTAGGTGCCAATCTCCTTTATTGGTAGAGCGAAATATATCGTCGCACCCTCATTCACTTTGCCCTCTGCCCATACTCGACCACCATGGCGAGTAATGATGCGCTTAACAATGGCGAGTCCGATACCGGTGCCTTCAAATTCGTTAACAGCGTGCAGGCGTTGAAATACGCCGAACAACTTGTCGGCGTAAAGGATAGGAAATTCAACTGCACAAGTCAATTTATTTCCGGCCATTTTCGGCATCCCCACCCCAAGCCAATCCCATTCTCATCTTCGCATCCCTGAAAAAGCCTTCGCTTCGTCTTCCTCTTCCCCAAAATCGTAGTAATTTCCCCAAAACCCGCCCCACGCTGAACCCGATGCACAGCCCTTCCCAAAGCATGCTGAAAACTTCTTTTCACCAAGCGACACTCTGATCAAATTCGATTTCCGGTTCCGGCTCGACTATCACCCATTCGTGATCACTACCTGCCTGCGCAAAATTCGCTGCCAATTCCCACAGCGGTGGCCCGCGTGCAGGAGCGATTCTCGGTGGCTGGCTTGATTCGCCGATATGCTCCAGAATCTTCCTCACGTCACTCGCCTCGTTGATGAAGGCGATAATTCGCATCTGGGCTTGGCAGATCGGACAGGTTAAGGGGAATGCTTCATAAATGCGCGCCAGCAGCATGGCCCACAGATAGTGCGACGCACGGCGAGGTTTTTCCTCTGCTCCGGCGGCATCCGCAAGCGGCAAAGACGGTGCAATCACCGCCACCGGAGCCATTGCGATGACTGCCGCGCGCAGGGGCGAGTTGGGTGCCAGCACACCGTAATAGCGATGCCGATGCGAACGGGGTGGCGGCACTAATGCTGCGATTTTACCGATCAGTTCCAGCGGTGTCAGCACCAGATCGCTTGAACCATCAAGGCCGGGCTTGGGACTGTGGTAGACCAGATGTTCGGCATCCAGTTGTTGCAGATGTTCCAGCGCGAAGGGTGGGCGTGCGCAGTAACGCAGCAGACGCTCCAATCCTGCCCGGTCTTTCTGGTTAATGCATACCGAGGCATCCACTGAAAACCCGCCGCCATGTACCCAACTGCCCATCACCTCAGCATCGCCCTTGTCAAACAGGCCGCGACGGACGAAAGTGCGCAGTATCCGCCGACGAACCTCTGCTTGTACTTTGGAAATGGCGGACTCATCAATCCATGTCGCCGCATGAAAATCCACCCCCGCCCCATCGCCAGCATTGGCGGCTGGCTCAAATACCCCGTCAACGATACAGCAGTGAAAGTGGACGTGCTCGTTAAGGGACGAGCCGAAGCGGTGGATGAAGGCAACCGCGCCTATTCGGGCTTGGGCATTGCAACCCGGGCTGTGTTCGCGCAAGCACCGTTCCACCTCGCGCAGAAAGATGCGCAAGACAGCACCTTGCAAGGCTACATCACGTTGCAAGTAATAGCGCAGCCGCTTGGGCACCGAGAGTACCCATTGACGTACCGGCAACCGGGGAAACACGTGATCGGCCAGATGCGCGGCTGTTTCGACCATGCGCCGTGTGTTGCACGAAGGGCATACGCCACGACCTTTGCAGGAGAAGGCGATCAGGAAGTCGTGTCCGCACTCGTCACAATGAGCTCTGGCGAAACCGTGCGCCAAAATTCCGCATTCGAGATAGCGACGAAAGGCATTCTCCACATGAGCAGGCGGCGATTCATTGTATTCCCCGCTTGAGAGTGCCAGCCAGGTTTCGAAGTGCGTCTGAACAGTGCGATACCACAGCGTCTGTTCGGGACGGCGGCGCTGGTAGCACTGGGTACGGGGTGCGACAGATTTGACAGGGGCATCCACGGGGTAATCCCATTCTGAATTTGAGGCACATCAACCGTGCAGAGACAGAATGGGGGGAACGTAGCCCGAACAGCGTCAACAGGGAGGAGCGGCAACTCGCCGGGTTCGGCTTGTGCCTTGTGGTCGAGGTCTGACAGCGAAATGGAATGATCGTTCCATTTTAATGCAGCACTGCTGCAACAAGTCTGTAATCGATACGGATGAACACAAGGCAAACAGCACTGCCTATTGACCGAGCAGTGTTAAAATGCCCGTCATGCTCAATGACCGTGCGCAAATCCTGCTAAAGGTTACTATGAGAGAAATTGACTGGCTGCTCCTCTGCACATAAGAGCCATAGATGTTAGTGATGGCAATCAGTCAAGTGTCGGCCATTATGCATAGTACCCAATTATGGATAGTGGTTCATCAGACTTTCCCATGGGTAACATGAGCCGGATATAGATCAAGTCCACCGCAATGGAAATAGATTGCGATCTTGAAATGGTCCTGGTTCCTGAATCCACAGGCACGTTTTTGTACAGTTGCAATTTTAGAGTTCAATCCCTCCGCTACAGCATTGGTGATGCGATGTTTGAAATAGGTCAACACATTCGGCAAGTGCCGCGCTATCAATTTCGCCGCATCAATCATGGGCTGCAAGCGGCTGTGTGTCGCCCAGTAAAACCATCGCTTCCAGAATTTCAGCGCCCAAGCCGCAGACGAGTAGTTCCACAACTCCCGCAACACTTCCTTGAGCGCCCAAGCACGACTGGTCTTAAGTTCACAGCTTTGCAGTTCCTTGAATCGTGCTTTCGCTTTGTCTGTCATATTCTGCGAATTAGTCAGCCACAAATATTTGCTGTTAACCAACGTGCTGTTCCCTTCATCCATCAGCAACCTATGTTCCTGTTTTCTGACACGGTCTACCGCCTCAACGACATGGCGCATGATGTGGAAACGGTCAAACACCATCTTGTCATCAGCACCCGAAACGTTTTCTCGGCAGGCGTTAATGAAAGCGGGCCACATATCGAGGCTGATCGCCTCGATGCCGGCACAACGTTCCTTTCCAAAGGCTTCGAAGTAGGCTGCCAAACTGCCTTCTTTACGACCTTCCCCAACATATTCCACCGTCGCCTTCTCCAAATCGCAGACCAGGGTCATGTACTGATGCCCCTTGGCGATGGCCTTTTCATCCACGCCGATCTGCTTGGGCAACGCGTCTCCCTTGGCTGCTCGTCCGCGCAACACAGCGCGCTCCATCAAATGCCACGCCTGATCCCAGCTGATGCGCAGCAGTCCTGCGGCACGTTCAATATTGGCCGCCAACAGGACATTCACCGCCAGCGCTTCGAACAAGTGCGTAAATCGACTCCCTTCATCCGCCCATGGCAAGCGCGCTTGCCGAACCCCATGCTCAGAACACGAAATGCGCGGCGGACTGGCATGCAAGTAAGTCAGAAACTGGCAGCTATCCAAGTGTCGCCAAACCCGTTCAGCAGAATGGTCATAAACAGCATGTTCCTGTCCGCATTCAGGGCAGACAAATCGCTCTCCCTTTGTATGACCAACATACACATCAACCCGACCTTGTGCCATATCCAGCTCAACACGATCTACTGTCCATGGTTCGGTTATACCCAGCAAGTGCCGGTACAGTTCATTGCTTTCCATCGCTCGTCTCCCAACAAACTCAGAGACGATAGCTTAACTTTTACCCACGCAAATGTCAGATGAACCTGAATAGTATTTATACATGCTGAGCTGGCAGGCCTTATAGACACTAGTTTTTTTGCAGACTTAAAACCAAAATAGTAGACATAATTTTAGCGTTCAATTGAACTGGCGATCCCCTAATAACGGAGATCGTCATGAACACTGTAACCATACTTCACCCCACGTCCCAAGCTTGGTTAAACAATAGCGCACTCGCGCCGCACGTGAATGCGTTTGCCGCTCACCTTGAGGATGGTCGATATGCGGTCAATACAACCAAGAATTATTTTGCTGGCATCGCTCATTTTGCGCGTTGGATGACCCAGACTTGCTTGCCATTGCAATTGCTCGATGAGCACGGTGTCGATCAGTTTCTGAATCATCATTTGGCACATTGCGATTGTCCCCCGCCAGCGCTGCAAAATCTGCGCGATATTAGAGCCGCACTGCATCACCTCTTAGATGTGCTGCGCGAACAGGGTGTGATTGCTGAACTGACATCGCCAACTGGCCATATAGCTGACGAACTTCATCGCTACGACGAATATATGCACAAGGCAAGAGGCTTGAGTGCAGGAACACGGAGCGCTCGACTTCGCATCGTTGAGCGACTGTTGCTGTACAAGTTTGCGAACTGCCCTATTGTGCTTGGCGAACTGCATCCAGATGACGTACGCCACTTCATTTCCTCGCAACTCCAACTGCGCGGCACAGCATCCAATGCATCCGCTCTGACATCGGCGTTGCGCACCTACTTGCGTTACCGTACTACTTGCGGTGACCAAGTGGATGGCTTGCTGGGCGTGATTGCATCGCCAGCGCACTGGGGACTCGCCTCACTGCCACGTGCCCTCAATCCCAAGGATGTTGAACGTTTGCTCGCTTCGTTCACCTCCTCACTGCCATCCCCGCGACGCGGCTATGCCATCGTGCGCTGCGCACTGGATATGGGTTTGCGTAGCAGCGAAATAGCCAATCTTCAATTGGCTGATATCGACTGGCGTGCCGGAACTGTAACGCTCAAACACACCAAATCACTGTGCCAAGATATCCTGCCGCTACCAGAGCTTACCGGACAGGCGCTTGCTGAGTATGTGCAGCACGAACGCCCCAAGACCACGAACTCGGCAGTCTTCGTTCGTTGTCTGGCACCTCGTGATACTCCCATCGGTGCCGATGGGGTCAGGCGCGTTATCCGCGATGCATATCGACGAATTGGCTTAACGCACGGGCGTTCCCACGCACTACGCCATTCCCTGGCATGTCGACTGCTGTATCATGGCAGTTCGCTCAAAGAAGTGGCTGATGTTCTCCGCCATCGTTCGCTGAACACTTCTCTCATCTATGCCAAACTTGATACCTCACGACTGGGCGCGGTTGCGCTTCCTTGGCCAGGGAGCGCAAAATGAGCGCGCCCAACCTTCTGCAGGCGCGAGTCAATGAGTATCTCGCCGAGCGTCGCCGTCTGGATTTCGAGCTGCGCACTATGGGGCTGGCTCTGGCAAGTTTCGCCAGCTACGTGGCTAGTGTGCGTCACCAAGGTCCGCTGACCGTTGATCTCATGGCCGACTGGGCACGCCAGGACAAGGCACAGATTCACAAGGCAGGTACAAAGGCACGGCGACTCAAGATTCTTAGGCCGTTCGCACGTTGGCTACGTCAGTTCGAACCTTTGACAGAAGTGCCAGACGAGACGGTATTTGGACAGATTCCGGGACGAGTGGCGCCACATATCTACCGTGAGGCCGAGATCGTCGAACTGATGGTTGCCGCACGCGGTATGAGCCCACAAGGCGGGCTGCGCCCCCTTACCTTTGAGACACTGTTTGGGCTAATCGCCTCTGCCGGCCTACGAGTATCCGAAGCATTGTCTCTGTTGGACGCCGATGTTGATTTGACAGAAGGATCGATAACAGTACGTCAAGCCAAGTTCGGAAAGTCGCGTCTGTTGCCACTGCATTCGAGTACCGTTGATCACCTGCTACTGACCTTGCTTTACAACACCGGAGCGAGGGTGAGTGAGATCATCGGCGTGCGATTGAGCGATGTAGTTCTCGATGGCATTGCCTTTGTGCATTTGCACGGCAAAGGCCGTAAACAACGCGCCATCCCTATATGGAGGTCAACTGCAAAGGAGATTCGCGCGTGGCTAAAACTGAATCCTCAATTTAACTCGTCATCAGCGTTGTTGCCCAACAGAGACGGCGAAGCAATGACGCGTGACAACGTGACAAAACGCTTGGCTTTAGCTGTGCGGGCTGCCACTAAGATCGATGCCGGATTAGCCAATCACACCATCTCGCCACATACGATCAGGCACTCGACGGCCATGCATCTACTGCAGTCGGGAGCACATGTCAGTGACGTTGCATTGTGGTTGGGGCATGAAAGCCCGACGACGACTCATCACTACGTGGAGTCTGATCTTGCCATGAAGGAACGGGCCCTTGCCAGATTGCAGGAACCAGGAAATAAAATTCCTCGCTATCATGCTCCCGACTCTTTGATGGAGTTCTTGAAATCGCTGTAATTATGTATAGTGGAAAACATGCTTGCCGCTGCATTTACGGGCGGTTAGCATGTAAAAATCACGAGGCTATCCATAATTGGGTACTATGCATAATGGCCGTTATGAATAGCTATACATAACGGCCAAAAACGGGCACTCACCAGTGGCCGCTTCACGCCCTGAGTCACTCGGTCAAGTCATAATTGCAGATTCTGAGACATTGGCCAGCAGAGTCGATCCTCTATGTTTGAGTGAATTCAAATAAACGGATTCGTCATACGGAGTCCGGGTTTGCCAGCAACGATAATGTATTCGTATCCATTTAAATGCCAGAGCCCGTACTGCTACTCTGTGAGTGCAACCCTTTTTGCGTTGCTGCTGATAATAGATCCCAGCCCAATATGATCTCTGTATGCTCGCCCCCGCCCACTCAACAAAGGTCTGACGCAGGAAGGTTGGACAGGCGAATCGCCAATGCACCCAGCATTTTTTGCCGCTACGCTCAACCACCGGAGCAACCCCGGAATAGCGCTGAATTTCTACGGCACTAGCATAGCGTTCTCGATCCTCGCCAAAAGCGACCAGCAGTCTTGGTGCCAGAATATGACCTGCGCCTGGCAAGGCAGCGAACAGATCATAATCAGGCAAGCTTTTGGTGACGGCATCTATCTCGGCATCAAAGCGATCAATTGCCTTTAGGAGGACACGCAACTGCTCGACCAATGCTTGAACGAGTAATTGCTTCGGATGGATGACGGCTTGATCCTCGGTCAGTGATGTTGCCGCACGGATACCCTGGATACGTTCCTCAACAAGGTATGCCCTGTTTGCATTATGCAGGCGGAAGAAAGATTTCAGTGTTGCATTCCTTGCTCGCTTGACGTGTTTAAGCGTCGGCCAACGATCCAAGAAGTCACAGAAAATCAGCGTGTCTCTATGTTCGAACCAGTCCAGCACTTGAGGGTAGTATTCCTTGAGCGTACTGGTCATGAGGTTTGTAATACTGGTCACCCTGTTGACCAAGTAACGGCGCTCTTCGACTAATGAGCCCAATGTCCTCATGGCAACACTTTGTAGTTTGATGGGATGAAGCTTATCTGGGTGTCGGAGCAATATATCCAATGCTATTTCAGCATCGGTCGGGTCGTCCTTGGCACCGCTGGGAACAAAGGCTTCACGGTATTTGGCAAGTGTTGAGGGATGTACAGGAAAGAGCACGATGAAATCATAACGCTGCAACGCAGAAACGATGGGGCCTTTGGCAAGTTCAAGACAAACTGCAATCGGGCCACCGCCAAATCGATCACGCAATGAGTAAGCCCATTTTGCGATCACTTCCGGTGTGTGATCCATAGTTCCAAACTCTCGCTGATCTGAACCGGCTGCTTGCAAACAAAAGTCGTGCTTCCTGTCGGCCCAGTCGAGGCCAACAAAGGCGGTGAAAGAAGGGATAGATTGGGAGTTCATAATCGCCTCCATAAGTGGTAAATTACATAAATGGACATGCATGCATGAGTTCTGCGAAGCCAATATAGAGAGCCGGTTGGACGGCGAGCCCTGAGTATTCGTTAACTAACCCAAGCGCACCTGCTGATTCGAAACTAAAGCGGAAAACATCGAATGTTAGCGGCAACTATTCGTAATCTGCAGGTGCATGTCCTGCCTTCACTGGCAGATACCTGTCAGCTGTGAGTAGTATCACTGAAAGAGGACGGAGTGACTATATTCCGGTAACCCAGTTTGATACGATGCGCTTCGTCTCAATGCCATTTGCAGTGCCAATCCACTTCGCTATCTTGCAATATTATCTGTTCATGTTGGTAATGCATTCGCTAAAATGGACAAACAGCAGCTAGTGAAATTTTGAGCCGGCAATTTACATTTCCTAACAACTCACATTCCGATGCCTTCCTACTATCAAGAAAAGAACATCATCTCTTTCGTGGCGCACAATGCACAGGTGGCGGTACACCGGCACCATTGTTTTCAGATTCTGCTGGGGCTTTCTGCGCCATTTAGCAGCAATGCTGGTGGGACGCTGTATGCCGACCGACGCGCACTCATCATCAACCAAAATGTGGCTCATGCCTGTAATGGGCTGGGCGGTAGTAATCTGATCATATTCATCGATGCGGAGAGCAGCACTGGTTGGCAATTAAAGCAGATGCTGGATGGGCAGTCGATTCTCGATCTAACCGAGACGTGGCTGGAAGCAAAACCACTCTCACCGGGGATGGATGAAATACGGGCGTGGCAGAATGCGCGAGCGCTGGAGTTGGCTGAGGAGGCGCTGGCATTGTTGACGGCTGATATACAACAGGCGAACACCCGCGACAGACGTATCGAGCAAGCAATTGATTGGGTGGAACAACATTTGCATGAGAAGATCGAATTGGCTGATGTGGCGGCGCAAATTCATCTTTCTCCCGAGCGTACCCGGCACTTGTTCGTGCAGGAGGCCGGTGTGTCGTTCTCGCAATTTCTGGTGTGGAAGCGCATTAAGTCCGCCATTGTGTATGCGGTTCGTGACGGAGCGAATCTGACCGGGGCGGCTTTGCGTGCCGGGTTCGCCGATCAGGCGCATTTTTGCCGCTTGTTCAAACGCACTTTCGGCATCCCCGCGGGCGGGTTGCTCCAGAATAGCCGTTCTATTCAATTCATTCATCCGTCAGCCAGTTAACTTACGACTGATTTATAACGCTGCGCACTGAATACTAACCTTAGCAACTTAACAGTTGCCGAGATTCGCATATTTAAACAAACACAAGGTTTTTTACTGGAGAGTAAATGGATAAAGAAACAGGACGATTGGAAGCTTTTAGTGATGGAATATTTGGTGTCGCAATCACGCTTCTTGCACTCGATATCCAAATCAAGCCCAGTGCGGATGCAACAAATATCTCCTTGTGGAAGGACATCCTTGAGCTTTGGCCCGCATACCTGACTTACTTTAACTCTTTTGCAGTTGTGCTGCTGATCTGGATGGGGCATCACATGACCTTCCGGGAGGTGCGCTCGGCCAACGTGCGTATCATCTATCTCAACGGGTTAATGTTATTGTTGATTGCATTATTTCCTTTTCCTACGCGGACGGTTGGCCAATTCATAGGCAGTAACGCAGAAGCCGTTGCTGTTGCCTTTTATGCGGGGTACACCGCTCTAATCTCTTCTTCATTTTTGGTGCTTACGCTTAATCTGCGCGCCACGCCCCACTTGCTGACTCGTGGTGACAACATGAGTAAGGAGCTTGGAAAGCTGGCCGCTTTCGAGGCAGTGGGCATTGCGCTTTATGTTGTGCTGGCTATTTTAGCTTTCTGGTCACCCCATGTTGCTTTGGCCGGTACGTGTGCCATGTGGATTTATTGGGGGGTAGTAGTCGTTATGGGCGAAAGTAATTCCGGCAAACCGGTATAGCGAATATATAAAGGCATTCCTGCGTTGGGCTGCTCCAGAATAGCCGCTCCATTCAATTCATCCGTCCCCTCATCGGCTACCATCCGTGCTGATGCAGCATATCTTGCCGCGCTCACTAATAAAGGATTACACAATGACGACATCAATATCGCGCCCCATACTGGTAGTGGGCGCAACCGGCCCGACCGGCATCGAAATTTGCAAACAGGCACTGGCGGCTGGCATGAAAGTACGAGTTTTGGTGCGCAAGCCTTCGCGTTTGCCATCCGAACTATTACCCCGTCTGGATGTGATACAAGGCGATGTACTGAACACTGAGGCAATGGTAGCAGCGATAAGTGGCGTGGAAGCAGTCGTTAGCGCATTAGGCTCGCCTTTGCAGAAAAAATCGGTCACTCTGCTGTCCCAAGGCACAGAGAAAATGCTGCAGGCTACACCCGGAAAAGCATTTCTGTTGTGGTGTGGCCCATTTGCCGGGCAATCCATTCGGGATTTTCGCCTGCACCCAGCCACAGGGTAGCGGCGGTATGACGGGTTTGATAGGCTCGACGTTTCGTCAAGTTCAGATGACGCAGTATCGGAAACCACACACGATTCGTTACGTTTTTGTTATCGAGCGGTTTCAAGTTTCGCGAGCAAAAAACATATTCGCATTTGCCAAGCGATACCTTCTCTTGCGCTTTGAGTGCGTCATAGACTACTTGCGACATTTGTATATCGCGTTGTGAACTGTCGTTTTTGGTATATTCATCTTCACCCAGCACGATTGTTTCTCGCACTAGAATCAGCCGTCGTTCAAAGTCCACATATTTCCACTTAAGCCCATCGGCCTCACCAGTACGCATGCCGGTAAAAAATCTGAGGGTGTAGTAGCTGCGAAAGTCTGGGCGGATGGCTGCAAGAATCATCTTCACTTCATCCAGTGTGAACGGATCGACATCTGTACGCTTCACCTTAAGTTGTTTCATATTCTGGAACGGTGTGCGAAAATCATACCGGTCGGCGGCTTCATTGATAACTTGCCTCAATTGATTAATTATTCTGTTGATGCGACGATTGGACAGCATTGTTGTTTTGCCCCGTGCCTGTACTTTGGCGAGCTCAGCACGGTAGCCAAGTATGTCCGGTTTTGTGATTCGGCCGACCTCCCAATCACCCCACCGTGGAATAATTCGCCCATCCAAATCGGCACGGATGTTTATCTTGTGAGATCGTCTCCACTCGACTTCTTTCTCTGCGTACCACGTTTCTGCAAAATCCCGAAACAATGGCGTACCAGCGACACCAGCATTCACTTGGCCAAGTCCCTGCGCTATCGCTCCAGCCACAGTTTGAGTGGTTTGGCTGGCAGCTAACTGCGGTGCCGCTTCGTCGAACTTTTCTGCGTTCTTGCTTCCAGGGAAAAATCGACGATAGTCAAATGTTCCTGATGCAATTTCTGCTTCGATTCGGTCAAGAACCTTTTGCACTTTCCTGCGATTTACATCTGTATCGGTAAGAGCTGTTTGTTCTCGGCAACGAATGTTTCTGTATCGAAAGTCGATAAATAACAATCCTGTGTCTTCACGTTTTCTGATGCTACCCATGGCAAACACCTCCATTTGCCATAGGGATGCCTAATGAACCCACAGATTCACTCATGTCCCTTTCAATGTGTTCCCAGATATAGAGAATTTTGCGTCCCCCGAAAGGACGGATGTAGTGCACCCCCTCTATCAGTACACTATCTTTAAGACGTTCACGGATAGTACGGCTGTCGTATTTGATTACCCCAGAAAGCTCATCAGTTGTTAAATATGTTAGTGACATAATATATCTCCATGGATTAAAATTGTTTAGGAATGCAAAACGCCTTAATCAATGCCGTAATGTTATCCTGAATGACATTTTACACAACTTTGTGACGTTTGCAAGATAAATTTTGCATTCTGGATGTAATTAGTTTCTGGAGAATGAAATGATACGATGCCACCTGTCACGCATGATGGGGGAACGAAAGATGAAAATTGTTGATGTAGCCAGAGAAACTGGTTTGCATCGCAATACTGTCACGTTGCTCTATAACGAAACTGCTACGCGAATAGATATGGAAACAATAGAACGACTTTGCTCATTGTTTGGCTGTGCAGTTGGCGATATATTTGAATTTGTCCCGCCAATTGAGAGCTAAGTTGATTTATCAGGTTGGCACGGTGACCAACACTCAAAATGATTGATTGGGCGTTATCGATGAAGTTTTAGTGGGCACAGGCTGGGCACATTTTGGGCACGGAATGGGCACAGAAGAATTACTTTAATTTCCTTGAGTGTTGGTCACAAACAAGTATGTGATGCGAAAATCACGCTGGTCAACTAAAATATTTGAGCTGGAAATTTGCTCTGTGAAAAACCTGGATGGCCTGAAAGCCTTATGTGGTGCGCCCGGCGGGATTCGAACCCACCACCCTCGGCTTCGGAAACCAGCACTCTATCCTAATGAGCTACGAGCGCGTACTTGAAAAAGTCACAGAAAATGCAAAGTGAACTTACGGTCATTTTACCTCAAACTGCCCGAATGACCTTAAGCTTCGGAAACCGATACTCTATCCAAATGAGCTACGAGCGCGTATCTGAAAAAGTCACAGAAACTACAAAGTGAACTTATGGTCATTTTACAGCACTGCGCCCGAGCTTCGGAAACCGATACTCTATCCAAATGAGCTCTACGGGCACTTTAGGCCGCGCAGTATAACGTTTTTTTGTTTGGGCCGCCTCCTCCAACCCCTGAATTGGCGAAAAATGCTATCGTATGCACTATGACTTACATTAACCCCGTCGTTTCCAGTATCTGCCAGCTATTGCGTGAGGTTCACACAATTGCGATAGTCGGTTTGTCACCCAATTCCGCTCGGCCTTCATTTCGTGTCGGGCATTTTTTGCAACAAACTGGATATCGAATTGTACCGGTACATCCGCAGATTGATACCGTGCTGGGCGAGCAGGCTTACGCCGATTTGGAAAGCATTCCTTTTCCTGTCGATATTGTGGAAGTGTTTCGTACACCTGAGCATGTTCCCGCCATAGTCGAAAGCTGCATCACTCTGGAAATAAAGAACCTGTGGTTGCAAGATGGCGTGATTCACGAAAAATCTGCGTTACGGGCGGTTCAAGCCGGAATGACCGTGGTAATGGATCGATGTATGGCTCGGGATACTCAGATGTGCAACGCCCGGTCACAGCACGTATAATCACGCTCTATCAACCTTACGGTTTATAAACATGCTTCTGAAATTTACCAAAATGCATGGTGCCGGTAATGACTTCGTCGTTCTCGACGGTGTTCGTCAACAACTTCATCTCACGCCCGAGCAACTGCGCTTTCTGGCCGATCGTCATTTCGGCGTGGGGTGCGATCAGATATTGCTGGTGGAAAAGTCCCAAAATCCGGACGTTGATTTTCGATATCGCATTTTCAATGCGGACGGCGGTGAAGTTGAACAGTGCGGCAACGGTGCGCGATGTTTCGTTCGCTACGTGCATGATCACAAACTTACTTCCAAACGTCAGATCGTGGTCGAGACCAAGAGCGGTTTGATTTCGCCCAGTCTGACTGAAGACGGGCGCGTTACGGTAAATATGGGGGCACCCATTTTTGAGCCGGCGCGCATACCTTTTGTGAGCGATAGCAATGAATTCATTCAAGCGATCAATATTGATACATCGATTGTTGAGGTCAGCGTTGTATCAATGGGCAACCCCCACGCAGTACAAGTTGTCAGCGATGTTGAAACGGCCCCGGTTAATATTCACGGCCCGTTAATCGAGCGTCATGCGCGTTTCCCCAAGAAGGTAAATGTAGGCTTTATGCAAATTTTGGACCGCAGCCATATCAAGCTGCGTGTGTTTGAACGCGGGGCCGGTGAAACCTTGTCCTGCGGCACCGGAGCTTGTGCTGCTGTTGTTGCCGGCATCCGGCGCGGCTTGTTGGATTCAACAGTGCATGTCGCCACGCGCGGCGGCACCCTTAGCATCAGTTGGTCGGGTGAAAATGAACCGGTGTTGATGACCGGTCCCGCGATCAGTGTATTTGAAGGTGAAATTATTATATAGAAGGCAGCCATGAAAGCAGAAGACGTCGCAGAATATTTACAAAACACACCCGCCTTTTTTGAAACCTACGCCCAGATGTTGTCTGAGATTGTGATTCCGCATCCTTATGGCGGGCGCACTATTTCTTTAAGCGAGCGTCAAATGCTGACACTTCGCGAGCGTGTGAAAGATCTGGAAAAAAAATTACAGGAATTATTGGAGTTTGCAAAAGAGAATGATGAGCTTCAACGCAAATTGCATTTGTTTACCGTGGCTTTGTTCAATGCGCATGATTTGCTTAGTTTGCAAAATACCACCGTGAAAAATTTGCGGGCCATTTTTTCAGTCCCGCACGCCACTATTCATTTGTGGAAGGAAGATCCGCCAAGTGTTGAAGTGCTGGCTTTCGCCGATCAGCACGCTCAGCCGGTTTGCCTGCATAAGGCTATATTTGATACCGCCAAATGGTTCGGTGAAACGGCCGAACATTTGCGCTCTTTTGCATACATGCCATTGCGTGCCAATAATCAAACCATCGGAATACTTATTATTGCCAGCGAAGATGCAAAGCGTTTTTATCCCGAAATGGGTACGATATTTTTACAACGTATTGCTGAAATCGTCAGCGCGGCATTGTGTCAACACCTGTAATGGGAGAGTCTGTCGCACAAGACCCTGTCACTCTTCAAGGCTATCTCGCCTACCTGAACAACGAGCGTCATTATTCGCCGCTTACCGCCGAAAATTACGCCCGCGATATACGCCGTTTATTCGCACTCGCTGCGACGACACCTTTGCCCGACCTGAAAAGTCATCAAATTCGCCGTTACATCGCTCAGTTGCACGGCAGTGGCTTGAGCGGACGTTCTTTGGCGCGTGTCCTTTCGGCATGGCGCGGCTTTTTTTCCTACCTGATGCGCGACCACCATTGTCAAAGCAATCCCTGCATAGGCTTGCGCGCGCCAAAGTCACCCAAAACGCTACCGCATGCACTATCGCCTGATGAAGCGGTGAGACTGGTTGAGATGAAGATCGAAACCCCCTTGGACGCCCGCGACAAAGCCATGTTCGAATTGCTCTACTCTTCCGGATTGCGTTTGGCGGAATTGGTAAACCTTGACCCCGTCGACATGGATTTCGCCGATGCTTCGGTGCGCGTTACAGGTAAGGGCAATAAGACACGCATTGTGCCTTTGGGTAGCCATGCAATTACTGCACTACAAGCCTGGTTGTCGGTGCGCAATACGCTTGCCAAGCCTGATGAAACCGCTCTCTTTGTGGGCCACAATGGCGCCCGCATATCGCCGCGTACCGTTCAATTGCAGTTACGCAAATGGGGTATCAAGCAGGGCATTGCCAGTGGCGTGCATCCGCATTTGCTGCGCCACTCTTTCGCCACGCATGTGCTGCAATCTTCCGGCGACTTGCGTGCGGTACAGGAAATGCTTGGACACGCCAGCATTTCGACCACGCAGGTTTATACTCATCTCGATTTTCAATACCTTGCCAAAATTTACGACGGTGCGCATCCGCGTGCCAAGAGAAAGTAATGACCATTTCCAAAAGCAAACCTCATTCGACACCGCACCGCCATTCACAGGGTAGCATAGACTTTCGCAACAGAGTGAAGAATAACAAACAAAATACCACCCCTGCTGTGCAACACAGCGCACCACGCATCGGCACAGCCTCCGCGACACCCGCCATCATTCTTAAACCGGGTCGAGAAAAATCTTTGCAACGTAGTCACCCGTGGATATTCTCCGGTGCGATTGAGTTTATTGATGGCGCGCCCGCCAGTGGGCAGACTGTCCCGGTGCGCGATTCTGAGAGGAACTTCCTCGCATGGGCTGCTTACAGTGCCGAGTCTCAGATTACTGCACGCGTCTGGTCGTGGAATGAAAAAGACATTATTGATGCTGATTTTTTCCGTGACCGGATTGCCAATGCGCTCGCCATGCGCGCTGCTATTTTGCCTCCGCTCCCGCTAGGCGCGGCTTGGGGTGAAGGTCAACTGTGCGATGGTGCCCGTCTGATCCATGCTGAATCCGATGGCCTTCCCGGTTTGATCGTCGACCAATATGGCGATGTGCTGGTCATGCAACTGGGCAGTGCCGGACCGGAATACTGGCGCGATACGCTGGCGGACATTTTGCAGGAATTGTGTAACCCCGTTTGTATCTATGAGCGTTCTGACTCGGACGGGCGAGAGCACGAGGGCTTGCCTGCACGTAGCGGTGTGTTGCGCGGTGTATTACCTGCCACCGTTGAGGTGTTGGAACACGGACTGCGCTTTTCGGTTGATGTAGCGGACGGACAGAAAACCGGTTTCTATCTCGACCAGCGTGACAACCGCGCCCTGACTGGAACGCTCTCGCTAAACAAAGATGTACTCAATTGCTTCTGTTACACGGGCGGCTTTTCACTTTATGCGCTGCGCGGCGGCGCAAAGTCTGTTCTGTCTATCGACTCTTCACAGGAAGCGTTACAGCTTGCTCAGCTAAATGTGGAATTAAACGGGCTGGAAAGCAGTCGCGCCGAGTGGCAGTGTGCGGATGTTTTTGAAGCACTGCGCAAACTACGCGATCAAAACCGCCAATTCGATCTCATCGTCCTCGACCCGCCCAAGTTTGCCCCTACTGCCGCTTTCGCGGAAAAGGCCGCGCGGGCATATAAGGACATCAACCTGCTCGGCTTTAAACTTTTGCGACCCGGCGGGTTAGTATGTCGATATTCAGCAGCGACCTCTGGCATTCTTCTTATCTGCATTGAAATTGTGTTCCCCTATTGTTATTGGGTGTCTCATAACAAGGGTGAGCGGTCATTAGAAATTCTAAGATGAGAAAGCTTGTATTGGACAGCAAATAACATTTCGGCCATAGCTCAATACGAATTCATAGCAGCGAAGGAGTCATTCAACACAAATTCGAGAGTTATTTGCAAACGCATCCAATGATACTTTTTTTAACGGTGCTGATATTTATCCAAGATCAAACATTGAAATAGGAAATTTCATGTTGTAACTTGCTCGCTAACGAATTTAAGTAATCATCTGCATTACTTTTTGTCGCGGCATTTGTTTCTTCTGTCATGACAGCTATTTGTTCGACGTGCCCCGAGATTTCATTGGCTGCTTTGGCTTGCGCTTTGGTGGCACTAGATACCCCTCTAGCCTTGGTTAACGAATCATTGGCTTGTAACTGAATATCATCCAAAACAATGGTTGCTTGAATTGTTAGTTCCTGTCCTTCTTTTACCAAAGGTTTTGCACGCTCCATAGCAAGCACAGTCTGTTTGGTAACGCGAAGAAGAGTTGCCAACAAACCAAGTGGTATGGATAAGACAAGACCAATTGACAGTAAAACTTGACAGTCTAGCTGTCAATAAGGCATAGTATATTCATGTCATCACCCAAACACATCGAAACGGCCGTCACCGAACTGACGCTTGCCTTTGGTTCGCTTATCAGGCGTATTCGGGCGGCAGCACCTTCGGAGGTTAATGAACTGTCATGGACGCAAAAATCCGTCATTGTTCGGCTTGATAAAGACGGTTCGGCAACCGCAGCAGACCTTGCGCGCGCCGAGGGCGTAAAGTCGCAATCCATGGGAACGGCTATTGCAACGCTTGAGAAGATGGGGCTGGTTGAACGCAAGGCACACCCTTCTGACGGTCGCCAGATGAACATCATTTTGACCGCCAAAGGCAAGACCATGCGCAATAATACTCGAGAGGCCAAACATACCTGGTTGGCCAACGCCATAGAAAAACTCGACAAGAAAGAGCAGGAAAAGCTGTTTGCGGCGGCTGAAGTCATAAAAAAACTCGTAGACCTATGAAAGTCTCTTTTTCTCGTGCGTGGCGCGCATTAATGAACCGGAATTTCAGGCTATTTTATAGGGCAAGGTATCTCGGTTATTGGCACATGGATGCGTGAATGAAGACCAATTGGCTGATTACCAATTGACCGTCTTGACACCTTTTCCCGGTATTTTCGGCTTTGCAAGTCAAAGGAGCAATGGAATGAAGCTTGAACCGTCCAAAACTGCCGTACTAACGCTTGACCTTCAACAAGGAATACTGGCGATGGGGAAGCGCTATGAAAGCATTATTTCCAACGCATCCCAAATCGTGGGTTTGGCCCGAAAGAAAAATTATCAACTTATCCATGTGGGGCTGGGGTTTTCCGAAGGCTATCCCGAAGTCGCCGATTTGGAAACTCCATTTCTAAAAGCAAAACAAAATAATCTCTTTGTCAAAGGAAGTGCTTCAGCGGAATTTCATAGCGCGATTGCGCAACCCGATGACCTAATTATCTATAAACAACGCATCAGCGCGTTCTCAGAGAACCATCTGAACCTTACGCTTCGCGTGCGCGGCATCGTCCTTGCGACTGTCACCAGAGCATTCGATCTGGATTTTAGGCTTGCCCCTCTTCGTCCGGATCGCCCATGTGCCAGACAAGATCGCAGCGCTTCAGCTCGTCGCTAATCACGGCAAGACGCCGCGCCTTTTGTTCCTTCGGCATAATTTCCCACTTCACCGGCACGATAGGCAAGTCCTCAATGCGCCAGCGTTTCGCACCGCTGGCAGTCTTTGGCACGTCGTCCGGTAGATAGTGGTCGGGCATGGCCTGCTCAAAGGCGTGGCCATCCAGCCACATGAATTTGACGTTATCCACGACGTTGTACTGGCGGGATTTTGGCTTCCCAGGACAATTCAGGTGCAACGCCGCGCAAGCTGGCCAGCACGTTCCCTGCGGCTTCGGCGAGGGACAGTTTTTCAGCGATGCAAAGTATTTTTTCAGACATTGAAAACCTTTCGAGGCGGAAAAAAAGCGAAAAAAAAGCACCGGCATGGCCGGTGCTATAGGTCAATGTGAGTTATGGACAAGTAGATATTAAAGTCAAAGTAGCGGTTGATGTACCATAAGGTGCGGTTGTTGTTGCCCCAATGGACTACTCGATGACTATTTTGCGTCATACCTTCCTGGTAAGATGAGTCCATAAAGTAACATATCCTCGTAGCATCCATTCTTGTTTATATGTTGAACCAAGCACCCTTCACGTTTTAGCCCTGCTTTCTCCATGACTCGAGATGAAGCGACATTGCGAGCGAGGCATGTGGCAATAATGCGATTGGTTTTTAGCTCTTGTTGTGCGAATTCAATCAAGCGAACGACAGCTTCAGTACAAAATCCTTTTGACCAATACTCTACACCTGTCCAGTAGCCTAGTGCCGCTCGTGCATGTAGTTTCGATATGTCGAGAAGTGTCACGCAACCAATAAGGCTGCCGCCATCAGTTTTGACGACCGCAAATGTTATTTCCTTTGCAGCATCATACGCAGCTGCATGAGAAGAAATCCATGCTTTGGCGGCACCTTCCGGATATGGATGCGGCATCGCAATTGTGGTATCGGCGATGCGAGGGTCTCCTGCCATGCGGTGAACGTCAGGAACGTCATCAAATCGGAATGGACGGAGAGTTAACCTTTGTGTATGAAGTATTGGTTGCATTTATTTTGAATAACCTTGCTGTTGTAGATAAAGCGTTTGGTAAACTGATTCCTGCTGCCGGAAGAAATGAACATCATTCGTGGATGATTTCTTGCCATCTACATGCGCACATCACCTCACTACACATTCTGAATATCAAGCTTGTCCGTCAGAAAACTGCCAGCTACCAACCAAAATCGTATCGACATGCCTCACGTTATTTTGAGAAGCCTAACGTTGGAGACACCAATAAACCAACAATGCAGAATAAGCTTAACGTGAAATGTATTTCAACTAGTAATAATAATTTTTCTACTTGGTTTATACGCAAATATCCCACTCAAACCAAATGCCATTCCCACACTAACGCCCGCAATCCACGAATAGTTATTGCTAACGACAAAAGAAACAATGGGAACCCCAAGCAACTTCGCAACAGATTCCATCGTCTGTAGCACACCGTTCGCTGCTCCTAGAGTTTCAATTGGGCACTCAGCCTGTAGCCACATCGTTCTTGCGTAAAGAAGTACGCTGATGCACATTCCAAGAAAAAACTCTAAAATTGCAAAAGTGAATATATTCGAGCATAGCCCAATCATAGCCATAGTAAGCATGCTCGCAAATGATGCGGTGCTAAATATTTTGTCGTAGCCAATAGTGGCGCTGTGTTTTTTTAGATATTTTGATGCGACCATCCTTCCGATGAACATGGAAATAATCGGCAAAGCAAACATCAATTCGTCTCCCTGTGACATTTTTTTGTTATATAAGGATAGCGTGAAAAACAAACTTGAAAACGCGAATATGTGTGGTGCGAACGCTATAAAAAAACAACTTTAATTGTGGTTTTGCTGTTATGGATACCCCCAGCGTGACTTTTGATTCTGTCGTCCCATTGAAAGTTTTCACAAGACTTTTTTTCGTGTCCGTGTATAACCTTATATTGTTAAAAAAGACATAATATACTAATGAGGTTCCCAGAAAACTGATGGCGTCTATCGCGTACAATACGGAAAGAGGCGCATGGATTACCATAAAGACAGGTGCTACCAGCGGACCAAACATGGCTCCTACGGCAGCAATCTCGGTCATTATCACGGTAGCACGCTTTAGTTTTTCTCCCACGAAAACAACAGGCAGTAGCTTACGAAGCATAATTTGATTGGCGATAGAAAGTGCAGTGGTTGTCACAATTACTATCACCACTATTGGAAACGAAGGCATCAGTGCAAGCAAGCCAGAGCAAATTGCATTTAGAATATTTACAAAAAACAATGGCCCAGCATAGGTGGATAGCCGATCAACTCCTGCGCCAATCACGCTAGATAGTAAGATTCCGGTAGCCCAGTCAGGCGATCCGACGTGAACCGCACGTTACTTATTTGCATATTTCATGCCAGTTTATGTTGGCATGAAATAAATGCTAAGGTTAATGCTTGTTCTCGGCGAGAAAGGCGGTGCCGCAGCTACGCAGAGTCAATAGCAATGGCTGTAATCTTGGGTTGCTTCTGCTTGTTAAGTAACAATTACTGATGTCAAGGTGCTAAAATATCGACATATTAGGGGCGTCTCTCCATATCGGAAAGTTGTATTTTTTGGAAACGTGGGTGATCGCCGAACTGCTGAAGAGCTACTGGTACAACGGAAAAACACCATTTTTTTACTTCTACCGCGACAAAGATCAAAAAGAAATTGATCTCGTCATTGAGCAAGACAACACCCTCTAACTTTGCCCTTGTAGCCGTAGAACTGCAAGCACTCGTCAACCAGCACTTGCCATCATTCACGATGCCTGCTTCGATGCAGACGCCGAAGTTCATCGCGTTCTGACGGAAAAGATATTTCCAAAACGCGGAACGGTTACCACTACTGACGCATTTATTTCTGAACAGGAATAGCCAATTTAGGATGAACTCAACATGAACTTGGCAAACTACATTGCTTATTTTTTTGGCGGCGCTTTGTTCGCCAACGCCATTCCGCATATTGTCAGCGGAATGATGGGGCGTCCTTTTCAAAGCCCTTTTGCAAAGCCCTCCGGTGAAGGTCTTTCGTCATCTACTGTTAATGTCATTTGGGGATTCTTTAACGTGATGGCGGCGTATTTTCTTATTTTCCACGTTGGGACTTTCGACCTCCATTCAACCTTGGATATTTTTGCTATGGGGATAGGAGCCTTTCTGATTGCTCTTTATTCTGCGCGTCATTTTGGAAAATTCCATGGCGGCAATTTCCCCGCTCCTTAACCGGGCACAATCTGTATGACAATCCAGTTTTTACCTTTGTCAAAATTCCCTTATCCTGCGCGATGGGGAATGTTGGTAATCTTATCCGCTCTGTTTGCCGCACTCCTGACAGACGTGCATCTACCAGCGGCACTTTTGCTAGGCGCAATCATTGCGGGTATTCTAGTCGAAACTGGGCAGGCCGAAATTCATGTGCCGAAGCTTCCCTTCAATATTGCGCAAGGCATCATCGGTTGTATGGTAGCTAAAGCCCTTACTTTAGATATTCTTCATACCTTCATGCATAGATGGCCCGTTTTTTTGGCCATTGTCCTGATTATTATTGCTTCCTGTTGCATGCTCGGATGGGCGATAAGCAAACTGGGTATTTTGCCGGGGACGACAGCCATTTGGGGGCTGCTACCCGGTGCGGCAAGCGCCATGATGCTCATGTCCGAATCCTTCGGCGCGGATAGCCGACTCGTCGCCTTCATGCAATATCTTCGCGTTGTATTGGTAGCCGCCATCGCTTCACTCATCGCCCATTTTTGGGTACACGCATCAGTAACAGTGGCACCCGTTGCCTGGTTTCCAGTCATTCATTGGCTGCCATTTGTTGAAACGCTGGCAATTATTCTAGGTGGCTCCGCAATTGGTTACGTATCGAAATTTCCTGCCGGAATGCTGCTGATACCGCTATTTGCGGGAAGTGTCTTGCAGCTTTACGGGCTTGTCGAAATCGAACTGCCTAGATGGTTATTGGCGGGAGGCTATTTATGCATAGGCTGGCAAATTGGTTTGCGTTTTACCCAAAAAGTTCTGCTGAATGCGGCGAAGGTGCTGCCGCAAATCTTTGCTTCGATCCTTGCGGTAATTATGTTCTGTGGCGGCCTCGGCTATGTGCTTACAAAGTTTCTCGGGATAGACCCGCTAACCGCCTATCTTGCAACCAGTCCGGGCGGCGTAGATGTAGTTGCTATCATTGCCGCTTCTGCCAATGTTAACGTCGGCTTTGTCATGACACTGCAATTGTCCCGTGCTTTGCTGGTGATTTTCGTCGGACCTGTCTTATCCCGGTTTTTCTCTAATATGATGACAATAAAAAAACAGGTTGATGGGCAACCTTAGGCAAAATAAGTTCATTGCGATTTGATCGTACAACGAATAACAAGACCATGCGCAAAATTACTCTCCAGTAAACGGTCGTTAGTAAATAACGCAAATTGGCCGGCAGTGCTCTGTCAGCCACCGCAGTTTCCTATGGCAGTTATGTATTCTATCTCCTGCCGTGATATTTCAGCATCCTCTTTCGGCAGCAGAAAATTCTTAGCAGCGATAAATGTTTCTGGACACATTACTATCAAAACTATAGGACGTTTGGACTATTTACATTTCTAAAATATTACATAGAATCGTGAGCAACCCAAACTACCTTGTGGTGAAAATAATGAGGTCGCAAGAAATAATCGAATTGAAAGCAAAAATCAACAGTACTTCAGCCCATATAGCCTTGGCTGAAAAGAAAGGAGTTGATGTTAGCCTACTGTCAAAAAAACTTACCCAATATAATTCTGAGTTGTCCGATTTGCTAAGAAAAGAAGGCGATGGCATTCTAGATGAAATACAACAGCCCAGAGGTTAGTCATAGAGTTCATCATCATCATTCTTCCCATTCTCTCTTTATAAATGAATCTCTATTAATTAAAACTTGAGGACACATTTAAAGGTACGGTTTGGCCGCTCCGCAACTTTCATACCAGCATATTTCCACATCCTTTGAGCGACTGCAAACGGATAGATTGTATTGAAAAACTATTTTTCGCACCCCCGGAAAAATTTCACGATTTAAAAGTACGCCCACAAATCGCACTTGATTGTCGAATGTGGCTGGGTATATTGACTTACATGCGAGTTTATCAATACCAAAGGTACCCGCCCATATCGAAAAATTAATAATCGCTTTATGAGGCTAGAATATTTGGCGGATTCTAGTATGAAGCGCAATTTTGAATAATGCAGGTCAGGTGGGTGAGATGCGGTAGCATCAATGCCCTTTGACCAGCCAGTCGAAATTGCACAAATGAACTATACACATATCACCCGAGAAGAACGATACCAGATTTACGCCTTGAAGAAGGCGGGACATAGGCAAAAAGAGATAGCCGAGGTACTGAAGCGAAGTCAGTCTACCATCAGCAGAGAATTAACTCGGAACGGTGGGCGACGTGGCTACCGTCCCAAACAAGCGCACAGCAAGTCGGTTGATAGGCAGGCGCTGAATGCACGAACGATTGATGCTGCGACATGGGAATTCGCTCAAGATATGCTGATGCTCCAATGGAGCCCAGAGCAGATCAGCGGGCATGCAGCCATCAGCCCAGAAACGGTTTACCAGCGAGTCTATGCAAATAAACGAGCGGGCGGAATGCTATGGAAGAACCTGCGTTGCCAGAAGCAACGAAGGAAGAGATACGGCAAGGCTGAACGACGCGGAACGATACCCAATAGGCTATCCATTGAAGATCGTCCTGCCATCGTTGAGACGCGTAGCCGTATCGGTGACTGGGAAGCGGACACAGTGATAGGCAAGAACCACCGCCAAGCGATTGTGAGTATCGTAGAACGTAAGACCGGATTCACACTGATCCAGAAGGTAGAACGCAAGACTGCACAAGCAGTCAGCCAGGCCATGATAGCTCTGCTGAAGCCTTACCGAAAAAAGGTAAGGACGATTACTTCTGACAACGGAAAGGAATTCGCCGGGCACGAAGAAATTGCCAAGAAGTTGAAAGCTGGCTTTTATTTCGCACACCCATACTCATCATGGGAGCGAGGAACGAACGAAAACACAAACGGATTAATACGACAATACTTCCCCAAGAACAGAGACTTTACAACAATTACACGACAGGAGATCAACACCGCGATGGAAAGATTAAACAACCGACCTAGAAAGAGACTTGGATTTCAGACACCGAATCAAGTATTCTTTAAGTCAGGCGTTGCGCTTCATATTTGAACCCGCGTTTTTAAAGTGGTTCAAAAAATAGTTTTTCAACACAATCGGATAAGAATGTGACATCCATTGGTCATATCACATCAACACAAATCCATTTGATTTCTCAAAACAGTTCGTGACCAAAATCACGCTTCGTTTACGGAATTTCAGTAAATTTAGTGGTGAGCCAGCCCAATAAGTAGCAGTGCCACCAATGCCGGTACGGCTTGTACCCATAGTATCTTTTTGCTCGCGGTGATCGCACCAAACACTCCGGCAATCAATACACACCCAAGGAAAAATATCTGTATGCGATTATCGCCTGCCACCAATCCCCATATTAAACCCGCTGCCAGAAAGCCGTTATACAAACCCTGATTCGCGGCCAGCGCTTTACTAGCGGTTGCAAATTCTTTGCTTATGCCGAACGCGCGCAGCCCGGCAGGTTTGTCCCACAGAAACATTTCAAGTATGAGAATATAACCATGAATGAGTGCCACGAAAACTACCGAGATATTTGCGATTAGGTTCATAAGTACACCCTTACGAATTTGGCAACATGGTGACTTGTTCTGAATACGGTCAGCTTACTCGGCCCCAACATCTTGCAGCAACTGTTCTGCTGTCTCGGCCAGTAACGCCACATCCAGTGTGCCGATACATTGCTCGGCGACGTTAATTCCGTCGAGAATCGTGGGCAGGTCTGTATCGGGAATTTCCCAGACAGCAGTTTCGTCTCCTTTTTGGCGTACGCGCTGAAGAACACCGATCGCGGCGTCGAGCAATTCGACCGCATTTAGAATTTTAGTCTCGTGCCTGACCAGTGCTGTACGCACCACGGAGATGGCCGCAGCAAGCCGCCCAAACGCCGTGACATTAAACCGGTTAGCTCGTGCCGCCTGATAAGCGGCATGCATATCCATTGCATAGATGTCTTTCAATCCTCGTGTAACGGGAACCCGCAACAAGTTTCGTTTTTTCATGTCTATGCTCTTTTAGATCAAGTCAATTAACGTGTACTGACGAAGGGCTTAAAGCCCAACTGGGTTTTAAGTTTTTCGGCTGCGGCTCGGGCTTCTTCCGGTGTTGTATACGGGCCGAAATGAACTCGTTCCAGTCCGTCTTTTTGATACAGGCTGAGTGCTTTGCCCTCGTCACCCAATTTGGATTGCATTTTTGCCAAAAAACTTTCTGCACCCTGGGGCGATTTGAATGCGCCCAGTTGCAGATATACATTTCCGGCGGCGGCAACGGAAGTCGTTTTCGTGGAATTCGCCGCTACGGTCGTGGCTTTTGGTACATCCGGCACGACAACAATCGGGGGTGAAGGCTCCGCTGTTAAGGGCTCTGATTTGATCGGGGTTGGTAATACCGTCGAAACAGTAAGCGGTTCCGATCCGTCAACTGCAATACTTTCTACCAGTACTTCGGCACTGCCATTATTGATGACCCCCAGCTTGTGCGCGGCTGTGTATGAAAGGTCAATAATGCGGTCATGCAGGAATGGCCCGCGGTCATTCACCCGCACAATGACCGATTTCTTGGTGGCAACATTAGTAATGCGCGCATAGCTGGGAATGGGAAGAGTAGGGTGTGCGGCAGTCATGCCATACATGTCGTACACCTCTCCGATCGAAGTGCGCTGGCCATGAAACTTTTTGCCATACCAGGATGCAATACCCTGTTCTTTGTAATTGCCCGGCGCTTCGAGTGGTGTGTAGGTTTTACCCAATGCCGTGTAGGGGCGGTTCGCATAACGATGAAGCGGCTCGGCTTTGGGAACGGCATCCGGTGTGTCGTCCAGATTTTTCGGCGTATCAACGCCCGGTCCGTCACCGACAAGGTAGCCGCCACTGGGGCTAACTGTTGCGGGAGCGGCAGTTGAAGTTTCGGCTTTCGGCGCGCTGGTTACTTGAGTGCTACTTGGCCCTGTTGACAGATCAACCACAGGCGCCGGCTTTACATGTTTTGTCGGGGCTTCCGCACACGCTGCCAGAATGACGGTTGCGAGTATAAGCAAAGCGATCTGCCGGTTCATCGTTTGACTCCTCAGGTTTTAACCAATTGTTTGTGGGTGTGAATACTCATCAGCATACCAAATCCCAGCAACAAAGTGAGCATGGATGTGCCGCCATAGCTTACCATTGGCAAAGGCACGCCAACCACCGGCAGAATACCGCTGACCATGCCCATGTTCACAAAGGCATAGGTGAAGAAGGTGAGGGTGATGCTACCCGCCATCAGGCGTGTAAAATAGGTTGAGGCATTGGCCGTAATAACAAATCCACGGCCGATAACAAAAATATAAAGGCCCAGCAAAATCAGATTGCCGAGAAAGCCAAACTCTTCCGAGTAAACGGCAAAAATAAAGTCAGTGGTGCGCTCCGGCAAAAAATCCAGGTGGGTTTGCGTGCCGTTCAAATAGCCTTTGCCCAGTATTCCCCCGGAGCCCACTGCGATCATGCCCTGAATGGTGTGATAGCCCTTGCCCAATGCATCCTGCGACGGATCGAGCAGCATGAGCACACGGTGGCGCTGGTAGTCATGCAGTGACGACCATAAAAAGGGCGCGCTGGCCGCCATAGCCACGCCCATGCCCACCATGATGCGCCAGCTCAATCCGGCCAGAAACAAGACAAAAAACCCGCTTGCGCCTATCAGTACTGACGTGCCCAAGTCTGGCTGACGTGCAATCAACGCGACAGGAACCAGCAAAAGCAAAGCAGCAACAAAATAATTTCTAAGCGTTAGCGTTGCCTCATGCTTTTCAAAATACCACGCCATCATTAAGGGCACGGCGATCTTCATCAATTCTGAAGGTTGGATAGTCGCAACACCAATATTTAGCCAACGCCTTGCCCCGTGACTTATTTCTCCGAATAGTGCCACACAGATCAGCAACACCATGCCAAATATATAGATCGGTACCGCGCTGCGTATTAAATAGTGCAGCGGCATGTTGGCAACCATCCACATCGCTGCAAGCGCAACGAGAATATTAACAAACTGGGAGAAAACACGTATCCAGTTGCTGTCTGTGGCTGAGTAAAGCAGCACCAGACTGACCACCATCAACAAACCAATGGCCGATAGCAAAACCGGATCGAGATGTAGCATAAAGCGTCGCTGCAATTCTTTTGTGTTTATCATGCAAACACCTGAACATGCTTAATCATGTTCGCCCCCCTTTTTTTGATCCACAGTTTCCAGTGGCTTGGGTACCTTTCCGAGCAAATAGTAATCCAATACTTTACGCGCTATGGGGGCTGCAGTTGCACCGCCGTGTCCGCCATTTTCCACTAAAACAGCCAGCGCGATTCGAGGTTTTTCCACGGGTGCAAATGAGATGAACCAGGCATGGTCGCGATTGTATTCCGAGATTTTATTTGCTTCATACTTTTCACCTTGTTTCATGCCGATTACCTGTGCGGTTCCGGTCTTTCCAGCCATGCGATAGGGCGCACCCGCACTGGCTCCGGCAGCCGTTCCACCCGGCCGGGTTACTGCCTCCATCGCACGTTTAACCAAATCGATATGCTCCGGATTGATATGCATATCGAGTATGGGTACGGGCAGCGGCTGTGGCACATCTCCCGTCGGGTGTTGTACTTGTTTCACAAAATGCGGTTTATAGGCAATGCCATCATTTGCCAGCGTTGCAGTTGCCGAAGCCAGTTGCAACGGGGTGACCAGATTGTAACCCTGCCCAATACCCGCCGATACTGTATCTCCGGGATACCATATCTGATTATGGCGCTTCATCTTCCATTCTTGCGAGGGCAGCAAACCGGGAACTTCACCGTCCATATCCACCCCGGTCTTTTTTCCAAAACCAAACTGGGACAGATAAGCATGTATCTTGTCTATGCCCAACTCATTGGCCAAGCCATAGTAATAAGTGTCGCAGGAAACCACGATGGATTTAAACATGTCCACGCTTCCGTGTCCGCCCTGTTTCCAATCGCGGTACTGGTGACGATTGCCCGGCAATGTGTAGTAGCCCGGATCGCTTATCGCGTAGCTTGCTGAGCGCTGATAAAACAAGCCTGCAAGCGCCATGAATGGCTTGATGGTTGAACCCGGTGGGTATTGGCCGCGCAAGGCACGATTATTCAGCGGTACATCGGGTGAGTTATTCAGTTCATCCCAGTTTTCACTGTCAATGCCGTCGATAAACAAGTTGGGGTCGTAGCCGGGTTTGCTCACAAATGCCAGTATATCCCCGTTGCTAGGGTCAATCGCCACCAATGCACCACGGTAATTTCCGAAAGCTTGTTCTGCTATTTCCTGTAATTTAGCGTCCAGCGTCAGCATCAAATTGTTGCCGGACAGGGGCGCAGTGCGCGACAGGGAACGTACGGCACGTCCACCCGCATCAACCTCTACTTGTTCAAAGCCGGTAGTCCCGTGCAATTCTTTTTCGTAACTTTGTTCGATGCCGGTTTTGCCAATGTAATCTGAGCCAAGATAGTTTGACGCAGTTTCATCTTCTTCCAATTGTTCAACGTCTTTATCGTTGATGCGCCCGATATAGCCGATCAAATGTGCGGTTCCTTCACCGTAGGGATATTCGCGGAATAAGCGCGCCTTGATCTCCACCCCGGGAAAACGATAACTCTGTGCCGCAAAACGCGCCACTTCCTCATCGCTTAATCGATTGCGAATTGGCAAGGTATCAAAGTTTCGGCTCTCGTCCAGCAACTTCTTAAACCGCTTGCGATCTTTGGGTTGAATATCCACGAGCGTGGACAGATCATTTATTGTTTGTTCGAGATTCGCCACTTTGCGCGAGGCAATCTCCAGTGTGTAACCGGAATAATTGCGGGCGAGAACCACGCCGTTCCGGTCCAGAATCAAGCCCCGGTTTGGCACAACCGGCACGACCGCGATGCGGTTGCTTTCGGCCAACGTCTGGAAATATTCATGTTTGAGTACTTGCAGGTAAAAGAATCGCAGCAGCAAGATGAACAACATAACCAGCACGATGCCGAGGCTGAGCATCAGGCGCAGACGGAAGTAATATATTTCGCGCTGATGATTTTTCAGCTCGATTCGATGACTCATAGCTCGTTGGGGTCAGACCGTGGACGACGCAGGTTTTGCAGCAGAAGTGTCATGGGAATCCACATTGCCGCAGAAACGACGCAACCCAAAAAATATTCCCAGACAATTAGGCCCCTTACTTGCCAATGAACTGCGGCATAAGTCGCATAACTGATCAGCAACAGCGGAAATATCTGAAACGTCTGTTGGCGCAGATCAAACATCTGGATGCGCCGATGCAGCACTGTTCCCCCAAAGGCCAAGACTGCATAAGCCAGAGCATGTTGACCAAATAGACTGGCATCCGCCACATCGGTCAAAATTCCAACTGTCCAGGCGATACCAATACCAACCCGGTATGGTTTGTGAGTGCACCAGTAGAGCAGCACCAGCCCCACGAAGTCAGGACGCAAGATTAGACCCCAACCGGACCACGGCAACCAGTTTAACAATATCGCCGCAAACAAACTGAGTGCGATAAACCATGGATGGGCTGGTAGCAGGAACTCTTGATCTTTTGGAAAGTCTGCGCTCATTGGGGTTTCCGTTTGCTGACAATTTTTGGTTTTTCTTCAGACGTTGTCGTGGCGGATTCGGGACGAGGCGGCAATTCCGGTGTGCCGGCAACGATCAGCAAATAACGATGTCTATCAACGCCGGCCATCGGCAAGCAAACAATTTTGGCAAACGGATAGGCCGGATCGCGCTCGATTTTAACAACCTTGGCAACCGGTAATCCGGCCGGGTAAGTACCATCTATGCCGGAGGTTACCAGCACGTCACCCGGTTGGATGTCCGAACTAATGGGCATATAGCGAAGTGCCAGTTCGTTGATATCGCCAGAACCAAATACAACAGCACGAATTCCATTTCGCAAAATTTGTACCGGAACAGCATGATCCTTGTCGGTAATTAAAGTAATTTCGGAAAGCCACGGATAAACGCGAGTGACTTGGCCGACAATACCAATATCGTCCATGACAACCTGTCCAAGCTGCACATTGGCTTTTGATCCCTTGCTGACAAAAAGTTTGCGTTTGAAAATATCGCGTTCGACATAGGCAATCTCCGCCATTTGCATGGGATATTGCACTCTTTGCGCAACGTCCAAAAGGTTATGCAATTGTGTGTTTTCAGCTTGTATCACTTGCAGCAGATTCAACTGTGCCGCATCAGTGCTGTGTTGCTCGCGTAATTGAACATTTTCCCCAATCAGGCGGTGTTGGATCTCAAAATAAGTGCTGACCTCTTGCCACACTGCTCCTGGCAAAGTAGTTAGCCGCTGAAAGGGATAAACAATAATTGAGATGACAGTGCGCGTGGATTCGAGATACTTGAAGCGCGCATCCACAAACAAAAGTAGCAGGGAAAGAACGACGAAAAACACCAAGCGCACTAGCGCGCTTGGCCCGCGATTAAAAAAGCGGAATGACTGTGTGCTGTCCAAAGAAAAATTAATCGCTTGCGAAGATATTGCTGTACTTGTCCATCCTGTCCAAAGCCTTACCGGAACCGCGAACCACACAAGTGAGTGGGTCATCGGCGATCACAACGGGCAAGCCCGTTTCTTCCATCAGTAAGCGGTCAATGTCGCGCAATAATGCGCCGCCGCCTGTAAGCACCATTCCTTTGCTGGCAATGTCCGCACCCAGTTCCGGCGGGGTTTGTTCCAGCGCGGTCTTAACTGCGCTAACAATACTATTGAGCGGATCTGTCAGTGCTTCCAGAATTTCGTTACTTGAGATTGTGAAGCTGCGCGGCACGCCTTCTGCCAGATTACGACCATTCACTTCCATCTCGCGCACTTCACTACCGGGAAAGGCTGACCCGATTTCTTTTTTGATTTGTTCGGCTGTTGTTTCGCCAATCAACATGCCGTAGTTGCGGCGAATGTAGTTGATGATAGCCTCGTCAAATTTATCACCGCCAACGCGGACGGAGCCGGAATACACTGCACCGCCTAGCGAGATCACCCCGACTTCTGTTGTACCCCCGCCGATGTCCACTACCATCGAGCCGGTAGCATCTTCCACTGGCAGATCCGCGCCGATAGCTGCCGCCATCGGCTCTTCGATCAACTCAACACGGCGGGCACCGGCACCGAAGGCAGATTCGCGGATCGCACGACGTTCAACTTGAGTGGAGCCGCAAGGCACACAGATGACGATGCGCGGGCTGGGCGTAAAAATGCTGGACTTGTGTACGCGCCGGATAAACTGCTTAAGCATTTGTTCAGTAACGGTAAAATCGGCGATCACGCCGTCTTTCATTGGGCGGATGGCAGTAATGTTACCCGGTGTGCGGCCTAACATCTGCTTTGCCGCAAGGCCAACCTGTTGAATCACTTTTTTGCCATTAGGGCCGCCTTCCTGGCGAATCGCTACCACCGATGGCTCGTTTAATACGATGCCCTGTCCCCGTGCCCATATCAGTGTGTTTGCCGTGCCTAAGTCAATTGCCAGATCGTTGGAAAAGTATCCGTTAAAGTAATTCAACATTTTTATTGCCTTGTGAGAAGGGGTGCGCCGCTAAAGGTGTTTATGATAACCTATTAAGCTCATTTTGTTAAAGCGTTACACCATTATGTCTTTGAATATCGCTGATGTTGAAAAAGTTGCCCGTTTGGCCCGTTTGTCCATGTCTGATGAGGAAAAGCAAACTGCACTGGCGCAGCTCACTAGTATTTTCGGCTTAATCGCTGAAATGCAGGCCGTTGATACCACCGGTATCGCCCCGATGTCGCACAGTCAGGAATTGAGCCAGCGCTTGCGTGAGGATGTGGTGACCGAACCCAATCAACGAGAGGCTTTTCAAGCTATTGCACCGCAGGTGGAACAGGGCCTGTATCTTGTTCCGCAGGTCATCGAGTAGGGGTGAAAGGTGACTCTCCGTTACGCAGCTCCAGTGAAAGGCGAAATAAAACCCCGATGTTTCGTTTCGCATTTCACGTTTAACATTTCACAGAACCACAAACGAATATGATCAACGCTACTCTCAAACAACTTGGCGACGCTTTGCGTGCAAAAAAAATTTCCAGCGTTGAGCTAACCCAAAGTTACCTCGACCGGATCTCCAAGTTCAATCCGGCGTTCAACGCATATATCACTCTCAATCCTGAAGTTTCGCTGGCGCAAGCACGTGAAGCTGATGTGCGTTTGGCTGTGGGCAAAGCAGAACCCTTGACCGGTATCCCGCTTGCACAAAAGGATATTTTTTGTGCCAAGGGCTGGCTGACCACCTGCGGCTCGAAAATGCTGCACAATTTTGTCTCGCCCTACGATGCTCACGTGATCTCGCAATTCAACAATGCTGGCGCGATCAATTTGGGTAAGACCAACATGGACGAATTCGCCATGGGGTCGTCCAACGAAACTTCTTACTACGGCACGGTAAAAAATCCGTGGGATACCGCGCGCGTTCCCGGTGGCTCCTCGGGTGGCACGGCGGCGGCGGTAGCGGCACGCTTATGCGCCGCAGCTACCGGCACCGATACCGGCGGCTCAATTCGCCAACCAGCCGCTCTGTGCGGCATCTCCGGCTTGAAGCCAACCTATGGCGTGGTGTCGCGTTACGGCATGATCGCTTTTGCCTCCAGTCTTGATCAGGCCGGCCCCATGGGGCGTAGTGCTGAAGACTTGGCATTGCTGCTCAACACCATGGCCGGATTCGATGAGCGCGACTCCACCTCTTTACAGCGTGACAAAGAGGATTACACCCGCGACTTGGCAAAGCCCTTAAAGGGACTTCGCATCGGCTTGCCCAAAGAATTTTTCGCGGATGGGCTCAGCAGTGACGTGGCACAAGTGGTAGAAACATCCATCGCTGAATATAAAAAACTCGGCGCGACCATCGTTGACATTAGTTTGCCGAACACCAAATTATCTATCCCCGTGTACTACGTGCTGGCTCCTGCGGAAGCGTCGAGCAACCTGTCGCGCTTTGACGGTGTGCGCTATGGTTATCGTGCTGAGCAATATACCGACCTCGCTGATATGTACGAAAAATCCCGCGCCCAAGGTTTTGGTGCGGAAGTAAAACGCCGCATCATGATTGGTACCTATGTGTTGAGCCACGGCTATTACGATGCTTATTATTTGCAGGCTCAAAAAATTCGCCGCTTGATCGCTCAAGACTTCGTCGAGGCATTCAAACAATGTGATGTCATCTTGGGACCGACATCGCCCTCTACTGCATTTAAGCTGGGAGAGAAGGGCGATGATCCGGTGCAAATGTATTTGTCTGACATTTACACTATTGCCGTGAATCTGGCGGGCTTACCCGGCATGTCTATTCCGTGCGGTTTTGGGGCCAACAACATGCCGGTGGGCTTGCAGATCATCGGCAATTATTTTGACGAGGCGCGCATGTTGAATGTCGCGCACCAATTTCAACTCGCCACTGACTGGCATAGTCGCGCACCTTCATTATGAGGATTGCTATATGAATAACGAATTGGTTGCGCGCTTTGCCGATCTGCAGCTCGAACAAATACTCGAAGAAGCGATGATTTATACTTGTGCCTGCCCGGCACAAGTTGCCGAACAGTTGCTGCAGTTACGAAAATTATTTGCTTATCAAAATAGTTGTATCAGCAAGGGTAATCTTATGGCTAATGTTCATCGTCGAATTTCACAATCCACCCTCATTGCACATGCAGAATTGGAGCAATGTTTGTACGATGTCATGGTGATGGAGGGGTGGAATCTGCAAACGCTGACTATGCCGGATAACTTGCGCGAATTGCGCCAAAAAACCATCGATCAGGAATAATAGTTATGCAATGGGAAATCGTTATCGGGCTGGAAGTTCACACTCAGCTTTCCACCAACACTAAAATCTTTTCCGGCGCTTCGACTGCCTTTGGCGCGGAACCGAATACGCAGGCTGATGCGGTTAGTCTTGCTTTGCCGGGTGTACTGCCCGTGTTAAATAAGGGTGCAGTAGAGCGCGCTATCAAGTTTGGCCTCGCCACCGGTGCTCACATTGCACATCGCTCTGTATTTGCGCGCAAGAATTATTTCTATCCCGACCTGCCTAAAGGCTATCAGATCAGTCAATTTGATCTGCCGGTAGTAGGGCCGGGTGCCCTTACGATTCAAGTTGAACCGCTTTCTGGAAACGCGAAACCCTATGAAAAATCAGTGCGCATAACTCGCGCTCATTTGGAAGAGGATGCAGGTAAGTCAGTACATGGCGAATCACAAGGTGTTACCGGCATCGACTTGAATCGCGCTGGCACGCCGCTGCTGGAAATTGTTTCCGGACCCGATATGAGTTCTGCTGCCGAAGCGGTGGCTTATGCGAAAGCACTACACACGCTGGTGCGCTGGATCGGCATCTGCGATGGCAACATGCAGGAAGGCTCTTTCCGTTGTGACGTAAACGTGTCGGTACGAAAGCCCGGTGCGTCACTTGGCACTCGCCGCGAGATCAAGAATCTCAACTCCTTCAAGTTTATGCAACAGGCCATTGACTACGAAGTGCAATGGCAGATTGATACGATTGAGAATGGCGGCAAGATTCAACAGGCCACGGTTCTGTTCAATCCCGATACAGGCGAAACCCGCTCGATGCGTAGCAAAGAAGACGCGCATGATTATCGCTATTTCCCTGACCCTGATTTGTTACCGCTGGAAATTTCTTCTGCATGGATCGAACAAGTACGAGCCACCTTGCCGGAACTACCGATAACTAAACAAGTTCATTATGTGAATGACCTTGGATTGTCGGCTTACGATGCCAGCATCCTTACATCCTCGCGCGAAATGGCAGATTTCTTCGACGGCGCATTTAATTCATTAATGCCACAGGTTCTCAGTGCCATTAATTTTAATGCCGCCCCTTCTGCTGAAGCGTATGCGGCAAAGCTATGCGCGAATTGGATCATCGGCGAAGTAAGCGCGCAACTGAACCGGGATGGTCTGGAAATGACGCAATGCCCGATCACCGCACTTCAACTCGGAGGCATGCTAAAGCGCATCATTGATGGCACGATTTCAAATTCCGGTGCCAAGGAAGTGTTCCGCGCCCTCTGGTCTGAGGGCGGCGATGCGGAGGTAATCATCGAAGCCAAAGGATTAAAGCAAGTCTCCGACAGCGGGGCAATTGAAGCATTGGTAGATGAGATCATTGCTGGCAACGCTGAAAAAGTTGCCGAATATCGTAGTGGTAAAGACAAACTATTTGGCTTTTTCGTCGGCCTCGCGATGAAGGCCAGCAAGGGTAAAGCAAATCCTGCCCAACTGAACGATATTCTGAAAAAGAAACTGGAAGGCTAGAAGTTGCGCGGCTTGTATGGCGCGCGCTTCAATATCACATCGTATAACCAGTTCGGCAACAGTTTTATGGCGCGCCCAACCAAACCCATCTGCCACGGGATCACCGTGAACGAACAGCCACGCTTAATTGCTCGCGCCATGCGTTTTGCAGCATCACCGGCATCCAGCATAAAGGGCATCGGATAAGGATTTACATCCGTCATCGGAGTTTTGATATAACCGGGACAAATGGTAACCACTTTCACACCACTTCCTTGCAATTCGACACGCAGGCTTTCCAAATATGAAATTGCCGCAGCCTTGGAAGCCGAGTAGGCGCTTGCACCCGGCAATCCGCGAAAGCCTGCCACGCTCGCAATTCCAACAAGAGTCCCGTTTTTCGATTCACGCATTGCGCCCAGGAAGGGCTGAAAGGTTTTCACTATGCCCAGCACGTTTATGTCTATCACCTGTTGGAAGGCATCAATATCTTCGGCATATTCCGTTAGGGTACCTCGACTGACGCCTGCATTTGCTATGACAATATCGGGGATTCCGGCTTGGGAAATAAAATCTTGCGCCGCATTTTGCATCGCTGCCGCATCGCGCACATCAAGTGCATAGCAATAAACTTTGTCGGGAAACTTTGCCGCGAGAACTTGCAACAATTCATTACGACGAGCGAAGGCGGCGACGATTGCGCCATCGATTAGATAGTGGTGCGCGAGGGCAAGGCCTATGCCACTCGACGCACCCGATATTACCACTCTGAGTGGTTGTTTCTGCTTGAGCCGGTTTACTACCACGGAGCGCCTCTCGCTTTTAGGGCAAGGAAGTCACTTGCCTATTTCAGTAAGAGCTTCAACTTCTATCAATGCTTGCCACGTTCTTTGCGCGCTTTTGCAACAAGCACATCCAGTACTTTAACGATATCTTCCGGTTCCAGACCGGTGATGACATATTTTCCATCAACCACCAGCGTTGGAGTACCGCGTATACCGTAATCGCGCACCATTTGATTACTACGGGCAACCTTGCTGCTCATCGTGAACGAATTAAATGCCGCAGAGAATTTGGAGCGATCAACCCCGTGCTGTGCCACGAAATCTGAAACTTTGGCCTCATCGCTCAAATCAATATTGTTCACGTTCCATGCGTTGAAAAGATCGTTATGCAAACGTTGCTGTTGACCAATTGCTTCCAGCGCATAAAACGTACGCGCCATTCCTTCCCACGAGTCACGGAAGATAACCGGGACATATTGCAGCGTCACATCCTTGGGCATTTTCTTTTCCCATGCGGTTATGTGGGGATGCAAATTGAAGCAATGCGAGCAACCGTAAAAGAAAAATTCCAGCACTTCGATTTTTTCGCCGGAGTGCACGGGTTGCGCCGGGCTAAGTTCTTTGTAGTCCCTGCCGGCTTCCACATCCGCCAGAACTTGCGTCGAAAATAAAAAAAAGGTTATTGCCAACATTTGTTTGATTAGTTTCATGTCTTTTCCTTGTATTAATTACTGCACTTTGATCGCTGTGGCATTCGCCACACCATTCTGTTTCAACAATTCCAACGTTTTGTTCACTTCAGTGCTGCTCGTGAACGGCCCCAAACGCACTCGATGGTATATGCCTCGATCGGGAATAACGGCGGTTTGTAGACCTGCTTCCAAACCTAACATCGCCAACTTCGCTTTTAGTTTTTCGGCGTCATCTTCATTGGGAAATGAACCTGCCTGAACATAAAATATTTCTTTTGGGCTGGCAACTGCTTGCGATGTTTTTTCCTGGTGTGCGGGGTGCGATGTATGGGCTTCTTTCGTCGGGGTTACACTTTTGTCCGAATTCTTTTGCGTTGCGGCATCCGGTTTGTCGGTGAGTACCTTATAAAATTCAAAATGCTGTTTGGTTGCACCCACTGCCGATGCGGCAACTGGCGCACTTGCGGAAACCGGCGCGGGTGAGGACGCAGAAATCGGGGCTGTTACGTTTTCCGATTGTGGCTTGGAAGCTTCGTGGTGTTCTTTGTTTTCAAACGACATCGGATTCTTTTTGATGAGGTACCAGGCAACACCGCCCGCCACAACAAGACCCAGAACCATGCCAAGCAGGATTCCTGCGATCAATGAAGCGCTACTTCCCGAACCCCCGCTTTTGGCGTTTTTGCTCATTTCTGATCCTTCGATTATTTACATCTTTTCCGGCGCGGAAACGCCCAGTAGTGCCAACCCGTTTTTTAATACTTGCGCTATGGCCGCAATCATTGCCAAGCGTGCCAGTTTAATTTTTTTGTCATCGACTAAAAAGCGCGTTGCATTATAGTAGCTGTGAAATTCTGCTGCCAACTCTTTCAAATAGAATGCAAGCAGATGCGGGGCAAGGTCTTCTGCCGCCGTCTCGATCACTTGCGGAAAGTCAATCATACGTTGCAAAATTTGCGTTTCATATTCGCTATCTAATATGCTGACATCAGCCTCCTGCAACTTGCTACGGGTACCTCCCCATTGTTGCAATACAGTGCTAATGCGGGCGTGAGCATATTGAATGTAGTACACAGGATTGTCATTGCTTTGTGATTTTGCCAAATCGATGTCGAACACCAGTTGCGAGTCGGGATGCCGGGCTGCTAAAAAATAGCGTGTGGCATCGCAACCCACTTCGTCAATCAGATCGCGTAAAGTCACATAGCTACCGGCGCGTTTTGAAATCTTTACCTCTTCGCCGTTTTTTAATACTGTCACCATCTGGTGTAATACGTAATCCGGCCAGCCTTTGGGTATTCCGGCATTCAGCGCCTGTAATCCGGCACGCACCCGGGTGATAGTACTATGGTGGTCAGACCCTTGTTCGTTGATAACACGCTCAAAGCCGCGTCTCCATTTATCCAGGTGATAAGCAACATCCGGTACGAAATAAGTGTATCCACCGTCACTTTTGCGCATCACCCTGTCTTTGTCGTCGCCAAAGTCGGTGGTGCGCAACCATAAGGCTTCGTCCTGCTCATAGGTATGTCCGCTGTCGATGAGTCTTTTGACGGTTTCTGCCACTTTGCCATCCGTATAGAGCGCGGACTCCAAAGAAAACACGTCAAACTTGACCTGAAATGCGCGCAAATCCAGATCTTGTTCCCGGCGCAGATAAGCCACGGCAAAATGTCGAATGCCTTCAACATCATTTACATCGCCCCTTGCGGTAATGTGTTGATCTTCCGATTCCACCGATTCTTTGGCCATGTAACTTCGCGCCACATCCATGATGTAGTCGCCGCGGTATCCCGATTCGGGCCACGCAGCATCATCCGGTGTAATTCCTTTGCAGCGCAATTGGACCGATAGCGTCAAGTTATCAATCTGCGCGCCTGCATCGTTGTAGTAAAACTCGCGCGTCACAGCCCACCCTGCCGCATGCAGTACATTGCACAGGCAATCACCCACTGCCGCACCGCGCCCGTGACCAACATGCAAAGGCCCTGTCGGGTTTGCCGAGACAAATTCAACACCTACTTTTCTACCTCTGCCGATATTGATATGCCCGTAACCGGCCCCTGCTTGCAGCACTCCTTGCACTACTTTTTGTTTGGCTGCGGTCGTAATAAATACGTTTATGAATCCCGCCCCGGCAATTTCGACTTTTTCAACAACACTGGAAGAGGGCAACGCGGCGATTAAAGCGTTCGCGATGTCTCGTGGTGCTTTGCGCATTGGTTTGGCCAATTGCATTGCCAAATTGCATGAGTAATCTCCATGTGACGCCTGCTTCGGACGTTCAATAAGAATTGTTGCACCGCTTTGATCGGGTGCGACTTGCGCCAAGGAATGGGCGAATATTTCAGATATGTGTTTTTTGAAATTTACGACTAGTGGCATACTGCTGCACCATAAATATTTTGCTTGCGACTTTGTGCACGCATCTTCAGTTTCTTGTAGAAAACAGGCGGGGCACTTGTTGCAACGTATTAATTAACAGTACGGCTTTTTCACCATACCCTTTACAATCCTGTAATTGTATCATTTTGTCTATTGATTAATTCTGCACTGTTTTTCTTCCCCTCGGGAAATTCTTCTTTTCTTTACATTATTTTACCCGTGCCTTTCTTTAATTCTTTACCTTTATGTTTATAGGTCATTGTGCTCATGATAGAATTTGTTTCATGTTACTAGATGGTTGCCTTGCTATTGTTTCAACTCGCACCCATAGTCAATTTTTTGCAGCGCACAAAACTACAATAGTTTATTACCTACTCGGGATGAGAATTTGAACAGTCTGTCTTTTTTGCAAAGCAATGACTCAATTACTAATGATCCAAATTCTCTACATTTAGTCCATGTGGTTCGCAGATATGGGCCGGTTGGTGGTATGGAGCGCTATGTCTGGGAGTTAACTTTGCAACTCCGGCAACTTGGTCATCGGGTTACGGTGATTTGTGAAAGATGCCATTCCCGCAAACTCCCCGGGATTACTGTTATTGAGCTCGGTGAGGTTACCCCTCGCCCACGCTGGATTGCCGCGCTCAGGTTCGCACATAGCGTTGCTGTCTGGCTGCATGACAACCCCCAGCCCAATAGCATTATTCATAGTCATGAGCGAATTTATTCTCATGACATTTCCACTTTTCACGGATCAGTTTTCGCCAGTGTTAAGCAAAAGCCTTGGTGGCATTTGATTTCTCTGCGCATTCCGATGCAGCTTTTTTTGGAAAAACGCGAACTCATCAAGCCTGCCTATATTGTTCCGAACTCGCAATATATCAAGCAGCAACTTGCGTATTATTATCCATCTGTCGCCAATAAACTAACGGAGCCTGTTACTCCCGGTGTCTCGGTTGTAAATGTCCGTGAAGTTCGTAGCGTTCCTGCTGATGGGGGCGTTGTGGGTTTCGTCGGTGAAGAATGGAAGCGTAAAGGTCTTCCGCTGGCTGTTGCTATTGTTAAGCAATTGCGTCTTTCTCGTCCCGAATTGCAATTTTTTGTTGTCGGCCCGGCCTCCTCAGCCGTGAAGTTTTTATTTTCCGACTGGAAATCCGGATACGTATTGAAAGAGTGGGATGGACAAATAAACTATTCCGAGTTTGATGTGTTGTTACATCCCGCCAAATCGGAGCCCTATGGCATGGTTATCAGTGAAGCAATGGCCGCCAGGGTTCCTGTTGTAATTTCTGATGTGTGTGGTGCTAGCGTGGATGTAACGCCCGGCGCCGGAAGTATTCTGTCGCTCAGTTCTTCGCTTAATGCCTGGGTAGATGCGCTTGAGCATCAATTAAGCCGATCAGAGCCTGTACCTCAGTTTTCCCGCAGTTGGCATAAAGTTGCTTATGAGTATGAGCAGGTATATCGCTCCTTTGCAAGCCAGATGAATTTTGTTTCCCCGGATACTACGGAACCTCAATCTGTCGTTCTTGTTCAGGATGTTGCCATTCATTCTGCGGTACATATATCACCCCCCAAAACTAGGTAATTTGCTTTATTTATGCCCCGTATTAGTTTTAGTTTTGCTTTTCTTCGTTTTCTGCTTGTTGGGCCAGCAAAATCGAAAGCAATCTTCGGTCAGTATCTTTAATTCTGGCAATCATTACATTCAAAAATGCTTTGGCAAAGCTTGCTTGAAGTCCATCGCTCGCATGTTTCAATGAATCTCCTTCAATCATAATCAGTTTCATGTCGGTCACGGCCGTTACCGTTGCCAAACGCGTATGCCTGACTTCGTCCAAATAGGCGATTTCTCCGAAGCAACTTCCTATATGCATGCGCGTGAGCTCCACTTCGCTCTTTGTCACTATTGCTTCTCCGCTCACGATCAGGAATAAACTGCTGCTGCTTTCACCTTCACCAACGATGCGGTCACCCGCTTTTCTTTCCTGCCACTGGCTAAGCCCAACAGTTTCCCAGACTTCGTTATCAGTAAAATTTACAAAAAATACAAGGTTGCGCATCGCATCAAAATGTGCCGAATCGAAACGCACTTCTTCTGTTGTCTCCATTCCCGGCAATGCTGTTGCAAGGTCATCGCAAAAGGCTTTCCAGGAAGCGTAGCGCATATCTTTATCGCGATGCATGGCCCGATGCACCGCAAACCTGAGGGCTTGGGGGATATCCTGACGACGCTTCTCCAGAGGTAAAGCATCCTCATGCAGTTTCTGGTAAATCATTTCGTCGTGAGACTTGGCTGTAAAAGGTAACATACCCGTAAGTAACTGATAAGCCATGACGCCAACTGCATATACATCCGACTGAACAGTTGGCCGCGCCTGCATGAATTGTTCCGGTGGCATAAAGGGCAATGTTCCGACCGTATCAACTTGTGTCGTATCCGAGTTGAACAAAAAAGCGGCGCCAAAATCTGATACCTTGACCGAGTTGTTGTCACCCAGCAACACATTGCTGGGCTTAATATCACGGTGCAAGATGCCCATTTTGTGCGAGTAGTCCAGTGCGTTGCACACCTTGTATAGTATGTCGATCAGTCTGTTCAGGGGCAATAAATTATCGAATGATGTATACGGCTTAAGTGTTCCCCCGGGCACATATTCCATCACCAGATAGTCAAACTCATCCGTGCTGCAGGCTTCATATATCTGAACGATGAACGGGTGTTGCAGCTTGCCCGCCAATCTTGTTTCGTTCAACCACATTTTTCGATTGCGCAAGCTTTCTTGCTCACCGTTGAAAAGTCCGGGTCTGGATATTTTTAGCGCCACTTCTTTTTGTAAATAGGTGTCGTACGCCAAGTGAACTTCGCTTGTTGCTCCGCGCCCGAGTTCTTTTCTCATTTCAAAACGATGACGGAAGTTTTCTACCGGATTTATTATTTGCGTGTGCGTTTCCGAAAATTCCTGCACATTTATATTTTGTAATTCGGTACCGCTTCGGAAACTTTCTATTTTGTTAGCCATGTTTTGATTCCATAAGTTTCACGGCGCGGCGTTACTTTAGTGCTTCGAAAAGATTTCTATCCGAGTTGTAGCTCAGTAGCTGGCCTTGTTCAATATCAAAATACCAGCCATGCAGTGTTAGTTGACCCGCTTCGACTCGCTCTCGAACCCATGCGAATGTCATCAAATTTTTCAACGATACCAAAATAGCGCGTTGCTCACAGACTCGCCTTTGTTCCTCTTGCGTGGAAAGTGGCATCTCTTCCATCACACTTTTGCGCGCGCTTTCAACCAGGCACATCCAGTCGTCGATGAAAGAGCCGGGTACATTTCCCCCCCCGGTTTTTACCAGGGTCCCTATACCCCCGCAGTGCGCGTGGCCCAAAACAATGATGTGTTCAACTGCCAGAATACGAACGCCATATTCGATTGCTGCTGTTGTTCCATGATGCCCAGCACGACCTTCCACCGGGGGAACCAGATTTGCAACATTTCGGATAACAAACAAATCTCCCGGTTCGCAATCAAGCACCAATGCCGGATCTACACGCGAGTCACAGCATGCAACTACTAGTGTTTTTGGTGTTTGTCCTTTTGCAACCAATTGCTGAAATAGACCATCGTTGCGCTCGAAGTGTTGTTCACGAAAGCGCCGAAATCCTTCGACAAGTTTGTTTGGTACTGAGGTCATGTTCCTGTAAGAAGTCTTTGTGCTTCGCGGTATTTATCCGACGTTTTTTGCAATACATCTTGTGGCACTTGCGGTGCCGGAGGTTGTTTGTTCCATCCCGAGGCTTCCAGCCAGTCGCGCACAAACTGTTTGTCAAAACTTGGCGGATTGCTTCCTACTTTATATTGATCTGCCGGCCAAAAGCGGGATGAATCCGGCGTTAAAGCCTCATCAATAAGATATAATTTACCCGTTGCATCGGTGCCGAATTCAAACTTCGTATCTGCAATGATTATTCCGCGAGTCAGTGCGTATTCCGCCGCCTCGGTGTATAGCTTCACAGTGGCATGTTTGACTTGTTCTGCAAGATCTGAACCCAGCAATTTTTTTGCTTCTTCAAACGAGATGTTCTCGTCATGATCGCCAACCGCTGCTTTGGTCGACGGCGTAAACAGCGGTTGCGGTAATTTTTGTGCTTCCTGCAATCCTGCCGGAAGTTGTATTCCGCATAACTTTCCCGTTTTTTTATAATCCTTCCATCCGGACCCTACCAGATACCCTCGCACGATTGCCTCGATTGGTAATGGTTTCAATTTTTTCGTGACGAATGCTCTACCCCTCACTTGCGAGCGCTCACTTTCTGTCTTCACTACCGATTCCGGGTCGATGCCCGACAAGTGGTTCGGAATGACGTGGCCCAGTTTCTTGAACCAAAAATTCGATACCGCTGTCAGCACTTCACCTTTTCCCGGTATGGGCGATGGCAGGATTACATCGAAGGCTGACAATCTATCTGTTTGTACGATCAATAGATGATCTTTATCGACTTCGTATAGATCGCGCACTTTGCCGCGATGCAAAAATTTCAGGCTTGTTAAATTTGATTCATGCAGAGCAGACATTATTTACCTCGAATTACAGGGATGGCAGTGTGATTGCGGCAATTTGCTCCGCTTGCTTTTTTCGGTATTCAGCAAGCTTCTGCGCTAGTTGTGCATTGTTTAGTGCAAGCATTGAAATGGCGAATAATCCTGCATTCGCTGCACCGGCTTCACCGATTGCGAACGTAGCCACAGGTATTCCTTTGGGCATCTGTACAATAGAAAGCAGTGAGTCCATCCCCTTTAAATACTTGGACGGAATCGGCACACCCAAAACGGGCAGTGTGGTCTTGCCTGCTAGCACACCGGCAAGATGTGCCGCCCCCCCCGCACCCGCAATAAAACATTGCACACCTTGAGCACTCATGTCTTTGATATATTCGAACAGTAAATCGGGTGACCGATGCGCGGATATTACACGCGCATCGTATTCCACACCGAAATCCTCCAAAGCCCGGGCTGCCTGTTGCATGATTTCCCAATCATTTGAACTGCCCATCACAATCGAAACAACCTTCTTACTCATATCATTATGCGCCCTTGTGGTAACTGATTACGCGTTCAACCTCGTTTTTCGAGCCCAGAATAACCGGCACACGTTGGTGCAGCCCGTTAGGTTGTAACTCCATGATACGTTCGCGCCCTGTGGAACTCAATCCACCCGCCTGTTCTACAATGAAGGACATTGGGTTTGCTTCATACATCAAACGCAACTTTCCTGCTTTACCCGGGTCTTTTGTGTCAAATGGATACATGAATATTCCGCCACGAGTCAGGATGCGGTGTACTTCTGCAACCATCGAAGCAACCCAGCGCATGTTGAAATTCTTTTCGCGTCCCCCGTCTTTTCCTTTTACACATTCTTCCACATAGCGCTGTACGGGCACTTCCCAAAAACGGCGGTTGGATGCGTTGATTGCAAATTCTTGTGTATCGGCTGGTATCGTCATCTTGGGATGCGTCAATATAAATTCGCCAATGTCGTTATCCAAAGTAAAGCCGTTGACGCCATTGCCGGTAGTAATTACCAACATTGTTGACGGCCCATACAGCGCGTAACCCGCACATACTTGTTTGGTTCCGGGCTGCATGAAGTCAGCCGCGGTTGGGTTGGTTACGCCTGCGGGACAGCGCAAAATGGAAAAAATAGTCCCTACTGAAATATTAACATCAATGTTTGAAGACCCATCCAACGGATCAAATGTGAGCAGATATTTACCCTTTGGATATTTGGCGGGAATTGGATAGATATCATCCATCTCTTCCGATGCCATTGCTGCCAAGTGACCACTCCATTCGTTTTCTGCAATAAAAATATCATTGGTTATAACATCCAGTTTTTTCTGAGTTTCGCCTTGGATATTTTCACTGCCTGCGCTGCCCAATACGCCGATCAATGCGCCTTTGTTTACTGCATGTGCGATTTTTTTACATGCGATGGTGATGTCACCCAATAAGTCGGTGAAATCGCCCGAGACGCCTGGCAAATGGCGTTCTTCTTCTATAATGAATTGAATCAGGTTTTTACTCATTTTCTCTCTCCCTGTTTAATTGATGCTTATTACTCTGTAATTTTACCCGTTTTCTGTACTGCTCTCTATGCCACATTTGGGCGACTCTAGGTTTTAATATTGGTCCCCCTCATTTGATCAATGACATAAATAATTGTAGTAATCGCTCCGGTAGTCGGGCGATGTTGTCGATTACCGCATAATGCTTGCCAAATATGTCTGCCACATATTCATCCGCCCTTGGGTCCAGGTTGATGCAATACGTATAGATATTTTGTTGATCCAATTCCCGCACCGCAATTCGTGCATCTTCTCGCAGCAACTTCGGATCACTGGTATCAATATCGGCAGGTTCTCCATCAGTCAGCACGAGTAAAAGTTTTTTATCCGCTTTCTGGTGAGCCAAATAGTGGCCCGCATGACGAATTGCTGCGCCCATACGCGTGGAAAAGTTTGCCTCCATTCCTGCCAGGCGTCCTTTTACTTCGTCGCCCCACGGTTCGTTATAGCCTTTAAAATGCCAGTACCGAACATTGTGTCGCGTATCGGAATGAAAGCCTCCTATTGCCAACGGGTCGCCCATTTGGTCGACCGCCCAAGCCAGCAGTGACACTGCCTCTTGACTCAGTTCCAGCTTGGTTTGCGTGCAGCCGCCGGGCTTATCGCCTAAAGATGCCGAAAGGTCGAGGAGTAGGGACACCGCAACACTACGCCCATCGTTTTTATGGCTCATGTTGATTCGGAAGTCTGGCTGCGCGCCGCTTTTGAAATCGATTAGTGAACGAATCGCTACATCCAGGTCAAGTTCCGCACCTTCCTCCTGATAGCGAATGCGCACTTTGTTTTGCGGCTTGAGTAAGTCAATGATCTTTTTTAGCCGTTTTGCCAACGCGCTATGTTTGGCTAGTAATTGATCAATGTGTGCAGGATTGCCTTTGGGTTGCAAGTGCTCGTACAGGCTTACCCAATCTGGGCGATAATGTTCTGCGCCGTAATCCCATTCGGGATACATTCGCGGCGGCACTTTGAAGTCGTCTTCCGTTTCGACAGGCGGACGCGGACGCTCTTCATAGATTTCTTCATCGCCCTCCTCGATGAACACCCACATCATGCGGTTATCGTCTCGATATTCCACTTCTGTATTGGTGAAATATATTTTGCCGGACGAATCGCTTGGCACCTTGCTTTCACTTATAAACTGTACGCCCAACAACTGAATGTCCGAAGTGCGAGTATTGCCCTTCGCCATCAGTTCGTTAAAGCGCGCGACATATTTCAAAGCGAGCGGATTGTCATAAGTGTGTTTTGGGTCCAATAGCGCGCGCGACAAAATTGCCAAGCGATGACGAATGTAGGATACGTCTGCATCTTGTTGCAGGTTTTCATTTGGTATCGGATGCAGTTTGCACCAAAGGGAGCGCAGACCGGGAAATTCCTGCAACGCCAAATACTCCACTCGCGCATCTTCAAAGACCTCAACCGCCATACGTTGAAACGGACTTAGATTGTCGGCGATCAAGGGCGTTGTCCAACGGCGATGCGCGCTCAAGTGTGCTAGCACAGCGCGATACCGGTCAATTCCCCGCACACCGTTCGGTAGATCATCAAACACATCCGGCAGATGCAGCCCTTGCTCGTTCAGGTAGGGGACCGGTTTGCGGAGTTCATCGAAATCGAGAGAATAGGGGACAAATTGCACTTCATGCAGCCATAGTCCGCGCAAATACAAATCCAACTTGCGTTCAGCATCGGAAAAAAGCGTGCCATGGCGCTCGCGCTGAATTATCGCGCGACTATCTGCCGTTTTTATTTGAAAATATTCGCGTTGATGCTCCGGGTCGCCGGGATAAGCCAGGACGCCGTAGTTTACCCAGTTTGTTAATCCGCCAAGTGACAGCATGGATAGCAAATGCGGCACGCTATCCAGAAAGTCGGGCAAACATTCGCTGGTATACATCGAATCAATGCCATGCACTTTGGGGCTGGTTCGGATTGCCGTTTGCACCACAAGGTTCAGGTATTCTGTAAACAGTAAACGGCTTTCCAGTGCGCGTGCTGCCCCCCCCAAGCTTTGCAAAAAATTGGGAATTGCTTTGCTGTTCGGAGATTTTGCCAGAGTACGCGTAAAGGTTACTACTTCTTCAATTACTTCTTCTCCTAACTTTGCCGCAACTTGCGGCATCTCTTCCAGAAATACCAAAACCGGCTCTTCGCCGCGACCGGTTTTGTTTATTGCGTTGGCGCCTTCTATATACGCTTCAATGCCCGCAGCACTCAGGTGTTGCCGTGCATCCGCCATGCAACCATCAAACACACTTTGCACGCGTTTGAAATTACATTTCAGCTTTTCGCGCTCTTCTTGCGTAGCGGTCATTTCTCTTAAGCCGCGAATACCGCATCTATTGCGTGGTCTAACGTATCGCGAATATCTGCATCATCCGTTATCGGACGAACCAACGCCATCCGGCACGCATCTCTTGGAGCAATGCCTTGATTAATCAACGTTGCTGCGTATACAAGCAATCGCGTCGAAATGCCTTCATCCAAACCATGTCCTTTCAGATTCCGTGCTGTTTCACCGATCTTGACCAGTTTGGCTGAGATATCTGTATCGACTCCCGCTTCTTTGCTTACAATTCCAATTTCAACATCAGATTTCGCGTAGTCAAATTCCAATCCGGCAAAACGTTGCTTTGTTGACTGTTTCAGGTCTTTCATCAGATTTTGGTAGCCGGGATTGTAGGAAATCACTATTTGAAAATCAGGGTGCGCCCGAACCAGCTCTCCCTTTTTGTCCAGTGGTAATGTGCGGCGATGATCGGTCAGCGGGTGAATTACAACTGTTGTGTCTTGACGAGCTTCGACTATTTCATCCAGATAACAAATCGCACCATAACGTGCCGCCAATGTAAGCGGACCATCCAGCCAACGCGTGCCGTTGGCATCCAGCAAATAGCGTCCAACCAAATCGGACGCCGTCATGTCTTCATTACATGCCACCGTAATTAGCGGCTTCCCCAGTTTCCAAGCCATATATTCCACGAAACGCGATTTTCCGCATCCGGTGGGGCCTTTCAGCATTACCGGCAATCGTGCAGCATATGCCGCTTTGTATAACGCTACTTCATTACTCTGCGCTTGATAAAAGGGCTCTTGTGTAATTTGATATTGTTTGATGTCGAACGTGTCGCTCATGCTGTTCACCATAGGTTGATACTTGACTAATTCTGTCGGTCAGATTTGGTTAAAAAAAAGCCCCTGCAAAATTTTCCGGCAGGGGCTTCAATTGCCAAGCATTCAGCTTACTTGTGAACGCCCAGTTTTTGGCGCCATCCGGGGAATATCTTGTCGGCATCTTTCGGGAAAGATTCGAATGCTCGGGCAAATTCTTTATGTGATTTCGCATATTCAATCGGATCCGCGCCGGACTTCCAGCACTCATACGATTGCCGCAAAGAAATAGCGCCTGCTGCCGGAGAATCGATGTGACCGTAAGAGCCGCCTCCTGCCGTATTGATGACGTTGCCATGGCCGAGATTTTCAAAGAAGCCCGGTAAACGCAACGCATTCATACCACCGGAAATAATTGGTGTCGTTGGCTTCATACCGTACCATTCTTGATGGTAGAAAGGGCCATCTACAGAATCACGTTCTATCATGTAAGCGATGATACGGTCATCCTTGCCGCCTTCCATCTTGCCGAATCCCATTGTACCCACGTGAATTCCGGAAGCGCCTTGCAGACGGGACATCTTCGCCAACACGAACGCTGTGTAGCCGCGCTTTGATGATGGGGATGTAACCGCACCGTGACCGGCGCGGTGGTAGTGAAGGTACTGGCCAGGGTATTGGCGACGTGCAGTTGTTATCATGCCGGGACCGCCAACATAACCGTCAACCAGGAACGCAACCTTGTCAGCATCGGGACCGAATGTTTCCAGAATGAAGTCTGCTCGGGCGCACATTTCATAGTGATCATCTGCTGTGATATTTGCGGAGAACAGTTTGGCCTGACCGGTTTCGTCCTGAGCTCGCTTCATCGCGTCATACACTAACGGGATTACTTTCTTCAACGGACAGAACACTTGGTTGCCCTGTGGCTCATCGTTCTTGATGAAATCGCCACCCAACCAAAATTGGTACGCCGCATTCGCAAAGGGCTCGGGCCGCAGACCTAACTTTGGCTTGATGATGGTGCCTGAAATGTAACCACCATTCACAACCGGGCGGCCCAAGATGCGCCAGAGATCGGAGATGTCCTTTGCCGGGCCGTCAAACAGTTGCAACATGCGTTGTGGTACATAGAAGTCTTGCAGTTGCAGGCTTTCTACGTCACCCATACCTTGGTTGTTTCCAATCGCCAAAGTCAGGAAGGATACTATCATTGCTCGACCATCGGTTACGTTGCGGTCAAACAATTCATTCGGGTAGGCCACCTTCATGACTCCTTTGGCTTCGTCGATTTCGTACACCAGTGCATCTACTCCCTTGGTAAAGTCATCGGTTGTAGAAACCTCAACGTTTGTGCCGGTGGAAGACTCGGCCGCAATGTGGGCAGCCGCTTCCAGATAACCGACACCCGCTGCCGGGGTCATTGTGTACGCAACCAGAATATGTTTGCCACCTTTAATAAGGTCGTCTTCTTTTAAATCTAAATTTGAGTAACGTGCCGACTGATCCATGTTTCCTCCTGATTAATTATCTAGTTGAGATGCAACTGGGTGAACTATAGGGCCAATTAAGCATAAATAATAGTCAAATATTATTATGCGAACTATAAGTTTAATTTATGATATAAATCGAACCATGTTCCCAATTTCATTGCGCCAACTACAAGTTTTCGAAAGCGTTGCCCGCCATCTAAGCCATTCGCGCGCTGCGGATGAACTTTATCTCTCCCAGCCCGCCGTGTCCATGCAAATTAAGCAGGCTGAGAGTATTGTCGGGCTACCTTTGTTTGAACAGCTTGGAAAAAAAATCTTTCTTACTGAAGCCGGTCGTGAGATGTTGCATTACTGCCGGAGTATCTTGCTCCTTGTTGACGAAATGGAGTCTGTATTCAGCGAAATGAAAGGGCTTGAGCGCGGACACCTTAACATTGCCGTGGTGAGCACCGCCAACTATTTCATGCCTCAATTGCTTGCCAAATTTATTCACACACACCCCAAGATACAAGTAAGCTTATCTGTTGCAAACAGTGATGCCGTTATCAAGCAATTAACCGAAAACGTGGCCGACTTGGCAATCATGGGCCAGCCACCGGCCAGTGCCGAAATGCGGGCTGATGCATTTATGGAAAACCCGCTGGTTGTAATCGCGTCGCCAACGCATTCTTTGGCATCAGCAAAAAATATTCAGCCCCGGCAATTGGCCAAGGAGACCTTCCTGCTACGTGAGCGGGGTTCCGGAACCCGAGGTGTTGTTGAGCGTTTTTTTTCAACGCATCATCTTCCGTTGCCAACTCACATGGAAATGGATACCAATGAAGCAATCAAACAATCGGTGCAGGCAGGGATCGGAATCGGCATAATTTCTCGCCACGGTATCGAATTGGAATTAGAGTCCAAGCGATTAACTGTTCTCGATGTTAATCATTTTCCTATTGTCCGTCACTGGTATATCGTTCACCGAAAAGATAAGCGTTCTTCAATTGCAGCTGAGGAATTTGAGCGTTTTCTGTTGGCAGAATCTCAAAGAATGATAGGCGGTATCAATATTTCTTAAGTGATAGCCCGATCATTTAACCCGCATCGAATATTGAGCTGCCCCGCTTTCAAATGCACAATTGATATCGGATAATTCTTAAACTGACTGTGTCGTGTCTAGTGAAGCTCGTGTAGCGATTTAGTGTCTGTATTTGTGCGGCAACACCAAGAAATGAAAGGGTGCTTGCCATATCCTGCTTGGACGCAGCGGCTGCTACCGGTTTGTAAAGCGGCCCTTGCCGAGTAGAATACGTTAGCCTGCACTCGGACAAAAGCGGACTAAATCGTTTTGCTGAACAATACAATCTGGTAGCCTGTGGGAATGTCAGTTTCCAAGAATTCGCTGTGATGGTTAGCGCTTTGAGTCGCAAGATTAGAGTAAGTGAGCGTTGCACAATAAGTGCATATAGGGCAGTATTGTGGTGTAACGGTAGATTTTAAGGCTATCCGTATTTAGCGGTTGATGAGCATCTAAAGCTCCCCGTTTTCAATCATGCGAGTTAGTGTTGATATGTCCGGCCCGTACCGTTTTTCATTTTCTCCGGTTTGTGTTGATTTCGGTGCGCGCGGTGGCAAGCACATCATCACATCGTCAATCATGTTTCCTGGTAAAGCCAACCCAAAGCACGGAGCATTAGGCGGTGGAGCCATCGCAACCCGTCCAATCGTCAACTCCCTTACCGGTTTCGGTGGCCGTGGCTGCTGTTCCTTGCGCTCGAACTTGGGTTTGGCGTTCTGGAGCTTCATCGCACCTTCGGCGAACAATATCTTTGCTCGCAGCGCCTCAAAAGAATACCCCCTGCCAACGCGATTCATTATGCGTATAAGCCCGTTCAGGCATTCGGTATAGGCGTTGGTAACGGGGTGATCGAAGTATTCCAGTATCCACGGTGCCCAGTTGTCCCAGGCGCGCACGAGATCGTGAAATGCGTCCTCCACCTCCGGCGTGATCCGGCTCTTCCAGTCCAGATACATCCCCTGCGCCTCGTCTGGCGAAGTGCAGTCGTAAATCTTGAAAAAATCCTCTTTTAGCCGGTACGCCATACCGAGTTCAGCATAATTCTTGACCCAGCCGGACAGTTTTAGGCTTTCTTCATCGGTAAGCTGGCTCTCGCGCTTCAGCAGCACAAAGCGATCATGCATGAGCCCACGCTTCTCCTTTATGGTTAAACGCTCGCGCAAGCCCTTCCTGACCTTCTCTACAGCCTCATTCGCCATCTTCACCACATGGAACTTGTCGATCACGATCTTGGCTTGCGGAACTACTGCTATGCAGGCGTCCCGGTACGGTGCCCACATGTCCATAGCGAAATACTGAATATGATCCCTGTCCTTCAGGTTGGACAGGTAATGGATCATCGTGTCCTTGTTCCTGTTCTTGAGCATGTCGAACATGGTGTTGTTTTGCAGGTTAGCAATCACGCCACGGGGTTTAATCAGGTGGATCTCGTCGATACCCATCCACTTTGGCGTTTCGTAGTGGAACGTCTTCTCAAGCTCTTCAACGTAGTCCTTGAATATGGCGCGTACTGTGCCCTCGACAACACCTACCTCCTTGGCAATGCTGGAAAACGTGCGCTCGATGCACTGCTTGCCGATCCACGTTAGCAGCCGCTTGGTCATGGCCCGGCGTTCGTCCACGTCCGGCAAGGTTTCAGAAAACGTCTTGGTGCACACCTGGCATAGCATCCGGCGCGTGTTGATGTAGACGCCAACGCGCTTGCCATGCATGGGCAGGTCTTTAATCATCTGCTCCCGGCGTCCGAAGCCTACGATGTTGCTGGACTGGCAGCCCGGACAGGCTGTGGGAGGTTGTTTGGTTTCAACGTCGATGTGGTAATCGTGGTTCTCGACCAGGGACAAAACAACATATGAAGGCAGGTTAAGCAGGTTTGCAGGCATTATGGCTTGCAGCTACTGGAGCTGGTAAATTGGTCAGGGATCGTGTCTTTTGCCCATTGAGGCATGTTGCTGGAAATATGTTTAACGCGATCACGCTCAATAGATAGCAGCAAGCGGCGTTTTTCGCCGGTGTTATCCAGCACAAACACCCGTTCTGCCAAGACAAAAGCGGTGGTGAGGTTGTTTAGGCTTCTGCCATAGCGCCGGGCAACATCCTCGGCAGGCACTGCATGTCCACCGCTTGCCACGCGCTCAAGGATGCGCGCCTGACACAGTGCAAGGCTTTCAACGCAGACAAATATCAAATTGACCTTGAATCCGGCCTCGGATGCGCGTTTCATCAGGGCAAGCTCTCTATTGCCTGAAAACGTAGTATCTACGCCAAAGCTGGTGCCGGTAGCCAGCAAACGTTCTTGTTCCGTAATGGCCGCTTTACCCGCCTGAATTGGACTGCATCCTTGAGCGGCAGCGATAGTATCCGGGGAAATAACCGGAATACGGGGAGCAAGCCAGCGATCGGCAACAGTGGTCTTGCCTGCTCCATTGGGGCCAGCGATGATCCATAGTTGCGGCATTACAGATCTCGAATAACCGAGATTTCGCCCTTGGCGCTAACCGAAACAAGTTGCTTGCGACCGTCAGGATACTTTTTCACCAGTCCACCCGGATACTGTTCATCGCCATAGTAAATTGGACGGCCAGCAGTCAGGTGCTGCCGGGCGGCCAGCCCATCGTCATTCGTGATCGCGTTCTCGAACTCCGGGGATACAAGAAAGATTTCGGTTTGCATGATTGCTATTGCAGGCATGATTTTCTCCTTATGCCAGTTGAGACAGAACGTATTTAACCCGATTTTCAACTTCTTTGCGATCATATCCAAAAGACTGGAAGCCATCAGGAACAAAGCATTCTTCGCATTTTACGGACAAGAGCACATCCTTTAACTTCTCTGGAAGTGCCAAATCGAAGGCTGATGCAGCGTGCAGACTATTCAACATCTGCTTGATGCTTGGATTATTTGACACCAAGGTATTCCGGTAGTGGCTCTGCACTTTCTCCCGGTAATCCTTGTTGAATAGACACTCCGCAACAAGATCAATGTATAACTTAGTTTTATCTGCTCCGCCACTCACAACTCGTCCATGATAAAAATCCAAAAAACAATCAGGATTTGCCAAGATAAAACCTTGCAGTGTTGACAGTGCAAGTCGCGGGAATAACTCAACTGGTATTCCTATTTCATCTTGGGCGAATTGTGATATTGCCTGCTCGACTTTTTGAGCCTGTATTCGGTCTTCGCTTATCACCGCCACATCCAGATCGGACTGACCTGTAAATTCGTGACGTGCAGCACCGCCATAAAGAACAATCAGAACCTCTGAATCACTGGTGGCTGAGTTGTGCTGTGTGATAAATTCATTCAAATGGCGTTCCACTTCCCTCCAGTTAGACCTGGTTGCCGACTGCCCATCTGACGGAGCCAGTTGAAATTTTGCACGCACAGAATGGAAATGTTCACGAATTGAAAGCTTGCGCAGGGCGCTCTTAAATTGGCATGAATCCTTACCGCTTTCGTACAACAAGTCTATAGCTGCCGCCAGGCGACTCGCCGAAGGATTAAGTGGTTCCGTTTTGGTGATATTCAGCCTTGCCTCAACCTGAGACAATATTTTCTCGGTTTCCAGCCCTTGCAGAACAGCATTTAATGCGTCAACCGCTTGCGTTAAATAACCGTATGACTTGGCTTTCATAAATAATTCTGTTGTCCTGCGGTCGTATTCTGCCCCTAAATAATGGTCTACCTTGAAAGACGTGTGGAGAGGCAAGCGGAGCGCGTCATCTTCACCTACGAACGGGAATCTCACCTCGATCATCAGTCCTTCCATTTTATTGTACTGGCCGATGGTAGGGCTGGCACATCCGTTGGATTTAAGGATGTCCATGACCTCACGTTTTGGTTTGGCAAAAGGTATCGGCGAAGCGTCGAATTCATTCCAGTCAGCCGGATCAAAGTACCCATCGAAACACTGAACCACTTCCGGCAATGAACATACCGCGCCGAATTCCTCAACGCACATCGGGCCTCTGGCATGTTCCAGGCGTTGAGTCATGGGAACGACACCATCCGTAAAGGCCGTTTTCTCGAAGTCCAACAACAGGAACGTGGTTATGCCTCCATCTTCCTGAACCAGTATGTTGCGTGGAGCCATGTCGCCCCATACAATTCCGTTGGAATACAGATGCTCCAGCACTTGCCTTGCCATAGACATGTACTGGTGACGCTTCTCGGCGTCTTTCTCGGTTAGTAGAATATATTCAAGCGTTGGATGCACCTCGAAGTTCGAGAAAGAATAAAAAGCACCTTCCGCACAATCAGCCACTACGGCGAACGGACGAATAACCTGCAAATGCAATGCGCTGCCAACACGTACAAATGACTGTTGCGTGGGCAATCCAAGCCGGGAAACAATCTCGGACACATTGTATTGCTCGCTTAAAAACCGGCCTTGTTTGCTTGGGTTGTTGCGTTTTGTGATTACTCGCCTGCCTGTTGGCAGTGTCAACGATTTAACCAGCCCTTCGCGCACCAGTGAGTTAATGCCAGGCAGATCAGTTTGAGCGTCAATTAGCGCCCTCAAATGCCACTTCGCATCTTCAAATAAGCTCAGACACTCTTCATCACGGCTGCCAGCCCAATAAACCAAATAGCCTGTTTCAATTTCGCCATTAAAAACGGATGGCAGGTCTTCTACGTGGGCATATTTCGCAGTTTCGCCATACCGCTGCATGACTTGATAGAGGCGTTCCATCTGATGCTCATAAAGCAACGCTTTGTTACCATCCAATAGCGCGTTGAGCCACTGTCTGCGCTCTGTATTGATAATACTGTCAAGCAGTTCGGCAACAAGCAGAAAATCGAGTTTTTCTAAAGCGGCAGCGAATAGTCCGGCGTCGATCTCACTCACGCCTGTAGCTGTAATGTGTCGCGCCATTGCAATAGCAATTTGGCCGGTTAAAGCCTCGTTCTGATAGAACGAGAATGACTGGTTGGTTGAAGTACGCAGAATACCGGCAATTCGCCTTGCTAAACGGTTTTGGTTGGATTCAGGAATTAGTTCAAGCATAAGCCGCCTCCTTCTTGTGGGCACGTGCCTGTCTTTGTATGGATTGCAAAAGAATTTCGCACCCATCTTCAAGCTCTTGGTGCGTTATAACCATTGGCACCTTAACGATCAAGACGTGCTGTGATTTACGAAGAAAAAGACCATACTCAAAGCAGTCTTCCACAATCAGGTCTGCAAGAGCGCAATCCGGCTCGCCGCTGGCATTCAGTATCTCTACGCCGCAAATCAAGCCGCCGCCCTTTAACTTACCTATTGTTCCTGGGCATTGCTGTTTCACAACCTCCATCGTGCTCCACAACGCACTACTGGTATCTGGTACGGAAGAAAGCAGCCCGGTGGATAGCTGATGTTTTAGCGTTTCATTCAGAAAATCCGGGATCAGGGCGGCGTCTATACCAAGAAGTCGATCCATTACGGCATGAGCGGACACAATTGATCTAACGTCCGCCCCGTTTGTTTTTGATGCGGTGCCGTATTCCATATGCTGAAACCGCTTCTCGGCGACAGAGAATGCAAGCGGGCCATTACCGGCTGTGACAGCCTTGCCGAATGCTGCAATGTGTGGCGAAACACCGTGGTACTCGGCGGCACTTAACTTGCCAAGCCAGCCAAAGCCGGTTTGTACCTCATCAAAGATAAGGCAAATGTCCAGTTCGTCGCAGACAGCCTTCAGTTCGCGCAAATAGGCCGCAGAAAATGGCTGTACGCCGTTATTCATTTGGATTGGCTCAAGGATCACGGCGAACACGTTGCTGCCTATTTGCCGAAGGCGCTTTAAGCTTTCAATCTCGCGCGGAGTTAATCCAGCCGGATCATCTATACGGGCTACGCCATCTGGAGCTTGAAAGTAGATAACCGACTGGGTGTGCGCCAAAAAGATATGCTTCTTCTGTACGTCTGATACGGAAAAAGCGGTCAGGTTCTGCCCATGGTACGAGCCAAGGAACGAGACAATCAGTTCGCGGTTTTTTCCGTAGCTTTTAGCTGCCTTAATGGCATGCTCAACCACATCCGAGCCATTGCATTGCCGATGACTGATTACAGGATTCTTGATGCCAGCAAGGCCAATTGCAGCTACTCTCTCAGGTAATGAATAGTAGAGTTCGCTACCAAGCTTGGTTGTATGGAAGGATGGGCGATCACTTAGCAGGTAAGCGATCTGCTGCATTTTTACCCATGGGTCGTTTTGCCCAAGAATGCAATTTACGGTCATCGACTGAAAATCAATCAACGTCCCGCGATCTGTGAAAATCTGAGCGCCAATACCACCAATAGCCAACGTATCCGAAGGGATGATGCTATCTACCAGTAGCTGCTTCTTGTCAGCGCCAACAGACACGTCGGTTTTCTCTGTGCTGTACCTGGTCAAGAAATAGCCTAAATTGTCTGCCGTGAAGTAGTTGCACATGCCGGTGTCAGTAAAATCATCATTCTGTGTATTTTGAACTTGTTTTAGCATGGTAACTTCCTTTTTCGTTATTGGTGTCGGCGCATCAACCGCACTTTACGATTTCAGAATACCAGAACAAATACAGGAAGTCAACCGCGTAATACGTTTTTACTACACAAGAACATTAGCGAAGGAAAAAGCTAAATCAACCGCTAAATACGGATAGCCGATTTTAATTGAACTATTTATGGAGAATTAGTAAATGAGATTTAGTTCTATGTTGATCACAGTATTATTTGCTTGCTTATTTTCTGGTTGCCTTAACGGCCTTGGTAATCAAGGTAATCCTTACGATGGTGTATGGAATCCTGTTTATACAGATAAATCTGTAGTTGCTAATAGTGCTTCTGTTGTGTGTAATGAAACCTATAACCCACCATCAGTTACTATCAATAATGGTTCTGGCAACTTTACTATGATTGAAACTTGTACTTATACTGCTGCCGCTGCTTCTGGTGTTCCTGTCACTAATTCTAACGCTTGGGTAATTGGTGTTGCTATTAATAATGTTGGTGTAGTCAATGCTAATGTAAATGGTGTTCCAATAACGGGACAGTGCTCTAGTCTTACTATTTGTTCTGCACAAGGCTCTGCAAATTCGGTGGGGTTGTATAAGTAATTTATATCTACGGAAGCGCCGAACAAGTATCAAAAACGAAGTGTGATTACTGCTAATGGAATCGGGGGCCGAATGTGCGTGGACTGGGTGGCCGAATGACCGTGGAATACGCATGTGATTACTGTTGATGAATCCGGTTTGTTAAATATTAAAGCCTGCGTAGGGCGCAATAACCAACGGGCATTGCGCCGCATGGTTTTACATTCGGTGCAATGCGCTATGGTTATCAACGGTCAGAGAGACTACAAGTTCCGTGCAAATTTAACGGCAGTTCTATGGTATGTAGCCGTCTCTCAGCTCTTCCACCTTGTTGGTCGGGCGCGGTTTCTTTGTTTTTCGCTCGCGTTCTCAATAGGTTATCGCATTCAGCAGTTTAATCTCTCCGGGTTCAATTCCCCGCCCCTTGGGGCGATGGCAGGCGACAGCCTGCGGGTTTGACTGGGGGCGATACCCCGTAGCTTGCTGCGGGGTTCTTCATTTACCTTGATGCTATCAAAACGAAAAAGCGACCCTCTGGTCGCTTTTTCGTTTACAGCTTTTTGTAACTGCTACTTGATAATCGCAGCTAATTCGCCTTTAGCATAGCGACTTGCCATCGCCTCCAAAGAGATTGGTTTGATCTTGGCCGCTTGACCAGCACTACCGAACGCCTCATAACGCAACTTGCAAATTTCTTTCATTGCCTTGGTTGTGGCAGCCAGGAATTTACGCGGATCGAAATCTTTGGGGTTTTGTGCCAAGTAACGACGTGTCGCTCCGGTAGATGCCATACGCAAGTCCGTATCAATATTCACTTTGCGCACGCCATTCTTAATGCCTTCTACAATTTCTTCGACAGGCACACCGTAAGTTTCACCCATTGCGCCGCCAAATTCGTTAATCACTTTCAGCCACTCTTGTGGCACCGAAGACGAACCGTGCATCACCAGGTGAGTATTTGGAAGGCGCGCATGTATTTCTTTGATCCGGTCTATGCGTAATACTGCTCCTGTGGGCGGACGTGTAAATTTGTATGCGCCGTGGGATGTTCCGATGGCAATTGCCAATGCGTCAACTTGGGTTAGCTTGACGAATTCAGCCGCTTCATTCGGGTCGGTAAGCAACTGGTCATGGCTAAGTTTACCTTCAGCCCCATGACCGTCTTCCTTTTCACCTTGGCCCGATTCCAATGATCCGAGGCAACCCAACTCACCCTCAACGGAAACACCAACCGCGTGTGAAATTTCAGATACTCTGCGTGAAATATTGACGTTGTAGTCAAAGGTGGATGGCGTCTTGCCATCTGTCAACAGCGAACCATCCATCATCACGCTGGAGAAGCCGGACTTGATCGCTTGAATACAGACGGCCTCGGATGCGCCGTGATCCTGATGCATAACGACCGGGATATGTGGATAAGCCTCCACAGCCGCTTCTATGAGGTGACGCAGAAACGCTTCACCTGCATATTTGCGTGCTCCGGCGGAGCCTTGCATGATCACAGGGCTGTTAGTTTCGTCTGCCGCCTCCATGATTGCTTTTACTTGTTCCAAATTATTGACATTGAACGCGGGCAAGCCGTAGCCATTTTCTGCCGCGTGATCAAGAAGTTGACGTAAGGATACGAGTGCCATTTTTTCCTCCGGATTAATTATAAGTTCACTAATAAATTCGATATTGTACTGTTCGACTGCTTAAATTTTTCGGTGATCGCCCACACGTACAATCTTTAAAGTATTGGTATGTCCCGCTTCACCGATAGCCTCACCAACAGTCATTACGATCAGATCATCGTCATGCACCAAACCCAATCTCGTCAGTTCATCTTCTGCCTGGCGCAATGTCACCGAATGATCCTTTGATTTACTTTTGAAGGCGATTGGATGTACCCCGCTGAACAAAGTAACTTTACTCAGTGTGGCCTCCATCGGTGTCATCGCAAAAATAGGTGCCCCCGCATTGACACGCGACATCCATAGTGCAGTAGAGCCGGATTGCGTCAACGCAATGATTGCTTTTACTTTGAAATGAGACGCCGCATATAACGCCGACATGGCAATCGATTGATCTATCCGAGAAAACTTTCCTCTTTCCAAGCGGTGATCCAGTACGCTATCTTCGGTTTCTACTTCCGCATTAACGCATATACGTGCCATCGCTTCGATAGTTTCTACCGGGTAGTCGCCCACGGCCGTTTCTGCTGACAACATTACGGCATCGGTTCCATCCAGTACTGCGTTGGCAACATCAGACACTTCCGCACGGGTTGGTATCGGGTTATTGATCATGGATTCCATCATCTGTGTGGCCGTGATAACCAGCTTGTTTCTTGCACGAGCCATTTTGATCATTTTCTTCTGTAATCCCGGCACGGCAGCGTCACCAACTTCGACCGACAAATCTCCGCGAGCAACCATGATGACATCAGAAGCATCAATAATTTCACCCAACACCGGAATAGCTTCCGCGCGTTCGATTTTGGCAACCAGCAAACTCTTACCACCGGCTGCTTGCATCAACTCTCTCGCCAGCTTCATATCGGATGCGGAACGCGGGAAAGACACCGCTAAAAAGTCTGCCTTGATTAGCGCAGCCGTCTTTATGTCTTCTTTGTCTTTATCCGTTAGCGCTGGCGCTGTCAGACCACCACCTTTGCGGTTGATACCCTTGTTGTTGGACAACACCCCGCCACGAACGACTACACAATGCACCTCGGGTCCTTTCACACCCGTGACATGAAACTCCAGCATGCCATCATTGAGTAACAGTACTGTTCCAACATCCACATCATTGGGCAACTCTTTGTAATCCAGCCCAACCCGTTCCTGGTTACCAAGCCCGTCCAATGAGGCATCGAGAATGAATGCATCCCCTTTGTTAAGAGTGATTTTGTCATTCTCAAATCTGCGCACGCGTATTTTCGGCCCTTGCAAATCGGCCAAAATACCTATGGTTCGCCCGGCAGCCTGTGCTGCAGCCCGGACTTTCTCTGCGCGCCCCATGTGGTCTTGTGCTGTTCCATGGGAGAAATTCATCCGCACCACATCCACGCCTGCGCGTATCATTTGCTCCAGTACTTTTTGGTCACTGGATGCCGGACCCAGCGTTGCAACTATTTTGGTTCTACGGAGCATGAGAGTCCTAGTTAGTTATTTCTTGGCGCGTTGTTCGAGAATTTCTACCGCAGGCAACGTTTTGCCTTCGAGGAATTCCAGGAACGCACCACCTGCAGTGGAAATGTATGACACTTTGTCATAGATGCCGTATTTTTGAATTGCTGCAATAGTGTCGCCACCACCCGCCAAAGTAAACGCTTTAGTATTCGCAATCGCCGTCGCAATTGTTTTTGTACCTTCGCCAAATTGGTCAAATTCAAATACCCCAACCGGGCCATTCCATACTACAGTTCCGGCTTTCAGAATAATGTCGGCGATTTCTTTTGCAGACTTGGGGCCGATATCGAAAATCATGTCGTCGTTGGCAACATCGCTTGCATTTTTCAATACCGCCGGTTCATTGGCGTCAAATTTCTTGCCCACTACCACATCAACAGCAATGGGTATATTGGCGCCGCGTTGTTTCATTTTTTCTATCAAGGCTTGTGCTGTCGGAACAAGGTCGTCTTCGCACAATGACTTGCCAACATTTTTACCAACGGCTTTGAGGAAGGTGTTGGCTATTCCGCCACCAACCACCAGTTGTTCGCATTTTTCAGACAACGATTCCAATACTGTTAACTTGGTTGATACTTTAGAGCCGCCCACAATTGCCACCATCGGGCGAGCCGGACTCAGCAGTGCTTTAGTCAGAGCGTCCAACTCTTCAGTGAGCAGAATCCCTGCGGCAGCTACGGGTGCGTACTTTGCCACGCCGTGAGTCGAAGCCTCTGCACGATGTGCTGTCCCAAAAGCATCCATTACAAACACATCGCATAGCGCGGCGTATTTTTTAGCCGTTTCGTCAGCGTTCTTTTTTTCGCCCTTGTTAAAGCGGCAATTTTCCAACAGCACCAGCTCCCCTTCTGCAACCTGAAAACCACCATCTACCCAATCTTTTATCAAACGCACGGGCTTTCCCAACTTGCCGGCTATAACATCAGCAACGGGTTTCAGTGAATTTTCTTCCGAGTACACACCTTCTTCCGGACGCCCCAGATGGGATGTCACCATTACTCGCGCGCCCGCATTAAGTGCAAATTTAATTGTTGCCATTGACGCTGTAATTCTCGCATCGGAAGTTACTTTGCCGTCACTGACTGGCACATTGAGATCGGAACGAATTAAGACGCGCTTGCCTTTGAGCGCCAAATCGGTCAACTTGATAACTGACATGATTATTCCTTTGTTCAGGATTAATACTAAAAAGGGCTGGTAAATACCAGCCCTTTTTCGGAGAATATTACTTGGCTACGTGACGAACCAAGCGCAACAGATTGCAGGTATAACCGTACTCGTTATCGTACCAAGCTACGACCTTAACAAAGGTAGGGTCTAACGAAATGCCCGCTTCCGCATCAAATATTGACGGCTTGGTGCAGCCGCGGAAATCGGTGGACACCACTTTATCGGTAGTAAAGCCCAGCACTCCTTTTAGCGGACCGCTCTCCGACGCGGCTTTCATCGCGGCAACAATTTGATCGTAACTCGCTTCTTTAATTAATTCGACTGTCAAGTCAACGACGGACACGTCTGAAGTGGGTACGCGAAAGGACATCCCGGTTAACTTCTTATTCAACTGTGGAATCACAACGCCAACAGCTTTGGCTGCGCCCGTGGATGAGGGGATGATATTTTCCAAAATACCCCGGCCACCGCGCCAGTCTTTGTTGGATGGGCCATCAACCGTTTTTTGCGTTGCTGTCGCTGCGTGAACGGTAGTCATCAATCCACGCTTAATGCCGAAGGTGTCATTCAAGACTTTTGCCACCGGGGCCAAGGCATTTGTTGTACACGAAGCACCCGAAACGATGTTCTCTCCTTTATACGTTTCATGGTTGACTCCATAAACGAACATCGGAGTGTCATCTTTTGACGGCGCGGACTGCACAACTTTTTTGGCGCCAGCATCGATGTGTTTTTGGCAAGTTTCTTTGGTCAGGAAAAATCCCGTGCTTTCGATCACAATGTCAACACCGGCTTCGTTCCACTTCAAATTTGCCGGGTCTTTTTCTGCGGTCAGTCGAATTGTTTTGCCATTCACCAGCAGATTGTGTCCGTTTACGGATACGTCACCGTTGAAGCGTCCATGAACCGAGTCATACTTCAACATATAAGCCAGATAGTCCGGCTCCAACAAGTCATTAATTGCCACAACTTCGATTTCCGGAAAATCTTTCGTTACAGCACGGAACACCATACGGCCAATACGGCCAAATCCGTTGATACCTACTTTAATTGCCATTTTCTCTCTCCCGCTATAAAAAATTTTGTGGTATTACAAAATGCCCTTCACCGTGTTTACTACATTCTCCACGGTAAAACCAAAGTGCTTAAATAGCTCAGGAGCCGGGGCAGATTCGCCGAAACAGTCCATCCCGACCACCGCGCCATCCAGTCCAACATATTTATACCACAGACCTGTCACGCCAGCTTCTACAGCCACGCGCTTGATTCCTTTTGGTAACACGCTTTCTTTGTAAGCCTGATCTTGTCTATCAAACACGTTAGTAGACGGCATTGACACTACTCGTACATCAATCCCCTCTGCAGCCAAAGCCGCTTGGGCTTTTACTGCGAGATCAACTTCTGAGCCGGTCGCGATAATAATAGCTTGCGGTTTGCCTTTGGCGGTTTCTGAAAGAATATATCCGCCCTTGCGAATATCGGCTATCTGTGTCGAATCACGTTTTTGGAATGCCAAATTCTGACGGCTAAATATCAACGAACTTGGGCCATCTTTGCGCTCTACCGATGCAACCCAGGAAACAATAGACTCTACCGTATCGCATGGGCGCCAGGTATCCATATTTGGAATAAAGCGCAATGTCGTTGTTTGTTCCACGGGTTGATGTGTCGGACCATCTTCACCCAAACCTATTGAGTCGTGCGTGAATACAAAAATTACGCGTTGTTTCATCAGCGCAGACATGCGCAAGGCATTGCGGGCATATTCCGAGAACATCAAGAAAGTGCCCCCGAACGGTAATAGTCCACCGTGTAACGCCATGCCGTTCATAATATGGGACATACCAAATTCACGTACCCCATAGCTAATGTAATTGCCGGGTTTCTTGCCATGCACATGTTTTGCGCCGGTCCAATTTGTCAGGTTAGACCCTGTCAAGTCTGCGGAGCCGCCCAAAAACTCCGGCAATCCGGACACCAATGCATTAATTGCATTTTGCGATGCTTTTCGTGTGGCAATTGTTTCAGCCTTTTCATTAATCTGGGCAATCACTTTTGCCGCAAATTCGGGCCAGTTTGCCGGGAGATCACCTTTAGTACGACGTTCAAATTCTGCGGCCTCTTCGGGATAAGCTTTTCTATATTCGGCAAACTTGTTGTTCCAAAGTTTTTCCAAACCCTCTCCCTTGGTGCGCGCATCCCAAGCTTCATACACATGCTTTGGAATTTCAAACGGGGGGTAGTTCCAGCCAATATGCGCGCGCGTTGCGGCAACTTCCGCGTCACCCAATGCCGCGCCATGTACATCGTGTGTGCCTTCTTTGTTTGGCGAGCCGGCCCCAATAATCGTTTTACAGCAAATCAGTGTTGGCTTATCTGTCACTGCCTTGGCTGCCAAGATAGCCGCATTCAGCGCGTTCGAATCATGGCCTTGCACATCTGCTATAACATGCCAGCCATAGGCTTCAAACCGCTTGGGTGTATCTTCCGTAAACCAGCCATCGGTATGTCCGTCGATGGAAATGTTGTTGTCATCCCAAAATGCAACCAGCTTGCCCAGTCCCCATGTTCCAGCCAGTGCGCAGGCTTCATGAGAAATGCCTTCCATCATGCAACCATCACCCATAAATACATAGGTATGGTGATTGACGATTTCGTGGCCTGGTTTGTTAAATTCATTGGCCAACAATTTCTCAGCCATAGCCATTCCAACTGCATTGGTAATGCCTTGGCCTAATGGCCCGGTTGTTGTTTCAACGCCTACGGTGTATCCGTATTCAGGATGACCGGGCGTTTTTGAGTGCATTTGCCGGAATCGTTTCAACTCTTCTATTGGCAAGTCATATCCGGTCAAGTGCAGCAATGCATAAATCAGCATCGAACCGTGACCATTAGATTGGACGAAGCGATCTCGATCTGCCCATTTCGGATTTGCCGGGTTATGTCTCAGATGATGATTCCACAATACTTCGGCTATTTCTGCCATACCCATCGGGGCACCGGGATGTCCAGAGTTTGCTTTTTGAACTGCATCCATCGCAAGTGCGCGAATCGCACCTGTTACGTCGTTAAACTTGGGGGGGGTTACATTGCGCGCTACAGCCATTATACAGTCTCCTCAAAATCATCCTGAAATTCAAATATTAGTATTTTTATAGCTACGGGTGTTCGATTATGCCGCACGCTCCTATTTTGGGCAATATCGTCTCTGGACTATTGTTCAGTCGCATCCATCGGTTTTTTGTTGGGTTTTATCCCTAATTGTTTCAGTTTCCGGTACAAGTGTGTGCGCTCAATTCCTATTTTTTCTGCAATTCGGCTTATGTTTCCGCTTTCTTTTTGTAATTGGTAATTAAAATATGCACTATCGAAGTATTCTCTGACCTCGCGCAGTGGCAAATCCAGCGGTAATGGAACCATCACCATTCCTTCCTGGTTGACGGTCAACTGCGCTTTTTCTTCCTGCTCTTGTTGTATCGGTGGTACAACGTGCTGCATGGCAGCAGCAACGGTACTCAATAGTTTTTGTAATGCAATTGGTTTTTCCAGAAAGTCTGTTGCACCTATTCTTATTGCCTCCAATGCCGTCTCTATTGTGCCATGGCCAGACATCATGATTACCGGCATGGTCAATAATTGCTGTGCAGACCACTCCTTCAGCAATACAAGCCCGTCGACTTCTGGCATCCAAATATCCAGCAGAACCAAGTCTGGCTGATGTGTTGCGCGATATGCTCTTGCCTGCGCGGCATTTTCTGCTGCATGTACCTGATACCCTTCATCGAATAATATCTCCGAAAGCAATTCCCGAATACCAACTTCGTCATCAACAACCAGTATTTCTTTTGTAGACATTACGCCTCCTCCATTTCTAGCGCCAATGGCAGGCTAACATTAACTTGCGTCCCTCCTGAGGGTCTGTTTGATATTGAGATTTTTCCTCCATGCTCCTCAACAATTTTCTTTACTATTGGTAAGCCTAACCCGGTACCTTTTGTTTTCGTTGTCATGTACGGCTCAAACACTCGGGCTAAAACTTGTTCCTGAATTCCGCAACCATTATCACTTACTGTCAAATGAAACTCCGTCTCTGAACTTGTAGTGGAAAGCACAATCTGCGGGTTTTGAGTTTGCTGTAATGCATCATGTGCATTGTGCAGAAGATTGTGGACTATTTGTCTAAGCCTCGTTGAATCACCGATTAACCAAGTTTGGGTGGCATTCAACTGGAGCGCAATCGGGCTGCTGTTTGCTTCATACAGCCCCATTACTTCATTTAGCAATTGGTGCATATCCAATAGCAACAATTTGGGCGCCGGAGCGCGTGCATAATCTGCAAAATCAGCTACCATATTTTTCATGGCAGCTACTTGGCTTACAATAGTATGCGTAGCTCGCTGCAATAATTTTGCATCCTGTTCGTTTAGTTTTTCACTTAACTTGTGTTGCATACGCTCTGCCGACAATTGTATCGGTGTCAACGGATTTTTAATTTCATGGGCAAGCCTGCGCGCGACTTCACCCCATGCCGCTTGGCGTTCGGCTTGCAATAGCGGTGTGATGTCATCAAAGACTATTGCATAACCGTTTTCCATTGCCGTTGCCAACCGTGTTCCGCGTAGTAAAAGCATTTGGTCGCCATTTTTACTCATTCGCTCAATTTGTCTTTGCCATTCGTTGCTCCCCGATTCCTTGATCGCCGTCATGACTGCATTTGCAAAAGGTCGCAGCAACGCATGCTCGGACATTATTTCAGACAGCGATTGTCCATTCACATTACGCAACTGCACACCCAATATTTGCTCTGCGCTGGTATTTGATAAGCGCAAAACAAATTGTTCATCAACCACAATTACGCCTGACGATAAATGTGTCAAAATGCTTTCCAGGTATCCTTTAGCATTCTCTAATTGGCTTTGTTGCTGTTCGCTAAAACTCTTTGCATTTGCTAGTTGTGACGTCATTTGATTGAATAGCCCGGTCAAAGCGCCTAGCTCATCTTTGCTTTGTACCGGATAGTTTCCGGAAAAGTTGCCCTGAGCTACTGCCCGGGTTCCTTCTGCAAGCGCGGCTAATGGCGAACTTAACCGCCCACTTAACATAAATGCTGCCGATACCGCACTTAATAAAACAATCAATAGAGATAACGTTAATGTTATTCCGTAAAGCCGTTTGAGACCCGCTCGAGACAGTGTTAATTCCTGATAATCTCGATATACTGCTTGAACTGTCTCGGCGTCTGCTGAAAACTGTTGTGGCACCAGTTGGATAAATTGCAATACTTGCTTTTCGCCGGATGTACCGGGTGTGTTGATTGGAACCAGGACATACCAGATTAATTGATTATCCGGCAGCACATCAACCAAGCTATAATTTCCCTGCCGCAGTGCTGCATTTATCATTTGTTGATCCGGGCGCTTCTGTTGAATTCCCGTGTTTACCGATACGATTAACTTCCCTTTCGAACTGTAGATTGCCGCCTCTTGCGCTTCGGATTTGTCAATCAAACGTGTGAGTGTTTCGCCATATTTTTTGGGGGATTGGTCTCCTAATATCTGCGATATAAGTTGGCCTTTTTTCCCCATTTCCTTTAATCCTGCATCCAGAGTATTTCGTCCTAAATTTAAACCGCCTTCAAGCGCTTGCTCTACTCGAATATCAAACCAGGACTCGATGCTCTTCCCTAAAAACTGTACCGATACCGCATACACCAGCAATCCGGGTAAAATTGCTATCAACGAAAAAAATATTGTTAGCCGCAACATCAGTTTTGCGCCGAATATCTGCTTCTTTAGTTTGATCCGTAATTGCCATAATTGATAACCAACCAGACCGCATAGGCCAAGTGCCAATATGCCTGTCAGTATTAGCAAGCTGGAGTAATGGTGAGAAAATAGTGCCGTATTGGCACTTGCGCTTGTCAATAAATATAGCAAGGCAATGCCCACTAAGCTGCTAATAATGATCACATATTTCATGGCGCAGGAGCCTCTTGGGTTTCTTTTATCTCAGGTCGTATTGACCAACTGTATCTCTCTGACTCCAGATCCCAATCGTTATTTGTTAATGCATTTACTTGCAGCGGTTTCGGCAGTTGCGAGGTATCCAGTCGCATTTGTGCATAACCCGTAAACTTGGCCTCGCTTCTTAGCAGTCTTGCCACATATCCGCTTCCACCTCCGAGTGCATCAATCGGCACCGGTGTAGATGATTGGTGACCCAATACGCTAAGAGCGCTCTCCAAATCTGCAAAACCTTGAAACAAGGTGCCACGCGAAATTCTATATTGCTGAGTCAGTGCGTTATAGGACAGTTTGGTTTGTTGTTCTTTTTGGATTACTGATGAGTCGAACCAATACCAGCGTGAGCGTGTTACGGTTAATTCGCTCACAAAGTTGAGAGTTACGCCTCTCTTAAGCGCATCAGCTACTGTAGGCGGCAACGTGATTTTGAAATCGGCACGAATTTCATATCCTTCATCGGCCAGGTAGCTTCTTATTTTTGTTACGGTGATACCCTCTGCATTTGCGGCTGATGTGCAAACGCATAAACATAGCAGGGCTAGTTTGCTTAATAGCTTATGCTTAAGCTTGTTTTTGCAGCAACGCATAATAAAACCCATCGTGCTGGAGGTTTGGTAACAACTGTCCGTTATTCATATCATTTGCTAAAACGGTGTTTTGTTTCGCGTCTTCGTGGCGAAATATGAAATCTGCAATAACGCGCTGGTTTTCTCTCGAAAACACAGAGCATGTTGCATAGAGTAATTTACCACCTCTTGCCAATAGCGGCCACACCGCTTCCAGTATTTGTTCTTGTTGATGCGCGAATCCCTCAATATCCGATGGTCTACGAAGCCATTTTATATCTGGATGGCGACGCACCACACCCGAGGCTGAACAGGGTACATCCGCTAAAATCCTGTCAAATGTGACGCCATCCCACCAGTCTTCAGGATGGGCCGCATCGCCGCAAATTAGTGCCGCGTTTAAATTTAGACGCTGAAGATTTTCTTGCACTCGATTCAAACGATGTTCGTCTTTATCCAAAGCCACCAGTTTGATGTTATGTAATTCCAGCAAATGCGCGCTTTTACCTCCGGGTGCCGCGCAAGCATCCAACACTCTCATTCCATCAGTTACATCAAGCAACTTTGCTGCATGCTGCGCTCCCGCGTCTTGCACTGATACCATACCATCAAAGAATCCGGGCAATTTGTCTACCATTACAGGACTATTTAACCATATCGCACTTGGCGAGATTATTTTCGCTTCCATACCGAGGGCTGTTAATTGCTCCATGTATTTTTCCGGCGACATAATTCTTTGGTTTACTCGTAATGTCATTGGTGGATGCAGATTTCCTGCATTCAAAACATCTGCTGCCTTGGCGTGATATTGATTCTTTATTAAGTCAATCCACCATTGGGGATACGAGTAATGTGCTTCTTCGTGCTTCGTGGCTATTTGCAACAATTGTGTTTGTTTGCGCAGATAGTTTCTTAAAACTGCATTTATCAAGCCACCCGTGGCACCATTAATTTGTTTTGCTGCTCGCACTGCATTGTCGACAACAGCATATTTTGCTGCCTTGCTGTACTGTAATTGAAAAAGAGCAACAAGCAGTAAGTCTTTAAGGCGTGAGTCTTGTACCGGTTTGTTCAAGAGATCATTTTGTATTTTTATAAGCAGTCCGTAAAATCGTAATGTTCCGTAGCATATATCCTGCAAGGCACCTCGCTCCTGTGGTGAAAAGCAAGAATTCTTTTTCAGCGCTTCACTCAATGCTTGGTTTAAGTTTTTCCCTGCCAACACTTGACCTATAACTGATGCTGCTGTCAATTGAACAATGAACATTAATCAGAGATAAAGCGGTCTCCCGCTTTGATATTAAACCCTTGCACAAACTGGTCTGCCGATAATGCTTTTGCATTGGGCTTTTGCAGAACCTCAGCAGAAAGGCATCCTGTTCCACAGGCTATGATCAAACTATTTCTCTGTATTCTCAAAAGTTCTCCCGGTTCTCCCGTGGTTTCGTTTATTGCATTTGCCTTCCAAATTTTGATCTGTGTATCGTTTATCTTTGTACTTGCCCCGGGAAAGGGATTGTAGCTACGTATGTTGCGTTCTATTTCAGTTGCCGGTAAATTCCAATTTATCTGGGACTCTTCTTTGGTCAGCTTTGCTGCATAGGTTGCATTTTTGTTATCTTGTTTAATCGGGTTTATTTTTCCCCGCTCCAGTTGGTCCAGTACTTCTATGACAGCTTCTGCGCCAATTGTTGCCAATTTATCATGCAGTGTCTCTGCGGTTTCTTTTTCTTCTATTTTGCACGTTCTTTTCAGCAGCATATCCCCGGTATCCAATCCTGCATCCATTTGCATAATTGTAATTCCAGTTTCCTGATCGCCGGCTTGAATTGCCCTCTGAATTGGTGCGGCTCCCCGCCAACGAGGTAGCAAAGACGCGTGTATATTTAAGCATCCCAAACGCGGTATTTTTAGTATCGCCTCTGGTAATATTAATCCATACGCGGCTACAATAATTACATCGGCGTTAAACTCTGATAATTGTTTTTGAATTTCAGCCGTTTTGAGCGTTGCAGGCTGCAATACTTCCAGTCCGTAGCGATTCGCCAATTCTTTTACCGGACTTTGCTTCAACTGCATACCTCGGCCTGACGGTCTGTCAGGTTGGGTTAGTACTGTAATCACGTCATATTTTTTGTTTAACAGCGCATCTAGTGCCTTTTCTGCAAAAATGGGGGTTCCTGCAAATATAATTTTCAAGATTCTTCCTTCAGAAAGTTTCGCGGAGTCGTTTTTTTAATTTTGCACGAATTCGCATTTGTTTAAGATGTGACAAGCGCTCAACAAAAACCTTTCCTTTAAGATGGTCCATCTCGTGTTGGATGCAAACCGATAGTATTCCTTCGGCTTTCATCTTGAATTTTTCACCTTTTGCATTTTGAGCGCGAACTTCAATTCTTTCTGCCCGTTCGACTTTGTCGTAAATTCCCGGGACAGACAGGCAACCTTCCTCGCATTTGCTCTCACCTTCTGAAAAGATTATTTCCGGATTAATGAGAACCAGTAAATCATTATGCGTTTCAGATATGTCGATTACAATTACTTGCAGGTGAACATCCACCTGAGTGGCTGCCAGCCCAATACCCGGGGCTGCGTACATCGTTTCCGCCATGTCTTCTATCAGCTTCTGTGTTGTTTCTGTAATAGATTCGACCTTTTTTGCAACTTTGTGCAATCGTTCGTCCGGGTACTGAAGAATTGGAATAATCGACATATAGGCTTGCTAATTTAAGTAACTAGATGCAGAATTTAAACGGGCGTGCGACTATAGTGTTGCACTTGGTTAAAATTGTTGGGGATTTCATGCGCAAGATTATATCGCTGATTTGTGTTGTGTTGCCTATTCTAGCTTTTGCCGATTCCCTAGAGATTAAAGAAAATGCTCCGGATCGTCATGTTGTTGTCAAAGGTGACACGTTATGGGATATTTCCGCTACCTTTTTCAAAGATCCTTGGAAATGGCCTCAAATATGGGGCCTTAACAAAGATACAATCAAGAATCCACATTGGATATATCCAGGTGATATTGTTTACCTCGATAGGAATTCTGGCACATTACAAGTAGGGGAGACGCCTGTTTCCGCTGAAAGTGGCGCAAGCGTAAATGCATCTGATTCCGTAAGAGCCATGGCATCAGATTCTAATAATAACCTTGTTAAGCTCTCCCCTCGCGCACGCGAAGTTCGCAGCGAACTGGACTCAATTCCTATTATTCCTTATGATGCAATCGCACCTTTTCTTTCCAAACCCCTCGTTATTGACGATACGGTCTTAAGTGGTGCGCCCAAACTGGTTGGGACATATGAACATCGCGTGCTATTGGGATCAAACGATGTTGCTTACGTTAGCAACATGCCCGTCGACAAGGGCATTCAATGGCAAATTTATCGACTCGGCAAAGACTTTGTTGATCCCGACACCAAAGAATTTTTAGGACACGAGGTGAATTATTTGGGTGACGCAATTGTTGAAAAATTTGCGAATATAAGCGAATTGCGTATCACCAAGGCTGTTTCAGAAATTGCAATTAACGATTATTTTACTCAATCTTCTCAAGCTTTTGCTAGCAATTTTGAACCCCATGCTCCTTCTTCTCATATCGTCTCCAAAGTTATTTCTATTTATGGAGGCGTTGGCCAGGCCGGACAAAATGCGATAATTACTTTGAATAAGGGTTCTCGCGACGGGCTTGAAAACGGTCATGTGTTAGCCTTATATCAAAAGGGGGATGTATTAAAAGGCGGAACATTCTTCAAGCCAAGAGACATCACTCTTCCTAATGTTCGTTATGGTCTGATTTTTGTCTTTCGAACCTTTCAGAAAGTTTCTTACGCTTTAGTTCTGCAAACACGTTTGCCGGTAGACTTATTGGACACGGCTCAAACCCCTTAAATGTCTTCTGACAGTGCGTTGGGTTATTGGCTCACACTAAGCCAAATTCCCGGTCTTGGCAATGAGGGCTTGCGGCGCTTGTTGCAGTATTTTGGCACGCCGGAAAATGTGTTTCTTGCTCCTATTCCTGAATTAGGTCGTGTCGTTAAGTCTAATGTTGCCCATTCTATTAGCCTAGGTCTTAATTCAGAAATTCTCGCTCGCACTGAAACTTGGTTATCTGATTCTATTAATCATGTACTTACTATTGCTGACCAGAATTATCCCCGGGCTTTACTCAATATTTCTGATCCCCCTTTTTTGCTTTTTGTGAAAGGCAATACCGAACTGCTCAATCATTCCTGTTTATCCATCGTAGGAAGTCGAAATGCCTCACCACAAGGGATTAGAAATGCAGAGTCATTCGCCTTGGCTGCTAGTAACGCAGGATTATGTATTGTTAGTGGAATGGCGCAGGGCATTGATGCTGCCGCGCATTTAGGCGGTCTACGCGGCAAAGCATCGAGCATAGCCATAGTCGGTACAGGTTTGGATAAAGTCTATCCCTCTGCAAATATAAAATTGGCACACCAGCTTTCTCAAGAAGGGGCTATTGTTTCCGAGTTCCCTCTTGGTACGCCGCCCTTACCTGCTAACTTTCCCCGTCGTAACCGCATTATTAGCGGATTAAGTTTGGGTTGTTTAGTTGTTGAAGCCTCTTTGCAAAGTGGCTCTTTGATCACAGCTCGCATGGCCCTGGAGCAAGGGCGGGATGTTTTTGCTATTCCGGGCTCGATTCACTCTCCCCAGTCCAAGGGCTGTCATTTTTTAATTAAGCAGGGAGGAAAACTGGTAGAGAGCATTCAGGACATTCTGGATGATTTTGGAAATTCTTTTTCCGGCGTTTCTCCTGTTCAAATTCCCCAAGTTGAGCACGCTATTTTCGACTATTTAAACTTTGATCCTATTGACTTAAGTACATTATCTAATCGGAGTGGCTTGACGATAGCGTCACTATCCGCCATTCTGTTACAACTTGAATTAGACGGGTTTATTAGTGTTTTACCCGGTGGCCTATATCAACGTATTGTTTAATCAGATAATAAGGGCCAAATGTTCGATATTATTGTATATTTATTTGAAAGTTATTTTGACACCGGCAGCTATCCTGAGCCTGACAAACTTGCCGTTAAACTAAGTGCGGCTGGTTTTGAAGAGGCTGAGATTAGTCAGGCGGTTTCTTGGCTTTCTGGACTTCGTCAGTTGTCTATTGACGATTATCCTTCAGCGATAAATCAAGCCGGTCCCAGATGTTTTGCAGAACTGGAGCGTGAGCGAATTAGTCTTGATGGTTTGCTTTTTATATCTTTTTGGGAACAGAATAAAATTATTTCCCCTGTTATTCGGGAAATGATTATTGATCGTGCTTTGGCATTCGGTTTTAATGGTTTGGGTTTGGATAAAATTAAGTTGATTGCGCTGATGGTACTGTGGAACCAGCAAGAAGATTTGGATCCAATGATCATTGAGGATCTTCTGACGCCTAATAATTCTATTCAACTGCATTAGTATTCTCAGGGTCTTTATTCTGTATGTCTAAAAATTTGTTGATCGTCGAATCACCGGCAAAAGCAAAAACGCTTAAAAAATATCTTGGGAAAGATTTTGAAGTTCTTGCTTCTTACGGGCACGTGCGCGATCTCGTGCCGAAAAATGGTGCTGTAGACACTGAAAATAACTACGCGATGAACTACGAAACCATTGCGCGCAATAGCAAACACATGGATGCCATCGCCAAGGCGGCGGCAGATGCCGACAATATTCTGCTAGCGCCCGACCCGGATAGAGAAGGGGAGGCGATTGCCTGGCATATTTCTGAGCTGCTTAAAACCAAGCGCGCGCTCAAAGGCAAGAAGATGCAGCGCGTGGTGTTCTATGAAATTACTCAATCTGCGGTGCAAGAAGCAGTTGCACATCCGCGTGAAATTGCCATGCCGCTGGTTAATGCACAACAAGCTCGTCGCGCATTGGATTATCTGGTTGGTTTTAATCTTTCCCCGCTGTTGTGGCGCAAGATCCGTCCCGGACTTTCGGCTGGACGCGTGCAAAGCCCAGCGCTGCGACTCATTGTCGAGCGCGAATTAGAGATAGAAAAATTTAAGAGCCAGGAATATTGGAGCGTGCATCTGGATACCCAGAAGAACAGCACACCGTTCAAGGCTAAACTTTTCCAATATCAAGGCAATAAGCTTGAGCAGCTCAGTATCGGCAGCCAAAAAGAATACGATGCTATCTATGCCAAACTGGCTGACGCCAAGTTACCGCCAAAAGTAGTTCGCGTTGAGAAAAAAGCCAAGCAACGCAGCCCTGCCGCACCCTTTACTACCTCGACTTTACAACAAGAAGCCGTACGCAAACTGGGTATGACTTCCGACCGTACCATGCGTACGGCGCAATCGCTGTATGAAGGCGTGGATATCGGCGGTCAAACCATCGGTTTGATTTCCTATATGCGTACCGACTCGGTTTCGCTGGCGAATGAAGCGGTCGCTGAGATTCGCGGCTACATTAGTGATAATTTCTCTGCCGATTATTTGCCGGCCAAACAACCGGCCTACAAGAGTAAGACCAAAAATGCGCAAGAGTCGCATGAAGCGATTCGTCCGACCTCGATCTTGCGTACCCCTGATAGTGTGCGCGAACATCTCAATATAGACCAGATGCGTTTATATGAAATGATCTGGAAACGCACGCTGGCGTGCCAAATGTCACCCGCGCGTTTTGACACGGTGAGCGTGGATATTCGTTTGAGTAGTGATGACACACTGTTCCGCGCATCCGGACAAACGCTGGTATTCCCGGGTTTCATCGGCGTTTACATGGAAGATGTGGATGATGCGGAAGAAGAGGATAGCGCCAAGTTGCCGCCGCTGTCCGAGGGTGATTTGTTGCCCGTCGATAAGCTATACGGCGAACAACATTTCACCCAGCCACCACCGCGCTTTTCCGAAGCCAGCCTGGTAAAGTCTTTGGAAGAATACGGCATTGGACGGCCATCCACTTACGCGACGATTATCTCCACGTTACAAGCCCGCGAATATGCCACGCTCGACAAGAAACGGTTTATGCCCACCGACGTGGGTCGCGTGGTGATCAAGTTTCTCACCGAGCACTTTACGCGCTATGTGGATTACGGCTTTACCGCAAACCTTGAAGATGAATTGGATGCCGTTTCCGAAGGCAAGCTCGACTGGATTCCCGTGTTGGACGGTTTTTGGCAAGGTTTCAACAAGCTGTTAGTTGATAAAAAAGACGTTGATCGCCCCGGCACTGAAATTCTGGAAGAAGCCTGTCCAAAATGCGGCAAGCCTTTATCCAAGCGACTCGGCAAGCGCGGCAGCTTCATCGGTTGCACCGGATACCCCGAGTGCGATTACACGCGTAGCCTCGACGGAGAAGAAGATACTGGCGAAGTTCGCAAAGAGCTTGGCTCACATCCGGAAACCGGGCAGTTAGTCCTATTGCTGCGCGGCCCCTACGGTTACTACACTCAACTCGGTGAAGCAGAGGAGGGGGCTAAGACTAAGCCGAAGCGCGTATCCTGGCCAAAAGAATTGCCTCTTGAGCAAGCCGATCTTGCTACCGCCTTAAAGTTGCTGTCACTGCCGCGCGAACTTGGCGCGCACCCCGAGGGCGGCAAGAAGGTTATTGTTAACATCGGCCGTTTCGGGCCATACATTGGGCATGACGGTAAATTTAAATCTATACCGCGAGGCGAAAGCATCTTTGATATCAGCCTTGAGCGTGCAGTTGAGCTACTGGCACAAGCAAAAACCGGCGGCAATACGGTATTGCGCGTACTGGGCGAGCATCCGCAAGACAAGGCCGTCATTGACGTTTGCAGCGGTCGTTACGGCCCCTATGTGCGTCACGACAAAATCAACGCAACCCTGCCGAAAGACACTTCGCCCGAGCTAATTACGCTGGAGGAAGCGCTTGAGCTGATCGCGGCAAAAGCGGCGAAGGGCCCATCAGGAAAAGTTAAAGCAACCAGGAAACCGGCTGCCAAAGCGAAAACAGCGAAGCCCAAGGCAAAGGCCAAAGCAACTACCACTAAAACAGCAACTGCCAAAACAAAGGTCGCGGTTAAAGAAAAAGTAGCCAAACCGGCGGTTAAAAAGACGGTAAAAAAAGTGGCTAAAACTACAAAGAAAAGTGCCTAATTTTTTGAGGATCCGTAATTTTAGTTAACTTTAGATTGCATCTCAAACCGACCCGAGACCGTCGTTCAATTTTATACTTGGTGCTACCGAAGAGATGATTCTAAGTGATGGGAAGCAGGCTATTTCACCTGATAAGCAGCTGTCACGCCTCCGGAAACTTAGTTAGAAATGATGGAACGACTTCAACGTTAGTTAAACCATACTTTTCTAAAGTCGTGCGTACGGTTGTCTCAAACCATTTATCAGCTTGTGGCCCAATGTATATTTTTGATATTAAGTTGTTCAAAACTATTGGAACGCAGACGCCAGGACTTAGCTTATTAACTTCCCCCTCATTCAGATTTATGGGACTTATGTGGGGCTCAGCATCTGGGAACAATCGAGTTTCTCCATCATCCGTGATAATGCACCTAAGCTCCCTCTCAGACTCATAAAATTTTGCCTTCTGGAGCCATACTCTAAAATAATTATCTGGATTAATGCTAATGGAATCGGGGGCCGAATGTGCGTGGACTGGGTGGCCGAATGACCGTGGAATACGCAGATTAATTTCATCGAATTGATGATCTATATACTCAACCTCTCCCATATATACATCATAGTCTGAATATGCCCCATAACTGTTTATTAGTCTATTAACTGTGGATTTTATAGCGACACAATTGTTTGTTTTTCCATAAACCTTCCACATTGCATTCGACTCATGTTCCCCAAGATTCCAACAGTGATTAGGGTGTTGTACAGGACTGATCTTTCAATTGCGCCATGTGAACGAATAAATTCTTCTTTTTTCTCTGGTGGTATATTAATGTTTGTGCCATATAGTTTCTTAAGGAGCACGTCACTATCCATGTTTGTATTTGGCAGTGGCAGTCGGCCTTCGTATGGCTCGTTTTTCTGAAAAATGTGACCGCGAGAAAACCATAGTGCTTGTGTATTAAGAAGAGAGATAAATTGGTCGAAGTTCATGTAGCGCCAGACACTTGTCTCTTTATTTTGGGGCACTTTAAATAATGGATGATCTTGAAATGCCATTGTTGATGCATCCGATGCTCGTTTAGATGGAGGCGGTTCAATGTTGTGACCATCGCTTTGCCATTCTTGAATAATTTGATACTGTTCTGGGGAAATTAGTCCTGAATATTGTGATCCATTTTTCATAAAGACATGAGTGACTTCAAATTTTCTACCTCGATAGGACCTCGTGTTTTGCACTCTTACTATATCGTCCTTGGTGAACATTGAATCCTCGCTTTACTGAAACTCCCATATTCTTAGTAAATTAACACGAATAAAATATTTTCTCTTCGACTTTTGTAACTCGCTGTTGCGCCTTCTCGGCGGCCTTTTTTTTGACTGGAAATCTGCAAACTTTTTGCTGAAATTAAAGCGCGATTGTGTAATTTATTCTTGTTGTAAAATCCCTCAAGCCGCAATTCGTCAGCTTTGGCCGTTTAGCCGCTTTTGGCACGTTTTTGTGTTTTCCCAGCCTGTCTCCTATGCGCGCATGAATTAACTCGATGGCGGCCTGTTTTGGAGGGCGTGGTCTGTATCCCTTATAGCTACGAGGATTGAGGGTCATTAAATCTATAAAAACCAATTTGCCACAGAGAACACCGAGATCACAGAGAAAAACTGCGGTTATAACGCAAGAGAGTTTCACTCTTTCGGTGATGCTACGAAACTGACGGAATACACGTCTCTCTCGGTGTGCTCTGTGATCTCTGTGGCTTGAATTTTTTTGTTTTCGTTATTCTTTCCTACGATTACTTGAATCCTTCTGCGTAAGTAAAAATGGCCACGACTAGTTGCGGCCATTTTCTTTTCTTCTTCTGCAACCTTACAATTTACACATCCAGGTTTTTTACTCCGAGCGCATTCTTTTCAATGAAAGCCCGGCGTGGCTCAACCACTTCACCCATTAGGGTAGTAAATATCTCATCGGCTCCGATGGCATCTTCGATGCGCACGCGCAACAAAATACGATTTTTTACATCCATCGTGGTTTCCCACAACTGCTCGGGATTCATCTCGCCCAGACCTTTGTAGCGCTGGATGCTAACGCCGCGTTTCGCATCGTCCAACAACCACTCCACGGCTTGCTTAAAGCTGGTCACTCCGCGTTTTTGTTCGCCGCGCATGACATAAGCCGACGCAGAAACCAGGCCATTCAGCGCATCAGCAGTCTGGCGGATTTGGGCATAATCACCGCCCTGCAAAAACTCTTTGTTCAGATGGCTTACTGAATAATTGCCATGGAATACTTTTTCCAGACGCAAACGCAGTTCCCCGTTTTCATCATTTTCCACGACGGCCTTAATGACTCCGCCACAAGCGTCTTCCAGAAGTTTTGCACTGGCTTGCGCTTTAGCAGGATCATCCAGCGATAGCTCAGGCAGAACCAATAATGCGTGACTAGCCTCTGGCGCAATAAAATGTGAAAGACGATCAATCACCGCTTCGGCAAGGAAATATTTCTTTGCAATCTCGCCTAGGGCTTCGCCCTGAATTGGAGTCGCGTTAAGAGCCGGATAAAAAGCCGCATTATTGAGCGCCGCGCCTAACATATAGTTTTTCAGTTCATGCTCGTCCTTTAGATAACGCTCATCCTTGCCTTGCTTGATTTTATACAAAGGCGGCTGGGCGATATAAATATGACCGCGCTCGACCAACTCCGGCATTTGGCGATAGAAGAAAGTCAACAGCAGAGTGCGGATATGCGCTCCGTCCACGTCCGCATCCGTCATGATAATAATGCGATGGTAGCGCAACTTTTCCGCGCTATATTCTTCCTTGCCGATACCCGTCCCCAGCACCGTAATTAAGGTGACGATTTCTTGCGAAGAAATAAGTTTTTCGAAACGCGCTCGCTCAACGTTAAGAATTTTGCCCTTCAGCGGCAGAATCGCTTGGAACTTGCGATCACGCCCTTGCTTGGCAGAACCACCCGCCGAGTCTCCCTCGACCAGGTACAGTTCTGAAAGTGCTGGGTCTTTCTCTTGGCAATCTGCCAGTTTTCCCGGCAAACCGATTCCGTCCAGAATACCTTTGCGACGGGTTAACTCACGGGCTTTACGTGCGGCATCTCGAGCACGCGCTGCATCAATTATTTTGTTGCAAATAATCTTGGCATCGATTGGATTTTCCAACAGATAGTCGGTTAGTTTTTGTGTAACGATTTCTTGCACTGCCGGCTGTACTTCGCTGGAAACCAGCTTGTCTTTGGTCTGGGAGGAAAACTTGGGCTCAGGTACTTTTACTGATAGCACGCAAGTCAAACCCTCTCGCATATCGTCACCGGCGGTATCTACCTTGGCTTTTTTTGCCAATTCATGTTCTTCGATATATTTATTGATGACGCGAGTCATTGCCATGCGCAGGCCGGTGAGGTGTGAACCACCATCGCGCTGGGGAATATTATTGGTAAAACACTGCACGACTTCCGAATAGCTGTCGTTCCATTGCATGGAGACATCGATCGATACCGCGTCTTTTTCTCCCTGCGCATGGAAGGGCTTGGGGTGTAACACGGTCTTGCTTTTGTTCATATACTCGACAAATCCGCGCACGCCGCCCGAGTGAGCGAAGTTTTCGCTTTTCCCAGTGCGCTGATCTACCAGTTCAATCTTTACCCCATTATTTAAAAATGACAGCTCTCGTAGGCGCTTTGCCAGTATTTCATAATGAAACTCGACCGGGCCGAATATTTCTGTGTCTGCCAAAAAATGTACTTCTGTGCCGCGCTTATTACTCTCGCCAATCATTGGTACAGGAGAAACTTCAACCCCTTTTTCAATTTCAATGAGCCGGTCTTTTACTGCACCGCGATTAAATGAAAGACAATATTTTTTTCCATCCCGGTATGTTGTTAGCTTTAGCCATTCTGATAGACCATTAACACAGCTAACACCTACACCATGAAGACCACCAGATACTTTGTAACTGTTCTGATTAAACTTGCCGCCCGCGTGTAATACCGTTAAAACAATCTCCGCAGCCGAACGCTTTGGTTCATGTTTATCATCAAACTTTATTCCCACTGGAATACCACGACCATTATCCGCCACTGATATTGAATTATCCGCATGAATGATAACTTTGATATCATCACAATGTCCTGCTAAAGACTCATCAATCGCATTATCGACAACTTCAAACACCATGTGGTGCAGGCCTGTGCCATCTGATGTATCACCAATATACATACCAGGGCGTTTTCGTACAGCTTCTAATCCTTCAAGTTGTTGGATACTTGATTCGTCGTAGTTTTCACTCATTGGATATTTATTCTTTCTGTTTCACGTGGAACAAATTAAATTCGCATTGGCATGACTACATATTTATAATCATTTTCACCAGCTACTGTAATTAAAATACTACTATTGGGATCGCCAAAAGAAAAAGTAACTGTTTGCGACGGTGTGCTATTCAAGCCATCAAGCAAGTAATTTACATTAAAGCCTATATCAAGGGCGGGGCCATGATAATCATTTTCAATCTCTTCTTGTGCTTCTTCTTGCTCGCTATTGCTACTTATAATTCTTAGCGTTTTTTCTGTTAAAACAAAACGAACACCCCTAAATTTTTCATTCGACAGAATTGCAGCTCGTTGCAAAGCTTGTAAAACAGTTAGTCTATCTAAAATTAAATGGTTGCTGTACTTAGGAATTACTCGTTCATAATCAGGAAACTTCCCGTCTATAATTTTAGAAGTTAGAACAATATTTTGGAACGTAAAGCGAACTTGTTTTTCTGCGAGTTCTAAACTAACTGTTTCGTCTGATTCAGCAAGCAATTTTGTTAGTTCATTAACGGTCTTTCTAGAAAGAATTACTTCGTATTTTTCGTACGCTGAATCAAGTTTTGAACTGACATATGCTAGCCGGTGTCCATCAGTAGCGATCAACCTGATTTGATCTCCTTCAATAAGCAACAGGACTCCGTTCAAATAGTATCTAATATCCTGTTGTGCCATTGCGTATTGAACTAAACCGAGAAGATTTTTTAGCAATCCCTGTTTAATAATAACTCTTGTTGCTCCATCAAGCTGTTCCGACACAACTGGAAAGTCTTTCGCTGGTAATGTTTGTAAACTAAAACGGCTTTTATTCGCTTTTATTAGTAGTTTATTTTCCTGAATATCTAAGGAGATAATACTTTTTTCGGGTAATACACGTAGAATTTCTTGCAGTTTTTTCGCCGAAACGGTTAGAGAATTTTTGCCGGAACTTGACCCTATTGCTTGTTTTGAAGAAATTTGAATTTCTAGGTCTGTTGCAATAAAAACTATTTTCTCTGAATCCTTTTCAATTAGAACATTTGACAGAATCGGTAACGGCTGTTTTCTTTCAACTATTCCTACAACAGTCTGAAGTGGTTTTAGTAATTCATCGCGGTCTATTTTATCAATGAACATTTATATATATCCTTAATATCTATAATAATGGTGGTAAATGTTGAGTATAACTAAATTAGCTTTAATAAATCAGTTTGTTAATAGTAAGAAAGCTTGTAGATAAAGTGTTTGTAAAGTTGTTGATGCTTTTGTATTAATTATTATTTTAAGTGGTTAATTGCCACTTATTAACATAACAATACCCTGTCTTGTTTAGTTTCTTAACGTTTGATTAAGTAAATTAAAATCTGCGTTTAAAGCAGAATCTTTGTTTCTCAAACTTTCTATTGTTTTACATGCATGTAATACTGTCGAATGATCTCTTCCCCCAAAAGCGTTTCCGATTTCAGGAAGACTAAGCTGGGTCAGTTCTCTGGAAAGACACATCGCTATTTGTCTTGGTCTTGCGTATATCCTAGTTCTCTTTTTTGACATCAAATCAAATAGCTTAATTCGGTAGAAGTCAGCAACTGTCTTTTGGATGTTTTCGATAGAAACTTGCTTATTCTGAGCTGCCAAAAGATCTTTTAGAGCTTCTTTTGCCAAATCTACGTTAATCAATCTTTTATGAAATCGTGCAAAAGCTTCAATTCTATTTAAAGCACCCTCTAGTTCTCTAATATTTGATCTTACGTGCTTTGCTATAAAAAATGCGACGTCCTCACCAATAGGATTTTTTGAAAGAGCAGACTTCTGCAATAAGATGGCCACACGCATTTCCAAACTTGGGGGTTCAATTGCTACCGTTAAGCCGCAACTAAATCGTGAAGTTAAACGAGGTTCAATTCCTGAAATTTCTTTTGGGAAAGTGTCACATGTTATTACAACTTGTTTGTTTGTATCTATAAGCGAATTTAAAGTGTAAAAAAATTCCTGCTGAGTCCCTGGTTTGTCGGCAATAAATTGAATATCGTCTATTAACAGCAGGTCTAGGGAATTATAGTATTGCTTAAATTGGTCAAATTGTTTTGTTTGAAATGCACGAACAACATCTGTCACGTAATTAGTTGCATGTACATAGCAAATTTTCGCTTCAACGTTGTCTTTCTTGAATTGATTTCCAATAGCTTGTATTAGATGTGTCTTCCCCAATCCTACACCACCATAAATAAATAATGGGTTATAAGTTGTTCCTGGAGAATCAGCAACTTGAAACGCTGCGGCGTGAGCTAATTGGTTTGCTTTTCCTGTTACAAAGTTTTCAAATAATAAAGCTGGATTGAGGTGAGAAGTATTTTTGAGTAATTTTTTTACTGTTGGTTTTTGTTCTGTATGAGAAACATCTCGTGGAGGTAGCAAAGATGTTTTTTTAGCAACCTGTACTTCAATTTTTGTCGGGGCAGAAAAATATGCTTGTGCCATTGTTTCAATTTCTGATAAAAAGCGCTCTTGGAGTACTTTTAATGTGAAACCGTTAGGCGCAATTAAAACAACGTGATCTCCCTTAACTTCAAAAATTAAGGGTTTGATCCAGGAATTGTATTGTTGCGGAGGAAGTTGTCCCTTAAAAAACTGAAGGCAGCTATCCCAGAGCTTTTGATGCGACATAAGTTTAATACTAAATTGGTCTAGTTTGTATTCTACAGGTACAGAGAAAAGTTATCCACAGTATAAAATAAACTTGACAGAGAGCGCTATACATATTGTAATCGCGCGCTTTTCAATACGAATATACGAAGGAACGAACATGAAACGGACTTATCAACCATCAGTAACCAAAAGAAAACGAACGCACGGGTTTTTAGTTCGTATGAAGACTAAAGGTGGCAGAGCAGTTATTGCAGCTCGTCGAGCAAAAGGCCGTGTACGTTTAGCTGTGTAAAGTGAATCAAAGGCTCTCTTGCGCACAACGCTTGAATAACCCGGTTGTCTTTGAGAGAGCACTTAATACACGGGCCTTAACTGATAAGTGGTTGGCAATACATGTTGTACCAAATGAGGTCGGTTTTGATAGACTTGGAATAGTAATTAGTAAACGTAATGTTCCAAAGGCTGTTGGAAGAAACCGGATTAAGCGCCAGATTCGCGAAATATTTAGATTGAAACCTAATTTACACGCTAACTCGTTTGATATTGTTGTCCGGATTAGAAGGAACGTTCTTAAAGAAGAAATGGCGTTATTTCAGCATGTAGTGTCTCGCTTATTAAAGAAAGTGTGAATAGCAGAAAATGACACGTCTGTTTTTATTGATAATTAAAGGCTATCAGTATCTGATTAGTCCACTGTTCCCGCCTTCTTGTCGTTTTACTCCATCGTGTTCTCATTATTGCAGAGAAGCCTTAATCAAACATGGTTTGGTTAAGGGGTTGTGGTTAAGTATCTGGCGATTTTTACGATGCAATCCGTGGAATGCCGGTGGCTACGACCCCGTTCCTTAAATAACTAATTATGATTTAGGTGTTTTTAACGATGGATTTTCAAAGACTTTTTTTGTTTCTTATCTTTTCTTTTTCGGCCTTATTGCTTTGGGACGGCTGGCAAAGATATCAGCATCCAGTTCCATTGCCGGCCGAGTCTTCTGCGGCCCCGGAAAAAACTCAACCTGTACCATCTTCTTCTTTGACTGTTAAGACATCGGAAATTGGAAAAACTGCAGAAGGAACTAATAGCAATTTGGGAAAGAAGATTACGGTTCGGACGGACAATCTATTGGTTGAAATCAACACGCTGGGTGGCGATATTCAACGCGTAGAGCTGTTGAAACATAAAGATGCCGTCGACAAGAACAAAAATTTTGTACTTCTTCAAAAGCAACAAAACCATAACTATTATGCACAAACGGGGCTTATTGGTGAGGGACTACCAACGCACCAAGCTTTGTTTACATCAACAGCAGAAGAATACACGTTAGCCGATGGGGCTGATAACGTATCAGTTCGCTTGTCTGCTAATGAAAACGTAACCAAAGTTTTGACATTTCATCGAGACAGTTATGTTATCGAGGTTGGTTATGAAATTGTTAATAGCGGGTTGACACCGCTTAACCCGTCTGCGTACTTTCAATTAGTTCGCGACGAGGCCCCGTCTTCTGGCGAATCAAAACTTGTTCCAACCTATAATGGTCCTGCAATCTACACTGATAAAGAAAAGTTCCAGAAGGTTGAGTACTCAAGCATAGAGAAAAATAAAACCAGCTACCCCAAAAATAGTGATAACGGCTGGGTTGCAATGCTGCAACATTACTTTGTAGCAGCATGGTTGCCACCCGAGAAAGTTAGTCGCGAGTACTATACAAAATCATTAGGCAATAAAGAATATTCGATCGGAGCAATCCTGCCCATTGTTACTATCGAGGCAGGGCAAAAAGGCGGGATTACAGCCTCTTTGTATGTTGGGCCAGCGACATCCAAATTGGATAGCATTGCTCCGGGTTTAGATCGAACGGTTGATTACGGATGGTTGACCATTATAGCAACCCCGTTATTCTGGCTTCTAACACAAATCCAAGGCTGGACTCACAATTGGGGTGGAGCTATTATTGTTTTAACTTTATTGATAAAACTGGCCTTTTTCCCTTTATCTGCAGCCAGTTATCGTTCAATGGCCAGAATGCGCTTAGTTGCGCCAAAACTTGAAAAAATAAAACAACAATATAGCGATGATCGTGAAAAGTTAAATCGCGCCATGATGGAGCTGTACAAGGTAGAGAAAATCAATCCATTGGGTGGCTGTTTGCCTATGTTAATCCAAATACCGGTTTTCATATCCTTGTACTGGGCAATATTATCGAGCGTGGAATTGCGCCATGCACCGTTTTTCGGCTGGATTACCGATTTGTCCGCTGCCGATCCTTATTATGTGCTGCCCGCTATTATGGGAGTCAGTATGCTGATACAAAGCAAGCTTAGTCCCGCACCACCGGATCCACTGCAGGCAAAGTTAATGCAGCTGATGCCGGTTATATTTAGCGTGGTTTTCTTTTTCTTTCCAGCAGGACTAGTGTTGTACTCGGTTGTGAATAATGTCCTTTCAATCACGCAGCAATGGTACATCACCCGCAATCAAGAAATTGGCCAAAAAGGTGCAGCGAAGCCTTGATGATATTGCTGCCATAGCCACACCACCCGGGCAGGGTGGTATTGGCGTGGTTCGGGTTTCAGGGAGCGACCTTTCCCGACTAACTACCGTTTTAATTGGTAAAGTGCCGATAGCTCGCCATGCAACCTATTCAACTTTTTTAGATTCAGACGGGCAAGTCATCGACAGGGGTATTGCAATATTTTTCCCCGGACCCAATTCATATACCGGGGAAGATGTTTTAGAACTACAGGCACATGGGGGTTCAGCAGTTTTGCAACTGTTGCTCAAACGCTGTTTGTCTGTCGGGGCGCGCACAGCTCAGCCCGGAGAATTCACACTAAGGGCTTTTTTAAACAACAAACTGGATCTCGTACAAGCAGAAAGTGTGGCAGACTTGATCAGCGCTACCAGTGAACAAGCTGTTCGCAGCGCAAACCGTTCACTACAAGGAGGCTTTTCCAAATCTATCAATTCTTTGGTTGACGAGCTCATCGCGCTACGAATACTAATTGAGGCCACGATAGATTTTCCAGAGGAAGAACTAGACTTGTCCGATTTTAAAAGAATTGAAGACACACATAAAGTGATTCTTCATCGCCTTGAACAAACCTTTAAACTGGCGAAACAAGGCAGTCTTTTGCGTGAGGGGGCACACATTGTTCTAGTTGGACAACCCAATGTTGGCAAATCAAGCCTATTAAATTGTTTGGCTGGCGAAGATATCGCACTCGTTAGTGAAATTGCAGGAACGACGCGCGATATAGTTCGTCAATCAATTAGCATTAACGGAGTGCCCCTACACTTGATTGATACTGCCGGGTTGCGGGAGTCAGGAGATATTGTTGAAAAAATGGGAATGGAGCGGACAAAATTGGCAATGCAGAAAGCCGATTTAGTAGTAGTAATTATGGAAACGTCAAACGAAAATCCGCAAGAACACAGCGCAATAATAAACTTAATTCCAAAGCACATACCCAAATTGTATGTAATCAACAAAATTGATTTATACGAACAGAAGCCGCGGATAGAACTACACAAGGAGCAACTGTATATTTATTTGTCTGCGAAGAGAGAAACAGGAATTGATCTGCTGCGCGGAAAAATACTTGAAATGATTGAGTGGAGGGAGGAGTCCGGTGTTTTTATGGCAAGGGAGCGTCACTTGTTAGCCCTTGAACAAGCATTGCAATATATTAAAGGTGCAGCATCGTTATTAAATAGTTTGGAGTTGCTCGCCGAGGAGCTCCGCCTTGCGCAAGAAGCTTTAAGCAAAATAACAGGCGAATTTTCTTCGGACGATTTGCTGGGTGAAATATTTAGCCATTTTTGTATTGGAAAATAAGCAAATTGTTTCACGTGAAACAATTTTGAGTGCCGATTTAACCGCAGAGGTGTTTTAATGTATGATGCGCGACTTAATTTAACACAGACGACGGATGAACTATCCCAAAAAGTTTGAAGTAATTGTAGTTGGCGGGGGGCACGCAGGGACCGAGGCGGCGCTGGCAAGCGCACGCATGGGGCGCGCTACCTTGTTGATTACACATAATATTGAAACACTGGGCGCAATGTCGTGCAACCCGTCAATAGGCGGGATTGGCAAGGGACATTTGGTAAAAGAGGTTGATGCGCTTGGCGGCGCGATGGCGTCAGCAACCGATGAGTCTGGAATACAGTTTCGCATATTAAACGCATCCAAAGGCCCTGCTGTTCGGGCAACGCGGGCACAGGCTGACCGGGCATTATATAAACAGGCAATTCGAAATCGCCTGGAGAGACAACCAAATCTTTCCATATTTCAACAAGCAGTGGAAAAATTGCTGGTCGATGGAGAGCGGGTAGTAGGTGTAGAGGTTCAACTTGGAATACGATTTGTTGCAAAAAGTGTTGTACTTACAACAGGAACTTTTTTGTCCGGATTGGTACATGTCGGCTTGGCGAAATATCCCGCAGGAAGAGCGGGGGATCCACCCGCTATCGCTCTGGCGGATAATTTACGTGGCTTGGGTCTGCCGATCGGACGCTTGAAAACAGGGACGCCACCCAGAATTGACGGGCGAACAATAGATTATTCCGTATTGCTGGCTCAGCCAAGCGATGATCCAATTCCCGTGTTTTCGTTTCTGGGGCACAAAGAGCAGCACCCGCAACAAATGCCATGCTGGATCACTCAGACCAATATTCAAACACATGAAATTATTCGGAGTGGACTGGATCGGTCACCATTGTTTACCGGGGTTATAGAGGGAGTAGGACCAAGATATTGCCCCTCAATTGAAGACAAGATTACCCGTTTCTCGGATAAAGACTCGCACCAAATATTTTTAGAGCCAGAGGGGTTAAACACTGTTGAAGTATATCCAAATGGGATTTCGACAAGCTTGCCATTCGATATACAACTGGCATTAGTCCGATCAATTAAAGGCTTGGAAAACGCATATATTACTCGGCCCGGTTACGCCATCGAATATGACTATTTTGACCCAAAAGGTTTAAAAACCACGCTTGAGTCAAAAGCTATAAACGGACTATTTATGGCGGGTCAAATAAATGGAACAACGGGCTACGAAGAGGCGGCAGCACAGGGATTGTTGGCGGGACTAAATGCGGCACGCCGTGCAAGAGATGAAGAAGGATGGCAACCACGCCGTAACGAAGCCTACCTGGGGGTAATGGTAGACGACTTGGTTACGCGCGGAATTTCCGAGCCCTATCGAATGTTTACAAGTCGTGCTGAATATCGCCTGCAACTTCGCGAAGATAATGCAGACTTGCGTTTAACGGAGACGGGCAGACAACTTGGATTAGTTGATGAAGAGCGCTGGAAGGTATTTGAAATCAAGAGAGAATTGATTGCAAAAGAACTTGAGCGCCTGAAGGCGACATGGGTTAACCCAAAAATATTGGAAAAAGCTGAAGCTGAACGGGTGTTGGGTAAAAGTATTGAACGCGAGTACTCCTTGTATGAGTTACTCAGAAGACCTGATGTCACTTATAAAAGCTTGATGTCAATGAATGTTGGTAATGAAACTTTTTGCGACAAAGAAATATATGAACAGGTAGAAATCCAAGCAAAATATCAGGGATATATAGAACGTCAAAAAGAAGAAATAACACGACAAATGGATAATGAAATACTAACATTACCTCATACAATGGATTATGACGAGGTTAGGGGCTTATCAACTGAGGTGCGCCAAAAGTTGAAAAAGCACAGGCCAGAAACACTAGGACAGGCATCAAGAATTTCGGGTATAACACCGGCAGCGATTTCGCTACTGTTGGTACACTTAAAGCGTGGCGGAGCTTGCTTTTCAAACAGCCAAGGCAGTTAAAATGTCGCTTGAACAGAGTTTTACGAGCGGGATAGCACAACTTGGGATAAGCGTCTCCCCCGAGATACAGCAAAAGTTGCTAAATTATCTGGCACTTTTACAAAAGTGGAATAAGGTTTACAACCTGACAGCAATAAGAGATCCTGAACAAATGGTAAGCAATCACTTACTGGATAGTCTAGCAGTGATGCCATATCTATGGCCGGGTAGATGGCTGGATGCCGGTAGCGGCGCCGGAGTACCCGGAATAATAATGGCAATAATGCAGCCAAGCTGGTCATTTGTTCTGGTTGATAGCAATAGCAAGAAAACCAGTTTTATCCAGCAGGCCGTTATTGAATTGGAAATAAGAAATGTAGAAGTACGATGTGAAAGAATCGAGGTCTGGCAGAATATAGAAAAGTTTGATGGGATTATTTCACGGGCTTTTGCAGAAACGGCCACATTTATTTCGATAACCCGACACTTGTTAAAAACTGGCGGTCGGTGGGCCGCAATGAAGGGTACGCCAGAACAAGAATTGAGCCACTTGCCCGAGAATGTTGAAATAGAAAAAATTATTTCATTGCAAATCCCAAAACTAGAAGCTGCCCGCTGTTTGGTGATATTAAGAGAAAGCCCATGACGAAAATACTTGCAATTACTAATCAAAAAGGTGGGGTAGGAAAAACGACAACCTCAGTTAATCTGGCCGCCAGTCTAGCCGCTGCAAAGCAACGGGTTCTATTAGTTGATCTAGACCCGCAGGGTAATGCAACCATGGGAAGCGGAATAGATAAAGCCGGTTTGGCTGCGACCGTTTACGAAGTTCTTCTTGGTCAGAAGGTTATTCGCGAGGCAAGAGTAACTGCTGAAGCCGGAAAGTACGATGTGTTGCCGGCAAATCGCGAACTAGCGGGGGCAGAAATCGAACTGGTTGAAATAGAAAATCGGGAAACCAGGCTAAAATTGGCTCTGGAAGCTGTCTATTCAGACTATGATTATGTGTTGATAGATTGCCCGCCCGCATTGAACTTGCTGACGCTAAATGGGTTATGTGCAGCGCAATCCGTCATGATCCCAATGCAATGCGAGTACTACGCATTGGAGGGGTTAAGCGATTTAGTAAATACCATACGCAAAGTACGTTCTCATCTTAATCCGGAATTGGAAATAGAGGGCTTGCTGAGAACGATGTTTGATCCGCGCAATACATTGGCTCAACAAGTATCAGATCAATTGCAGCAGCACTTTGGTGACAAAGTATATCGAACCATTATTCCACGCAATGTACGTTTGGCGGAAGCGCCAAGTTATGGAATTCCCGCGCTTTATCACGACAACCTCTCTAAAGGAACACTAGCTTATCTAGCCTTGGCTGGAGAATTGCTCAATAACGCTTCTCGTACAGCAGCAGAATCAATTTAAGGAACAACATGGCAAAACCGAATAAAGGACTTGGACGAGGGTTGGATGCATTGCTATCCGGGGGGAAAGAATCCGGTAACGATACTCTTCAAGAACTCAAGCTAGAACAACTAAAGCCTGGCAAATATCAACCGCGCAGCAGAATGGACGAGGGGTCTTTGCAAGAACTGGCAGCCTCAATTAAAGCGCAAGGAATAATACAACCAATATTGGCACGGGAATTAGTAAACGGGGATTACGAAATCATTGCGGGTGAACGCCGTTGGCGTGCGGCAAAATTGGCGGGAATAACACAGGTTCCTGTTTTAATACGTAAAGTACCAGACAATGCAGCTCTTGCAATGGCTCTGATCGAAAACATTCAGAGAGAAGACTTAAATCCTCTAGAAGAAGCGATTGGCATACAACGACTCATTGATGAGTTTCAAATGACGCACCAAGCAGCCGCAGATGCGGTAGGTAGATCGCGAAGTGCCGCCAGTAACTTGCTCCGATTGCTTAAGCTTCCCCAAGCTGTGCAAGAATTGCTTATGGAGGGAGCTATTGATATGGGGCACGCGCGCGCGCTTATCTCGCTGGAAAACGCACAGCAGGTTTTACTTGCAAACAGAATTGTTTTGCTGGGGCTTTCGGTGCGCGAAACGGAAAAGCTGGTACAAGAACAAATTGAGCAAGCTGAAGTTAAACCTGAAAATAACGCAAAACAGGAAAAACAGACAGATCGAGATACACTAAAATTACAAGAAGAAATAAGCGAACAACTGGGTGCTCGCGTTGAAATTAAGCCAAACAAAAAAGGCGGAGGTAAGTTAATTGTTGAATATTCGAGCAACGACCATTTGGAAGAATTCTTGAGTGGACTTAGAAAAGGACGCTGAAACAAGCGACGCAAAATGCGATGAAGTGAGACAAAGTTTGACACCTCCATTAAACGCCGCTATCATCGCTGCGCTTTTCAACACCGAAGAACAAGAAAAACGATTGGCACGCAAAGTGCTCTGGCTTCAAGCCACAGTAATTTCAATAGCTGCGAGCATGGCAGCATACTATTGGAAAAGCTCGCCGCAATATGCGACTGCAGTATTAGGTGGGGGAGGAGTATCGGTTCTCAATAGCGCATTGCTGGCTTGGAGAATGTCCCGAGTAGCAGGGTCGTCTGACAAAGACGCACACCTACAATTACGGCTTCTGTATTTTTACGCGGCAGAGCGATTTCTAGCGGTGGTAGCATTGCTGGGAATTTGTCTGGCTGTGCTGAAGTTTTCGCCACTTGGAATTTTGAGCGGCTTTGTTTTGGGGCAAGCGGTGCTTTTAATAGCCCGATTGATTTTGAAGATTAAGACTGAAAAATAGCGATTAACCACATGTCAAGCGAAGTGCAATCCTCGGCTGAGTACATTCACCACCATCTACAAAATCTTACATTCGGGCATCTACCAAGCGGGGCTTGGGGTGTGGCACATAGCGCGGAAGAAGCAAAAGAAATGGGATTTTGGGCGCTTAATTTGGACACGCTTATTATGTCGTTTCTGTTGGGGGCAATATTTCTAATTATTTTCCGCCGTGTAGCGGTCAATATCGTAACTGGTACACCCGGTGGGCTACAGAACTTCTGCGAATGGGCAATCGAATTCGTTGATACCAGCGTCCGAGGTTCTTTTACCAGTAAAAACAATATGGTCGCACCACTTGCCTTAACCATTTTCTTTTGGGTGCTGGGCATGAATCTGATGGATTTGATACCAATCGACTATGTACCACACTTGATGGGCGCGCTTGGAGTGCCTTTCTTTAAAGTTGTGCCATCTACAGATCCAAATGCAACTTTTGGTATGGCCATCGGGGTGTTTTTGCTGGTGCTCTACTACAGCGTCAAAATGAAAGGTTTCGGAGGCTTCGTCGGCGAGCTAACTTTGCAACCGTTCGGAAAGTGGGGTTTACCTGTAAATTTACTGCTAGAAGGCGTTAATTTGATTGCAAAGCCGATTTCATTGGCACTGCGTCTGTTCGGCAACATGTACGCAGGTGAAATGATCTTTATCCTTATTGCGCTAATGGGCGCGGCATGGACAGGCTTCACCGTGGGAAATGCGACGTTATACGGTTCGCAGATTTTGCTCTCATTGGGCTGGGCAATTTTCCACATCCTGATTGTGACCTTGCAAGCATTTATTTTTATGACGCTGACCATTGTTTATATGGACATGGCACATCAGGAACATCACTAATTTTAGGTTCTATTAACTTCACTTTTATTAACCAGGAGAGACAAAAAATGAATGAAGCAAATGCACTGCTGTATATCGCTGGCGCACTGATGATGGGTTTGGGCGCACTAGGTGCAGCAATTGGTATCGGTATTTTGGGAGGTCGCTTCTTGGAGGGCGCCGCTCGCCAACCGGAATTGATTCCGATGTTGCGTACGCAATTTTTCGTGGTAATGGGTCTCGTTGATGCGGTTCCTATGATCGCTGTTGGTATCGCGATGTATGTTTTGTTTGCGGTGGCACACTAATTATTAATTATTCAATGCCGACAACGCATAACTTAGAAAGGAAGCTTGCATGAATATCAATGCAACTCTTCTCGCTCAGACCATCATGTTCGCGCTATTCGTATGGTTCTGTATGAAGTTTGTTTGGACGCCTATCGTGGGTGCGCTGGACGCTCGTAAAAAGCAAATTGCCGACGGACTGGCAGAGGCAGAACGCGCGAAACACGATCTGGAGTTGGCAGCCAAACGTTCAGCAGAAATTCTGCGTGAAGCCAAAGAAAAGGCTGGCGACATCGTCGCCAACAGTGAAAAGCGAGCTAGTGAGATAGTAGAAGAAGCCAAGACACAAGCTAAAGTTGAAGGTGGTCGTATTGTTGCGGGCGCCAAGGCTGAAATCGATCAAGAAGTATTTAGAGCCAAAGAACATCTTCGTACACAAGTTTCAGCAATTGCGCTGGAAGGTGCCAGCAAGATACTTGGCCGTGAAATTGATGCCAAGGCGCATAACGACTTGCTCGACAAACTTGTTGCGGAAATCTGATTACCATGTCTGAAGCCATAACTATCGCACGTCCCTATGCTCAAGCGGCGTTTGATGAAGCTCAAAAGCTGAGTGCGCTGAAAGCCTGGTCCGAGTTGTTAATTGGGCTGGCTGAATTTGTCAGTCAAGCAGAAGTGAATTCAGTCATTAGCAATCCGAAAGTCACCAAAGACCAGCTATTTGGACTAATGGATGCTTCGTTGGACGCAACGGCAAATATTCAGCAACGTAATTTTGTGCATGTGTTGACAGAAAACCAGCGTTTATCAGTGCTGCCGGAAATAGCGGCAACTTTTGAATCGTTAAAAGCCGAGGCGGAAAAGTCAATTAATGTAGTGGTGGACTCGGCATTTGAGTTATCGTCCGCGCAACAGGAAAAGATTGTCGGCGCAATGAAAAAACGCATGGGACGAGAAGTCAAACTGACATGCAATGTTAAAAAAGATTTGCTGGGTGGCGTGGTGATTCGTGCCGGAGATAAAGTGATAGACGGTTCCGCACGTACTCGCCTTGGCGAAATGGCTGTCGCCCTAGCCTGATGAAAGAATTATCAAGAATGAGGAAATCCAGATGAAGCTTAACCCTTCCGAAATTAGTAATTTGATTCGCAGTCGTATCGAGAACTTCGAAGCACTGACACAGGCGCGCACTGAAGGTACAGTGGTTAGCGTTACCGATGGTATTGTTCGTATACATGGCTTGTCCGATGTTATGCAGGGCGAGATGTTGGAATTCCCGGGCAATACATTCGGTTTGGCGCTGAATTTGGAACGAGACTCCGTCGGTTCTGTGGTACTTGGAGAATACGAGCACATCACTGAAGGCGATACCGTCAAATGCACGGGTCGCATTTTGGAGGTGCCCGTTGGTCCCGAGTTACGTGGTCGCGTAGTCAATGCGTTGGGCCAGCCAATAGATGGCAAAGGCCCAATCAATGCCAAACTGACCGACAAAATTGAAAAAACTGCGCCGGGCGTAATTGCGCGAAAATCAGTTGACCAGCCAGTTCAAACCGGGTTGAAGTCTATTGACTCAATGGTTCCAGTTGGTCGCGGTCAGCGCGAACTGATTATTGGTGACCGCCAAACAGGCAAAACTGCAGTCGCTGTTGACGCGATCATTAATCAAAAAGGTCAAAACATGACCTGTATTTATGTCGCGATCGGACAAAAAGCATCTACAGTTGCAAACGTTGTGCGCAAACTGGAAGAGCACGGCGCAATGGAATACACCATTGTTGTCGCGGCGACCGCCTCTGATTCAGCAGCCATGCAATTTTTGGCACCTTACTCCGGCTGTACAATGGGTGAGTATTTCCGGGATCGCGGCGAAGATGCACTGATTGTGTACGACGACTTGACCAAGCAGGCTTGGGCATATCGTCAAATTTCCTTGTTGCTGCGCCGTCCTCCCGGTCGCGAAGCTTACCCGGGTGACGTGTTCTATTTGCACTCGCGTTTGTTGGAGCGCGCCGCGCGTGTAAACGCAGAATATGTGGAAAAATTTACTAATGGCGCGGTCAAGGGTAAAACGGGATCTCTAACCGCATTGCCAATTATTGAGACCCAAGCGGGGGACGTGTCAGCATTCGTTCCAACCAACGTGATCTCGATTACTGACGGTCAGATTTTCTTGGAAACGGACTTGTTCAACGCAGGTATTCGCCCGGCGATTAATGCTGGTATTTCGGTTTCGCGCGTAGGCGGCTCGGCACAGACCAAAGTAATCAAGAAATTGGGTGGCGGTATTCGCTTGGCTTTGGCTCAATATCGTGAGTTGGCGGCGTTTGCTCAATTTGCGTCTGATTTGGATGAGGCAACACGCAAGCAGTTGGAACGCGGCAAAATTGTTACCGAACTAATGAAACAGTTACAGTACGCACCATTGTCAATATCCAAAATGGCAGCTTCACTCTTTGCCGTAAACAAGGGCTATTTCGACGATGTACCTGTAGTGAAGGTGCTGGCATTTGAGGCTGGTTTGCACGCACACTTGGCGTCTAAAGAGAAAACGCTGTTGGATGCGATAGAGTCAAGCAAAGACCTGTCTGCGGACAATGAAAAACTATTGGTTGCGGCGATTGAAGCGTTCAAGGCAAGTGCAGTCTACTAAGGCGAGGTAAGTTATGGCCGGCAGTAAAGAAATTCGCACCAAGATCAAAAGCGTAGAAAATACGCGAAAGATCACTTGTGCTATGGAAATGGTAGCCGCAGCAAAAATGCGCAGAGCGCAGGAACGTATGCGCGCTGCTCGCCCATACACAGAAAAGATTCGCAACGTTGCAGCACATTTGTCGCGGGCAAATCCAGAGTATAGACACGCATTTCTGGTGAAACGCGAAGGCATCAAGAATGTGGGATTGATTGTTGTCACTTCGGACAAAGGTCTTTGCGGGGGCTTGAATACAAACTTACTACGCTTGGCAGTTCACGAAATGAAAACGTGGGAAGCCGAAGGCAAAGGTTTGACCGTTTGCCCGATTGGCAACAAAGGCTTTGGCTTTATGAATCGAATCGGTGCGAAGGTTAAGTCACATCTGATTGGCTTGGGCGATACACCGCACGTGGAAAAACTGATCGGCGCAGTAAAAGTTATGCTGGACGCGTACGTTGCAGGTGAAATTGATGCAATCTACTTAAGCTATAACCACTTCGTCAATACGATGAAGCAGGAACCCCGAGTCGAGCAACTTTTGCCGTTGGCAGGAGAGCAACTGGGTGCGGCGGACGGGAGCTGGGATTATATCTACGAGCCGGATGCCAAGAAGGTGATTGACGAACTCTTACTTCGCTACATCGAGTCTTTGGTTTATCAGGCCGTTGTCGAAAATATGGCTTCAGAGCAGAGTTCACGAATGGTGGCAATGAAAGCCGCTTCCGATAATGCTAAAAGCGTTATCAGCGAACTTAAATTGGTTTACAACAAAGCGCGTCAAGCGGCGATTACTAAGGAAATTTCCGAAATCGTTGGTGGCGCAGCGGCGATTAGTTAATTGTCGCGCAGGAAAATATTCAGATTAAATTTAGACGGGGAATCTTAAAATGAGTCAAGGAAAGATTGTTCAGTGTATTGGTGCGGTGGTTGACATCGAATTTCCGCGCGACAAAATGCCCAAGGTGTACGAAGCCTTGACATTAGCGGAAGCCAGCAATTCAACGGTTGAAACTGGCCTAACCTTTGAAGTTGAACAGCAATTGGGCGATGGCGTGGTGCGTACTATTGCCATGGGATCTTCAGATGGCTTGCGCCGTGGTATGGCCGTGAATGCAACGGGTAGTGCAATCAAGGTGCCAGTTGGTACAGGAACTCTGGGTCGCATTATGGACGTGCTCGGACGTCCGATTGATGATGTTGGAGAAATTCAATGCACGGAAAAACGCGAAATTCACCAAAGAGCGCCAAAATTTGATGAACTTTCTCCTTCGGTAGACTTGTTGGAAACCGGCATTAAGGTTATTGACTTAGTGTGTCCGTTTGCCAAAGGCGGCAAAGTTGGCTTGTTCGGTGGTGCGGGCGTAGGCAAGACAGTTAACATGCTGGAGCTGATAAATAACATTGCTAAACAACACGCGGGATTGTCAGTGTTTGCCGGTGTGGGTGAGCGTACTCGCGAAGGTAACGACTTCTACCATGAAATGACAGATGCCGGGGTTATCGATAAAGAGGACTTTACAAAGTCAAAAGTAGCCATGGTGTTCGGTCAAATGAATGAACCGCCCGGTAACCGCTTGCGTGTAGCTCTTTCCGGTTTGACAATGGCTGAAAAATTCCGTGATGAAGGCCGTGATATCCTTTTCTTCGTAGACAATATTTATCGCTATACATTGGCTGGAACTGAAGTGTCAGCTCTGCTGGGTCGTATGCCTTCCGCGGTGGGTTACCAACCAACGCTGGCCGAAGAAATGGGTCGCCTGCAAGAACGCATTACTTCTACCAAGGTTGGCTCGATTACTTCCATCCAGGCCGTTTATGTTCCTGCGGATGACTTGACCGACCCATCGCCTGCGACGACATTCTTGCACCTTGATTCTACAGTTGTGTTGTCACGTGATATTGCCTCTCTGGGTATTTATCCAGCAGTTGATCCACTTGATTCAACATCACGCCAACTAGACCCGTTGGTTGTTGGTGAAGAACATTACACGGTGGCTCGCAGAGTACAACAAACGCTGCAACGCTATAAAGAATTACGCGACATTATTGCAATTTTGGGTATGGATGAGCTTTCCCCCGAAGATAAATTGGCAGTCGCTCGCGCCCGTAAAATTCAGCGTTTCTTGTCTCAACCCTTCCATGTTGCAGAACAATTTACTGGCGCGCCAGGTAAGTATGTTTCACTGAAAGACACAATCAAGGGGTTCAAAGCGATTGTTGAAGGTGAGTACGATCATTTACCAGAACAAGCTTTTTACATGGTTGGCGGTATAGAAGAAGCAATCGAAAAAGCCAAGACACTGCAATAAAGGGTAAATATTATGACCATGACGGTTCATGTCGATGTGGTAAGTGCCGAAGCCGCAATTTTTTCCGGCTTGGCTGAGGTGGTCATTGTTCCGGGTGAGGGTGGCGAATTGGGGATATATCCTCGCCACGCGCCGTTGCTGACCAGAATCAAGCCAGGCTCAGTGCGTCTAAAATTGCCAAATCAAACCGAGGAAACATTGATTTATGTCTCCGGCGGGATGTTGGAAGTACAGCCAAGTATAGTAACAATCCTGGCCGATACAGCGATTCGAGGAGTAGACCTGGATGAGGCAAGAGCATTGGAAGCAAAGCACTCCGCTGAAGAAGCGATGAAAAATCGTTCTTCAGAAATTGATTATGCGGTTGCGCAGGTTGAGCTATCCGAAGCAATCGCACAGTTGCAAGCGATTTCCAGAATGAGAAAAAACTCAACGCACTAAACCGCAACAATGTACGACTAAGCAAGACAAGGAAAACGGCAAAAGCCGTTTTTTTTGTTTATACTTAACGCCTTTATGAAGAGATGAAAAGAATGGCTAATCTAAATATTGTAATTCTTGCTGCCGGCAAAGGTACCAGAATGTATTCGGATAAGCCCAAAGTGCTTCATAGCATTGCAGGTAAAACAATGCTGCAGCATGTTGTTGATACGGCTACAAAGTTAAAGCCATCCAAAACTATCGTGGTTTATGGATATGGCGGAGAGCTTGTTCCAAAGTCGCTAACACAACAAGCAGCAATATTTGTATTGCAAGAGCCGCAGCTTGGGACAGGCCACGCTGTACAACAAGCGTTATCGAAACTTGACGATGAAGGAGAAAGTTTAGTTCTATACGGTGATGTCCCGCTGATTCAGCAGGAAACATTAAAAACATTAATAACGGATAAAAACTCTCTTAATTTGCTTACCTTGAATCTGGACAACCCACAAGGTTACGGACGAATTATAAGAAATGAGCAAGGACAAGTAATAAAAATCGTGGAAGAAAAAGATGCATCACCTGAACAACGAAAAGTTAAAGAAATTAATACGGGCATTTTGGCGGCACCAACGAAGCACTTGCGAGAATGGTTGAAAAATTTGCGGAATGAAAATGCGCAACGTGAGTACTACCTAACTGACATTGTTGCTATGGCGGTAGATCAAGGGATAAAGATTAGCACAGTACATCCTGCGAATGAATGGGAAGTAATGGGTATCAACAGCAAACTACAACAAGCTGAGCTGGAACGTGTGTGGCAAAAAGAACAGGCAAATCTATTATTAAAACAGGGTGTAACATTGGCCGACCCGGCTCGCGTGGATATCCGCGGTCATTTGAATTGTGATCGGGATGTTGAAATTGATGTGGGATGTATTTTTGAGGGAACAGTAAATCTGGGGCAAGGAGTAAAAGTAGGCGCTTACAGCATAATAAAAAACTCTAGCGTGGAGGCGAATACAAACATCGCACCCTTTAGTCATATTGATGAAGCAGAAATTGGACAATACTGCCATATCGGGCCCTATGCACGGATTCGTCCGGGAAGTAAATTAAAGAACGATGTACATATCGGTAATTTTGTAGAAATCAAAAATAGTGAGATTGCCGATAACAGCAAGGCAAATCACCTAAGCTATATAGGTGACGCAAGTATAGGCAGTCGGGTTAATATTGGCGCAGGAACCATAACTTGCAACTATGACGGAGCCAATAAATTTCACACGATAATAGAAGATGACGCATTCATCGGATCAGATACACAACTTGTTGCTCCGGTTACCGTTGGGCGCGGCGCAACAATCGGGGCAGGTTCAACGATAACCGTGAATACGCCAGCGGGCGGACTGACACTGTCACGAGCAAAGCAGATCAGTGTGACAGATTGGCAACGGCCGGCTAAAAAAATTAAATAATCAATTAACGGAAATAGACTATGTGTGGAATTGTAGGCGCTGTAGCACAACGTAATGTTGTTCCGATACTAATACAAGGACTGCTGCGACTGGAGTACCGTGGCTATGATTCTGCGGGATTAGTTGTTGTAAAAAATAACGAACTGGAACGAGTAAGAAGCACCGGACGCGTTGCAGAATTAGAAGAGAAAAGCAGAAATACTGAAGGACATACCGGGATTGCCCACACGCGCTGGGCAACGCATGGCGTTCCAAGCGAAAGAAACGCGCACCCACACATGAGCCGGGAATTAATTGCTGTTGTTCACAACGGCATCATCGAAAATTACGAAGAATTGCGCTCGCAACTCACGACTCAGGGATATGAGTTTACCTCTGATACAGATACTGAAGTCATCGCGCACCTGATTCACTCGTATTACTCAAAAGGAAAAACATTACTATCGGCAACACAGGCAGCATTAGCCCAATTAATTGGGGCTTACGCCATCGGAGTTGTAGCGGCAGATAATCCGGAACAATTGATAGGCGCTCGCAAAGGTAGCCCGCTACTGTTGGGCGTGGGGGAGGGTGAGCACTTCGTCGCATCGGACATGTCGGCGCTGTTACAGGTTACTCAAAAAGTTGTATATCTGGAGGAAGGTGATGTAGTTGAGTTGAAGCAGGCAAATTACAGAATATTCGATGCCAAAGGAGCCGAGATTTCGCGCCCGGTTAACATCAGCGAACTAAACAATGCAAGTGTAGAGCTGGGTGAATATCAGCACTATATGCAAAAAGAAATCCATGAACAACCACAAGCACTGGCAGATACATTGGAGTCGGTATGCAATAGCCAAACATTGATACCAGGATTGTTTGGTGCAGAAGCAGCAAATGCTTTTGCACAAATAGAAAGCATTTTGATTCTGGCGTGCGGAACGAGTCACCATGCAGGAATGGTAGCGCGTTACTGGTTGGAGGAAGTAGCGGGCATTCCGTGCGTCGTCGAGATCGCCAGCGAATATCGGTATAGGGTCAGCGTTGCAAACCCCAAAACGTTAGTTGTAACAATCTCGCAATCGGGCGAAACAGCAGATACGCTTGCCGCGCTAAACCACGCAAAAAGCATAGGACACCAGCACACCTTGGCAATCTGCAATGTGCCGGAGAGCGCAATTATCCGCCAATCTAAATTGCGTTTCCTAACCAGAGCAGGTCCTGAAATTGGAGTGGCATCAACCAAAGCGTTCACCACGCAGTTAGCCGCGCTCTTTTTATTAACACTCGTGCTCGCCAAACAACGCGGCAAAGTCAGCCCAAAACAAGAGCAGCAACATTTGCATGAGTTGCGCCATCTTCCCAGCGCGGTGCTGGCTGTATTGAAATTGGAGCCGGAGATTGCCGAGCTGGCAATACAATTTGCAGATAAACAACATGCACTCTTTCTGGGGCGCGGCCTGCACTACCCGATAGCGCTGGAAGGCGCTCTAAAGCTAAAAGAAATATCATATATTCATGCGGAAGCCTACCCTGCGGGAGAACTAAAACACGGGCCTTTGGCCTTAGTTGACAAGGATATGCCAGTCGTTGCGGTAGCGCCGAATGACACCTTGCTGGAAAAACTGAAATCAAATTTGCAAGAAGTGCGCGCAAGAGGCGGCGAGTTGTACGTTTTCGCCGATGCCAAAACAAGAATTCATTCAAGCGAGGGCGTGCATGTGATGCAAATGCCCGAACACGCGGGATTTCTAAGCCCTATTCTGCACACGATCCCACTGCAATTACTGGCATATTATGTAGCATTGCAAAAGGGAACCGATGTTGACAAGCCACGTAATCTGGCGAAATCAGTGACAGTAGAGTAGTAGCCAAATAACGATTCATAAATTAGGCTAATTCAGCATCGTTCTCACAACGTGGAGAATATCGCATGGCGGTCATCGCCGTTTTTAATCAAAAAGGTGGCGTAGGAAAAACTACTTCTACCTTGAATATTGCAGCTGGACTGGCAATATCACGTCAGCAGCCGATCGCCCTCGACATGGATCCTCAGGGGTCACTCAGTATTGCGTCCGGATTAAAAGATGCGCGCTCACAAGAACGAAATATGGCATCATTTTTCAATGAGAAAAAGCCACTTGCCAACCTGCTTCACGATACTCCTGCAGGCTGGCAAATAATCCCGTCGTCCATAGAGCTTTCAAAAATCGATGTAATGTACGGCAAGGATCCAAACGCTGCTAAATTGCTGAAGCAAGGACTCAGCGAAGAATTGGCACTGACGGGGGCACCGATATTAATAGACTGCTGTCCTATGCTGGGCGTGCTTACCCTCAATGCATTACTGGCCGCGGATAGAGTGCTAATTCCAGTATCGGCAGACTTCCTCTCGCAACAGGGCGTTCATCGGCTGGATGCGGCTCTGAATGTGCTGGAAAAAAAACTTCAGCGCAAATTTGAAAGACGTATCGTTGTTACTCGATTCGATTCTCGTCGTAAACTCTCATATGACATCTTCGATAAATTAAGAGAGCGCTACGGTTCACAAGTATGTAGTACCCGAATTGGGGAAAACGTGGCTTTAGCGGCAAGCCCGATGCATGGATTGGATATTTTCGCCTTTGCTCCGAATACTCCGGGTGCTGCGGACTATAAGGCGCTGACACTTGAATTGATAAAAAGCGGATTTTTCGAAAATTAAATTGTGAGGTTCAATAATTAAGAACAAACCAAAGTGTTGAAATAATTGCAGAAATAGCGATTAATTTTAGCCAGTAATTCTGTTTTTCCTGCAGGAAAGCGAGTTCCAGCAAGGCAGCCTGATTTTTTGCACTAGGATCTTCAATCAAATGTTGGTGCAACAAGCGGGGAATTTGCGGAAGTAGTGCGGCATAAAGTGGCGCCTCCGCTTTAAACGACTTGATAAAACCGCGCCAACCAACTTGCTCATTCATCCAGCGTTCTAACCAGGGTTTAGCGGTCTTCCAAAGATCAAGCTCAGGATCCAATTGCAAACCCAAGCCTTCAATATTGAGCATCGTCTTTTGTAATAGCACAAGCTGCGGTTGAACCTCAACACCAAAGCGGCGGGACGTTTGAAACAAGCGTAACAAAACGCGCCCGAATGAAACTTCGCGCAAAGGCCGGTCAAAGATTGGCTCGCATACAGCACGTATTGCAGCCTCCAATTCATCCACGCGGGTATGAGCCGGAACCCAGCCAGACTCGATATGGACTTCAGCAACGCGTTTATAGTCGCGGTTGAAAAAAGCAATAAAGTTCTGCGCAAGATAATTCTTGTCCGTATCGTTTAGCGTACCCATAATACCGAAATCGAGAGCGATATAGCGACCATCCGCTGCGACCTGGATATTACCGGGATGCATGTCAGCATGAAAAAACCCATCGCGGAAAACCTGCATATAGAAAATTTCAACACCATCAGAAGCAAGTTTGGAGATGTTGATATTGGCTACTTTCAAAGCATCAATCTGGCTAATAGGAATACCGTGCATGCGCTCCATCACGATAACATTAGTGTCACACCAATCCCAATACATTTCAGGAACGAGTAGCAAATCAGAATTAGAGAAATTTCGCTTTAACTGACTAGCGCATGAAGCTTCGCGCATAAGATCAAGTTCATCGTGTAAATATTTTTCGAATTCTGCGACAACCAACTTGGGCTTCAGCCGCTTGCCGTCGGAAAATAAACGTTCGACTAAACCAGCACAAACATCAAGCAAAGCGAGATCGTGCTCAATAATAGGCAGTATGGAAGGACGCAAAATTTTGACAGCAACCTCGCGACCATCATGAAGGACGGCAAAATGAACTTGGGCAACAGAAGCACTTGCGATGGGTGTCTCGTCAAAGCTGCTAAAAACGTCAGCAAGCTTTCTTTTATAGGCAGACTCTAAAACAGCGATTGCTTGGGATGAGGGAAAAGGCGGCACCCTGTCCTGCAATTTGGCCAACTCATTAGCAATGTCGACAGGAATCAGATCGCGACGGGTAGAAAGCATTTGACCAAATTTAACAAAAATAGGGCCAAGCATCTCCAAAGCTAAACGAAGGCGTACCGCACGAGGTGCGGAAGTATCGCGAGCGAATAGCAGGATATTGAGCGGCGCCAGCATCCAACTCAAGCGGTGATGCGCCAACAAAAACTCATCCAAACCAAAACGCAATACAACGTAAAAGATTTTAATTACTCGAAAAAAACGCATTGATCAAAATTACCACGTAGTATATTCAAGAAGATTTCAGCAAGATTGTACCAAGCGTAGAGCCACGACATGGCAATATTTCAAACGGTGTAAGAAATGGTGCCGGTGTTGCTCCATCCAAAATAAAAAAAACAGATCAAGCGAGTTGCTGAATTCCGCACAGCAGCCAAACCGAATTAATCTCTTTGAGATTCATTTGCACATGCCAAATCTCGGTGAAAAATAGAAACAAGTACGATGGTGAACAACAATAAAAAACGATTCAATTAGGTCATAAATAATGAAAATTAACGAGACGAGTATAACAAGTAAAAAATAATACTGAGCACTTAAAAGGAGGCGGATTCTAGTATGAAGCGCAATTTTGAATAATGCAGGTCAGGTGGGTGAGATGCGGTAGCATCAATGCCCTTTGACCAGCCAGTCGAAATTGCACAAATGAACTATACACATATCACCCGAGAAGAACGATACCAGATTTACGCCTTGAAGAAGGCGGGACATAGGCAAAAAGAGATAGCCGAGGTACTGAAGCGAAGTCAGTCTACCATCAGCAGAGAATTAACTCGGAACGGTGGGCGACGTGGCTACCGTCCCAAACAAGCGCACAGCAAGTCGGTTGATAGGCAGGCGCTGAATGCACGAACGATTGATGCTGCGACATGGGAATTCGCTCAAGATATGCTGATGCTCCAATGGAGCCCAGAGCAGATCAGCGGGCATGCAGCCATCAGCCCAGAAACGGTTTACCAGCGAGTCTATGCAAATAAACGAGCGGGCGGAATGCTATGGAAGAACCTGCGTTGCCAGAAGCAACGAAGGAAGAGATACGGCAAGGCTGAACGACGCGGAACGATACCCAATAGGCTATCCATTGAAGATCGTCCTGCCATCGTTGAGACGCGTAGCCGTATCGGTGACTGGGAAGCGGACACAGTGATAGGCAAGAACCACCGCCAAGCGATTGTGAGTATCGTAGAACGTAAGACCGGATTCACACTGATCCAGAAGGTAGAACGCAAGACTGCACAAGCAGTCAGCCAGGCCATGATAGCTCTGCTGAAGCCTTACCGAAAAAAGGTAAGGACGATTACTTCTGACAACGGAAAGGAATTCGCCGGGCACGAAGAAATTGCCAAGAAGTTGAAAGCTGGCTTTTATTTCGCACACCCATACTCATCATGGGAGCGAGGAACGAACGAAAACACAAACGGATTAATACGACAATACTTCCCCAAGAACAGAGACTTTACAACAATTACACGACAGGAGATCAACACCGCGATGGAAAGATTAAACAACCGACCTAGAAAGAGACTTGGATTTCAGACACCGAATCAAGTATTCTTTAAGTCAGGCGTTGCGCTTCATATTTGAACCCGCGGGAAATAAAAATCAGTATAATGATTAAAAAGTGGGATCACAAACAAAATGCAGCGGAATATTATTGAAAGGATGTGAAAAACTTAAACTGCAGGCATGAAGCATCAGGCACGAAGCACTGACAGGATCACCATATAAAGCGTCACCGAGAATAGAATGAGAAATGGCAGCCATATGAACGCGTAATTGATGTGTGCGACCAGTCACCGGCTCAAGTTCCACACGCGAACAAGTATTGTTAGAAGATAAAATGCGAAAATGGGTTTGAGAAGCCTTGCCACTTTCGAAATTAACTTTATGCAGCGGCCTATTTGGCCAATCAGCAGCAATAGGAAGATTAATCTCACCAGAAGAAACTTCAAACTTACCCGTGACTAAAGCAACATAGCGCTTTTCGACAGCATGAAGGTAAAACAGTTGCGACAAACGGCGTTGCATTTCAGCGCCACGGGCGAAAACCATTAAGCCGGAAGTAGCCATATCCAAGCGATGGGCGACGAGTGCGTCAGGAAAGATATTTTGGAGACGCAAAGAAAGACAATCCTGCTTATCAATTCCCCTACCAGGCACCGCCAATAACCCCGAAAGTTTATTGACAACGATGATAAAATCATCCGCATAAATGATGTCGATAGGCAATGAAGGTGGTTTATAGTCCAATTCCCGCACCCTGATTTATGGCAGGCCGAAGTATGGTTAAATCACAGGGTAATACAAACTTGCGAAAAGCTACTTTGTGGAACTTTTCCAAATGCCACTAATAGACTTCTCACTAGCACTGAGACCAGGTAAAGGCAAACCGTATATATCAGAGACTGTGCGTAGAACAGTATAGTGATTGATTTGTTGCGAAGATTTTCCAGGGTTGACTACTGCGCCGAAAAAAATGGTAGCTATTTGATTGTCAACAGTACCATTGTCTTCGTCCCAAGTCACAATCAACAAGCTGTTGTGAGTTAAAGCCCATTGCGCATAGCGGCCGATATTTTGCGCGAGCCAAGTGTCTCCCTGGGCAATACTACCGTCATGCATATCATTCAGCAGATTAGGAACTACTAAAGCGACAGTGGGCAGCTTGGCAAAGTCTTGCGGAAACTCGACGAAAGGCTGATTAAACTTGGCTAATGCCAACCAGTTGGACAGAGGATTATGCTTGCGGGCATACGAACCAGCAATACAACCCAAGTAGGCCGTCTCCGGCAAAGTTTCTGAGTAGCTGACAAAGCTGAAATTCTTGGTGAATAAATTGCTGGCAAGATTATCGCCCGATAACTCAAGAAGACAAGCATCGTTGGTAATATTGTGCGTACTTCCGGAAAACAATGCCAAGTAATTCGGTTGGCTGGGATGGGTTATGCCGCGCGAATTAGTGAATAGCACACCGTGTTGCAGGAGGGAGTTGATGTACGGTGCAGCCGGGTTGCCAACAATTTGATTAAATGATTTGTTTTCCTCGATTACGATGACAATATGGTCAGGTTGAGGCAGAACATCAGCGAAAGCGGTTTGAACAAACACCATCATTGCAATAAAAATTAGTCTCATCATATTTTCTTTACAAATTCGGACTTTAAAGACATCGCGCCAATACCATCGATTTTGCAGTCGATATCATGGTCGCCCTCAACAAGGCGAATATTCTTAACCTTGGTTCCAACTTTCACGACAGCAGAAGATCCCTTGACCTTAAGGTTCTTGATCACTGTTACGGAGTCACCATCGGCGAGTATATTACCAACAGAATCTTTAGTGATACGAACTTGCTCAACATTTTCAGCGGTAGCTACAATAGGCCATTCATGCGCGCATTCGGGACAAATAAAGTTGCTTCCATCCTCATAAGTAAATACAGAGTTACATAAAGGGCAAGCAGGGAGAATGTTCATACGTTTGCAAAAGTTAGGTAATGACTAAAAAGTAAAACATCAGGCGCAAAAGGGAAAGACCGACTCAAAAAGCGCTAAAGTTTATAGCCCCGATGGACAGCTACCACGCCACCAGTTAAATTAAAATAGTCAACACGCTGAAGGCCTGCATCAATCATCATCTGCTTCAACTCTTCTTGTCCCGGATGCATACGGATGGACTCCGCAAGGTAGCGATAACTATCGGCATCATGGGCGATAAGTTCGCCTAATTTGGGAAGCAGATTGAAGGAGTAGAGATCGTAAGCTTTCTCTAATGGTTTAACCACCTTGGAAAACTCCAGCACAATAACGCAACCTCCCGGCTTGAGCACACGGCGCATCTCACGCAGAGCAAAATCTTTGTGGGTGACGTTGCGCAATCCAAAGGCGATGCTGACGCAATCAAAATAATTGTCGGGAAAGGGGAGATGTTCAGCATCACACTGCGCGGTTGGCGTGGTAAGGCCGTCATCTAGAAGTCGGTCTCGCCCCACGCGCAACATGGCATTATTGATATCTGTCAGCACAACTTGCCCACTAGAGCCAACCTGCTTCAGAAAAAGGCGAGATAAATCTGCGGATCCACCAGCTACATCGAGCACTCGGTTGCCTTTATGAACATTTGCCAAGCCGACAGCAAAACGTTTCCAAATTCGATGCAGACCAACCGACATCAAATCATTCATGATGTCGTAGTTGCTGGCGACTGAAGTAAAAACACCTGCGACGTGCTTAGCCTTCTCTTCTTCGGCAACCGTTTGGAAACCAAAATGGGTAGTTTTGCTCATAAGTTTATACCTGCATAAAAGCCATTGTCGGAACGCAATTTATTGCGGGATGGTCTCTGTATAAATTTGCTTGAAAAAACGAGCCCCTAAAAATTAGGTTCTCGACTTGCGCCCGCAGCCTCAAGCTTGCCCAAATAATCATGCCACATGGCATCCAGATATTGACCCAACTCCAGCAAATATTCCCACGAATAAAGACCGCTGTCATGGCCATCGCTGAATGTTAGTTTGAGGGCATAATTACCCGCAGGTTCAATGCTTACAAGAATGACATCACGTTTGCCGACTTGCAAAATCTCCTGTCCCTTTCCGTGACCGCGTACTTCGGCGGAAGGGGAAAAGACCCGGAGAAATTCAAATGGAAATTTATAGTGTGAGCCATCGTCAAAAGCAAGTTCAAGCAATTTGGATTGCTGATGTAAGATTATTTCGGTAACTGTAGTCATATAACTATTATCGCAAGCCGTTAAAGAGTCATCAAATCAAAATAAGTATTAAAGACTGCGGATTTTTTTCAACAGCGCAGTAGTAGAGCGTTCGTGCAAAAAAGGGATGCTATGAACCAAGCCGCCCCAACCCCACACTTCTTTGCTGCCGACGATAGTATCCGGCTTCCAGTCTCCGCCTTTAACCAGAATGTCCGGTTTGCAAGCAAGAATAAGATTTAGGGGGGTGTCTTCCTCAAACAAAGCAACCAAATTTACTGCTTCCAATGCGGCAAGCACAGCCATACGGTCTTGCTCGGAATTAATTGGGCGATCCGACCCTTTACCCAGACGCTTTACGGATGCATCGCTATTAACACCAAGAATAAGTGACGCGCCAAGAGAGCGTGCCTGTGCCAGATAAGTAACGTGGCCTCGATGAAGTACATCAAAACAGCCGTTGGTGAAAACAAGCGGACGTGGCAAAAGAGCAACTCGCGCTGAAAGCGCACTCATCGGGCAAATCTTACTTTCAAAAAAAGGCGCTGGGTACACGTTAGTCAATGTATTCAAAAACGCGGACCACTTTTTGCACACCATTAGCGGTGCTGGCAATTTCAGAAGCCGCATCCGCGTCAGCATGAGTGACTAAACCAAGCAAGTAAACAACACCTCTTTCCGTAGTAATTTTAACCGTGCCGGAAGAGAGCTGTTTTCTATTAAAACTGGACTTAATATCGCGGGTAATCCCAGCATCTGTGCGGCGAACACTTGGGTTAGACAAAGCACCGACAGAAACTTCGTTGGCAATTTTCTTAACATTGAGAACGGAATAAACAATGCGTTCAATACCGGCTTTAACCTCCTCATTCGGCGCATCGCCGGTAATTAGAACAAAACGGTTAAAACTTGTGACGGTAATTTGGGCAGATTCCTTATATTTATCCTTGATATTGGCTACTGCTTTAGTTTCAATGGACTCGTCTTCCAGTTGCGTACCGGGAGAGCGGCGTTCAACCGAGTTTGACACACCGTTAACACAACCTTGAACAGCGACTGAGACAATAGCGAAAAATAAAAGATTAGGAAGTTTCATCAGTCACCTCCGAATAACAGATGGTCAATGATGTCGCATAGACAATGCAAAACCAATAAATGAACTTCCTGAGTACGCGCAGTACTTTGAGTTGGCACACAAAGGTGAAAATCCGTGGAAGTAAGCAACGTGCCTATGGCACCGCCATCGCGGCCTGTGAGCGCGATTACAATCATGCCGCGATCATGCGCAGCATGAATGGATTCGATCACATTGGCTGAGTTGCCACTGGTAGAAATGGCGATTAACACATCACCAGCCATGCCGAGCGCGCGAACTTGTTTAGAAAAAATCAGCGTGTAGTCGTAATCGTTGGCAATGGAAGTAAGTACGGAACTGTCAGTCGTTAAGGCAATTGCGGGCAAACCGGGGCGCTCAACTTCAAAGCGATTAACCAATTCAGCGGCGAAGTGTTGAGCGTCGGCAGCAGAACCACCGTTGCCGCAAATTAAAATCTTACCATCATTTAATAAGCTGGTTACAAGCGCTTGTGCAGCATCAGCAATAGGCTGGGCAAGCACTTTTTTACTTTGCAATTTGACTTGGGCGCTGTCGTCGAAGTGTTTGCTAATTCTGTTGGTTAGTGTCATGTGTTCAGTAAGGGCAAATGGCTAAGTTGAGATGAGTGCGAATATTACCCGAATCAGGCACTAAAGGCATTCCTGATCCACTCTATATCAGAATTTTGAAACTCAAGTTGAACATTTAATTCCGTAGATCGTACCGCAGCAGAAGGGGTTCGCATCAATACGGCATCAAAACGGCAAGGCGGGATATGCCGGAGCGAGGATAGATAATGTTGCGCAGTACAAATTAGTTTACGTTGCTTGCGGGCATCAATACTGGCGGCGGCACCGCCGAAGCTTTTGCTATTGCGCAAACGAACTTCTGCGAAAACAAGAGTTCCTCTATCAAGCAGAATCAGGTCGATTTCGCCGAAGCGACAATGGTAGTTTTGCACGACGAGTTGCAGTCCGTGTTGGAGCAAAAAACGAGAAGCAGCAAACTCTGCCTGAGTCCCGATATTCACTTGGGCACAGCAGGGATACTACTGGCGCTATCGGCTTGCTTTAAAGCAGCTTTGGCTGCGGCTTTGGCAGCATTGAGCGCGGCCAGTGTTTCAGCAGTTAGTCCAAGTCCCTGTCTGAAAAAGGCAGGAAGAGGCACGCGCAGAACTTGTTGACCACTCAATCGGAGTTTACCGGTAACGCCATCTAAAGGCCAAGCGCTATCGGGCAGGTTGGCTAAAAGAGCGTAAATAATCCGATAAGAATCAATCCCCAGAGCGTACAAACGATCAACCTCCGGCTCGAGTAAGGTGCTGCTATGCGGGTAGATCATTACCGCAGGGTGGTCTGGTTGCAACAGCCAGGGCATATCCACAAAGCGAATCTCATTTAGATCAAAATTGGCCAGTGTATTTGCATTGCCTTTGAAAACCAGCGAAGTCGCATATACAGGAAGCGTGGGATTCAGATAGGGACGAATTAACCGCGCCTTATCGTGATCGGCAGCAATAAAAGCAACATTACCTGGAGCAATGGGCGGAAGCGTAGGTCGTCCGGGTGGGAGCGGCTCTCCCGTGTCCGAAACCTCGGAAGCGGGTTTTGGCTCGGTCCCTTCCGGCCAAGGGGCAACGGGCAGATTTATCAATACATTGAAATCATCGTTAAACAAAACCTCAGCGGTAATCGTGCCGCCAAGGTTAATCCATTCTTCGGCGAAAGAAGCGGCGAGGCGCTTGGAAAGAAGAGTTCCGGTACTAATGATGGTTGCACTACGTAGTTTAGCGTTTATTGCAAGCTGCGCAACCTCTCGAGATTCGTTTTCAACCGGCAAACCGAAAAAATATAGATTAGACGAATTTTTGGGTTGTTCGGTAGAATTAAGCGCCAACGTGGGAATAGTAATGCCGGAATAGCCAGCAAGGGCTGATACACCATCGTGAGTAAGCGGTCCGGCAACAGCAAGAGCCCCGTTGGCAAGCGCTTGCCGATATAGAGCAATCACATCTTTACTTTCGTCAGCGCTGGCATACACTCGCACTGGCAGCCCGCGTTGAATACTCGACGCGGCAGAGAAACCCTGCTGCACAACTTCAGCAGCACGAGCGAGGGCGGCAGATTTTGATTTTAGCGGCAACAGCAAGGCGATATGCGGCGATGGGTTGTCAGCAACAGGCGATGTTTGAGCTTGTAGCGCGGTGGACGATATAAGTAATGGTGCGGGCTGAACAGACGATGCCGCACGGGATGCGGTTGCGAAAGGTAGGTCCTGAGTGGCATAGGCGCTGGCGCTAACGTATAGTGCAAGCAGAAATAAAAACTCAAAGGAAAAGCGTTGCATAGTAACCAAAAACAAAAATTGGAATGCGCATTATATGTAGTAGCGACACCAATTGGAAACTTACGTGATATTAGCCTGCGCGCACTGGATGTATTGACCTCTGCCGATACCATCGCCGCAGAAGATACTCGCAACACCTCACATCTGTTAACGCACTATGGCATCAGTGCGAACCGCCTATTTACACTGCATCAGCACAACGAACGCGGGGCTGCCGAGAAGATCATTGCCCTGCTCCAACAGGGGCAAACAGTGGCATTGGTGACGGATGCGGGAACGCCCGCAGTGAGCGACCCGGGGGCTGTATTGGTGGAAGAGGTGATGGGGAAGGGGTTTCGTGTCATCCCAATTCCCGGATCAAGCGCCGTAGTGGCAGCATTGTCAGCCTCCGGTTTAACCGCACCCCATTTCTTGTTTTACGGGTTCCTGCCGAACAAATCCGCCGCTCGTCGAACGGTATTGCAGGGTTTGACCGAACACCCCTATTCGCTGGTATTTTATGAAGCCCCACACCGAATTGTGGAAAGCGTTGCAGACATGCAAGAAGTATTCGGCGAAGAGCGAGAAATCGTATTGGCGCGCGAGTTGACCAAAATATTCGAGAATGTTCATCGCTGCATGCTAGGTGAAGCGATAGCATGGCTAAACAGTGACGCCAACAATCAACGGGGTGAATTCGTGATAGTTATGTCTGGTGCGGAAACTAGGTCGGGCGGGCTGCCGAGTGAAACCGAAAAAACCTTGTCATTACTTTTGGAAGAGCTACCCCTCAAGCAGGCCGTGCAACTGGCAGTAAAGATCACCGGGGGAAACAAAAAAGAGTTGTACCAAAGAGCGCTCGAACTAAAAAATACCACTGAAAATGGTTAAGGCAATACTAAAGCAATAATGACTGGTCTTCGAGAAAAGATATATTTACAATAGAACCGCTGTTAAACAATCTAACCGGGAACAGAAGCATGGATAAAGATCAAATCATAAACATCATTGAATCGGCGCTAGCAAGTGGGAATAAAACACCCGGTATGTTTGACTTGCCCAAAATCTTTGCAATCAAAACTGAACTTCAGGCATGTCATACAATTGATGATTTTCTGGCCATCATTGAAGAGCATCGCGACTTGATTTCGAAAGCGTTTGGATTAAGCGCAGAGGAAATAGATTCGACGGTAGAAAAAATAAAGTCTATTGAAAATAAATAATCAGGCAAGTTGAACGACTTGTTTATTCCATATTGACCAGCCAGTTAGAATGGCGGGGATGAAGACTTTAACCAACAAAACGCCGAATAAAATTACGCTTACGCAACGCAAGGTCATCCTTGCCGCCTGTTATGGCACTTTTTTGGAGTGGTACGACTTTCTCACCTTTGCCTCGTTAGCGACTTATTTCAGCGTGTTGTTTTTCCCGCCGGATAATCCTACGGCAGCATTGTTGGCAAGCCTTGCAACTTTCGGAGTCGGTATGTTGGTGAGGCCATTAGGCGCTGCGGTGTTCGGCTCCTTGGGTGATAAGTATGGTCGGCGCCCAATTTTTATCACGACAATTTTTCTCATGGGGGTGACGACGTTTGGTGTTGGCTTGTTGCCTACCTATGCGAACGTCGGCATGCTGGCGCCTGCTTTGTTGCTGACCTTGCGCTTGTTGCAAGGCTTTGCAGTGGGCGGCGAGATTGGTGGCGCAGCGGTGTATCTGACAGAGCATGCGCCCGGCAACAGGCGCGGGTTTTATACCAGTGTGCTGCAACTGATGGGGCCGCTGGGTATCATCGCTTCCACCGTGCAAGTGGTGGCGTTGCAATACTGGCTGAGCGATACCGAGTTTCGCGAATGGGGCTGGCGCGTGCCGTTCCTGCTCTCCATGGTGTTGCTGCTGATATCGCTGAAAAGCCGCATAAACATGATTGAGTCCCCGGTGTTTAAACAGTTACGCGAACACGAGGAGTTAACCAAAACACCTTTGCGTGAGTGCTTTAAGAACAAGCGCACTTTAGGCCGCATGGCGTTGTTGTTTTTTTGTATTTCAGCGGGCGGCTCGCTGCTTTTCTTTTCCTCGCAGGTGTACACCAATGTGTATTTGAAAAGCGTGGTGAAATTTGAGCCGCAACTTGCAAGCACTCTAGTAATGATCAGCACAATTGCGCTATTCCCGCTCACCGTGTTTTGCGGTTGGTTGTCAGATCGCATCGGGCGCAGGCCGGTCTTATTGGCGGGATTGCTACTCGGAGCGGCAGCCATAGTGCCGGTCTATAATGGCTTGCTGTATTTTGGCAATCCGGTGCTGGCGCAGTTTAACCAAAGCGTCTCAGTACAACTCAGCGGCAAAAACTGCCACTACAACCCCTTTATTGCGCCCCAAAATGATTGTGAGCGCAACCAAGAGTGGTTGACCAAACAAGGTGTGATCTATCATGTGCAAGAATACGAAGAGGCAAACACACGTATCTCGGTTAATAATCAAACGCCCTTCGAAGGGTTCCAGCCCGCTGTGCTAAAGCGCGCTTTAGTCACTGCAGGCTGGCCGGATAAAGCCGATGTCCGGCAAGCTAACTTACCTGCAATTTCCGCTTTGCTGATTGTTCTGGTCGTCGCCCTTGCCTTAATTACCGGTCCGCAGACAGCAGTTCTGGCGGAACTTTTTCCCGCCAGAATCCGTTACACGGCGGCAGCGTTACCGCACAATTTAAGTGCTGGCTGGATAGGTGGCATGTCGCCTTTCATGGTTACTTTGATTGGCACACGAACGGGCGATGTTGCGCTTGGTATCTGGTATCCAGCGGGTTTATTGTGTTTGGCGTTTGTCGTCGGTCTGTTATTCTTGCCGGAAACGAGGAATACATCGCTGGAACATTAACAACAAAGACTTGGATTATGGAAATAAAACTAACCCGTCCTGACGATTGGCACTTACATCTACGAGACGCTGATTTGATGAAATCAGTGTTGCCGGATACAGCACGACAGTTTGCCCGCGCCATTATCATGCCTAATCTCAGACCTCCGGTAACCACAATGTCACAAGCATTGGAATATCGCCAGCGCATTTTAGCCGCTGTGCCAGCGGGCGCGAAATTCGAGCCACTGATGACGCTCTATCTTACCAACAATACCGGTGCTGAAGAAATTCGCAAAGCCAAACAAAGTGGCGTTGTCCACGCGGTGAAACTCTATCCGGCAGGTGCGACCACTAACTCCGATGCTGGCGTAACCGATTTGCGCAAGACCTACGCTGCGCTGGACGAAATGCAGCGCTGCGGCATGCCGCTGTTGGTGCATGGTGAAGTGACTGATGGCAATGTCGACATTTTCGACCGTGAAGCGGTTTTCATCGAGCGCGTCCTGCAACCTTTATTAAATGACTTGCCTGAGTTACGCGTAGTGTTTGAGCACATCACGACCAAAGATGCCGCCCAGTTTGTGGAAGGTGCGGCTGACAATATCGCCGCTACCATCACGGCGCACCATTTACTTTACAATCGCAATGCCTTGCTAGCCGGCGGTATTCGCCCGCATTATTATTGTTTGCCGGTCTTGAAGCGCGAGACGCACCGCGAGGCATTGGTCAAAGCTGCAATCAGCGGCAGCAAGAAATACTTTCTCGGCACCGATAGCGCGCCTCATGCCCAGCATACCAAAGAAAATGCCTGTGGATGTGCCGGGTGCTACACCGCCCATGCGGCAATCGAGCTATATGCCGAAGCGTTTGAGAATGCCGGGGCGTTGGGCAAACTGGAGGGGTTTGCCAGCCATTTTGGCGCAGACTATTATGGCTTGCCACGAAATGAAGAAATCATCACGCTGCGCAAAGAAGCTTGGCAGGTTCCGGCAAACGAAGCTTTTGCGGAACATCGTCTGGTGCCACTACGGGCCGGAGAACAAATACAGTGGAAATTGTTGGCGTAGCAACATTTGAGAAATTTCGGAGAAAATATTCATGTCATTAGGATTTTATCTGGATACATACCCCGTGGTCGGAGAGCGCGTATTTCTGCATCCTTCTTGCCAGGTTATCGGTGACGTTACGCTTGGGGATGACAGTTCGGTATGGTGCAACACAGTAATACGCGGTGATGTAAACCGGATTGTGGTTGGGCGCGGAACAAATGTGCAGGATTTGACAATGGGGCATGTGTCGCATAAATCCACGGAGAAGCCAGAAGGCTCACCGCTGATTATCGGCGATTATGTAACAGTAGGTCATTCGGTCATTTTGCATGGATGCACTATTGGCAACGAATGCCTGATCGGTATGGGATCAATTGTAATGGATGATGCGGTGGTTCCCGATCACGTGATGATCGGCGCGGGTAGCTTAATTGCACCGGGAAAGATGTTGGAAAGCGGGATGCTCTATACGGGACGCCCAGCCAAGGCGATACGTGTCCTTACCGCAGAAGAGATTGCCTATCTGAGATATTCGGCGGAGCATTATATAAAGGCAAAAAATAATTACTTGAGCAGCGAAAAATCGAGATAGAAAGCCGGCTGAGTATGAAAGATGTCAAGTTGCAAGAAGTTTACCGGGCGAAAATTAATCAGGAGACAGCGCGCATTGCCTGGAAAGAATTGCAGCGATTTTTTGCCAGTGGCGTGGCTATTCTGGTAGAGGAAGATCTTGACTTGGTCGAGGTCGCGTTTCAACTTTCTGAAGATAACAAACAGCAAGTGAAACAATGGTTATCTGCGGGAAAGATTGGTAATGTAACAGATGAGCAGGCCTTGGCTTGGTATGAGGCCGATGCCGAGGTATGGGCGGTTGTGGTTAGTCCATATGTGCTGGTACAGAAAGGTAAGAGCGGACCAACGCAAGGATGAAGATATGAACGGTTTTCTCTCATGGCAACTACTTGCGGTCGGGTCAGCCGTTTTTGCGGCGATGACGGCGATTCTGGGCAAAATAGGCGTGGCGCAAATAAACAGCGATCTGGCAACCTTTGTTCGCACCATCGTCATTCTTCTGGTCACAGCGCTTTTTCTAACTGCACGAAACGAATGGCAAAAGCCGGTAATGGAAAACTGGGTTGCGTGGGCATGTTTGCTGGCGTCAGGGGTGACCACCGGCTTGTCCTGGTTATGCTATTTTAGGGCATTACAGCTTGGCCCTGTGTCCATGGTTGCGCCGATAGATAAGCTAAGCGTTGCCTTGGTCATGCTCATTGGCTGGGTCGCGTTGGGTGAGCCGCTCACAATTAAAGGTGCAGTTGGCGGGGCGTTAATCGTCAGCGGTGCGCTGGTGCTTCTATTTTAATTTGACCTGACTTATGGCAGTTTCAATATGCTGACATAGCGTCTTGAGCACCTTAATTCGGGCAAAGTATTTGTCATTAGCCTCAACTAGGGTCCATGGCGCTTCGATAGTGCTGGTGCGGTCAACCATGTCACAAATCGCAAGTTCGTAGTCTTCCCATTTATCGCGGTTGCGCCAATCATCATCGGTTATTTTGAAACGTTTGAAACCGGTTTCTTTGCGTCCTTCAAAGCGCTGCAACTGCTCTTCCTTGCTGATGGCTAACCAGAATTTAACGACGACCATTTTGTGGCGAACCAGTTGCGCTTCAAAATCGTTGATTTCAAGATAAGCACGCATCCAATCGGCCTCGGTGCAGAAATTTTCAATCCGCTCAACCAGCACGCGCCCATACCATGAGCGGTCAAAAATGGTAATGCGCCCTTTGCGTGGCAGGTTGCGCCAAAAGCGCCACAAATAGGGCTGCGCACGCTCTTCTTCTGTGGGTGCTGCAATGGGGATCACTTGATACTGCCGGGCATCAACAGCACCGGTGATGCGGCGGATGCTCCCGCCTTTGCCTGCGGCGTCATTACCTTCAAAGACCGCAATGACTGAAATTTCCTTAAATCTGGGATCGCGTGTGAGCAAAGCCAGTTTTCCCTGATACTTTTCGAGCGCTGCCGAATATTTCTTTTTTTCCAGTTTTTGTGTAAGGTCGAGCGTTTTAAGTATGCTTAGATTATCGATAGGTGGCAGCAATGGTGCGGCGCGAATTGCGAGCGCCTTTTTCTTGTCAACTTCTGCAAGACGCTTGCGCAAAGATTCGAGAATAACTTTGCCCACAGTTAAGCTGCGATAGCGTGCATCCGCCCCTTCAACAATAATCCACGGTGCTTCGGCGGTGCTGGTGTGCCTGATGACAGTTTCGTGAATAGTGGTCAATTTGTCGTAGCGTTTGTAATTTTCCCAGTCACGCTTGGTGACGCGCCAACGCGTTTTGGGATTGCTCTCCAGCAATTTAAGGTGTTGCTCCTGCTTTTCTTTGGATAAATGTAGCCAGAATTTGATTACCAGAGCACCTTCGTCGGATAACATTTTTTCAAGCCGTTTGGCACGCTCCAGACTTTGTACAAGCTCGGCGGAATTGATCAAGCCCCTCGCGCGATTCAAGATAGGCCATGTGTACCAAGAGCCGAGAAAAACGCCGATTTTCCCTTTGGGTGGAAGTGCGCGCCAAAAGCGCCACATCATGGGACGTTCCATTTCCTCGTCTGACGGCTCACCCATGCCATGCGTTTCAATGAAGCGGGGATCCAGCCATTCGTTGATCAGGTTAACGGTTTCACCGCGTCCCGCGCCGTCCAAACCGCCAATTAAAATAATTACCGGAAACTTGGCTTTTTCTCCAAGATCGAATTGCGCATCCAATAAAGCCTCGCGCAATTGGGGAACCTCGGCGTCGTAAGTTGCTTTGTTAATTTTGTGACCCAATTCGGCAGATTCGAACATAGTGACCTCAGGTTAAAAAATTAGAGTTGATCGGGAGAAATAACCAGACGAAGGTTCGACTGAATGTCGCCGTTTCGTTCACGGCGGCTGAACCACCAGACAGAGCCTTTTTTTATGCGCCAACAGTCAGCTTTGCCAGTCATAATAAGCGCGGCAACCTCACCAAGCCAAGGCTGATGGCCGACCAGTAATGTCGTGCGAATTGTCGTCGGCCAGCCGGCAGCGTTAAGAACTGCCTGTGGCGTGGCATGAACATTGATCGCCGGCTCCGTGTCGAAGTTATCGGTGAGGGCTCTTGCGGTTTGTTGGGCTCGCAATGCCGGACTTACAAGTATACGAGCATCGGGTGGAAGCCGGGATTTTAAAAACTCAGCGATACGTTCGGATTGATGTACCCCTTTGGGGGTCAAGGCGCGACTTTGGTCTGGAAAGCCGTCAACGGCTTCAGCATGTCGCCATAAAATCAATTCCATGATTAATGCCTTTTAAATATTACAGTTCAGTTCGTAGAATATACCGTATATACTTGATACGCCATTCAAATTTGGGTTCACAATTCAGGAGAAAACGTAATGAGTGAAAATAACACACCAGCCAAAACAACGGTCAGAGCGGCTGTAGCAAAAAAAGCTCCAGTTGCGCGCAAACGCGCGACACCGAAAGCAATTGTTGCCAAAGCGGAAAAAAAGATCAAGAAGGAAAAGAAAGTTGAAGTAAAAGTTAAGGTGGTACGGGATAGTTTTACCATGCCGCAAACGGATTACGATCTGATTGCCGAAATAAAACAGAAAGCACTGAAAGCAGGGCTTCATGTAAAGAAGAGCGAACTGCTCAGAGCCGGATTGCAGGCCCTTTCAAAATTGAATACTGCGCAATTAAAGCAAACGGTAATCAATCTGGAAAAAATAAAAACCGGACGCCCAAAAAAAGTCTGACCGGCTAACAAATATTTAGTCATCTTCCGAGACAGCAGGCTTTCCTGCCAAGGTCTCGAGCAATAAAGCTTGGGCGGATTTCGGAGTAGCACTACGCGTGGTCTTTAAATGCCAGCCACCGTCGCCATCCATTTCCCAAGCTTGGCTATTGTCTTGCAGGCAGGACTTCAAGCCTTCGTCAATAACTCGCTTCTTGAGTTTGGTATCAAGAATAGGAAAGCAAACTTCGATGCGCCGGAAGAAGTTGCGATCCATCCAATCTGCGCTGGATAAATAAACGTCGTGCGCAAGGTTATTGCGGAAATAGAAAATACGGGGATGTTCCAGGAAGCGGCCAATAATTGAGCGCACGGTAATGTTGTCTGAAAGTCCGGGTACTCCCGGACGCAAAGCGCAAACACCGCGAACAATCAACTCAATTTTAACCCCTGCACGTGAAGCCTCATAAAGCGCCATAATGACCTCTGGCTCCAGCAAAGAATTCATCTTGGCAATGATGTGCGCATTTTTACCGGCTTTGGCCAGCTTGATCTCATTTTGAATTGAACGCAAAACCTGGCTGTGCAACGAAAAAGGGGATTGCCATAAATGGGTTAGCTTGCTGGCTTTACCCAAGCCGGTAAGCTGTACGAATACCTGGTTTACGTCAGAGCAAATTTCCTCGTTGCAGGTAAACAGGCCGAAATCGGTATAAAGCTTTGCCGTGCGTGGATGATAATTACCCGTGCCCAAATGCACATAACGACGTAACTTACCTTCCTCGCGGCGTATTACCATCAGCATTTTAGCGTGGGTCTTGTGGCCGACCACACCGTAAACAACATGAGCACCGGCCTGTTCAAGACGACTTGCCCAATTGATATTGGCCTCTTCATCAAAACGCGCCAGCAGTTCCACCACAACCGTGACCTCTTTGCCACCCTGGGCCGCGCCAATAAGCGCTTCCATCAAAGCCGAGTCTGCGCCGGTGCGGTAAACGGTTTGTTTAATGGAGACAACCTGAGGGTCGGTTGCTGCCTGCTGAATGAAATCGATAACAGGACGGAAAGACTGGTAGGGGTGGTGCAGCAAAACGTCACCCTTGCGGATTAGCTTGAACATGTCCGCCCCCTTTTTTTGCAGCGCGACAGGCATGCCGGGCGTGAAGGGTGGAAATTTCAAATCATCGCGATCAACCTGGTCGGGTATGCGCATCAAGCGCACAAGATTTACCGGACCCTGAACACGGTACAAGTCGTCCGGTTTTAGTTCGAATTGCAGTAACAAAAAGTCGGCCATTTCAGGAGAGCAGTTGTCGGCTACTTCAAGCCGTACCGCATCGCCAAAATGCCGCTGCGGCAATTCGCCCTGCAGACTGATACGCAAATTTTTTACTTCTTCTTCATCCACGAACAAGTCACTGTTGCGTGTGACACGGAATTGATAGCAACCCAATACTTCCATGCCCGAAAACAATTCACCCACATGTGCATGCAATATAGAAGACAGAAAAACGAATCCGTTTTCACAATCAGATAACTCGGCGGGCATCTTAATGGCGCGAGGCAATACACGAGGTGCTTGAACAATAGCCTTCGCGGAGTTGCGACCAAAAGCGTCTTTGCCATTGAGCTCAACAGCGAAATTCAAACTCTTGTTGAGCACGCGCGGGAATGGATGCGACGGATCAAGGCCGATCGGAGTCAGGATCGGCATTACTTCACGCAAGAAAAAGTCTTTTATCCAGGCGCTCTGCGCCTCGTTCCAATGCGTGCGGCGAAGAAAGCACACCCCTTGCGTCGCAAGCGTGGGAACCAGGTCTTTGTTAAATATTTGATACTGCTGTTCGATAATCTGGTGCGCCTGATCGCGAACCCGCTTGAGAATTTGTGCTGCATCCAGACCGTCCGGCCCGGAGGAAACAGCACCCAATTTAATTTGTTCCTTGAGTCCGGCTACCCGAATTTCAAAGAACTCATCAAGGTTGCTACTGACAATGCACAAATACTTTAGCCGCTCCAGCGGTGGAATTGTTGGGTTTTCGGCTTGCGCCAGCACACGCCTGTTGAATTCCAGCAGGCCAAGTTCACGATTGAGAAATTGTTGCGGAGGATATTGTTTGGACACTTTAGATGCTCGTATTAATGTGCTGGTGGTACGAACCCCGAGGGCATTTGGGTGCCTGCGCCAAAGAAATAATTCTCCATTTGTTCCGAGAGATACTTGCGAGCTTTGGGGTCGGCCAAATTTAGCCGATTCTCGTTTACCAGCATAGTCTGAAATTTTATCCACCCCTGCCACGCTTCCTTGGACACGTTCTCGTAAATGCGTTGCCCCAGCGGGCCCGGGTAAGTCGGACGATCAAGCCCCTCTGCTTCGCGACCGAGTTTTACACACTGCACTAATCTTGCCATTTTTTAACTCCATATCGGGGAAACAATAACCGTCATGTATGACGGGGAAATTACAAGCAATAGTAAATGAAAATCAGAAATACTTCACGATTATAAAGTTCTCATAAAAACTTTTGAACGGCGCTCGTAATTGTAAAGCGCTTTTTTTTCTTCAGGAAGCTGATTTGGGTCGACCTCGTTGAATCCGCGCTCGACAAACCAGTGTGCAGTGCGGGTGGTTAAAACAAAAAGCTTGTCAAAGCTTTGAGCTAAAGCCTCCGTGCTCATGTGCCTCAGCAACGCGTCACCATAGCCATGGCCGCGGTAGTTGGGATGCACCGCCATACAGGCCAATTCGGCAGCCTTGGAATCCGGGAAAGGATATAAAGCAGCGCAGCCAATGATACTGCGATCATGCACCAATACGACAAATCTATCGATCTCGCGTTCCAGCAATTCACGTGAGCGCCGAACCAAAATTCCCTCGGCCTCAAGTGGGCGAAGCAGTTTTAAGATGCCACCAACATCGTTGATAGTCGCATCACGAATGGTGTTCAATGAGCTTTCCACCACCATGCTGCCAATCCCCACATCAGAAAACAGTTCCTGAAGCAAAGCCCCATCCTGATGACGACTGATAAGGTGGGTACGGGCAACACCCGCTTCACATGCGCGGACTGCGCAGGGTAAAAACAGCGCGACATCATCAGGCAATTGTTGCTTGCCAGACAAAATCTCGTTGGCAGTAGAAATTGTTAACTCGGGTAACAGTGTCCCCTGTTTGTCAACGACGCCATCGGTATCCATGAGAAAGATCAACTTGTCCGCGTCGAGCGCTATAGCAGTAGTTGTAGCGACATCTTCCAGCGTCAAGTTAAAGACCTCACCGGTGGGCGAGTAACCCACAGGCGAGAGCAATACAACCTCATTGAATTCCAGCCGGTCTTTAATGGCGGCAAAGTCCACTTTGCGCACGCAGCCAGTATGCAATAAATCAACACCGTTGATTACGCCAATGGGCTGGGCGGTAATAAAATTACCACCAGCAACACGAATATCCGCATTGGCCATGGGGGAATTTGCCAGCCCCATCGAGAGCAGTGCTTCAACTTCCAAACGAGTGCGCCCAACAGCTTCCTTAACGCATTGCATCGTGTCGGTATCGGTCAAGCGAATGCCCTGATGGTAACGGTCAGAAATATTGTTGTGTGACAAGTGCTGCTCAATTTGCGGGCGCGCACCATGCACTAAAATCAAGTGCACGCCCAGGCTTGCGAGCAAATTAAAGTCATGGGTAAGCTCGACGAATTTACCATCGGCGACGACCTCTCCCCCAAAGGCAACGACAAATGTTTTACCGCGAAATGCATTGATGTAGGGTGCAACAGAACGGAACCAGGCAACGAATTCAGCAGGGTTTTGGGCAAAATGTTGTGGCATGTCGGATCAGTGGCAAATGAGTAGGGCGCAGTATCCTGCAATGGGGCCTAAGAACGCAATAGTAATTCAGGCTCAAGAGCCGTCACTCTTCATTCAGCAGCTTTCCCGCTATCGCCCAGTTTTCATCCGGCGCGGGTTCAAATATGAAGCGCAACGCCTGACTTAAAGAATACTTGATTCGGTGTCTGAAATCCAAGTCTCTTTCTAGGTCGGTTGTTTAATCTTTCCATCGCGGTGTTGATCTCCTGTCGTGTAATTGTTGTAAAGTCTCTGTTCTTGGGGAAGTACTGTCGTATTAATCCGTTTGTGTTTTCGTTCGTTCCTCGCTCCCATGATGAGTATGGGTGTGCGAAATAAAAGCCAGCTTTCAACTTCTTGGCAATTTCTTCGTGCCCGGCGAATTCCTTTCCGTTGTCAGAAGTAATCGTCCTTACCTTTTTTCGGTAAGGCTTCAGCAGAGCTATCATGGCCTGGCTGACTGCTTGTGCAGTCTTGCGTTCTACCTTCTGGATCAGTGTGAATCCGGTCTTACGTTCTACGATACTCACAATCGCTTGGCGGTGGTTCTTGCCTATCACTGTGTCCGCTTCCCAGTCACCGATACGGCTACGCGTCTCAACGATGGCAGGACGATCTTCAATGGATAGCCTATTGGGTATCGTTCCGCGTCGTTCAGCCTTGCCGTATCTCTTCCTTCGTTGCTTCTGGCAACGCAGGTTCTTCCATAGCATTCCGCCCGCTCGTTTATTTGCATAGACTCGCTGGTAAACCGTTTCTGGGCTGATGGCTGCATGCCCGCTGATCTGCTCTGGGCTCCATTGGAGCATCAGCATATCTTGAGCGAATTCCCATGTCGCAGCATCAATCGTTCGTGCATTCAGCGCCTGTCTCTCAACCGACTTGTTGTGCGCTTGTTTGGGACGGTAGCCACGTCGTCCACCGTTCCGAGTTAATTCTCTGCTGATGGTGGATTCACTTCGCTTCAGTACCTCGGCTATCTCTTTTTGCCTATGTCCCGCCTTCTTCAAGGCGTAAATCTGGTATCGTTCTTCTCGGGTGATATGTGTATAGTTCATTTGTGCAATTTCGACTGGCTGGTCAAAGGGCATTGATGCTACCGCATCTCACCCACCTGACCTGCATTATTCAAAATTGCGCTTCATCCTAGAATCCGCCCGGTAATTCATCGAAGACTATGTAAGTATAAGAAGCTGGTTTATGCGCGATGCGCTCCAATGTGTCTGTAATTTCGGCAGCGATTGTGGATTTTTGTTCGCGACTTAATGTCCCGGCGATGCGGATGTTTACATATGGCATTTTCGCCTCCTTTGCGAATTAATTGAAATCTCCCCACAACGTTTGCAGGGCGCTGATGCCGGCAATGGCGGCCGTTTCGGTGCGCAGTACGCGCGGGCCGAGCAGGATTGGCGCGAAATCCATTTGCAGCGCGATATTGGCTTCGTCTGCGCTAAAGCCGCCTTCGGGTCCGATCAGTAGTGTGGCGCTAATTTGTGGTTTGGGCTGCGCATGCAATTGGGTGGCACCGCCCGGCAAAAGGATAAATTTACTGCCAGAGGCTTTGTGCCTAGATAATAGCCATGCTTCCAATTCAATCGGGGCATAAATCAGCGGCAGATCATTGCGGCCGCTTTGTTCACAAGCGGAGATGGCGACACTGCGCCAATGTTCGGCGCGCTTTTCAGCTCGCGCGGCTGAGAGTTTCGCAATACTGCGTTGAGATTGAACGGGCAAAATTTCGGCGGCCCCAAGTTCGGTGGCTTTTTGTACGATCAAATCCATCTTGTCACTGCTGCACATGGCTTGGGCCAATACGATATGCAGTCCGGAGCTTACCGGAGTCATGCAGGTTTGCAGGTTGCCAAGTATGACGCGTTTGCCGGAAATCTGATTAATAGTGGCATCCAAAGCATTGCCGATGCCGTCAAATATTTGCACTGCGTCATTTACCCGCAGTCGCAAAACTCGGCTTGCATGGTGGGCAGCGGCGGGGGGCAGCTCGAAGTTTGTGCTTAACGGCAAAGGGGGTGGACAATAGAAGCGTGGTGCTGACATGGCTGGATACGGGGTGATTGATTGGGCGTGATAATATAACGACTCAAAAAGAATTTGTTGTTTTAGGAGAATTTTATGGTGAGTTTACAACCCCCCTTATGCGACGTTGGGTGGGAAGCGCGGCCCTTTGATCTAGTGGGAGTTGACGGTAAGCGCCACACATTGGATAGCGCGCGCGGTAATAATGGGCTGCTGGTGATGTTCATTTGCAACCATTGCCCCTATGTGAAATCCATTCGTGAGCGCATTATCCGGGATGTGCGCGAACTCCAACAACATGGAATAAACAGTATTGCCATTATGTCCAATGACCCGGCTGAATATGCCGAAGACTCGTTCGACAACATGAAGCAGATTGCCGAACAATATAAATACCCTTTTCCTTATGTATGGGATGATACTCAACAGATTGCAAAAGATTACGGCGCGGTGTGTACACCGGACTTTTTTGGCTTTAATGCAAAACTGGAATTGCAATATCGGGGCCGTCTGGACGCCTCGCGCAAAGAGACCGTGCCGGATGCCCCGCGCGACTTATACAATGCGATGCTGCAAGTTGCGCAAACCGGACACGGGCCGCATGAGCAGATAGCCAGTATGGGCTGCTCAATAAAATGGAAAGAAGACGAGTAACCGGACAGCTTGGCTGGGCGATGGTTATATCTCTCAATTTAAGGAGGAGAAGTGAAAATAATAATTTTGGGCGCAGGGCAGGTCGGCTCGACGGTGGCTGAAAACCTGGTCAGCGAGGCAAATGACATCACAGTAGTTGATAACGATGCGGCAAAGTTGCAGACATTGCAAAATCGTTTTGATTTGCGCACTCTGGTTGGCAATGCCTCTCATCCGAGCGTGTTGAAACGGGCCGGGCTTGCCGATGCAGACATGCTGCTGGCGGTGACGCAAAGTGATGAAGTCAACATGGTGGCATGCAAACTGGCCGCAAGTTTGTTTAACACGCCAACACGGATTGCCCGCATCCGTGCCGCCGATTATCTGGCGCATCAGGAAATATTTTCAAACGATAATTTTTGTGTGGATTATTCAATCTGCCCGGAACAAATACTGACTGACTATATTCGCAAGCTCATCGAATTTCCCGAGGCATTGCAGGTATTGGAATTCGCCGACGGCAAAGTTTCGTTGGTTGCAGTGCGGGCTTTTGAGGGCGGACCACTGGTCGGGCGTGAATTGAAATATTTGCGTACACACATGCCACAGATAGAGACGCGAGTAGCGGCAATCTTCCGCCAAGACCGTCCTATCATGCCGGAAGGCAGTACAGTAATAGAGGATGGCGATGAAATATTTTTTATTGCCGCAAGCAAAAATATTCGCAGGATATTGAAAGAATTGCGTCGCATGGACAGACCGGCCAAGCGTGTAATGATCGTAGGCGGGGGCAACATTGGACGCCGTCTGGCTTTGTCGCTTGAAAACGACTACCAGGTCAAACTTATCGAGTTCAACAAAAAGTCCTGCGAAAAACTGGCCGGCGAGCTTTCGAAAGCATTAGTTTTGAATGGTGACGGTACGGATGAAAACCTGCTGGAGTCTGAACACGTGGGCGACGTCGACGTTTTTTGTGCGCTTACGAATGACGATGAAAACAATATCATGTCTTCATTGCTGGCAAAGAAAGCGGGCGCACGCAAGGTGATTTCCTTAATCAATCGAAGTGCGTATGTCGGTCTGGTGCAAGGTGGCAAGATTGACATTGCGCTGTCGCCGGCGCATGTGACCATCGGCTCATTGCTGGCGTATGTGCGCCAGGGGGATGTCGCGGCCGTTCACTCTTTGCGTCGGGGTGCGGCAGAGGCCCTGGAGCTGGTGGCGCACGGAGATCGTCAATCTTCGCAAGTGGTAGGGCGCCGTGTCGACGAAATTGAATTACCAAAAGGAGCGACGATTGGAGCTGTTGTGCGCGAGACCGAGGTTTTGATGGGACACCATGACACGGTAATTGAATCCGAAGACCATGTCATCGTTTTTGTCATTAACAAGCAGATGATACGAAAAATAGAAAAGCTGTTTCAAGTGAAAGTCGGATTTTTTTAATGACGCGCGCTCTTACCGTTATCAATGCGCTGGGAATGTTGCTGGTAGTGTTCAGCATCAGTTACATCATGCCCATAGTTTGCGCATTGATCAATGAGGATTATTCAGTGTTGCGGGATTTCATTCTGGCCATGCTGTGGACGTTTTGCGCGGGTGTGTTGATGTGGATTTTTACGCGCAGATACAAGGGCGAGTTATCGATACGCCACGGCTATTTGCTGGTAGTCGGGATGTGGACGGCAATGCCCGCTTTCGCCACTTTGCCATTATTGCTGGGAATAAACGAACTGTCTTTTACAGATGCATATTTTGAAACAATGTCCGGGCTTTCCACCACCGGGGCAACGGTATTGTCGGGCTTGGACAAGCTCTCACCCTCGATAAATCTCTGGCGTCATGAGTTGAGTTGGTTAGGCGGAATGGGAATCATCGTTCTGGCCGTTGCGATTTTGCCCCTGCTCGGAATCGGTGGGAGGCAACTGTTCAAAGCGGAAATGCCCATGAAAGACTCAGCATTGACGCCGCGGATTACAGAGACGGCACGCAATTTGTGGTTGGTATATTGCATGATCACCATAATGTGTGTTGTGCTGCTCAAATTGGCGGGAATGAACTGGCTGGATGCTATCTGTCACGCTTTTTCAGCGATGAGTCTGGGTGGTTTTTCCACGCATGATAGTAGTGTAGGCTATTTTAATTCGCCACTCATCGAGTTCGTGCTGATCGTCTTTATGTTACTGGCAGCGATGAACTTTTCTACACACTTTCTGGCTTTGCGCGGCAAAACATTAAGAGTATATTGGCAAGACAAAGAAGGATTGGCCACCGTGGGCGTAGTAGTGGCGAGTTGCTTTGGTGTGGCATTATTTCTTTGGTGGAAGGGAACATATCCCAACTTTTTAACTGCGTTGCGTTTTGCCAGTTTCAATCTTGTTTCGATAGCAACCGATTGCGGCCTTAACAATGCCAATTTTAATCAGTGGCCAATCTTTGCTCCGATGTGGATGTTGTTTTTGAGTTGTGTCTGCGCAAGCTCCGGCTCTACGGGGGGCGGAATAAAGATGGTGCGAACAATGATCTTGTTTAAACAGGCCGGGCGCGAGTTCATCAAGCTTTTGCACCCAACAGCGATTAATCCGATGAAAGTGGGAGGCAGTGTCATTCCCAACAATATAGTGTTTGCAGTATTGGGTTTCATTTTTTTGTATTTTATGACGGTAGCAACCTTGACATTTGTTCTGCTTATTAGCGGGCTGGACTTTATCACGGCATTTTCTGCTGTTATCGCATGTATCAACAACGCGGGGCCGGGATTAAATGCGGTTGGGCCGGCAGGAAATTATTCCGGACTGACAGATTTCCAAACCTGGGTCTGCACGCTTGCTATGCTGGTGGGGCGGTTGGAGATTTTTACGTTTCTAATTATTTTTACGCCGCGTTTTTGGCAACGATAAATTAACTTATAGAATAGATTGTAAAACTGCGCTGAGTTTGACATGAATCAAATAATCAGTTTCTATATTCAAGTAGCATAGATTGCAAAATAAGAATTGATAATTCAGAAACTATCCCGGGAGAACTAAAGTGGCAATCGAGTTATTTAACAATGGCAAACATATGTGCTTGATGTTTAATGATCTGGTGGATGATAAAACCGATATTGCAGTACAGGCGAACCAGTTTTTGATTGTTGATAACGGGCACGGAGCGTTGCTGGATCCGGGTGGCAACATGACTTACAACGGTTTACTAATGGAGATGCATAATTACTTCCCGCCCAAGAGGCTTGAGTACATTTTGGCGTCCCATGCTGATCCGGATATTATCGCATCAGTGAACAAATGGATGATTCATGCTGACTGCAAAGTCGTTATTTCCAAGTTGTGGGCAAGATTTGTCCCGCACTTTTGTAGCGTGGGTAACAGTGAAGGGCGGATAACAGGCATACCCGACGAAGGTATGAATTTACCTTTGGGCGACACTGCTATCAAGGCTATTCCCGCGCATTTCATGCATTCCGAAGGCAACTTTCAATTTTATGACCCGGTCAGCAAAATCCTGTTTACTGGAGATATGGGCGCATCTATCGTGTCGGACGATGAAGCCAAGTTAACAGTGGAAGACTTTAATTCACATATTAAGTTGATGGAGGGCTTCCATCGTCGGTATATGATTTCCAATAAAATCTGTCGCTATTGGGTAAATATGGTGCGCGAGTTGGATGTGGAATGGATCGTCCCGCAACACGGCAAATCATTTAAGGGTAAAAAAATGGTTAAACAGTTTCTTGACTGGATAGAGCAATTACCATGCGGGGTAGACTTGATGACACAAGACAACTATCGCATTCCTAAGTAAGTGGTGGACAGGAATGACATGTTAACGTCAAGGAACTACTTGTTTTTGTTGCGTAACCATCACGCGTTGCGTATATTGGTGTTCGCACAAATGCGGGAGTCCAAGCTTGCTGGGAATCAAATCTTTCTGCAAGTACATGCACAGCTAACGATCAACAAAATGATTCCGAGTGAATAAGGTAAAGTCTCTATGATACAACGCAATACAGCAACGGCAAATCCCCGCGATTATCATAATGTCGAGAAAAATGGGGAATTGGCGTTAGCGTTATTCACTAGCTACTACCGTGCTCATAACCATTCGGGCAAGCTGTACGATGATGTCCCAGATTTTTTCTTGTTTAAACCGGCAGTACTGGAAGGGCACGAACTAGCCCCGCGTAACTCAGAGAAAATATTGTTGGCTGACTGCATTCGACGCGCCAACGAACGAGATGGATTCATTGGTGTTACCAGGCATCGCAACGCCAAGCTTGGCTATTATTGGCTTGAGTTATCAGTGATGCCCTTTATGCTGGGTGATGCAGTGACCAAAGAAAATAAAGGCGAATTTTTTTATTTGATCACCAAGTTTATTGAATACACCAAGCATAATCCGAAGGCTTATGGGAATTTGACAGCCGAAATTGATTCGGACAAAGACCTTGCGCTGATGCTGACAGAAATAAGCAAAACGGCAGCGCGGTTGAGCGAAACGCTAAAAGTCTACCCGGAACATATGCTAGTGTCGTTTAATCCAAAGTGGCCCGTTGCCGAACTTAAGAAATTACTTCATTCGCTAAAAGAAAGTGATCAGGATTGGTGTGAGATGTTTTTTGAATACTTGATTTATGTGATGGGTAAGAAGACCAGAGGTTGAGAGAAAGTAGAAATGTTCTACCCCTTAAGTATTAAACTGCGCAGCGACTTTGTCGCTGGACGAAGTTGAAGGTTGAATTATCGGGTCTGGAAACTGATGAATACTTGCAATTTGTCAATATTTGCGACAAATTCGCCATGACATCTACTGCGGGATAAGTTAGCATTGATGCCTCTAAATCATTCAAAGCGAATTGACGAGCACGATAGTGCCAAATGGGGAGGAGTGAGTTGAGCGAGAATTTGCCACTGTCTGGGCTAACGGTAGTACTAATTGACGACAGCAATACGATTCGGCGTAGTGGAGAAATATTTCTGTCGCAGGCGGGCTGTAAGGTCGTTCTTGCGGAAGACGGATTTGATGGTTTGTACAAAGTGGTTGATGCCCAGCCAGACATTATCTTTGTAGATGTGATGATGCCGCGTTTAGACGGCTATCAAACTTGCGCCCTGATTAAAAATCATCACGAATTCAGAAATATCCCCGTGGTCATACTAACCAGTAAAGATACGCTTTTTGATCGTGCGCGAGGGAAACTGGTTGGGTCAGACCAGTATCTCATAAAACCGTTTAACAAAAAAACCCTGATTGAAACCGTAATTACGCATACACAGCAACATGGGGGACAAAACTATGGCCATTAAAAAAATTCTGGTTGTGGACGACTCGGCAACCGAGCGCCATATTATCGGAGAGACTTTGAGTAAAAAAGGCTTCGAGGTTATATTCGCCGAAAACGGAGAAGCTGGGGTTGCCCAAGCGAAACTGAACAAACCGGATTTAGTTATTATGGATGTGGTTATGCCTGGAATGAATGGATTTCAAGCGACTCGGGCAATAACCAAAGACCCGGAAACAGAACATATTCCGGTGCTGATATGCACGACTAAAGATCAAGAAACGGACAAGATTTGGGGGTTGCGGCAAGGGGCAAAAGATTATGTGGTCAAGCCTATTGATCCAGTGCAATTGTTAAGCAAGATCGCATCGCTGGGATAAAGGGTAACACCCGCCAAATATCGCTATGTCAAAGCGCCTGAATTTGCGAGAGTTTCAACAAAGCCTGAGTGATCGCATGCAGGCGAAGAGTCGCGTTGGCGACAAGGCTTCTACTTTGGGCGTCCTGATAGCAGGCCAACATTGGCTGGTAGAAATGGCGGATATTAGCGAAGTACTGCCCGTGCCGCCTTTTACACATGTGCCATTAAGTAAGAAGTGGTTTCGAGGTGTGGCAAATATACGGGGAAATTTGTACTGCATTGCAGATATTGCTGCATACCGGCGTAAAGGAGAAGTAGTGGCCGATTCGTCCAATCGAGTGTTGATTGTGGCCGAAAGGCATGCTTTTAATGCGGCATTATTAGTAGATCGTGCTCTCGGTTTGCGCGATGCGAGGAAATGGCACCAAAGTACTCATGACGGACAAATTGGGTATCAAGATGAACAAGGTATCTTATGGCACAAGCTGGATGTTACTGATTTATTGAATCAGATTGAATTTTTGCAGGTGGGTATTTGATAATTCTTTGGTAGCAGTTCCTTTGAAGGGTAGAAAAACAAAATGGCATTCAAACTGAACTTATCCAAACTAAAGTGGTTCGGGAAAAAAAACTTAAATGACGCATTAAAAGTGCCCGGCTTCAAGTTGCCGTTTCTTGGGCAAATGGAAGTGGCGCAGCAGTTAAAAATATTGGGTTTGGCGGCGGGCGCATTTCTGATAGTTGCGGCAATCGCGGCGTATATCAATTCTCGCGAGAATGCATATAACGCCGGATATGTGGGCCAGTCCAGCAAGTTGCTGATGTTGTCGCAACGCTTGGCCAAAGACGCGCAATCAAGTTTGACGGGTGATTCGGATGCCTTTGACGGACTGGAGCAAAGTAAAAAAGATCTTTCCTCCGTGATTGCGATTTTGGATAAGGGGGATCGCTCATTGCCGGCAACGGGGGGAGAGGCCAGAGACGCGCTTAATGTAATTATAGTAGCTGCAAACAAAACATTGGAGGATGTGCAAAAAGTTGAAGACGGACGTCCGGGTTTAGTAACGTTGGCAAATGCGATTGCAATTATTAATGATACAAGCTCGGAGTTTCGCGGTATTGCCCAGCAAATGATGGAAAGTTATTCCGGCGAACAAAAATTACAGGCAACCCGCTTGGTTTTGAACGTTGAGCGTATTTCCAAAGATGCGGCGAAAATGTTGGCTCGTGATGTGACGATCAATCAATTGGCACAGATGGGTGTGGATACCTACGCTGCCGAGGAGGAACTGGCCGCGTTGCCAGCAGGGGATCCTAAAGTCCAGAATGCGACCAAGTTGTTTGACGCTTACCGTACCAGTGTGGAAATTCTGGTGTCTCAAGCGCTCAATCTGGTCGACGCCAAAGAAGCCGCAAAAGCAATTGTGGTGGACTCGGATGTGTTGCTGTCCAAATCCCAAACACTGGTTAATAGCTATCAATTGGACATGATCACGCGCATCTCCGGATTTATCGCGATGATGTCCGCAGCGTTGACTTTATTATTGCTGCTGATGATCTCAAAGGAATACCTGGACGATGCGCAACGTCGTGCCAAAACGGCAGAACAGGCCAATAAACAAAATCAAACCGCGATTTTGCGCTTGATGAACGAATTGAGTGATTTGGCGGAAGGAGATTTGACGATACGCGCAACAGTATCCGAAGACATTACCGGAGCGATTGCCGACTCGGTTAACTATACCGCAGAGGAGCTTCGTAAACTGGTGACACGCATTACTGCGGCGGCGGATCAGATTTCAACAGCAACAAGAGATGCTGACGTGGTTTCGAAAGGGTTGCTCGATGCGACACAAAAGCAAAAGCGTGAAATTCAGGGTGCTGAAGAGGCGGTAACATTGATGGCCAAGTCAATTCGGGAAGTTGATGCGAGTGCCGCGCAATCCGCGAATGTGGCGAAAAGAACACTGGCGGCAACGGAACAGGGTGCGCAAGCTGTGCGCAATACAATTAGCGGGATGGATGGCATTCGCGAGCAAATTCAGGAAACATCGAAACGGATTAAGCGACTTGGCGAAAGTTCACAAGAAATCGGGGAAATTGTCGATTTGATTTCCGATATTACCGAACAGACCAACGTGTTGGCATTGAATGCGGCTATTCAGGCCGCATCGGCAGGGGAAGCCGGACACGGCTTCTCAGTAGTTGCTGAAGAAGTTCAACGCCTGGCGGAGCGGTCTGGCGAAGCAACCAAACAGATCAGCGTACTGGTAAAAACAATTCAAAGCGATACCCACGACGCGGTGGTGGCGATGGAAAAGAGTACCGTGGGTGTGGTCGAGGGGGCGAAACTTTCCGAAGATGCAGGACAGTCATTGAAGGAAATTGAACAAGTTTCAAATGAATTGGCTCGTCTGATTGACAGCATTACTGTGTCTACACAAGTACAAACCGACATGGCCGGCGAAGTTTCAAACGTGATGAGAGATATTTTGCAAATCACCGGCCAAACTACCGAGGGTACGCGTTTGACCGCCAACTCGGTTGCGCAAATGACCGGCCTTGCTTCCGACCTTAAAGGGTCGGTGGCAGGTTTCAAATTGTAACCCTTTGAAATTGCGGCAACATGATTAACCAGACACATTTCGATCTCGCGGCATTCTCCGGCGTCAAGCCCAGCCTAGATGCGTCGCTGGGCGAAATCAGCGTAAGCATGGAACAGTTTCTGGCAGCTCCGGCGCTCAATTCAACGTCGCTGGAGGCGGCGTGTAGCGAAATAAAACGCTTGTCGGGCGCGCTAAAAATGGTGCATATGGACGGCGTAGTTGTGATTTGTTCAGAACTCGTAAATGTTCTAAATGAATTATCTGCCAATCCGGGAATGGTCTCGGCACTCCACCGGGACGTTTTGCGTCGCACCTTGCTCGGGCTGACTCATTTTCTGGACTCGCTTTCCGGTGGTGCGGAAAATGTCACACTTAGGTTGTTCCCCCAATATCAAGAGTTGCAGCAATTGCGCGGATTGGAAATGGCGTTCGAGACGGATTTATTTTTCCCTGACTTGGAAGTTCAGCCTTCGCCAAGCGCTTTGGACATTGCTCAGCAAGATAATGATGCAACCGTTCGCCTAAAATCTGTACGCAGACAGTATCAGCAAGGTTTGTTGCACTATCTGCGACAGGATGATGTTCCTTCTGCATTTCAATTAATGCAGCGAGCGATTGAGACGGTGACAAATCGTGTTGAGCAAGACGATAGCCGGACATTTTGGTGGGTGGCCTTGGGGTTGCTTGATTGCGCTAGACTAGCTGGCTTGCCGCCGGAGTTAAGTGCCCGAAAATTGTTTGGACGAGTTGACCGCCAGATGCGGGCGGTAATTGAAGGTAATAAACTGGACACTCGCCCAGTAATGAATGAAATGCTTTATTTAATAGGGCGCAGTCATAGTGTCAGTGATCGAGTTGAGGAAATTAAACAAACTTACGCGCTGGATCAGTACCTGCCGGAACTTCCCGCATTGCCTGCCGGAGAGGTCGCCCAAGTGCTTGCGCTCATGCATGACCAATTTCGGGTAGTTGAAGAAAGCTGGGAATTTTGTACCCTGGATGATGCAGCTGCATGTGGCAAATTTGTTGAAAATATAGGCCATTTGGCTTTGCAAAGTGAAAAACTGTACCAAAATACTTTGCAGCCGTTGGTCAAACAGATCCATAGCGTTTCAAAACAGTTGGGCGATCCGGAGCAAGCGAAACTCGTTGCTATGGAAATGGCGATGTCGTTGCTGCTACTGGATAGCGGCATTGAACACTACAATCACTTGGGTAGCGGATTTCAAGAGCAGGTTCGTATTTTGTCCGACCGAATGCACGCAGAGCTCAGCCACCAGCCAGTGGATGCCAGACAGATGGAAGAGCTTGTCGATCTTCATTGCCAAATGGAAATGCAGGAAGTTACAGCACCGCTGGTCAATGAAATGCTGATCAATCTTCAGCATATTGAACAAGGTCTAAACGCATTCTTTGGTGACGCATCCAAGCGTGATGAGTTGAATGGATTGCAGCGTCTTTTAGGGCAGATTAACGGTGGCTTGCGCATCTTGTCCATGGTGTCGGCGGAACAGTTGCTGAATGCTATTCAGGAAAGAGTGCGCTCATTTGAAGGGGTCGCGACAGTTCCAAACCCGGCAGAGAGCCACGCTTTGGCCCGTGCGGTGAGTGCGTTGGAAGATAGTTTACAACGTCAGGCACATGGACAGAAGCATGATACCGACGCCTTGCTTGCCTCGTTGGAAGAACTGACCACATTACGCGAGGCAACACCGCCAACTCAACCGCCAATCCAACCGGTTGATGCCGGGCAACCTGCTGAAGCCGCCAGACTGCAGCGGCCTCTTGGTGAAGATCAGGAACTGCTTGAGGTATTTCTTGAGGAAGCGCAAGAGGTGTTGGGAATTATTCATGACAATTTGGAAATTTGTCAGTTACATCCTAATAGTCAAGAACCAATAATAACAATCCGGCGCGGATTTCACACGCTTAAAGGAAGCGGACGCATGGTCGGATTAACCGATCTCGGAGAGGTGGCGTGGGCGATTGAACGAGCGATGAACAAATGGTTGCTTGATAAGAAACCAGCAACTCAGAATTTGTTGCAATTTATTAATCAGGCAGAACAAGCCTTCTCAGACTGGGTGGAGGCGCTTTACAGTCAAGGCGGTGTGCGTATTGTAGCAGGGGACTTGTTCAGCATAGCAAATCAAATTGAACAAGGTGCTGATTTGGATGTCGTCATGCAACCAAAGGCGACAGCAATACCGGAGCAGCCGCAAGTTGTCGAAACCGTAGAGCCAGAGGAATCGGACCAAGTGATTATCGGAGAAATTTCGCTTTCTCCGACTTTGTTCAAAATTGCCAGCGAAGAAGCCAAGCAGAATGCACTTGCATTGCAACGGCAATTGGCCAGTCTGCGCGCAGCTACTCCGCCACAGGTGCAATACGATTTCATGCGCGCTGCTCACACGCTGGCGGGCGTTAACCGTACCATGGGCTTTACCGACGTGGCAGCACTTGCCTATGCTTTGGAAGGCTGGCTACAAGCCCGGATAGACCAAACTTTTACATTAAGTGAGGGACAATTGCAGATGCTTGATTCGGCCATCTCATCCCTTGATGAAATGGCGCAAAGTATTTGTGATAAACAAATGCCGCTGCCGCGTTTCGACTTGGTAAGCCAATTGCAAGCCGATAAAGACAACTTGGTTCAAGAAGCCTCGTTGCAACTGCATTCCTCCGAAGTAATGCCAGCCGTTTCAGAAGTGCCTGTACAGCGGCCCCCGTCTGCTGAGATCAAGCAAATCGCCGAGCAAGTTCAGGCACCAAAGTTGCAGATTCGAGATGACGTTGATGAGCAGTTGCTTCCCGTATTTTTGGAAGAGGCGGACGATCTGCTGCCAAAAATTGGTGCGGGAATACGTGCTTGGCATGAGAAGCCGGATGATGAACAGAGCATGAGGCAGTTAACGAGATTGCTGCACACGGTTAAAGGTAGCGCGCGAATGGCTGGCGCAATGCGCATCGGCGAGATTGCACATGGAATGGAAGACCGAGTGCAACGTGCGGCCAAAAAACTTGAACAAGCTGATTTTTGGGACGAACTGAATAGTGATTTCGATCAAATTGCCAACTTGATCGAAGGTTTGCGCGGCAATAAAGACAAGCCAAGCGTCGCAAAAGTGATTGAAGCAAAATTTGAACGGCGCACATTGGATGTTGGTGCAGAGCGCGCGCTGGTTAGTCAGCTACGTGTACGCTCTGATGTAGTTGATCGTCTGGTGAACGAGGCCAGCGAAATTAGTGTGGCACGCTCACGTATGGAAACAGAAATGCAGGCCTTTAAGGAAGGGTTGCTGGAGCTTACCGGTAGCGTAACGCGTTTACGTAATCAATTACGTGAAATTGATATTCAGGCCGAAAGCCAAATGCAGGCGCGAGTTTCTCTGGTCACCGATGGCGTCGAACAATTTGATCCTCTCGAACTTGACCGCTTTACACGTTTACAGGAATTGACGCGCTTCATGTCGGAAGGCGTGCATGACGTACAGACGGTACAGCAACTGTTATTAAAAAACATTGACGAAACTGCGGCGGCAATGTCGGCACAAGGACGCCTTAATCGCGAATTGCAACAAGGTTTGATGAACGTCCGCATGGTGCCATTTTCGAGCATCAGCGAACGCCTGTACCGTATCGTGCGGCAAACCGGCAAAGAGTTGAATAAACGCGCCAATCTGGAGCTATCCGGAACGAGTGTAGAACTGGACAGAAGTGTTCTGGACAAAATGACCGCGCCATTTGAACACCTTTTGCGCAATGCCATGGCACACGGCCTTGAGTCTCCGGAGCAACGCGAACGATTGGGCAAGCCTGCGATTGGAGAAATTCATTTGTCATTGCGCCAAGAGAGCAATGAAGTTGTATTCGAGTTCAGTGATGATGGCGCGGGATTGGATTTAACCCGATTAGAGCAAAAAGCCTTGGACAGTGGCATGCTCCAATCAGGCGAAAAAATTACTGAAGAGCAGGCGATCCAATTGATTTTCAAGCCTGGCGTGTCGACTGCACAAGAGGTGACAGAAATATCCGGGCGAGGCGTCGGGCTGGATGTTGTAAGAAGTGAAGTTAGTGCGCTGGGTGGACGTCTTGATGTGACCACTACGGCCGGGAACGGGGTTTGTTTCACGATTCATTTGCCACTAACTTTGGCGGTAACTCGAACATTGATGGTACGGGCAGGCAGCGAGGTCTACGCGATTCCATCGACCATGATCTCGCAAGTGCAACAACTCAAGCCAAGCGGGACGGAAGCAGTCTATCGTACGCAGCAAATGGAATGGCAAGGTAAGGTTTATCCGCTGTATTACTTGACACGCTTGCTTGGTGATGAAGCGGCAGAACCGGTAATATGTCCATACAATGCATTCTTGCTCTTGCACAGCGGAGAAAATCGTATAGCGCTGCACGTTGATGAATTAATCGGCAATCAGGAAGTTGTTGTCAAGAACATCGGTCCGCAATTGGCGCGATTGCCTGGAATTGCGGGCGCTACTGTTACGGGTAGTGGAGCGGTTACACTCATTATCAACCCGATGGAGTTCGCGCAGCACAGTCAGATTTCGAGCAAGTCGGTAATAGCCGAAACAGCGGTGGTTCCCACTCATTCAGTACCGTTGGTTATGATCGTGGATGACTCGCTGACCGTGCGCAAAATTACCAGCCGTTTGCTAACCCGGATGGGATATCAGGTGGTTACGGCCAAAGACGGCGTAGATGCAATCGAACAGTTGGCGGATTTGTCACCTGCAGTGATGTTATTGGATGTCGAGATGCCAAGGATGGATGGATTCGAATTAGCCAAACGGCTACGCCAAGATTCAAAAACAAAAGAACTCCCAATCATTATGATTACCTCCAGGACTGCGGAAAAACATAGGAATTACGCTTTGGAGATGGGGGTAAATGAATATTTGGGAAAACCCTTCCAGGAAGAGGAGCTAATGGGGCACCTTCATCGTTTTGCGCCATTAACAGAAATTGCAGCGTAACTGCTTACTGATACGATTAATAACTCAATCTTTTGCAATTTCAGCCGATACTCAATTCACAGAGACAAAATTGTAAGTGAAAAGGAGATTATCATGATTGTCGTGATGAATATGAGTGATTATGATGCCGAGAATAAAATTTCGGTAGAAAGTGCGTTTAGAAACGAAGCGACGCGCGAAAACATTCACTTCACTTTGGGAATTGCCAGCCAAATACATACAGCGAAACTACCAAATCGAAACTCAACAATTCCGGCAAACTTGGCGTCAGTTGATGTTGAATACTTTTTGCGAAAGATGACTACCTGAAAGGCAGTCTAACGGAGTTGTAATCCGATCCTTCACATCACGTTGTGCGGGTTCTCGATCATTTGTTGATAGATCATACTTTGCAGGACGACACTGTCGTTAGCTTGAAGATCCTGAAATTCGATGCCGTAACGAAAGAAACCTGTTTTTTGTTCCTCGGATAAATTATCAGCACTGAGTACGGCACGAATGACTCCTTTGACAGAGAGATATGCGTCAACTTTGTGTAACTGAACACGAAACGCAATTTGCAGAATATCACCCTTGTCGCCAAGAAATTGTTTTGCCTCCAGTGAAACGCCGTTGGCACTAATATCGGATATTAATGCGGACGTTTGAGATGCGGTGCCTGTTGCACTCAGATGCACCGTAGCGATGATTCGGGATTTAATTCGAGGTGCTTTGCGTATCTTGATTCCCTGAATGTTGACCGGGAACGACAGGTGCATATACTCATATGGAATTTTGATTATCCGCTCGATGGTACAGGCAAAACCAAAGGCATTTTGGCCCGAAAAAGAGCGCATAACAACCTTTTCATTCTCCATTAGTTGTAACCGCAATCCATTGGCAGTGATAGGCACCGTCACCAGAAGACTGGCTCCCCTCAGGTAGCCGATGACTTTAACTGAAAAGCGCTCGCGGGCTAGCTGGGATGGGGGTTCCAGTTGCAAGCGGTCTTCAGCTTTCAAGCGCATATCATCGAAAGTAAAAATCGTATCCGTATTCCCTGCGTCGGCAGCGCCCGGAGTAGAAGTGGCGCTTTCGGCTGCCTGCAAAGATTGATCAATGTCCTCATTGTTGCCGGACGACTCCCAAGCAAGCTCACGATAAGCGCCGTTGGTGATAAGCTCGTCCAGATGTTTATCATCCCGAACAACGTCGCCTTCACTTAACAAAAGAAGGTATTCTTGATTGTATAGTGACCAAGGGAGTGGCTTGCCGATGACAATGTCGTTACTATTCGCTAAGATAAGACTCATAATTTATAAACTAATCCCCAAAGAATATTTCAGCGCAGGTACAAATAAACGTCTGTCCAATATTTTCGAAAAGTAAGAAAAAGAGTTTCTTTTCGGGCTTTGGTCTAAAAGTATTTGCGATTATAGTTAACAAACTTTATTTGTAGCAAAACCTTTTGTTAATGATGAGCTAATTCAGAGAATTAATTAGTGTTCGGGTGTCTGCTAACAGTAAGCCGGTAATGTTAATTCGATACTTGAGTGATACACTTATAAGGAGAGTTATTTATTGCCGTTTTTGGCGAAGTTTTCATGCGGCCAGTGTTGCATCCCAATTTTATAAGGAGACGATTATGAGCAGTCATCAGGAGAAAGGGGAAAAAAATCCCACTACTGATAGTAAACGACCATCTGATAGCCGAGCTACGGAAGAAGTCGTTGAAGCACCGAAGCTAAGTCCTCTGCGCGAAAAATTAACACTTGTTGGTCACTACATTATGCTTGGACTAGCACCAGTCATTGCTGTTTGCGCTTTGGGGGTGGCGATAGCGGCCGTGATTGGCAATCAGGCAGGAGAAGAGCAGCTTAGCAAGTCAATAGCTAAAATTGATAGCTTGAGTGTAAGTTTGGCGAGCACAAAAGGAGAGTTGGAAAAGCTTAAAGTTTCCATTGCACAGGAAAAAGGATTGCAGGAAGAAGAGCGAAAAAAACAAGAGGAGCGCTTGGCCAAAATCGTCCAAAACATAACACCATTACAACTAAAGTTGAAGATTTCTCCCACGCTTGAGGAACAATTACGTCAAACGGTAGCTGTATCAGCCGTTATGCCAACAGCCACATCAAGTACTACAGCAACGGTGACAGCAGAAAAGAAGCCGAGCTCACAAGTGCAAGTCATGAAAGAGGCGATTGATAAATACAACAAAAATAACTAGGGAATCCACATTGCGGCTAACCCTCAATTCTAAATGAAGTACGTATTGATCTTATTGCTGCTCATTCCGGCAGTTTCGATGGCAAGTCAGGATGAAGATTTTCTTGCCGCTCGTGAAGCCTTTCGCAAAGGCGATGAATATCAACTTGAGCGATTGGCTGAACGGCTAAAAAACTCTTCCCTGGAGCCTTATCTGACCTATTACAGGTTGCGTATGCATTGGGAAGAGAAAGACACCTCGGAAATTAAGCAATTTTTATCGCGACCAGAAGACACTCCGGTGATAGATCAATTTCGCAGCGAGTGGTTGAAATACTTGGGCAAGCATGAGCGGTGGACAGAGTTCGCTGCGGAGTATCCCCGTATAAAGAACGAAGATGCGGAGTTAAATTGCTACGCGCTGCAATGGCGTGAGCAGTCCGATGAAAACGGCGCGTTGCGGGATGCGCGTACAAAATGGTTCAGTGGTGCCGGACAGCCGGAGAGTTGTGCCACACTATTTGAAACAGCGATCGAAAAAAGAATTATCAACGAACAGGATATTTGGACGCGAGTTCGTTTGGCATTGGAGGCCGGAAACACATCTTTGGCCAAACAGTTGGTGAACAAGCTGCCTAAAAAATATGGATTTCCTTCGGCAGAATTAGACAAGGCAGCCTCAAATCCTGATCGTTATCTGACGAAAACAAAATGGAACCAAAACAATGAATCTCAGCGCATGGTCGCTCTATTTGCGTTGCACCGCCTGGCAAAACAGTTTCCGCAATTGGCGTTTGCACGGTGGCAAAAATTAGCGCCCGGCTTTCCAGAAGCAGAGCAACATTATTTCTACGGTTGGCTGGCTTTCGAGGCCGCGCGTTCACAAGACGCTCGGGCTATGGAGTGGTACAAAGTCGCGGGGGATGCACTATTAAACGAGACACAATTGGCTTGGCGTGCACGGGCCGCATTACGCATTCAGGATTGGCATGAGGTATGGACAAGTATCACGGCGATGTCTGTACAGCAGCAACAGGAAGCCGCATGGCGATACTGGAAAGCGCGTGCGCTCAAAGAACTGGGAAGGGCTGCCGACGCGGATGTTTTGTTTACAGATTTGAGTCACGAATATAATTTTTATGGTCAGCTTGCAGCAGAGGAACTGGGCACATCACCGGCGGCGGGTATTGTCACCGTAAGTTTTCAAACGAGTAAAGAGGAACTAAATGAAATACAAAGCTTGCCCGGTATACAGCGCACTATTGATCTGTATCGTATGGACTTGCGTGTAGAAGCAGCAAAAGAATGGTCATGGGCAATACGAAATTTTGACGATAAAAAACTATTGGTTGCGGCAGAATTGGCGAGACGCTATGAGATGTATGACCGATCCATTAATGCAGCAGAACACACAACCGCCTTGCATGATTTCAATCTTCGATATCCAGCACCATTTCGTGAAACTATGCAAGGACGTTTGCGGGAAAACGGACTGGAAGAGGCTTGGGTGTACGGTCTAATGCGCCAGGAAAGCCGTTTTGCCAACAAAGCAAAATCAGATGTTGGCGCGGCAGGTTTAATGCAAATTATGCCCGCGACGGCGAAATGGGTCGCTCGCAAAATGGGTATGCGCGACTATCGTACCGCGCTGATTCACGAGACAGAAGTGAATCTCAAGCTGGGTACGTATTACATGAAGAACATATTGTCAGCATTCGATAACAATGCGGTCATGGCATCCGCAGCGTACAACGCCGGGCCGGCAAGAGCACGTCAATGGAGGGGAGAAAAACCTTTGGAAGGAGCGATATATGTCGAGACGATTCCATTTGATGAAACCAGAGATTATGTGAAAAAGGTAATGAGCAACACGGTGTATTACTCAAAACTTTTTGACCAGCCAGCAGTCTCACTCAAACAACGACTGGGTATAATAAACGGCAAGACTACAGAGAATCAAAAACCAATTCCCGATGAGCACTGAACCGAAAAATGATTCTTACCAAATCTATTGCGTAGGTGGTGCTGTACGCGACCAGCTTCTCGGTGTGCCAGTGCAAGATCGTGACTGGGTCGTGGTGGGAAGCACTCCTGAACGAATGGAGGCTCACGGATTTAAACCCGTGGGAAGTGATTTTCCGGTATTTCTCCATCCCGAGACACATGAAGAATATGCATTAGCGCGCACAGAAAGAAAAATCGCTCAGGGTTACAAAGGTTTTACCGTGTATGCCTCTCCGGAAGTAACGCTCGAACAAGATTTGTTGCGGAGAGACTTTACCATAAATGCTATAGCGCAAGATGCACAGGGAAATTTAATAGATCCTTATGGCGGCCAAGCAGATTTGCGGGCTGGAGTGCTGCGCCATGTAAGCAGGGCATTCGCCGAGGATCCGGTACGTATTCTGCGCGCTGCGCGTTTTGTGGCACGCTTTGGCTTTTCAATTGCACCGGAAACATTAGAGCTGATGCGCTCAATGGTAGGCAACGGTGAAGTTGATGCACTGGTTTCTGAACGCGTGTGGCAAGAACTGGCGCGCGGGCTTATGGAAGCACATCCGTCGCGCTTTTTTACTGCTTTGCGTGAATGCGGAGCATTAAAAAAAATATTGCCGGAAGTGGACGGGCTTTTCGGCATACCACAGCCCGCGCATTACCATCCTGAAATCGATTGCGGTATCCACACCATGATGGTTATAGATAATACCGCCAAACAAAATTATTCTTTGGGTGTACGCTTTGCAGCGCTAACTCACGATCTTGGCAAAGCCACAACGCCTGAAGAAACCTTGCCACACCATACCGGCCACGAAGCTCGCAGTGTTGCACTGCTCAAGGTGATGAGCGAACGTCTGCGTGTTCCAGCGGACTGTCGAGAACTGGCATTGCTGGTAGCGCGCTACCATGGCGAGATTCACCGTGTGCGGGATTTGCGAGCTGACACCATTGTAAAGCTATTTGATAGTTGTGATCTTTGGCGCAAACCCGAACGATTTGAGCTTATTCTGCAAACCTGCGAATCCGATGCACATGGTCGCACTGGGCATGAGACCGATACGTATCCACAGGCTCATTATCTGATGCAGTGCGCAAAAGCCGCTCAAGCAGTGAATGCGGGAATAATTGCAAAAGCCTGCCCGGATAAATATCTGATAGCAAATAAAGTTCGTGAAACGCGAATCATGGCAGTGAAAGAGATTCTCAAAGATCTGAAAAGACATATTGCCTAGAGCTAAATTGAAGATGGCGCATGCGAAATTTGCCAATTTGGAATTTGTAAAATAGGTACGCCCATCTAGGGGGGGGTAGACGGGCGTGGAGGAGAAACAACAGTAGGGGAGTACTGTCAAAGCTATTGTAGCGGCGGGAGCAGAAAAAACAATAAGTAGTACTACGTATATGGGTTGTTATTCGAAGAGGTCAATTGGGCGGTTAACAAATCTACGAAGGTGAGATTTTCTATGCCGTCATTACCGCAAAGCAGTTTTCATCGATAGGTTATTTTATTATAAATCAATAATCTATAATCATCTTCCAAGCCTGTAGCTTGTCTGCATAGCTCACCCCAGCATGAGCCGGGCTGGTAGAGGGTAGACGCTGAAAAGTCAGGGGTGGTAATCTCTGTATTCCCAATACGAACTTGTTAAAACTTTGCTCGGCTTTGATGCCGTTAAAAAATACCCGTGTAATGCGGGGGTGCAGAGTAAAGAAAGTGGCAAAGTCGTTCGCCTTCTCATTGCGGATATGCGTGTCCAGACTGCTTTCCCGCTCGCAGCTTGCAAGCACATCCCATAATGCGATGTGTGCATTAGTGAGCAATTGCAACCGATCTGCATAGGGCAAGTATGGATGAGCGCCGATGAGTTCACCCATGATTTTCCAGAACGAATTCTGTGCGTGGGCGTAGTAATGGTTTTTGCTGAGCGATTCTTTTCCGGGCATGCTGCCCAAGATTAGCACAGTTGCATTACAGTTCCCAACGGGATAAAAACAGCGGATGGTCGCGTTGGTGCTCACGTTCACAGTAGCCTTGATAAATCACCTCGCAGAAAGCCGGCCAAGGGCTCTACTATTCCTTTTCCTAACGCGATAACTTTAAATAGCTCGCCCATTTCTGCCGGACTGGTCAACTTTTGCAGTTGCGCGGAAAGAGGTGCATAGGTGTTAATATTGTTTGGCGAAACTTCCTTGAGATAATTCATCACGCCGTTGTTGAGCAGAAAATGGGCTTGCGAGGTGTAGCCAAGAAAGCTGCCTCCGTGGTCGATGGCCGTTTCGGCAATGGAAGTAAAATCGACATGCGCAGTGATATCCTGCAATCCGGGCAAATAGAATGGATCATCATGCGCGTGGTGGCGATAGTGACACATCAATGTTCCGCGAGACCGTTGTGGGTGATAATACTCGTGAGCGCCAAAACCGTAGTCGATGAATAAAAGTGCCCCCTTATCCATGCGTTCGCAAAGGCTGGCGATCAATCCCCTTGCCGCCAGAGAGATTTCGCTCAAGTAACCATCGGGCACATTGAGGGTTTGCGCAATAGCGAGCAGAGAGGCATTGACAAGCAACCTGTCCTGCCAGACAAAGTAATTATTAATAATCGATACGCCAAGCTCAAGAACTTTTTCATCAGACCAATGCAGCAGATGCATGGGCAACGCGTCCAGTACCTCATTGCCGATAACCGCACCAGAAATTGTATCCGGCAACGCATCTAGCCAACGCATGCGCGATGCAAGATGGGGCAATTTTTCGAAGATCAGGGTTTGTTGCCGGTCACGAAGATCGGCACTAACTTCCAATATTGAATAAGTTTCCGGCAGTGTACCGAGCTGTTCAAGTTCACTTAGAATATCCAAGGCTAACTTGCCACTGCCTGCGCCGAGTTCGAGAATGTGTGGAGTGCTGGCTTCCATTATTTCGAGTAATTGACGCGCTAGCGTACGCCCAAATAAAGTTGAGAGTTCTGGCGCAGTGATAAAGTCACCATCTTGTCCAAATTTACGGGGACCTGCCGTGTAATAGCCCAAGCCCGGCGCGTATAACGCCAGTTCCATAAAGCGCGAAAATGGAATCCAGCCGCCTTGAGTGGCAATATCTTGCCGGATTAATGTACTTAGGCGGTTGCTGTGGGCAAGTGCTTCGGCTGAGGGTTGGGGCAGAGATAGGGTCATGGTCAGGTATAATCCGCGAAGTTTCCAAGTGTAGTGGAGAGAGCGATGCAAGGCAAAGTTGTGTTGGTTACCGGAGGAGCAAAACGCGTTGGCGCGGCAATCTGCCGTCGCCTGCATGCAGCCGGAGCAAACATCGTTATTCACTATCGCAGTTCGTTGTATGAAGCACTGGCCTTGCGAGCAGAGTTGAACGAACATCGGGAAAATTCTGCCCACTGTGTGCAAGCCGATCTGCTGGATGTTGTCGCGCTGAAGGCAATGATTGCAGAATCAATAAAGTGCTTCGGACATCTCGATGCGCTAATTAATAATGCATCAAGTTTTTATGCAACGCCCTTAGCCAAAGTGAACGAGCTGGACTGGAACGATCTGCTGGGCACAAATCTGAAGGCGCCGTTGTTTTTGGCACAGGCGGCGGCGGAAGAGTTGCGTCTGCGCCATGGCACCATCGTGAACATTGCGGATATACATGCGGATCGCCCGATGCATGGACACTTGCTGTATAGCGCCGCCAAGGCCGGGCTAGTCGCACTGACTAAGGGCTTGGCACAAGAAATGGCACCGCTGGTTCGAGTGAATGCGGTCGCACCGGGAGTGATTAGTTGGCCGGATGATGAGGAATGGCAAGATGAAGAACGCCGCAGCAAAATTGTGGCTCATACCCTGCTCAAACGCGAAGGCCAGCCGGACGATATTGCACGTACAGTACAGTTTTTAATTGCGGATGCACCTTACATCACCGGACAAGTAATATGCGTCGACGGAGGGCGCAGCATCAATATATGAACGACATTATTCAACCCGTCCACTTTGAGCATCACTCCACCAACTTCAACCGCCTCAAGGGACGGTTGGAGCATCAGGTCGGCAAGGCCATTGGTGATTTCAACATGATTGAAGACGGCGACACGGTGATGGTGTGCCTGAGCGGAGGCAAGGATTCCTATACTTTATTGGATATTCTGCTCACACTACGCAAACGCGCGCCGATTGATTTCAAAATTGTCGCCATGAATCTGGATCAAAAACAACCGGGCTTTCCTGCCGACGTATTGCCGAATTATCTGAAAAATATCGGCGTTGATTTCCACATTGAAACACAAGATACCTATTCAATTGTCAAAGCAAAAATTCCCGAAGGCAAAACCACTTGTTCACTGTGTTCGCGTTTGCGGCGAGGTATTATTTACAAGGTGGCCGGCGATTTGGGCGCAAACAAAATCGCTTTGGGACATCACCGTGACGATATGGTTGAAACTTTATTTTTGAATATGTTTTTTGGCGGCAAGCTCAAAGCTATGCCGCCAAAACTCGTCACCGACAAAGGTGACCATATTGTTATTCGTCCGCTGGCCTACTGTGCCGAAAAAGATATCGCACGCTACGCTCGCGGCATGGAATTTCCCATCATTCCCTGCAACCTGTGCGGCTCACAGGAAAATTTGCAACGACAAAATATCAAAGGGATGCTCACGCAATGGGAAAAGGAATATCCGGGTCGCACACAGACTATTTTTACTGCCATGCAGAACGTCAAACCGTCACATCTGCTCGATGGCAGTTTGTTCGACTTCAAAAATATTCAGTTGGGAGCAGTGGTGGAAGAAGGGGACGTGGCGTTCGATTAATCGCCATTCCGGCCTGCGCCGGAATGGCGGTATTTAGAGTGTCGACGGATTCACCGCCACCTTAAAAATCACCTTGCGAATCTGCCCGTTGCTTACTAGCGGTGCATGGGCATCCTCCGGGAAGAAGATACAAAAAGCATCCGGAGGCGTAGCAATCCAAGAAGCAGGCGCGTCATGGAAGAAGCGAATGTCCTTCTCTTCGCTGTGTTCGCTCACCGGGTTGTAGCAGTCCGCCAGCGGCTTCCAGCCCATCTCATCAATGCCATCCAGCACCAATTGAATATCAATATGGTGCCGATGCGCTTCCAACTTTGCCGCCTCGCGCGGGCGCCCTGGCACATGTTCTACGATAGCAATCAGGTCATCGCCGATGATCTTGTAGCGCCCGGGAGCAAGTGCAAACAGATCGGTATTGCGAATATATTCAAACGCCTGTGGAAATAGCGGATGAAGTTGAGCGTAACGGTCAGATTGCGAAAGAGTTGAAAAAATCATAGTGTAAGACTTCCTTGACGTGCAGAAGCTGGCAGGGGTAAATCATCAGTTTTTATTACAGCAATATTTGCTCGCTTCCCATATCGAGAAATATCACCATCATCAGAATAAATCGTCGTTGTATTGTGAGCGGCTGCTATTGCAACAATTTGCCAGTCAAACTTAATTGTTGATTTTGATATTTGCTGTTTTCCCTTGGAGTCCAACGCATTCTCAAGTAGCAATGCGCATTCCATGGCAGCCCTTGAATCAAATGAAGTAATCTGAAATGCAGACTTTGTAGAAAGTCTTTGATGAATTTCTTCTCGTGCCTTCCCTGCGCGCACCATTAACTCGGTTAGGGCGGGAGTCGGAATAAGTATTTTAGTGCGATGCTTTTGAAGATCAAGAACAAGCTGATCTAGTTTGGCGCGACGATCACCCTTGAGACGCGGATTGAAGAGGTCAATTAGCACCGAGGCGTAAAAGGCAACAGCCATTAATTACCTCTCAGCTTTCTTAGCTCAGCTTGGGGGTCTTCCATATCATTCCACGGATTGCCTTCAACCGCCCGTAATTCATTGATGAGTTGGTCTAACTGGGTATCATCTAAAATCACAAAACTTTTTATGTCGAATTGCTCAATCTCCCATTTGCGCTCAGGAGTGCGACACCATTTCACATTCCCAGCTACACGCACAGGCTTATCAAAAAGAACGGTTGCTAATTGGCGGGCAATATCACGAGTGGTTTGGCATCTATAAATAGTCTTGCCTTCGCCTTCAATCCAGACTGGAACCGAGTCATACTTGCCGCCAACACGAATGACAATGCCATCTAACTCACCTTGTTCATGAACTACCATCTCCTCGGCTAGAGGTGTTTTCTTTCCGGGAAAATTTAGAACAATTCCACCATTCTTTATTCTTAGAGTGGCAGATGCGTTGTCTTCACGTAACATCCGATTTTTTTCCAGATTAGCTTTCTCTAGGTCAGGCGGAGCATCAAGAGTGCCCACAAGGCGCAAGCGCGCAGTGACTTTAGGCGCGGCCTCATGTTCTACAGCAATTTCAGGAATGGCACTGCCGGTACGAACTTTCAGGAAATGTACTTGACTCTCTTCGCCAAACATAACCGAGAGCTTTGCCAAATATTTCGCGAGTTTAACCATTGGAAGTGTTTCAGGCCTCCAAACGTCAATGCGAAAGTCATAGTGAATCAAGTCGGTCATGGTAGCGGCCTAATTGCAGACATGCAAAGCTGCGTGTTCAAAAATTCAACAGTTACATTGTGCATCTGTGAAATGCCACGCGTCAACTCGCTATTAAACGAAACGGGCAATCATCCCGTTGCTCAACTCGCCTTGCAATGGAATCTGAACACGGTGCCCACTTCCGGGGGCAACCGTTAAAGATTCGCCTTTTAGACTTTGCATTTCGTTGAGCTGAATAATATGGTTGCCTGCGGGGTGAATAATTTCCAATTTGTCGCCCACCTGGAATTTATTTTTGACGTCAATTTCGGCCATGCCGTTGGCGCAGGCCACGATGTCGCCGACATACTGTTGGCGGAAGCTTTCGGAATGACCGCGCATGTAGTTTTGTTGTTCGTGGGTGTGATGGCGTTCGTAGAAGCCGTCGGTGTAGCCGCGATTCGCCAGCGCATCCAGCGCACCCAGCAGTTCTAGATTAAATGGACGGCTATTAACAGCATCGTCGATAGCCTGACGATATACCTGGGCGGTGCGTGCAACATAGTAAATGGATTTGGTGCGCCCTTCCACTTTGAGCGAATCAATGCCAATCTTAACCAGCCGCTCAACGTGTTCGACGGCACGCAAGTCTTTGGAATTCATGATGTAGGTTCCGTGCTCGTCTTCCAGCACAGGCATCAGCTCTTCGGGGTGATCCGGGCGCGAGATCACGTACACATTGTTTGCCAGCGGATGACGGGGCTGTGAACCACAGTCGGAGAGTGCACTTTCTTTCAATGCCTTATCAAAATCGAAATCGATCTTTTCGATATGTCCCGTGCCGTCTTCGCTGGCGCTTTCGACTTTGTAATCCCAGCGGCATGAATTGGTACAGGTGCCTTGGTTAGCATCGCGGTGGTTGAAATATCCCGAGAGCAGACAGCGCCCGGAATAGGCGATACAAAGCGCACCGTGAATGAAAACTTCGAGTTCAATATCCGGGCATTGCTGGCGGATTTCTTCGATCTCGTCCAGCGAAAGTTCGCGCGACAAAATGACGCGAGTTAATCCCAAAGATTTCCAGAACTTGACGGCAGCATAGTTTACCGTGTTGGCTTGAACCGATAAATGCACATCCACTTCCGGCCAGCGTTCGCGCACCATCGCGATAAGTCCCGGGTCAGCCATAATGAGTGCGTCCGGCTGCATTTCGATGACCGGCTCCATGTCCGCCATGTAAGTCTTCACTTTGGCGTTATGCGGCATCAGATTGCTGGCGACGAAAAGTTTTTTACCCAACGCATGCGCTTCTTGTATGCCAATGCGCAACTCTTCCAACTTGAATTCGTTATTCCGCGCACGCAATGAATAGCGTGGTTGTCCGGCATATACCGCGTCCGCGCCAAAGGCGTAAGCGGTACGCATTTTGTCGAGAGTGCCGGCGGGCAATAGCAGTTCCGGTACGCGAATGTTGCTCATTGGTAACCCAGACGATGCAAAATATCAACCGAAGCGCTGGCCTGATTCAATGTGTAAAAATGTAATCCGGGCGCGCCTCCGGCAATGAGTTTTTCACATAGTTTTGTTACCGCATCGCGGCCGAAGTTCTGTACCGACTCAACATCATCTCCGTAGCCTTCCATTGTCTTGCGCATCCAGCGCGGAATTTCCGCGCCACACATGTCAGAAAATCGAGCGAGTTGGGAGTACTTCAAGATAGGCATGATGCCGGGTACGATAGGTGCTGTTACACCCAATTTGCGGCATTCGTCGACAAAACGAAAATAAGCGTCAGCGTTGAAAAAGTATTGCGTGATGGCGGAATTCGCCCCCGCGTGTATTTTGCGTTTGAAATTAAGCATATCCTCTCGCGCTGAATTTGCTTGCGGGTGAAATTCGGGGTAAGCGGCAACTTCGATATGGAAATGATCGCCTGTTTGCGCGCGAATAAACGAGACCAATTCATTAGCGTATTGAAACTCCCCAATGCTTCCCATACCGGAAGGCAGGTCGCCGCGCAAGGCAACGATGCGTCTGATACCCAAGTCCTTGTAAGTAAATAACAGAGCACGAATGTTGTCGCGCGTGGAACCAACACAGGACAGATGAGGGGCAGCCTGATGGCCTTCACGATGAATGCGCTGGATGGTTTCTATTGTGCGGTCTTGAGTCGAGCCGCCAGCTCCAAAAGTGACCGAAAAAAATTCCGGTTTGAGTGTTGCCAGGATTTTTCGCGCTGCGGTTAATTTTTCTGCACCTTCGGGTGTTTGCGGCGGGAAGAATTCAAAACTGATGTTGGGTTTGCTCACGATTTTTTCCTCATGATTTGTGCGGCTGCTGCTGAAAGCGCCCACGAGAAGATACTGTATAACACTGCACCAAATATCCCATGCCAAAAGCTATCCACTGCGAAACCTTTGAGTATCGAACCGGTAAACCAGAACAACAAGCCATTAATGACAAAAATGAACAGGCCCAAAGTGAGTACGGTGACAGGAAGTGTTAAGACCAAAAAGACAGGGCGAATGAGCGTGTTGACTAGGCCAAGAAGAAATGCGGCAATCAGGGCTGCGGTAAACCCGTCCACGTGAATACCGGGGACAAAATTGGCAACGGCAATTAGTGCCAGTGCATTCAGTATCCAGATTAATAGTAGATACATTATTTTCTCAAGTTAAGAGGGGCGGAATCCCCTCCCCTTTGCAGGGGGAGGGCTAGGGAGGGGGTAGAAACGTTTTACATCCCTGAGCTCACCCCCATCCTAACCTTCCCCCTAAAAGAGGGAAGGGACAGTTCTGCTTAAATTAGTAGCGATAATGTTCGGATTTGTACGGCCCTTGCTTGGGTACATTGATGTAGGCAGCTTGTTGGTCAGTAAGTTCCGACAATTGCGCATTCAATGTTTTCAGTTGCAAACGTGCGACCTTCTCATCCAAGTGCTTGGGTAAAGTATAAACGCCAATCGGATATTTGCCCGAACCTTTTTGAGATTCCGTCCACAACTCGATCTGCGCGATAGTCTGATTGGCAAAAGAGGACGACATTACGTAAGACGGATGGCCGGTACCGCAACCCAGATTTACCAGACGGCCCTTGGCCAACAGGATAATACGCTTGCCATCGGGGAAAATCACGTGATCGACTTGCGGCTTGATCTCTTCCCATTGATATTTTTCCAGAGACGCAACATCAATCTCATTGTCGAAGTGACCGATATTGCACACAATAGCATTGTTCTTCATTTTCACCAGGTGATCATGCGTGATGACATGGAAGTTGCCGGTTGTGGTGACAAAAATGTCACCCTTGTCGGCGGCATATTCCATGGTGACCACGCGAAAGCCTTCCATTGCAGCTTGCAGTGCGCAGATCGGATCGATTTCGGTAACCCATACTTGTGCTGACAGCGCACGCATGGCTTGAGCCGAGCCTTTACCTACGTCACCGTAACCCGCGATCACGGCAACTTTGCCCGCAATCATCACGTCAGTGGCGCGCTTGATACCGTCCACCAGCGATTCGCGACAGCCGTAGAGATTATCAAACTTGGACTTGGTGACGGAATCGTTGACGTTGATGCCGGGGAATTTAAGTTCACAGCGTGCATGCATCTGATACAGACGGTGTACACCGGTTGTAGTTTCTTCGGTTACGCCTTTAACCGCAGCGAGGCGCTTGGAATACCAGTTCTTATCGGTCGCCAGTTTGGCCTTGATAGAAGCAAACAGGCAAGTTTCCTCTTCCGATGTGGGTTTGCTGATTAAAGAAGCATCGGTTTCTGCGCGCGTGCCAAGATGCAGCAGCAATGTGGCGTCGCCACCATCGTCCAGAATCATGTTGGTATAACCGCCATCAGCCCATTCAAAAATGCGGTGCGTGTAATCCCAATATTCAGTCAGTGTTTCACCTTTAACAGCAAAAACCGGTGTGCCACCAGCAGCAATGGCAGCAGCAGCGTGATCCTGAGTCGAGAAGATGTTGCAAGAAGCCCAACGCACTTCTGCGCCGAGTGCTTTTAGTGTTTCAATCAGAACTGCTGTTTGGATGGTCATGTGCAGCGAACCGGTTATGCGCGCGCCGCGTAGCGGTTGCGTTGCGGCAAATTCTTCACGAATTGCCATCAGGCCTGGCATTTCAGTTTCGGCAATAGCAATTTCTTTACGGCCCCAAGAGGCCAAGCTGATGTCAGCAACGACATAGTCTTTACTCATAATGCACTCCATCCATAAAAAATAATGAATGGGCGCCGTTGCTACAGTTGAACCATCCCTGCCGAGCCTGACAGATTCACCTTGCGGTGACTGCTGCAGCGCCCCTCGGCGGGATGGGTAATACGGTTTGAGTTATAGTCCTGCGTCAGCCTTCAAAATTGCAGCCTTATCGGTGGCTTCCCAAGTGAAGTCCGGCTCTTCGCGACCAAAGTGGCCGTAAGCAGCCGTGTTTTGATAAATCGGACGCAGCAAGTTAAGCATCTGCACGATGCCCTTGGGGCGCAAATCAAAATGTGTTTTTACCAGATCGGTTATTTTCTCATCAGAGATTTTTCCGGTGCCGTAAGTAGTCACCATGATACTGGTCGGTTGGGCTACACCAATTGCGTAGCTGATTTGCACCAGGCACTTGTCTGCTAAACCTGCGGCGACGATGTTCTTCGCCACATAACGACCGGCGTATGCGGCAGAGCGGTCAACCTTGGAAGGATCCTTGCCGGAGAATGCGCCACCACCGTGGGGGGCTGCGCCACCGTAGGTGTCAACAATGATCTTGCGACCAGTCAAACCCGCATCGCCGTGCGGGCCGCCTATTTCAAAGCAGCCTGTTGGGTTAACCAGATATTTGATCTCGCCCTTGATCAACTCTTTGGGTAACATTGGCTTGATGATGTCTTCGATGACCGCTTCATGCAAAGCTTTTTGTTTTTCAGCCGGAGAAAACTCTGGCGAGTGTTGGGTGGAAAGCACGACGGTATCAATGCTATGCGGCTTACCGTGGACATATTTAACCGTAACCTGGCTCTTGGCATCCGGACGTAGCCAGGGCAAACGACCATCCTTGCGTAGTAGCGCTTGACGTTCAACAATACGGTGTGACAGAAAAATTGGCAATGGCATCAAAGTGTCGGTTTCGTTGCAGGCATAACCAAACATCAAACCTTGGTCACCCGCGCCCTGATTGAGATAGTCATCAGAGGCGCGATCCACACCTTGGGCAATGTTCGGGCTTTGCGTGCCGTAGCATACGTGTACCGAGCAACCATCAGCGTCAAAACGCAAGCTCGGATCGTCATAACCAATGCGGCGAATAGTTTCACGCGCGACCTTGGCATAGTTTACATTTGCGCTGGTAGTGATTTCACCGGCCAAAACTGTTAAGCCTGTGGTGACCAATGTTTCAGCGGCTACACGCGCATACGGGTCTTGGGCTAAAATGGCATCCAGTATCGCGTCTGAAATTTGATCCGCGACTTTATCCGGATGTCCTTCGGAAACGGATTCAGATGTAAAAAAATATTCGCTCATGGTTCGCGCGCATTCCAAAATTTTGGCTGAAGGGCGCGTATTATAACAAAAACTTTAGAATTGACAGCTTTATGGGGGTTTCATCTTGATGGTGTGGATGTTCAATCTATTGGCGTATTTGCCGTTATCAGTATTGCACCGCCTGGGAACGATGTTCGGCTGGCTTACCTATTGGTCTTCCGGTAGTTATGCTAAACGTTTGCGCGAAAATTTGCGGCATGGTTTAGAGTATATCGAGGGTAAAGAAGGTATTTCTGATGCGGACTTCAACAAAATCTTACGTGCAAGCGTAAGTGAGGTTGGTAAAAGTGCGATGGAGTTGCCTTGGGTATGGAAACGTCCACTGGAAGAGGTGGTCGGTAGTGTCAAACAATGTCACGGTTGGGAGCATATCGAAGCGGCGCAAGCGCAGGGGAAAGGCGTTGTTATGATGACGCCGCACTTTGGCTGCTTCGAACTGATCAGTCTCTACATCGCTGCGCGACAGCCAATGACTTCAATGTATAGGCCGCCAAAATGGAAATTTCTGGATATTCTGATGCATCAAGGGCGCGAGCGCGGGCAGACAAAGTTGGCGGCGACCGACATGGGCGGTGTTCGTCAATTGCTCAAAGCGCTAAAACGCGGCGAAACGATAGGTATATTGCCGGATCAGGTTCCTGCCGACGGCGAAGGTGAGTGGACACCTTTCTTTGGGCGCCCAGCTTACACAATGACATTGATCGGCCGACTGGTGCAGTCCAGCGGAGCATTGATGGTTATGTGTCAATGCAAGCGTTTGCCGCGAGGAGAGGGTTTTGAGTTGCGAATTTTACCTTTGACACTTGATGCGGCGTCTTCTATTCCCAGACAGATCAACGCGTCCATGGAAGAAGTAATCCGCACGTGCCCGGAACAATACCTGTGGAGTTACAACCGCTACAAAGGCCCGCGCGGAGCCTTGCCACAAAAATAGTGGCGAATTGCCAACACTTCACACATTGGGTTATATAACATGAAATATCAGGATCTGCGCGACTTCATCTTGCAATTGGAAAAGCTGGGCGAACTCAAGCGTGTCATTGCGCCGGTATCACCCCGTCTGGAAATGACCGAGATCTGCGACCGGGTGCTGCGTGCGCAAGGCCCGGCGGTGTTATTTGAAAATCCGCTTGGACATAATATGCCGGTGCTGGCTAACCTTTTTGGGACCCCTAGACGTGTGGCCTTGGGTATGGGAGAAGAAAGCGTTGCGGCATTGCGCGAAGTGGGTAAGTTGCTTGCCTATTTAAAAGAACCGGAACCACCTAAAGGCCTAAAAGATGCGTGGGAAAAGTGGCCGGTATTGAAGCAAGTACTCACCATGTCGCCCAAGGTTGTGTCGTCAGCACCGTGTCAGGATATCGTTTGGGAAGGCAACGACGTGGACTTGAGCAAGTTGCCGATTCAGCACTGTTGGCCCGGAGATGTCGCACCTCTTATCACTTGGGGTTTGGTTGTTACGCGCGGGCCGAATAAATCACGCCAGAATTTGGGCATTTATCGTCAGCAGGTGATTGCGCCGAATAAGGTCATTATGCGTTGGCTTGCGCATCGCGGAGGCGCGCTGGATTTTCGCGACCATTGTGAAAAATTTCCGGGGCAGCCTTTTCCGGTCGCCGTGGTCATCGGTGCCGATCCGGCAACAATTTTAGGTGCGGTAACGCCGGTACCGGATTCTCTTTCCGAATACCAGTTCGCGGGACTTCTGCGTGGCGCAAAAACTGAATTGATCAAATGTCTGGGAAGCGATTTGCAAGTACCCGCATCCGCCGAGATCGTGCTGGAGGGTGTGATTCATCCGAATGAATTTGCACTCGAAGGCCCCTATGGCGATCACACCGGCTACTACAACGAGCAAGACAAATTTCCGGTATTTACCATTGAACGCATCACCATGCGACATGACCCGATCTACCATTCCACCTATACAGGCAAGCCACCTGACGAACCGGCGATGTTGGGCGTTGCACTTAACGAAGTATTCGTGCCGCTATTGCAAAAACAGTTTCCCGAGATTGTGGACTTTTATTTGCCGCCTGAGGGTTGCAGTTATCGCATGGCGGTGGTCAGCATTAAAAAGCAATATCCGGGACATGCCAAGCGCGTGATGTTTGGTATTTGGTCTTACTTGCGCCAATTCATGTACACCAAATTTATCATCGTGGTGGACGATGACATCGATATTCGAAGCTGGACGGAAGTTATCTGGGCGATTACTACCCGTGTTGATCCGGTGCGCGACACGTTGCTGGTGGAGAATACGCCAATAGATTATCTCGATTTTGCCAGCCCGGTTTCAGGACTGGGGGGGAAGATGGGATTGGATGCCACGAACAAATGGCAAGGCGAAACACAACGCGAATGGGGCACGCCTATTGTTATGACTGCGGCAGTGAAAGCAAAAGTGGATGCGATGTGGGGCGAGCTGGGATTATAAAAAGCCGGGAAATGCCCGGCTTTTTTATACAGCAAAGTTAACCGATTAAAAAACGTAGCCTAGTGCCAGAATTCCTTCAAAGAACTGAATTCGTTGCGTAGCGCCATCATTTGGATTGTTGTCAATTCTAATCCAAGGCATGTTTAGTATTCCTTCCTTGAAATCAAGTTGCAGGAACCAGTTTTTACCTATATCGGCAATTAAACCGATTTTATAGGCGGCGCCATAACCCGCGATATTGAAGTCGTCATGACGAAGCTGACCAGCGCCTGCCATTGTGACGTTAGTTTTAGGATAAACAATACCCGCGTCGGGGCCTTGTACTGCGGACAACTTGAAAAGGCTGTTTTCCCAGAACGGATATAGAACCTCATAGCCGAGACTGATGTAATTCAATCCGTCGGTATGTTCATATTCCATGTAAGCGGGTGTAATAGTTTGAGTGCCGGAAGAACAAGGGCAGCTTGACCCTGATAAATTGGTGCCCGAAATTGGCACAGTTTGACCTTGAGTCACTACATATTTCATATGATCTACACCAAAGTTAATTCGATGTGTTTCATCAAGGTAATAACCGATACGTTCGTTAGTTTGGGGAATTGTTATGTCGGGGAACAAAAGCTGAAATGAAGGGCTGGACTGTTCGTCGTGTGCTGCCACATCATGCAGAGTGAAGTCGTATGGAACTCCTTTAGCGCCGGTTCCATGAATCGAGATGTCGCTGTTTTGATAGAAGCCGCGGTTGTAACCCCAACTGAAAAACCATTTGCCAGCGTGACCGGTGGTTGCATCATCGGCGAATGCGACGTTCGAAAAAGAGAAAAGCAAAAGAAGCAGACTGATTACGCGCATGATTAAAAATTTCCTTTTTATTTTGGAGGCAGGATTAGCCAATTAGTATTTAAAGACAAGACCGGCAGTAAGCATGGACATGCGGCTTTCACCAGTATCTCCATTTCCAACCGTGCCCAAATTTTCCCAAACTGCGCGCCCTGCAACGCTCTTGGTAAAATCATACTGTAAACCTAAGCCATAAAAAATATTGGTATTGGTCGCAGTATGGGTGCCAGCATGAGATGGCTGGTTAATCATAATATCCGCGATGCCCAACTTGCCGATAAGAAACAGATTTTTGTATATTTCATAATTTTCTACTGCAGTAGCCGCAAATGCGCCTGCTTTTGTATAAGAAGTGGCGGCTCCATCCGAGCCATTACTGTTGTTGTCGTAAGCCGCATAAGTACCCAAAATTTTATAACTGAGCTCAACACCAAGATTTGGATTGATCGTATACCCTCCGGCGAACTCGCCGGCATCTCCTGTATTTGAACAGCCATAAACGAGTTTGTCCGTGCTAGGGCACAAATTCGAATAGGTTTGCCCTACCGTTGCCAAAAAATAAAAACCTTCAGCAGAAGCGGTACTAGACAGAGCGGCGAGCAGGGTAATTGTCACTATGGATAACTTCATTACATGTTCCTTTCAAGTACGAATTTCAATTTTTGTTCCGTTCTCTGATGTTTTCAATTTTGAAGAACATTAAGTTCGAGAGTGAAGCATTGTTCAAAGTTCGACTCCCGAAATCCTACCGAGAGCAATTATTCCGAGGTTTAAATATTACGTAATATTGAAAATGCCAATATATAGAGCTAGCCATAAACCACAATTATAACTCGGTGCCAACAATGGAAAGATGGAAAAACTTCAAGGATTACTGCTTTTGAACCCATTCGATTAGATCATCTTGAGCGGCTTGCCCAAGTTTGGCGTTCGGATGATTAATAAGAAACACAACAATCCATTCTTTACCGCTTCTTGATTTGACATAACCTGCGATCGTTTTTACATTCTCCAGAGTACCGGTTTTCAAGTGCGCATGACTGGCTGCCGGCGTTCCTTTCAGGCGTTTTTTTACAGAGCCATCAACGCCTAATATGGGTAAAGAGGCTGTAAACTCTGCACTCAGAGGGCTAAGCGCGGCGCTGTGTAAAAGTTGAGCCAAGTGTTCTGCACTGATACGTTCGATACGGGACAAACCGGCACCATTTTCCAGGATAAGTTCGGGGAAAAATAACTTTTTTTGGCCAAGCCAGCCTCTCATGGCTTGCACGCCGAGCGAAATGGAAGCTGTGGTATTGGCCGGGTCCGCAGTACCCAAGGTCAGAAATAATTGCCGAGCCATTACATTGTTGCTGTATTTATTGATATCGCGAATAATTTCGGAAAGCGGGGCGGAATAATGGGTTGCAAATAGCTGCGCATCTTTACTTACGGGGCCTTCACGGGTGTTGCCTTTAAGAGTACCGCCAAGTTCTTGCCAGATTGCGTTAAAAACTGCCGCTACATAACGTGTGTGAGGCATCACGTTTAGGTTTTGTTCGCGTTCGCCGCACTCACTTGGATAACCACCCTGCAAAATAACGCTGTCCCCCCTGGCTTGTATGCGAATGGAGTCGTCCCAGTTCTCACAGTTGGGTGCAGGTTGGGGTGTCAGTTGATTGTCTAACTGAACGCCATCCATCGGCGGTTCACTGATTACTTTTAGGCGGTTGCCATCCGGCAGATAACGCAAACGCAACGTGTTGAAATTAAGCAGCAACGCATCCGGCCCCACGTTGTAGGCGCGCATGGGGTCATTATCAAAGTCTGCCGGATCTTTCTCCAATACATTAAAGAAACTGCGATCCAGCACCAAATCACCCCGAATTTCTCGCAGTCCGCGAGCGCGCAGTTCACTCAGCCATAACCAGAATTGCTCTATGTTGAACTTAGGATCTCCGTAGCCCTTCAGAACTAAATTTCCTTGCAGCACACCCTTTTCAAGCTTGCCATCCAGATAGGCTTCTGTTTTCCAAGAGTAGGTTGGACCCAGCAACTCCAGACCCGCATAAGTGGTGAGTAGCTTCATGGTTGAAGCGGGGTTCATCGCCAGATTTGCGTTGATGCTGATCAAGGGTTTGCCGGCGCTCAGCTCGCGCACTTCGATGCCTACGCTAGTTAACGGAATGTGCTGCTGATTAAGTTCTTCGCGAACCTCTGCTGGTAATGCGATAGCGTGGGCATTTGAAAGTGTGGACAGACAGAGCAGAAGTGAAAATATAAATTTCATGGGCAAATTAACTAAGGCGATTGACGATATTCGATGTCTGTTCGAAGAGAAAGTTCATCTCGATTTCATCGATAACATAAGGAGGCATGAAATATACCGTATTTCCCATTGGGCGCAACAACAACTCATGTTCCAGTGCGAGACTGAAACTACGCTGGGCAAAATCACTATAAGGCGTTTCAACTTCAAATGCCCAAATCATACCAGTGTTGCGAAAGTTTTTGACCTTGGGGTGTTCTCGCAATGGCTTGGTGATGCGATTGAAACATTCAGCTTTGCGGCGGTTGCTGCTTAGTACATCTTCATTGGCGAAAATTTCAAACGTGGCTAACGCTGCACGGCAGGCAAGCGGATTACCGGTGTAAGAGTGCGAATGCAAAAAACCGCGCGTCACATCATCTTCATAGAACGCTTGAAAAACACTTTCCTTTGTCATGACAACGGACAGGGGCAGGTAGCCACCAGTAATGCCTTTGGACAATAACAAAAAATCGGGAGTAATACTTGCCTGTTCACAGGCAAACAAAGTTCCGGTACGGCCCATGCCGACAGCAATTTCGTCCGCGATGAGGTGTATCTGATATTGATCGCACAACTCGCGCGCCTTGGTCAGATAGATTGGATGATACATTGCCATGCCTGCAGCGCCCTGTACCAGCGGTTCGATAATAAATGCGGCGATATGTGCGTGATTTTGCTGCAAGTGCGCTTCAAGCTGTGTAGCGCAACGCAAGGCAAAATCCTCTGCACTTTCCCCCGCCTCGGCATTGCGTGAATCCGGGCTGGGTACCGTTGCATTTTGCAAAATCAGTGAACCGTAAGCATCTTTAAACAAAGCAACATCGGTAACCGACAATGCGCCCAGCGTTTCACCGTGATAGCTATTTTGCAGGCTAATGAACTGCGATTTTTTAGACTGGTTATTGTTGCGCCAAAAATGCGCGCTCATCTTTAAAGCAATCTCGGTGGCTGAAGCGCCATCCGAACCATAGAAACAGTGGCCTAAGCCGGCAGGTGCGAGTTCACGAAGCTTTTCGGACAACAGCACAACTGGTTCATGGGTAAAACCGGCGAGCATGATATGTTCCAGTTTGCCGAGTTGATCAATGATGGCAGCGTTGATGTGCGGGTTACTGTGTCCGAAAAGATTTACCCACCACGAACTTACCGCATCCAGATAGCGTCTGTCATCAAAATCATACAGCCAGACACCGCTGCCTCGCCGGATCGGTACCAACGGTAAGGTCTCGTGCCGTTTCATCTGCGTGCAGGGGTGCCAAACAGCAGAGCGTGAGCGGGTGAGCAGATCAGCGTTGTGCATGAGGTGTGGGCTTCAGGATGTCGATTTAAACCCAATCCTGGGGCACTAAATATTTGTCGTACAACTCCGCTTCAGGCGAACCTTGTTCAGGATGCCAGTCGTAACGCCATTTCACCAGCGGCGGCATGGAGAGCAGAATTGATTCTGTTCGCCCGTTTGATTGCAGACCAAAGATGGTACCACGGTCAATGACCAGATTAAATTCAACATAACGGCCACGGCGATAAAGTTGAAAATCGCGCTCCCGCTCGCCGTAGGGCGTATCTTTGCGCTTTTCAAGCAGCGGCACATACGCCGACAGGTAGTGATCCCCCACACTTTGCTGGATTGCGAAACAACTTTCAAAATCAGGGATGCTTAAATCATCAAAGAATATGCCACCGATGCCGCGCGGTTCATTGCGATGTTTGAGGAAGAAATATTCGTCACACCATTTTTTAAAGCGCGGGTGCAGGGACGGATCGAAAGGAGCGAGCGAATTTTTGCAAATTTGATGGAAGTGTTTTGCATCTTCTTCAAAACCGTAATACGGCGTCAAGTCCATGCCGCCGCCGAACCAGAAAACCTTTTCACCGTCGGGTTTGTGAGCCATGAACATACGAACGTTTGCATGCGACGTTGGTGCGTAGGGATTGCGCGGATGCATCACCAGCGATACGCCCATCGCTTCCCAACTGCATCCGGCTAATTCGGGCCGATGCGCGGTTGCGGAGGCGGGCATCTTGTCGCCTTGTACGTGCGAGAACGCAACGCCACCTCGTTCCAGCACATTACCCTCTTCGATGATGCAACTGATACCTTCACCTTTACCTATTCCTCCGCTGCCGGTTGCGCGTTCCCACTTGTCGCGCAGAAATTTATTTCCATCCACTTGTTCCAGACGGGTAACGATCATGTCCTGCAATTGCAGCAGATATTTTTTAACGGCGGCGCTATCCATTTTTTCTCCGGTCATTGTGTCATCCCGGCGAAGGCCGGGATCCAGCGGTTTTATCAAACACGCCGTTAGATTTGTCCCCGCTATGCGGAGAAATTTCTAAAGGTCTGGATTCCGGCCTTCGCCGGAATGATGGGTAATAAATTATTGGCGGATGATTTTACCATCCAACCATGAGCGTATCGTTGAAGGTTGCTTACGTTTACCAACCGAGCCACGCAATACCCATACTTTTTTTCCGAATATTCGAAGGCATGCGGTATAAGTTTTAGAGGGCTGTTGTCCGTTAAGGTTCGCGCTGGTGGAAACCAAAGCGCTCCCTGCACTACGGCAAAGCCGCCTGGACAGAGGGTGCGCGGTGAGCCGAACCGCGAGCGAATTGTGTTCCCCGCGCAACCAGCGCGGTGTGGAATCACGCGCAGGAATCAAATATGTAACCGCATGATCTTGCGCGTTCTGCAACTTTGCTTGTTCGGCCAGAGTAAGCGGTTGCAGATAGCGCGCGACTTGGTGGTAATGTGACGCGATAAGAATAAGCCCTTTGTGTTGCGCGCGTCGTTTAAGTTTTAGCAAGCGCAGCACGGCTTGCCGGTTGTCCGGGTCGCAGCCCAAGCCGTAGCAAGATTCGGTTGGATAGGCAATGAGGCCGCCGCGCTTGAGGTGCGCAACGAGCCGTCGGGATGATGGAATGGAACCGTACAAATGAGCCTCCTCAAACGGCAAGCAGGAAGGGCTGATTATTTTCTCTTGCCGATGGCACGCCAACCGATATCGCGACGCATCTGACTGCCATCGAAATGAATTGTGTCGGCGATTCCGTAAGCATGATTCTGCGCGTGCTTTACCATGTCACCCAGTGCGACTACACACAATACGCGTCCGCCATTGGTAACGACTTTCCCGTCTTGCACCATCGTGCCCGCATGGAATACATGCGCATCTTCCAATTTTTTGGGCAGCCCGGTGATGACATCGCCTTTGCGCGGCGTTTCGGGGTAATTTGCTGCCGCTATCACCACGCCCAGCGCGGTGCGCCTATCCCATTCTGCTTCAACCTTGTCAAGCGCGCCGTCGATAGCATGCTCAACGATGTTCGCAAAATCGCTTTTGAGCCTAAGCATAATAGGTTGCGTCTCGGGGTCGCCCATGCGGCAATTGAATTCCAACACTTTAATTCCGCCATCAGGATCAATCATTAATCCCGCATACAAAAACCCAGTGTAAGTAATGCCTTCGCTTTCCATACCGCGAACAACCGGCTGAATGATCTCGCGCAAAACTCGGGCATGAATAGTTGGCGTAACGACAGGTGCGGGTGAATACGCACCCATGCCTCCAGTGTTGGGGCCGCTATCGCCATCCAGCAAACGTTTGTGATCCTGGCTGGTCGCCATGGCCAATACGTTTTTGCCATCAACCATGACAATAAAGCTGGCTTCTTCGCCCGCGAGGAATTCTTCAACGACCACTCGCGCTCCGGCATCACCAAGCTTGTTGTCTGATAACATCATGTCAATGGCTTCAAACGCTTCTTGTTTAGTCGTCGCCACGACCACGCCCTTGCCGGCAGCCAAACCGTCAGCTTTGATCACGATAGGCGCACCGTGTTTTTCGACATAGGCTTTGGCAGCAGTGATGTCGCTGAAAGTTTCGAAAAAAGCAGTGGGAATATTATGCCGCGTCATAAAACGCTTGGCAAAATCTTTGGAGGACTCCAGTTGTGCGGCAGCTTTTGTAGGGCCGAAAATTTTAAGTCCTTCAGCACGAAATGCATCAACGACCCCGGCAGCAAGAGGAGCTTCCGGGCCAACGACAGTAAGCTCTATATGTTCGCGCTTAACAAATTCGATGAGATCGGGAATGGCTGTGATGGCGACATTTTCTACGCCGTCCTCCAATGCAGTGCCTGCATTGCCAGGGGCAACGTACACTTTTTGTACCTTCGCGCCTTGTGCCAAGCGCCATGCCAATGCGTGCTCGCGCCCGCCGTTACCAATTACTAGAATTTTCATGAATTAGTGCCTAAAGTGACGGAAGCCCGTAAACACCATTGCCAACCCATGTTCATCCGCAGCCTTAATTACTTCCTCATCGCGCATTGAGCCGCCGGGTTGTATCACGGCTTTCGCTCCAGCTTGTGCCAGTACGTCAATTCCATCACGGAACGGGAAGAAAGCGTCGGACGATACGACTGAATCAAGCAAGCTCAATCCGGCATTCTGCGCCTTGATGCTGGCAATGCGCGTGCTGTCCACACGGCTCATTTGCCCAGCGCCTACGCCCAGAGTGTGGCCATCTTTACAGAACACTATGGCGTTGGATTTTACATATTTGGCTACGCGCCATGCGAACAACAAATCTTGCAGTTGTTCTTTGCTCGGTTGTGCTTTGGTCACGACTTTGAGCTGAGATAATTGTACGTTCAGCGCATCGGGCGTTTGTACCAACAGTCCGCCGCTCACGCGTTTGAAGTCGAACTGGTTGTGGGCTTTGGAGAGCGGCACGGTGAGTACGCGCACGTTTTGCTTTGCGGCAGTGACTTTAAGCGCTGCTTCGGTTGCGCTTGGTGCGATGATCAATTCGACGAATTGGTTGGCGGTAATCTGCGTTGCGCTTTCAGCATCCAACTCGCGGTTGAAGGCGATGATGCCGCCGAATGCGGAAGTGGTGTCGGTGGCATAAGCCAGCTTGTAGGCATTCAGTGCGGTATCGGCAATCGCCACTCCGCATGGGTTGGCGTGTTTGACAATGACGCAGGCGGGCTGATCGAAAGTCTTGACCAGTTCCCATGCGGCATCGGCATCGCCAATATTGTTGTAGCTGAGTTCTTTGCCTTGTAACTGGGTGTAGTCGGAGATGCCACCCGCCACCGGATTGAGGTCGCGGTAAAATGCGGCGTTCTGGTGCGGATTTTCACCGTAGCGCATGTCTTGCACTTTGGTGAAATTGAAATTTATTTGCGTGGGGAACGCACTCTTTGAGCCGTCGCTATTGATTGCGGTAAGGTAATTGCTAATCATGCTGTCGTAGGCGGCGGTGTGCGAAAACGCCTTTTTGGCCAAGTCGAAACGGGTTGCGTCACTCACTGCGCCTTTGTTGGTTTGAATTTCGGCCAGCACGTCGGCGTAATCGGTTGGGTCGGTCACGATTGCAACATGAGCGTGGTTTTTGGCGGCAGAACGCACCATGGTTGGGCCGCCGATGTCGATGTTCTCAATGGCATCTTCCAGAGTGCTACCGGATTTGGCAATGGTTGCGGCGAATGGGTACAAATTAACCACCACCAAATCGATGGTCGGAATGTTGTGTTTCTTAAGAGTTGCAACATGCTCGGGCAAATCGCGGCGAGCCAGAATACCCGCGTGAACTTTGGGTTGCAGCGTCTTGACGCGACCATCTAACATCTCCGGAAAGCCGGTATAGTCGGCTACTTCGGTGACCGGAATGCCGTTGTCGGCAAATAGTTTTGCTGTGCCGCCGGTGGATAGTATTTTTATGCCGAGTTGGTGCAGACCCTGGGCGAATTCAAGTACGCCGGATTTGTCCGATACGCTAATTAGTGCTTGTGTAATGGTTGACATATGGGTTCCAATTTATGATTTAATCTTGTGTGTCAAAATCTTCTTGCGCAGAGTGTTGCGATTCAGCCCGAGTAGCTCGGCTGCGCGGGTCTGATTTCCCCCCGCATGAAACAAAACAGTTTCGATCAATGGTTTTTCGACGCAATTGATAACCATGTCGTAAACCGCGCAAGACGGCTCTTCGCCATCAAGGTCGGCAAAATAATTACTGATTGCCTGACGCACGTATTGTGCCATTTCATTTTCTTCTAACACGACACTTTCCCCTTTTTTCATGCAGCAAGTTCCTCGGCATATTGCAGGATATTCCCTGACTGCAAAAGCCCTTCAAAGAAATCGTTTACAGCTTGTAATTGTTCTGGGATGGTTTCCAGTTGATTCATTTGATGCCGGAAATGCGCAGAACCTGCCAACCCCTTGGTGTACCAGGAGATGTGTTTGCGTGCCACGCGCAGTCCGGATTGTTCGCCATAAAAACTGTACAGCTCATGCACATGAGCAATAAGTACTTGTTGAATTTCGTTCACATGCGGCGACGGCAAGTGGGTGCCGTTATTGAGAAAATAGGCAATTTCACGAAACAGCCAAGGACGCCCTTGCGCTGCGCGGCCAATCATAACCGCATCAGCGCCCGTATGCTGTAATACGAAGCGCGCTTTTTCCGGTGTTGTGATGTCGCCGTTGGCAATAATGGGAATTTTAACGGCAGATTTTACCGTGCGAATAGTGTCGTATTCGGCATCACCCGTGTAGGCGCAGGCGCGGGTGCGACCATGAATGGCGAGTGCCTGTATGCCGCTGGATTCGGCGATGCGGGCGATGTTAACGGCGTTGCGATTAGACTTGTCCCAACCCGTGCGAATTTTTAATGTAACCGGTACATCTACCGCGCCTACAACCGTTGCCAAAATTTCGGCAACCAATTTTTCGTTTTGCATCAATGCTGAACCGGCCATGACATTACAAATCTTTTTTGCCGGACAGCCCATATTGATGTCAATAATTTGAGCGCCGTGATCTACGTTATAGCGAGCAGCCTGAGCCAACATTTTCGGGTCGGCACCAACAATCTGGACGGAAATAGGGTTAACCTCGCCTTCGTGGTTGGCGCGGCGTTTGGTTTTAGCGGAACCGTAGAGCAAGGAATTGGATGCCACCATTTCGGATACGGCCATGCCCGCTCCCATGCGTTTGCATAGCATGCGGAAAGGCCGGTCCGTCACGCCCGCCATGGGCGCAACGATGAGGTTATTCTTGAGTTGATATGGGCCGATTTGCATGTTGGTTTCCAAAGGGGGCGGTGATTATAAATTAATCAACCCGCCCATGCTATGATGGCGATAAATTATTCTTGGTTTGAATATTGTGGAATTCGATGTTGTCATCATTGGTGGTGGATTGGTAGGAGCCAGTTTGGCCGCAGCCTTAAAATCCAGCGCACTGAAGCTCGCTTTGGTGGAGGGTCAGTCCTCACCAACCTTGCCGTTTGAGCCTGACAATTGGGATAGCCGGATTTATGCGGTTACGCCCGGAAATGCAGAATTTTTACAACAATGCGGTGCATGGCAAAAGCTGGATGTGAGTCGCGTGCAGCAGGTGGAAGAAATGCGCGTGTTTGGCGACACGGGTGCTGAACTGGATTTTAGCGCCTATCAGGTTGGCGCCGCCGAGCTTACTTTTATACTCGAAAGCCGTTTGTTACAACAGGCACTGTGGGACGGATTGCAACAGCAGGAAAACCTTACGTTACTTAATCCAGCACGCTGCGAAGCCTTGACCTGGAATCCTGAGGCGGCTCATCTCAAGCTGGAAGATGGCCGTGAAATCAGGGCAAAGTTAGTTGTTGGCGCAGACGGACGCGATTCGTGGGTGCGCCACCAAGCGGGTATGGCAGAGACGCCAACGCCCTACCATCAGCATGGTGTGGTCGCCAACTTCAGCACGTCCAAGCCACATCACGGTATTGCTTACCAATGGTTCAAGCCTGACAGCATACTGGCGTTATTGCCTCTGCCGGGAAAGCGAGTTTCGATTGTGTGGTCGGTCAGCCCGGAAAAATCCGCCGAATTGCTGGCAATGTCAAATGGGGAATTGTGCGAGCAAGTCTCATTTGCATCGCAATCCGTGCTGGGCGAGTTGCAGGTCATCACTCCTCCAGCCGCGTTTGCGTTGCGAGTGTTAAATCTGGCGCATATCACCAAGCCCAGGCTGGCATTGGTCGGCGATGCCGCACACAACGTGCATCCATTGGCCGGGCAAGGAGTGAATCTTGGTTTCCGTGATGCGCGGAAACTGGCGGCGGTATTGCTGCAACGCGGAATTCAAAGTGATTGCGGGGATATTCATTTGCTGCGCAGTTACGAACATGCCCGCCGCGAAGATATCCTTTCCATGCAACTCACCACGGATGCGTTGAAACACCTTTTCATCAACAATAATCCATTGTTGAAGACACTACGCAATATTGGTCTTTCCGCAACTAACCGTTTTATGCCGCTGAAGAAACTGCTGGCACGCCATGCTCTCAACTAACTTAAGGATGTTAATGATGTTCAGAATACTTTTACTGTGCCTGTTTTCAATTTCAGTTGCACACGCCACTGAAACAACTCCGGCAGCAAAACTGAAAGAAACTTTAAGCAAGACATTGGGAGAAGTCACACAAGTGAATAAATCTCCTATTACTGGATTATACGAAGTGGTAACGCAGGATCGAATTTATTATGCGGATGAAAAAGGCCAGTACTTGTTAGAAGGCAGCCTGATAGATTTGAAGGCTCGCCGCAATATTACCGAAGACCGTTCAAAAGTCCTGTTTGCAGTCGACTTTAGCAAATTACCGCTGGAACTGGCGGTAAAAAAAGTAAAGGGGAACGGCAGCCGCAAAATGGCCTATTTCACCGATCCCAACTGTGGTTGGTGCAAGAAACTGGAACACGAAATGCAAAACGTGACAGATGTTACTTTGTATCTGTTCATGGCAACGTATATCGGGGGAGAAGACTCAGCCCAAAAGGCTCAGGCAATCTGGTGCAGTGAGGACAAAGTCAAAGCCTGGGATGATTTGATGCTAAACGGAATTAAGCCTTCCGCCGGACAGTGCGACACACCCACAGCCAAGGTAATGGCCTTGGGAGAAAAGCTTAGGGTTAATGGCACGCCGGCACTCATTTTTGCCAATGGTGTTGTGAACCCGGGTTATATGCCGGCAGCAGAACTAAACAAGGCGCTGGATAATAACAAATGATGGTGCGAAGTCTTCCCAATTACCTCGCCATTATATGCGCGGTGCTATGGGTCGGAGGCATCTGGGGGATCGGTTATGTTGCGGTGCCCGTATTGTTTAACGCATTGCCGGACAGACAGTTGGCCGGATTGTTAGCCGGCAAAATGTTTTCTTGGATGGCGTATGTAGGAATAGCTTGTGCAGTGTATTTGCTGGCGTACCAAATTTATGATCTCGGGCGGAGAGCTTGGAAACAAGCTTCATTTCTACTGGTGGCGATCATGTTGGTTTTGGTACTTGTAGGACAATTCGGTATTCAGCCAGTTATGGCCGACCTAAAAGCTCAAGCATTCCCGCTGGATGTAATGCAAAGTGCTTTGGCATCACAATTCAAGGCGCTGCATGGATTTGCAAGTATTTTATATTTGTTGCAAAGTCTGCTGGGGGCTGGATTGGTCATTAAGTTGGCCGCCAAGAAAAATAGCTAGGCCTTCCTGCAGGTTGATTTTTTGTGGAATGTTGGCAAGCAACACTTTGGAACAGTTTGAGTTCAACCAGGGGCAAGTCCATGCTGAATAATCTAAACCGTGAAATATATGATATCGGCGAGATCATCTTTAAAGAAGGTGACGCGGGTGATTGCGCGTATTTGATCGAAGAGGGCACGATCGAAATCAGCGTGCTGGTTGATGGTCAACAACTGAACGTCAATAAAATCGGCAAAAAAGAATTGTTTGGCGAAGTCGCGCTAATCGACCATCAGCCGAGAACAGCAACGGCAAAAGCGCTGGAAAAGTCCGTTCTCATCATTATTCAGCGCGCATTAGTAAATGAGCTATTGGAAAAAACAGATCCCATTGTCAGACATTTGCTGCTGGTTGTTTTGGATCGTTATCGCAACAAGCGCGGCAACTCACAACCCCATTCAACAGAACAACAATTGGCGGAAATCTCCACCAAGCGTAATTCCATTCGCGGAGAAGCAACTCATAAATTGACACTGGCAAATGATATTACCCGTGCTTTGAGCAAAGACGAATTTGAATTGCATTACCAGCCCATCTGCGATCTGGCCACAACACAGGTAGCCGGTTACGAAGCACTAATTCGTTGGCGCCATCCAACTCAAGGCATGATGCCGCCACTTGATTTTCTTTGGCTGGCAGAGCAGACCGGACAAATTCGTGAAGTAGGGCTTTGGACATTGGAGAGGGCATGCCGGGACTGGTCAACTTTACGCAAAACAACAAATACCGAAACCCCATTTGTCAGCGTTAACCTGTCACCGTCGCAACTGACTGGAGAGCGCTTTGTTGAAGATGTTAAATCTATTATCACCCGCTATAAAATGCCGCCGACGGAGCTGAAACTGGAGCTTACCGAAACTGTCATTATCAATAATCCCGAGATCGCATTGCAATTGCTGTTGCAATTGACGGAACTGGGCAGCACGTTGGCTATCGATGATTTTGGAACCGGACACTCGTCGTTGGAAACCTTGGATCGATATCCAATTGGCACATTGAAAGTGGATCGGTACTTTACCAGCTCAATGTTGGCTTCGGCGCAGAGCAGGGAAATTGTGAATTCATCAATTCAGCTCGCGCATACTCTTGGTATGGACGTTGTAGCAGAAGGCATCGAGATCGAAGCGGTGCGCACGAAACTTCTTGAACTCGGGTGCAATTATGGGCAAGGTTGGTTATTCGGACGACCTGTGGAGTTAAAAGATATTTCCGGTTAAACGTTATGATTTACCAAGCACCAACTTTGAAACGCTCGATTTCACGCCGGTCCCGCTTGGTCGGGCGCCCCTTGAGGTCAGACGGTTTCGGTTGGGCCTTTATTTCTGCCGCGAGAGCTTCACGTTTTAACTTCCCGGCTTCGGTTTCCCGATACAGTTTTTGCGCCTGAGGCGCGGGGCCGCGTTTATCCGATAAGCCCAGCACTTCAACTTCAAACAAATAAGGGCCGAGACGAATGGACAAGAGGTCGCCCACGTCGACGGTCTTTGCCGGTTTAATGCGCGCTTCATTCAACAGCACCTTGCCACACTCAATGGCACCGACAGCAAGGGCGCGCGTTTTAAAAAAGCGCGCTGCCCAGAGCCATTTGTCGATACGGAGTTTATCGTGGTCTGATACAGGGTTAGAGTTTTTCGTCATAATAATTCTTCACTAAATTAATTTTTGGACAAGTTAATTGTGTAGGGAAGTGCACGCAACTCAATAATGAAATGGCGTAATGATCAAATTATTCTGCATGTTTAAGCAGTTTTAGATTCTCGATGCTCTCAGCCCAATACTGAAAAACTTCATTCAAACGGCGCCATTGATCAGATTTTGCATTTTTTATACCGGCAATTGCCTCTTGCAACAACTTTCTGCTTTGCAATGATTGGCATGTGGATGCCGGTGAAGGAGTATCTAACAATTCAGATTTATTTGGAATTCCGTTTAATCGCTTAATTGGGTTTGTGTGCTGTTTGATTGGCATTAGCAAGCACTCGTTGAATACATTGGCATGTTCGGCATCAAGATTTTCGAGAATAATGTCTTCTTTCGCCAAGAAATCTTGTTCCTCAATATACTTTGCCGCCTCAATCATCATCATCCGTCCACCTCGAAGTATCGCATATTCTTCCAGCAATACCTGAGCTTCAAGCAAATGCGGGTCGTTAACAAGTCTTGCGAAAAATTCCTTATCGTTTTCTCTCGCCATGCGCCGCTCGCTTGGACTAAATTGCAGATAACTTTCAATATCATTAAATTGCGGTTGCTTCATCCCCGCTTTTACTTCATTCAGGGCAAGGTTATAAAATTGCCTTGTACTGGAAAAATAGTAGCCATCATGCTCGGCCTTATCCAAGGAAGTTAGTATTTCTCCATCGGCAAGCGGACTGGATTTAATTTCCCCGAAAAAGCTATCCGGACGAAGAAAATTGCTTTTCATATTTTCATTCGCTGCGAATTCAGGCCATGAAACTCGCAACGCATTTTGCAATAACGTCGCACAGTTTTTGGTAAAGAAACTGTATTCCCCTGTGTAGCGCCAATGAATATCGGCCAGCGCCCGCACCATCATTTCACGCTCCACGTCGCTCAAGCGCAAAGGTATTGAATATATCTCCCGAAACTCTCCTATCGCATACTCCTCGTACACATCCATAAATCGGCTGGCAAATAAATATGCCTTGTAATCGCCATTGAGTGCTTTAAGTGTATTCAACGAGAACTCATCTATGTGCGCACGATAGCCCAGCACTACATGCTCCATCAGATAATGCCGACTCCCGGATTATGCCGCGTCCCAAAGTGCGGGGCTACAACTGTAGGGAGGATCCTTGTTCTTAGTCATCTTATTTGTCGGCATTATCAAAGCGCATCGAGGAAGGCCAGTAATGGGTCGGGAGGCATATACCGAGTTGGCACGACACCATTGGCATTGGCGTGGGCCAGTGCTCGTTCCTTAAGTTGAATGTCGGCATGCAAGTATATTTGAGTCGTCTCTGTCGATTCGTGACCAAGCCAAAGAGCAATTACACTCGGATCGATGCCATGTCGTAATAGACTCATTGCCGCCGCGTGCCTCAGCGTGTGCGGTGTCACGGATTTTTCCTTGAGCGAAGGACACGTCTGGCACGCGGTTTTCGCATGACGCGACACGAGCCGCTGAAGTGCATCAGCGCTGAGATGTCCGCCTCGCGAACTCGGGAAGAGTGGGTCGCCAGGTTCGCCGGGCTGGCGCACAAACCATTCCTTCAGGACTGCTATGACATCCGGTCTTAGCGGTGTACATCGCATTTTCCTGCCTTTGCCAAGGCAACGGACGTGAGCCCCTGTGCCGAGCGCAACGTCCTGCCGCCTGAGCGAAGTGAGTTCGCTATTGCGCAGACCCGTTTGAACCGCCACAAGAAGAAGCACTCGATCCCGGCTGCCGACCCATGTTCTTGAATCAGGGGCTGCCACAAGGGCAGCAGCCTCTTCTTCGGTGAGAAACTCGACTGGGCCATGCTCATAGCGTTTCGATGGAATTGCAAGAATGCGTTGACACTGAAGACCAAGTGCCGGTTCATTGATTGCGACGAAACCAAAGAAGGCATGCACTGCGGCGAGGCGTGTGTTTCGTGTCCGCACAGAATTGCCTCTGTCCAGCTCAAGGTGCCGAAGGAATTTTTCCATGAAAGACGCGTCGAGTTCTTCCATCAGCAATTTGGAAGGCGCAAGTCCAAATTGCTGCGTAGCGAAACCCAGCAGCAAACGGAATGTGTCGCGATAGCTTGCCACCGTGTGTGAACTTAGACCTTGCTGCTCAAGCAAGCGCTGCGTAAAGAAGCGTTGGACGAGAGATGGAAGAACAGTGGCGTTCATGGCTGTTCTCCCGGTTGATCCTTATCAAGATATTTGGCCGCGAACTGGAGAAGCTCAGGAACAGCTTCGATGTACCAATAAGTGAGGCCGACATCAACGTGACCGAGGTAGGTGGCAAGCTTTGGCAGTTCCAGTGTAACGTCCAGCCCGGCGCGATACCATTCGACAAGTCTGCCTGTCGCAAAGCTATGCCTGAAGTCCTGGAGGCGCGGCCCGTGACCATTTCGCCCGTGCTCTGTTGGTGCACGCAGGCCGACCGCGCGGGAAATTCTTGCAAACATGCTACGGGCAGAGCAACCATTCAACCTCGTACCGCGCTCGCCAATGAGAAACGCATCACTTAACCGAAGCTGGCAGATCCGGTCACGACATTGTGTATAGTGCTCAAGTGCAGCACGAGTCGACTCTTCAATCGGAACAAAGCGCGATTTCCCGAACTTAGATTCCCGGATTGATAGTATTCCGTTCACAAGGTCTACATCAGACCGGTCGAGTCCAATGGCCTCACTTGGCCTGAGGCCGGTCGCGACCAGAAGCCCGATAAGCGTCGAATAGGTCAATGCCCGCATTCCTGACCGCGAATGCAGTCGGGCGGCTTGGGTCATGAGTAGGTCAATTTCTTGGTCAGTATAGATATGCGGCGAATTGCGCCGGCGACGCGCATTCAGGAGTCGCTTTGGCGGAACCTCGTTCCGAATATCAGTGGCACTGAGCCACGCAGCAAATCCCCGCACTTGTGAGAGGCGCCGTCCCCATGTGGCACGTTGGGCAAGTTTGGGTTCCATTGCCCAGCGCAGGGCCAGATCGATTGTAACGAACTCGGCTCCCTCGCGTTCGAGCAAGTCTACAAAGTGATCAAGTGCCAATGCCGGTTCATAGAATTTCGCCCCAAGGGTACGGCGAACGGCCACGTACTGGATCAGTGAGTCGCGGATCGTACTCATCATGCACCTCCCATCGTTGGCCAGGCCCGGGCAACACCACGCAGTGCCTCGAAAGATACTTTCGCATAAATCGCAGTACTGTCTTGTGATCGATGCCGCAAGACTTCGGCAATCTCCGCCATAGATGCTCCGTGACGAATCATCGTCGTCGCCAAGCCGTGACGGAACAGATGTGCCGCACCCCGGCATGCGGGACGGAATCCTGCATGAGCAAAGGCCAGTCGGACTATATGCCCTATCGCTGCCGGTCCCGCCAAGCCAACTCGCGGCGCCCACATTCGCAAAAATACCCGCCGGGATGCGCTTGCGCCACGATCATCGTGAAGATAGATCGCCAGCGCCTCACCAATATCGGATAGCAGTGGCACATGCTCAACCATTTGACCCTTGCCGTGGATAACGAGCTCCCCTGAACGCCAGCGGATGTCACCAAGTTCGAGTGAAACGATTTCGCTCGCGCGCAAGCCGAGTCGCGCTAACAGCAGCAAGATTGCGTAGTCACGACGCCCGCGCGGCGTCGATCGGTCTGTAGATGCGAGAACACATTCTTCTTGCTCTGGCGTGAGGAATTTTGGTACGGATGACTGCCGCCACTTGATGACCGTGGGTATCGAATTCGATAGATCGCGAGGCGTATCTCCGCGTAGAAAGAGGAAATGGCAAAACGATCTGAGTGCCACCGCCATAAGCCGCATGTACTCGCCTGACCGACCATTGCTGCGGGCAAGGAGATGGTTTCGAATCGTCATGACGTCGAAGGTGCCAGGCAATACATGACCGTCACCAGCATTCCTGCTATTAAGGAAATCACGAATGAAAGGTGCGTAAACGAGCACCGAATTCTCCGCAAGGCCACGATCTTGCCTCAGGTAATCCACGTAACGGCAGTTGATGAGGTGAATCGCAGACTCGTCGCTCGGTGCCTCCAACGGAACTTCGGCCTGACAGCGCAGATATGCAAGTAACTGCCGCAATACCGCAAGTTCGAACTGAACACGGGCCGCTGGTGAGCCAATTAAGCGCTTCACGAACTCGGCAATAACGGATTCATCAAGGTTAGGCAAGGTTATGTTCTGGTCCTTCATCCATCGCGCGAAGGCCGTCAACACCCATCGTTTTTTGCGAAGCGTTTCTTCAGCGTATCTCGCTGTCCGCAGTTGTTCGAGAAATGCTTCAATGTGACGGAGTAGCAGTGCTTCAGCTACACCATCTTTGATTGTGTCTGTCGTGATCATGTGATTTCTCCTTGGCCGGCGTGATTGCCAGCTTGGAGAAATCATACGGATTATGCCGACTCAGCAATCATAATAGGCACTGCAGAGAAGAACCAATGCTAATGACGCGGCATAATCCGGGAGTCGGCATTATCTTTGTCATGCCGCTAACGGCATGACAAAGATTAGTATCGCAATCTTCGGAAGCTGTTTTACCATCCGGACAAACAACCAGACGCAAAGCAACGTGCCCGAAACGGGAGGCCATACTTGCACTTTTACTGGCGAATAGCAGATGAATAGACTTCACGCGTTTGGGATATATCCAAACAGTTTTTGCTCCCTCATATTGAGTGAGTACTGAAAAAGGAACTTGTGCGCTACAAGTGCTAACCACCTCATCTGCGGCATAGCGATGCTGAAAATATGTGGCATACATTGGTTGCTGGCAAGCGAAATCTGATTGCGTTAAATAAGCTGCCAAGGCTGCCGAATACGACTCATCCAGCGGAGGATTGTTACCTGATACAACTTTGTGCAGTTTTTCAAACGCGGCATCCGGCAACAAAACTGCATCGCGGGTATGCGTCAATATGTCCATGAGTAGCGCAGATGAATTTGCCGTACTCGTTGCATTTATTGCACCAGCCGAATTAGACGAGCGCAACCTTTCTGATCCAGCTTGGGAAACGGCTTGCTGGAGATGTATTGGCGCATTTCGCAAAGCCACTTGCAATTGCTGCAAACTTTGCGGTGTAACCGGCACGGCTGCTGCCGCCACAACTCGTTTGGTAGGCGAGGTGCAGCCCAGCAACAGCGTTGCGATCAGTAAGACCGCAAGCTTGTTCATTCAGTCGCAACAGCCAATGGCACATTCCCAGTAGTGAAGCTAACTTCTTTAAACTGGCGCGATGCTCGTGCAATCATAGAATCGGGCTTCGCCCAAGTAGATGGGTGAAGGGCTGCCTCTGTTTCAATTTTAACAATTTCAGAAGTTTTAGTTGGTGCCGATATAATATCTACTAGCAATGAAACAGGTAAAGCGGTTGTGTACCAAATTGTGTAGTAACCTGAAACACCAAAAATATAATTATCAGGGACGTTTTTCGGATGAAGCCCCTCTTTTGTCGCCATGAAGAATGAAACCTTATCAAGTTTTTTTTCTTTTTCATCTTCCTTTCTTTTCTTTGCTTCAGCTTCACGTTGAGGTGCATTGCGGACCCATTCCTCGCGTCGTTTTTTTTCAGCTTCTTCTTGTGCAATTTTCGCAAGCCGTGCCGACTCTTTCTCTGCATCGGTCAGAAACATACCACTCTCATTTGTCCGACGTACATTGTCCGCGTCGTTCAATAAAACCAAGTCATAGGCTTCACCACTTGGTTTGGTTTTCGCCTCCGCGCGCAGCAAACCTGCTTGCCATTGTTGCTTAAAAGATTTAGCCACAGCTTTGGAGATATTGATTTTCCCTGATATTGCCAATTTGAAAGCAGGTGTCTTAGTGTTTATGGTGACGGGGAATTGTTGCGTATTTGCATCGTACGTCCCGATTTCAACCGTAAGACTTTCCATCCCCACGCCGTATTCTCTTTCAGCAAGTTCGTTGATGCTCTCATGCAACGGAGTGGTTTCTGCCGATGCCAGTGACGATAGTGTGGGGATATTTGCTAGCTCAACATTTTTTTGAGTCTGAAGATTTGTACGCTTTTTGTCCTGATCGGCTTTGAAATCTGCGTCTGTTTCAAATTCACTTTTCTTTGCTTTATTCAAGGTATCAAGTTGTGCGGCATACCGTCGATTGATTTTATTAATCGTTTCGGTAAGTTGTTTTTCATAACCGGCTTCTATCGTTTCAATGCGGTCATTTAATCGTTTAATTTCTGTAACGGCTGATAGCACGGTTGGGAATTTTCCGGCTTGTTTGACCGAGATACTTTTATGCCGAGCCTCAGCTTGAACTTTCAAATCCGCCACTCGTTTAGCATCATCAGCTTGCGAAGCCAGCATCTGCTGATATTCTGCACTTTCAATTTCTTTTTGCCGTTGTTCAGCGGTCAATTCAGCTTGCTTAATCTGCTCGGCTTTCAGTTTTCCTTCATTGGCCTTTTGTGCGATTTCAGCTTCACGAAGTTGACGATCTATATCAGCCGCTGTGCCACTCAGATCTTTAAGTTTATCTATCACTTTAAAGACGGAACAACCTTCGCAAGGCAAAGAGTTGTCGAATACGGCTTCATTGCTGATGACGCCTTTGATGCTCAGAGACAGAAGATAACCCCCTTCGACTTTGCTGATGTGAACCACGGCTACATTTTCAGTTTGAAATGCTGTAGCAATGTCTTGCAGGCAGCGGGTTTCATCGCAGTCTTGTTTCGCCGCGTGATTTTCTTTGTCGGCGGCCTTTTTCAATTCCTGCAAAACTCGCTCGCCGGAATACACAAAGTACTTTTGTTCCAAGCCCTGAACGACAGCAGCCTGCATCTGGCTTAACATACTCTGAGTGTCCTCTGAAACCACCAAGGGCAAAAGTATTACCTTCTCTTTGGCCGATTGAGTGGCATCTTCTGGTTTTGCATATACTTGAAGTGATAGAGTGATTAAGCAGATGGTAGCCAGATGGTTGAATAATTTATGCAGTTTATGATTTCTCATCATTCTAAAATTAAATGTGGTTAATGGAATATTTACACGGCTAAAGCTGCTGAATATCTTATCCTGAGTTAGTCGAAATGCACTGCTTTGCAGAATACCGCATTTGGTTGGAATTTTTTAACCATTGCATGAATGCGGTTATTTTAACCGAAACCGCTTAGATTGGAATGGCATCTCAATTCAACGTCGGTTCCATACCCTTGGGAAACAATACCCACATACGACCTGACTGTTTCATGCTTCCCGCGCGTATTCCTGCCAACTCCCCAAAACCCCAGAAAAAATCGGCGCGCACAGCACCTTTAATGGCGCCACCGGTATCTTGTGCGTACATTAATCGATTGAGCGGCTCGGCACTGTTTGGCATGGTGGTGGAAAGAAATACGGGTACGCCAAGCGGAATGGTGCGCGGATCAACAGCAAGGCTGTATTCGTTGGTCAGCGGCACACCCATTGCACCCAATGGCGCAGAGAGCGTGTCCGGCAATTCCCGAAAGAATATATAACTTGGATTTTGTCCCAGCAGCGCAAACAGGCGCTCGGGGTTTGCGTCTGCCCAATTCTTGATGGATTGCATCGAAGCGTTTTCCGGCTTGAGTTCACCCATGTCAATTAATATTTTCCCGACAGAGGCATAGGGATAACCATTTTGCTCAGCGTAGCCGATTTTAACGCGCCGTCCATCTTCCAACTCGATACGTCCGGAACCTTGAATTTGAAGAAAAAATAAATCAACAGCATTTTCTACCCAAAATATTTCGTGGCCTTGCAGCGTTGAAGCGCCAGCATCAATTTCGGCACGATTGAAATAAGGCACAACTTTATTTCCCGCCAGCCGACCCCGTAAACGCAAACCCTTGAGCTGAGGGTAGGCGTCGCTCAGATCAACGTCCAGCAAATCATCCGGGGGTGCATAGATGGGATAACGGAAGCGTTCACTCATATGGCGGCTTCCTTTAAGCAAAGGTTCGTAATATCCGGTGATTAAACCGTGATCACTGCCATCCGGATTGAAAATTTGGTAGGGGGTGAACCAGGCTTCGTAGAAGGCACGCTGTGCGGCAGAGTCGGCTTCATCCACTTGCGCTGCTGCTGCACAAACCGCTTGCCATTTGGTTTTGAATCGAAACGCGCGACAGCTTTGCTGCAAAGCGTGCCAGGAAGGGGTTAGGTCCAGCAATGACCAGTCCGGAAGCTTTGCCCATGGGCTAAGCATAAAAGTTGGTACAACGACGGGCGGAGTTTCGACTCGGGGAGGCGGTGGTGCAATTCTTGTTTGGCAGGCAGCAAGCAGAATGACGGCAAAAAATATCGGCCAAGCGCTTTTGTTCAAATTCATGTCCGACCCTTATGGTTTTTGGCGCTGAAGAAACAAAGTATCTAGTGCAATACGCGGGGAACACTCAGGACAAACTGAGGTACTGGAACAGCAAACTCGGTGCCGTCATCCAGCGCCATTTGGTAGCTTCCGGACATCGTGCCGACCTGGGTTGCGAGTACCGTACCGCTGGTATATTCGAAGCTTTGCCCCGGGTTGATGACGGGTTGTTCGCCAACCACGCCTTTGCCGTTAACTGCCTGCACATGCTGGTTTGCATCCGTGATAATCCAGTGACGGGCTAATAATTTGACAGCCTGTTCGCCTTCGTTGCTGACCTTGATGGTATAGGCAAAAACGAAGCGGTTTTCGGCCTCATCAGACTGTTCCAATAAATACCTGACGCGTACAGTTACTTGAATTCGATAGTGTGTTAGATTTTCCATCATCGCATTTCACCGTATTTTCCGTGCCGTGACAAGCGCAACATGGTTTTTCGGTTAGAATAAGCATCCAAATACCAAACGACCAAGGATCAATTCATGGATTACCAGATCGCTCCCTCGATTCTTTCAGCCAATTTTGCCAGGCTCGGCGAAGAAGTTGATAACGTGCTTGCCTCGGGTGCAGACATCGTACACTTTGACGTGATGGACAACCACTATGTGCCCAATCTGACCATAGGTCCGCTGGTTTGTGAAGCGTTGCGCAAGCATGGCGTGACGGCGCCGATCGACGTGCATCTGATGGTGAAACCCGTTGATCGCATCATTCCGGATTTCGCCAAAGCAGGGGCAACTTACATTACTTTCCATCCGGAAGCTTCCGAGCACATTGATCGCACTATCGGTTTGATCAAAGAAAGCGGTTGCAAAGCCGGTTTGGTATTCAATCCTGCAACGCCCCTGGACGTTTTGGAATATACATTACCCAAGTTGGACATAGTTTTGTTGATGTCGGTCAACCCCGGTTTCGGCGGACAGAAATTTATTCCCTTTGTGCTGGATAAGGCGCGTCAAGTGCGCAAGTTGATCGATGCGGGCAAGTATAACTGTCGCTTGGAAATTGACGGCGGTGTTGGTCCGGCGAACATCAAAGAAGTGGCGGAAGCCGGTATTGATACTTTTGTCGCCGGGTCAGCCGTGTTTGGCAAGCGCAATGATAAAGACAAAAACCAATACAACACCATCATTGGCGAGTTACGCGCGGAATTGGCCAAAGTCGCACCTTGAAAAGGAAACACACGATGTCCTCACGCATACTTCTGATAGTGTTCTGCCTTCTGGCGCTTTCCGGTTGTGACAAGATCAAGTCTGCGCTGGGGATTGCGGCGGTTGTCGACCCCAAAGAGCTGGACGCCCAAGCCATCGGCTACGCTTGCCGTGTTTCCAGGAAACCACCGGAAATATGCATGAAGGAAAACGATGCCCAAAGCCCTTCACAAATTCTGTTTGGCTGGAAAAATGCGGATAAAGATATTAAAGCACGAGTGATTGAGCTTGGCCCGAATGGCGAGTTGCTGGCAACTTCGGCAAGTTCTGTGAGCGCTGCAAAACCAGCTCCTGCGGCAGAGGAAAAGAAATAAGTAATTATTAACGCATCAAGAAAATGCCACAAAAATTTAGCCAGTTTCCACTCCCCATCAAAGCAATCATGCTGGATCTCGATGGCACGCTGTTGCATACCGCTCCAGAGTTGACAGAGTCCGCCAACCGTATGTTGCGCGAGTTGGCATTTCCTGCAGTCTCCCAAGAGCTGTTGATCAGTTACGTCGGCAACGGTATTTCATGGCTGGTCAAACGCGCTCTGACGGGGGATATGTATGCAGAGCCGGATGGTGCGTTGTATGCCAAAGCGTTACCGATTTTCGATAAGCACTATTCGGAGTTATTAATGCAAAGCAAGACTTTTGACGGTGTGGTGCAAGGATTGGATCAAATGAAGGCCGCAGGATTTCGATTGGGTTGCATTACCAATAAACTGGCACGTTTTACAGAGCCGCTGCTGAAAGGTATTGGACTCGCACAATATTTTGAAATCGTGCTATCGGGGGATTCGCTGCCGGAGAAAAAACCGCATCCTCTGCCGCTATTCCATGCGGCCAAATTTTTTTCTGTGCCGCTCGAACAGTTGCTGGTAATTGGCGATTCGCTCAACGATGCAGTTGCAGCACGCGCTGCAGGCTGTCCGGTATTTTGCGTCCCATACGGATATAATCACGGCAAACCGGTGGAGGGCTTGGATTTGGATGCAGTCATCGCCAATCTGCCTGCTGCCTTAACCCTTATTAAACGTGTTTGAAAATGAAATTGAACAACCTCCTCAGTTGGCGATGGCGCGGATGCTTTTTGTAGCTTGGGTTAGCGGCATTATTGCTTAACCCGACATAGCGCCAAAACATCCGTTGGGTTACGCAAAAAACGCTAACCCAACCTACGAAATTCAGGAGGTATCTCATGTTGCACCCTATAACTGAACAAGAATTTAATACCCTTGCAGCACGAGGTTATAACCGTATTCCGCTCGTTGTGGAAACATTTGCCGACCTTGATACGCCGCTTTCGCTTTATCTCAAATTGGCAAACCGGTCATTTTCATATTTATTGGAATCTGTGCAGGGCGGAGAACGCTTCGGGCGCTATTCTTTTATCGGCCTGCCTGCCGAGACGCGTATTTCTGTGCGGGGAACGCAAGTCACGCTAACCACTCCGGCTGGAGAAACGGTGCAAGAAGTCAATAATCCGCTGGATTACATCGAGGAGTATCAGGCGCAATTTAATGTTGCACCTCTATCCGGTCTGCCCCGCTTTACGGGTGGACTGGCCGGATACTTTGGCTATGACACAGTGCGTTATATCGAGCCGCGTTTAGCTAAGACAACCAAAAAAGATGTCATCGGCACGCCGGATATTTTGCTCATGCTCACCGAGCAACTCGCTGTGATCGACAATCTTTCCGGCAAGCTCACTTTTATTGTATATTCCGATCCGGCTCAAGAGGGCGCGTACACAAAGGCATGTCAGCGGCTTGATGCGTTACAACGCAGCTTGCGCCAACCGGTAATAATTCCCGATGCATCACAACTGCGCAGTTACGAGGCAAAATCGGAATTCGGCGAAGCAGAGTTTAAACATGCAGTCGAAATTGCCAAGCAATACATCTTTGACGGCGACATCATGCAAGTAGTATTGTCGCAGCGAATGGTACAACCTTTTACCGCGCCGCCGCTGTCTTTGTATCGCGCCCTGCGCAGTATCAATCCATCGCCCTACCTTTTTTATTACGACATGGGGGATCACCACGTAGTTGGTTCTTCGCCGGAAATTTTAGCGCGACTGGAAGGCAATACCGTTACCGTGCGTCCTATTGCAGGAACGCGTCCGCGTGGCAAAACACAGCAACAGGATGTCGAGCTGGCGCAAGAATTATTAGCTGATCCAAAAGAATTAGCCGAACATCTGATGCTAATCGATCTGGGTCGCAATGACATCGGTAGAGTCGCCCAAAATGGCACCGTTAAACTTACTGACAAAATGGTGATCGAGCGCTACTCGCACGTAATGCATATCGTCTCCAACGTTGACGCCCAACTCAAGCCGGGCTTAAGCGCGATGGATGTGCTCAAAGCAACTTTCCCTGCCGGAACGGTATCGGGCGCGGCAAAAGTACGCGCCATGGAAATCATCGACGAATTGGAACCCAGCAAGCGCGGTATCTATGCGGGTGCAGTAGGTTATCTTGCCTTCAATGGAGACATGGATGTCGCAATCGCGTTACGAACAGCAGTCGTAAAAAACGACACGCTCTACGTGCAGGCGGGCGCGGGTATCGTTGCCGACTCGGTACCCGATAGCGAATGGACTGAGACGCAGAATAAAGCACGCGCCGTATTGCGCGCGGCCGAGATGGTTCTGGATGGTCTCGATGCCAAAGTGCATCGCTAGGAGGAACGAACATGCTACTGATGATAGACAACTACGATTCCTTCACCTACAACCTGGTGCAATATTTTGCCGAATTGGGAACAGAAGTTGAGGTTTTCCGCAACGATGAAATTACGGTTGAGCAAATTGAAAAACTAAAGCCGCAATATATCGTTGTTTCGCCCGGCCCGTGTACGCCGAACGAGGCGGGCATTTCAGTCGCCACGATTACACACTTTGCCGGCAAAATTCCGCTGCTGGGAGTGTGTCTCGGGCATCAGAGTATCGGCCAGGCATTCGGCGGCAAGATTATTCATGCCAAGACGCTGATGCATGGCAAGACCTCACAGATTCATCATCACGGTAACAATTTGTTCAGCGGATTGCCAAATCCCTTCACTGCCACGCGCTACCATTCATTGGTGATAGAAAAAGAATCATTGCCCGATTGTTTGGAAATCACCGCGTGGACTGATGACGGTGAGATCATGGGTGTGCGGCATAAGACTCTGGCGGTTCAGGGGGTGCAATTTCACCCAGAGTCTATTCTCACAGAACACGGGCATGACATGCTGAAAAACTTTCTTGAAGGGAAGCGATAATTATGATTACCCCGCAACAAGCATTGGTCCGTCTGATTGAGCAGCGCGAGATTTTTTACGATGAGATGTTGTCGTTGATGCGGCAGATCATGAGTGGCGAAGTTGCACCCACGATGATTGCGGCGATATTGATCGGCCTGCGCGTAAAAAAGGAAACCATAGGTGAAATTTCCGCAGCGGCATTTGTGATGCGGGAATTTGCCACCAAGGTGCCGGTAACTCAACGCGAACATTTGGTGGACACTTGCGGTACGGGTGGTGATGCAGCACAAACCTTCAATATATCGACAGCAAGCGCCTTGGTTGCCGCTGCGGCGGGTGCAAGGGTAGCCAAGCATGGAGGGCGTTCAGTGTCATCAAGCTGTGGCTCTGCCGACGTACTGGAGGCGCTGGGTGTCAACCTTAACTTAACGCCTCAGCAAGTAGGACGCAGCGTCGACCAGATAGGTATCGGCTTCATGTTTGCCCCCAACTTTCACGGCGCGATGAAATATGCAGCACCGGTACGACGCGAGCTGGGCGTTCGCACAATGTTTAACGTGCTTGGGCCATTAACCAATCCGGCTGGCGCAAATAATCAGGTATTGGGGGTGTTCCACCCTGATCTTGTTGGTATTCAGGCCCGGGTTTTGCAGCGGCTTGGCAGCAACCATGTGCTGGTGGTGAATGGGAGCGATGGCTTGGATGAAATTACGATTAGCGGGCCGTCGCACATCGCTGAGTTAATAAACGGTCAAGTGAATGAATATTCCATTACGCCGGAAGAGTTTGGTTTCCAATCGGCGACTTTGGATTCTATCCGTGTAGGCAATGTCGAAGAGGCAAAGGAAATGTTGCTGGGTGTGCTCGACAACCGTTCAGGAACTGCACGAGATATTGTGCTGCTCAATGCTGGTGCAGCGATCTATGTGGCCGGACTTGCCGGTTCGCTTGCTGACGGAATAAAGAAAGCTGCCGAAGTTCTCGCAAACGGGATGGCAAAAAACAAGCTGGCGGAATTGGTTAAAATTAGCAAGCTGGAGTAATTAAGAGCGGACTGGGCGCACGAATTGTTGTTTGAACGAATTCCCGGAATAACTATATAGCGATCAAGTTAAGTTGTTCTTGGTTAATCGTTCGTTGCGCCAAGCAATCAAATTATTTGCGGGCATTGGACGGGCAATCCAATAGCCCTGTCCGACTTCACAGCCCATGTCGAGCAATGCCTGATATTGACCCCTGGTTTCAATTCCTTCAGCTACGATTTTCCGCTCAAATGCCCGAGCTAAAGCAATAATGCCTTGTACGATAGCCATGTCACCCTTGTCCTCCAGCATGTCACGCACGAAGGACTGGTCGATTTTTAGGACATCTACCGGTAGCGCGCTTAGATAAGAAAGTGAAGAGTAGCCAGTACCAAAATCATCCAGGGCAAATCCAATGCCTATTTTTCGGCTGGATTCGATTATTTCCCGAACAATGGAGATGTCATTGAGTGCGACGGTTTCCAGAACCTCGATTTGCAGTTTGCCCGAGGGTAACTCGGGGTAAACGGCAAGCTGTTGCTGCAGTTTTTCCACAAAGCCGGGAGACTCCAAATGATAGCCGGATATGTTGATGCTGACTTCGATGTCCAAACCTGCTTTTAGCCATTGATCAAGCTGTGCAAGTGCATTTGCAGTAACCCATTGACCAATTTCAACATCAAGTTCAGTATTTTCAATGTATCGCAAAAATTCTGACGGTGGAAGAATGCCGCGTTCCGGGTGTCGCCAACGGATCAGTGCTTCGGCACCAACCAATTCGTTGCTGTGCATGCTAATTTTTGGCTGAAAGTAGAGCTCGAATTGGTTATGTTCTAATGCAAAACGAATGCTCTTTAAGAATTCATGTTGATCGCGAGAACGACGATCCAAGGCCGGATCGTAAATATGAAAGCGATTTTTACCCGTTTGCTTGGCGATATACATAGCCTGATCAGCATGACGCATCAAGATGTCAGGATCTTCATCATCCATGGGATAGATACTTACGCCAATACTCGCGCTCACAGAAATAGATTTATTATTAAATGTAATGGGCAGGGAAATTACCGCGAGCAAGCGTTCAAGCGTCGCTACACATTCTTCTCCCTTTTCAAGCCCCAACAGCAATATCACGAACTCATCACCGCCCAGCCGGGCACTGGTATCACCGCCGCGAATGGCGGTGTTGATGCGAGAAGCGACTTCGACCAAAACTTGGTCACCTGCATCGTGCCCCAGCGTGTCGTTAATAGGCTTGAAGCCGTCAAGATCAAGATAGCAGACCGCCATCATATTTTTTTCGCGCGACGTTTGAGCGATAGCCTGATGCATGCGATCAGCAAGTAAAACACGATTTGGAATGCCCGTAAGCAAATCGTAATGGGCGACACGACTGAGTTCAGCCTCGTGCTTTTTAATGTGGCTAATGTCAAAGAACCAGCCGAGTATTGCCGCCTGTCCCATATACGCCATCGGCATATAAGAGGCCAGTGTCCATATTGTTGAGCTGCCATAAACATATAATTCAATTTGGCGGTTAATAACAGACTTGCCGTTCGCCAGCTCTTCCAATATTTCATCGTAATCTGCAGGGCGTGCATAATACTTTTTCGGATCATCTCCTTTTGCTTCGACATTCTTGATTAATTCAGAATAACTGCGATTATAAAATACTACTTCACGCCCGCCATTGATTGCGATTCGTACAGCTATCGGACTCACATTTAAGATGGAAAGAAGCGTATCTTCACTCTTGAATAATGCGCTTTCTGTAGAGCGTATGCGGGTAACAGCCAACCAAGAAATGCTGACAGCAAGCAAGGTAAAAATAAATGCCAATGTGTATGTGAGGTAGCGAGTAACGTCACTTGCCCACCGGGATGCATTCGCAAGAGTGGATGAAAACTGATTTTCCTGTTCGGTTAAACGCTGGTTGACCTTATCCAGCCTGACGAGAAGCGCCCCAAGACTATTCGTATTTTTATAAGCAGTGGCTATATTTTCATGAAGTTCATTTGCTTCACCATTTAATTCTTCAATAAGTTGATCTGCGATGGTCCAATGCCGGATTGCATCGGACATGAACGAAAAGTGCTCGAAACGAATAAACAAATTAATCATGTATTCGATATCGTCGGGGTGATTGCCGCCATTGAGGAAGCCTTGACGGGCAATATCCAGATTCGGATTGGGCTTCTGTAATTCGATGCGTGACGCCTTATCCCCAAGTGGCGCTTTCAGATACCGGAGATAGGATTTGAAATCGTCTTCGTTATGAGTCAACGCATAGTGCTCAATGCTACGCGTTGCGTCTTTTTGAGCTTTGGCCCACAAACCTTCAGCGCCAACATACGCTCTAACAGCCATCAATACATTCATTTGCACTTGAATCAGCGTGATTAAGATAATGATAAGCACAACGAACATGGCAATAATCATATATACATGATTAAGTGTGGTGATGCGCGGTGCTGTTTTATCAATCATAAAAATTACACTTGTACAAATTCCGGACCAAACAGTGAGTTACAAGACAACTAGTCAGATAGCAAGATCAAAAAACTCAAATAGTATTAGCAAAAAAACATTTTAGCCGAAGTGGGGATATTCCCGGAATTTCTTGAGAGCATCGGGAGATAAAAAATTGTAAACAATGCTTCGTTAGCCGTTTACTCCCTGCCATTTATCAATATTGCCCCTAGACTGACGAAAAAGTGTAAAACGTAGATCGAAGCTATACAAATCTACAATGCTGTTACTGTTTAAAATTACAAACCGATGATTACGAATGCCTGCTTATTTTGCTATAGTACTCTACAAGAAACAATAAACGGCAGGAGATTTTATGAAAACACCGGCCAGATTTTTTAGATGCGGTGCGATGGGTGTAATCATATTGTGTTGAAAAGCTTCAGGCCGGAAGTTTTTGGCCGATATTGAATGAATGAAAAGAGTCCGATTATTTAATGTGGTGAAAAAGAATCTGGCTTCGGTATGCCCATTGCTGGGCATGTTCTTTGCTATTTTTTGCCTGGGGAGTGCACCATCATTCGCAGGTGCGAATGATGATAAAGCAAAACAAGCCAAGCCAGCCAAGTCGAAAACCCGCAAACAATCCGGCAGCCCATATGGTTCACACACTTCAAGCGGCAGCGGGCTTGCTCAAGAGTGGGCCGCTACCAATGAGCTGAAGGCGTACAAGCAGAATTATTTCATGGCATTTTCACATTTGTCGCAACCGAATGTATTGCCGACAAGTCCTAACCCGACAAACCAAGTGACAACCCCTTACGATATTCAAAACAAAGAAGTTAAATTTCAAATTAGCCTAAAACATATTCTGGCTGATTACGAACAGGCCGGTACGTTGTGGCTGGGTTATACACAACTGTCTTTCTGGCAAGTCTATAATCAAGCTACTTCGCAGCCATTCAGGGAAATTGATTACGAGCCCGAGTTAATTTATTCCCTAAGACCCAATGACTCCAGTATTCTAAATTTTGGTGCGGTGCATCAATCAATCGGACAGACGAACCCTAGCGAGCGGAGTTGGAATAGGGTCTATATTGAACCCGGGATGCAATTTGATTTGGGCGCAGATAACCGGCTGATCGTTCAAATACGCTGGTGGGCAATAATACATGAGGCATCACTTACTGATAACCCAGACATTGGTGACTACCTCGGCTACAGGGAACTTAATCTGCGCTTTGTTCAAGACGGCGGATGGAAGGTCAATGTCATGTCAAGAATTCGCTCAACCCAATTGGACATCGCCGCACCATTATCCGTATGGCTGTTGCAACCAGCCGAAGGCGCAAGCGGGAACAATGTAGACCTACATTTACAATATTTTAATGGTTACGGCGAAGGTTTGCTTGACTACAATCAAAGCCATGTAACAATGGGTGTTGGTCTCTCATTTCCTTTTTAAAGTCAGGCGTTATTCGTGGCGAAAGAAGTCAATGCTTCGCTAACTGTTGAATAGCGCAGTTTAACCTTCAATTCATTCCGGATTCGCTCGTTTGTTAATCGCCTCGATTCATTCATGAACGACCACAGGGATGGGGACACAGAACGCCTGACCTGATCGCGCGGCAAGCGTGGTGGTCTTGGCAATAGATATTTATCCGCTACTGCATCAAAGTAATCCCCCATCATTAAGTCACTGTCATCGCTGGCGTTGTAAACGCGGTTAGGTTTGCCATGACGCAATGCGGCGACGACAATGCGAGCAAGGTCATCGGCATGAATATGGTTGGTGTAGCTGTCTTCTGCCGCGATGATTGCCGGACTGCCTGCGCGTAAACGTTCCAATGGCAAACGATTATCGGCATAAATTCCGGGCGCGCGCAGTATGTTGGCATTTACTTCATTGCGGCCCGCCCAAATACGAATTCGAGTTTCGGCGTCCAGTCTTCGTAACGCCCGAAGCGACTGTGGTTTTGGCGGCGTAGCTTCATCTACCCGGGCACCGTGGCAATCACCATATATCCCGCTGGTGCTGATATAGATTAATTTTCCGGGAAGCTTACCCCGAGATAACGCAGCAAGCAGATTTCGTGTGCGGCTATCAATTTCACCAGAATTAGGAGGAGGGGCAAAGTGAAGGACAATATCCGCTAATCCGCGAATGCGAGTTAAGCTGGATCGAGCGTCAAGATCACCAACGATGGGAGTAATGCGGGAAGGTCGCAATTTAATGAAGTGCGCAGAAGTCCGCACTAAACCGAATAGTCGATAGTGAGGAAGCAAAAGCGGTGCTACACGCGACGCAATATCACCGCACCCTACAATGAGAATACTTTTCATATATCGATTATGCGTTAAAATCCCGCTTTTCGTGAAATTGGCCAAACAACATGACTTTCAAAACAACTATACTTCCCAGCAATCATAGTTTTGAGATCAAGGGAGAAGAAACTATTCTCGATGGGGCGTTAGCGCATGGTTATACCTTGCCGCATAGCTGCCGCAATGGCGCTTGCGGAGTGTGCAAAGGGAAAATCTTGAGCGGTTCTGTTGATTATGGAGACTATCAGGGCTACGCCTTAACTGAAGAGGAAAAAACGGCTGGGTTGGCGTTATTTTGCCGGGCTAAACCCAAGTCTGATCTTGTCATCGAAAGTCAGGAAGTCGTCACCGGAAGTGAAGTTCAAGTAAAGACTTTGCCGTGTCGCGTGCAAAAAATGGAGAAAGTCGCCGACGATGTAATGGTGTTGTATTTAAAGCTACCTACCAATGAGTATTTGCAATTTGTGGCAGGCCAATATATCGATATTTTGCAAAAAGAAGGCAAGCCGCGCAGTTTTTCATTGGCCAATGCGCCACACGACGACGAGTTTCTGCAATTGCATGTTCGCAATATCGCCGGTGGCACTTTTACCAATCACGTATTCAATGAAATGAAGGAACGCGATATCCTGCGTATTAAAGGGCCTCTCGGGACTTTCTTCCTCAGGGAAGATTCAACCAAGCCAATAATTTTCATTGCCAGCGGAACAGGCTTCGCACCCGTCAAAGCCATTATTGAACACGCTATATATATTGGCTTGAAACGTCCCATGCATTTTTATTGGGGAGTACGCAAGCAAGCCGATTTCTATATGTTGGATGAGATCAAAAAGTGGGAAAGTCATGGCATAAAATTTACCCCTGTTGTCTCGGATGAAACATGGTCAGGGCGGACTGGATTTGTGCATCAGGCAGTAGTCGACGATTACGACGATCTTTCCGGGTACCAGGTGTATGCATGCGGAGCACCGGTTGTGGTCGGCGCTGCGCACGGGGATCTGACAGGAAAGAGACGCTTGCCAAATGAAGAATTTTTCTCCGATGCGTTTACATTTGTACCAAAAAGCTAAGGTCAAGAATGACGCGACCAATTAAACAAAAGGCCGTCACTTGACGGCCTTTTGTTTGTAACAGACTAAATAACTTATGGAGCAGGTTGCGTAACTACATCGGCATCCAGAGTAACCGCAGTCTGAGCTAACAGCCTTCCGTTTCCTGATGCATTGGTTTTCAGTGTGATCGCTTTAGCAGCAAGTATTATGCCCTCAAAATGCGATGTCGTTCCAAGTGCCACACCAACACCGCCAGCGACTTGCCAGAAGATGTTCTTGGGTAGAGCGCCACCTGTCAGCAATACACTTGTTGCGGAGGCCACAGTAAGATTCCCGGCAATCTGGAATATCCAAACATCATTCGGGCCGCCGTTGAGAGTGACATTCGAATTTACGACAACATCTGTTCCCCATTTATATAGGCCTGGAGCAAGGATCAATCCGCTAATATTACCTGCACCCAGCTCTGTATAATCTGGCGATGTTCTCCCGGCAGCATCATTGTACGCAATCAACATGTCCCCTATGGCTGTAGTCAAATTAGCCGGTGTCGGGCAACCGTTAGTATTGTAGTCTGCTGCGTAGAGCTTCCCTGTTACCAGTGTTGATGGCGTTGGAGTTGAAAAACAACCTGTTGGATCCAGAGTTAATGAAAACCCTTGGATGTAAGTTGCTGCAGCAGGACTGATTCCAACATTTCCAGTGATTGCAGTACCCGCGGTTGGCGTGGCTGAGATCAATGTTTCCGCCAAGACTGCATAGGTACCTGCGGTTCCAAGATTGACCGGTGCCGGGCCTACCGCTAACGTCGTACCGGTATTAAAACTCCAAGAGTCGTTACTAGCCAAAGCATTGCCAGCCAAATCCTTCACTCCCGTTGAAATCGTTGCGGTGTAAGTCGTGTTGGCCGCAAGATTACTGCTTGGTTTGAAAACGGCAGTTGTACCCGAGTAGTTTACGGTACCGGCAACTGAAGTTGTTCCTTGCTTTACTGTAAAAGTCGAAGAAGATATCGTCAAAGAATCGATAGGCTTACTAAAGATAGCATTTACACTCGAGTTGAGTGCAACACCGGTGGCTGCATTAGTTGGAACTGTAGAAAGCACAGTGGGTGCAACTAAGTCTGCCGTGGTGCCAGTTGTAAAGCTCCATGTTTTCGTGACAGCTAAGGCATTGCCAAACGTATCCGTAACTCCGGTAGTAATCGAAGCGGTATAAACAGTGCTGGCTATAAGATTGCTAGTTGGGTAAAAGGTTGCAGTGGTGCCCGAATAATTGACAGAACCTGAAACGGGTGTTGTTCCCTGCACTAACGTAAACGTCGCTGAAGTGATCGACAAAGGATTCATGGATTCACTAAAGGTAGCATTGAGGGTCGTATTAAGCACAACCCCGGTAGCTACGCTTACAGGATAGACGGAGCTAATTGTGGGTGCCGTAGTGCTAACCGTTGTTATTGCCGTGCCGGAGCCACTACTACTTCCAAGACAACCTGCCACAAAAATGACCAGCAGAAAGGCCAGAAACAACTTTAGCGGCTGCGTGATGCTCTCAAATATCTTCATTTTGTTTCTCCTTAAATATCTAAATCAGACAAGCATCTGTAATCAACTAACACCATACTGGCGCCAGATTCTGCATGCTTGGCAAATCCCTAATGAATGCGATTCCCCTGTTTAAGAGAACCAAACGAATCAAGGCAATCTGTTATTCCTGAATGACAATGGGGTATCAGCGCACTTAGTTCCGTGCGCTGAAGAACATAAGGAGGGAAACGGAGGAGAGGGAGAATCAATAATAGCCAAGGCTATTGATTCGGATGCTACGGGAGGAGATGGTTACTTCCTTCCAAGGAAGTTGCGGGTATAGGGAAAGGGTATATCCAAGCAACTGGCCGATGGCAGTACGAGACTAACGCAGCAGGCTGCAACTTGTGTTACTTGATGCTTTCAAGCTCCATCGCGAGATGGTAGTAATTAAAAGCGTCTTCTTTTTTACCCAACTTCTCGGCAAGCTTTCCCAATGAATTATAGGCAGCCTGACTTGGATGGAGGCTGATACTTGCATCCAGATAGCTTTGCGCTTTGCCCCACAGCTTTTGCTGCAGGCATAACTTTCCTAGAGTTAGCAATAGTCCGGCATCATCAGTATGGGTTTGTAACCAGCGTTCTGCCTGATCTATTTGTGCAGTAACATTATCGGCAAGACAGTCGCCATACAAAGTAATAAGGTCGCTATCCCATTGTGCATTCAAGCTTTCAACCAGCAACTTGCCAGCCGAGGCGGAGTCCTGCATTTTTAGGAATGTTTGCGCAGCCATTGCAGCTATCTTCGGTCGGGACTTGAATTCTCCCGGAATGGCTTTCCAGAGTTCGCGCATAGATTCGATATCATGAGCTTGAGTGCGCAGCTTTTCCAACCAGGCGCGTTGACGCAACTGCATTGACAATGTGGTGTCGATCGCTTTGCGCTTTTCGAGTTGGGTTGATACGTCGATTACAGCATCCCAGTTGCCGGCCTGTTGCTGTGCTTTGAGTTCCAGTGTCAGCGCGCCAACATGTTTGCGTCTGCTGACATCATTCAACTCCTTCAACGAACCCAGCGCAGACTGAGGCTGTTTCTGATCAAGTTGAAACTCGGTTTTGGCCATGAGACGCATCGTTGATTCGCCGACGGTCTTGCTTTCGGCATCAGCGAGATAAGCATCCCGCTTGTCAAATTCGCGCAATTCATGAGCTGCACGTGCGGCAACGATGGGGTTCAACCCTGATTTTTCGCCCATTTCCATTGCGCGTACAGCGGCATTTTCAGCCGCGGCGTAGCGACCTTCAAAAAAGGCAACAAGCGATTCCATCATGGCAGAACGACCTTTGCTTTGTGCGCGGTCTTCGCGAAAAGCGCGCACATATTCGGGCAGGTTTACGGCAGCAATAAGAAGCCGCACAGCAAAGTAGCCAAGCACAAATATAACCAGCAACGACAGCACAAACAGCGTGAGAGACATCTCGACCTTATAAGGCGGATAAACCAGTTGCACATACCCCGGGTTGTGGGCTGCCAACGTCATTGCAACTGCAACAGCAAACAGGGCAAGCAACCAGAGGACAAATTTCATCGGGCACCCTTTTCAAGTGAGATACGGAAATTGCGTACGGCCTCAAGGCTACCGGTGATGTCGGGCAAGTCAATATTGATATTTGAAGCTTCCAGCTTTTGGAGTGAGAGCAGCGCCTGTGAGCCGTCGTTAGATCGGGTATCAAAGTAAAGCGAAATCCACTCTTGTGCTGATTTTAAATCACGCTTGAAACTTGCCTCATCGTGCGATAGCAGGGAAAGACGGGCGGAAAGTAATCTGATTTTTAGATTTTCCCGCAGGAAGAAAGTTTGCGTCGGGGACAATAAAGGCAGTTCATGTTTTTCCGTATTTTCGATGCGCACGAGTTGCTTTGCCTCCTGCCATAATTCGCGCCAGAATTTTGCCCAGACATTTTCTTCTTTAACAGCAGCAGGGACAGCTTGCTCAACTTGCTTGCGTATGTCCTGCGATAACGGCAGCGTGTCGATGGAGGCTACCAAATTATCAATGCGCAAATTTATTCCTGCCACATCGATGTTGGGCAACGCGCGGAGTTTGTCGATGTCGTGATTGATCGATTTGCGCAGCCCGTTCAGTGCAGGGCGATCCAAACGCTGCAAGCGGTTATCGGCTTGCTGCATGGCAATCAACGCGGCCTTGATATTGGCGGAGAGCTGAAGTTGCTGGCCTGCAATCATAAGCATTTGTTCGACATCGGCCAGTGCGGTCTGGTCGCGGCTGCTTGACATTTCCTGATACAGTGTTTCCAGAGCGGCACGCTGATTTTGAGAGTCAGCGTATTTGCTTTCGAGCAGACTTAATTTTCCACCCAGCTCGCGCACAACCTCCTGATTTTGGGTTAGTAATGTTTGATTGGCTTTATTCTCACCATCCATTTCGGTTAACCGTTTGGCTAACTCTTGTTGAACCTGATTGATCTGGTAATGCTCATCAATCCATTGCCACAAAAAAATTAGTACCAGAACAGCAAGCGTCAATTGGGTAAGGTTTAGACGCGAGAAGAAACTTACCAACGGATTGCGGCCCGGTGCGCTTGAAATTGTCTGTGAAGGGACTGCTCCAGATTCGGCATTTTCTGGGGCAGATTTTGGGAGGGAATCGGGTTGCTCGCTCATAGAATGGTTCCGGGTTAATGCCTTGCTTTCGACCATGTTACCAAACCGGAGAGGATTCCGTCATCTCCCCCTTCGGTTTGAATAACTTCTTGCCAACCTTGTTGACGTGCTTTATCCGCTATCCGTGAGTGTGGCACGAATAAGGCCATGGATAAAACTTGCTTGCGGCCGGAATCATCGAGCATGTCCCAAAGATATCCCAAAGCTTCGCTACTGCTTATTGTAATGGCATCGGGTTTGCAAGTTAACAAGACTTCGGGGGATTGTGAGGGTTTGCGGCGGCGATAACAAGTAACGTATTCAACTTCGGCGCCCCGTTCTTTGAGCGTGTCACCCAAAAGTTCGCGACCACCGTCCCCGCGAAAAATAATTGCCTTCCATCCGTCAACATTTTGCAATTGCGGCATTGCCAGCAAAGCCTCGCTATCGCTTCTGTCTTTGGGGGCGATAACTTCCTTAATACCCGCCTCACGCAACGTCTGGGCGCTGCTTTGCCCTACGCTTGCAACACGCAAATTGTCGGGAAAGCCAATGGTTGACTGAATGACCGACAGACTGTAACGAACAGCATTGGGACTAATAAAGATAGCAAGATCGAAATCGGGCAGACGTGCGACCTGTTCATTTAATAGACAGGTGTCGGATACTGGCTCTATTTCAAGGAGCGGGAACAAAATTGGGTTGCCACCGAGGGTAGAAATGCGTTTAGCCAGACTTAAGGCCTGAGCGCGTGGACGAGTGACCACGATATTAAGTTCGGCGAGCGGCAGCGATTTCATCTGGGGTAGGGCGGGCACGTTTTTGTGCCCACGTAACTTTGTGTTACCGCGTGGGCACAAAAACGTGCCCACCGTTCTACTGAATGCATTCCGAATTGCAAATTAGCCATTTAGAGCCGCAAGTATTTCACCCGCACCCTGTTTGAGCAATGCATCTGCGACCGCATTGCCGAGCGCTTCGGGTGAGTCAATATTACCGAAGTGTTCGGCGCGCAGCAATTTGCGTCCATCCGGGCTGGCAACAAAACCGCGCATACGCAGTTTGCCGCCCTGAACTTCGGCAAAGCCGCCAAGTGGAACTTGGCAACTGCCCGCCAAAGCACGGCTCATGGCGCGTTCGGCAAGTACACAGGCAGAAGTGTCGGCATGGTGCAGAGGCGCGAGCAGGTTTTTTAAATCGGGCCTGTCGGCGCGCGTCTCGATACCCAAAGCACCTTGCCCGACAGCCGGCAGGCTGTCTTCGCTGGATATGACTGCGCGGATGCGCTCGCCCAAACCAAGACGTTTTAAACCGGCTGCGGCAAGGATGATGGCGGCATATTGGCCTTCATCCAGTTTACGCAAACGAGTTTGCACATTGCCACGTAACGGCTGAATATCGAGATGTGGAAAGCGTGCGCGTAACTGGCTTTCACGGCGCAGGCTGGAAGTGCCGACCACGCTACCGGGAGGCAAGGCGGAAAGATTATCAAATTTATTGGAAACAAACGCATCGCGCGGATCTTCGCGTTCGCCGATACAGGCCAACACAAAGCCTTTAGGTAAATGCATAGGCACGTCTTTCAGGGAATGCACTGCAATATCGGCGCTGCCGTTTTCCAACGCGGTTTCCAATTCTTTGACAAATAGCCCCTTGCCACCGATTTTTGACAGCGTGACGTTAAGAATTTGGTCACCTTGCGTCGTCATGCCCAATATACTAACTGCTGTTTGTGGATATAATGCGCGAAGTTGATCCCGGATATATTCGGCCTGCCACATCGCCAGCGCACTTTCGCGCGAGGCAATGACGAGTCTATCGGGGGCCGAGGGCTGATGAAATACCTGATTCATTGTGTTTCCTGAAAATTTGATAATTTAATTGCGGCACATTCTAACATGAGCCGCACTCTCTCCATGTTTAAGAAGAACGCCATGAATTTTTTGTCTGCTCCTACTGATTTGTCCAGTAAGGACGTGCCATTACGCGACGATATTCGCCTGTTGGGACGAATTCTCGGCGATACTTTGCGCGAGCAGGAAGGCGAAGAAACCTTTGCGCTGATTGAGAATGTGCGCCGCACGGCGGTTCGTTTTCGCAAAACTCAGGATGACCGTGACCGGGCACAACTGGAAGAAATTCTGGATGCGCTATCGCCCGATGAAACACTGCGGGTGGTTCGCGCATTCAGTTCTTTCTCGCAACTTTCAAATATTGCCGAGGATCTGCATCACAATCGCCGCCGCCGCGCCCACTTGAAAGCGGGTTCCCCACCACAAGAAGGTAGTTTGCAATTGGCATTGGACCGCGCCAGGGAGAAAGGCATCGATGCTGCCGGTTTGCAGGCATTCTTTGATAAGGCGCTTATCTCGCCCGTGCTTACTGCCCATCCGACTGAAGTGCAGCGCAAAAGTATATTGAATTGCCAACTGATCATTTCCAGCCTGCTGTCGGATCGCGACCGTGTGGACATGACCCCGGAAGAATTGGCTGACAATGAAGAAACGTTGCATCGCTTCATTTTGATCTTGTGGCATACGCGTTTGTTGCGGACAACCAAGTTGACCGTTCAAGACGAAGTGAAGAACGGGCTATCATTCTATGATTACACCTTCCTTAGAGAAATTCCCAAGTTATACGCAGGGCTGGAAAAACAAGCCGAGCGAAGCTTCGGGCAGCGCCTCAAAATCCCTCCGTTTTTAAGAGTAGGAAGCTGGATTGGCGGAGACCGCGATGGCAATCCGTTTGTAACTCATAAGGTCATGCTGGATGCGGCTGAGCGGCATTCTGCTGCTGCACTTGAGTATTATCTGGCCGAGACCGAGTTGCTAAGTTCCCGCCTGAGTCTGACTATCCGTTTGGTGGATGTGAGCGCAGAACTGACAGAGCTCGCCGCAAAATCCCCCGATAACGCAGTCGGACGGGAAGATGAGCCATATCGAAAGGTGTTAATCGGAGTCTATGCAAGATTGGTTGCCACCTCCGAGCGTCTTGGTCACCATGTGGCGCATTTGCATCCGGTAAGCAGAACGGTTAAGCATTATGCCAATGTCGGCGAGTTCATTGCAGAACTGGACATCGTTATAAACTCGCTGGAACATCACCATGCGACCTATTTGGCCAGAGGGCGTATGGCTGATTTGCGTCGTGCGGCAGAAGTTTTTGGCTTCCATTTGGCGCCAATCGACATGCGCCAACATAGCGGTGTTCACGAGCAAGTAGTCAGCGAGCTTTTGGCAAATGCCGGTATCAAAAACTATTCTCAGTTAGATGAAGCCGCGCGCCGCAGTGCCTTGCTGAAAGCTTTATTGGCAGGCAATCGGCTTGTGCCGGAATTGGAGAGTTTTTCAGAAGCCGTGCGTGGCGAATTGCATTTGATGCAGGCTGCCGCCGAGATTCATCAGCGCTTTGGCCATGCGGCACTCCCCAACTACATCATCTCAATGACCAAAGCGGTGAGTGATATGTTGGAAGTGGCGCTTATACTGCAACAGACAGGGCTAGTCGAAGCGGGCAAGGCGCCGACTTCTTACATCAACATTATTCCGCTATTTGAGACCATCGGTGATCTTCAGGGTTGCGGTCCGATTATGGATGCGCTGTTCTCAATACCGTTCTATCGCGAACTATTGAAGAGCCGTGACAATACCCAGGAAGTAATGTTGGGCTATTCCGACAGCAATAAAGACGGAGGTTATCTCACCGCCAATTGGGAACTATATAAAGCAGAAGTTGAGCTGGTGAAAGTGTTCAAGAAACACGGTGTCGAATTGCGCCTGTTCCATGGCCGCGGTGGCACAGTCGGACGCGGGGGCGGCCCTAGCTATCAGGCCATTCTCGCGCAGCCGCCGGGCAGCGTGAATGCGCAGATTCGTATCACCGAACAAGGCGAAGTTATTTCCAGTAAATATTCAGACCCCGAGATTGGGCGACGCAACCTGGAGATTCTTGTGGCGGCCACGCTGGAAGCAACCTTGGTACATCATCACGGCGATGATTCGACTATGCCGGAATTCCATCGCATTATGGAAGAAATGAGCGCAGACGCGTTTTCCGCGTATCGCAAACTGGTGTATGAGACACCCGGCTTCAACGAGTATTTTTTTGCCGCTACGCCCATCCGCGAAATTGCCGAGCTTAACATCGGCAGTCGTCCTTCGGCTCGACGCGCTACCAATAATATTGAAGACTTGCGCGCCATTCCGTGGGTGTTCAGTTGGGGTTTGAATCGCGCTATTCTGCCGGGCTGGTATGGTTTTGGCAGTGCAGCCCAGCGCTTCATTGAGAGGGAAGGCGTCGCCGGACTCAAACAATTGCAGGCAATGAATAAAAACTGGGCATTCTTCCGCGGCCTGCTATCAAACATGGATATGGTGCTCTCCAAGACCGATATGGGTATTGCTTCACGCTATGCCGAGTTGGTGCAGGATGAAGTTTTGCGCAACCATATTTCCGGCGAGATCGAAGCCGAGTGGCAACGAACGGTCAATATACTCCTTGCAATTACCGGTGCATCTAAACTGCTCGAAGATAATCCGACGCTGGCTCGCAGCCTGACTAACCGCACCCCTTATATTGATCCGCTCAATCACCTGCAAGTGGCATTGCTGCATCGTCATCGCGCCGGGGATGCCAACGAAAAAGTGAAACGGGCGATCCACCTGACGATCAATGGTATCGCTGCCGGATTAAGGAATAGCGGGTAATCCGATCTTCTATGACAACAAACCCGCCGCAAAAAGGATTTGGCAAAGCGATCGAACGATTGGAAAGCTGCCAGTTATCAACAACGATTACAAATGATCAGGTGCTGGAAATAGCAGCAATGCTGTCAAATTCAGAACCGTGGCTAAGGTTGAATTTTTCAGCCACTTCATTGGCTAACTATTTGACTCGTGAAGATACTGCTCTGCGCCGATACGTTATTTCGAATGCGGAAAATATAATAGGGGTGATTTGTGTGCGTCATCCCTGGTTGCGCGGCCCGTATATTGAGTTGTTGGGATTGTTTCCGAACCAAAGAGGCAAGGGCATCGGCAAACAGGTTTTATTCTGGGCGGAAACCGAGGCACGTCGTGAGGCCAAAAATTTATGGGTTCTGACCTCGTCATTTAACCAGCCCGCCATTAATTTTTATCAGAGCCTCGGCTTCTATCCGATTGGCTCGATTCAAGGTTTGGTAACCCCGGAATTCGATGAAATTTTATTGCGCAAATGTTTGTAGCACTTAACAGGAGGTTCGAATGAATAAATTACTTCTATCTTTATTATTATTAATTTCCCCGTTTTCGGTGCGCGCTGCCGATGTGGCTGGAATATTCGGACAGGGAAGTACGCAGTTTTCACTTTTAGCCGGAAGCGGCACTGCATTCAATAATGATTACCTGATTGTCGGCGCGGGCGTGAACTATTATGTTGCCGATGGTGTGGGTGTCGGTCTGTCATACGAGAACTGGTCAGGAAACGGCCCGAGCATTAATAAAACATCACCGTCCGTGCAATATGTTTTTTATCAGGCATATCAGATAAAACCATACGTGGGTGTGTTTTATCGCCATGCCGCCATCGCAGACCTGCCCAGCATCAATTCGGTAGGCGGGCGCGCCGGTGTCTATTTTGAATCGGGTTCCAAAGCTGTTATCGGGGTAGGCTTGGCTTATGAGTCCTACCTTAATTGCCAGACAACAGTTTATAGTTCATGCAGCGAAACCTACCCGGAGATCAGTATTATTTTCGGATTTTGAAAACGTGCTATGGACACAGTTGACAACGGAACGATCGTTCTATATCTTTGCCTGTAGGCAAGCAATACAAATTCAATCCGCTTAGTTACGGACAGAATTTTCCAGATCCGAGTATCGATTTAATTTAGGAGATTTAGATGTCAGAAGTGAAGAGAGTGAAATTGACTCCCGACGAAATTCGTACTGCCAAGAATGCAGCGGCAACTGAAAAAGCCTTGGCGATTGCCAACAAACTGTTGCTGGCTGCGAATTTGGCAGCAGCGGAGGCAAAACAGGAAGTGGAAGCTAAACAGATTGTCGCAGCGCAAAAAGAAGATGCCGCTTACAAAGCGGCTGCTGCTTATGAGGCTGCTGTCGAAAGAAAAGCGCAAGCTGAACAAGAACAGTTTGAGGCGAAGGAATCGGGTGAACAGACTCGTGCGAATGCAGAGGCGGCAAGAATCGCCAAAATCGTTGCGGCACAAGAAGCAGCGGCAGCCAAATTAGCTTTGGCAGAAGCCAAGAAAAAAGCTGCTGAAGAATTAGCCGCCGTAAAGGAAGCTGAAGCAGCCGCAAAAAAGAAGGCGATAGCAGAAGCTGCTGAAATAAAAAAGGCCCAAGCAGAAGCGAAGCGACTAGCCGCACAGCAAGCAGCTATAACCAAGAAAGCCGAGGCGGAAGCAAGAAAACAAGCGGCGGCTGAAGCGGCGACCATAAAAAAAGCCGAGGCCGAAATGCGCAGGCAGGCAGCGCAACAAGCCGCCGCAGTCAAAAAAATAGAGGCTGAAGCCAAGAAGCAAGCTGCCAAGGAGGCTGCGGCTATAAAGTTAGCTGAGGCCGCGGCACGCAAGATTGAGCAACAACAAGCTGCAGCAGTGAAAAAAGCAGAGGCGGAAGCAAAAAAACAGGCGGCACTAGAAGCGGCGTTATTGAAGAAGGCCCAGGCAGAAATTAGAAAGATTGCCGCGCAGGAGGCCGCAGCAGAAAAAAAGCTGGCAGTGGAGCGGGCTAAGTTGGCAGCAATGGAGTTGGCTGCAGCCAAAAAACTGGAAGTTGAAGCACGAAAAACTGCCGTTGCTCAAGCCAAGCTGATAAAAATGGAAGCTGCCGCAGCACGCAAAGCAGCTGCAGAACTAAAAAAAGCAGAAGCAGCGGCGAAGAAAGCCACATTAGCCTCCCCCGAGCCAGTCTGGCCATTTCCCGCCGAAGGCGATAATAAAGTCAGCCCGGTTTAATAAAGCCAAGAGAGGGTAATTCTCAGCGCGCAAAACAAGAAGCCAAAGCGGTGCTATTTGTCAACATGGAAATGCCAACAGCAAAAAAAAAGGCAAACCATGTTGACGCAGCAATAAAATAGTTTATAGTCTTAGCTACTAGATATAGTCAATTATTACAAGAAGGCAACTAGCTGTAGTATGGTCTTGACTAATTGCGAGAGTCGTAAAGCACGATTCGCAATTTCACAGACCGAAAGCAAGAGTCAGACGGATCGGAACCCGGCATTCGTCATTTTTGCATTTCTATCTTGTCTTTTGCCGATTCGCTCATTAGCGAATATCTGGGACCAGAGGGGGAAATTGTGAAATTTTCGGTAGGCATACCCCGCTGATCGAAGGACCTACCGAATAGCGACAGTAGCAAGGATTTTAAGTTTGGTTGCCATGTACCGAACATTCAGTGATATAAGCAATTAAAGGGAAATATGCTAAATTTTGAAGACGATTTGACCCCCGTAGCAGCCTCCGCAGGTGTGCGAATGGCATCAATGGGAATAGGTGCCGCAATGAATATTTCAGACACGAACGAGCATGGCTATACTATGGCTTCAGTTTCTACCGGGCGAATTCGAGTAGAGGACAAGCGCATCATTAATAGCAGCGCTGATGTGAATCAATTGGTGCCGTTCAAATACAAATGGGCGTGGGAAAAATATCTGGCCGGATGCGCGAATCATTGGATGCCCCAAGAAGTCAATATGTCTGCCGACATCGCACTGTGGAAAAATCCCGCAGGTCTGACTGATGACGAGCGTCGGCTGGTAATGCGCAATCTGGGATTCTTCAGTACAGCCGATAGCTTGGCTGCGAACAATATTGCGCTGGGCACCTATCGTCATATTACCAACCCTGAGTGCCGTCAGTATTTGTTGCGTCAGGCATTCGAAGAGGCGATTCACACCCATGCTTACCAATATATTGTGGAAAGCCTTGGGTTGGACGAGGGTGAAGTGTTCAACATGTATCACGAAGTTGCCAGCATCCGTGACAAAGACGAATTCCTGCTGCCATTTATTGATGTACTGACCAATCCGGATTTCAAAACAGGCACGCCGGAAAACGACCAAAAATTGCTGCGCAGCCTGATCGTGTTTGCCTGCATTATGGAAGGCTTGTTCTTCTACGTCGGCTTCGTGCAAATTTTGGCATTGGGCCGCCAAAACAAGATGACCGGCGCCGCCGAACAATATCAGTACATTTTACGCGATGAGTCCATGCATCTTAATTTTGGCGTAGACGTTATCAACCAAATCAAATTGGAAAACCCGCACCTGTGGACTCAGGCTTTCCGCGAAGAAATACGCGGACTGATACAAAAAGGCGTGGAGTTGGAATACCGCTATGCCGAAGATACGATGCCGCGCGGTGTCCTGGGGTTGAACGCAGCGATGTTTAAAGAATATCTGCGCTTTATTGCAAATCGTCGTTGCCAGCAGATCGGCATCGACGTGCTATATCAGGGAGCGACAAATCCGTTCCCCTGGATGGCAGAAATGATTGATCTGAAAAAAGAAAAGAACTTCTTTGAAACACGCGTTACCGAGTATCAAACCGGTGGCGCGTTGTCTTGGGACTGATCGTCGACGACGCCGGGGCTGGAACCAACGTAAATGTATGGTCAGACTTCTTTCAATAAACTGAACCCACAACGCGCGATCTGGGAGCTATCATTCATTGATTTCGATATCTGGCTGATGAAGCCATTTGTTGATGTCATTGTTCTTTGCGGCGTGTTTGTCGTGGGTGTTGCTGTAGTATTTGGACTTAGAATGTATTTTGTTAATGCTTGTTGACTTGATCCGAATATCATCTCAGCAGATTACAAAGCCAAATACATCAAATGGTTTAGATGACGAAGGGAAAAAATACACGGCCGAACAGTTACTGCATAAACCATCCGTGACTGACCACGAGCGATTGCCCGGTTAGCGCGCTGGATGGGAATGATGCGAACATCAATGCCACTTGAGCGATATCGGCAGTGGTGGTGAACTCCCCGTCAACCGTTTCCTTGAGCATTACGTTCTTGATCACCTCTTCTTCGCTAATACCAAGCACCTTGGCTTGCTCGGGAATTTGCTTTTCGACCAGCGGTGTGCGCACAAACCCCGGGCAAATAACGTTTGCTCGTATATTGTGTTTGGCACCTTCCTTTGCAACGCTCTTGGCCAGTCCGATTAGCCCGTGCTTGGCTGTAACATAAGGAGCCTTCAGCATCGAGGCTTCCTTTGAATGTACCGATCCCATGTAGATGATGCTGCCGCCCTTGTTGCTTGCGATCATTTGCTTCATGCAGGCCCGTGTCGTGAGAAATGCGCCGTCGAGGTGGATTGCAAGCATCTTTTTCCAGTCTGAGAAACCAAACTCCTCGATGGGATGCACGATCTGGATGCCCGCGTTGCTTATCAAAATATCAATGTTGCCGAAAGCTCTGTTAGCTGCGTGCGCGGCGGCTTCGACCTGCACCTCATTACTGACATCTACTGCTATGCCGATTGCTTTGCCGCCATTATTTTCGATTTCAGAAGCGACGACGTCCGCTCCTTGTTGATTCAAATCGGCGATAATTATCTTTGCGCCCTCACGTGCAAATTCGAGCGCGATCTCCTTGCCGATACCGCTGGCCGCACCGGTGATGAACGCAACCTTACCTTCTAGTCGTGACATGATTTAATCCTTTTGTGGTGAGAGATAGTCGTAGACGACTTCGCCAAGGTCGAGCGTCAAATCTGCAACAAAGTGCAGGGCAGACTCGATCCCGAGTACCGGCAAATCTGCCACTGGTGCGAGCGCATGAGGGTGCAGTTCCAGTGAGCTTGGCGCAGTCCAGGCACCTTTGAGCGTGACTTGGGTGGTGTAATAGCGAACCAGTTCACAAATACGCGTTGAACCGTCCACATGCGGAATAATTTTTAGCAGGAAATTAGGTGCGGCCAGTGAGGCCAACACTGTGGCATGATCGACTATCTTATGCTTGAACCCCATTGTTGCTTTGGCGATACGCACTTTCCCATAATCCAGTGTGCCAACGAGTGTATCAATTTCAGTTTCAAGTATTGGGTTGGCAAGCTTTTTCGGAAAGCCCCATAACTCGCGTCCACCGGCAATGGGTGGATGATCATTCAGGTACATAGCATGCGCGTAATTGCCGTTCACACCATGAAAGCTGACCGGGATGACCTGACCGGATTCGGTGTAATCGCCAAAGCCGGTCGAGTCGGGCATGCGGATGAATTCAAACTTTACCAGCGGCTCTGAAATTTCCAGCGGTTCAGGCACAACAGCACGCAGTGCATCAATGTCAGTGCGGTAAGTAATCACCAGAAATTCGCGATTGGTGAAACGGTAAGGCCCACGCGGAAACGCAGGGCTAGTCAGCGGCATCGCGAAAGCGTTGGCTTTGATGTCTTCGATTTTCATTTTTCGGAAATCCTTATTTTTTCGGTTTGAGGGATAACCTGCATATCGTCATAAATTCCCATCGATTCGTCACGGAAGATGCGTGGATCCATCGGGCTAAGCTTTGGCGAGATTGCAGGGCGAAAGTTCATCTGGCTCATGATGTCCCGTTCGAGATCAATGCCGGGGGCTATCTCGATGAGTTCCAGCCCTGTTTCGATCAGGCGAAAGACGCAACGTTCGGTAACATAGAGAACTTGCTGTCCGCGTTTGAAGGCGTGTTCACCACTGAAGCTACGCTGTTCGACAACGTCGACGAACTTTCTTGTTTCACCTTCCTTGATGATTTTCAAACAGCCTTCAGAAATTGTTATCGCCAATTTTCCGGCAGTAAAGGTTCCAACGAAAACCAATTTTTTTGAATTTTGGCTGATACTGATGAAGCCTCCGCAACCGGCTAAATGCTGGCCAAATTTGCTGACATTGAGGTTGCCACGGGCATCGGCCTGAGCCAGTCCGAGAATGGCAATATCAAGTCCGCCCCCGTCGTAGAAATCAAATTGGTAAGGCTGATCGATGATCGCTTCGGCATTGGCAGAAGCACCAAAATTCAAACCTCCTGCCGGAATACCGCCAATGGCACCGGGTTCGGTAGTAAGCGTCAACAGGTGAATCATATTTTCTTCAGCGGCAACTTTGGCAACTCCTTCCGGCATACCGACGCCAAGATTAACGATGTCGTTAACTTTGAGTTCAAGTGCCGCGCGGCGGGCGATGATCTTACGCTCCGTTAGACCCATGATCGGGATTGCCGAACTTGGGACTTTAATTTCGCTGGAGAACGCCGGGTTGTATTGTTCCAGAAAGGTTTGCATGTGGTATTCGGATTTCTCGGCAACCACAATGTAATCAACCAAGATCCCAGGAATCTTGACCTGTCGCGGATTGAGCGAGCCTCGCTGGGCGATACGCTCAACCTGTACGATAACGATCCCCCCGGAGTTATGGGCGGCCATTGCGATAGACAACGCATCAAGCGTTAGAGCTTCCTTTTCCATAGTGACATTGCCGTCTGGATCAGCCGTTGTTCCACGAATAATACCGATGTGAATTGGGAATGTTTTGTAGAAAAGATATTCCTCGTCATCAATTATCTTCAGATCAACGAGGTCTTTTTTTGTGATGGAATTAATTTTGCCTCCGCCATAACGCGGATCAACAAAGGTTCCGAGACCCACTTGCGAAAGTACTCCGGGTCTGTGTGCCGCGATATCGCGGAACAGGTGAGTAATGACGCCCTGCGGCAAATTGTAGGCCTCTATACGATCTGTGACTGCAAGATGCTGCAACTTTGGCACCAATCCCCAGTGGCCGCCAATGACGCGCGACACTAGCCCTTCATGCCCAAAATGATTGAGGCCCCGTTCTTTGCCGTCACCCTGACCTGCGGCATATACCAGCGTTAGATTTCGGGGACTACCAGATTGTGAGGGTACGCTGTTACCAAGAAAGCGCTGCTCGATTGCTACAGCAATATTTTCCGCAAAACCAATACCAACAAAACCTTCGGTCGCGATCGTAACGCCGTCACCGATCAATAGAGCTGAATCGGATGCACTGATGATCTTGTTGTGTTTACCGTCCATTTTCTGCGGGATGATTTGAAGCGCCATGTGTTTTACCGGGAAGTGAGCTCATCGCTAGAAATATTGCCTAGAGTTGATGGATATTACGGAATGGAATCTTGCGCAGTATGTGCGGAGAAGAACAGATAGGGCCGAATGAATTAGAAACAATAGTCATGCGGCAAAATCAATGAAAAATTATTGAGGTATCTTTATGAGTAAAGCAAGCATTATCGGCGCGTACAACACCGAATTCGGCGCCTTCGTTGTTAAGGATAAAGCGACCGGATTAATTACAGATACCAAGACTTACTATGATCTATTAATCGAAGCCGGACGTGGCGCTATCGCCGATGCAGGTCTAGAGGCAAAAGATATTGATGCCATTTATATCGGTTCTTCTTCCCCATCGTTATTTGTAAATCAGGAGCATATTGCACCAATTGCGGCGGAGATTGATCCGGCCTTGCGCTTCAAGCCGATGACTCGTTGTGAGAGCGCATGCGCCTCGTCATCGGTTGCTTTGTACGATGCCATCTATGCCATCGAGGCAGGACGAGCCAAGCATGTACTGGTGATAGGCGTCGAAAAGATGAATCTGCTGCCAACACCTCAAATGACGCACGTTCTGGCCTGCTGTTCGCATTGGCCGAGCGAGGGTTCCAAGGGCTGGTCGTTTCCGATGTTGTTTGCTGCGTATGCAAAGGGCTATCAGGATCACTACAAGATTCCGACCGAAGAATTAGAAAAGATGCTTTGGACAATTGCCGCCCTTGCTTACAAGAACGGGGCAGAAAATCCGCTCGCTCACATGAGGCATGGTCCCACCACTGTCGAGGAAATTATGAAACTTAACGAACTCGACGTGCGCGGGAAATGCAAGAATATGATGATAGCAGCGCCTCTGCGTCTGCATGATTGCTCACTGGTATCAGACGGTGCAGCGGCATTGGTCATTACTCAGACAGCAAATGTCAGTAATAAGAATCGAGCTGTTGAAATCGCCGGTATTGGACACTCGGTTGAGCGCTTGCCGGAAAATGTGCGTCCCAATATGCACGAGCTGATGGCAGGAAAAGATGCCGCTGCAAAAGCGTACAAAGAAGCCGGTATTACGGCTGCCGATATTGATCTTGCCGAAGTGCATGATTGTTTCACCATCAACCAAATTCTATCTGTAGAAGCGCTCGGATTATCCAAGGATGGTCGCGGCGGGCACGACTACCTTGAAGGTCGTTTTACGCGCGACGATAAGGTGGCGGTTAATCTCTCTGGTGGCTTGAAATCAAAGGGGCATCCAGTCGGCGCAACTGGTGCTTCTATGCATACCTTGATCTATAAACAACTCATTGGCGAAGCAATCGGCGTGAAGGCAAAGAAAGCGGACATCGGAGTGGCTTTTAATGTCGGCGGCTCTGCTGTCACCAATTGCGTTACGGTGTTGAGAAAACTGTGATGAAAAACTTCATTTACAACGAAACGGAATTCTCAATAGCCCAGACCAGCAACGGTTGGGAAATCAGCCGCAAGTTGCCAACCGGTGATTTCGCAGTGATCGGAGTTGGTCTGTTCAACGATCTTAACGAAGAAGATGCCGAAACTCGTTCGCAAGCACTGGTCAAAACAGCTTATCCGGTTGGAATAAAAATAGTCGGGCCAAATGTTTCACATCCAAACATGGTGGGAGACCTCAAAATTATCGGTCCCGACGTAAGTCATCCGAATTTCATTTACTGGAATAAGGACAGCACGTCCTTTGCCAGGTAACACACTCGATCAAAGGAACGCATAATGGAAATCAAAGGTAGCGTAGCAATTATTACCGGAGGCGAAGATGGCATTGGCGAGCATGTCGCCAAGTTTTTAGCCAAGCGTGGGGCAAAAGTTGCAATCATTGGCTTGGTACAGGAAAAAATCGACCGTGTCGTTAAGGAGATCCAAGAGATGGGCGGCGGAGCCATCGGAGTTCAGGCTAATGTCACAAGTGAAGCCGATACCGCCAAATTCATCAAAGCAACATTAGATGCGTTCGGCAAACTCAATATCGCGGTCACCTGCGCCGGCATTATTCATGACGGCATGATGTTGAGCTTGGACAAAGAAACCGGCAAAATTTCCCGCAAAATGGGGCTCGACAGATGGCAACCTGTAATCGATGTCAATCTGACCGGAACATTTTTAACGCTAAGAGATGCCGCTGAAGCAATGGTAAATGGCGGGTGGGAAGGTCTGCTGGTACCTATCTCTTCCGTCAACAAGGTTGGTCAAGTAGGCCAGATCAACTACTCATCGACCAAGGTTGCTGCTGCCCTTATGCCCAAGATTATCATCGGAGAATTTCTCATGCGTGGCATCCGCAATATTCGCTGTGTGGGCATCGCGCCGGGATATACCGCAACCAGTATGCTCACCGGAATGAATCAGGATGCGCTGAAAGCACTGCTTGCAGATGTGCATCTGGGGCGTTTGCTCGAACCGGATGAGATTGCAAATATGATCGGGCATTGCGTGGAAAATAGTGCGCTCAATGCTACCACCATCGAAATTACAGGCGGGCTGTGTTACCCGCATGGAATTGCAAAATAGTTTAATCGTACCCTGTAATTTTTTGAAAGGAATATCAAATGATTCAAAATAATTGGAATGACTTGTACTCTGGCTGGGGTTGGATTCTTTGGTTTGGAATACTGTTTCTGCTAATTTCGAGTGCAGGAAACTGGGGCTATAGCTATCGGGTTCACCGGAAATATATTGCGTTACCCGGAAAAAATGCAATCGACATTCTCAATGAGAGATATGCCAGAGGGGAGATAAAACGGGAAGAGTATGGGCAAATAAAATTAGACCTGTCAAAGGAATAACCAAATGTCTGGGAGTTATTTCATTTTCCGCACGATTGAAAATTGATGTGGGCGGTAACGCACAGACAAGCCTTGCCTTTTGTTAAGACAATTCCGCTAACACCTTGCCAACGCAAGCATCAGAACAAACAAGATTATCTGAGTGCATCAAGCGTGAAAGTTTCTTCACATAATAACTAAGGAGGCTACATGATTTACGCTACGCCCGGCACAGCAGGTGCCAAGATCACCTACAAGAAACAATATGAAAACTTTATCGGTGGCAAATGGGTTGCCCCGCTCAAAGGTCAATATTTTGATGTAATTTCCCCGATTAATGGTAAACCCTATACCAAGGCAGCCAGATCAGGAGCAGAAGATGTTGAGCTGGCACTTGATGCAGCGCATGCTGCCGCTGATAAATGGGGAAAAACCTCTCCGGCAGAACGTGCCAATGTGATGCTCAAGATTGCAGACCGACTTGAAGCAAACCTTGAATTGATCGCCTATGCCGAGACGGTTGACAATGGCAAACCAATTCGCGAAACACTGGCGGCCGACATTCCGCTCACCATAGATCACTTCCGCTATTTCGCGGGCTGTTTGCGGGCGCAGGAAGGTTCAATATCCGATATTGATGAAACCACGGTTGCTTACCATTTTCAAGAGCCACTTGGTGTTGTCGGACAAATTATTCCGTGGAATTTTCCGATCCTGATGGCAGCCTGGAAGTTGGCTCCGGCTATTGCCGGCGGCAACTGTGTGGTGCTAAAACCGGCATCCGAAACTCCAATCAGCATCCTGATCCTGATCGAACTTATTGCTGATATTTTGCCACCCGGAGTGATCAACATAGTTAATGGTCATGGTCGTGAGGCCGGAATGCCGCTTGCTTCCAGCAAGCGTATTGCCAAGATTGCCTTTACCGGCTCAACCAGCACAGGTCGCGTTATTGCACAGGCAGCAGCCAATAGCTTGATTCCGGTCACATTGGAGCTAGGGGGTAAGTCACCCAATATATTCTTTGCCGATATCGCACGCATCGACGACGGCTTTTATGACAAAGCAATCGAAGGTCTAGTGTTGTTCGCGTTCAACAAGGGCGAGGTGTGTACATGTCCCTCAAGAGCCTTAATTCAAGAATCGGTATATGACCAATTCATGGAGCGTTGCCTGAAACGAGTGAAATTGATCAAGCAAGGTAACCCGCTGGATACTGAAACGATGGTTGGAGCTCAAAATTCCGAAGAGCAAATGACCAAGATCATATCCTACCTCGATATTGGCAAACAGGAGGGAGCCCAGTTGCTGGCCGGCGGAAAACGTGCCGAAGTCAGTGCAGAAATTAAAGGTGGTTATTATATTGAGCCTACTCTGCTAAAGGGCAATAACAAGATGCGAATTTTTCAGGAAGAAATCTTTGGCCCGGTACTGGCCGTCACTACTTTCAAGGATGAGGCCGACGCGTTGGCTATCGCAAACGATACGATATATGGACTCGGAGCAGGCGTGTGGAGTCGAGATGGCAACGTTGCTTATCGCATGGGGCGGGCAATCAAGGCGGGTCGTGTGTGGACTAATTGCTACCATCTTTATCCGGCTCACGCCGCGTTCGGTGGCTACAAGGAATCCGGTATTGGCCGCGAGACGCATAAGATGATGCTTGACCACTACCAACAAACTAAATGTTTGTTGGTCAGTTACAGCGAAAAGAAGCTGGGCTTTTTCTGATCGCAGTTTTCTCCTCTGTCACCTTCTGGTGATATTTAAGGGGCGGGATACCGCCCCGTTTTTTTGAGCTGATTTATAACTATTGCGATATTCTACAGGTTGGGATATTGGCGATTGCAGCAGGAGCAGCTATGTACGCAATGGTGTTAAACAGACCTGGAGCCGCACTTGAGTGGACCGAACTTCCCGAGCGCTTCCCGGGCGTCGGGCAGATTCGGGTTAAAGTCGGAGCCTGTGGTGTCTGCCGCACTGATCTACATATCGTCGACGGCGAATTAGCGTTTCCCAAACGACCAATTATTCCAGGTCATGAAATCGTTGGTCGAGTCGATGCAATCGGATCTGGCGTCGAAGGATTCCAGCTTGGCGAACGTGTCGGAGTTCCTTGGCTTGGTCATACCTGTGGAACCTGCTCTTTTTGCTTAAACCATCAGGAAAATCTCTGCGATCATCCTATATTTACCGGCTATACGCGTGACGGCGGATTCGCAACCGAAACCATCGTTGATGCGAATTTTGCATTTCTACTCGGCGAAATCGGCTCCGATGTGGAACTTGCTCCTTTACTTTGCGCCGGCCTGATTGGGTGGCGTTCACTGGTCATGGCGGGCGAGGCTAAGAATCTTGGACTCTACGGATTTGGCGCGGCTGCCCATATCATTGCTCAAGTTGCGCGTTGGCAAGGGCGATCCGTGTTTGCATTTACCCGGCCGGGTGATACTGCGGCTCGATCTTTTGCCCTGAGTCTGGGGGCAGCATGGGCGGGAAGTTCCGATGAGCTGCCTCCCGAACCGCTTGATGCAGCGATTATCTATGCGCCTGTGGGTGATCTTGTGCCACTTGCACTTAAAGCTGTCCGAAAAGGGGGGCGTGTTGTTTGTGCGGGAATTCACATGAGCGATATTCCGAGCTTCCCATATCAATTACTTTGGGAAGAACGACAACTACTTTCAGTAGCAAATTTGACGCGCCAGAATGGAATCGATTTTCTGCATTTGATACCGGAGATTGGAATCGTTATGAAGACATCGAGCTATCCGCTCAACAAAGCAAATCAGGCTCTGGACGATTTACGTGCCGGCCGACTGGAAGGCGCTGCGGTTCTAATTCCCTGAATTCACAAAATTGCAAAAGCTGGTTTAACGCCGTGATGAATCTGGCAATGCATAATGACCCGAACTATTCTCATCCCTGATGAAGCGGGTCTTGTGCAATCGCCTGGTATGAAATATGTCCACATTCCGGTTCGGTTTTCGTCGCCAACCGATATTCAAAGTGCTTTATTCATCGCCTTCTCTAATACATCGAAAATACGAGGTGAGCTGCATTGAGCAACATTGAAGCGAAGAAATTGAGTGGATGACTGACTCAGACTAAACACATTGCCGGGAGCCAGGACGACACCATCATGCAACGATTCTCGCGCAACATCTGCTGCGTCCAGTCCGTCGGGTAGTCGTGCCCAAAGAAACATTCCACCCAGAGGTTTCATCCAGGGAGAGATGTCGAGTTTTGCAAGCCGATGTAGCGTTCGCCCCATGGCATCAGCCAACTGGCTGCGTAGTGTATCAATGTGGTGACGATAGGTTCCTTGACGCAACATGGCATAAACTAATTCAGCACCCAGACCTCCGGTACCAAACGAAGTGGCCAATTTTAGGTCGACGATTTGTTCCGTCCAGTTTTGGCTGGCTGCAATATATCCACAACGCACCGATGCTGTTAGCGTCTTTGAAAAACTTCCAACGTGAACTACCCGATTTAAACCATCGAAAGATGCAAGAAGGGGCGGGATGCTTTGGGTAAAGTCGGCAAAGATATCGTCCTCAACAATTAATAGATTATGTTGATCGGCAAGCTTGAGCAACTTGTGCGCAATGATAGGAGATAGCACCGCACCGGTTGGATTGTGGAAAACTGAATTGGTAATATACAAACGCGGTTTATGGAGAGTCAGCAATTGCTCCATTGCCAGCACATCGGGTCCTTGTTTGGTATAGGGGACACCAATGAGTTGAACCCGATGCGCGCGTAATAGCGCCTGAAAGTTGAAATATCCCGGATCGTCAATCAATACCGTGTCGCCGGGTTCCAGCAGAAAACGGCAGATCAGGTCAAGGGCATGGGTTCCCGAATCGGTCAGGATAATATGGCGGGCTGATGCGACGATACCACGTTCGGACAGACGTCGGCTAAGTTGTTCGCGTAATTCAAAGTGCCCATACGGATGTGCATACTCCAGCAATTGTGTTTGAGGCTCCCGGGTTAACCTGCGTAATGTGCGGCGTATTTCACCATCCGGCAACCATGACGGAGGAAGCCATCCACAGCCGGGCTTAAGAACACCCTCCGGTGCTTCAAGGGACTGTCGAATGATCCAGAGTGGGTCAATACTGCGATCAAATTTGGCGCCGATATCTGCAAGTGATAAAGGCGGCAAGTGTCCGCATACATAAAAGCCAGAGCCGCGTTTTGCCGAAATAACACCGTCTGCGGCCAGGCGGTCATAGGCATCAACAATGGTGTTTTTTGCGACATTAAGGCGTTCGGCCATTTGCCGGATGGAAGGTAGTCTTTCACCCGGTACGAGCACACGGGAAGCCAGTTGATTACGTATGCTCTGCATTACTGCGTCAATGCGCGTGCCTTCACGTCGATCCGGTTTTTGCATCATCCGTACCCATAACTTTTTAGGACAGTATCTACAAATTGTACCCGGTTGTCACTGTTTTTCCGAAACCGTTAGAGGCAAGATGCCGATCCTCTGAAACGCAAAAGGCGGAAATGAACATGGACAAAGGATTTAAGGGATGGATAAGCGGACTATTGGGCGTAGTGATTTTTAGTGGCACTCTTCCGGCAACTCGTGTGGGAGTGGCCACCTTCGATCCTATCTTTTTTACATTGGCACGGGCGGTAATCGCCGGGGTGATCGCCGTATTCATCTTAATAATACTGCGCCAACCACGCCCTGCGCGCGGCGACAACGGGTCATTGATAATAGTATCGATCGGAGTGGTAGTTGGTTTTCCTCTTCTGACAGCCCTCGCATTAAGACATGTAAGTTCGGCACATGCCATCGTCTTCATCGGGCTTTTACCATTGGCAACGGTAATCTTCAGCGTTATGCGCGGCGACGAGAATCCGCGATGGGTGTTTTGGGCATTTTCAATTTTGGGTAGCATCGTAGTGACAGGTTTCGCTTTGGGACGAGGGGTGAACATTTCATCGGTCGATGACTTGCTGATGTTTTTGGCTGTTTTGGTATGTGGCGCTGGTTATGCAGAGGGCGCGCTTTTGGCACGCAGGATAGGGGGATGGCAGGTTATCAGTTGGGCATTAGTGTTATCTCTGCCGCTAACGGTACCGGCATGCTTGTGGACGCTACCCGGCGATTTTCAACATGCTACATGGCAGGCATTGCTGAGCCTCGGGTACGTTTCACTATTCAGCATGCTGATTGGGTTTTTCTTGTGGTATCGGGGATTGGCACTTGGAGGCATTGCATCCGTCAGTCAGTTGCAATTGTTGCAGCCATTCTTTGGTTTTGGGTTTGCAGCGGCACTGCTGGATGAACACATCAGTTCTGCAATGATAGTTTCTGCAATGGTTGTGGCGCTATGCGTAGCGGGAGCTCGCCGGTTTGCAAAATAGAACTCAAAGTGAAAAAGAAAATCGTAGTGATGAGAAATTTTTTTGCGAACGAAAATTTTTACAAATAATGCGTAAACAGTGTTGACATGATGCATAAATCAGCTATAGTCGCAACCACTAAATGTAGTGTAATAATTATTGAATAAAACTAGCTGTAGTTAAGTCTCTAAAAGGGGTGTCGCTTGCAGGGAACGATGTCAATATCGCACAGGAAATTAAAGATTAATTCCAGCATTGCCAAACGGCAAACGGCTGGGCACTTCATCCCCCGCAAATTTGTTTTTCTAAAAAAGATGGGGGCACCAATGAAACGAACTATCCAATTCGTGCCGTCAGTCAAAACAAAAAATCGCAGCGAATACTTGCCATGGTCATTTAAAAACTATTCAATTATTAACGACGCGCTCGCGTCGGTGATTGGCTTGTCGGTTGCTATAGCAAAAGGCTTTGCAGGATTTTGCATGCCGGGAATTGCAGCAGCAACCGGTAAGCGTTCATGTTTGAGTTGGAAATTTTTTGTTGAAACGCGACTTCCCGAAAGCCATATGGAAGGTGTGGTGTTTGTTTGATTATTGATAGAGGCTGCTTCGGCAGCCTCTGTTTTGAAGGCTTCGAGCACATCGATTTTCGTTGTGCCGAGGGTGTAGTAGTTGTAAAAGTTGTATTTCGTTAACATTTATATTATCGAAGGAGAATGAAATGGCCGCAGCCAAAAAGTCGAAACCAGCGTCAAAAAAAGCAGCTAAGAAAGCCGTAGCAGCTAAAAAAGTTGTAGCAGCCAAGAAGCCAGCAGCTAAAAAAGCCGTAGCAGCCAAGAAGCCGGCAGCTAAAAAAGCCGTAGCAGCCAAGAAGCCGGCAGCTAAAAAAGCCGTAGCAGCCAAGAAGCCGGCAGCTAAAAAAGCCGTAGCAGCCAAGAAGCCGGCAGCTAAAAAAGCCGTAGCAGCCAAGAAGCCGGCAGCTAAAAAAGCCGTAGCAGCCAAGAAGCCGGCAGCTAAAAAAGTTGTAGCAGCCAAGAAGCCGGCAGCTAAAAAAGCCGTAGCAGCCAAGAAGCCGGCAGCTAAAAAAGCCGTAGCAGCCAAGAAGCCGGCAGCTAAAAAAGTTGTAGCAGCCAAGAAGCCGGCAGCTAAAAAAGTTGTAGCAGCCAAGAAGCCGGCAGCTAAAAAAGTCGAAGCAGCTAAACCAGTGGTGTCTGCCCCAGTAACATCATTGGCTCCATCTGCTCCAGCTCCAGTGCGTCCGGCTGCAACATGGCCTTTCCCGACCCCAGGCATTAACAAGCCGAATTAAAGTCGGAGGGCAGTGAACGCCCCGTGGCAAAGTAGAAGGGGCTGATTCACTCTTTATAAGTCGAGTTGGAGTTGAACTTCGTGCTTAATTGAGCGCGCGGGGTTTTGTCCTCTAAGTTTTTGAGGAATGTGTTCATTGAGCATAGAAACGCTTTTTGTTTTGTTACGTAGTCAGTAACAAAGGTGTAGCCGTCTCCGCTCGACTTGTTGGGAAAAATCCATGAAAAATGGAGGGGGTTTTACCCTCAAAATTTCAATACTACAATTTGCTACTTTGCCGGATTGAAGTATTGATGAATTCTAGGGGCTGATTGTCAAACTATATAATGTGATGGGAGCAGAACTGTTCTTATCGAAGGCAATACCCGCAGCGACCCCTGCCCTTGCAATTTCCTCAGCGCTTTCATATTGCAGATAAGCGTGATGCATTGCGCCAAGCGAAAATTCGTGACCGGATCCAATGGCCCAGAATTGCGTGTATTCGAATACCTCGCGCATGGAATAAATACCATAAATACCAGTGGGGTTGACAATGAGCGCAGTGATTTGGCTCGACTCATAAGGGTCTTCTTCGTCTTCTTTCGGGTTTAGGAAACATTCTTCTTTTAAAATGGGATGCAGTTTTCTGAAAGTTTCAAAGATTGCGGCCTTACTGCCAAGCAGGACTTCGGGTGTTTTTGCGAGTAGGCTGCTTAAAACCAAGTGATGTGCCGCACTGCCACAAACCCCGATGTAACTATCGCCGATATGTAATATCTTATCGTGGGAGGCATCCTGCGAGGCATGCAAGCGTGTATTTCCAAAAGTAGTTAAGGTGTCGGCTGCGATTGCAACAACACCATTCTTTTTTACTGCAACAATAGTAGTCATAAAAAATCCTTTATTCTCAGCGTATTATATCATTGATGCTGTATGGAAAATCTTTTGTTATAAAAGGAGAAGTAAGATTTAGTCCTACGCAAGAATCAGACATTATCTGATTTATTCACGAGTGCAAATCAAGCAAAATGCAATCATCAAAACAGGTTTAATAAAGTGTTCAGTGATAGAAAAGTTAATAAGAAAAACTACAAGGCTAGAGACTTCAACATCACCCAAAGTGTATATTCCGGTTTAGGGTTTTGATTAATGCTTGGAAATGTCACAGAATTGCTATATTACAGCCCAAATTAGGAGCGCAGTGGATTGTTACGGTGTCGCTAATTTAAGATGTGTAGACTTTATGGAGCCTGATTTATGTTTGTAATAATTGGATACATTATTGTATGCGCCAGTGTGTTCGGCGGCTTTGCAATGGCGGGTGGTCATTTGGCCGCGTTACTGCAGCCGATTGAATTATTGATGATTGCCGGAGCAGCCGGAGGAGCGTTTTTTGTAGGCAACACGCTTGTCGCAATCAAGGCAACATTAAAATCAATCCCCGTCTGTTTAAAAGGTGGAAAGTACAATAAAGATTCCTATATGGAACTCATGGCTTTGCTCTATGAGCTGCTGGGCAAGGTTCGTAAGGAAGGTCTCATGTCAATCGAAGGTGACGTAGAAAGACCACATGAAAGTCCTATCTTCGCAAAATATCCGAAAATATTGTCAGATCATCATGTGGTCGAATTTATAACGGACTACTTGCGCATTATGGTCAGCGGCAATCTAAATGCCATGGAAATTGAAAATTTGATGGATGTGGAAATCGAAACACACCATCACGAGGCGATGCTTCCGTCACATACTATAGCCAAACTTGGTGACGGTATGCCGGCCTTCGGTATTGTTGCCGCGGTGATGGGGGTGGTTCACACCATGGAGTCTGTTGGCATTCCCCCGGCTGAATTGGGTATGTTAATTGCCCACGCGTTAGTGGGTACCTTCCTGGGAATTCTTTTGGCCTACGGGTTCGTTGGGCCGCTGTCAAGTTTGCTCGAACAAAAAGCTGAAGAGTCCACTAAAATGTTCCAGACGATCAAAGTGACGTTGCTTGCGAACCTGAATGGCTATGCGCCGGCGATGGCAGTTGAGTTCGGCCGCAAGGTGTTGGTATCTACAGACCGACCGGGCTTTACCGAATTGGAAGATCACGTTAAGCAAAAACGCTAATCGCAGCATGAACGTGAAAGCGATGGAACGAAATTATGGCGAATGATGAAAAACGACCGATAGTTATCAAACGGATCAAAAAGGTTTCGGCAGGCGCCCATGGGGGCGCTTGGAAGATTGCATACGCAGACTTTGTGACAGCGATGATGGCATTTTTCCTGTTGATGTGGCTACTGGGGTCAACAGCGAAAGGCGATTTGAAAGGTATCTCGGAATATTTTAAAACTCCACTAAAAGTGGCATTGGCAGGAGGAAGCGGAAGCGGAGATGCGTCAAGCATCATTAAGGGTGGCGGAAATGATTTGACGAAATCCGACGGGCAAGTAAAAAAAGGCGATGTGCCAACCGAAAAAAAGATGATCACAGTAAAGGCTGCCACCGAAGAATTGCTGAAGTTGGAGAAAAACAAAGAACTTGAAAAACTAAAAGAACTAAAAATGAGCATTGAGAATGCGATCAACAGCAATGCCAAATTAGCGCAGTTCAAAAACCAAATATTGCTGGATATCACCAGCGAAGGTTTGCGCATTCAAATCGTGGATGAAAAAAACAGACCGATGTTCAAAATCGGCAGCGCAGTATTAGAGCCCTATACGAAAGAGATTTTGCAGGAAATTGGCAAGACCATGAATCAGATGCCCAACAAAGTTAGTTTAAGCGGGCACACAGACGCGCAACCTTATGCCGCAGACAGAAAAGGCTTTAGCAACTGGGATTTGTCGGCAGATCGAGCTAATGCCTCACGCCGGGAGTTAATTGCAGGCGGCATGGACGAGTCTAAAGTGGTACGAGTGGTCGGGCTTTCGTCGGCAGTTTTGTTTGACAAAGCCGACCCGTTTAACCCGATTAACAGGCGTATCAGCATTATCGTATTAAATAAAAAAGCAGAAGAAGCTGCACAGCAGGATGGAGGGTCAATCGAGGTAGATGCGGAAAAAGATGGCGCAGAGAAAATATTGGGAACAAGCGGAGTAAGTCCTGCGAGTAGCCCTGTAGCGCCGGGCACCAACCCATAGAGATAAAAGCCTGACAAAACAGTAAGCCAAAGCTCAGTTTAGAAATGCAGGTTGAGCACTATCAAGATTGAATTTATTAAAGAATTTTTCCGAATTGCCGTAATAACACTATAGCGACGTAAACTTAAAGGCTGCAAGAGCTAATACGTGTCGAAAGTTGATGGAAACGGCAAGTAAGTATTAAAGAAGAGTTCCGGAAGTTAATAGTTTGAGCAAAGCAATTCCTTAAATAGACAGAAATTGGGGAACAAAATGAGTATTTGGTGGAATAAACTCGCATTACGACACAAATTGCAAATACCAACTCAGCTTGTGCTGCTGGTGGCGCTGACCATAGCCCAAGTTTGGATAATGAAGCAGTTTGAAACAAAGATGCTACACAGTGCTGCGCAAAAGGCACAGAGCAGCTCAATGCAATCATTCCTCGCATTAAATGCCATGATGCTTAATGGAACAATCAGCCAAGGTGATAATCGTTCCACATTCATAAAAAAAATGGCAGGACAAGATGGAGCAACAGAATTTCATATCGCGCGAGGTAAGTCGGTATCAGACTCTTTTGGGCCGGGACTGCCGGAAGAGAACACCCCAGATGAAGTGGACAACCAGGCAATCAGCAGCAATAAGATACAAACAAAGATTCTAAATTCAGAAAAGCATGAGGTCCGTGTAGTTGTACCTTTTGCGGCATCTCAAAACTTTCATGGTACCAATTGTATACAGTGCCATGTTGTACCGGAGGGAACGGTGCTGGGTGCGATCAGTTTGACTTTAAACATGGAACAGGAAGAAAGCGAATTATGGACATTAAATAGGCTAATGTGGGGAGGACAATTTGGTTTGCAATTTTTGCTGTTTTTCCTTATTGGCGCATTGATTCGAAATGTGATTGAACCGGCGCACAAGTTGGAGCAAACCATGTTATTGATCAAGGCAAGCGGCGATTTGTCCAAACGTGCACCCGTAAATAGCGGGGATGAAATCGGCCGAATTGCCAGCGTATTTAACGCACTACTGGAAAACTTTCAGCAGATAGTGCGTGAAGTTCACTCTCATGCAGAGAATGTAAGAAGTTCGGCAGTTCAACTTGCTGCAAGCTCGCAGCAGGTGGCAGACAATTCCCAACGCCAAAGTGATGCGGCAAGTAAAACTGCAAGTGCGGTGGAAGAAATGAGTATCAATATCGCATCGGTTGCCGAGGCAACCAATGAGGTCGCGCACCTTTCGCAAGAAAGTCTGACACGGGCAAATAATGGACAGCAGAATTTGCAACAGATGATGGGCGAAATCAACCAGGTGGAAACGGCTGTCAAGCAAATGGCGGAAGCAGTGGAGGCATTCGTAAAGAATTCGCAAAGTATTACCAGTATGACGCAACAAGTACGCGACATAGCAGAACAAACGAATTTGCTGGCGCTGAATGCTGCTATCGAAGCCGCGCGCGCGGGAGAGCAAGGCCGAGGGTTCGCCGTTGTGGCCGACGAAGTGCGCAAGCTGGCAGAGAAATCTGCGCAGTCGGCCAGTGCGATTGATAATGTCACCAAGGCTTTGGAAGATCAAAGCGCTCAAGTTGAGCGCAGTGTCCAGAGCGGTTTGCAGTCTTTGCAAAGCAGTCAGTCACATATAAAAAGTGTCGCCACGGTGCTGACTCAAGCGAACGAATCGGTCACAGGTGTCAATGCGGGTGTGGATAACATTACATCGTCGGTGAATGCACAAAAGCAATCCAGTCAGGAAATCACCCGTAATGTTGAAAATATTGCGGGCATGGCAGAGGGAAATAACGCTGCTGTGAAGCGCACGGTACAAGCGCTGCAGGAAATGGAAGGATTGGCTAATGCATTAAAGGAAAGCGTGGGTAGGTTTAAGGTTTAGAAATAGCAGTTAACCAAGATTAAAACTAAAGAGGAGTTCATTATTGATTGGTAAAGGCATTGATATTCGGGAGATGGAATTACATTTACAAGCGGTATAAATCAAAAGTGTGAAGTGACACAAACAAAGGTTGGTGGAAATCAATCTAGTAATTGGGATAGGAGAAAAAAAATGTTGAGCAATTTGACAATTAAGGCGCGGTTAATTTTATTGGTAGGCGTGTTTACAGCGGTTGGTGCCGTAGTAGTGGTAACTGCCTACGCTGGATTTTCCGACTTGGAGTCAGCAACGAAGGATATTGCAGAGCGACGCATACATCTCATCCGCACCATTAATCGCATCATGTACAACTTTGCAGATAACAGAACTGAAATTATTTCAGCAATACAGCATGATCCTGCAGCGCCCTACGCCAAATTGCTGGATCACCCGGTCAGCAGGCATTTTGAAGTGATCGAAGCCAACAAGGCAAAGAATGAAGAATATTTCGCCGATATGGAAAAAAGTACCTATAGCGAAGAAGGAAAAAAACTTTTGAAAGAATTTTACGAATTTCGTGTAACTTACAACAAAGAGGGAATTATTCCTGCCATGGAAGCAATTAAGGCCGGCAAATATGACGAAGCCGAACACTTATTGTTAACCAAGGTGCTGCCAAAGGCCGAAGAGGTTTTAACAAAAGGACGAGCGATTGCACAGCACGAAGATGATGCGGCAAAACAAGCACTGGAGGCAGCCATTTCGTCAGCACATACTTTTGAGATAATACTAATTACCGGCTTGTTGGTAACAATTCTGGTTGGTGCAGGTCTGGGGTATTCAATTATTTCGGGTGTTGCCCGATCAACAGATGATATGCGGGATGCAATGTTGCGTACCGCAACTGACAGCGATCTTACGCGACTGGTGCCAGTTCACGGAACGGATGAAGTTGCCCAATCGGCAAAAGCTTATAACACGCTGTTGGAAAGCTTCCGCCAAGTGATCAGCCAAGTACACAACAGCGCTGATAAAGTGATTGATACTGCAACTCAACTGTCCTCCGCTTCAACGCAAATCACACGGGGTTCGCAGTCACAAAGCGAAGCGGCAGCATCAACAGCAGCGGCGGTGGAAGAAATGACCGTGAGCATCACCTCAGTATCTGAAAACACCAATGAGGTACGCAAGTTGTCAGAGCAAAGTCTGGAGAAGACGCGTGAAGGAAATCGCAGTACTGGCGAAATGATCAAGGATGTCCGTCAAATTGAAAACACGGTCAATCTTATTGCCAGTTCGGTAAACGAATTTATCACCAGTGCACGGACTATCGCGAGCATGACGCAACAAGTGAAAGACATTGCCGACCAGACCAATTTGCTGGCATTAAATGCGGCCATTGAAGCAGCACGTGCCGGGGAACAAGGGCGAGGTTTCGCAGTAGTGGCAGACGAAGTGCGCAAATTGGCTGAAAAGTCCGCGCAGTCGGCTGGTGAAATTGACCGCATTACCCAGTCGCTTGAACAACAATCTACACTGGTAGAGAAGTCCGTCCAGGAAGGCTTGCACTCATTGCAGTCAACCCAAAAACACGTTGACGAAGTTTCTACAGTGCTGGCAGAAGCCGGTGGTGCGGTTGAAAAATCAAGCGCGGGCGTAAATGACATTGCTTCATCGGTATCGGAACAATCTTTTGCAAGTAACGAAATCGCACGTCATGTGGAAAGCATTGCGCAAATGGCGGAAGAGAATCATGCCGCCATTTCCCAATCGGAACAAGGTATTGTGAATTTAAATGAATTGGCCCGAGGCTTGCAAAGCGCGGTAAGCAAGTTTAAGGTTTGATTAAAGATGAAAGTTGGCGAAACGGAAGAAAATGGTGCGAAGCTACTTTTCTACACTCGCCAAGCTAGTGATAGCTGTCGGAATGGATAGACTGTAACGGAATATTTGCATAAATAGCGTAAAGTTTGAATTGGGTTGTTTAGATTAGGAGGGCACAATGTCCGAATTGTTAAAGAATATAGATGCGCGCACCAAACTGGCAGGGAACAACAAGCTGGAAATATTGATGTTCACGCTGGGCGTGGATAACCGCAGTGGTCGGCGCGAAACATACGGCATTAACGTGTTCAAAGTACGCGAAGTAATGCGCGTGCCGGAAATCACCCAATCGCCGGATATGCCGAATGCAGTTGAAGGAATGGTAAGTTTGCGCGGAGTGCTTGTGCCGGTTATCGATCTTGCAAAATATGTCGGCGTGCAATGCGATGTCAAACCCGTCATCATGATTGTGACCGAATACAACGGCCACACTCAGGGCTTTTTGGTCGAGGCAGTGGATACTATCCTGCGCCTGGATTGGTCATCTATGCGCGTACCTCCCGAAATGCTCGCTTCGCAAACCGGCGGTCTGGTGACAGCGGTGACCGAGCTGCCGGACAAGCGGCTGGTAATGATGATGGATGTGGAAAAGGTACTTGCCGAAACCGGACACTTTGGCGACGACGATCTCATTGCCAAAAGCGTACAACCTCTGGCCATTGCCAATCGCACAGTATTTTTTGCCGATGATTCCTCGGTTGCACGCAAACAAATCGAAAAAACGCTGGATGCCATGCAGGTGAAATACATCTCGGCCATTAACGGCAACCGCGCGTGGACTGAGTTGAAAAAAATTGCCGATTATGCGGAGGCCTCGCACATACCGGTGAGCGACATGATTCAAGTCATTTTGACCGATGTGGAAATGCCGGAAATGGATGGCTACATGCTCACGCGCAAAATTAAGAGCGATAAACGCTTTGCCAACATACCCGTGTTGATGCATTCGTCGCTATCCAGCGACTCCAACCAGCAGTTGGGCAAGGCGGTTGGCGTGGATGAGTATGTGCCCAAATTCGAACCCCAAAAATTGGCGCAGACGCTTGCGCGTTTGTTATCTTGATTAGGAGCCAATCATGTCTTATACGGAATTAACAAACACCAACGAAAGCAACGGGATGCTGGATGCGGTCGATGCGCGTACCAGTTTGGCTGGTTCCAATAAAATGGAAATCCTGCTGTTTTCCATCGGCTCGAATGAAGTGTTTGGCATCAATGTGTTTAAAGTCAAGGAAGTCACGCGCGGGGTGCGCATTACCAAGACGCCGAATATGCCGCAGGGGGTGGACGGCATTGTGAGTTTGCGCGGGCATGTGATGCCGGTGCTCAATTTGTCGCGTTTCATGAACCTGGGCGATCCAAGCGAGCAGAGCGTGATGATGGTGGCGGAATATAGCCGTCATGTGCTGGGTTTTCTAGTTAAAGATGTAGACCGGATTATCAGGGTTGACTGGGACAAAGTACGTGCGGCGGAAGGCATGATGAGCGGCAACTCGCATTTGATTACGGCCATCACTGAATTACCCAACGGCACGCTGGTGTCAATATTGGATGTTGAGCAGATTATGGCGAGTGCATTTGGCGAGGCGGTGGTAGGCCAGGTGGAGAAAGTCGAAGGAGGGCATGAAAAGTCCGTCTTTTTCGTGGATGACTCTTCGGTTGCCCGTAAGAAAATAGCCGAAGTGTTGGACAAGATGGGCGTGAAGCATATTCAGGCACATAACGGCCTCGAGGCATGGAATCGGCTAAAAGGACTTGCTGATGCGGCATATAGTGCGGGAAAAGATTTGCATGAACAGATCCAGGTAATTCTTGCGGATGCGGAGATGCCGGAGATGGATGGGTACGTATTGACCCAGCACATCAAATCTGATCGTCGTTTCGACAACATTCCGGTGGTGATGCACTCGTCCCTGTCTTCGGAGGCGAACCGGTCGATGGGTAAACGGGTTGGAGTGGATTATTACGTGGCAAAATTTGATGGTTTGATGTTGTCCGAGACACTCAGACCATTGTTGTAACAAGGAGGATGCTATGGCTGACCCAAACCCAAATATGAAAATTTTAGTAGTAGATGACTTCTCGACGATGCGACGCATCGTGCGCAACCTACTCAAAGAGCTTGGGTTTACCAATGTGCATGAGGCCGAAGACGGCGTCGAGGCATTGAATAAACTGCGCAGCGAAAATAATTTTGAATTCGTTGTTTCGGATTGGAACATGCCCAACATGACAGGTATCGAATTGCTGCGCGCTATCCGTGCCGATGCGGCACTAAAACATCTGCCATTGTTGATGGTCACGGCAGAGGCCAAGCGCGAAAACATCATCGAAGCAGCGCAGGCAGGAGCATCCGGGTATGTGGTGAAGCCTTTTACTGCGGCCACGCTGGATGAAAAGTTGAAAAAAATATTTCTAACCATGCAGAAGTGAGAGATGCCATGACAAAAGCAAATAATGATTCCGATGATCTGGAAGCGCTGTTCGATAGCATCGTTTCCGGTGGTCAAGAGACCGCAGCACCTGTAGCATCAAAGACAGCAGTTACAGCCGTACCGGTAACAAAAGAGAAAAGCGAAGTGATCAACAAGATCGGGCACATGACACGTGCTTTGCACAATAGTCTGCGCGAACTTGGTTATGACAAGAAGTTGACTCAAGCCGCTAATGCCATTCCCGATGCGCGTGATCGCCTCAACTATATTGCCAGCATGACCCAGCAAGCGGCGGAGCGCGTGTTGAATGCAACGGATGCCGCGCAACCCGTAGTGGAAAAAATCGGGGGCGAAGCAAAATATTTATCCGGTGAATGGCAAAAATTATTTAACAAGCAATTGGATGCGGAGCAGTTCAAGGAATTGGCGACGCGTACCCATGCCTATTTGGTGGAAGTGCCCAAGCAAACCAAAACAACCAATGCGTATTTGACTGAAATAATGATGGCGCAAGACTTTCAGGATTTGACCGGACAAGTCATCAAGAAAATTATAGAGGTCACACAACAGATGGAGCAGGAATTGGTGACACTGCTGGTCGAAAATGCGCCAACAAATGTGAAGATCGATTCAGGCTTGCTGAATGGTCCTGTAATCAATGCGCAGGGACGCAGCGATGTAGTGACCAGCCAGGCACAGGTGGATGAATTGCTGGAAAGTTTGGGGTTCTAAATATTATTAGAATGGAACAGCGGTTCAGTTGCATCTACCGCAAGGGTGCGGAGTGCCGAATTGCTAGAAAACTTGGGGTTATAAAATGAACGACTTTGCGGGCATGGAAGAGTTGTTGCAGGACTTTCTTTTGGAGGCATCGGATTTGCTGTCAGACGTGGACAGCAAATTAATGGATCTCGAAAAGTCACCGAACGACAAGACAATTCTGAATGTGATTTTTCGGGGTTTCCACACTATCAAAGGCGGTGCGGGATTCTTGAATGCTACGGAGCTTGTGACGTTATGCCATCTTACCGAAAACCTCTTTGATAAATTACGCAACGATGAGTTGAAACTCAATCCCGGTTTGCTGGATGTGATTATGGCTGCAACTGGTGAAGTGCGTCTGATGTTCAACGATCTGGGCAGAGGCGTGCAGCCTCAACGCGCCCCGCAACACGTGCTGGATGCATTGACTGCCGCATTGAATGGCAAGGCCGTTTCCTTAAATAGTGCAGCCAAAGCGCCAGCCGCCAAGCCGACTACGGCCGCCCCTGCTGTTTCTACAGCATTACAAACTGCCGCACAGAACGGACCGGATTGGAATGCTTTATACCAAACTTTGGTCGGTGAAACACCGGTACCCAAGGCTGCTCCGGCCGCAGAGCCCACACCAGACGCAGCACCGGTTGCTGCGCAAGCCGTGAGCGAGGGAGAGGTTGACGAAGAAAAGCTCAAGCAAAGTGCATTTGGTCGTCGCGCCGAGGATGTGCCAGGGCGCACTGCACCAGTCGCAAGCCGTCGCGAATCTGAACCTGCTGCGAAAGACAACACCATACGGGTAGACACCGATCGTTTGGATCAGGTGCTCAACCTGTCGGGCGAAATTGGCCTGACAAAGAACCGTTTAACACATTTGCGCAGTGATATTTTGCAGGGTCGTTCGGACCCCGAAACCTTGAAATCGCTGGATGAAGCGGTGAGCCAGTTGGATATGTTAGTAGTAAGTTTGCAAAACGCGGTGATGAATACTCGTATGCAACCGATTGGACGTTTGTTCAAAAAATATCCAAGATTGGCTCGGGATCTTGCCCGACAGTTAGGCAAGGATGTTGAGCTGGTGTTGTCGGGGGAAGAGACTGAAATCGACAAAACCATGATTGAAGACTTAAACGATCCGCTGGTTCACTTGGTGCGAAATGCGGTTGATCACGGCGTGGAAAGTCCGGAGCAACGTTCTGCCGCCGGCAAATCTTCCAAGAGTTCAGTATACTTGAGCGCGCGTCAGGAAGGTGATCACATTTTGATCAGCATTTCTGATGACGGCAAAGGTATGCGACCCGATATTTTGCGCAGCAAAGCCATTGAAAAAGGACTGCTTACGCCGGAAGCGGCCAGTTCATTGGACGAAACAGGCAGTTTGAATCTGATCTTCCTGCCGGGATTCTCCACAAAAGATGAAGTCTCCAGTGTGTCCGGACGCGGTGTCGGCATGGATGTGGTGAGAACAAACATATCCAAGTTAAACGGCTCCATCACGATTGAATCAGAGCCGGGAAAAGGTTCAACGTTTACAATTTCATTGCCGCTAACGCTGGCGATTTTGCCGGTGCTGTTGTTGCGGCTTAGCGATCAGCCGTTTGCAGTGCCGCTATCGATGGTGCGCGAAATCATGTCGGTGACGGCGGAGGCGCAGCAACTTATTTCCGGTCGTCCCACCATGGTCGTGCGTGGAGAAGTGTTACCTGTAAAATCGCTGGCAAATTTGATCGGATGGGAAGATTCGGGTAAATCCGAGGTGGGTGTATTAATGCAGGTGGGCAATCAGAGTTTTATTTTGTCAGCCGATGGTTTTGCAGGACATGATGATGTGGTCATCAAATCGCTCGACACTTTCAGACCCAAAGGAGTGGCCGGGGTTACGATGTCAAGTGAAGGCGAGATCGTGTTGATTTTGGACATCAAAGAGCTTCTAGGGGAAAACGGACATTAAGCACATGCGAGTCGCAATTGTTATTTGCAATATCGTACTAATTCCAGATGCCTGACAGGATGCATTGAAGTGAGGTGGTTATGCGAAGCACAGAAAGAAAAAAATACAATAACCATCTGTTGATATTATTGATTGCAATCTCGATTGTCGCGGTCGGAGCGAAGTGGGCTTTAACAGACGGGGCTTCGTTGATTGTTGACGTTGTCGTACAGTTGGCAGTGCTTGCAGTTATTTATATCTACCTGCAAGTTAACGGAAAACAGTCGGACGAGCGTGATCAGGCCGAAACACTTATTCAGACACACCAGAGCGCGGTAGAAAACGTATTGACGCAAACCTACCCGCAATTCGCCAAACACTTTTCAGGTGCGAATAGCGACCTGAATCAAGTCCAAAGTTTGCTCGGCGATGCGATCGGGAAACTGCTGTCAAGTTTTGACGGCATGCAAAAACTTATCCAGGCCCAACGCGATCTTGCAGTTTCGATTGTGCAGGGGCATAACGCGGCCGGAAATGATGACAAGGAAAGCCTGGAACATTTTGTTAACGACACTTCGGAAACCCTCAAAGAGTTAGTCGGCAGTATTGTAAATAACAGCAAGATCGCCATGGAATTGGTTGAAAAAATGGACACGGTGAGCCATCAGGTGACCAGTATCCTGAATGTACTTGGCGAAATCGATGGCATTTCCAAACAAACCAATTTACTGGCATTAAATGCAGCAATTGAAGCAGCGCGAGCGGGCGAGGCCGGCAGGGGCTTTGCAGTGGTTGCAGATGAAGTGCGGAAACTTTCTTCCCGGTCGGATCAGTTCAGTCGTCAAATACGCGCAAATGTTCAAACAGTATACGACTCGATAACGGAGGCGGAAAAATCGATCAGCAATATGGCCTCGTTGGATATGAGCTTTGCCTTGGATGCGAAAGGAAAGATCGATGGAACGCTGAATCACGTTAAGACGATGAATAGAAATATGGTAAAAGTGATTGAAGACCAACATAAGATATCTATCGAGGTGGATGCGGTTGTCGGACGTGCAGTGACTTCACTGCAATTTCAAGATATGGTCGGACAACTTATACAACACTCGCACACGCGAATCTCCAATATGGAAAATGCCTGGGTGCGTTTGGGAGAGTGGTCCAAACAAGCGCAGCAAGGGCAAGCCGCCTCGCTTGAAAGAATTTCACAAATGCGCTCGGAAATAAATGATATATTTGCCGACGCTGAGAGATTGAGCGAGCGTTCCCCGGTGCAACAAAACAAGCTGGAATCAGGTGAAATCGATTTGTTCTAAATATTAATGTTAATTTAGTGACGAGGGCGTTATGGCAAAAACTATATTGAGTGTGGATGATTCAAGCTCCATTCGGCAGATGGTGGCATTCACGCTGAAAAGCGCGGGCTACGAAATCGTTGAAGCAGTTGACGGGCAAGAGGGGCTGGACAAGGCAAAAGCTAAGACAGTAGATTTGGTGCTGACAGACCAGAATATGCCGCGTATGGACGGACTGACGCTCATTAAAAGTCTTCGTGCCCTGCCCGCCTACAGGAGCGTGCCAATCCTGATGCTGACGACCGAATCCAGCGATACCATGAAGACTCAGGGTAAAGCAGCAGGAGCAACCGGCTGGATCGTTAAACCGTTTGATCCCCAAAAATTGCTGGAAGTTGTGAAAAAAGTTATCGGGTAAACAAATGTGAAAAGGAAGCCTGAAATGTAGAGCCAGCGCATCGAGCCGATTTACATTTCAAATTTCACATTCAAAAAGGTAACCTGTCATGAGTTTCGATCTAAGTCAGTTCTACCAGGTTTTCTTTGAAGAAGCAGCAGAGCATCTTTCCAATATGGAAAGATTGCTTTTGGGGTTGGATGTGAATAACCCCAGCATGGATGATTTGAATGCCATCTTCCGTGCAGCGCACTCAATTAAGGGCGGAGCCGGGACATTTGGTTTTACAGACATGATCGAAGTAACGCATGTGCTCGAAACGTTACTTGATCAATTACGTAAACAAGAAATTTCATTGACGAATGAAATGGTCAACGCGTTTCTGGAAGCCGGTGATGCCATTGCCATGCAGTTGGCAGGACACCGTGATTCGGGCGAAGTTGATCAAGAAGTGGTCAGCAAGGCGCGGGCTAATTTGGAGCGACTTTCTTCGGTTAAAACAATCCCTCAACCTGCGACAAAATCCAAAGCGAAAAAAACAGCCAAAACTGCTGTTATTGTGCCGGTTGAAGAAGCCTATGGTTTCTTTGACACCGAGAAAGCCGAAGTCGCCGATCCGGGCTATGGATTTTTCGATGACGAGTCCACGGCTGTTACGCAAGATGCAGCAAAGACTGAAGACCTACAGGGGTATGGTTTTTTTGAAGAAACACCCGTTCAAAAAGCTGAGCGTGAAAATAATCGCGGCTATGGATTTTTACAGGAACCTAATCCTGACTCCAAAGCAGATGTTGAGACGCCTATAGCACAACATGATTCCGAAACGCAAAAGCCGCCAGTTTTAGTTGCCGAGCAGGCACATCCGACAAGGCGCGTGGCAGACAGAACCCCGCCCCCCGCTGCCGCAGATTCATCAATTCGTGTCAGCGTGGAAAAAGTTGACCAGCTTATTAATCTGGTAGGCGAGTTGGTTATTACGCAAGCAATGCTGACGCAGTCTGCATCTCAACTCGACCCGATAGTGATTGAACGCCTACAAAGCGGTTTAAGCCAATTGGAACGCAATACGCGCGACATTCAAGAATCGGTAATGGCAGTACGCATGTTACCTATTTCATTCGTATTCAGTCGTTTCCCCCGCGTGGTGAGGGACATGGCAAACAAGCTCAACAAACAAATTGAACTCAAAACGCTGGGAGAAGGCACCGAGTTGGACAAAGGGCTGATAGAAAAAATTGCCGACCCTCTCACCCACTTGATTCGCAATAGCCTCGATCATGGTATCGAGATGCCGGAAAAACGTATTGCTGCGGGCAAGCCTGCCACTGGAACGATCACGCTGAATGCATTCCATCAGGGCGGCAATATCGTGATTGAGGTTGCCGATGACGGAGGCGGACTTAATCGCAAAAAGATACTCGGCAAAGCCAGAGAGCGCGGCATGAATGCCAGCGATGACATGCCCGATGCCGCTGTGTGGATGCTGATCTACGAAGCGGGCTTTTCCACTGCCGAAGTCGTGACGGATGTTTCCGGTCGCGGTGTAGGAATGGACGTTGTGAAAAGAAACATCGCCGAACTGGGTGGTCGCGTCGAGATTGATTCGGCAGAAGGTATTGGGACCCGTACCACGATACGTCTGCCATTGACTCTGGCGATATTGGATGGATTGTCAGTATCGGTGGGAGGCCAGACATTTATCACGCCACTGGGTTCGATAGTAGAGTCGTTGCAAGTTAATCCGGATGATCTGAAATCGGTTAGTGGTGAAGGACATTTGTTGCGAGTACGTGGCGAATACCTGCCGCTGTTGGCATTGCATGAAATTTTCAATATTCAAAATGCCGTCACTGATTTCACCAAAGGTATTGTTGTCATCATTGAAACCGAGGGAAAGAAAACAGCATTGATGGTGGATGAGCTGTTGGGGCAACATCAAGTGGTAATCAAGAGTTTGGAATCAAACTTCCGCAAGGTGCAGGGCATATCCGGTGCTACGATTATGGGTGACGGCAAAGTGGCGCTGATCTTGGATGTGGCAGCATTAGCCTCGCCTCGAGGCCCGCAAAGTATTTACACGGCATGATCTTACAGACCGGCTAATCGGGAGGTGTTCTCACAAAAGGGCCAACTGCTGTCGCCCAAATCCTCGCCCGTATCGTTCTAAGTCTGCTGTAAACAGGCCTGGAAACTGATCTCAGTTAAACCTAAAGTGTACCCGGTATTTTAGCGGGTGTAATATAAATGAAATCTCAATTTGCTAAAATTGGGTGTTGTATATTGCTCTAATACTTTAGAGGATCTTTTGATTAACAAGAATAATATCTATGCGCTTCTCATTTCCCAGTTTCATCAACATGACCACTATAAATACTAGTTTGATTATATTGGTTGGCAGTATTTGCATATCACCGCTGTGCCAAGCCGATACAGCTAATACACCCGATCCGGCTGATACTGACGTACTTTCAGCGCATTTTCAAACGACATACAACTGGCAATATCATCCAGCCTTTTCTGCGCCCCATACGGGGCCAAACAGCCTGACAACAGGCCCGGACAAGATGTATACGTTTACAGCGACAGCCATGCTAGGTGTGCGGCCATGGACGAATGGAGAGTTTTTTTACAATACTGAAATGGTTGAAGGTGTACCTTTTACTGGGAGTTTAGTTGGATTGGGCGGATACACCAACGGTGAAATCACACGCGCAGGAGGAACATCCCCAAGCGAATATAGACAACGCCTGTTTTTGCGCCAAACTTGGAACAACGGCGGCGGCAGCGACCATGTGGATGACGTGGCAAACCAATTTGCCGGTTTCATAGACAAAAATCGTTTTGTATTGACCGCCGGTAATTTCGCGATACAAGATGTTTTCGACCCCAATATTTATAATAAAGATCCCCGTACCCAGTTTATGAACTGGGGTAACTGGACCTATGCCGCTTACGATTACGCTGCCGATGCGCGTGGCTATGGCTGGGGTGCAACCGCAGAGTGGTATGTGAACGAATGGGCATTTCGTATCGGTCGCATGACGGGGCCAATAACGCCAAATGTTTTGCCGGTCGATTTCAAACTCGATCAACACTATGGCGATCAAATTGAAATTGAACATTCGCACACACTGGATGCACGTCCCGGAAAAATTCGGGTTTTGGCTTATCACAATCGTGCCGTACTGGCTTCATTCAATGACGCCCTAAACTGGTTAAAAGCCCATCCGGGTCAATATACCGGACCGGAGGCGCTTGTTGCAGTAGAAAATACTGAAAGGGATAAATACGGAATCGGCGTAAATATCGAACAGGAAGTCAGCGACAACACCGGATTTTTTCTGCGCGCCATGGTGACTGACGGGCACACTGAAACATGGGCTTTTACCGAAGTGGATGACTCCCTCTCAACAGGGCTCGCGCTTAAAGGCAACCTGTGGCAAAGAAACGAAGATTCGGCTGGCGTTTCATTTCTGCAAAACTATCTATCAGCCGACCGTAGGCGCTTTCTTGAGGCCGGAGGAATTTCTTATTTCATCGGTGATGGTGCTTTAAATTACCGGCCAGAAACAATCTTTGAAGGCTACTACAGTATTAACTTGTTTAAGGGCGGGTGGCTCAGCCCGGATTATCAATTCATTATGAATCCGGCCTTCAATGCTGATCGGGGACCGGTTCACGTTTTTGCTTTTCGTCTTCATGCCGAGATTTAATAGGAGTCTGCTATGCGTTTTATAAAATATACGCTAAGTATTTTGATGGCTATTATTGCATTCGCTTACATTAATATAGCCAATGCAGCCGACACTCCATCGCTAGCGTCAGGGGGACAAGAATCTGAAATTATCGCTATTGAAGTTTTGGGACAAGTTCCCGGCTTCACTCAGGTGCAGTTGTCAGCGTATTTGGCTCGGAAGTTGCAAGAAGAAAATTTGGCGCCTTGGCGTTTTGTAGAAGGAGTATCTGGTAGTGAAAATTTTCCAAACCGTGTTGTTTGGTTGTTCAAAACTTTACGTAAGGTGACGAAAGGTCGAGGATTTATGGGTTCGCCGGGCCAGACCAACTCGATAACTTATATTAAAGCCGAAGTGAAGCTATACATAAAAGGCACCTACCAAATGACTATGGATACGCATCCATCGGTCAGTAACGGAGCCGATGACAAAGTGTTATCTGATATGGTGCACAATGCTGCCCATGTTCTGTTCGTTGAGAACAAGCCTGATATGCAATGATACGGGCTAGAACATTCTCTCGCGGGAATTCAATAGCATGAAGTCACATATCCACTACACCCAGAGATCAGGATGGCTGCGTGCAGCCGTGCTTGGCGCAAATGACGGCGTGTTATCAATTGCCAGTTTGATGCTTGGTGTTGCAGCGGCACATACAAATTCAAGCGGGATTTTAGTTGCCGGTCTGGCCGGATTATTTGCCGGAGCGCTTGCTATGGCCTCTGGCGAGTATGTGTCAGTAAGTTCACAGTCCGACACTGAGCATGCCGATCTAGAGGTCGAAAAAAATATGCTTAAGCATAATTATGACTCCGAGCACGCAGAATTGCGGGATATCTATATTAAGCGCGGGCTTGATTACGAGCTCGCAACCCAGGTTTCACTTCAGCTCATGGCGCATGATGCCATCGGTGCGCACGCCCGTGATGAAATTGGCATTACTAATGCGTTGTCGGCAAAGCCAATAATGGCGGCCGTGACTTCATCAATCAGCTTCACCATTGGTGGAGTCGTTCCTCTTTTGGCGGATATAGCGGCGCCTGAAAATGCAAAAATATCTGTTATTGCAAGCGTATCTCTACTATTTCTAATAACTTTGGGTGCCTTTGCTGCGCGGGCTGGCGGCGCATCCGTCCTGCGCGGTGCAACACGCGTTCTAGTTTGGGGGGCGTTGGCCATGGGAGTTACCAGTTTGATTGGGTCAATATTTGGTTCTGGTATATAAATTAGACAAATAGATCATTGCTGAAATTTTTCACAAATCTGCCTCTGCTGGTTTAAGATAGGAGAATGACAGACTCCGAAGCCCTAAAAGACGGTCGTGAATTCCATTTCACCTCGCGTGATTTTGACCGGGTGCGCAAATTAATCTATGCGCATGCGGGTATTTCGTTAAGCGATTCCAAGCAAGAACTTGTTTACAGCCGATTATCGAGGCGCTTGCGCGCTACCGGCATTAAGACTTTTTCAGAATATCTTGTATTGCTTGAAAACAACAATGCAGCGGAGTGGGAGTCGTTTACCAATTCCCTAACGACCAATCTGACCTCGTTTTTTCGAGAGCCGCATCACTTTCCGATTTTGGCCGAACATCTTCGTTCTATTGCAGGCAAACACCCTATCACGATGTGGTGCTCTGCGGCTTCAACGGGTGAAGAGCCTTACACAATGGCAATGACCGTAATCGATACACTGGGTCACGACGCGAGCAAAGTTACCATCCTCGCTACGGATTTGGATACTAAAGTATTGGAAACAGCCAAGGCAGGGGTGTACCCGGATGAAAGGGTGAGCAAGCTCGATCCGGAATTGGTAAAGCGCTTCTTTCTGCGCGGTACCGGCGCACAGACTGGCTTCGTGCGTGTGCGGCCAGAGTTGCGGGATATGATTTCATTCCGCCAGATAAACTTGCTTCATCAAGACTGGCATATCAGACCGCCGTTGGATGTGATCTTTTGCCGCAATGTAATGATCTATTTTGACAAGCAGACGCAACTGGATATCCTAAAAAAATTCGTTCCGTTGCTGAGAAGTAACGGACTGCTGTTTGCGGGACATTCGGAAAGCTTTCACCAGGCGGATGAGTATTTCAAATTGCGCGGCAAAACAGTATATGAATTATCCCCAAAATATAAATTGCAACGCAAGGGCGAGGAAAGCCGGTAAGTATGAGCTGCCTTCGGAATAAAGTTCGATGAACGATCACTCCGACTTTCAGGAAATTTTATCTCCCAACCGGTATTTCGATAATACCTTTAATTTGGAAGCGATTAAATTGATGCCGGGAGAATATTACGTTACCAAGCGCGACATGGTACTGGTAACTGTGCTGGGTTCTTGTGTGGCGGCATGTATTCGCGACCGGGTGACAGGAGTCGGTGGAATGAACCATTTCATGTTGCCAGATGACAAAAGCGAGAGTCCGGTAGCGGCGGGTGCGCGCTATGGAAGTTATGCCATGGAAACGATGATAAACCAGTTGTTGAAAGCCGGAGCAAAGCGTTCCAATCTTGAGGCAAAGTTGTTTGGCGGCGGCAACGTGCTGCGCGGCTTTACGGTGACAAACATTGGCGAGCGCAATGTTGAATTTGCACTGGAGTATTTAAAAAAAGATAACATTCGTCTGGTGGCAAAGTCACTGCTGGATATCTACCCGCGTAAAATTTATTTTTTCCCTGCAAGCGGCCAGGTCATGTTGAAGAAGTTATTGCATCCGAATAACGATACAATTATTGAACGCGAAGCAGAGTATGGAGCTCGTCTAAAGCATGCGGACATTCAGGGTGACATTGAGCTGTTTTGAAAAATATCATAAATCGACTCAGGCCTAAACGATGACAGATGCCGTGATGCCCGCAAGAAAAATCAACGTCCTCATTATTGATGACTCGGCGTTGATCCGTGCAATTTTGACTGAAATCATCAATGATAGTCCTGATATGCATGCGATAGGTGCGGCATCGAATCCGTTACAAGCAAGGGAAATGATCAAGACATTAAATCCGGATGTGTTGACTCTCGATGTTGAAATGCCGGAGATGGACGGATTAACTTTTCTCGACAAATTAATGCGTTTGCGGCCAATGCCGGTGCTGATGATATCCAGTTTGACAGAGCGGGGTTCCGAGGCTGCTTTGCGCGCACTGGAATTGGGTGCCGTTGATTTTCTCCCCAAGCCAAAGTTGGGTATTTCAGATGGTATGCGCGAATATGCCGAGACCATCACGGAAAAGATCCGGGTGGCCTACAATGCTCGCGGGAAATTCCGCATTTCGACCCCAACTTTGCCCCGTGAGCAACTTCCCGCGCTGGGAATGCACATCGGTTCGACTGAAAAAATTATTGCGGTAGGCGCATCCACCGGAGGCACAGAAGCGATAAAAGAGTTCCTGGTCCGACTGCCAGCCGATGCTCCGGGTATCGTGATTGCACAACATATGCCGGAAGCCTTTACCAAGTCATTTGCAGCAAGACTGGATGGGTTATGTAAAATTACCGTGAAAGAATCGGAAGGAAATGAACGTGTGTTGCCAGGGCACGCTTATATTGCCCCCGGTCACTCGCATTTGTTGCTCAAACGCAGCGGTGCGAATTACATGACTGAGTTAAGCCAGACACCGCCGGTAAACCACCATCGTCCTTCGGTAGAAGTTTTGTTTCGATCAGTGGCGAAAAATGCGGGAAAGAATGCAATTGGCGTAATGTTAACGGGTATGGGCAAAGACGGTGCTATAGGTATGCTTGAGATGCGTCAGGCGGGTTCATATAATTTTGCCCAGAATGAGGCAACATGCGTGGTGTTTGGCATGCCGCGCGAAGCCATTGCAGTGGGTGCGGTTGATGAAGTTGTGCCGATTCAAGACATGGCGCAAAAAGTACTACAGAGATTGATCAGTAGTGGAGGAATGGGCAACCGAGTCTAGAGGTTCATTTTAGTTGTAGCATAAGCCAAGGGAATTAAAAAAATGGATATCAGGCAATCCAAAAATGGGAATCATGCAGTACTGAGTTTGGGTGGACGCTTCGACTTCAATGCGCATCGGGAATTCAAGGGAGCATACTCAGCGTTATTGGCAGATTCATCGATAAATTCGATAGCAGTAAATTTGTCCGCTGTGGCATATTTGGACAGCTCGGCACTTGGCATGTTGTTAATATTTCGTGAGCGTGCGCAAGCAGCCAATAAACAGATTTCGCTGAGCCAACCCAATCCCACTGTGGTGAAAATTCTAGACATTGCGAATTTTCATAAAATATTTACGATCAGCTAATTCCATCAATAAACCAGAGAACTATTCCGATGAAACCAAACGTTGCGGAGTTAGTGAAAGATGTCGGCCGCTTGATAACGCTGCCGGATGTGTTCATTCGCATTAATCAACTGGTAGAAGACCACAATAGTAGTAACATCGAAATAGCCAAAGTGATCGGTCATGATCCTTCGTTTACGGTTCGACTTTTGCGGGTTGCGAATAGTTCATTCTATGGACTTTCGTCCACCGTTGATACCGTTGCAAAAGCGGTTTCAATCATTGGCACCACACAGATCCGCAGTTTGGCACTGGCAACTTCAGTAGCCAGCACATTCGAGGGAATGCCCAATACACTAGTGTCGATGCAGGATTTCTGGAAACACAGTTTGTATTGTGCCTTGATAGCACGAATTTTGGCAAAACGCGGAAATCGTTTTGATTCGGACGCGCTTTTTACGGCGGCGTTGCTGCATGATATTGGCGAACTTGTGATTTTCAATCGGTTGCCGCAACAGGCAAAAGAGGGATTACTGACGGTGCTGGATAGTGCAGATGAATTACCTGTCTATCAGGCCGAACGCCAAATCATTGGTTTCGACCACGCGCAGGTCGGTGGAGAGCTGGCGCGCCAATGGAAACTACCGCCGATGCTGGAAGAGTGCATTGAATTTCATCATGATATCCATGCCAGTTTGCGCTTTCCGCGCGAAGTGGCGCTAGTGCATATTGCAAACATTCTTGCGTTAATGGCGGAGATACGAACACTTGATCCGCTGGATGTTTCTCCAATCGACCCCTCCGCATGGGAAATCGTTGGTATGAAATCGGAAGAGGTAATCAATGAAGTGGTAGCAGAAGCTCAGGAAGAAGTTGCTGAAGCAGAAAAATTGTTCTTGGGTAAATAAAATTCATGGCCGAACTACCCACAACCCGATTGCCCTTGTCACTACCCGGTTTTGAACATGTCAAACGCGGATGGCATGAAGCTTATGGCGCTTATTCTGCACGATTGAATCCGGGCGAATATTACGTCACCAAGAATGATGAGGCCATCTATACGACTCTGGGATCTTGTATCTCGGCGTGCATCCGGGATCGGACAAATGGTATCGGTGGCATGAATCATTTTATGCTACCGGCCTCTGCGGAAGAAGGCAGTTGGAAAGCGGCGGGATTGGGTTCTGCCACGCGTTATGGCAACTTCGCAATGGAACATTTGATCAATGAGATTTTGAAAAATGGCGGGAGCAGACAAAATCTGGAGGTTAAGTTGTTTGGAGGCGGAAGAATTATTGCCAACATGACGGATGTAGGCTTGCGTAACATTTCATTTGCGCGAGACTACATCGAAACGGAAGGTTTGCGGATATCATCGGAAGATGTCGGCGATGTCTTCCCGCGTATGGTGGTGTATTTCCCTTTATCGGGAAAAGTTAAGGTCAAACGCCTGCGCTCATTGCATAACAATGTGATTGTTGAACAGGAAACACAATATCTCCAGACAATAGAGAAGAAGCCGGTGAGTGGTGATATTGAGTTGTTCTAATTTTTCTTACATTTAATATGAGAACGATAAATGCGACTAAATGCTCTCTGATTGACGATTTGAATTGACCGCATCTTCAGATAATAGCCATGACGACAGGAGTAAAAAGTCATGGCAGAAGATAGCGATTTAGAAAAAACAGAACAGCCCTCACAGCGGCGCTTAGACCAGGCGCGGGAAGAAGGCGAGGTTGCGCGTTCGCGAGAGCTGTCGACTTTTGCGGTATTATTGGCCGGTGGTGCGGGACTCTGGCTAATGGGATCTTCACTTTCGGAACAGCTCATTAAGCTGCTTCGTGAAGGTCTGACATTGAATTCGGATATTGTATTTAAACCCGAGTTGCTAATGCCTCATTTGCATAATTTGTCATTGGAAGCCCTGATGACTTTTTTGCCGTTTTTGCTGCTGTTATTGGGCGTTGCGACGTTCTCACCGTTATTACTTAACGGATGGCTGTTTACCTTCAAGCCTCTCATCCCTGATTTTTCCAAGCTCAACCCGGCCTCCGGCATAGGGCGCATGTTCTCTGTCCACAGTCTGGTCGAATTGGGCAAGGCCATTGCCAAATCGGTGCTGGTAGGCGGGATCGGGGCCTGGGCAATCTGGCACAATCGGGATAATGTTTTGCTGTTGGTAAGCGAGCCTCTCGTGCAGGCAATTCCTCATTTGGGCAGCGTGATGTGGGCATGCTTCGCCACGATTATGGGAGGAATGTTGTTAATCGTCGGCGTGGATGTGCCCTTCCAATTGTGGGAACACAATAAGAAGCTGAAAATGACCAAGGAAGAAGTACGCCGCGAAGCCAAAGAAAGTGAAGGCGATCCGCAGGTCAAGGCCAAGATTCGCAGCATGCAGCGCGAGATGGCTCGCCGCCGCATGATGGCGGAGATTCCGACTGCTGATGTGGTAGTAACCAACCCGACACACTTCGCTGTCGCTTTGAAATATAGCGAAAATGGCATGCGTGCGCCGGTTGTAGTGGCCAAGGGAACGCACCTGATGGCGGCGAAGATTAAAGAAATTGCCAAGGCGAACAACATCCCAATTCTGGAAGCGCCACCGCTCGCCCGTGCATTGTACAAACATACTGATCTGGGTCAGAGCATACCGGAGGCGCTGTACACCGCGGTTGCCGAGGTGCTGGCCTATGTCTACCAGTTGCGCCGTTATCAGACAACGGGCGGTAACTATCCGGTACAGCCGAGCGAGTTGCCGGTTCCGAAAGAACTGGATCCATACCACACGAACCCGGAGTTGGCAGCGGAGTAGTGTGAATATTGTGTAATAAAGCGAAGCTCAGTAACGCTTAGGCCATGAAGCCCAGATCCTGAACGGGGAAATTTGCCAGATTGGGAAAGACGGCAGCTATTTCAGTCGGGCTTAGACCAAACCATTTGGCCAGCGTGCCGGCATATTGATCGACGGAGAGGTTAGGTATCAGGCTTCCCGACCCGATGTCGCGCGGGTTGTCGACGCCGGTCGCGGAGTTACTGACGGCGGTTTGGGGAAACTCACCGTAGATTTCCTTGCCTTTGACTGCGCCGCCCACAACAAAATGATGGCCTCCCCAGCCATGGTCGGTGCCGCTGCCGTTGCTGGCGAAAGTACGTCCGAAGTCGGACGCGGTAAAAAGGGTTACGTTGTTGCGCATGTCGCCGACGGGCAGCGTTGCCAGCACGCCATCGAAATATGACATCGCATGTGCCAGCCGTGCCATCAGGTCGCCTTGCGCGGCCAACTGTCCATTGTGCGTATCAAACCCGCTTACATTGACGAAGAATATCTGGCGGTGTGCGCCCAGAGTGGTTTGCCCGGCGATGATCCGTGCCACGGTCTGCAATTGGGTTGCAATCGGGTTGTTTGAAAGATAGTTGTAGTATGCCATGTACTGGGTGGGAGCCGCCACGGAGGTGGTTGCCAGCATGACGGTGTTGAGGTCGGCCTGCGCTGCGATGGCACGTTGCACGATAGCGGCGTGGTCTTTTTCGAAAATATTACCGGCGGCTGTATTGGTTATGATTGTCTGTAGCGGACTGTTGGTTCCGAACAGATTGGTCATTCCGCCAATTGCTACTGCACTGCCGTTTGAATTGACCTGATACTGGTTGATAGTTTCGCCCGCCAAAAATGCGGTGTTGCCAGTCATGGAAATGCTGGAGAAATTTTGCTTGCTGTTGCTCGATTTTAGATTGTCCTCCATGCGTCCGCCCCAGCCATAAATGGGCTTTGCGGGATCGGTGGATAGCCATTGGGTTGTCTGGTCGCTGTGCGAAAAAAGGTTGGAAGGTTTGAGGATAGTACTGTCGTTGTAAGCGACTTTATCCGCTATCGGTACAATCAGCGTGCCAACATTGGCGATGACGGCGGCACGCCCAGCGTCAAATAAAGTTTGCAGCAGTGCCATGTTTGGATGCAACGCGAACGAACGAGTACCCACCGCATCCACCTTGGCGGTGGTCGGAACGATGGGCAGCAGGTTTGCCAGCGGCAGCGCAATGGAGCCGCCGCGTGCTGCCTGATAAGTCGTCCAAGACGGAGTGTCGGTTGCCACAACCATGTTGGCGCTATCGTTGCCGCCGGCCAGATAGAGGCAAACGAGCGCCTTGTAATCGGAGGTAAGGGTTGAGGCAGCCGCGTTCATGGCAAATAGATTCAAGGCAAACGGTGCGCCGATAGAGCCGGCCAGGGAGAGTGCTGAAGCGTTGCGCAGGAATTCACGGCGGGAAGTATCGATGGATTTTGTCATGGGTGCCTCTGCTTATTTCTGCACGATATATTCGGGTGAAGCCATGGTCAGGTAGATCGCGAGATAAACACGATTGAGCGGAGTATTGTCCGGATTCGAGTTGATCGCGGTCAGTATCTGGCTACGCAAGGTCGCCGACATCTGATTTTGCATGAGCAGCAGATTGATGCTATCCACGAGCGAGCCAGGCGTCCCTGCCAGTGCGAGCTCGGCTGTGTAATCTGCCTTGATATCGTTCGAAATACCGGTGCCATTCGGGATGGCGTTAAGCATGAAGTTCAGGTAACCGGTCACCGACATCTCATCGGTGATCTGCATCTCGGGAGAGAGCTTGTTTGCCAGTGCAATACTGGTATTTGGAGGAACGTATTCAGGACGGAAGAAGTTGAACACGGAAGGCGAACGCATTGGCGTTTGCGCCAGCCCCCAGAGCGGATCGTCCGTGGTGCCCATCTGGAAGCGCCCTGAACTGGAGTAGGCGTGAAATGCGCGCATCCAGTTCGCGAGGCGAATGACAGGTTCGCGCAATTTACCAGCGGTATCGGATGTCGGGACTGTTCTTGCCTCAGGATCAAGCAGCACTGCCACGATCACCGCTTTCATGTCGCCGCGCACACCTTGTCCGTTGTTGGCAAACGCTGCTGCAACGCGGCCCACGTAAGCAGGGCTGGGATTACTGGTGACCAGACGCTGGATGAGTTCACGACCGATGAAGGGGCCGACATTGGGGTGATTGAACAGTGTATCCAGCGCGATCTTCAGGCTGGCTTCGCCCGAAGTATTTGCAGGAATAGTTACGCCCAGAAATGTTTTGGGCAATGTCTCGTTGTATGCCGGATAATTTTGCATCGGCAGCCAGTCGCGGTTCTCATCGGGATTCCCTCCAAAGAATCGGGTCGAGCTTCTGTCCGGCCCGGCCCAGCTCCAGCCCGTGAATACTTTGGCGAGGCCTCTGATATCGTCACTGGTGTAAGTTGCGGTCGCCGGAACGGTGGTGTCTGTCCCATCCTGATTGAGCTGTCTGAGGCCAATTGTGAAGAGTTGCATTACCTCGCGCGCATAATTCTGATTAGGCTCAAGGGTCCCGACGGTTTTCTGGTTGCCCAATGCGTTGAGATAATTCCCCATCATGGGGTGCAGCGTAACTGCTTCAAGCAGATCACGGAAATTGCGGAAAGAGTATGCGGCCAGGGTGTCGTAGTAATTGGCAACACCACGGGGATTATAGGCGAGCGTGCTGTTCTGGTACGAGATGACGAATATCTCTGAAAGTGCAAATGCTACACGCTGGCGCAATTGATCATCGCCGTTGACGGCCTGTTGCCAGAACGACTCAAAGAATTGATCTTCGCTGAGACTTTGTCCGGCAGCCAGTGTATTTTGTGCTGCATTCATATAGACGAAATGCAATTTTTGCGGCTTGTTGAACTGTTCACTGAACCAGGCATCTATTCCCATCTGGCTCAGCCGGTTAATTTCTTCAGCAGTCGGGCCAAAAGTTGCCTGTGAAAGCAGGCGCGAAGCCTCTACCGGTGCAATAGGAACCCCGGTAGATGTTGTCGTTGTTTTTTCGCTAATGCCGCATGCGGTGAGCAGGGCGGTGAGCAATGCGACTTTCGCAATGAGCAATGAAGATCGGATGTTCAGTGCACGAATAAAATATGGCAGGCACATTTGCGTTTGATTAGAACTTGTAAATTGCGGCGAGATAAACTGAATGGTCGCTGCCGATGGCGTTCACACCGATGCGTCCGCTGACGTTATTAGTGAAGTCATACTGGGCGCCGGCACCAACCGTTGCACGGTTCGTCACCGTGGTGCTGACCGAGGTTGAGGCCGGGAATAATCCGGGAATACCGGGATCAGAAGTGGTCGACTTGGACTCTGTCCGTTCGTAACCGGCTTTTGCAAACAGGAAGAAAGGGTCAACGCCACTGAACTTCACCGGGAACATCGCGACAAACGCGGCACCTGTACTTGAAGCAGTGACTTTATTGTTGGGCTGGATAACAGGGTCAACATAGTCGTAGCGAACTTCCAGCGAATATATTTTGGTGAATTGCAGGCCAAGCAGGCCGCCAACGACCGAGTCGCCCAGTTGTGCGCCCACATACAACCAGTGAGAGGTGTCGGTTGCTGCTCCTTTGGCAGGAAGAGTAGCGGGTGCAGTGGCGGTTGCTGCTCCTTTGGTAGGAAGAGTAGCGGGTGCAGTAGCCTCGCTTGCCTGAGCGGCAGCAGCCAATGACATCAATATGATTAGCAAAACTTTTTCCATGTTTTTCCTCAATAACCCATTAATAATGTGTTGCCCAAGACGCTGATCAGAATTTGAAAATGGCACTCAGGTTGAGCATTCTGTTTGAACCCACGAAATCCAGCCCGGTACGGCCCGTCAGATATTTTGAGAAATCATACTCGGCACCACCGCCGAAAATAAACTGGTTCTTTTGGCTGCTGAGGGTGTCGTAGTAGGGGAGGGTGAGGGTGACGGAGGTCGGAATGGAATACGTATCGGTATTGTTTGTATGCTCATAGCCACCCTTGACGAACAAGTCGCAAGGTAACACATCTCGCAGCTTTACGGGAAAAGAGGCTATGCCGACAACGCCAATTTCGTTGGTTGCCGTATCCACTGTCAATCCCGCGTGGCTTGTGCTGGAATTTGATTCTGAATAATGCATTTCAACCGCGTAGGTTTGATTTATCTGAAAACCCAACAACGCGCCAGCCGTAGTGTCCCCGATTTGAATGCCCGCATAAAGTGGCGCAGCAAACGAAGTCGTGGAAATGCAACAGCAAAGAAGGACTAATGCCGCTATTCTTTTCATATATTTTTCGGATAAATTAATTAAAGATTCCAGCTCGGGAAGGATAGGAAATTCAACCAGACAAGTAAAAATATTTTCGGCGCCGCTGCCCCGAATCAATCCTATATTCAACTTAATAAACCATGCCATTAATAATGGCATTATCAAGCATCGACTTTCAAGCGTCAATAATTAAACAACAAGAGGCAGCCAATTGCGACTATATTTCTGTCCACTTTGAAAGTTAAGCGCTGACACGTTCTGCTGGATTTAATCTGAATTTTGTTATCACCCATAAATAGCCGCCTAAATCCCCTTCTATTCCTCCGCTCGTTTTCCGCTGAAGTTCCGATAATAGTACTAACTAAAACACCGTGTTGGATTGCATCCGGTGATGCAACTTCAAATGGAAGGACTCGGAAATGAATTTCTTGCGTTTACTTCAGGATATGTTCAAACGCTTTGGCTTGCGCAGTATGGCAGGACCGATTTTGATCGTAATGATTTTGGCGATGATGGTACTGCCACTCCCGCCTTTTATATTGGACATCTTGTTCACTTTCAATATCGCAATGGCAATCATGGTTTTGCTGGTGAGCATGAATACGCTTAGGCCGCTGGATTTTGCTTCTTTCCCGACAGTTTTGCTGATTTCGACTTTGCTACGCTTGTCGCTTAACGTCGCTTCAACTCGCGTGGTTCTGCTGCAAGGCCATACCGGACCGGATGCGGCGGGTAAGGTGATTGAGTCGTTTGGTCATTTTCTGGTCGGGGGAAATTACGCTGTAGGTATCGTGGTGTTTGCCATTCTGGTGGTCATCAACTTCATGGTTATCACCAAGGGTGCGGGCCGTATCGCTGAAGTTGGCGCACGCTTTACCTTGGATGCGATGCCGGGCAAACAGATGGCAATTGATGCCGATTTGAATGCCGGGCTGATCGGTGAAGACGAAGCCCGCCGCCGCCGCGCCGAAGTCGCACAAGAAGCGGATTTCTACGGCGCGATGGATGGTGCGAGCAAATTCGTGCGCGGCGATGCGGTTGCCGGCATCATCATTTTGGCGATCAATCTGGTGGGTGGGTTCGTGGTTGGCGTGTTGCAGCACAACCTCGATTTGGCCGCAGCCGCTAAGACATATACCTTGCTGGCCATCGGTGATGGCTTGGTGGCGCAAATTCCCGCCTTGGTAATTTCTACCGCAGCCGGTCTGGTGGTCAGTCGTGTAACCAGCAATGAGAATATTGCCCAACAATTGGTCAAGCAACTATTTACCAGTCCACAGGTACTCATTTTGACCGCTGGAATCATTGGCATGTTGGGCATGATTCCGGGTATGCCGCATTTCGCGTTTTTGTTATTGGCCGGTTTGCTGGGATGGTTCGGCTATTTCATCTTGCGGCGTGCCAAGAGAGAGTTGGAACAGCCTGTGGTGGAAACGGTCGTCGCTCCCCCGTCCGAAGCACCGGAAGCAAGCTGGGAAGATGTCTCACAGGTGGATGTGCTGGGTTTGGAAGTGGGTTATCGTATTATTTCACTGGTTGATAAGGCTCAAGACGGCGATCTGTTGCGCCGTATAAAAGGTATACGCAAAAAATTTACCCAGGAAATGGGCTTCCTGCCACCGTCGGTGCATATTCGTGACAATCTCGAATTGCGTCCCAATGCTTATCGCATCACCCTGAAAGGCGCCGAAATCGGTACCGGTGAAGCTTACTCAAGCTTGTTTCTCGCGATCAATCCCGGTAATGCGAGCGGAGTGTTGGAAGGGTTGCAAACACAAGATCCCGCGTTTGGTTTGCCAGCTACCTGGATAGATGCGGAATTGCGCGAGAATGCACAAGCCATGGGATATACGGTGGTTGATGCCGGAACGGTTGTGGCAACCCACATGAGCCACCTAATTCACACCCATGCTGCCGAACTGTTGGGTCGTCAGGAATTGCAACAGTTGCTAGACCATGTTGCCAAGGCGGCTCCCAAACTTATCGAGGACTTGGTGCCGAAATTGTTGCCGCTCTCGACCGTACAAAAAGTGATGCAGAATTTGCTGGACGAGGGAATGCATATCCGCGACATGCGCACAATTCTGGAGACGCTGGTGGAACATGCCACCCGTACCCAAGATGCGGCCGTGCTGACCGGTTTGGTTCGCGTTGCCCTTGGGCCGGCCATCGTGCAGCAGTTCTATCCTTCCGCGCAAGAACTGCAAGTGATCGGCATGGATAAAGAGTTGGAACACGTGCTCTCGCAAGCGATACAGGCAGGCGGCGGTTCGGCTATCGAGCCGGGCTTGGCCAATACCTTGCTGCGCGAAGCACAAAATGCTGCGCATACCCAAGAGCAATTAGGGTTGCCAACAGTGTTGTTGGTTCCGGGGCAAATTCGAGATTTGTTGGCGCGCTTCCTGAAACGATCATTGCCGCAGCTCAAAGTAATATCGCAAGAGGAAGTGCCGGGATTCAAAACGGTTAGGGTTACATCTTTGGTAGGGGGTAGAGTATGAACGCAAGAAAGTTTATCGCAGTGAATTCGCGCGAAGCATTAAAGATGGTGCGGATTGAACTGGGGGAAGACGCTGTCATTCTTTCAAATCGCAAAGTGGGCAATAATGTCGAAATCGTTGCGATGGCAGACACGGAATTATCCAAATTAAGTGAAATGCGACCAAGTGAAATCATCCCGACTGTAGAAAAGGGAAAGCCGCCAGTGCTTACCCAGCAGGTGATGAGTCAGGCCAAAGCGCTGGGTGCAAAAGTGCTGGATACAAATACCAAACGCGAGGTGGTGGCGGTTAAGCCAGAAGTAATCACTGCAATGCCGTCACCAATACCATCACAGTCGCCAACACCGTCACCGGAACAATCCGGCATCATGAGCGAAATTAAAACATTGCACAGCATGATGCAGGAGCAATTGGCTTGTATGGCTTGGAGTGATATGCAGCATCGTGATCCCAAGCGCAGCACCTTGATGCGTGAAATGATCAATATCGGATTCAGTCCCGCGTTATCGCGCCAGTTGTTGGAGAAAATGCCGGTCGATGCGGATAAGGTTTGGGTTCAAAAACTTCTAACTCATAACATCCGTGTGGCCAAGCCAACTGAAGATGTAGTTGCGCGTGGCGGTATTTATGCCTTGGTGGGGCCGACAGGTGTAGGCAAAACCACAACAACAGCCAAATTGGCTGCACGTGCGGTCGTGCGTTATGGCGCAGATAAAGTCGCACTGATTACGACAGACAGTTATCGTATCGGCGCCCATGAGCAATTGAAAATATACGGGAAAATTTTGGGTGTGGCGGTACATGCTGTGCGTGATACCGAAGACCTCAAGCTGACATTGTCCGGCTTGAAACATAAACATCTGGTATTGATCGATACTATGGGCGTGGGACAGCGTGACAGCCGCGTGGCCGGGCAGGCAGAAATGTTCAATGACGCCGGCGTTAAACGCCTACTGTTGCTAAACGCTACCAGTGCCGGGAGCACGCTCGACGATGTGGTGCGCATGTATCAGGGCTCGGGGGTGGTTGGCTGCATTCCGACCAAACTGGACGAAGCCGTAACATTGGGTACCGTTCTGGATGTGGTGCTGCGTCATAAGCTGGTCATGCATTACATTGCCAGCGGACAACGTGTGCCTGAAGATTTGCACGAAGTAAATCTGGATTATTTATTGCACCGTACCTTCAAAGTGACAGCCAGTCCAACACCTTTCGCTATGCAAGAATTGGAATTCCCGGCCTTTATGGCAGGTTTGGGTGCAGCTCCGACGATGCGAGCTGAACATGCGGCCTGAAAACTTTATGGGGATGCAAACGTTTAACAACAGCCCCTCACCTCAGTCCGCTGGTGAACTAACTAGCCATTCGACTAAGCCCGCAAGCGGGCAAGTCGCTGGTTATCCCGCTTGCGGTAGAGGAGGCGAACGAGAAAAGCAATCGTTTAACTCAGATCAAGCCGAGGGTCTGCGGCGTTTGCTGACGAGGACTTCGACCAAGGTTGTCGCAGTTGTGGGAGCACGCAGTGGAATAGGCTCAACCAGCGTGGTAGTCAATCTGGCTGCTGCGTGGGTTCGTTCCGGGAAAGACGTGTTAATACTGGATGAACACTTGTCACAAAATAATGTAGCCAATACTTTGGCACTCAAATCCCGCTATGATCTGCTGAATGTGATTCGCGGCGACAAAATGCTGGGCGAAGTAATCATGCGTAGCGACGATGGAACTCAAATATTGCCGGTAGCGCGCGCGATGCAAACTATTCCCCTGTTGCAAGAAAATGAACGGGATAAATTGCTGGACTTGCTGACTCAGGCGGCTACGGGGGCAGATGTAGTGCTGGTTGATGCCGCCGCAAGGGCAGGGCATTCAGTGTGTGCCAGTTTGTCGGGCGATGAACCGCTGATGTTGGTCTTGAACGGAACAGCCAGCGGGATCACCGAAAGTTATGCAATGCTCAAGAAAATGGCGTTGCATAATGGCCGCCGGGATTTCGATATCGTGGTCAACAAAATAAGCAATGAACGTAAAGCCCAAACGATATTTGACAATATAGCTCAAGTAGCATGGCAGAATTTACAAGTGCGTTTGGAATATATGGGATATATTCCGGTTGATGAAAAGCTCAAACTTGCAACACAATTGTGCCGCCCGGTAGTTAAAGCATTCCCCGGTGCGGCAAGTTCAATTGAGTTCGGTGAGTTGGCGCAGAGCTGGATGCACTCGAAGAGTGTTGTTGATAAAGAGGCGAGCGGTTTGGCCAGAGTCATGCAGCGCTTGATTCGGCAGACACGTCCGGTAAATAATGTGGTATCAGCTATTACATGAAGAGTAATGTTAACGCTATGTATACGGCCAGCGGACTAAGCGATAAAGAGGAGTGTCTTAGGGAGTATGCGCCTTTGGTGAAGCGCATTGCACACCATATGATGGTGAAATTGCCCAATAGCGTTGAGGTGGATGACATTATTCAGGCGGGTATGATTGGTTTATTGGATGCGGCGAACCGCTATGATGAATTTCGCGGGGCGCAGTTTGAGACTTACGCCGCACAACGCATACGCGGCGCTATGTTGGATGAATTGCGCGGTGCCGATTGGTTACCCAGAAGTATGCGCCGCGACATGCGTCGAATCGAAGCCGCAATTCATCGCCTGCAGCAGCAATTGGGACATGCTCCGCTTGAGTCGGAAATTGCCAAAGAACTGGGAGTTTCGCTTGCCGAATATCAGCAAATGTTGCAGGAAGCACGCGGAGCGCAACTGATATATTACGAAGATTTTCACGATAATGACGACGAAGATTTTTTTGAGCGGCACGATTTCGACAACGATTCGAATCCGCTTGCTTTGTTGCAGGATGAACGCTTTAGAGTTGCGCTAATCGAAGCTATCGATAAACTGCCGGAACGGGAGCGTCTGATGATGGCGCTGCATTACGAGCAGGATTTGAATTTACGCGAAATCGGAGAAGTAATGGAAGTAAGCGAATCTCGCGTGTGCCAATTGCACAGCCAGGCTGTCGCCAGGTTGCGCAGCATACTTAAGGGTCATTGATGGATAAGCTGAGTTTATTCGGGTTGCTTATCGCGTTTTCCGGAATCGTTGGCGGGCAATTACTGGAAGGGGGTATGGTCTCTGTTTTAGTACAGGGCGCGGCTTTCTTCATCGTTTTTGGCGGTACGCTCGGTGCAGTTCTGTTACAAAACCCAAAGCAGGTTTTTATTGCAGGTATCAAGATGGGTCGTTGGGCTTTTGTTACACCCAAAATCGATTTACAGAGTTTGGTTTATCAATTGACGGCTTGGAGCAGCGTAGCGCGCAAGGAGGGTGTGCTAATGCTGGAAGGGCAAATTAAAAACATCAAAGATCCATTCATTGCCAAAGGGCTGCAATTGCTGGTCGATGGAAATAGCGCGGAGAAAATACGCGAAGTGCTGGAAATTGATGTTAGCGCTTACGAGGCTCTGCGCTGGGAAGGTGCCCGTGTGTGGGAAGCCGCTGCCGGATATTCTCCCACCATCGGAATTTTGGGAGCGGTGCTGGGCTTGATTCACGTAATGCAGAGCCTGACAGACCCGTCAAAACTGGGTGCGGGAATCGCGGTCGCTTTTGTTGCCACGATTTACGGGGTGGGATTCGCCAACCTGGTGTTCTTGCCCATTGCCGGCAAATTAAAATTGCTCATTCAGCAACAACTAATTATGCGCGAGATGCTCATCGATGGCCTGGTCATGATTGCCAATGCAGAAAATCCGCGCTTTATCGAAAGCAAACTCAAAGGTTATATTTCTTAGTCGTACTTCGTGAATTTATAATTCATCATGTCATTTCGCAGAAAAAGAGTTGACCGGGATAACCATGAGCGCTGGGTAATTTCTTACGCGGACTTCATGACACTGTTATTTGCCTTTTTCGTGGTTATGTATGCCATCTCTTCGATTAACGAAGGCAAGTACAAGACTTTTGGCCTGTCTCTGGGCAATGCATTCGGCGTCAGCATATCAAAGTCGGGAGATCCCAGCGTAATTCATTTAACCGAGCAGGAAATGTATTTGAAATCGATTGTTGATCGCCGCGATGCCAGATTGGCGGATCAGCAACGCAGGCAAAACGAGCGCATGCGGCATCTTGTCACTACGCTTAATCAAGTGATGGATACCTTTGTAAAAAACGGGCAAGTGACTGTTTCACAAACCAACCGCGGTGTCATGCTCGACATCAATGCCAGTGCATTATTCGCGCAAGGGGATGCGTCTTTGGCGGCATCTGCACAGAAAACATTGGCAGATGTTGCCAAAGTGCTGGTTGGCGAGGAACAACCTATTGAAGTCGAAGGGTACACCGACAATGTGCCTATCAGCACACCGGTATATCCCTCAAATTGGGAATTATCATCGGCGCGGGCGAGTAGTGTGGTCCGACTGTTCATCGCTCAGGGCATTGAAGCCAAGCGTCTTACAGCAGTAGGTTCGGCAGATAATCGCCCCGTGCTTAGTAATGACACGGCGGAAGGACGCGCACGCAATCGGCGTGTAACCATCACGGTATTGAGTCCCGAACTTGAGCGCGTTAATTTGCCAGTGCAAACATCAAATGAAATTGCCGCAAGTGGCGTTCCTGTTGAATTGGGTGAGCCGGCGAAACCATAGCGCAGATGCCGGGGTGTTGATTCTCTTTAGTTGGAGCTATCAAAGTCATGAAAATATTTTTTACCATCGCAATGTTGTTGGCATCATTGCAACCGGCCTTGGCAGGTCAGATGTATGGTTTGTTTTCAATAGGCAGCTCGCGAACTTCAGATTTGGGAAACGGCATTACCGAAAGCGGAATGTCTAACGGTTTGATGATCGGATACCAAGTTAATCAAAATCTGGCTTTTGAAGCGGGATATAACGGGTTGTATAATGCCGCCACTTTATCCGGAACTAACGGATTGGCAAACATCAGCATGAGCGGAGTTGAACTGGCTACGCTGGGAATGTGGCCATGCAATGATCAAATATCGGTATTTTTTCGCTTTGGCTATGGTGCTTATGCATCGAACTCCAGTTGGTCCGGAATAAATTCCGGGGTTCAATTTACTGCTGCCAACACTGACTCGCCAACAGGGTTCATTTATGGTTTGGGGATGAAATACACCATTAGCAAAGATTTCGATGCCCGACTGGGATATAACATCTACAACCTGACCGGACAAGGTTCAAACAGCATCATTGCGAATAATGTTTCAACCGTCTCCTTCGTTAATGGCGATGCATTAATCCACAGTATCTACATCGCCGGAGTGACCCGTTTCTAATCATTGCGCGATGATAAAAGGTGGCTTTCGCCACCTTTTGTGTTTCATCTAAAGAATCGGTTAAGCAAAGCTGGCCAGAGTGGCAATGGATACTGCTGCTGCGGCAAGCCAACCTAATGCCGATTGAAACTGGATATCTGTCTTGTCTTCTTTGTTAATGATTTCGTCGTTCATGATGGTCTCCTAAATATTTCGATATGATGAATTGCGTACTGTTACAAACTGGCAGCTATAGTGGCGATACTTACTGATAGCGCCGTCAACCAACCCAGATTTCCAATGAATTTTGTGTCTTCGTTGGTCAATTCTTCCTTTTTGTTAATCTTGGCACTGATCCGTTTCAACTCGGCCTCAAGCTCTTTCAGATTCTTTTGTTGTTTCTGAAGTTCCTTGAGTTTGTCTTCGTGTACCAATCTTAGTGCGCTAGTGTCCAGGGTATTAGTCATTTTAAATTCCTTTCAGTTTATGAATATTTACTTATCTGTTATAAATTTGCTCACGTATCACATTCAATTCGCATCTGGAATCTTGTTGGTGATGCGATGTGTGCATATTAATGAAAGCTTCAGGGTATGTATTTCAGTTGAATCTGAGAATTGCCTAGGAAAATTCTGATTATTCATTCCATTTGCTCTCCAAAATTTGAAAACAACCTCTGTATAGATTGCAAACGTCTTGTATAAACGGCAGAATGTAATAAATACCCATACATAATCAAGATGATAAAAATACTAATCGCGGAAGATCATGCCATTGTCAGAAATGGGCTAAGGCAGATCTTTTCAGATACGACCGATATTGAACTGGTCGGGGAAGCGACCAATGGCTCAGAAGCCTTGGAGCTGGCACGCAAGCTGGAATTTGATGTGTTGTTGCTGGATATGTCCATGCCAGGCGTAAGCGGCCCGGAATTAATCAAGAGACTGCTCGCGGAAAAGCCATCAATGAGGATACTGGTTCTGACGATGAACAACGAATCACAATTCGTAAATCGAGCCTTGAAGGCGGGGGCTTCAGGTTATGTGACGAAAGATAGCGATCAGACGGTTCTCTTTACGGCTATCCGCAAAGTAGCTTCAGGACAAAAATTTATCGACCCAGCCTTGGTCGATGCAATGGTATTCGATAGCACTACAGATAAAGAGTCACCCCATTTAACGCTGTCTGACCGGGAGTTACAGGTATTGCAGATGCTGGCATCCGGCCTTAATCCGGGAGAAATTGCCGAATCGCTTTTCTTGAGTGCAAAAACCGTGAGTACTCATAAGGTAAATCTGATGCAAAAACTCGGCATTGAAAACAATGCCGATCTTGTGCGTTATGCGATTAAACACGGTCTGGCGCGGGAGTAATTCTACTCTGGCAACTTGGCGAATCAGGAATTTTCACTGAGCGGAAGGTCGAGGGATATCTTCGTTCCTCCGCCCTCGCTCGAATTGACAGTTAACTTGGCTCCAATCAGTTGCGCCCGGTAATACATGTTCAGCATGCCAAACCCTTTCGTTTCATCCGCATAACTTCTTGGCAATCCAACGCCATTATCAGAAATTGTCAGCAGAATTTGTTTTGAGTCCGTATAAAGATCGATGGAAAGATGGCTGGCCTTGCTATGCTTCACAGCATTGTTAATCGCCTCCTGGGTAATTCGATAAAGATTTGTGGCGATCATGAAGTCGATAATCTCGACATCACCACTGAAATGAAGCTCGCAAGGAATTCCGGAGACGATGACAACATCTTCTGCAAATTGTTCGAGTCCCTGTCTTAATCCCCGGTTCGCGACGTTGAACGGGATCAGACTGTGGGAAATATAGCGGGATCTTTTGATCGCATCCTGGGCAATTCCTTTCAAGACACTTGCCTGCTCGCTGGCTGTCTGGTCAGTCTTCAACAGACGATTTGCCAGTGATCCGGCCAGGTACGCGGCACCCGTCAGTAATTGACCAAGATCGTCATGCAGCTCCCTCCCGATTTGAGTTTGCGCCTCTTCGCTAATCTCAAGAACTTTTCGTTCCAGTATCTTTCGGGTCGTCATTTCTTGTTCGAGCTGGTTCTTTGTCGTCAGCAGGTCATGAGTTCGTTCGATCACCCTGCTCTCCATTTCCTCGCGAGACTTCTGCAGCGCTTCCTGTAGAGCGAACGCCTCTGTAATATCAATCATGATGCCGATGATGCCATGACCGTTATCACCACTATCGGATAACCTGATCTTGGTGATCTGAAGGAGATGCGGCTTTCCATCCGACAATTCGATGGTTTCACGGGAAATGATTGGCTGATTGTTGCGCAGACAAAATATATCCGATCGCGCGAGTTTCGAACTTGCCTCAATTCCAATGATTTTCTCAGAAAGTTGCAACTTGAATTGCTGTGCTTGTACCCCAAAGGCTTCACAAAATGCCATATTGACGAATCGATAACGACCATCGAGCCCGGAATACCAAATTCCAAGAGGAGAATTATCAAGAACAACGGCCTGACGAAAGTTTTCCAGATAACTGGCACGGGCAGATCGAGCTACATAAACAATCAAAGAGTTTGAAGATGCAACGAGTATGGCGACAATAACTTTAGAGGCAAGTGACACATCTCCATAAGTGGTCAGCGTTACAAATTGAAACAATATTGCCAAAGTTACTGCGCCAATAACCAATCTTTGGTTGGCACAATGAAGGGCAATTAACACAAGCGGGAATCCATACAGAATATGTAACGAGACTTGTGAACCCGTTAAAACATCCAGGGGGAAAAGCACGAGCAAGGCAAGATAGCTAATGATGACTGCGTTGCGCTCGGAAACGAAACCCGGGATAGCCACGCTTCGAAGAGCATTTTCGTTGTCAAACTTAATCATTGCAAAATATCTCCCCTTTTTTCGATTTCAAACAGATGGCGGAACTCACCGTTCTCACGAAATCCGCCCTGACGATTTTTGGAAAAGGTGGAGTGATCAGGCGCCCTAAACGTTACCTAAAGTACGACCCGAGATTGGCAAGTTGGTTTGCCCGTCACGGCCATATAGTCCGGCTGCATTTTCCGAGGCACCGAGGAGAACAGTTAGCGCTTTTTGGTTACTACGCAATTTGAGCTGAATAACTTCGCCGTTAGTTTGGTTAAGTTGGTGCGCACGGGTTGCAAGCTCACGCACCTCTTTCCATGCGGAGAGAGATTCTGGGGCGTTCTTTTCGATCCAGGCAGTGGTGTCTAAGCTGTCAGCTTTCAAATTCAAATTTCGCCGCCTCAGATTGGAGAGCTCGGCAAGTTTATGAGTTGCTTGGGTTTTTTCTTCAGCCAAAGTCAGGAGCAAGTCGCTGTCTGGCAGGAGTAGGGCTTGTTGTTCTTTTTCGAGCAGCGTAATAAAAGCGCGTAAAACACCACTCTCATTTTTTAAATGGATAGTAAGTTCGGCTGAGAGGTGGTCGGAAGGGGTGTCAGTCAAGTCTTGTCCGCAGTAATAAGATCGTTAACATCGTTGATCAAGCTGTCGGCAATAGCCGAGGAGTTGATTTGAAAGCGGCCTTCGCTAATTGCTTGTTTGATATCGGCAACTTTCTTTGCATCGACGGAGGGGGCGCTGGCAACGGTACTTTCTACACTATGAATAGGGTTTGAAGAACCAATATTAACACTCACACCGGGTGCCGGTGGATGTGTTTCAGTTGGTTTTGCAGCAGGTGTACGTGCTGACAATTCACCTGTAGACGGTGGAATATACGGATTCGAACTCTTTTCAATTTTCATTTTTATCACCTCTTAACTGACTTGGTCATATGTCACATCGGCAACTTGGCGAAAAACTTTAGGGGTTACGATAACTTTTTTCATTGATGCACAAACAAAAGCAAAATGCGACTTCGAAGTGAATGGTCACTATTGGCGTACTTCAACAACCCCGTTGCTTTTGGCAACCCCACTAATTACTTGTCCAGATGGTACTTTTACTTGCGCGGGTTGTCCAGTCGCCGCATTATTCATCGCCTGACCTTCCGAACGAAGTTTAAACCCCTGACCTTCGGAAATAAGTTGTACGGTTTGCCCCTGAGTTACCACATAAGGGGGGCGAAACATGTCTTGTTTCAACAACTGACCGGCGCCAATGCTAAATTTTAAAACCTTTCCGACAACTTGGGCTTCATCGGTTACTACCCCCGGCTGGCTGATTTCGCCGGACTGAATACTATAGTCACCCACGTTAATAACTTGGCCCTGCTGCAAAGGCTTGCTCGAGACTAGCATATTCATCGTGGTTGTTATGGTGGCGGCGACAAACAATGACCAACTGTTCTTTTCAATGCAACGCACCCCAATGCTTGTCTTGCCAAGCATTGAAGCCCCGACAGGCAAAAATGCTTCCAACCGGGCACAGTAAGCAAGCGCAAGGCGCGAATCTACATCATCTATTTTAATTGAAACCTTGCCCGGCATACCCTGAGTCTTGGACTGGATAAAATTCATCGCCGTTTTGCGAATCTCGGCGTGATCCTCCATGTTGTCCGGCCAAACCGCCGGAGCATATAACGCTATCGCACAACAAACGATGACGAACAATTTTTTCATGGGCATATTGTCATCCTGTTCCCGATAATTTTAAGTGGGGAAATGGCACAGTTTATTACCTTTAATCGGAAGATGCCTAGTTACAAACAATGTTTAGTATGCCAGTCATAGGAAATTAGTAAGTATTGGGAAGGGATTCGACATGACCGGCAGAATCGATAATTTGTTTCAGTTCAATCAGGCGGCGCTTAATCTGCGTGCTGCGCGGCAAGAATTGATCGCTGCGAATATCGCCAATGCAGACACCCCCAATTACAAAGCAAGAGATATAGATTTCGCCAGCGCTCTGCGTGGCGCGTTGTCAGGCACAGGCGGAAGTTTGCCAATAACAACGACTTCGCCCGCACACATTGGTGAAGTCAGCGGGGAATCGGTGATGGGAGCACCAGTACTTTACCGTAAAGTTATTCAGCCCAGCGCGGACGGCAACACGGTAGATATGGATGTCGAGCGTGCCCAGTTTGCCGACAATGCTTTGCGTTACGAGGCCAGCGTGAAATTTGTGAGCGATCAGACCAAAGATGTGTTGGCAGCATTACAAGGATAAAATTCATGTCATCATTATTCAACATATTTAATATCTCCGGCTCGGGCATGACAGCCCAGGCACAGCGGCTTAACGTGGTCGCCAGTAACCTGGCCAATGCGGAAAGCACCACCGGCCCGGATGGACAGCCCTATCACGCAAAACAGGTATTATTCTCCACTACTTCCTTTAACGGGCAAATTGGCGAAGGCGTTAGAGTGGAAGCCGTGATGGAGGATACGTCCCCCCTGAAGGCGGTATACGATCCCAAACATCCGATGGCAAATGCGGATGGTTATGTCATGCTACCCAATGTGAATCCTGTGGACGAGATGGTGAACATGATTTCGGCATCCCGCTCTTATCAAAACAATGTTGACGTCATGAATACGTCAAAAGCATTATTGCTTAAAACTCTTACTATCGGCTCATAAGGAGAATCGTCATGGTTAACCCAGTTCAAGGCCCGAATCTAACGCCGCCAACTCAAACAACACCGGGCAGCACGAACACCGCCCAGGGTTTAAATAAAATTTCACCGAGCGCCCCGGCGAAAGGATTGGATAAGGCATCACCGACAACTTCAGCAAGCGATGGGGCAGCTAACACCCAAGACCGATTTCTGAAGTTGCTGGTGACACAAATGAAGAACCAGGATCCGCTGAATCCGATGGATAACGCCCAAGTTACTTCGCAAATGGCACAACTCAGTACGGTGAGCGGTATTGATAAAGTGAATTCAACATTGAAGGCATTAACCGACAGTATGTCCGCAGGGCAAGCACTGTCGGCAACAGGCATGATCGGACGCGGTGCTTTAGTGCCCGGCGCCGCCATAGAATTGAATAATGGAAAAGCAGTTGCAGGCCTCGATCTTTCACAGAGCGCGGAATCAGTTAAGGTTTCCATCAAAGACGGGGCAAATGCTCTGGTGAGAACAATTCAACTCGGCGCGCAAAAGTCCGGAGTGGTTCCGGTTGCGTGGGACGGACTAGATGACGCGGGTAAGGAATTGCCAAGCGGCTCATACAAGATTTCCGCAGAATCAGTTTCAGGAGGTAAGGCATCACCCATCAGCACCTTGTCTTTTGGCATGGTTGCCGGAGTTGCGCCGGGTTCGGGCGGCGCGAAACTGGACGTGGGTAAATTGGGCATGTTCAACATGTCTGACATCAAACAAGTTATGTAATTCGATTAATCCACAAGGCCGGGTGGCAATGTGGTTCGCAAAATAAAAGGAGAACGTCATGGGCTTTCAACAAGGACTAAGCGGACTGAATGGGGCCGCCAAGAATCTGGATGTCATTGGCAATAATGTCGCCAACGCGAATACCGTTGGTTTCAAAATGTCGCAAGCCCAGTTTGCAGATATTTATGCAAGTTCCAATGGCGCCGGAGCCGCTGGCGCGGTATCGGGTATCGGAACAAAGTTGGCTACAATTGCCCAGCAATTCTCACAGGGAAATATTTCTTCAAGTAATAATCCTTTGGACACGGCAATCAACGGGCAAGGATTTTTCCAATTGGGAAATGCGGTTAGTAGCGCGCCGCAGTACTACACCCGCAACGGGCAGTTCCAAATGGATGACAAGGGCTTCATCGTGACCAGCGAAGGTATGCGCCTGTTCGGTATCGACAAATCTGGCGTCCCCGGGCCGTTACAAATTCCGACGGCGCAAATTCAAGCGCGGGCGACCGGCACTTCCGAACATCCCAATGTGATGGTCGGTCTGAATGTGGATTCACGGGGTGCAATAACGGCGCAGCCGGCAGATAAAGGCCCTGAAGCGACTGTTCCACCCGGACCGGCGGGCTCCTTCAGATTTAGTCCAAACGAGCCGTCGACCTACAATAATTCAACTTCCACAACGATCTACGACAGTTTGGGTAATCCGCATGTTGCGACGATGTATTTTCAGAAAGCACCGCCTACAGCGACCACCAACCCGTGGAACGTGTATCTGTCAATTGATAATCAATTACAGCCGCCGCCCGCAGTCGCGACCGTGCCTGCCAGCGCGGTTCCAATGGGTGCCAGTTTGACATTTGATACGACAGGTAAATTGGCACCCGGTACCACGTTGACAATGGCGGCTCCATATACCCCCCCGCTTGCGGCACCGGCTGGTGGAGGCATAGCGGCAGCGGCAAACCCGATGACGTTAACGTTCGATTTTTCTGAAAGCACCCAGTATGGTTCGCCTTTCGGGGTGAGCAATTTAGTTCAGGACGGCTATACGACGGGGATGCCAAGCGGATTCAACATTAGCCCTGACGGCACAATTTTGGGGCGATACACCAACGGCCAGTCGCAAAAACTGGGGCAAGTAACAATTGCCAACTTTTCTAATCCACAAGGCTTGCAACCATTGGGGAATAATCGCTGGGCACCCACATCGTCAGCGGGCTCTCCCTTGGCGGGCGCACCGGGAACGGCAAGCTTGGGGGTATTGCAGTCGGGTGCAGTGGAAGATGCCAACGTTGATTTGACGGGTGAGCTGGTTAGCATGATCGTGGCACAGCGTGTTTATCAGGCGAATGCACAGACAATCAAAACTCAGGATGCGGTACTGCAAACAATTACCAATCTGCGTTAGTTCTGATTGATTTGAGGACGTGAAATGGACAGATTAATTTACACCGCAATGACGGGTGCCTCACACATACTTCAGCAACAGGCTGCGGTATCTGAGAATCTGGCCAACAATCATACTCCGGGTTTTCGTGCGGCTATCAACACATTCCGCGCGGTTCCTCTGGTTGGCGAAGGGTTGCCGACGCGAGTTTTTGTTGTGGACTCAACTGCGGGAGCAGATTTCTCGGCAGGCCCGATGGAACCAACCGGACGAACTCTGGATGTCGCCATTGATGGCAAAGGCTGGTTCGCAGTGCAGGCGGCGGATGGAAAAGAGGCTTATACCCGAAATGGCAGTTTTCAAGTTACCGCAAACGGCATTTTACAAACACGCAATGGACAAAATGTGGTGGGTGACGCGGGAACGATTACTATTCCCCCGGGCACAGAAATCACCATCGCCAAAGATGGCACAATCTCTACGGTTCCTACAGGAACTAAACCTGCGGCGGTAGTTACGATCGGGCGCCTTAAATTAACCAATCCGCCTGAAGACCAGATGGTGCGCGGTGATGATGGTATGTTCCGTCGCAAAGACGGTGCAATAGTCAATGCGGATAGCAAAGTCACCGTAGTGACCGGAAATCTGGAAGGCAGTAATGTGAATGTGGTTGAGGCCATGGTGGATATGATTACACTGGCGCGCCAATTTGATAACCAAATGAAAATGTTGCAAACCGCCGATAATGATGCCAAGACAGCGGGTCAACTGTTAAGCATCAACGGATGATTGTTGTGCTTTAGTTCGCTTTAGAAAAATGGGCATCGGGAATCCGAGGTTGATTATCGATTCTTTTATGGGAACTCACGTAGTAGTCAAATGGTATTTCGTGGTTGATTGAAACTTGCGGCTCACATCTCAAAACGACCCACACCAGACCTGCAAGGTGATACATCAGAGAGGCAGCTTCGGATCATATTGCCGCCGTTTAATTAGAAGGTTTGGGCTGACTCTAGCTAACCCACAGTGGACATAGCTACTTCCCGTTAGCGAACACACGTCACATAGTCCTTGTTCGTGTCGTTAATCCAGTAAACATCACCGACGTTTAGATCGACGTTGTAGTGACTACCACTGCCAAAGGGTGTTGAAGACCAAGTGCCGATCAACATCCACCCCTGACCGTTCAACGCCCTTGAAGCATACAAGGCATTCAGTTCGTCTTTTGTCGGCAAGCGCCATCCGTTTTGGCCGTTGATTGTAGTATTGGAGCAATATTCATTGGCATCTGACCAAGTCTTGCGTGAATTACTAATCTGCGCCCAAGTTAGGCCTTCCTGAGATAAATATTTCACTGGTGTCTCTATATTTAGAGGATTTATAGGGGGCGAAAGTGTTCCTAACGCAATACTTTTTGGTGCTTCAATATTTGTATGGTGAGGTTGAGATGCCATTTCAATTTTTGTTAGCCAAGATCCCAATATGCCAGCTACTAGAGTGGATAACAAAATAACCGAAATAATTACGACACGCTTTTTTTCTGGTGAAGGCTGATGAAATTTTGAGAACCAAAAGTGTCCAGCGCAGTTTAATCCAACAATACTTGTTGGAATGGCCGAAGTTGCTATCAGATACGGCATTCCCTGTGGATTATTCCAAAAGAGTAACAGGAATATAGTGATTTCTGTTACGGCAAGAATAATCCCGCAATTAAATAAATATGAATCGTTATTTGTTACTCGGGGCAAATAATTTAAAACAGGAAGCACAACCCACTTGAATGAGTAATATGAGGCTAATGGAAAAACTAACCCACCATATAAGAACATGGTAGTCCCAACATCTAGCGCTTGATGGAAAGGTGTTGTCGGGTTGCCCGATAAAATTAGTTCGGCACAAAGCAAACTAAGCAAAATAGCACTGGGCCAAATCGCTGGAAACATATTAATGTTGCCATAGGTAGGAATTGAAACCGCTTCCCCATTAGGTTTATCGCTCAGATTGAACACAGTAGATAACAACCATCTCAATGCTCTTCTAAACCATCCCAAAATAATGCCTAAAACAAGAAATAGTCCAAAAATGAGGAATGCTACAACTTTGACTGTTTGAAGATCGAATGGCATAGCTTCCTTCGTCTAAATTGTATTGCACCCGTGAGTGACTGTAACTGGCCGATAGCACGAGTACGTAATATTACACGGTCAGGGTCTCCTGATGAAACAAGACCCGACATTAGAAATTTTGAAAATGCTTGCCGTTCAGAAGTCTGCATCTATATTTCCTAAAGCTCACACGTAACCCTTAATGGACATAAGCACTTCCCAATTATGGAGGTAGGATTTTGTGAATTTCATTCATTGGGTAAAGTTACTCTAGGAGGTTCTCTTGACATCACATTGACACAATTATCAGCACCAATGACAAAGTATTCCAAAAAAGTCTTTCGATTTATATTTACCAGAAATCCATCACGCTTTGACTCTTGATCGAGCCAGCCCCCATTCGTAATTTGATATATCCATCCATTTTGTCTGGAACAGGTCGGCCAAAACTCAAGCAAATTCCCTTCATCAAGTACGCGAAATCCCTCGACGTATTCGAATGCCACGGTAGCAACTTCATTTCCGTTTGGTGCGACAACTGCTACTGTGAGTCTTCCAGACTCGTATTGAACTCGCCCCAATTCGCAATCATGTGGAATGTTGAAAGGGACAATAATTGGGGTTGAGCTAACGGTCATTTCTGAGATTCTCGTGGTGAATAGGTTTGATTTTCTAAATGTCCCCAATTGAGTCATAAACCGACCTTCCAGCATTCATGCACATAGTGCTTTTCGATAGATATTGGATATATTCCAGTCCAGCTTCTTTGCCACTTCCATCCTTTAGCTGTTCCCGGAGCATTCGCTTCAATCCATTTCGTTGCTTTGTCAGTTGAAAGAGGAATATGACAGTGCGGGCATCTAGGAGAAGCACCAGCCTTAAACTGCCCTCCACACTGGCACGGTGCCAAGTAAGATTCAATTTCCGGCTCAATCATTTGTTGTGCATTTAATTTAATCCCAGTTGGAACTTTCCAAGCGCTCAAGATGGCCAACATACCGCATTCATTACAATAGGCATACGTAGATTCATTAAAGCCGTTGTGAAGTAAATCATATTGAAATGACTTGCTGCAAGAATCACATTTTCCGGTGTCGCTCATAGTCGTTTATATTAACGATATAGTTGTAATGAATTCTATTTTTTTCAGCAGTCTTGAGAGTCCGTAGCTGGCCGACTAGACCCAGATCGAATTTCTACTCAATCCGTCCCTTCCATATTCTATTTCAGTCCCTCAAGTTTGGCTTCACTTTTTGGCGACAGCTAACGAAGCTGCCATTTAAAACATCTAATTCGTTGCCGTAAAACGGACACATTGTTTTGCATATATGCGCGTGAGGCTCATGATTTCTTCAGTTTTGCTATCGCTGTTTTGATTTCCCTTTTGTGCCGATCCACTTTACGTGTTGCTGCCCAAAAATCGTTCATTACCGGTGCATCCGGTTGCCACAACACTTTAAGCTGTTTTTCTTTCAGGGCGGTATCGCATAAGTATTGCGGCAACACGCTAACCCCCATTCCCAGCTCTACTGCCTTGCGCATTAAGAGCAAGTTTGGAATGGTCATTCGTGGTTCGATGGCTGGCCGATGTCGGAATGCGACATGCCAGAAGCGGCGGATGATGGGTAGCTCTGCTGAATAGCTGATCCAGTTCTGCTCTAGTAGAAAATATTCCAGTTCCCGACTTGCTTCCCTGCCCAGATCAGTCGGAAGCTCAAGGTGCATCGGTGAAACAAGCACGAACTCCTCGCTGTCGATCTTCACATAATCAAGCTCCTTATTGCCCAGATGCTGGCTTGCGATCACTAGATCGACCCTGCCTTGCGAAAGTGCTTCAATAAGCGTACCGGTATCTCCTAGCTCAATCTGCAAACGCAATGACGCCGCACTCAAACGTTCCATGGCGATTTCACCGAAATATTCTTGCGGCGCACCAATACGCAAGGTTGGAAAGGCTGTTGCAAGTGGCAATTTAATATGTTGCGACAAATCCTCTAACCCGTCCACAGCGGGCGCAAGGCGGCTGTATAACTGCTGACCAGCATCCGTGGGGATCATCTTGCGTGCTGTGCGCTGGAAAAGCGCTTGCTTCATCACCGCTTCCAGAATGGCTATATGCTGGCTAATTGCAGGCTGAGTCAGAGAGCGGGCATTGGCGGCAGCGGTTACCGTACCGCTACGATACACAGCAATAAAACTGCGGTACCACTCGAAGTTAACCATAATTAAATTTATAGTAGCACTAAAAATTGATAATTATAATTATATAACCAGACACCCTATTATGGCGACAGCAAGACGGGGACAACATCCCGGCTTCGAACAATCCCAATTTTAAGGAGACAATAATGAGCACAGCAAAAGCAATACTATTTATCATCACCAGTTTCAGCGACATGGGCACGGGCGACCACACCGGCCTGTGGCTGGAAGAATTCGCAATCCCATATATGGAGTTCAGCAAGCGCGGTTACAAGATCACCGTCGCCAGCATCAAGGGCGGACGAGTTCCTATCGATCCTCGCAGCGCGCCAGCTCCTGCACAAAGCCAAGAATGGCACGATGCACTCTCCGCACTGGAGCGCACGGTGTTAGCTTCCTCGGTCGATGCATCTCAGTTCGACGCCGTATTTGTGCCGGGTGGCCACGGCACTATGTTCGACCTGCCGAACAACCCGGATACTGGCAAGCTGCTGGCTCGTTTTGCCTCGGCAGACAAAGTGGTCGCCTCCGTGTGCCATGGTCCGGCCATCTTTGTGGGAGCTAAACTCGATGACGGTACGTACTTTGTTGCGGGTAAAAAAATGACCGGCTTTACCAATCAGGAAGAAGGTGCTGCCAGGCTACAAAGCAAAATGCCCTTCCTGCTGGAAACACGCTTGCGCGAACAAGGTGCATCTTTCGTTGCGCAACCCAATTGGGCGGATCACGTCGAAATCGATGGAAAGCTCATCACAGGACAAAATCCGCAATCCAGCCGCAGTACGGCATTGGCCGTCATACAGGCACTTAGCCATTAACCAAGGAGATACAAAATGAAGCAAATCCTGATCGCAATTATTACCCTCTTTGCAGCCACAGCTCATGCCGACGGCACACTCAAAGCCAGTTTTTCCGACGCTGCCTGGGATGGAATCAAGATTCCGGCCGGGCAACAATGTGCCCGTTTCGGAGGCAAAGGTGCAACGCCAATCATCAAGGTCGAGCAGATTCCGGAGGGTACGAACGCACTGGTCATGGAATTCAGCGACCAGACTTACCAACCCATGAACAACGGTGGTCACGGTAAGATAGCCTATCGAATTGTCAGCGGCAGCAAGCAGACGACTATTCCCTCCGTTGCCGGTCACAGCTTCGATTTACCTGCCGGCTTCCTTCTGATTGAAGCGCAACGTGCCCCAACTTGGGATAAGGCCGGAGCGTACCTCCCTCCTTGCTCGGGCGGAAATGGCAATACCTATGCGGTTACTGTTAAAGCCGTGAAGGAGGCTAATGGCAAGATCGGTGCCATCTTGGCAGCAACGACAATCAAAATGGGGCAGTATTAAATATGGGGGTATAGATACACCGTGAGTCTGACGGAAAAGTACTTTCTGTCAGACTTGCTATATGGTGATTTGACTGGCACAGAATGGCTTGATTTTGCTTGTTAGCATTCGGTTTACCTCCGTCTATTCAAGCGCGAATCCGGGCTATCGCCGCGCGAATAGCAGAAACGCTTTGCTCGGCAGAGAGGTCAGTAATCTGATCAGGCGCGAACTCCGAGGCAGCTGCACCGAAAAACCACACTGATGCGGACGCTGCGAAGAAGGGATCCATGTCTTGAACAAGAAGTCCAAGCAATATACCACTTAGTGCGTCGCCGGCCCAGACAGTTGCCAAGGAATCTAGTGCGTTTGTATTGATGATTGCCATGCCGTCAGGAGCCGTGATGACCGTGTCGGCACCTATCAACAAGATAATGGCATCGCTACGGCGAGCTGCTGCCCGTGCTTTGCTTAGTTTATCGCCGGTCAGATCAAATTGCCGCGAAAACTCTTCGTCGTTGAGAATCAAGATGGGCGGATCCGTAACCACTTGATCATGTGATAGTGGATTTTTCAGCCAACGCTCAAAATCCTCAGGCTGCTGTGGCAATGCGGAAACCCAAATTTCTGGACGGTTTTCAAAAGTATTTGGCGCAATCTGTTCGAGTACAGAAATTGGCGTACCAATGTCGGCAACGATAACTTCGCCGCAAAGCAACCGACCAGGAAACAACACATGTCCGGGCTTTTTACGAAAGAAGGTAACTGTCAGAATAGCAGCAACTGCCCCAAATGCTTCTCCGGTATCTCCCATAAGCCCGCTCGGAACATCGATAGCCACAATCGGGATTTTTCTTAATGCAGCAGCAGCCAAGGTGTCCGCAGCACCTTCTTGGAGAGGACGACTAAGCCCGGCACCGAAGATCGCATCCACGATCAATTCGGCTCCATCAAGGACTACGAGGGTGAGTGGCTCGACTTCGCCATGCCATAAGTCGGCATGACAGCGCGCGGCGCCGACCAACTTTTCACGTGAGCCGAGTAAAGCGACACGTACTTGCCAGCCCGATTCGGCAAGCAGTCGCGCCGTGACAAAGCCATCGCCCCCATTATTGCCAGGTCCGCATAGGACTGTGACGGGCCTCGCAGACCAGCGTTGCTTGATCTCGTGCGCTACCGCAGCACCCGCATTGTCCATCAGTTCGTTCACTGAAATGCCAGAGGCCACAGTAAGGAGGTCAGCCACACTCATTTGGCTCACATTAAGCAGGGCCGGTTTAAGATTCATCAACATACTCTCTATTGAGTTTCTGTAAGATCAGATTTGGCAGGCGAAATTATTAAAGTAAACAAAATAGGTACGGGTTATCTAACTTTTCGCTGCTCTTTTACGGTCAGTCGCGTATGCCCGTTTTTGTCCGATTGTAATGGTTCGGTATCTTACACAGAGTAGGTCTCTTGTTAAAAGGCCGCTAAAAAATTTTCTAATTACAGCAGGCAACCCACAACCTAATGTGATTGACCCGCCTTACAGCGATCTCCCGTCAAAAACATCAAAGGGCAATGCTAGAGAATCAACGCCATCTATGCAGCCAATGTTTATTCGGTAATGGTCTATTCTTCGCGCAGTCTGATGAAAAGGATATATGCCGCATTTTTTACAAAAATGATGCTTCGCTACCCGGCTTCCGAACTGATAGGTTTCCAGGCAGTCGGCTTGCCAATTAATTTTTATGTCTGATGTTGCAACGACAAAATCAGTCATGATCGCCCCTTTACGAATGCACAATGAGCAATTGCAGCGAAGTCCTCTCATTATCTCTGGCCCGGAAAATGAAAACTGAATACTTCCGCAGTGGCAGCTTCCTACATAATTCTTCATGCCTTTAATCATTCCTCAAACAATTCGATGTCAAATAACCGATTTTCGCGACCGGCGGATTGTGGCTGAAGATTCTCGTTCGACATTGTATATTGAACTGCCCATGTCGAGCTGTTTGCAGTCATACGATTCCAATTTCATTGATTTGGTGCCCGATGGCCACTTCACGTCATGCGATCTTCTAAATAGCGAGCTTCAACTCTGAACCTAAAGTTTTCATAAGTTCGTCAGCTCGCATTTGCCTTACCTTTGAATAAGCTTCACCTGCCCAAAGACTTTGGTATTCACCATTATTCGTTTTTAAGGCTAACTGTCTAAGCGAAGCAGTCATCGTGTTTTGTATTGGGAAAGGCAAGGTTGTTTGATTTGCCATTAGTTTAATAAACTCGTTTTCAATACCTCTTGCCATTCTGCCCGAAAAGCCTTTTGTAAAGACAGAGTTTCTTTCTTGCTTAATAAGCAGGTAATGTCTGTGTGCTGTAGATGTGCTTGCCTCATCACAACATAAGAATGCAGTTCCCATTTGTACCGCAGTTGCACCAACAGCCAAGACATTTTTAATGTCTTCTCCGTACATAATTCCACCTGCAGCAACAACAGGAATAGAACAATTTTTTGCCAATAGCTCTGTTAAAGCTATGGTACTTAATTTCTCGTCATCAGAATTTGGCTCAAATATTCCCCTATGCCCGCCTGCTTCAATCCCTTGCGACACTATAAAATCAGCCCCCGCGTTTTGAATAGCAATTGCTTCTTTCAAGCAGGTAGCAGTAATGCCCACACTAATACCAAGTGAGTGAGCCTTTTCAATTACTTTCGAAGGAGGTATTCCAAAATGGAAAGTCAGGATTGTTGGACGATGTTCCCATATTGGCTCTAACTGCTCCTCTACATTTGGGAAAAATGGTGACTGGGGTATTGAGACGGAATAATCCCCTTCAATAGGCAACCGCTTTAAAGCTTCAACTGCTTGTAGTTGAATAAGCTGTGTTGGTAACTCAACAGGATTGAATACAAAGAAATTTGCATTTATTGGACCGTTCGTCAGTGCCTTGGTTACGACCAAATCTTCACTAATTTTTTGAGGGGTATTGTAGGCAAATCCAAAACTACCAACACCACCAGCGTTGGCTACAGCAGATGCCAATTGTGGAGTGTTGATGCCATCAGCCATTGGGGCCTGAATAATAGGGAGTTTTAATTGCGCGAAGTTAAACATCGTGATTCCAATACTTTCACTTTAAGTCACTAGTATCTTTACCTCGTGCTTGATACATTGGATAGTGCTTTCAAGAGGCCGATGATGGTTGCACCCGTCAGATTACCATCGCGATTATGAACTGCAGCAATGCGACGGATTTGCTCTTGTTCGCAACACACCATGATCCGATTGGACTAAATTTAATGCATAACTTTGCATATTCGTCAGGCGATATTGTAGCCTAACTCGCAAACCGCCTTGCTCCAACTACGCACATCGCAACCGCCAGCGCAGAAAGGATCATCACTGTGCTGACGTGTTCACCCAGCAGCACTGCGGCAAGGCCCAGTCCAAAGAATGGTTGTAACAATTGCAACTGGCTGATGGATGCAATGCCACCGAGAGCCAGGCCGCGATACCAGAAGAAAAATCCGAATAGCATACTGAAAAGTGAAACGTAGCCGAGGCTCAGCAATGCGGGCCAGGCGGCTTGTTGAAAATTGCCGGGCAATGTCCATAGACACAGCGGTAACATCAAAGGCAACGATAAAACCAATGCCCAGCAGATTACCTGCCATCCGCCCATGCTGCGAGCCAGGCGCGCGCCCTCGGCATAACCTAAGCCGCACACAATAATTGCAGCCAGCATCAGCAGATCATCAATTACAGAAATACTGATACCCTGCGCTATGGCAAAACCTGCCACGACGAGACTTCCTGATATCGAGAATAGCCAAAACAACCAGCGAGGGTTCTTGTCCCCGCGCAGCACGCCAAATATCACCGTTGCCATTGGTAATAGCCCGACGAACACGATGGCATGAGCCGATGTGACGTGCCGTAACGCCAGCGCTGTCAGCAGTGGGAACCCTACAACCACGCCGAGAGCCACTACCAACAATGCTCTCCTGTCACTACGCACAGGCCGAGGTTGGCGCAGAGCCAACAAAATCAAGGCAGCGATCACACCGGCAATCGCCGCCCGTGCCAACGTGATAAATATCGGATCGAAAGTGGCAACCGCCACACGTGTCGCGGGAAGTGAGCCGCTAAAGATCATCACACCCAACAATCCGTTGCTCCATCCCTTGAATCCATTATTCATGCTCATGCCCGTCTCTTCATCTAAAAGAAGGCTACATCATCCCCTGAAAATTCTGGAAGCAACAGATACAGAAGGGTACAATTTCAAGATACTGTCCTAATATCTTGTGGGTACACAATGGCTCCATATAAACCTGAGCATAGAGATGGCCCCCGTGTAAATGCGGTGATGCAAACCATTCGCGATCAACTGGCAGCCCGTGTGCTGGTGCCAGGAGAGCGACTGCCCTCCATCAGGCAACAAGCCGAGCGTTTGAACGTCGCGAAAAACACCATCGTCGAAGCCTATGATCGCTTGGCTGCCGATGGCGTGATCGCCGCGAAACGCGGCTCGGGCTTTTATGTATGCGGGCACCTTCCACCTTTGTCGTTATCGGACGTGGGAGCAACCCGGGATCGCAGCATTGATCCGCTCTGGATTATTCGCCAGTCACTCGAAGCCGGAGGCGACATGCTCAAGCCAGGCTGCGGTTGGCTTCCAAAATCATGGTTACCGGATGAGGAAATTCGCCGCGCTTTGCGTCGACTTGCAAGAGACCCTCAATCAGAGTTGCTCGAATATGGGCACCCGTATGGACACTTCGCCTTGCGCGAACAGCTCAGCCGTCGTCTTGGAGAACGCGGAGTCGCGGCATCTGCCCGCCAGATTATCTTGACTGACTCCGGCACTCAGGCCATCGATCTGATTTGCCGCTTCCTTCTGGAACCGGGCGACACGGTGTTGATTGATGATCCGGGGTATTTCAACTTTCAGGCGCTACTGCGCGCGCATCGGGTGCAACTGATCGCCGTGCCCTATACCGAGCAGGGGCCGGATGTGACGGTGATGGCTGAATTACTGGCCCGGCATAAACCGCGTCTATACATTACCAATTCGGTTTTTCATAATCCGACCGGCGCAGTGCTGTCGCCCATCGTTGCACACCGCGTGCTCAAGCTTGCCGAGGATCACGATCTGTTAATCGTAGAAGACGATATCTTTGCCGAATTCGCGCAGAACACTTCGCCACTGCTGGCATCATTCGACGGTTTGAACCGAGTTATCCATGTCAGCAGTTTTTCCAAGGTACTAACGGCTTCGGTGCGCTGCGGCTATATCGCAGTGAGGCAAGACTGGGCGGAACAAATTGTCGATTTGAAACTAGCTACCACGCTAAGTAATGGAGGCCTTGGCGCTGAACTGGTTTATTCAATGTTGCGTGAGGGTAGCTATCGCCATCACATCGATGCTCTACGCAATCAGTTGGCTGATGCCATGGGACGCACGCTGCATCGACTGGAAAAACTCGGCATCGCCCCGTGGATGAAACCGCAGGGTGGCATGTTTCTTTGGGTGCGTTTGCCGCAAGGGCTAGATTCCGCCAAGGTGTCGCAAGAAGCTTTGCACGAAGGCGTCGTGCTGGCCCCCGGCAACGTATTCAGCCTGAGTCAAACTGCTACGCCATTTCTGCGTTTCAATGTGGCGCAATGTCAGTCACCGAAGATTTTTGATGTGCTGGAAAAAGCGATGGCTAAAGCCGGATGAGTTTACTTCAAGAGAGCAGCACGCGAATGTCTGGCAAGTTAAAATTTGACAGCCACAAATGTCTAGCGACATAATTGAACTAAATGCATTCATCATCAAAAACTGCAAATATTTAAATTATGATTTTCTTCACAGTCGATTTTCGTCACGCACCAGCGCTTAATGCTCTGGTGTGTACATTCGTCTGCTGCCTGAAGAAATCTAAAAAACAGTCGCTCATCTGACCGGGGCGCGCTGTCCCGTCAGGTGGGCTGACAGGGCAGTAGGCGTGAAGGTCATTCACTTTGCATTCCCCACTTCTTGTTGCTCTCCTGACGGTGACTTTTCGGTCGCTATCAATTTGGAGAAAACAATGCCTAGCGTGTTAATTGAAGTGCGTCGTCAATATACTCAAGATCAGGAAATAGCCCTTATGGAAGCTGTGCACATGGCGTTGCGCGAAGCTTTCAAGATCGTCCCTGAAGACAAAAACGTTCGTCTGCTTGTACACGAACCCCATCGCTTTGCTTTCCCGCCTATGCGCAAAAAGCCGGATTTTTACACTCATATCAGTATCGATGCATTTGCTGGTCGTTCTCTTCAGGCAAAAAGAAATTTGTACAAGGAAATTGTCAGCAGGCTTGAGCCTTTTGGTATTCCCAAGGATCACGTAAAAATTCTTGTTCGTGAAATCGCCAGGGAAAATTGGGGAATACGCGGTGGACAAGCGGGCTGTGATGTCGAGTTGGGATTCAAGATTGACGTCTAATCCGTATTCAGCCCGATTTTAGATTGGGCTGGCAGGTGCGTCTGCACCTCACCTAAACGCAAAATACTACATACTTCATAGGGAAAAAGAAATGAAAGCAATTATTACTGGCGGCAACCGGGGAATTGGCCTCGAAATATCAAAGATGCTCGTATCGAGAGGATTTGAAGTTCACATCCTGTCCAGATCGGGAATAGAATCTCCGCAGAAAGGAATAGTCTCTTGGACGACGGATGTCTCAGATCATGAAAAGGTAATCCAGATCGTTGACAACAAGATAGGTCTTGTTGACGTGTTAATCAATAACGCAGGCATCATGAATACAAAAACGGCAAGCAATTACAGCCAAGAGGAGATTCTTCACATCCTCAACGTAAACCTGATTGCTTCGGTGCAACTTAGCGTTCGATTGGCCGAACAAATGGCCAACAATGGCGGCGGCAGAATTGTTAGCATGGGCTCAATCGCTGGCGAAATCGGTCATCCCGACATTTGGTATGGCATTTCAAAAGCGGGGATTGTGAATGCTATGCGCTCACTAGCGAGATCCTTCGGCTCAAAAGGGGTGGTTGCTAATTCGGTGGCCCCCGGCCCAGTTGAAACGAAAATGATGAAGAGTATTCCTCAAGACAGAAAGGACCGCTTGAAGGCCGCGACGATCAGTCAGCGATTCTGCTCTGCTGAAGAGGTGGCAAAAGTGGTTTTCTGGCTCGCGACCGATGCACCGGCATATATCAACGGTGAAGTGATTGACATGAACAATGGCACTAACTATCGTTAAAAAAACCGTCTCATTGCCCCACGGGCCAGCGCAAATAGCTGTGCTGGCCCGTGAACTTTTCCTAAGAAAGTGAGAAATTTTGATGTGCCTATCTTGGTTATGACAATCCGTATCCCCTTCGACGGCGTCTGAATTCTAATGCAGCAGCCGTGAGCACGCTGATTGCAAGAGGGCCCTAGAATAGAGGCGATGAAAACCTGAAAGTATATGAAATGCTATGCCGATAGAGGCTCGACCGGATGCTCGATCAATTTTAGGGATAACGGCAGAACCAAAATGCAGGCGTGTGGTGGATGAATCGACATCTTTGGTGACTACGCTCATTAACCATGATCTTGTTCTTCCCAGAAAATCACAGAGGAGTAGTTGATCTGAAGTTCTTCCCTCGACGCTCCATGCGGCGAAACTTTTGGTCTCACCGACAGCAAGAAGCTTTGCTTGCGCATCTGTAGACGGCTTTTTTGCAAGAAACGATAAGATACGCCTTTCAACTTTAAATAGACTGGTGGTGTAGAAGGCTTCCACATACTCGGCTTGCGACACAGCATGAGGAATATCGATGAAGTGGCAGTCTGTGAAAGCACCTTCTTGCTTATACTTGTCGAGAAGCGATTCCAGTGGCAGTTCGCTAGATTGAATGACGTTCATGCGGCTCCTTTACCTGTTTTGGAGAAAGAAATATCAATCAGACTCGTTATTAATTCTATTTCAGACTTCCCTATAACGGCCATTGGTCAATGACGGTTCGTGGCCGACAAGACTCAATCACGTGCCGAATCATCCTATGACTCTTCCTGAGTGGCAAGCTGCCGGTGAAAATATTATATCCCAAGCAAGCTGAAACGATTTTTCACTACCCCAAAGCGGAACTGGCGTTAGTTCCGCTATCGAGACTCTTCGGAACTTCATTCCACTTCTTTTGTAGACTTTTTAAGCACAATCTTTTCAATAATAAAATTGCCCACCAGAAGCAACAGTAAACAGCCAAGACCAGTAAATACCTGTGTCGAACCGCCATCAAGAATTACACCAGCGTACGCAGAATAGACAAAAAATATTATCCCTCCCATCAAGGCAAATGACGAACACATCTTAACGAATTGAGCAGTGTCACGATCAATTGATGAAGGTTGATTGGGGTTCTGATTTTGTTCCATATATGGCGATAACAGAATGATTCCAAAAATTATCTCATTATTGATGCATTTACTCTGGCACGAAGCCCTCTGCCTGTCTTGAAATGTGGAACGTATTTGGCGGGCACCATCACAGTCTCGCCAGTCTTTGGATTTCGACCTTTGCGGGGAGGACGATGATTCAAGCCAAAGCTACCGAAATCTCGAATGACAACATTCCCTCCCTCAGAAAGAACATTGGACATGGCATCTAATATTAACCTCACGCCAAGTTCAGCATCTTTGGGTTGGAGATAAGAAAAATGAGTGGCAATACGTTCAATCAGGTTAGCGCGTGTCATTTTTCAGATTGAATATTCGCAAATAATTTTACACAAAGAAAAATAAGTCAATTTTCAACTTCGATGGGATCGCGAATTTAAGTATCAATAATTTTTGTGCGAACATCCTTTGCTTCATCAAAACAATCATGGCGCCAACAGCATCCCTTGTCTGGGCATTCATTGCTGACTTTGGTTGCGAAACAAACTGTATGCCCATCTGCCTCCTGCATCTTTCGAATAAGTTGGGCTTGCAAACTAAATACTGATTTTTCATCCATACGATCCAACCTTCCTTCATCAAGAATTTGCTATACATCAAGCATACTTCTTGCGTTAGCGATGTCATTTTCAAATCTCTCGAAAAACTCTTGATAAACCTGAACTCCAAGTCCAAGTCTTTGGACGGCGGAAATATGTTCCCAGTTAATCGATTTTGCTGTCGCCCTGTTTAACAAGTTCGCCACAGTGACTACATCAGCATAACTTGATTGGAGACTGTCACTCTGGATTTGAAGATTTTCGTGTGCAATTGGAATCTCTATCAATTCCGATGGAAATCCCCATTCGCGCAGCATTTTTTCACTGACATTAGCACTGCAACGCCTAACAATTGAAGACAATTCATTTTCATCAATATTAGGAAGCATTTTCGCAGCAGCAATGCACAGAGGAAGCGTTCCAATATCATGAACCAATCCAGCTAGCATTCCTTGATCTTGGTTGAGATGCTTTTGACTTTTAGCCAACAAATAGCTGAATGCTGCCACTTCCCTGCTATGCACCCAAAAGTTTGATATAAACTTCCTAACGGAAGGATTGTTGGTAGTGGCAGACAAGCTATTCATTGAAGCTGCAACGACTAGATTCCGCAACCCTTTGAAGCCGACTCGGGTAATGGCTGACTTTACATTATCAACCTTTGGTTTGCCGGTATAAATTGCACTGTTAGCACTCTTGAATAACTTCGCAACAAAAGTGGGATCACTTGCAACAGCAGTTACGATTTGATCTGTAGAAACATTTATGTCATCCAGCATGCGCTGGATTTTTAATGCCCAGTTCGGCATGGGAGGCAACTTCAATGTGCCATTTTCAATATCAGCGTAAAGCGTTTCAATGCCACAGGCAGGTTTTAATTGGCTCATAATGATTCAATACGGGTGAAGAAATTTAGAACTGGAATTTGGTATATCGGACATGGGTTAATGACAATGAGACTAACAGGAAACACTTAACTCGTCAGCAGTTCCGTAAAGGGCACGATCCCGAACTCCATGTAATCAAATAGTACGCCATAAAGCCGCCGTTCGCCACTGGCTGAATTTGGCCGATAGCACTAGTCTGCCATTCTACATCTTGAAAGTCTCTTCCCAAATCAACAGCGGTCATTTTGGAGAAGGCCAAAGAAGCATTATAGGTTGAAGTAATAAATCAACTACCGCAAAGACGACGTACCGTCACTGATTCTCCACCTATGCCCCAGTTGTCTGTTTGAACTTCATCAATAACCACGACAGTCGTTTGAGGATTTTTCCCAAGTACGTCTGCTAACAATTGGGTTACACCAGAAATTAACATTGCCTTCTTTTCCGGAGTGACACCCTCTGGTGTAATTTTAATATTTACATACGGCATGATTTTTATCCTTAATGAACTCTTAGCCAATTATCCACGGACTGCAGCTTGATAATCAGCCAATAGCTGAGCGTCGTCAATAGAGCCATGATGGTGAATTTGTTTCCAACCAATATCCGTGCCAAGCCATTGCACAATTCGGCTAGTCCGTATCGATAGCGAAACTGTTTTCCATCCTTTGGTGAATTCGCCCGTTTCACGTCCCGCAAAAACAATCATTGCGTCACTCTGAAACTCCACAATATCGTCTAACTCAACCCATACACTTGCATGTCCGGTAAAAATATTCCTATACAGATTTGAGATTGGTTCATAACCCCGCAGTATTCCACCAAGGGGATTGTTGAGTTGAATCAATTCATGGTTCGCCCACACTTGGGCGAACACTTCCATATCTCGTTGGTTAAAGGCGTAATAAAATGATTCAACCAAAGCACGTGCCCCGTTAATTCCTTGATCATGAGCCTGAGTAATTTTGTTTTGTGCATCTCTTCCATATTTTTTGTCTGAATGAATGATCATGTTAATCCTTATTAAATACTTGCTAAGTGTAATCCTCAGTAACCCAAGCCCTCGCCGACAAGGTCACGAACAATATTCAGAACGAACATTTCATTGAAGCCGTGCCACTGTCCATACTTGTTCCTCATAGGATAGTAAACCGCATCAAAATATCTGCCCATCTGATCTTCGCGAACGCCCATTGAACCATTTTTCAGTATAGCCTCACGTGCAAGGTGACGCCCGTCTTCCATCATGTCGCGCCAATCCACTAGATCTTGTTTGACGCCATACCCAAAGTGCGAAGGAATAAAGGTATCGAAGTCAATTGCAATCACACGGTTCATGGCAGCCAAGTATCCCGGCGCATACCGATCAGGAACGCCGTCCGGTGCCATGGTTTTCACAAGCCCCAGATCGGCCGTAAACACTAAACGTTCGGATGGAATATGGAATGCGAAAAGCGTATCGGTATGAGAAAGCCCCAGGTCAAGCGCTCTTATTTCTACGCCACCAATGTTCAGAACCGTATCACCTGATATGTATCGTGTAGGTGTGAGCACGCCATCGTGATTGATCGCCTTCCAATACACTTGGCATTTTTCATGCGCTATGACATTCTCCGGATCAAGTACCGATCCACCACGAGTATGGTCAAGATGGTAGTGGGAATAGATTAACGTATTGACCTTCTTGCCCGGGAATTTTTGGTCCAACTCCTTTTTGAGTGCGGTGGTCATTTCCTGATTCATGGGGTCAATCACAACCAAGCCAGCTTCCGTATCAATTACAAGATTTCGGTACCAGTTCCATCTAAAGGTGTACACATTTTTTCCTACCTTATCGAATTGCGTTCCATCAATACCGGTTCCATGGAAATACGGATCAACTGTTCCCATCACCGTTTTGAGTACGAATGGTTTTGGACTGCACCCAGCTACCGAGACTCCGATGATTGCTGCGATTGCTAATACAATAACTTTCTTGTTCATGATCAATTCCTTTGCATGTCGGTAGAGTGAATTAACTGTTTTGTAAAGTGAAGGATGTCGCATTGGGTGCATCTTCTTCGCTTCGAAGAAGCTTCCAGATCGACACCAAGTGAAACCACAGCCACAGTGGAGCAGGCAGAAATACGGCATACATCATGCTGTGATGAGGGCCGATTTGAGGTAGAAGGATGAGTGCAAGCGAACTTGCAACAATGAGAATATCGGCGAGACCAAAGATGTTTGCAAACCATGCCCGACGTCTGCCTTGGACACCCGTTGCAACGGAGAATGCAGCAATGAGGCCGAAGAAGCCTGCGCCAATATGCGTATAGCCATCAATGATGCCGAATCCTTGTGGCAACACGCCAATACTGGCTTGCATCAGAAAGGTCGCCCCGAAGAAGACGCGTATGCCCTGAAGCAGCAGAAGCTGACGTTGATCCAGACTCAACAATAAGTTTCTAATTGAGGGGATAAGAAACAACATAGCCCCAACCAATCCCACACCAGCAAATATAACCATCAAAAAGCTAATCCCTGTAATATCCTTAGGAAATAGGCTTTCCGTTGACAGTCCATAATTTAGCAAGCCAAGCCACGCCAACATCCCTGCAGCGATACCAACTCCAATCCTGCCAATTGGTTTAAGAACCGAGAGCGCCCACAGCGTGTAAATAATCATGAGCACGTCTAAACCAATCATGGTCCAGGCAGATGAAATGTTCGACATTGTTTTTAACTCCTTGAGTGTTATGATGACGGTGTGCAGAATAAGACCTTAGCGGAGTTGTCTCAATGCTTAAAACAACTGAAAGATTTGCAGAAGCTACTGATATTGATAAATCAGGAGATGTTCTTGATGACGCCCTTAGGTCGCTGCGTATCAGTGGAAGCGTATTACTACGTGAGGCTTATTCACCGCCGTGTGCAATTGGCATACCCAACGCAGTGGAATTGGCTGAACTCTTGGGAGCACCAGAAGGAACTCGCGTTGTTGCTTTTCATCTGGTCGAGTTTGGACATTGTGAAATCAAAACTGACTCTGGCAAAAGCACCACACTTGCAGCCGGTGAAATGGTGATTTGCTTCGGCGGGGAAGCGCATCAATTATTCCAAGGCAAAACAACTCGCGTGCAGTCTATTGCGACTCTATTATCTGGCGGTGCAAATACACAAAAACCCTCCAATACTGAAGCCCCATTGGGCGTCTCACTTTTGTGTGGAGTGTTTATGCTGCACCACACGGAATTTAATCCGTTGTTTTCAGCACTACCGTCCATCATGAGAGTGAACCTCTCACGGCACGGTCAGATGCACAATTTATCTGGTATTGCTCATATCATGGCCAATGAAATTGAACGATCCGCTTTTGGTGCTGACTATATCGTCGAGCGCCTTTTAGAAGTGCTTTGTGCCGAGGCAGTTCGCGCACATATTGAAATGGCTCCCCAACAGGAGGTTGGTTGGTTCAAAGGAATCAAAGATCCCATCGTGGGGCGTGCAATCAAGGCCATCCATTTGAATCCGGCCGATAATTGGACGGTACAGCGGCTAGCTGGCAAAGTTGCAATGTCACCTTCAAGATTCGCAGCAAGATTTTCTGAATCGCTAGGTGAAAGCCCAATGGTCTATGTAGCGAAGTGGCGCATGAATGTGGCTTGCCGGAAACTCGCTGCTTCTCGGATCGGCGTGGATCAAGTTGCAGCCGACGTGGGTTATGAAAGTGTGGCGGCATTTAATCGAGCATTCAAAAAACATGTCGGCCTTCCACCTGCTGCCTGGCGAGAGAACCACAGGAATTAACTTACTGATAATTGACAGGCATGTTAATTTATTCATTCAACAACTAATTGAAGTTGACCTCCAAATTTTGCCATTGCTTCTATTACTACTTTGAATCCATATCCTAAATCTGTCAGTTGATATTCTGTGGTCGGTGGCACAGTAGGATAAACAGTTCGGGTCAACATTCCTTGCTGCTCCAACAAGCGAAGCCTTGCTGCCAACAATCGGGGACTGATTCCTGACAGGCTGCGCTGCAACTCAGAATAGCGTTTCTTGCCACCGATTAAATCTCTAACGATCAAGGTCGTCCATTTACCATCCAATATTTTTGCAGTTTTTTGCACAGGACAAGAGATTTCGCAATCCCCCGCTGTCATTAGCGTTTGAACAATATCAATAGTATCAGTCTCCATAACTTCCCTTTCAGTAACTACTTCACAATATGAAGTTTAGCATTTATATTGGGCTTCCGTTCCATTTAATTCAGGAGAATAACCATGTTTCACATCGCTTTGAGATTAGTTGGCACCATACAAATTATTTTAGGATTGGCGTATTTGCTAGTGCCAAACACGTTATTGATACAAATGGGTCATAGTATTCCAGCTCCCGATTTGTTATATCCATTCGGAATGCTGTCTTCGCGATTTTTAGCTTATGGCATTGGGCTGTGGATTATTAGTGCCGAACCGGAGAAACACATTCTATGGATTCGCCTGATGGCACTCATACAGTTTATCGATCTTTCAGTGGGTGTGTTTTACACAGCGACAGGCGTAGTCCCCGTGTCACTTTCCGCATTTCCGATGTTTAACGCCATCTGGATTGGTTTGCTACTTGCCTTTTGGAAACCAATTTCAGCAAGCCGCATGAAAGTGAGTCAGGCATGAACAAGATGATCAGTTACCTCCAACTTTTATGGCTGTTGAAATCTCCTCCGGCATTATTCAGCCGTCTATTTGGATTGCCTTGGTATCGAAACACGCTTGAGCAGTGGGTTGCGCCGATACTAACTCCCAATGCGGTAGTATTAGAGGTTGGTTGCGCAGGTGGAGACTTTGCTCGATCACTCGCTGAGCGTGGCATGAATGTATGCGCTGTCGATAGATCATCACAAATGATTGCAAAGGCGGAGCAAATAACGAGTCAAGTAAAGTTTGATCAGGCCGATGCTACCAAATTACCATTTCCTGATCAGCACTTCGATGCTGTGCTGGCTGCCTCATTGATCAATGTGGTTGACTCCCCAGTTGCTGTTTTAAACGAGATGCTGCGTGTATGCCGCAAGGAAGGGACTGTATCTGTGTTAGTGCCGACGCAGACATTTTCAGATGCTGATGCAAAACGCTATGTTGACGTTGAAAAGCTAACCGGATTTTCTAGTGCCGCGTTTAGGACTTGGCATCGTTTAGGTCGAAAGATGGATATTGAAGAATTGATCCGGCACTACAAGAATTGCGGATTTAAAAACATCACTACGAACAATTTGCTAGGAGGAATGATTGTTTCTATTACCGGTCTGGTTGAGACAGAATCTCTCGAAAAGTGAAGTAGTAATTGGGGTATTTAATTTACTGTTTTGGCATTTCTCTCATTCATCTGATGAAAACAGCTTGCCGGAAAGCAGACTCCCGCGAATATTCACTTTTGGCCGGACAGGGTCATTCACTCTTCAACGCCACATCCGGCTCTTATTTATTCTATTTCAGCCTCTCAAGTTTTGCTACATCTTACGGCTCCAGCTAACCCCATCGCAACTGTCGTGCCATCGCGTGATAAGAATAAAATTAAGGTGATTGAAATGCGCCTATGTTAGGCTGGGCTTTCATTGAAGTTGAACCAGTGAAATCCGTAGTAATTTGAGATAAAGACAATGAAGTCATTATTGATGTCAGAGACATTCCCTTGCTGATTGCCGGCGAACCATTCTGTAACGTGAAATAACTCGAACTTAATTGACCTGCCGTCGTACTGCCATTTTCAGATAATAGCGGAGAGCCAATCACATCGTTAGTGCTCGTGGCATTAGCAGGGGCAGTTGCCCATAAATTATTAGAGAAGGTCAATCCCGTTGCGCCCGGAACAGACACAATCCCGGTCACAATATTATTGACTATATAAGAGTTGGAATTGGTAATGCTAGTACTGGAAGCTGTCGAGCCGGTACTCAAGGAATTAGTGTAACCAGTATTGCTGCTGGTGAAATTGTAGAATATCGTGTTGTTTGCGATCAGGACATTTGTTAATCCTGTCCCCGCAACTTGCGTCCAACAAAATGCACATAACGGTGCATTGTAGAGAAGATTATTTATAACGGTATTGTTGGATGATGTTGGATTAACGCCGGTAGTCGTTGTTACCTCATCTGCAAGCGTTAATCCTCTGGCTTGTCCCACATAGTTATTGGCAGTGTTGTAAACTATATTGCGTTGCACAAGGGCATGGGTCGCGTTATTCACGTATAAGTTTTCTGCCCAGTTATTGTAGACAACGTTGTCCTGAATGGTTGTTCCAGTCGATAGCCATGTTGAAATTCCTTCTCCCCAACAGTCATGTACGGTAGTCCGTTGTATGGTTGCATTACTAATAATCAGGCCGCTGCCATAACTCTGCGCCACACTGACGCAACTAGGCCAGCCGCTACTCGGATAAAGCGTTGCGCCATTGCAGTTCGTTTGTCCAGTAGCTCTGCAATTCGCCATGGCGACGTAATAAATCGTGCTGTCTTGAATGGTGCTGTTGTTTCCATTTGCGAGAATTCCCTGTGCCCATGTGTTATGAACCACCATCTTACTGACCGTGTCATTGGTTCCCGTGATTTGTATACCATACCCACCTAAAATCGTGGCAGTACTCCCTTGCCCTCCATGCCCATCTGTATTGATATTACCAATCTCAAATCCTGATACGGTTACATAATTTCCAGCAATATCCAACAAAGTAGCCCAGCTACTGACACTCAAACTAGACCCATCGATGACAGGACTCTCAGCGGGGTAGGCGGCAATCGTAATAGGAGAAGACGTAGTACCTGAATTGCCGACCCACACGGTTTCAGCATAGCTACCGGCGCGGGCATAAAGTGTGTCGCCTGCTTTAAGCTGGGCGACTGCATGAGTCAATGTTCGCCATGGGGCTGTTATGGCGCCAGAATTTGTATCACTACCGCTGGGAGAAACAAAATATGCCGGACTAGCTAAGGAAGTAGGCACTACAGTTGGACTCCCGTTACCGTTGCTGTGTCCGCAGCCATATAAAGAGAAAACAAGGAAGAATGAAATCAACAAGGCAACCGATAGATTTCTAAATATAATATTCATTTTTCGGGCATCAAACCTTTGCGCATTAAAATCGGCCGAACAAACACCGCATCAATTTTTCAAAATTTTGGTAACTGTTTTTCATCTCTGCAAAAACAACCGTAAAATTGCCGCCCGCAAAGCAGCCACTCGCGAGTGGCAAGTTATGGCCGAAGGTCGCCTTTCGACCATTGCAAAATTGTATGACTCAAGTACGATCCATAGCGGACGTATCATACCAACTAATTAAGAGCGCTGCTTTATGTAACATGAATATCAGGCTTGTAAACTGCGCATTCCATTTCAAACATGACTCTATTTTTTTCATTTTTTCCGGTGAAGCAAACCTTCATTGTTCGTATTCCCCTATTGGTCTTCTTCCCTGCGTTCGTTCCGCCGTTCCTTTCCATAGATTCACCAATAATGTCCTCAACATTGTGGGTTAACCCTGTAACGTTATTTTTTACAGTTTTACCTTCGGGGAATTTGAATGTATAGGTCGTGGTCATTTCAGCAAATCTTGCATGGAATGACGCAGTCTTCATCGAACCCGTATATCGCACACATCCGGTGATATCCATCGGCAATCACCACCTTGCCATTTGAGGTATCTCTTACCAACAATAATGGCGACAGAGATTTTCCTGCCAGAATTTTGTTTCGGTCACCTTCCACCCGAGAATTGCTAATACCCAACAAAGATAAACCAGATGCTCTAAATATGTCCTTGGCTTTGAATTTGGACATGGGGGCCAGCCTTAAATGCTCGATAAAAGTTGCAACAGCTTGTAAATCGTATATCAGGCTCAAGTACGACTCCGCTGCGGGATAGTCATGCTCCTCAGGTGTGTCCAGCCATTTGATATCAGGTTTGGTTCCCATTTTGATCTCCTCTCAAGCAACTAGCGCCAACCGATGTCATCAATGCAGCACAGACCCTGAATCCGGCAAGTCAACTTCATCCAACTCATCATCTGTCCATTCTTCGATCACAAACGGCTCCTTGCCCATGTCCCAGACCATGGATTTATATTCAACATCAAACCACTCTCGAAACATTTTGAGTGTGAGATTTTTTGGCCACTCGGATTCGTCAAGCATCCACGAGCCTAGTACGTATTCAAAGAACACACGCCACCTCTTTTCGACCCACTGAATAGCGTCTTCGGTACCATCAATTGGATCAACTGAGCTCTCATAATCCGGGACAAGGAAAGCCTCGCTATCGTCGTTCGCATCTTCGAGTGAGATTTCAATCGGACTTGGGCCAGCAGTTTTTACCCAATCAATATAGGGTTGCTTGTAGCGCAATATGATTACGGCTCTATTTAACTGGAAGCGTGGACTGTCATTATTCATGGATATTTATGCGCTATGCGGAAATTTTATGAGATACCATTCTTGGCCTGACCCCAGCCTATTTACCTTCATTAACATCAATGACCACTGTACATTTTTTTCCTGTCTGTCATTTTCAGCATAAGCATTTGGCATCTGGTACTCCATACCTATTTTGCCCGAAGGTACAGAGTTTTCTGGTTCGACCCAGATGTTTGCCGTTCTTCAGTCACAAATATATCTGTCTTTGCCTTGATGAGATCAGAAAGTTTTTTGTAGCCATATAGTCTGGAGTCGAAGTCGGGCTGTAGCTTGGTAAGGTAGCCGCCAAAGGTACTTATGTGTGCCCAACCAGCATCGTCAATGGACTGATCCAGTGCAGTCAGAACAAACTCTTTCGGAAATTCTTGTTTAGGTTCTGCGGCATCGGGAATAGTCCGGGATGGAACGGATTTTTTCTTCTTACTAACTTTAGCAGGCGGGATAACTGTTTCGGCTAAAGTACTTGGCCGGAGGACTTCGGTGAAAACAAACTTGTGGCAGGCATTGCGAAACGCCTCAGGCGTTTTCTTTTCGCCAAATCCGAAAACCGTGAGCCCTTCCTCGCGCAATCGCATTGCAAGACCCGTAAAATCACTGTCACTCGTGATAAGGCAAAAACCATCAAACTTTCTGGTATAGAGCAGATCCATCGCATCAATGATCAGCGTACTATCTGTAGAGTTCTTCCCCGTTGAGTAAGCAAACTGTTGAACGGGTTTTATGGCGTATCGCTGTAACACTTTCTTCCATGAAGAACTTGCAGGAGCAGTAAAATCGCCGTAGATACGTTTCACTGTCGCCTCGCCAAATCTTGCAATTTCCGCCAGAAGTCCCTCAATAACTGCTGCTTGCGCGTTATCGGCATCAATTAGAACAGCTAATCGAAGAGTTGAATCTTCCGGGTCAGTTTTGGCTATTCGTTGGTGTGACATCAAAGTTGCTCCCGAAGTCATTCAGCGTTCTAAAAAGCTTGAGGTGTAGTCCATCCCCTGTTGCGGGCCGGCTGTTGTCCGCAAGTCCTAACCAACGGCAACGTCTCTTGCAATTATATGCAGCCATAGAACTTTTTGTTGAATTATTCAAAATTCAATGTCGCTCCTGCCCAATACCCATAACGACATTCCCCAGCAATCCGATAAGCGTCTCCATCCCGTTTGTCATCAATTCAAGTTGTTCTGCGTTTGGCGTATCCATGTTAATCATCGCTAAAGTTTCATCCAGCGGTAGATCTCCAAACTTCATCTTGTAGTGCGCCAAATTCAAAGCCATCAGCCTCGCACATTCAGCGATGTCATCTTTACTGGCTTTTTCGATTAACTGATCGGCAAGTGCAAGGTGTTGCCCAAAGCTAGAAATGTCTGACATCTGGATTCTCCGAATATGCGGTTCAATAATTAGCCGTGAACTTGTATGATGCCTGGATTTCCGGGAGGGCACATGCCACAGCAATTTATCAGGATGATACATAGATCCATATCAATCGCCGCACTTTCTTTAGTGCTTGCGCCCTCCCCTGCACTCGCAACACAGAACGACTTTAATCAGTGCCGCGAAATATTTGCCGAGAACACACCGCCCATTATTCAAAATGAGGGTGAATTAAAGACACGAGCTTTGTGCTTTAGCGGATTTGCAGTCCTTCACTCTGGAAGAAGTCATACTCCCGTATTTTCCGCTGAACGACTTAACCGGAGCATATTGAAGGATGCCAAACATAAAAAACGCACCAACAAGTTCTTTGCTGATGCTCGGTTACCACATGCTGAGCGTGCTGAATTAGACGACTACAAACACTCAGGCTTCGATAAAGGTCATATGGCTCCTGCTGCCGACATGGCAACCGCAGAGTCTATGGCGCAATGCTTCTCTCTAGCTAACATGATTCCACAAGCGCCAATCAACAATCGTAAGGCTTGGGCAGGCATCGAGAAAGCGACCCGCAAATACATTATGCGTGCGGAGGGTGATGTATTCGTGATCACAGGCCCAGTATTTGACAATACCCCCCAAACAATCGGATTTAACCAAGTATGGGTGCCGCATTACATTTATAAACTTGTTTACGATCCGTCGGCACATAAGGCTTGGGCACATTGGATTGAGAACTCAGACACGGCGAGGCCTAGTAAGCCAATTAGCTATGAAGAGTTGGTAAAACGAACTGGAATTAATTTTCTGCCGAACTTCAAAATGAAAGACTGACCAATGTGTGGCCGCTTCACTCTAAACACCCCGCCCAAGAAACTTGCCTATCATTTCAAATTGTCCGGTGAAATTAGTTTCCATGCCTCGTGGAACATTGCGCCCAGTACTATGATCTGCTCAATCATTGCCGATGAGTATGGCACGAGGTCACTGCGTATGCAGCGCTGGGGTCTTACGCCATCGTGGTCAAATAAATTGATCAGCAACGCACGCGGTGAGACGGTTGCCGAGAAGCCGTCATTTAAATCCGCGTTCAAAGCACGCCGCTGCATCATCCCCGCATCGGGTTTCTTTGAGTGGAAGACCGAGAATAAGGTGAAGCAGCCCTTCTATATGAGCTTCAAATCAGGTGATCCGATGGCCTTTGCTGGCATTTGGGAGACATGGGGCGACACGGAGACCTGCTGCATCATTACAACGTCACCAAACAGCCTGATGGAGCCAATCCATGACAGGATGCCTGTGATCCTGGATGCATCGAACTGGGAGCAGTGGTTGTCACCGGCTGAACGTGAAGTTGAAAAACTACTGCCTCTGATCCGCCCGCATGACGCTGATTCGATGCAGGCTTGGGCAGTGTCGCGTGAGGTGAATAAAGTTGGGGCGAAGAACGACGATGCCTTGATCGCCTCAATTACACATAGCTTATTTTGACTTGGTTGCCAAAAGTGTTTTGATCATTAACTGTTCCAGAATGTATAACCTGTACATGATGTAAACCAGCAGAATAATTATTGACCACAGGTAGTTTTGAATTTCAAACTTCGAGTTATAGATACTCCAGACGAAAACGACAGCAAAAATAGCCACCAGTACGACGGCGATGAGTTTGTTTCTATTTTCGTTTTTTTCAAATTGCGCTGCATCAATCATGGCTTCTCCTAATATTTGACATTGGAACGATCGTTCTATATCATTTTCAAAACGTTCATTCTGTACGTTTGCTCCCATGACTGCCTCAAACCGTATCGAAATCATGTTGCCCAAGCTGGGCGCGCTGCCTGTCTATCTTCCGCTATTTGGACATAATGTTCCTGCTGGTTTTCCATCGCCTGCTGATGACCACATGGAAGCATTGATCAGTTTGGACGAGGAATTAATACATCATAAAACTTCTACTTTCTTTGTACGAGCCAGGGGTAACAGCATGACCGGTGCCGGCATCCATGACGGTGACTTACTGGTTGTCGATAAATCCCTGGAACCGATTTCCGGCGACATCGTTATCGCATCGGTGGACGGCAACATTACGGTTATTCAAATGAGCAATAACGCTGAAATAGCAAATACAGAAAGACGAAGGTTTATCAAGAAGACCGCAATTGCGGCCCTGATCTTCAGTGCGGCGGGCAGCTTGTCTGGTGTCGCAGAAGCGGCGAAAGAGAGTGCAAAAAATGAGGGAATTCATCCTTTCGTTTTGTCATTTTAAATTGTTTATGAAATGAAAAAAGTAACTAACGCAGACCTACAAACCAAACTTTCGATTAAAGGATAAATTCAATGAAATACAAACTCAAATTGTTAATAGCCGCCGTAGTGTTCACGACATTTGCGGCTACAGCATTGGCGACAACGGAAGCAAATAGTCCCAAACCTGCTCACGAAGGTCCATCGGTCAGCATCCCAGCTGCAAAAATAGTATTTAACGGTAGCGGCCTAAAAACCAGTGCGGGTGAAGTATTCGTGGGACAGGGATATGGAAACTTCAGCACGGGGCGGCATGGAACATTTATGAGACTACCGTCTGGTTTCGTGACTCCAAACCATACCCACACAGAAGACTACTACGCTGTCGTTTTAAAGGGAATTGTTGTGAATACACAGACTGGTGGCAAAGAAGTTCATCTGCCAGTTGGTTCGTATTTTTTTCAGCGTGGCGAAGAAGATCACGTGACCAAATGTGTGTCGAAAACCGACTGTTTGGTATTCAACGTACAGCTAGATAAATTTGACTTTATACCGAGTAAGAAGGACTAGTCAGAGAAATTGGGAAGGGCAGGCATGAATATGTCCTTCCCGTTTGTTGGAGTCGTATAGCCGTGCGACAGCTCCTATGGGGAAAGTTCAGGCTACATGGAACTACAAAGACGATCTGACAATGAAAACAAAATTTACATTTGAAAGGATAATGCAATGGACGAGATATACAAACCGAATACACAGCCAGTATATAGACGCGGAGTGGTCCCCATGACCTTCATAGGTGGCGATAGGGGAAAGTGGAAAATTACAAGTATGACAGCGGTTACTGGAGCGGAGCTTCCGAAGGCGAAATGTATTGAAGTTCAGCCTGTTCATGTTGTCCCGAACAATTGTCGCTGGGCTCTCAAAGGTGTAGCTGGACATGCTCGCTATGTTGAACGATCCGAGCGGGGGCCGCTCGACGTGTCTTCCCCGCCTTTGGGGCGCCCCGAGGCGACAACAGCGGTTCTAATTCCGATGAGGAAAACCGATTCATGGTGGGTCATGACGCAAGACGAGCGCCGTGCAATTTTCGAAGAGCGATCGCATCACATTGGCCTCAGCATGAAGTATTTGCCGGCGATTGCGAGAGGGCTATATCACAGTCGTGACCTTGGGGAGCCCTTTGATTTTCTCGCATGGTTCGAGTTCGCACCTGAATATGAAGGAGCGTTCGATGAAATGTTGGTAGAGCTGAGGTCGACTGAAGAATGGAAGTATGTTGATCATGAGATTGAAATCAGGGTGGCACGTTGAAATTTTGGTACACAAAATAACAACGCAGATGGTGCGACATAACAAAAGAAAACCTTAATGATAAATACCATGAAAAGAATTCTACATACCATGTTGCGAGTGAATGATTTGGAACGATCACTCGATTTTTACACAAACACGCTAGGCATGCGTTTGTTACGGCGAACTGAATATCCTAGTGGTCGATTTACTTTGGCGTTTGTAGGGTACGGCGACGAGAACAAAGCTGGGGTAATCGAGTTGACCTACAACTGGGATAAAGACTACAAGTTGCTAAACTCGCCGCAGCCGACGCATAGCGGAAAGAAAGTTGAGGTGCTTGAATTTTTCTTCTACGAATGTCCGCATTGTTATCACCTGGAAAACCCTTTAAGTAATTGGGAAAAGAAAATACCCAAGGATGTCGAATTACAATTCGTGCCCGTTATTTTCCGGGATTCTGAAGAGCCAATGGCGCGAACCTTCTATGCGCTACAATCACTTGGGCAGAGCTCTCGCTTGAATAAAGATTTGTTCGAAGCATGGCACGTCTTCAATGTTGACCTGAGTAATGAGGCGAAGATCTCCGATTTCGTGGCAAAGCACGGAGTAGATCGTGAAAAGTTCGGTGCAGCCTATAACTCATTTTTCGTTCAAAGTAAGATAGCGCTCGGCAACCAGATGTTACGAAGTTATGAGGTGCGCGGTACCCCAAGTATTGTAGTGGATGGAAAATATATTATCTCTGGACTGCAACCGGATGACATTATCAAAGTCTTGGATGAAATTGTTGTGCTGGCACGGAAAGAGCGGAATAAACGTTAATGCTACTACCATACAAATATGAGATTGTACCTATCTTGCCCGCATCATCTGATTGAGGATCTACCGGATTTGCAGCGCGCAGCGAGAGAGTCGCTGCTCAGGGATTTAAGAAATTCTACGATATCATCCACGTTATGCTCGCTAAGCGAGGCGGGTTCCATACGGGCAATCGTTCTTTCTTGCTTTGACCATAGAATAGTTTCATTGCCATTGCCTATCGTCTTGCCGCGCTCCACGGTTGCCATGATACGCACCGCATCAGGCAAGTTGTCAACGCTTCCGTTGTGAAAATACGGCGCAGTCAACGCGACATTCCGGAGCGACGGGATCCGCCAGACACCTTGTTTACTGCCGGGTGCATTTGTGCCGACATCCTTGATCAGGTTGAAACGAGCCACATATTTCGAAGAAGCGTACGCCGGAAATATGCGCTGAGCCGCTAATGGAGGATCAAGTAAGTTGGTCCCGTTAAAGTTGGGTCCGAAGTGGCACAATATACATCCGGTCGACTGAAACAGCGCCATTCCTCTAAGCTGAGCCGGACTCAATGCTTTTTCGTCCCCACGCACAAATCGATCATACGGCGAATCCGGCGTGATCAATGTTCGTTCGTAAGATGCTATTGCCGCAGCGATTAGTGTGATATCGATGGGGCGATCAGCACCGAACGCCCTGGCAAATTGATCACGGTACGAGGTATTGGAATTTACCCGTTGTTCCACTGCGGATAACGACGGCATGCCCATTTCTTTGGGATTAACCAGCGGCCCTTTCGCTTGTTCTTCCAAAGACTTTGCGCGACCATCCCAAAACAAAACCGATTGAAACGCGGCATTCCAAACGGTAGGCGCATTGCGATTGCCGACTTGGCCTCCCACCCCCAGTGAAGCAGTTCTGTGATCCTCTCCCGCGCCCTTCCTCACATTGTGGCAGGAGCTACATGATATTTTCCCATTGCTGGATAACTCGGGATCATGAAACAGACGTTCGCCAAGCGCGACTTTTTGCGGAGTCGTTGGATTCCACGACGGAGCCGGTGCAACCTCGGGCAAGGCTCTCCACACATAGGCCTTCTGTACGCTGGCCACTTCAAATATTGGAGAGTCGCTATTGGAACGATCATTCCATTCTGCTGTCAGACCTCGACCACAAGGCACAAACCGACCCCGGCGAGTTGCCGCTCCTCCCTGTTGACGCTGTTCGGGCTACGTTCCCCCCATTCTGTCTCTGCACGGTTGATGTGCCTCAAATTCAGAATGGGATTACCCCGTGGATGCCCCTGTCAAATCTGTCGCCCCCCGTACCCAGTGCTACCAGCGCCGCCGTCCCGAACAGACGCTGTGGTATCGCACTGTTCAGACGCACTTCGAAACATGGCTGGCACTTTCAAGCGGGGAATTCAATGAATCGCCGCCCGCCCATGTGGAGAATGCCTTTCGTCGCTATCTCGAATGCGGAATTTTGGCGCACGGTTTCGCCAGAGCTCATTGTGACGAGTGCGGACACGACTTCCTGATCGCCTTCTCCTGCAAAGGTCGTGGCGTATGCCCTTCGTGCAACACACGGCGCATGGTCGAAACAGCCGCGCATCTGGCCGATCACGTGTTTCCCCGGTTGCCGGTACGTCAATGGGTACTCTCGGTGCCCAAGCGCCTGCGCTATTACTTGCAACGTGATGTAGCCTTGCAAGGTGCTGTCTTGCGCATCTTTTTGCGCGAAGTAGAACGGTGCTTGCGCAAACACAGCCCCGGTTGCGGCACCCAAGCCCGCATTGGCGCTGTTGCCTTCATTCACCGCTTTGGCTCGTCGCTTAACGAACATGTCCACTTTCACTGCTGCATCGTCGATGGCGTATTCGATCCAGCCGCCGACACTGACGATGTGCCTGGTGTGGATTTTCATGCGGCGACATGGATTGATGAGACCGCCATTTCCAAAGTACAAGCAGAGGTTCGAAGGCTTGTGCTGCGCACTTTCGTCCGTCGCGGCCTGTTTGACAAGGGCGATGCTGAGGTGATGGGCAGTTGGGTACATGGCGGCGGGTTTTCAGTGGATGCCTCGGTATGCATTAACCAGAAAGACCGGGCAGGATTGGAGCGTCTGCTGCGTTACTGCGCACGCCCACCCTTCGCGCTGGAACATCTGCAACAACTGGATGCCGAACATCTGGTCTACCACAGTCCCAAGCCCGGCCTTGATGGTTCAAGCGATCTGGTGCTGACACCGCTGGAACTGATCGGTAAAATCGCAGCATTAGTGCCGCCACCCCGTTCGCATCGGCATCGCTATTACGGTGTGCTGGCACCCAACTCGCCCCTGCGCGCGGCAGTCATCGCAATGGCTCCGGTGGCGGTGATTGCACCGTCTTTGCCGCTTGCGGATGCCGCCGGAGCAGAGGAAAAACCTCGCCGTGCGTCGCACTATCTGTGGGCCATGCTGCTGGCGCGCATTTATGAAGCATTCCCCTTAACCTGTCCGATCTGCCAAGCCCAGATGCGAATTATCGCCTTCATCAACGAGGCGAGTGACGTGAGGAAGATTCTGGAGCATATCGGCGAATCAAGCCAGCCACCGAGAATCGCTCCTGCACGCGGGCCACCGCTGTGGGAATTGGCAGCGAATTTTGCGCAGGCAGGTAGTGATCACGAATGGGTGATAGTCGAGCCGGAACCGGAAATCGAATTTGATCAGAGTGTCGCTTGGTGAAAAGAAGTTTTCAGCATGCTTTGGGAAGGGCTGTGCATCGGGTTCAGGGTGGGGCGGGTTTTGGGGAAATTACTACGATTTTGGGGAAGAGGAAGACGAAGTGAAGGCTTTTTCAGGGATGCGAAGATGAGAATGGGATTGGCTTGGGGTGGGGATGCCGAAAATGGCCGGAAATAAATTGACTTGTGCAGTTGAATTTCCTATCCTTTAGTCCGTCTCGCGAGTTTGCGCCGGCAGATGCACTGGAAGTCCCTGAAATCCCCATCCCGCAACCGCGCAAAGACCCGCGATTGCGGCTATAGCGCGACGGTTGTCGCGAGCAGAAAAAGTTTCTACGTTTCAGCTTCAACCGAACTCACCAATCTAAAATTTCAGGGGTAAAACATGAAGTTAAAAGGTAACTTTTCCGTAGGCATCCAGACACTGGTTGCGATAATCCTGTCAGTGCTTTTACTCACTGCATGCTCAGGCGGCGGTGGAAGCTCCAATAGTGGAACGAACTCTATCAGTGCCACAGCCGACACCACAGCGCAGAGCCTGACTGTTGGCACGGCGATGACCAGCTTCTCGCCTTTAACGCCCAGCGGTGGCACAACGCCTTACACGTACAGCGTCACGTCTGGCACCCTCCCGGCAGGGCTGAGCCTTAGCACCAGTACCGGAGCAGTGACAGGAACCCCCACTACCGTATACGCTACAGCGAATGTAGTCTTCTCGGTGCAAGATGCCAATGGCGTAGTGGCAAGTACAACCAGCACCGTGATCTTTACCGTGGGCGCAGCTTCCACCACTATTAGCGCCACAGCCACCTCCACGGCACAGAGTTTAACGCTTGGCACGGCGATAACCAGCTTCTCGCCATTGACACCCAGCGGGGGCACAACTCCGTACACTTATAGCTACACAGGCACATTACCCACGGGTTTAAGCTTTAGCGTCAGCACCGGTGCAGTAACAGGAACACCAAGCGCCTACTACACCACAGGAAATGTGGTCTTCTCAGTGCAAGATGCTAATGCGGTAGTAGCAAGTACGACTAGTACGGTGAGCTTTAGCGTGGCTTTACCTACAGACTATGTATATTCGGGCAGCCTGATCTGGATGCCGGTATCGTCGACGGTATACACCCAACCCAATGCAGCCACATTATGTGCTGGCACTATCAGTGGGCTAACTGGATGGCGCCTCCCGACAGAAGCGGAATTGATTGCTTTGTACACTGCGTATCCAAGTAATTCATCGGTGCTTCTTGGGCTTGGGTGGTCGTTGGGCAACACATGGTCTTCCACGTCGGGCGGCGGCGGCCACTACGTCGTCTCCCTGAGCGGCGGCGGCTATAGCCCGGGTGCCGACTCAAGCACACTCTATGTGACGTGCGTACGCTAAAGCCTCGGCCTTTGAAACTTGAATTTTGATTTTTTGATTTTTTGGTTTTCTTGGGTTTAAATTAGCTTTTGCTTTGGGGTTAAACGAAACGCGCAAAGTGCGGGCAGTTTTTTTCGGAATCAAGGTCATGCAAGAAATTGGCGATGGGGCGGTGTTTCTCTACAAAGAGGGGCTCTTCGTCCGCGCCTACAACGAGGGTGCGTATGGTTTCATCCATCATGTGCTGGCGTGCAAACCGATGCGCCGCTTCGTAAAATCGGCGGAGGCGGATCGCGTGTTGTGTGGGGGGCCGCTAACCGTGTTGGCGAAGTTGCCGGATTTTGCGCTACGTTAGGCAACCAAATTGACGGAGAAATGCATGGAAATATTGTCCACACCAAGACTCATACTGAGAGCAACTACACAGGCTGATATTCAGCCGCTACACGAATGTATTTTTTCCGTGCCTGATGTTGTCCGCTTCGTTTTTGCAGGAGAGCCTTTCTCTCTTCATCAATCAGAAGAGTTCATAACAAACAAATTTAATTTTGCGGGTTCCCCAACGGGGCTTTCAACTTTGGTAGAGAAAAATTCTGAAACGGTTATTGGGTTTTCCGGCCTGAGCGCATGTAAACCACTCGGACAAGATGACTTGGAGCTTGGCTTTGTACTGTCGAAGTCGGTGTGGGGAAAAGGTTATGCAACTGAAATTGGTAAGGCTCAAATCGAGTTTGGTTTTGGCCAGCTTGGGCGATCAAGACTTCTTGCAATGGTCGCCCCGGATAACGCCACTTCAATTCATGTGCTCACAAAAATCGGGTTGCTATATGAAGCCGATGTAACTGTTGAAGGGCGCGGCCTTCGGAGGGTTTATTGTGTTAACAAAGCCTCTTAAGAAACACTTCCCAACCTATTGATTATAAAAAGTGGAATTAAGCGGGTTGTTCACTGGCGACGAGTTTCATACCCATTTTTTCAGCACGCAGTGCCAGTTGCCGCAGCACTCTTTCACGATAGCGTTCTTCGTAGTAGTCCTGTCCTTGATCGGTGTATTCCTCGCCCTTGGTGAGCATGGTGTAGATCAGGCGCGCCAGTTTGTGCGCGGCGGCAGTTACGGCTTTGGGCTTGTCCATGCGCCCGCACATTCTGCGGAAATACGCGCCGAGTGCTGATTGACTGCTACGCAATGCGGCAGCGGCCAATCTCAATGCTTGAGCCGCCCGGTTTGCCACACGCTTGGTTTTCCCGCTCATCACTTTGCCCCCGGTAATCTTGGTACCCGGACACAGTCCCAGCCAACTCGCGAAGTGCCCTGCCGTGGGGAAGCGAGACATGTCTGCTCCCGTCTCGGAGATTACCGCGAGCGCGGTGGTGACATCAATGCCGTCGATGCGCGTAAGATCAACTCCGCACATCCTGAACAACTGCGTGCGCAGATCAAACTTCGGCGCATTGCGGGTGCGGCCACGCTTTTTTCCCTTTGCCGGTTCTCCGTCATGAGCTTGCAGGGTTTGCAATTGCGCCTCAATCTCTCTGTCGCACTCGGTTAACTGTGTGCCGATGAAATCGAACATATCCAGCGCCTGCTTGAGCGCAAACAGATGCTCGGCGCGCCAGTTGCCTTGCAGGCTTTTTGCGATCTCATCAGCGGTGGCGCGAATGCGCGCATTCTTCATCGCGGCCAGCACTTGACCGTCGCGCTCGCCGGCGACTATGGCGCGCAGAATCTTCTGCCCCGTTTCGCCAACCACATCCGAGATGACGTTGGTGAGCTGGATATTCATCTGCGTGAGCGCCTTTTGCATGCGTTGCACATGTGTACCCTGATTTCTCAAAAGTATCCCGCGCTGACGCCACAGCGCGCGCAGTACGCACACTGCATCCGTCGGACGAAACGCGCCGCGAAGCAAGCCGTAGGTCATGAGCTGCTGCAGCCATTGGCAGTCCAGTACGTCGGATTTGCGGCCCGAGACATTTTTGACATGGCGCGCGTTGACCAGAAACACTTTGAAGCCGCGCGACTCCAGAAGCTCGAACAAGGGTATCCAGTACACGCCCGTAGACTCCATCGCGACCGTGTCGACCCGGCAAGCGTCGAGCCAATCGGCCAAGGCGTTGAGGTCAACCGTAAAGCTTGGGAATTCCCGGACAGGTTCATCGTCCCTGTCTGGCGGTACAGATACATAATGGGAAGAGCTGCCGATATCGATTCCAGCCGCATTGGGGTGGGTGATCGTCAATGCTTCTCTGGATTTGCTGGCTTTGATACTGATTTTTTGCTTGCGTTGCACCATGATTATCTCCATCATTCGTTTTGGAATGTGGTGCTGCATCGGGTACGTCGTCCAGCTCACTCTCTTAAACGGGATAAGGGCTCGGCGTCCCTATAACGCCAAGCCGATTCACCAATGTCGATGACGTCACCCATGACCACGCTAACCTTCGGGCAATATGCACCATTGCTATTCCGGTCTTCCGCAGCACCGCATTCCACTATGCCACGTTCGGTGATCGGCGTGTTTCTTCGGCGCGATTTGCGGCACAGGGCCGATTACTGCGCTAACCTAACATTCGAGAGGGACAGGCCAGAAGCGGCCTGCCCCTCAATTTAACGTTGGGCATCACAATTTTCAAGGAGGTATCATGACAAACAATACAGATAAAGACTCTGCGAAGAGCAATCAGCCGTCGCCTAGCGGAAGTTCACTCCTTGGCAGAGTAGCCGGCGCAATAGTGTTGCTCGCGGTCGTATGGTTAGTGTTCGGTGGCCGCATTTCTTACTCGGTAGCAGAGTGCTCTAAAGGCACAAGTCAGTGCATAACTGGAATTGCCGTTGCTCTCGGAATAGTTGACGTATATGACAAGAATGACCGCTGCACGGGCGTAGGATGCAATTTTTGACAAACTGGATATAACATCAACTTTTGTCTGATTTCTATAGAACCAGAAAATCACCATGCCATTGCAAAGAGATAACGATGTTGTTCGTGGGCTAGGATTTGTCGCGCTATACGCTGCTTACTTGGAAGAGCAGATCGATAACCTCCTGTTCATGCTTCAGCCCATTGAGCAGTTCCCTGAGAGCGAGCAACGTTGGCAAACAAGTCGGAAGATCGAAAAGGCTAAACGATTGGTGCAAGGGCTTGTGTTCGAGTATCGCGACGCACTACTAGCCGATCTGGACGCGTCTAAGCAACTACTCGATTGGCGAAATGAGGTAATTCATGGCCGAATCTATGCGAACTTTGATCGGCCAGATACTTTGAAATCAGGTCGCCCTAATACACCAGATCGGATCGTCAAACCCGACGAACTGTATGACTTGGCAATTGATACTTCGTGAAATCTGGTATGAGTATTCGGGTACCACGATAATTCAATTGAATTGATATTTATCTTTCTTACAACTACGCGACAAACATACCCAACTGCATATGGACTCTCCTCATTGTTTTCTAGCATTTTCACAAGAGCACTATCAAATTCGCCCATGTATATTTCACTCATGAGTACACAATCTTGATTGATTGGTATCTCATTAAGGCTATATTTATCTATGTCGCCGTGTTCGAACAATGATACTTTCTCTGAATGCAATATTAATGAATGGCGTTTAGATTTATCGAACGGTAGCATTTCGACACAAAACCACTCAAAATTGCCTTCCCCAAAGCTGCCGTAGTCGATTGTCCCAAGTTGGCCGAACTAACTCATTCGCCATTCTACACATTGAGTGTCTCAACCTGAAACAACTCCGGCCACTCATTTAAAATTCCGCTTTCGGCAGCAGGTAACCCCTAAGCGACACTCGATGCTCCGATTGGATTGCCGTGAAGCGGCCATTCACAAAGAGCATCAAACGAAACACTGGATATTGTATTTTCCTGACGACAATACCCCTGACGGGCAGCATTCGCCCCACCCACCACCCTTTATGTTATCAGCTAGTTCCCAACTTTTCACTGACGATCTCGGTTCATCCCCACGCGAGCGGGGAACACGGGGGAACCGACCAGGCTTTAAGTTGACGCGACGGTTCATCCCCACGCGAGCGGGGAACACATCCGTCGGCGCGGTGTCCCATTGTGTCGAATCGGTTCATCCCCACGCGAGCGGGGAACACAATTACAATACTTCCCCAAAGCTATATTTCTCCGGTTCATCCCCACGCGAGCGGGGAACACACCGCGCAGGGATTCGCGGGACGATTTCAAAGCGGTTCATCCCCACGCGAGCGGGGAACACACTTCTTCCATCTCGCTGAATTTCTTCCAAAATTCAACGATTCAAAATTCTACCAAATTTTTAGAGATCGTTCTGAGCTTGTTCGGGGAGGAAGGATACAAGTTTTGCTCCATCCAATTCCACCGGAATTCTCCGGTTATTTCCCAGTGTTACAAAATCAAAACCGGACTCAGAATTGGTACGCCACGCCATCACGGCGTTGCCATTCTCGATACCTTCTTCCACTTGATGCCAAATGTAGTCGCGCACCTTGGTGGAATAGTTGCCGACATAAACACCCGCCCGAATTTCCAATAGCCAGATGGCCATTCGTCCACGCAAACGGGGTGGTGAATTTTCAAGAACGATGACCAGCATCGCCTATACTTTCTGCATTGGGAATAGCGGGGAGCACCGCTTCTTCTGGTGCAACCGGCGGCGCGATTTCGCCAGCCGACAATATTTCCTCTATCCCCGGTATTATACGTTCAAGCAACCGTGTTTCCCTGAATACATCACGGCACGCAATGCGTACTTGCTGCTCCGGGTTACGCGGACTGGTCGCGGCAATCTTGAACGCCACCGGCACCACCGTTTCAAATTTGTAAATATCCGCTACATCGTAAACGAAGGACAAGGGCTTGCCGGTGTGGATGAAGCCGACAGCAGGAGCATAACCCGCAGCCAATACCGCAGCTTCCGTCACACCATACAAACATGCCGTCGCGGATGAGAGACAGCGGTTGGGAAGGTCGCCCTTATCCCATTCGCTGGTATCGTAATTTCTCGCCGTCCACTCCACACCATATTTTTTGGCAAGCAGCTTGTATGTCTCGCGCACACGCGCCCCCTCAATGCCGCGTAACTGCTCCACACTGCGACGCTCTGGAGGCTCTTCTCCAAAACGTATTGCGTACATTTTGCGCACCACCTTAAGCCTCAACGTATCATCCAACGCAAGCTTGGCTTGATAAAGCAACCGATCCGCCCTCGCGCCGCCCGGTTGCCCAGAAGAATACAAACGCACCCCAGCTTCGCCCACCCACACCAGCAGTGTACCGACCCGCGCTGCCAGCGCCACAGCCGCATGGGAAGTACGCGTGCCAGGCTCTAGCATCAGGCAGACCACGCCGCCGACAGGAATATGCGTGCGGACACCGCTTTTATCCACCACGACAAACGCGCCATCCAGCACATCCAGATGGCCTTTTTCGATAAACAGAATGGAGAGCCGCTCCTTGATAGCGATGGGTTTGAGCGGAGGAAGCAGGCCAGCCATATAATTGTGCTCAGAACAGCAATGTCATATTTAGACCCGATGCAACAATGGCCTGGTGCGCAATGTATCACCTGTGAAAACAGTAAACTTTCCCAGCAAACTTTCCTGATCAAGTAGAAGCTGCTCTAACCAAGCCGCAGGTTCATCTGGTCGGTATGACTTAACTCGCAAAAGAATCACCGCCGGTGGCGGAGCATAGTTGCGTGCAAACAATAACTCACCATAATCCCGGTCAAAGGTCACCAGCCAGCGCCCCTCTTCTCGTGCAAGCGCAAGCACAGTTGTGTCGTCAACTCCGGGATGAGATTCGGCAATGAACAATACGTCGTGGCCAGACGCACGCAACACAGCAACCGAGGGCGCAGGAATATTTTCGTTAGCCAGCCAACGTACTTTCATGCAGTCGCCTTTGCCACAGCAACAAAACTTTCTTCCTTAAACAACTCTGAAGAAAAACTCAGCGCTGCCAGCACGTCCTCCCGGCTAATACGGGGGTAAGAGGTGAGCACATCTTCCATCGTCCACCCGTCCGCCATGCGATCCAGAATCAGCTCCACTGAAATACGTGTGCCCTTGATAATTGGCTTGCCCACCAGCACCGCCGGATTCACTTCAATACGATCTTTCCAATTCATGTTTGCTCCTCACTTAATCAAAGATGCCAAGTTGCTAGTATCCACTCAAATACGCTTAACCAGCAATAGGCCGCAGCCGAAACCCTTTGCCGGGCCGACCCCATTTACCAGCAGCTCAGTCATCCGAGTTGGATCAGTTACGCGCAACACGCCCTCAAAGGTAACGGTTGCCAGCTTGCCGCCCCGGTTGCCCTTGCGGAAATAGATAGGTGCGTGGGGCAAAATATTGACCGCTTCAATTTCGCTTGCAACAGCAAGTTTGCGGGCAATCCATTCGCGCTGGTCTTCTTCCTTGATTAACGGTACACGGCATTTCTCAGATTTTTTACTCGGCTTGGCATCGCGTTGCGCATCGGTAATGGTCTTGACCGGGTTGGCGGTAAGAAGAAATGCCAGCCGCTGACCTGCAACAGGTTGGGGTTGAATTTCGCGCGTACCGACCAACTCCACACCAGTTGCGACTTCTGGCGCGCGCCGAGATTGCACCAGCAAACGCGCCGGGCGACCCGTCGGGTTTTCCTCGATAAGGAACAAAAACCCCTGACGCAATTCTTCGCCGTTGCTACGGGTTTCTTTTTCTTCACCGGGGAACAGCCTCCAAAGTTGGCGATGCAGGTCATAAGGGTTGCGGGCAAACGCCCACGGAATTTCGACGCGACTCAGGAACATGGTGCCTCCTTATGCACATATACCTGCCGAGTGCCAAACTGACGGTTGCGCCCACGCATGGGCACGTCACGAATGCGCAATGGCTGTGTGGATACCAGATCACCTTCGGCATAAATCAGACCGCCAACGGGCAACGCGCTTGCCAGTGCGGCCTTGGCATCGCTTGCTTCAATCGGCGCACCCTCAAGCAAAGGCCGAGTGATAGGGCAAGAACGCCGCCCCAGCACAGGCGTATAACATGGACGGCGTAGCGCTTCGGCAATCGCTTCCAGCGTGACAGGTGCAGCTGGTTTTACGCCAATCGCTACGGTAAAGACAGCATCAAATAAATACTCGCGCCAGCTTTGTATTGTTTCACCCTGCTTGGGCGGGCGGTTTGCACGTCGAGCCTCATACACCGTATGGTAATCAGGTAGTTTCACAGCGGCTTTCGGCATGGGCTTTTCAGCACCCAGACGCAACACCGCCCGATCCGCACGCACGGTAAATTCGACACTGGCGGCAAGCTGTTCCAGCCCCGCGTGGTCACCCCGATCTATGCCCAGGCAAGCCCCAAGCAAGCCCAACAAGCCACTACGTGTGGGGAACAGATTGGAGGGACGAAAATCCTCAAAGGTATGGATACCCCATGCTTGCATGGGGCCATCCAGCCTTAAGATGAGATAGCGAGGCATGACAGGCTCCTTATGCTTTTCCACCGTTAGCAATCCAATCTTCCATCGCCTTAAGCGAATCCAGCGCGGGCTTATCGCCCAACTTGATGCCATCTTCCACTGCGAAGGCGCGCGCCTGTTCATCCAGTCCATAAGCGTGATGGATACGTGTCCAATAGTCAGACAGCGAATTGATGGACGGCTTGAGAAATCCCGCCTCTTTGTAATTGCGTTTCACTGGCTGCTCGAAGGCATTGGCAAGCGAAATGGGCTGATCGGAAAAACTGGTAATGGCAAAGTCCGCCAAATTGTGCGCGGCGAAGGATTGCTGCTTGGCCGAAGGCACAACAGTAGCGAGTAGATGGAATACATGCTGGGCAATGTCCAATGCGCGCTGGCGAGATTCGGTAGTTTCTGCTGCCTTGATGTTTTCAATCAGCCCCAAGTTCACCTGCAACTGTTTCAGGTTCAGGCTGGCGTAGCGATAGAATACGCCGGAGGAAAATTGCTGGGTATCCAAATGTCCCGCCCCTGTCTCGCCTGCGTCTATCGTCAAGTCATCCACGGCGGTGAACCAGTCTACGTCTTGCGGTTCGACAGCATGGGTAGTGATGGCATGTGCAACGGCGAGTGCCCCATCCACGGGTAAATTGCTCATCAATCCGCTCGTTGCCATGCGCCCGGATAAAGCAATATCAACGGCCTTGCCCATTGCTTCGCGGAATGGACGTGCTTCTTTTTCGATCTGCTTTTCCAGTTTTTTGATGTCTTGTTCATCGGCGCGGATCAGTTCGCAGAAGTGTGCCACTTCATCCACCGACCAAGGTGCCACAGCATCGTCTGCAACTCCTTCCGCAATACCTTCTTTGCCGGAAATGAATTCCAGCGCACGGGCTATCAACTCGGCATCAAAACGATCCTTGAGTAATTCTGTGAAACGTGCTTTGAGTTTGCCCAAGTCGCGGGTGCGTACAGAAGGCTCGCCCAAGGTTGCATGATGATAGTCGCTCATGCGCATGGCGCGTTTCAGCGACTGGCTGGAAACTCGCACCCGGTTGACCCCGCCGAACACAGCGGTTTTCTGCATGTTCATGTCATCGCGGTTCAAGCATGACGGGCTGTGGGAAATCAATACGTGGAAGTTGATGAAATTCTTGGCGGTCATTTTTTATCTCCTTTAGCGGGGTTAAAGCGGGCAATGTAAAAATCTTCGACGAGTTGACGTTTGGCTCTGTCATTCCAATACCAAACCATGCGACCAAACTCCGACCAGTCCACGGTAGGTTTTATATGTGTCAGAAGCCGTCGCAACTGAACCATATCCAGCGGCGCATGTGCACGAGCCACTTGCAAAACACGCGCCTCGGCGACATTAGCTCCAGCCAGTTGTGCGCCAAGTGACTTGGCCTTAGCCGCGTGATTGCAGCATGGCAGCAAGAAAGCTAGTCGCAAGTGACGATCATCCGGTTTTTGTCCGGGGAACAATCGGTAGAGCGCAGGCGTGAGTGCAACATCATCAGGCTCAGCGACACGGCGCAGTTCGGCGCGCGCACCCGTTGAAAAACTCTCATTGTCGTAACGCATTTTCAGCGCGACAAAATCTGGCAGTTCGGCACTCATGCTTCCTCCATTAGTTTGGCAAGATCAATGTTCAGGCTGCGCCGCGCCCAGGCGATGACCGGGATCAACTCGGGTTTCATTGCGTAGGGATCAGTGAGTTCCTCGAAAATGGCGCGGCAGTGGTCGGCCATCTGTTTGGCGAATGACTTTCTTGCAACCGCCCATTGACTGAATGTGTCTTCGTTTGAAAACGTCTGGTGGATCAAACTTTCAGTTCGTGCGTAAAACAACTTTTCGGCGGTTTCATGGATGGCTGCACCAATACCTTTCAGCCCCTTGTCCTTATTTCCCTGAACAGCAAAGTAGAGCTTTCCGCGTAAGGCTTTCTTCGCCTCTTTGCCAATCTCGACCAGCTTTGACAGACGGCCTTTATCATCCTGCCACCCTTGGGCAAGGCTGAGCATCTCGTGACGGCGCTCCAGCACCGACGCTTGGTTGGTACGATAACCGCCGATCAGCAAATGCAAATCGCCTTCGCCAAGTTCATTCGCCTGGGTGATTGGCTCGGCGGGAATCGAACCTTCTTTAGCCCCCGAAGCGTTGATGTCATTGGGCACAACAAACTCAGATAACAGTGTCCATGCCGGGGCTGTGGTAGTGAAGCTGGCAAATTTCACTGGTGGGTCTTTTTTCAGGTTCATGGTCATTGCGCCATGTGGGTGTGGCCACACGCCTTCCACGGTGAAGTTGAATTTTTCCTTGCGAAAGCCGCTGTATCCTTGCACTGCGTCGCCGCCCAATACATCGCAGGGTGCAAGCACTTCGGATTTCACCAACTCTACCCGTGCCGGTTGCCAAAACAAACCGCGTATGAGGCCGATCTCATTCCAATGAATGGTGTCTTTTTTGGCTTTTTCAAGAATTGGTTTAACCCAAGTGGGTTGATCGTACTCAAAACCCAACATGGAAATTTGTCGCTTTGCGATACGAGGCCTCGTCAGCACATTACGCCAAACCATTTCACGTAAATTAGCTCCATACACCAGCGTGGTAATCGGCGCGCCACCACGCAAGCTGCCTTTGAACCCACCGCCGAAGCTAGGACAATTAGTAGCCTGATTAAATAACGTGATCGCAACGAGCGCCCCAGATAGGTTACGCACTTCGCCCGCCTCGTTGAAAAAAGCGTGGTTATTACCTTCTGGCAGGCCAATCAACAACTTCTGGATGGGGGTGTTCTCGGCAGCATTTACTCCCCGCGATTGCATGAACGGCTGGGTTGGATGATCGAGATCGAACCAGTCAAGGCAAGGACTTGTGCCAACTACAAAATCATCTGGCGATAGCGTTTTGCTCATTCGTGCCCGCAAAGTCTTATCATCTTCCGGCAGAAACATGACCTGTGTCATGCACACCAACAATTGCACACAAGCCAGTTCCAGATCGTCGCGCGCTAGGCTGACTTGCCAGTTTCCCTGCTCGCATAGTAACTCCTGATAGGTCAGCAGACGGAATGCGCCTGTGCCACCATTGGTGCGTACAGGAATCCATGGGTCTTTAAGCAGGTTCATCGTTAACTCTCTCCAATCCGAAATCTTCCGAATAGCGAAACTGACCACCCATCGCCGACCAGTCGCCATTTTCGTCAGCAGTCATTTCCAGAAGCATGAGTCCATCATCATTGCGACGGCAAGCGGTTAGCCGCTTCTCCCAACTTGCGGGTACAGGCACAGTGTGCAGATTAAGCGTTTCCGCGAGATCTCGCTCGTTTAACGCACTTAACACTTGTTCATTTAGCAAACGCTCATCAGGTTGGATAGGCAAAACCGTCAAGCTCATTTCGCCGTCACGGGTTAGCGCAGTGGTTGCGCTGTCTTCATCACGGAAGTTGCTGACGGTCAGCGTGGTAAGCCTCTTGGCTTCTGCCTCACGCCTGCCTTGCTCACCTTTCCATGCCAAGTAGTCACTGTAAACAGCATCCGGCTCATCCGCCCAATCATCGCGCTGATAGACTTGCTCGATCCAATCCCTATAGGCCATAGGAAAAACAATCATGTCTGCACCGGCAAGCAGTCGCTCTGTGCGCCACAATACGCGAGTGTTGCCATAAATCAGCTTGTGCAGTCCGTAGTCTTCGCCTTCTACTGACAATACGGTGCAAAGGGGAACCTCGAACCCGGCAGGACGATGTTCGCGTTGATGGCGATGCAAGCGACCAAGCCGCTGGAACAGTAAATCCACCGGGCAGATTTGCGTGAGCATCCAGTCGAAATCCAGATCGAGACTTTGCTCAATCACTTGCGTGGCAACGATAATGCGCCCCTTGTCGCGCACGGCATTGCGGCCATAATAATCAATCGTAGCTTTTTCCTTTGCTTGCCTGTCCATGAAGCGGTAGCGCGCATGGAACACGTCCACTGCTATCGTAGTTTTGTCGCGCAGGATGCGAGCAAGCCGCTGAGCATCGTCCACCAAATTCATCACCACTGCCACCCGTGCGCCGGTTTCAGCAGCGGTGATGATGCGTTCAATCACCTCATCATTTGGGAATGCGCCGGGGAGCTTGAGGCATTCGGTTATAACCTCGCGCCGTTCCGGGCGGTGTTCGTCAGGCACAGTGGTGCATGATGCAGGCCCTTGTGTGGCGTGCCACAGCGCGGGATACGGTGCATCAGCCACCCCGCTGGATTCCCACGCCTCAAACAACTTGGCGCGTACACCAGCGGGTAGCGTAGCGGATAACAAAATAGCGTTGCCTCCAATGGCTTTCTGGCGGCGCAACACTTCGCCAAGCAGACCGTGCATGTATGCGTCGTAGGCATGAACTTCATCCACGATTAACACAGATTTGTTCAAACCAAAACCGCGCACAAATTTGTGCCTGACGGGTAACACGGACAGCAATACCTGATCCACGGTGCAGACACCTATCTGACCGAGAAACACGCGCTTGCGACTGCTGGCAAGCCAAGCCGCACATTGGACGGCGGCTTCTTCCTTACCTTGGGAAGTTTTCCGTTGCCCTGCGACCACCAAACGTTCGAATTCAGAATTCAATTTGCTCTTGCCGTGGGCGAGTACCACATTGGCATCACCAAATACCTTCACCGCAAATTCCTCGGCGCGGATAAGCATGGCGTTGGCCGTGGCTTGTGTTGGCAGTGCAAATACGATTGAGTCCGCTATGCCTTGATCCAATAACCGCCAAGCGTAAGCCAATGCAGCTTCGGTTTTTCCGCTGCCGGTAGGCGCTTCGATCAGCGTCAAGCCGGTAGTGGTCGGCAAACTGTCCACTAGCACTTGGACACCGCGCGGGGATTCTTCGGACTTGAGCAAAGCGCTTACGCCGTTGTAGTCTATTGCTTTAGCAAGTAAGCCGAAGCGATGCAGCACATCATCTGCCTGAACTTTCCCCACACTTGCGGCGAAATAATCGGCTAATGCAGTGTCAGGCTTTTGATACAGAAACACATCTGTGTTGGAGCCTATCCAGTCGCACACGGAGCAGAAACCGGCCAACAAAGACTGTGCGCCCGGAGATGTAAACGGGGGCGAATCCTGAAAACCAAGCCCCTCTGGCGTGAGAAAAATGTTGGCTAATGCGGAAACAAATTCTTGGCGCGCGGCGCGATCATGGTCAATGATTGCGGCGTCAGCCTCTGGTTCATAAATTCTCGTCGGCTCGTAAAAATCTCCGTGATGCCCAGTTACGGCAGCCAGCCAGGGTTTCCACTGTTTCCATATTTCGCTATCAACATCGGTATGCCCCAGCCATGACTGATATTCCTGATTCGCCCAAGCTATACCTGCCCAGCCGTGGTCGAACCTTGTGATGTCGTTCAATGACAAACCGTGATCTTCCTTGCCAAGCAGTCGCCATGCTGCGGCAAGCGCATTCGGAGCCTTTAGCTGGAATCGTACATCGAATTTCCCAAGGTCATGCAAGGCCGTGAAAAACAGAACCCAGGCGCGCAATTTATTTTGCTGCAATTGCGTACAACTGAAAGCTGTAAGGAAAGTGCGCTGAATGGTTGGACTCGCATCCCACCAAGAGGTGGCAACAGCCGCCACATCCAGACAATGATAGGCGAGCGGATGCCACTTTTGTTCGTACAGGCAGGCCGGGTCGGCCTTGCCCCAATAGTTGAAAATCATTTCCCCTCGTTGCTCGATCATGTGTGGCATTTTTGTTCTTGGTTTTTCGATTGCCGGGAAGTGTATATGACCCGGAGCATGCACAACTGTCAGCTTTTCTTCGCCAATCTGCACAATGTCGCCGCCCTTTAACCAGCGGCTAGGAATGAAAGATTCGGCAGGTGGAAAACCATAGCTTTGTGCTTTCATTGGAAGCTCTTTAAGTAGAAAAGCATCATCGACATGTGGCCCCTCGATAGGAACACTGAGAGTTTTGGCTAATTCAGCCGCACCACCGACATGATCGACATGACCGTGTGTTACCAACAGTTTTTCGACAGTCACTCCCTCCTCGGCTATCGCAGCTAGGATTTTCTGGACGTCTCCACCCGGATCAACCACGGCAGCAAGAAGTGTCTTTTCACACCATAACAAGGTGCAGTTTTGCTGAAAAGGTGTAACGGGGATGATTCGAATTTTCATAGATATTCCTTATGCTGGAGACGGCAAATTATAACTTGCTTGTGTTTCACGTCGTAACTGACAACCCGTTGGATGCAGCTACCACCAATCATGTGCTACTCGATTTGTGCGCTAAGCGGCGTCAAGTAAACGGATTTTTTTGATTATCAATTCAGGTAGAGCGGTTTACTATCAATCACAAGGTTTAGGCCACAGGCTTTAGCAGATAAGTTTAATTAGTATCTCTGCTCAAGGCTGATGAGTGAGAGGCGCAATACCAATTCCCTCTCCCGCAGGCGGGAGAGGGGAGCAAGACCCGGACTTTCAGTCCGCAACTCAAACCCACCTGCTTTAGCTGGTGGTTGTTTATTCGGCAAGTGTAATATTCTTTTCAAGCGCGAATAAACGCCTTTTTCTGCTTCTGCTCGCCTCTTTGATTTATTCCATTATGAGTAGGATAAGCTCATGTGTAATGGTCTATGCCTGTCGGGCATAATGAAATGCTGGCAAAATGAAGGAGTACCGAGATGATTCGTTCCTTGTGGATTTCCAAAACCGGGCTTGATGCCCAGCAAACGCAGATGGATGTCGTTGCCAATAATCTGGCCAACGTGAGTACCAATGGATTTAAGCGTTCACGTGCAGTCTTCGAGGATTTGTTGTACCAAAATATTCGTCAACCGGGGGCGCAGTCTTCGCAAAATACGCAGATTCCGTCCGGGTTACAAATCGGTACCGGTGTGCGTCCGGTTGCGGCTGAGCGCATACATACCCAAGGCAACTTGGCACAAACAGGGAATAAGTTGGATGTGGCAATTCAAGGCAGCGGTTTTTTTCCGGTGTTAATGCCCGATGGCACAACTGGGTATACCCGAGATGGCTCATTTCAAACAGATGCACAGGGGCAAATGGTGACTTCAAGCGGGTTCGTTGTTCAGCCAGCTATTAGCATTCCTGCCAACGCATCCAGTGTAACGATTGGACAAGACGGTGTGGTTTCGGTCACGCAGCCGGGTAGCGTTGCACCGGTTCAAATTGGAACAATGCAGTTGGCAAGTTTTATCAATCCGTCCGGTTTGCAAAGCAATGGTCAGAATTTGTATCTGGAAACGGCATCTTCCGGGGCGCCGACAGTGGCAGCCCCTTCTGTGAATGGCTCGGGAACCTTGGGCCAGGGTTTTGTAGAAACTTCCAACGTCAATGTGGTGGAAGAGTTGGTGAACATGATTCAGACGCAGCGCGCTTATGAAATCAATTCAAAAGCAATTACAACATCGGATCAGATGTTGCAGAAGCTGTCCCAAGTCTGATCGGGGTTTGAGTTTAGGAGAAATACCATGCGTGCAATATTTTTGGGTTTGATCGGAATGATGTTGGTGATGGTCGGTTGCACACCGATAAAGACCAAATCACCTTTGGCAACCTGCCCTCTGGCGCAAAAAGTCGTGCGTTTCGACAACGGTACAATTTATCAGGCGGGTGCAATTCACCCATTGTTCGAAGATCGTCATGCGCGCAATGTTGGTGATGAGTTGATCGTGTCGCTGGGTGAGGCGACTACGCCAACCGAGAAGGGCGCGGCAAATGCAAATAAACCCGGTAACGTAAACGCTGCTTTGCCCACCGAAAAGAGGGGGAATATGAATGATAGCGGCGGGAATAATACATTTTCAGGCACGATTGTAGTAACGGTAATCGGGGTGCTGGCCAATGGTAAGCTGGTGGTGTGCGGCGACAGGTTGGTCAAATATGCCAACGCAGACGTAAATTTTGAATATGTGCGTTTTTCCGGGATAGTTAATCCGAGCGCAATTTCCGCGAATAATACGGTGCAGTCCACACAAGTTGCAGATGTGCAAGTAGAGTATAGAAGTGCGGAAAACGGAGAATCTTCGCAGACGTTCTTCAGCCGACTTGATCGATTCTTTCTGCCGAAACAGTTGTTCTTCTAGAGGGGCTGCATCATGAAAACAATATCAAAGTGGTTAATTGTCGGGTTGTTAATGCTGACCACACTGAATGCCTCGGCAGAGCGAATTAAAGATTTGGCCAGCATTTTAGGGGTACGCGAAAACCAGTTGGTTGGATACGGATTGGTTGTAGGTCTGGATGGCAGCGGGGACCAGGCACCTTTCACGGTAAACAGCACCCTTGCCATGTTGGCAGAGATGGGCATAGCGCTCCCGCCCACGACAAATTTGCAGACCAAAAATGTGGCAGCGGTAACCGTGACCGCATCGCTACCCGCGTTTGCACGGGCGGGTCAAACGATTGATGTCACCGTTTCTTCATTCGGCAATGCTAAAAGTTTGCGCGGCGGAACGTTGCTGATGACGCCGCTTAAAGGCGCAGACGGGCAAGTGTATGGCATGGCGCAAGGGAATTTGCTGGTCGCCTCGTCGGACAGGGGTACTCATCTGATTGTTGGCCGAATTCCCAGTGGTGCCACCGTAGAGCGAGTAGTGCCAACCGCATTGGGTCAGGGGGATTTCATCTACCTTGAACTCAATGCCGGAGATTTTACAACGGCAGCACGGATTGCCGACGCAGTCAACCGCGAATTGTCCACAGATGCAGAGATTGCCACTGCATTGGATTCCCGCACAATTCAGATCAGGTCTCCGGTGGGTAATCAGCGCGTCGCATTCATTTCCCGTGTTGAAAATTTGCAGATTGATGCGGCGCGTCCGGTTGCAAAGGTAATCATAAACGCGCGCACAGGTTCCGTGGTGATGAATCAAACGGTGCTGCTGGATGATTGTGCAGTGGCACATGGCAATTTGTCGGTAGTGATTAATTCGGAACAAAAAGCCGGTGCCACAGATCCAACTAAGGCCGGGCTTGTTGATGTAAACAAGCCTATTATTGAAAAAGACAGCTTGATGTTTTTGAAACGCGGCGTAGCATTAGGTGAAGTGGTGAGCGCCCTGAACTCGATGGGAGCCACCCCCCAAGACCTGCTGGCCATATTGCAGGCAATGAAATCGGCGGGAGCACTGCGCGCCGAGCTGGAAATCATTTAAACTGAAATTGTTATTTAGTAAGATATAGCAATCATGACAATCTCGAATAATGACATCGGTAGTTTGGCGCTCGACTCGCAGAGTCTGGACAAGCTGCGCCTGCAAGCCAAGGAGTCGCCGGATAAAGCGATAAAAGGCGCGGCGCAACAGTTTGAACAAGTGTTTCTCAACATGATGCTGAAGAGCATGCGCGAAGCGACTCCGCAAGAAGGCATGTTCGACAATGATCAGACCAAGATGTTTACGGGAATGCTGGATCAGCAATTGGCACAAAGCATGTCAACCGGGCGCGGGGTAGGGCTGGCCGACATTATGGTGCGGCAGCTTAGCCACTCATCCATGAATGCGGGTGGCACGCCAAAAACCGATGTAACTCCGGCGGTGAAGGGTGCGATTCCATCCGCGTACAACGAGAATTTCCAGCAGGATTTCGTCAACAAGCTTATGCCGCATGCGCAGCAAGCCAGCGTAGAGACGGGCATCCCCGCACATTTGATGGTGGGACAAGCCGCGCTTGAAAGCGGTTGGGGGAGGCGCGAAATTAAAATGCCTGACGGCACCAACAGCCACAATTTATTTGGTGTTAAAGCCGGGCCGAGCTGGAATGGAAAGATTGCAGAAGTGACCACGACCGAATATCACAATGGCGTGGCGAACAAGCAAATAGAAAAATTTCGTGCCTACGATTCATATGCCGAAGGATTCAAGGATTACGCCAATTTACTGAGTAGCAATCCGCGCTACTCCGAGGTGCTGAAACAAGGCAATAGTGCACACGGATTTGCCAATGCGTTGCAGCAAGCCGGCTATGCAACAGACCCTCACTACGGGGAAAAGCTCAGTAAAGTAATTAATAGCGTTAACACCTTGGCTTAGCGATTCGCGATTTAACTAATGTTTCGGAAGTTATTGCCGATAATCAGAATGTGAAGTCCCGTGATGGGGCGGTAGGAGAAAGTCAATGTCAGGTGTAATGGGAGTCAGTGTAAGCGCGCTAAGTGCGGCACAGGTGGGTCTCCAGACCACAGGGCACAATATCGCCAATGCAAACACCCCCGGTTTTTCCCGACAAGAAGTCGAGATGGTAAATCGCAAACCCCAATACACGGGTGTGGGCTTTGTTGGACAAGGTGTAAATGTAGAAACAGTCAAGCGGGCGTACAGCCAATTTCTCAACGGGCAAGTGTTGTCAGAGCAAACCCAGGCGGCGATGCTCAACACTTATCATGCACAGATTAAGCAAATCGATAATGTGATCGCAGACCCCACAGCGGGAATATCGCCTGCGTTGCAAGATTTCTTCTCTTCCGTTAATAATGTATCGTCGGCTCCCGAATCGCAGCCGGCCAGACAAGCGATGCTCAATAGTGCGGGCGCGCTGACATCACGTTTTCAATCATTGGGCCAGCGCTTCATTGATGTCAACAATACCGTCGGCAGTCAAATCAACAATAGTATTACGCTGGTAAATAGTTATTCACACCAGCTTGCCGCATTAAATGAAAATATCGTCATGCTGCAAGCGACGACCAAACAACCTCCCAACGATTTGCTCGATCAAAGAGATCAACTTGTCGCCGAGTTGAATAAGGAAATCAAAACATCGGTAGTAAAGCAAAACGATGGTGCCTACAATATATTTGTCGGTAACGGACAATCGCTGGTGGTCGGTTCGACGGCGTTTACTTTGTCAATTGCACAATCGCCTATCGATCCATCCAGACAGGATGTCGTCTATACCAATGTCGACGGATCAAAAACAACCCTTCAACAAAGCAGTCTGCAGGGCGGTAACCTGGGTGGCTTTCTAACCTTCCGCGACACTACTTTGACCAATGCCCAAAATGCGCTGGGCCGCATTGCGATGGGCCTTGCCGGGGTGTTAAACCAGCAGCATCAGTTGGGGCAGGATTTGAATGGCGACTTGGGCACAAACTTCTTTGTGCAGCCGCAACCTGCTGTTTATGCCAACACGCAGAACAAAGGAAATGGCGTTGTTACGGCCAGCATAGACAATGCAAGCGGCTATGGCGAATTGACCGGGGGCGATTACACATTACGCTTTGATGGCGGCTCGAAATACACGTTGACGCGCTTGGCGGACAACAAGGAGACCGTGTTTGCCGACGGCTTGCCAAAAACGCCAATTGACGGGATTACGCTTAGTACGACGGAAGGCGCGATGCCCGGCGATACTTATCGAATTCGTCCCACCGTTAATGGTGCCCGTGATATTGCAGTCGGCTTGACTGACCCGTCCAAGATCGCATCGGCAACGCCGATTCGCAGCAATTCAGCGTTGGCAAACGAAGGTACCGGCAAGATTGGTCCGGTTACGGTGAATACGCCTTTGGCACCACATTCGCCGAATCCCGAACATCCTCTGACAGATATAAACCTGAAAAATCCGGTTACGTTCAAGTTTACCAGCGCAAAAACTTACGATGTTGTGGATGAGAAAACAGGTACAACACTGGCTTCTGCGCATCCCTATGTGGCTGGTGACAAAGTCAGCTTTAATGGCTGGACTACAGAGATTAGCGGCGAGCCCGCACAAGGTGACACATTTAGTGTTGGCCCGAATTTAAATGCGACCGCAGACAGCAGCAACGCATTGATAATGGCTAATTTGCAAACTGATAATACTTTGGGTGCGCCCGAGGGTGGAGCGCCGACGATGACGTTCCAGGGGGCTTATGCGCAGTGGGTAAGTGACGTAGGCAATAAAACGCGCGAACTGCAAGTAACAAGCACAGCACAGCAGGCCATGGCAGAGCAGACAGTGGCAACTCAACAAGCATTTTCCGGGGTTAATCTTGATGAAGAGGCCGCCAACCTGATGCGTTATCAACGGGCTTATCAGGCTGCGGGAAAAGCCCTGCAAATAGCCAATAGTATGTTTGATACAATTCTTGAGATAGGAAAGTAGGTGTCTCATGCGGATTAGTTCAGGCAGTGTATTTGATACGAATGTTTCCATGCTCAATACTCAGCAGGCAGCATTGTTGCATACGAACCAGCAAGTGGCCTCCGGCAGAAGAATGCTTACCCCTGCAGATGATCCGGCCGCATCGGCCAATGTTTTGCAGGTTACTCAGGCAGACGGCACAAACACGCAATATACGACCAACCGCAATGCGGCCAAGAGCTCTATTGGTATGTCAGAGGCTGTCTTGCAAAGCGTAAGTACGCTACTTCAAGATGCGAAAACAATGGCCGTACAAGCAGGCGATGGCGCGCTGTCACCGGCAGACAGAAAATCAATCGGGACGGAATTGCATGGCCGTTTGGAGCAGTTGATTGCGCTCGCCAATAGTACGGACGGTACCGGCAATTATTTGTTTTCCGGCTATCAGGGGAGAACCGTGCCTTTCGTTAATACGGCTGCCGGTGTGCAATACATGGGCGATGATGGTCAGCGAAAAGTTCAGGTAAGCAGTTCCAGACAAATGCCCACCAGCGATTCCGGCGCCGATATATTCATGCGAGTAAAGAGCGGCAACGGAAAATTCGTTACCGAAGCATCATCTGGCAATACCGGTTCTGCATCGATTGGCCAGGGCTTGGTTACAAACCCGACATTGCTTAGCGGGACACCCTATAAATTAGCGTTCACAGGCCCGGAGACTTTTGATGTAACCGATAATCAGGGTCAAATCATTTCGCAAGGTAATAGTTATGCAACGGGTGAAGCGATCAAGCTTCCGGGGATGCAGATAACGCTCATGGGCACCCCCGAGGCGGGTGATTCGTTTACAGTCTCACCCAGCGCCAACGAAAGCCTGTTCAAGACCATGTCGGATCTGATCACGGCATTGAATACTGACAACCCCGCCGGTGAGGCCGCGACCTCCGGGGTGTTGACGAGCAGGCTCAGCAAAGCGATGAGCGGTTTGGATCAGGGGCTGGACAGAGTGTTGACAGTTAGAGCCGCGCTCGGTGCCCGTTTAAATGAATTAGACTCTCTGCAAGCTACCGGAGAAGACTTGGGCTTGCAGTACAAACAAACGATGTCGACTCTGGAAGACCTCGATTTCAACAAAGCCATCAGCGACCTGAACCGGCAGACAACCAGCTTGCAAGCCGCGCAAAAATCATTCAAGCAGGTGGCCGAACTGTCAATGTTCAATTACATGTAAGTCGACCTGCATCGGCAAGCCACCCTCGAAAATCTAATATAAATTACTGAGGTTTTTGCAAGCCCAACAATGCCAATGCCCCTTCATCCCCCAATTTCTTTGCCAGCATATTAGTAGTTGTAATCATAGATGCATCATAGCTGGACAAAGAGCTTCCTCCTGCCACATGATCCTCAGTGTTGACAATACGCCCAGTTTCGTCCGCAACTTGAATTTTAATTCGCAACTGCGTTGCGAATTCATTAAACACAATGTTTCTTTGCACACTACCGCTCACTGTAATAATTGCGTCTGCCTTCTCACTTTTTGAAGAAGTTGATGACAATTTTTCATTACCCAACAGATTAGTTATTATTTCTGCCACCCTAGACAATTTAGGATCTGCCTCTATTCTGAAGTTCATCTGAAATAATATTTCATTCATTGTTGATTGATATTTTCTGTATGTGGAAAGGTATTTTTCACTTTCGAATTCAGGGGCTGCGGCTTGCAACAACAAAACAAGAGCCGTTGCATCAACCATGTCGGGTTTGATTTCGTTTAGAGCAAGATAGTATTGCAATTTTGATACTTTACTAGCCAGTGCGACCCGGTTATTTAATTTGTCATCAATCATCTTTAGTCGCAGCATGGTATCTTTAACAAATGCTCGACGAGACATTTTTACCAATGCATAGTAATTGTCACCCTGTGATGCGGATTGCACGACTTCATAACCTGAGAGTCTGGTATCAAACGTTCTTGTGCGCACTTCCTCGCTAAAGTTTGAGTTTACCTTTCCTTGGTTTTGTGTAACTTCAGAAGAAATGTTGCTACTTACTACGGTAGCTAATTTTCCACTAATATTATTGAGAGCGGACTGTACCGCTTTTGCTAGCGCATCACCTTCTCCGACACCGTAAATATACTCGGCATCATCTGGTGTCGGATTTGAAACCCATTGCGGTATTTCTTTGGTTTTGCTACCAAAGCTTATTTCAAAACCTTGGGAAATATTCGCCCAGCTTATCAAAACGAATATCATCAACCAATGTACTTGTTTCATTCCAAACCTTTCAAATTCACGTATATGACATTCTGTATCCTAGCCCAGAGAAATATCTGTTGTAAGGCATATCAAGCTCAGTATTATCAGTTCAGGCAAATAATAAATCGCGTGGCCCATTTCAAGGTCACGCGATTTAAATGTCATCTTAACAATTAACTTCTTAAATTAGTGCACAATTTTGTTGAGGGAATCCATAAATGAATCTTTAAATACAATTTGAACCTTGTCACCTAGCAAAATGCTGTCTGCTTTTGATTTGTCTGAAATAATCAAATACGAAAAGCTAGCACCAACTTGGTCACTTATCAATCCTTCAGCAATAACGACCTGCTCGGCTGACTCAACGCCAGTCAAAGCATTTTTGTCTGTAACAGAACGAATGACCTTTGCTTCCAAACCTTCTTTAGCTCCACCAGTAGTTCCTAAAGTGGTCTTGAATATATTATCGCTTCCCTTGTTTCTTCTCTCAACGACATAGCCTGATGGCGCAAACTGATTTTTCAAATCCGTATGAGCTTTTTGAACAGCATTCCCTATTGCAGCAGAAACTATTCCATTTGCCGCGCCTTGTGACAAATCAGGGCACCTACCCCGAGGTGCATCCTCTGTGGCTGAAGCTGTTGCATCTTCATCAATAGTTTTTATTACATCCAGTGATGGCAACTGAACAACTTTCAACGAAAAAGCAACTTTGCCTGAAGTAGTACATTGAGCCGGGTTATAGTGCGACTTCCCATCTTTATCGGTCCAAGTACTTGCTTCGGTAAATTTTACCCCAGCCCCAGCTTCGGTAACTTTTCCGGTAATAGCAAAATCAGCAACATCTTGTCCCTGATATCCGGTGCGGCCTTTTGTTTCTGCAAGCTGAATTTCTTGCCCGAGATTGGATGCGAGTGATCGATCAACTATAACAACGTTGTTAGTTGAGTTAAGTTCTTTGGATACGATATCTGCAATACTCTCACCAGCACCTGACCACTTCTTGTCTTCCAGTGCAAACACAATGACTCGACTCTTGGCACCTGACAACTCCGACTTGGATGGCATATGCTCAGTTTGCTTCATTGGCACACTCTGAAAAGAACCTAGATCGCTGATCTTTGATGATGCGCAACCAGTAACTGCTAATGCCACAAAAGGCAAGATATAGCCAAAACTAACTTTCATGATTTCCCCTTTAAGATATATCAACTACAATTGAATTACAGGTTATTAGTAACTAAAGTAAATATTCTCGAATGCTAATTACGACCTCAAATACCCATTTTATGTATAAGGATTTTATGCCCAAATATAATTGTGTCAACACGAAAAAAGGACTAGATATAACTAGATAATTGGTATGTATCAATATGCAACTTAGGCCTCAATTCGATTGTTGTAAGTTGTCAACTATCACCAAACAGTCACCATTTCATTCGATTGCACTGCATAGGCGCCTCATCATGCACTTGGTTTTTCAGATGGGTCGAGAGATTATTTCGTGCCCATTGCGCTATCAGATTTACACTAAGAGTTAGTTGGTTCAGTCCCACACACTTCCTAAATTTAACACCATCCTAGAGAAGCCTCCTTGAGTCCTCAATGTCTGTAACTACGCGACAAATCAAGAATTCCTAGCTGACTGCATTTACTCGTCACGAAAAGACATGCTAAGAGAGTCACGTAACAGATCGAACTATTAAATGATGATGAGATAGCTGCACTGGCATCGATGCTTTCTGATGAATCATTGATTGAGTCTATAAATCCAAATGTTTAAGCCATTTTTTCTTTTCGCTGTACTTTCTTTGTCCGTTCATGCATCGGACATGAACGCGCTAAGAGCTGTTGTATTTGACCTCGATAAGCGTGGCGAAATTCAAAACACGATGTATCAGGTTATGTTCGATGAAAGCCATTCTGCGCGGCGAAATGATTTGCTCAATCAAAAAATCAATCTTGTATGCAACACTCTCAAGTGTGAAGTTCCAGTTTTTAATGCTGTTGAGTTTCCGAACGTATACAACAACTCATATAACGCTTTTGCCATTTCTGATTCTGTTGCGATCGGCCCCGGATTTGGCGATGCCCCTACATCTGCTATTACGTTTGTTATGCTCCACGAGATCGGACATGTGGTGCTTGGGCACACAAAAAATATTGGTCGTATATCGCATTCTGCTCAATTCAAAAACGAGGTTGCTGCCGACGCTTACGCTACGAGACAAATGGCTAAAGCAGGATATAGCACTACTGAGATATTGGGTGCCTTGTACGCGGCGGTGACTGCCTTACCTGATGACGTTTGCCACAACGCAGCCTTCAAAGCCAAGTGGGGCATAACCGCAGAAGACCTTGATGAGTGCGTAAAAATTTTAAACATCGGTCTAAATACCGAATTGGATCACCCCGGCATTAGTGCCAGATTTGCATATATATACAAGGAAGCTGAAAATGCAAAGTCTAACAATTATTGAATAGGTTTTTTCATCACGTATTTTTCAGCAATCGTTGTATTTTATTGAATTAATTGAAGGGGCGAGCAAGAAATGCGTATTCATTCGGAATTGCCCAATACTACATGTCTGTAGTACCCTCAGCATTGTGCAACTAAATGTACTAACAATAGCATCATATAAAAACTGACCGTGGTCGATACTTCGCCTAAGCCTTTGCGTCTTGATAATTTCATCGCCAACCTTCCATGTATGGCGTTTCAGTTATTGTTGAGCCCGGACAATACTTTCTCATTTTCCTATATAGGCGACGGAAGCCAGGCATTGCTGGGCCTTTCGCCGGACGAATTGAAAGCGGATGTAAATATATTCCTGAAGTTAATTCATCCGGAAGACAGTCAAGCATTTACTGCAAGCATGCTGCTTTCAGCAATGAACCTTACTTTCTGGAGTTGGGAGGGACGGGTAACTCTGGCTAATGGCGAACTGAAATGGCTGACTCTGGGTTCTTCCCCGCAAGCCAGAGCGGATGGTCAGGTCGAATGGGAAGGTTTGGTGGTCAACGTAACCCAAACCAAGCTGGACGAAATTGAATTGCTACGATCCCAGCAGCAGTTGCGGGAATTTTCTTCATATATTCAGGATGCGAAAGAACAGGAACGTTTGCACATTGCCCGTGAGGTGCATGACGAAATCGGCGGACTGCTCACCGCGATCAAAATGGATTTGGCCTGGATGAAAGAACGGCTACCCAAAACAAAAAAAATATTAACCGACAAAACGACCACTATTGAAAATTTGGTGGACAAAGCGATGACGGCGGCGCGAAATTTGGCACACAGCTTGCGTCCCGGCTACTTGGATAGCTTCGGCATTGTGGCCGCAATTGAGATGGAAGCGGGTGAATTTGAGCAGCGCACCGGAATCAAATGCCTGCTCACGCATAACGACGAAGAACTGGAGATTGATCTTCACCCGGATGCCTCAATCGCGCTGTTTCGTATTTTTCAGGAATCGCTGACCAATATTATGAAGCATGCCCAAGCCAGCGAAGTGCGCATACTCATTCAGAATAGTCCGGCTTTTATCGAATTGACTATTAGCGACAACGGACGCGGTTTCAGTCAGGAAGCCCGGCTCAAACCCAGATCATTCGGATTGCGTGGCATTCAAGAGCGCGTTGCACATTTCGGCGGTCAGGTCACTTTTAGCAGCGCTCCCGGTCAAGGCACGACTGTATCGGTAGTTATTCCACACATTCCACTTGATACCCCGCATGGTGATACACTAACGCAACCCCAACAACCTTTGTTTTAACGGGTAATGCCCAACGTCATTTTTATGAACTTCAATCCCGTTCCCCTCACCTCAATCCTCTCCCGCTTGCGGGAGAGGAAGCAAACGTATCACGAAGTGAGTATTATATTTGCTGTAATTATGCATAACGGAGTTTGACGATGATAAATGTGCTGATAGCTGACGATCACACGCTCATTCGCAAAGGTTTGAAACAAATTTTGGATGACACCGAAGATATGCGCGTTGCCGGCGAAGCCGAAACGGGTATGCAGGCCATTCAAATGGCACAGAAGTCCCCTTTCGATATGGTGTTGCTTGATATCAGTCTTCCCGACAAAAACGGCATCGATGTTCTCAAACAGCTCAAGCTGAACAATCCTGACGTACCCGTGCTGATGCTAAGCATGCATGCCGAAGACCAATACGCGGTGCGCTCCATGAAGGCTGGTGCGGCGGGGTATCTCAACAAGCAAAGTGCACCCTCACAGTTGGTTACAGCAATCCGGACTGTCGCGAGCGGAAAAAAATACATCAGTGGCGAGCTTGCCGAGCAACTCGCGAACGGTATTTCCCAAGGTTTTCAGGAACTGCGTCACCAAACTCTTTCTGACCGCGAGTATCAAACTCTGTGTTTGATGGCTTCAGGCAAAAAATTAAGCGAAATGGCCAAGATCATGTCGCTTAGTGCCAAAACGGTCAGCGTGTACCGTGCCCGTCTGCTGGAAAAAATGAACCTCAAAACCAATGCTGAGGCGATCCATTATGCAATCAGCAATCATCTGATCGAATAAAAACCAAGTTGGTGAATAGCGGGCAAAAAGCTGTGTTATTTGTGGCGCAGTCTAAAGCCACATATTCAATAATAGTTACCATAGTCATAAAGTGTCATTACTAAGACCCTATGAAAAAACAACTCAACCCTTCAGAAGCTGCACGCGAAACACTGATCGAGTTGGCTTCGCGCAAGCTTGCACCGACGCCGGAAAACTATACCCAAGTGTTTCAGGAAATCACAGGTGTCCCGGCAACAGTTCCGGCTGCGACGGTGCCTGCCGAATCCGTTCCAAGGCTTAATGTCTCCTGGTCTGCACTGATACAAGATTTGTTGCGCCAACTGGAAACTCCCCACAAAGGCATTACCATCACACGAAAAAAAGATGGCTTGGAAACGGTGCTAAACCGCTTCGGCTCCAAACCCGACGAGCTGTTTGAAAAACTTCAGGGGTTGTTGCGTTCATGGTCAACCGCCCCAACAGCCAGCTTGGACGCACCACCGCCTCCCGCAAATATTGACGCTGTTGCGGCCACGACAAGCAAGAGTGGCAATGTTTCTGCTGCCGTTAAATCATCACCGGCTGCAGGCGGCGAAACTGCACAGGCGCATCAGGAATTGATATCGCAATTACGCGAACTATTGGCGCAGACAGTTGAAAATTCGCTCACCGCACAACCGGAACTGAACGCCGAAATTAAAGAGTTGGCACAACTGGTTCGTGCAACCGAAAACAGTCAAATATATGAACTCGCCTCGAAATTGCGTCATTTTTGGCTCAAGCTGGAATTACGCGGCGGTGATAAGTCCAAAATTCAGGAAGGACTGGTACGGCTATTGCGCCTTCTGGTTGAGAATGTCGGCGAACTCGTTGCGGATGACCAGTGGTTGCATGGTCAAATCGTGACTTTGCAAGAGATTATCGCCAACCCCATCGATAAACGCGTTATTGCAGATGCAGAGCGTAATTTGCGCGATGCCATCATCAAACAGGGTTTGCTGCAAAAAAGCCTGAGCGATGCGAAATCCACCTTAAAAGGATTGATGACTACCTTTATTGACCGCCTTGGGGAATTTAGCGAAACCACCGGTCAATATCACACCAAGATTGAGGGTTATGGTCTAAAGATTGGAGGAGCCAGCAATCTGGCTGACCTAGGGCATATTTTGGAAGATATTATGCACGACACGCGCATTATTCAAGACAGTGCGTTGCGTTCCCATCAAGAATTGGTTTCCACCCGCAAACAAGCAGATGATGCTGAAACGCGCATTAAAGAACTGGAAAATGAATTAGCCCAAGTCAGCGAGCAAATACATAAAGACCAGCTTACCGGAGTACTCAATCGCCGTGGCATGGATGAAACCTTTGAAAGAGAACTTAATCGTGCAGACCGCAGCCAGTCGCCGATGTGCGTAGCTTTGCTTGACATCGACAACTTTAAAAAACTGAACGACACGCTTGGCCATCAGGCGGGGGATCAGGCTTTGATTCACTTGGCGCGGGTTATTAAAGAATGTCTGCGCCCGGCCGATAATGTAGCCCGTTATGGAGGGGAAGAATTTGTCATTATTTTACCGGACACGCCGCTTAAAGAAGGAATTGAGGCAGTTGAACGCTTACAGCGCGAAATGACGAAGAAATTTTTCTTGAACAACAACGAACGCGTCCTTGTTACTTTTAGTGCAGGAGTAGCGCTGCGCCAAAGCGGAGAAGATCAGGAAGAATTGGTTGGGCGTGCCGACAAAGCGATGTACAAAGCCAAAACTACCGGTAAAAACCGTGTTGTTGCAGCGGAATGACACGCAAAGCCAGAAAAGTTTGAGCCAAAATTAAAGTTTTCCCGAAAGATTCCGATAACACAAATAACGGCGGTTGAAGTGCCTTGTAGCCAAGGCAACCTAAGTTAACGGCAAACAGGCCGGATGTGCAAATCGAATAAAAAGGAGAATTAAAATGCCCTCATATATCAATACCAACCTACCGTCGCTGAATGCGCAACGCAACTTGAATTCATCTCAGGGCGCTTTGCACACTTCATTGCAACGCTTGTCTTCGGGCTTGCGTGTCAACAGTGCCAAGGACGATGCCGCCGGGATGGCCATTGCCTCCCGTATGGAAAGCCAGATTCGCGGTTTGAATCAGGCCGTACGTAACGCCAGTGACGGTATCTCGCTCGCGCAAACCGCTGAAGGTGCCTTGGGGGCCATTCAGTCGAACTTGGCGCGGATGCGTGAACTGGCCGTGCAAGGTGCCAACGCGACATCAAATTCGGATATCGCTTCGATCAATGCCGAGTTTACCCAGCTTAACGCTGAAAACACACGCGTTATTCAAGCGACTTCGTTTAATAACATTCCACTGCTCTCGCAACCGATTAGCCAAGTATTCCAAATCGGCGCAAACAGTGTAAATGGCGTTGATAGTATCACTGTGCTTACTGCAGCAGCGATTGCGCCCACTTCGACCTCATTGGGAACCACTTCGCAATCGTCCCAAGCCGAGATCGCAAAACTGGACACGGATATAGCCAACGTTGCCGGCGCACGTGCCACTTACGGTGCGGTACAGTCACGTTTTGAGTCGATTATTAACAACTTGCAGATCGCATCGGAAAACCAGACCGCGGCCCGCAGCCGTATCATGGATACCGACTTTGCCGCAGAAACGGCCAACTTGACCCGAGCCCAAATTCTGCAACAAGCAGGTACGGCGATGTTGGCCCAAGCGAACCAATCACCCAATAGTGTTTTGACACTGTTGCGTTAAGGCTAGCGTAGTAGCATGATTACCCGGCTGATAAATAAAACTATTAGCCGGGTGTATCAGAAAGAAAAAGAGAAGGAGCATAAATATGCTAATTCAAAATACAACCAGCCCGGTGAGCCCTGCGTGGCACCCCAGTGATGGCGGGGTTGTGTCGGTTGTCTCAGCGCGAGTTGAGCACAGTCCGCCACCCCAGCCGGAACAGGTAGATACGCATAAGCCCAGTGTGGCACAATTGGAAAGCGCTGTTCATGATTTGAATCAGTCCATGAAAGCAAACAGTTCCAACCTTGCTTTCAGTATTGATCCGGATACTGAACAAACCGTAGTTAAACTGATGGATTCATCGACGGGTGAAGTGATTAAGCAATTTCCGTCAAAAGAAGCGATTGCAATAGCTAAAGCGATTGGTGAAATTCAACAAGGCCTACTGCTAAAACAGAAAGCTTAACGAGGAAAGATCATGGCGGTTTCTGGACCGAATAGTGCATCTGCTGGCTCATCAGGTACTAACCTAGACGTAGGCGGTATCGTGAGCAAGCTGATGGCTGTCGAACAGAAACCCCTGGTTGCGCTCAACGCCAAGGAAACCAGCTTTCAATCCAAAATTTCTGCTTTCGGTCAGGTTAAAAGTGCCCTGTCTGCACTTCAGACGTCGCTGCAAGGGCTTGGTAACAACAGCAAATTCCAGGGTAATAATGCTACTTCATCTGATCCGAGCTCTTTTACTGTTTCCGCGAAAAGCTCTGCTTCCGTGGGACACCATTCCATCGATATCGAAAATCTGGCGGAAGGAGAACGGTTGGCAGCAACCGGAATCCCCAGTAGTACAACGGCCATTGGCAAAGGTACTTTAACTTTTGATTTGGGAAAAGTTTCCGGTAACGAATTTATTCCAAATATTGGCAAACACAAGACCACTACCCTGAACAATGCAACGGTAAACAACCGCGAAGTAGCCGGTAAACCGGGTACTACAATTTCACTGGCTGAAACAACTACACTTTCTCCCAGTGCGGAAAGCTCGGGCACCATTCCCGCAGGTACGCTGACAATCAATGGTGTTGAAGTCGACGAGATCAATCTGCTTGATGAAGATAGCCCGTTGCATCGCGCGATGAACATTGCCGAAATTTTTGATAAGGCTTATGTTGAATCAGGTGGCGAAGCGGGTACTTTTACCGCTTCCCAGGGAAAGATAATTATCAAGTCGGACACGGGTGGAAAACACATCACATTTGGTGTTGCCGGTAAAGCTACTGACTCGGTTTCGGCCGCGAAAACTTTGTCAACCTTGTCGAGCCAAACCGGCTTGTCGTCTGCCCAACTCGGTACGCAGGCAAGCAGCAATTCCAGCGTGACGGTAGCCAGCACTACCGGTCTTTCCATTGGAGACCCGGTTTCCGGAGTTGGTTTTCCGGATGGAACGACGATCACAGCGGTTCTTGATACCACGCATTTTTTGACATCCGCAGCCGGTAAAGAAGGCAAGGGTGTATCCTTGAATACCAGCTCCGCGTCAGGTAGCAAGACTATCGCCATAGATGATTCCAACAATACCCTGGAAGGCATACGCGACGCTATCAATGAAGCAAAGATAGGAATTACAGCCAGCGTAGTTAATGATGGTAGCCAGGCACCCTATCGATTGTTGCTTAGTTCTGATTCGGTCGGCTCGAACAGCAACATCAGAATTGTTGTCGGCGGGGGCGATGCGGCGCTGTCCAAGTTGCTAAGTCAAGACCCGACCGCTACACAGAACCTGTCAGAAATTGTTGCAGCAAAAGATGCATCGTTGTCGGTGGATGGTATACCGGTAAGCAAGCCCGGCAATGTGATCAATGATGTCATTCAGGGCGTCACCATCACACTGCTTAAACCGACCGGTGCGACGGCATCAATTGATGTCGCACGTGATACGGCAACAGTGAAGACTGCGGTTGAGGATTTTGTAAAGTCCTATAATGAACTGAAAAAAATCATCACCGAGTTGACCGCTTACAATGCGGCCACAAAAAAGGGCGCTGCCTTGCAAGGCGACTCTGCAATGCGCTCTTTGGAAATGCAGATAGATGGCATCTTGAGCGCTCCTTTGAGTACGCCTGTTGGGTCATTAACAACGCTGTCGCAAATCGGAGTTAGCAAACAAACCAACGGCTCACTTGCCATCGATTCGACTAAGCTTAATACAGCACTCACCAGCCAGTTTGATGAAGTAGCCGGACTGTTTGCAGCGATTGGCAAAACCACGGACAACCTGGTTAATTTTAAATCCACGGCCCCTACTACGGTGCCGGGAAATTATGACGTATTCGTTGAAAGTCTGGGCACACAAGGAAGCAGTGTCGGACAGGAGAATTTGAATTTAAGATCGGCAAACATTGCCAAAGATACGACGATTAAAGCAACTATTGACGGAGTGAACGCAACGGTTTCACTTACGCCCGGAATGTATTCCGCAACGCAATTGGCAACGATGGTTCAATCTGCAATTAATACCACAGCAGCTTTTGCCTCCGCGGGCAAGTCAGTTTCCGCGACAATCGATAATAACGGTGCGTTACATCTAACTTCCAACAATTATGGTTCGACTTCGAATGTTAATCTGGAGTCGGGTACGGGCACCTCGGTTTCTGATTTCATGGGGACGGCACAAGTTACCGCAGGTACGGATGTAAAAGGCAAGATCGATGGTGTTGAGGCATCGGGTGCCGGGCAACTGCTGACTTCCACCTTGGGTAACTCTTCAGGTCTGCAACTTCAAATTGCCGGTGGCCCGCTCGGGGAAAGGGGCTCGGCCAATTACACACAGGGGTATGCCAATAAGTTGAATGAATACGTCAATCTTGCATTAAGCAATAAAGGCGTACTCACCGGACGCATGAACGGCCTAAGTACATCGGTCAGAGGTATCGAAAAAGAGCGCGACACAATCAATTCCAGGCTGGTTACTGTTGAAGATCGCTATCGCAGACAATATACAAAACTGGATGCAACACTAGGCAAAATGAATGAAACAAGCACTTATCTTTCCCAACAACTTTCCAAACTGTAAGCGGAGAATATTATGAACATGAACTCAGCAGTTAAAGCTTACTCAAACGTGGCTATCGAATCCAAGGCTCATTCTTCGGATCCGCACAAGCTAATTTTGATGCTTTACCAGGGTGCGCTGCTGTCGATCGCTTCGGCAAAAAATCAGATGCTACGCAAAGAAATTTCCGCAAAAGGACAGTCTATTAGCCAGGCTATCTCGATTATCAACGATGGGCTCAAAGCCAGTCTGGATTTGAATGTGGGCGGTGAGTTGGCCCAGAATCTGTCGGATCTGTACAGCTATATGATCCAGCGTCTATTGGTTGCCAATTTAAAAAATGACACTGAAATATTGGATGAGGTGAGTACGCTATTGCTGGAGTTGCGCGGTGCCTGGGAAAGCATTCGCCAAACCGAGCCTCGTGCGCAAGTCAGCAAACCGCATCAACCACCGGAAAAGACCACGCTAGTTTATGGGAAGATGTAGTCAATGAATGCAGTCATCGAAAAATATAAATCTCTCGCTGAGATAACTGCCCAAATGCGCTTGGCAGCGTTACAGGATGAATGGGATCTGCTCGTCGAGTTGGAAGAACAGTCCAGCGCGCAGGTGGCAGAACTTAGGGTAATGGACTTAACGCCTATTGATGAAGCAACACGCTTGGAAAAAGTTGTGCTGATCAAAAAGATTCTGGCTGATGATGCCGCCATCCGCAACAAAATGGAACCGTGGATGGCGCAATTACAGCGAATCATGGACTCGGCCCGCAGCGAAAATCTTTTGCAAAAGGCTTATACAGGGACGGGTTACTAGTCGCTAGACGTCAGTTGCTATTATCGTCCGGGGGTTTGTTTTAACTAAACGACTAACGACTAAAAATGTTACCCACCGACGTTCTCAACACACTCAGGGCGCTATCTCTAAACGAGAGACCGCTGATAACACCGCTGCCGGATAAAGATACCAGTGGCAAGGGCGCATTTGAGGTGGGCCAGAAAGTTCAGGGAACAATTCAGGCGCAAGTCAGCACCGGAGTATTTAAAGTTCGGGTACTTGAGCAAATGTTGCACATGCAACTTCCCGAGAATCTAAAAAGTGGTGATGTAGTCGAATTACAAGTTCTATCAATTCAGCCGCGACTCACTTTTAGCCTGTCGGCATTAAGCAATCCACTTTCCGCACCGGAACATTTAAGTAATACGTCACTGTTACTTTCCGCGCTGACGCAAAAACCGCTGGAAAAAAGCTATGTAATGGCGATCCAAAGCAAGCCGCTGATTACGGAACATGTTGAATCCAAAACAGCACCGGATACCACAGTGCTTGCCGGAAAACTTCACGAATCACTCAGTCAGAGCGGTTTATTCTATGAATCGCATCAGGCGCAATGGATAGCAGGTTCGCGCAGCACCGCGCAGTTGCTTCAAGAACCACAGAATCAAGTTCCTCTTCCCGATAGAACAGTTGCGGAAATCGCAAAAAATGCAGTCAGCGCAACAGCTACTTCGCAAGACAACCCGATCTCCAACATTCCCAACCAACTTCAACCGCTGGTTCAACAACAGTTGAATGCGCTCGAAACCCGTCAGGTATTCTGGCAGGGGCATGCGTGGCCGAATCAGCGCATGGACTGGGAGATACACGAAGAAGGTTCGCGCCAAGACACCTCGGGGTATGAAGAGGCAGGTAAACAATGGGCTACTCAGGTTCGTCTGGATCTGCCTAATTTGGGTGAGGTTGCCGCCATGCTGCGCTTCAATAGTAATGGCTTGAGCATTACTCTGGATGCCTCGGGCGAAACAACCCGTGCCTTGCTCGGCTCGGCAAGCTCGCAATTGACAGCAGCGCTCGCCGAGCGTGGAATTACCGTTTCAAGCACTTTGGTGGCGCCGCATGGCAAGTCCTGATAAACGCCAAATGGCAGTTGCACTTGCCTATCAAAGTGGTGAGTCAGCCCCCAAGGTTGTAGCCAGAGGTCGCGGGATCATCGCAAAAGCCATAATTGAACGCGCGAAAGAGCACGGCATTTTTGTGCATGAATCACAGGAATTGGTCGGTTTGCTGATGCAAGTTGAGCTTGACGAGCACATTCCACCGCAACTTTATCTTGCCGTGGCGGAGCTGTTGGCATGGATATACCGTTTGGAACACAGGGAAATCCCCGCTAATCCCAGTACCAATTCTGACAATCCCAGATAGAATAACGCTAATTTTGGTTCGCCATAGGCGATAGATTGCGCGTTAAATATATCCGGATCATTGTTTCAACATGGTTAAAGAAAAAGAAATTCCGCTCAAGATAGAAGTGTTTTCAAATAATGAAGACAGCGAATTCCTCATTCACTCCAGGAAAGAGGTTCAAAATATTCTGCAAACGATTTTGGAACGCGGTACTCGAGCGGCGTTGTATTACAACGAAGGCAATAGTTTTGTTTTGACAATGTTGCTTGATGCCGGTGAAGCGGGTATCTGGATCGATCCGCCATCGAACCTGCTGGATAATCGCAACATTCTCAATAGCAACAGGATAATATTTGTCAGCACCCATAATCAAGCCAAAGTTCAGTTCGTTAGCGACGGGGCAAAGCAGGGAATTCATGATGGCAGAAATGCAATTTTTTTGTCGCTGCCGCAGAAGCTGCTGCGGCTGCAACGCCGGGACTATTATCGTCTTGCAGCCTGGCCAAAAAATCCGCTCAAATGTGTAATCAAACCACAACCTGACAAAAAACATATCAAACATGAAGTGACCATCATGGACATTAGCATTGGCGGGATAGCACTCGTCTGTCAGGAGACCGCGCTGGAATTGATACCGGGAAACACCTATCCGAACTGTGAAATTGAGCTACCGGGCATTGGCATATTAACCGCAACTATTCAGGTGAAAAATACATTTGAAGTGACTGCCAGAACAGGTGAAAAAATTCGGCGCGCGGGTTGTGTGTTCGTCAAACCGGATGGTGCTGCGACAAATTTACTGCAACGATATGTGGCACATATGCAGCGACAGGAAGCGGCGGCTATTCGCACAGAAAAATAAATTTACACGGAGCTAACACCATGCATACCCTGCACGAAGACGCTGTTGAGAAGCACTATCTTGGACAGTTTATTCCATTGCATTACCACCACAATATGTTGATGGATGCCAACCGCATGGACAATTTTAAGGCGGCCATCGACGCTACAGTTTTTGAAGGCGCAAAGGTGCTCGAACTGGGGGGCGGCACTGGCGTGATGTCCTGCTTCGCTGCGGCCAAGGCCGGCAAAGTCTGGTGTGTTGAATTTAATCCCGATCTGGTTGCCGAGTCGCGCCGGTTTTTAGCATTCAACCCCGATGGGCACAAGGTTGAAGTGATTCATGCGGATGCGTTTGAGTACCTGCCTCCCGAGCCCGTTGATGTAGTTATCTGCGAGATGATCCATGTCGCCATGCTGCGTGAGAAACAGGTCGAAGTAATCGAATCTTTTAAGACACGCTACCGTAAACGTTTTGGCGACAAATTGCCTGTGTTTATTCCCACAGCAGTGATCATGGCAGTTCAGCCCTTACAACAAGACTACAATTTTTCCGGATTTTATGCGCCTATCATTCAATTTCAGCGCGTCTATGCCGAGCACCCGGGGGCTATTGAATTAGCGCCAACCCAAAATTACAGCGTATTGGATTTTTCATTGCCTTCAGGCCAAGAAATAGCGTGGCAGGGTAGTTTTAAGTTGGAAAAGGGCGGCACAGTAAATGCGCTGCGCTTTATTACAAAAAATATCCTTGCAATCGATCCGGAGCATTCTTCTACCATCGACTGGTTGATTGACTATCTGGTGCTCCCCTTGCAGCATCCCGTGACCGCAAAAGCAGGTGACGAGTTGCAGGTTTCATTTGAGTACCTCGCGGGCGGATCAATCAAGTCTTTGGAAAAGAATATCCGCGCCACGCTGAGTATTTCCAAAGAGCAAAAATGAACGTTCAAGTGCGCAGCGAGCTCTGCTCGTGCGGAAGCGGAAAGGAGTTCAAAAACTGCTGCACGGGCAAACACTCTTCGGCCACTAATTCAGCGCCAAAATCAGCGGATCAGTGGACGCAAATCGGGCTGAAAAACCATCAGGCCGGGCAACTGACGCAGGCCAATGAGGCCTACCAGCAGGCGCTTAAAGAAAATCCAAATCATCCTGATGCGCTACATCTGCTCGGGATGGTGGCCCACCAAATAGGCGATCACACGCTTGCTGAAGAGTTAATCGGCATGGCGTTAAACATCAACCCTGTATCCCCAAATTATCACTGTAATTTAGGTACCGTGTTGCAGGCGCAAAGAAAATACGACGAAGCCAGCGCGCATTTTCGCCAGGCAATCGCGATCGAACCGAACAATGCCATTTATTATTTTAATCTTGGTTTTTGTTTGCAGACACAAGGCAAATTTCAGGATGCTATTGCCAGCTACCGCTCTGCAATTGAATTGGTGCCTGACCATATTCAATCGTACAGTAATCTGGGGCATACATTTCGGGCACTTGGCGATTGGGATCATGCGATTGATTGCTACCGAAAGGCAATCAATATTGCACCAAATTTTGCGGAGATGCATTTCAATCTGGCGGTAGCACTGGGGACACAAGGAAAACACGACGAAGCAATTAAAAGTTACCGGCAGGCAATATTGCTGTCCCCTGATTACGCGCAAGCACACTGCAATCTTGGGGCGGCGCTGTTAGCGCAAAAGAAATTTGACGAAGCCATAGTGAGTTACCGGCGTGCTATTGCTATTCAGCCCGGCCTGAGTGAAGCCCATTACAATCTTGGCATCGCTTTGCAAGCCCAAGATAAACTGGATGACGCGATTGCCGGCTTTCGTAAAACACTCGAACTTCAGCCCGCGTTTGTTGAGGGCTACTGCAATCTCGGCAATGTATTGCGTGCCAAAGGCGGTTTGGAAGAAGCGCTTGATTGTTATAAAAAAGCGCTGGCAATCAAACCCGATTATGCCAACGCTTATAGTAATTTACTTTTCCTGCTCAGCTACCACGCGGTTACATCCCCGCTTGATTATCTAAAACAAGCGCGAGGCTGGGAATTCGCATGCGTGCCTGCCGATATTAGAAAAGCCGCGCACGACAGGTTGTTCGCACGCTTGCCAATTGCCGGCAGACGATTAAAAGTGGGCTACGTATCGGGCGATTTTCGCAAACATGCTGCAAGTTATTTTATGGAGCAGTTATTTGCATGCCATGATCGATCACGAATTGAGCTGTTTGCGTATTCAAACAATCGTACGCGGGATGAAGTAACTGAAAGGCTAAATTTATTGGTAGAACACTGGACACCTATCACGACAATGTCAGACGAGGAGGTTTGCGAGCGCATAGAAGCAGACAAGATTGATGTGCTCATTGATCTGTCGGCACATTCGGCCCACAATCGACTGGGTATTTTTGCGCGGCGAGCTGCTCCTGTTCAGGCGACTTATCTATATTTCGCCAGTACCGGCCTGTCAGAAATGGATTATTGGATCGGGGATGAAATTTTGGCACCCGCTGAATTAGGCAATCAATTCAGTGAAACAATTTGGCGACTACCGCGCGTATGGCTCGCTTATAAAACCATTACGGAAGCGCCAATTCCATGCTGGCATCCCGCCGGTGATGGAACAATCTGGCTGGGTTGTTTTAACAATCTGGGCAAGATTACTCCGCATACGCTGCATCTATGGGCGCAAATACTTCATGCGCTACCAGAGGGGCGATTGTTACTCAAAAATAAAGAACTGGCCGACGAAGGTAATCGCCAATACATTTTGTCCGAAATGGCTGCGCATGGCATTGAAGCGGGCCGAATCGAACTGCAACCTGACTCGAGCTGGCGAGAATACATGGCCCAACATGACCGTCTGGACATCGCACTCGACCCTATTGGCGGACATGGAGGCGGAACCTCAACTTGTGATGCGTTATGGATGGGTGTACCCGTCATACACTTAGACGGAGACCATGTCGGCTCACGCTTTTCCGCATCTCTATTAACTGCCATGGGTCACAGCGAGTGGATCGCGTACTCGGAAACTGAATACGTTGAAAAAGTAATTACCCTGGCAAAAAACGTAGAGCACCGCAAACAACTTCGATTGGAGCAGCGCAATAAAATGTCCCGTAGCCCCCTGTGTGACGCCCAAAACTTGGCCCGTTCTTTAGAAAATGCTTACAGCAGCATGTTTGCGCGCTGGCATGATTCCCATATTACTATCAATCCGGCTATTTAAAACGATGCAAAATATAACTGTCCCTGATTACTACACGAAATTCAAATGTACCGGCCCGGAGTGTGAAGATACCTGCTGTAACGGTTGGTGGAACGTCAGCATTGACCATGATACTTTCCAGTTGTATCAGCAAAGTACACAGCCGGACTTGGCGCCACTGTTTAAACTTGCGGTGAGCAAAAATACTTTACCCAGCGCAGACAATGAAAATAATTTTGGGCTGATGAAAATGAAGCCCGGTGGAAAGTGTCATTTTTTGCAGGAAGATAAACTGTGTACGATTCATAAATTTATGGGCGCACAAGCGCTCAGCGATACGTGCCGTCTTTATCCGCGATATCTGAATCAATTCGGTGCGCATCGCGAACATTCACTCGGCATTTCTTGCCCGGAGGCCGCACGTTTGATTTTATTGAATCCGGAGCCGATGCAATTCACCTTGATCGATTCGGAACCCGCAATTGATAGCAAACCTTTTACATCGTATCGCTTTCCTTTGCTAAACGACGGGGACCCGGATCAGATCGCAGTTTTGGATGACTTTCGCGCTGTCATCGTTGCGATTTTACAATTCCGGGAAATCAGTTTGGGGGCACGCGTTATGTTGCTGGGATTTTTAATGGAAGAAGTGGATAAAATTATCTATTCGGAGCAGTTCTCCCATGCTTCGGAAGTTATTCCCACGTTGGAAACATTTATCGGCATGCTCGCCAACCCCGCACTGATCGAAGCGCAGTTTGTGGAAATCGGGTCTAATATTCCTCGAAAACTTGAAGTTGTGGCATTGCTGATCTCGCAGGCCTTGACAAAGGCATCAAGTCGTTACAAAGAGTGCCTGCAGGCAGCTTTTGAAGGCCTTGACTGCATAAAAGACAGCGGGGATATACAACACAAGTACGCATCAAATTACGACGAGTTTTATCGTCCTTTTTTTCAGGGCAAAGAATACATTTTTGAGAACTATCTGGTAAATCAGGTTGTCACACGCTTGTTCCCCTTTACTCGCGGATCGTATTTGGATCTGTACCGTGAATTTGTTTGCAATCTTTCCGTCATTCAAGTTCTGCTGGTTGGAATCGCTGCGAAACATAAGGATTTGAACATTGATTTGGTTATTCGGTTGTTTCAATCTTTCGCGCGCAATTCAAATCACAATAGCGGGCATTTGAATAATCTGATTACGTCATTGCATACAAGTACAAATGACTCTTTTGTACATGTAATGTGGATGTTGAAGGAAAAGTAATACCCCTAGTTAGGAGTCCGGCCAATGAAAGAGATTGATACCGCTGCACAAATGCCATGTGTACGAAATTGTTGCCTGAACGATGATGATATCTGTCTTGGCTGCTTTAGATCATTTGAAGAAATTAAGTTTTGGGGAGAAGCCACTGAACCGGAGCGAGTTATTATTCTGGATAATTCCAAACATCGACGAGAGGCATACAGCTTGAAAACCTGATCTTAATTCAGGTATGTATGTTTTACATAGCCTAAATTATTTGGCAGGAATGAAGAACCTGCGTCGATTCTATTTGGCGACAATTTTAATTATTTTTGACAATAACTTTGATCGTATTAAAGATTGAGAGACTTTTCTGCTGTGTAAAAGTTTGAAAAGGTGTGATAAAGTTCGATAGTTGTAGAAGTTAGTCGTTATTATGTGGTTACTCCGATCAAATCCGCTTCCACGAAATGAAATTATTGATGTTCAGAAATATTTGGGTTGTTCTATTTCTTTGCCTGGCCGGTTGCAGCAAATTGTTTCCGCCTACAATTCCTCCCGCCCCGACAAATGTAGTAGCCTATCCGGGCGATACCACTGTAGTGGTCGAGTGGGACATGGTTCCCGGCGTGGTCTATTTTGCCTATTGGGCGCCGAACACTACTGGTTTGACGCCGGCTAGTTGCGGCTCAAATCCACAATGTTTGGCGGCAACTAATGTGACTTCTCCTTATGTGATATCCAGCTTGACCGATGGAACTCCTTACTCAGTGGCTATCAATGGAAGAATAAACGGGGGGCCGGGTGGTCCGGGAGCAACAGCGCAGCCGGATCCGGTTACGCCAAGACAGGCGGCATCATCCAACTTATGGACAACCGGAAGCTCTCTGGGCAGTGATTTGCGTGGTTTAACCTATGGTTATCTTTATAACAGTGCGGGTGCGGCTCTTGGTTACGGTTTTGTCGCAACAGGGGCGAGTGGCGCACTGTATTACAGCCTTGATGGGATTAATTGGACATCAATATCCAACCCACTGCCAAGTACAACTTTTTATGGATTGGCGAATACAGGTTCGACATATGTTGCCGTGGGTGCGGGAGGGGCGATGTTGTACAGCGCCAGTTACGCTGAATCCGGTTCCTGGACACAGCAAACCTCCGTAACTTCAAATGATCTATATGCTGTGTATGGCTATGGTGCAGGATTGTTTGTTGCCGTCGGTCAAAATGGAACAATTCTCACCAGCACCAGCGGAACAAGTTCGAGTTGGACCACTCAAACTTCAAATACGTCAAATAGTCTTCGAAGTATAACTTATGGAAATAGTCTATATGTTGCCGTTGGCGATGCCGGAACGCTGCTTACCAGTGGTGATGGGGGAACCTGGACTGTTAATACTACTATCCCTTCCTTGATATCATCAGCAAATCTTAATGGTGTTACTTACGGCTACGTCGTATCTTCGGTAACGGGTCTTGCGACACCTACCTTTGTGGCTGTTGGAAGTAATGGAACCGTTATTACCAGTGTTGATAACGGAGTTACGTGGACCCCCCAAACAACGCAGCTCTCGTCAACTCAACTGAATGCGGTGACCTTTGGGGCACTGGCGGTCGCAACTGATGGGCAATTTGTAGCGGTTGATTCAGCAGCAAATGTATTTACCAGCCCGGACGGACTGACATGGACGAACCAAATTCTTACTTCGGGAAGTCCCCTTTACGCGATCGTCCATGGCCAACTAAGCACTGGTTCATATGCATATTCGGCAGTTGGTGCGGGCGGACTGAACATGGAGTCACAGTAAGTGTATTTTGGCCGCAAATCGTGGGTATTTAAACCCAGTTAGACAATCTGTGATTGTCCGTGCAAGCAAAGAGAGGGGGGGTAATGGAATCTGTTGAACGTCCGCAAGTACTGATAGTTGACGATACTCCACTCAACCAACTTTTGCTGACAAGGATATTAGAGAAAGAATACTTGGTTCGATCTGCCAGCAGCGGGCAAGAGGCACTTAACTCGGCCTTTGCTTCTGCCCCTGATATTATCTTGCTCGATGTCATGATGCCTGAAATGGATGGTTTTGAAGTCTGCCGCCGCTTGAAAGACAATCCATCCACGACCCATATTCCTGTAATTTTTATTACGGCAAAGAATGAAGTTGAAGACGAAGAACTTGGTTTCTCTTTGGGGGCGGCTGACTTTATTCATAAGCCGATTAGTGCGCCCATCGTGGTGTCACGTGTGAAGACGCATCTAAAGATTAAGTTTATGCAGGATTATCTGCTGTACGAGAACTCGCTTTTACAAAAAGATGCGAAACAGCGAACAATGGAGCTTGAACAAATTCGTGAATTCATCACGAGCATTCAGGCGCCGCGGAAATAAATCTTTGTATTGTTAAACATTAAGAAATTTGAAGGAATAAGAATGAAACAAATTGCTTTGGTTTGTGCTGTATCTTCAGTGTTACTGTCAGCTTGTGCCAGTGCACCCGATATTGATTATTCGAAGGTGGATGAAGTATGCGGGAAGCAATGCCAAACGGACGAAGCAGAATGCAAAAAAAGGTTCGCGGAGTACCCAACAATTTCATATACACATTGCAAACCCGAACTCAGAGCTTGTGTGAAGGCTTGCCCGCCTCCCGGGACTACCCCCCTGGTTTCTCCTGCCAAAGCAAATGAGGTAACGGACAAGACTTCTATCGCTGCACGTCTCCGGCTACTGGAAGAGCTTCACAAGAGTGGGGATATTACCGACAAAGAATACGCGGACAAGCGTCAAGAGATATTAAAGTCGCTGTAATGATTCTGCAGGACAATAAAACTACCGGATAGTGCTTCTACAGGATGGGCTGTAAATTTGCAGCCCCATTTTCCGGCGTGATGTGCTATCTGCTAATATATTGAAAATACTGAAATATTGCAGAAGTAATCAAGAGCCCCATCAAGTCCGTAAGCGAAAAGCATGCTGCTAATGCTATGCAAGCTCTTTTCAGCAACCTTTGCTTTGTTTCGGGCAAAAAATTTCATGTTTTTCCTTTTCTAAATCTGTCGCTTCGCTACAGAGCGGATTCTTTAATTAAACAATTAAGCAGCTTGTGTTTCCACATGCCTAGTGTAATAAGCTGGCATTTCACTTTTGTGAAATGAATGTGAAAGAAATATTATTCAAGTGAAATATGATATGTTTGCCGTATTTCCGCAGTTGTCGCTGTAATGAACCAAAATAGAAAATGTATGTAAAATAACCTGCATTGCAGACGGAATAGTGTGCGTGAAGAAAAAATGCAAAATACAAAAAGGTTAATTTAAAAGAATATTTATTTTTTAGTCTCAGATGACAAAAATCATACAAGATGAAACTCAGCGCTTGCGAGACCAGCTTCAATCCCTTTTGGATGAGGCGCGAATTAATGAAAATAAGTGGCATCGCCTGAATCAATTTGAAAAGCAGCTAATTGCCACACGTACCCTGCCAGAACTCATTCAAGTGATGCTGCAAGGGTATAAGTCAGCATATGAGATTGATGTCGTTACGCTGGTCTTGTCTGATCCCGAGTACGAAATTACCCGCACCCTGGAACGGGAAAAACGCGGGAGTTCGACAGTGCCGGGACTTGTATTACTGGAGAAACTCAACTCCAATATTTTAAAGCCCTATCTGGGATCGATTGATACTGAACTAAATAATTCTATTTTCGATCCATGGCCTTCCGGATGTCACTCAATGGCTTTGTTACCTTTGATTCGACAAGACGGGATAATAGGCAGCCTGAATATGGCAAGCCGCGATGCACTAAGATTTGCGGCAGATAGCAGTACGGATTTTCTCGAAAGGCTGGCGGCTGTATTTTCCATATGCTTGGAAAATACCCTCAACAACGAGCGCCTTAAATTAGTCGGTTTGACCGATCATCTTACCAGAGTATTTAATCGCCGTTATTTTGAGACGCGTTGCCATGAAGAAATTGCAAATGCACGCCGGCATCATCGTTCGCTGGCGTGCATGTTTTTAGACATTGATAAATTCAAGCTCATTAATGATAACCATGGACATCTCGCGGGAGACGAAGTGCTGCGTACCGTGGCAGGCATTATTCAATCCCAGTTACGCAACAACGATGTCATCGCGCGTTATGGCGGAGAAGAGTTTGTCGTGCTCCTGCCGAGAACTGTTCTGCATCAGGCGCGTGAAATTGCAGAGCGAATTCGCGCCACAGTAGCTTCGGAAAAGTTGCGCATAACTGATGAAAAAACTATTCAGGTGACCATTTCCATCGGAATTGCAATGTTGCCCGGGAAATTGACTGAAGATGATAAAACTTGTTCCCAAAGTCTGCTCAGCTCGGCAGACGGAGCGTTGTACCGCGCCAAAGAAAATGGTAGAAACAGAGTGGAATTCAAAGAGGCTGATTCACAGCCTGATGAGGTTTTGCCGCTTAGTGTAGTCGGATAATTTTGTGGTAATTGAAATTGAGTTGACAATGTCGCAACGCAGTTTTTAACTCACGCCTAACGACTAGATACTAACGACTGCCTTTTACACCTGCATATTCATTATGTCGTTGTAAGCGGCAACCATTTTGTTGCGTACTTGCACCGTGGTTTGAAATTCAATATTGGCTTTCTGCATGGCAATCATGGTGTCGCTCAGGCTCACTTTGTCGTCACCCAGCACAAATGCCTTTTGCATATCTTCTGCCGTATTCTGTGCCTGAGCCACGCTGTCCAGAGAGGACTTCAGCACATTGGCAAAGTCCACCCCGCCCGTTGCCGCGGGAGCAGACGGCCCCTGTACCGAACCACCCTGTGCCAAGGCCATTACAGCCCGCATCTGTGCGAGTACACTATCGACATTGGAAACGTTCATGGTCTGGCTCCTTCATCAGTGTTTGCACAATATCACCCGTGTGTCTCCATGAATTCCGGAAAAGCTATAGAATTCCCCCGCTTTTCAACACACTGATCCTGTAGCAGACGCAGATAATGTATAGCGTGAGGTAATGAACGTGCTCCCTGGTAAATAACATGACCGATACACCCAAGATTCCAGCACCAACCATTTTGCAGATGTTGCAGGATCTCAACCCGCAGCAGAAGATGGGCTTAATGGTTGCCGTCGCGGCGACGATAGCCGTGTTGGTCGGATTGTGGATATGGGGTCAAACCCCCGACTACCGCGTGCTGTATAGCAATCTGTCAGACCGTGACGGCGGTGCCATCATCGAGTCTTTGCAACAACAAAACATCCCGTACAAATTTGCGGAAGGCGGCGGGGCACTGCTTGTACCCGCCAATCTGGTGCATGAAGTTCGCTTGCGTTTGGCCTCACAAGGGTTGCCCAAAGGCGGCACCGTCGGTTTCGAGTTGATGGAAACTCAAAAATTCGGCACCAGTCAATTTCTGGAGCAAGTGAACTATCAGCGGGCGCTTGAGGGAGAGCTTGCCCGATCAATGCAGACACTGGATGCAGTAGAAAATGCGCGCGTTCATTTGGCGATTCCCAAACCTTCGGTTTTCGTCAAAGAGCAGCAAAAGCCCAGTGCCTCGGTTATTCTGGCGTTGCATCCCGGTCGCACGCTTGATCCCGGTCAGGTGAACGGTATCGTTCATCTGGTATCCAGCAGCATCCCCAATATGTCCGCTCAAAATGTGACCATTCTGGATCAGAACGGGAATATGCTGAGTTCTACCCGCGATCCGAACGATCAGTCGATGGACGCAACGCAACTCAAATACGTGCGAGAAATCGAGCAGGACTATATCAAACGCATTGAGGCAATCCTCATCCCGATTACCGGTCAACAAAACGTAAAGGCCCAAGTCACGGCAAGTATCGACTTTTCTCAGGTGGAACAAACCGCCGAAACTTACAAACCAAACCAAAAACCGGACACCGCCGCAGTACGCAGTTCGCAGACGAAAGAGGAACTCAATGGAATCAATAATACGGGTGGCGTGCCCGGTGCGTTAACCAATCAGCCGCCTGTTCCGGCAACCGCGCCCATTGTGAAGCCGATCAATGCGGCATCCGGCGTAGCAGCGGCAAGCGGTGCTTCCAGCACGCTTAAAGAAGCCACGATGAACTATGAAGTGGATCGTACCATCCAGCACACCAAGCTTCCTGTCGGCAACATTCGGCGTCTGTCGGTGGCCGTGGTAATGAACAACCGCAACACGGTAGACAAAAACGGTAAGCCCTTGTCCAAACCATACACCGAAGCCGAGAAAGCGCAGATTGAAGCTTTGGTGAAAAATGCAATGGGTTTCGATCCAAAGCGCGGCGACACAATTAATTTGCTGAATAGCGCGTTTAATAATGATCAAGAAACATTGACAGAATTGCCTTTTTGGAAAGATCCTGAAAACGTTGAGCTTGGCAAAGAAGGGCTCAAGTATCTGCTGATCGCGGGCACCGTCTTATTCTTGCTGCTTGGCGTCATCCGTCCCGGTTTCAGAAATGCGACTGCTAAAGCCAAAGCAGAAGCTGAGGCTGCAGCCGAGGCTGCAAAAGCAGAGGCAGAAGCTGCGTCGAATCCGGCAGTGCCGCATACCGCAGAAGAAATTGAGGCTGAGGAAGCTGAAAGCTCCTTTGAGAATAACTTGCAACTAACGAAACAATTGGCCAAAGACGATCCCAAAATCATTGCTTCAGTTGTAAAGGAATGGGTGAACGGCGATGAGTGATGAAGGTATTCACAAAAGCGCAATTTTGCTGCTGACATTGGGTGCGGACGAAGCCGCTGAAGTCATGAAATTTCTCGAGCCCAAAGAGGTACAAAAGATTAGCACTGCCATGGTTGGGCTCAAAAATCTGACCCGCGAAGAAATTGCGCTCGTGTTTGAGGAATTTCATCAACTTGCAGCCCAAAAAACCACCTTCGGTATGGATTCGGACGAGTACATCCGCGATATGCTGAGAAAAGCACTTGGCGATGACAAAGCTGCCGGACTTATAGACCGGATATTGCACAATAGCGACACCAGCGGTATTGATAGCCTCAAGTGGATGGATCCCGCATCAATTGCAGATCTGGTGAGCAACGAGCATCCTCAGATCATTGCTACAATTATGGTTCATTTGGAGCCGGATCAAGCCGCTACCGTGCTTGGTCTCTTGACCGAACGTGTACGCAACGATGTAATGTTGCGCATTGCCACGCTGGACAGCGTTCAACCCGTCGCATTGCACGAATTGAATGACGTACTGACCAAATTACTGTCCGGCAACGCGGTCACCAAAAAATCGATCAAAGGGGGTGTGCGCACTGCCGCCGAAATCCTTAACTTCATCGGTAGCACCCAAGAGGCCGTGCTGGATTCGGTACGCGGACACGATGCAGACTTGGCGCAGAAGATTATGGACGAAATGTTCGTGTTCGAGGATTTACTGGATATCGAAGACCGCGGCATACAATTGATCCTGCGCGAAGTACAATCCGAATCGCTGATTGTTGCGCTTAAAGGAGCCAGCGAAGAATTGCGCGACAAGATACTCAAGAATATGTCGCAACGTGCCGCCGAAATGTTGCGCGAGGATCTGGAATCCAAGGGCCCGGTGAAACTAAGCGAAGTGGAAGCCGAGCAGAAAGAAATTCTCAAGATTGTTCGTCGTCTCGCCGACGAAGGACAGGTCTCGATAGGCGGCAAGGGAGACGAAGCATATGTCTGACGTTCTCACACCCAAAGAAAAACTCACCGCTTACGAGCGCTGGGAGCTGCCTTCGTTCGATACACCGGACAGCATTCGCATCTCGGGCAGTCTTCATGGCATGAAGTTGCCAACAGCAGCGGAAATTGAAGAAATGCAGGTGCAGGCGCGTGAAGAAGGTTATCAGGCGGGACAACAAGCCGGGCATCAAGAGGGTTATCAAGCCGGGTATGCCGAAGGCGCGCATAAGGCCGCATTAGAAACAGAGCAACTTGCGGCGCTGGTAGTTTCGATGGGGCATGCAATACAAGAAGTTGACCAACAGGTTGCCCAGAGTTTGCTCAATCTATCGCTTGAACTGGCTCAGCAAATGGTGCACCAGGCACTTAAAGTCAATCCCGAAATATTGCTTCCCCTCGTGCGCGATGCTATTAGCGGCCTGCCGCATTTTAACCCCGGAGCACATCTGGTATTGCACCCGGAAGATGCCGAGCTCGTGCGCTCGCGCATGGGCGAACAGCTCACCCATTCCGGATGGAAAATATTTGAAGATGCCAAGGTCATAAAAGGTGGCGTGCGCATTGAAACTGCCAACAGCCAAATCGATGCAACCCTGGAAACACGCTGGAAACGCATCGCTGAAAATTTGGGACAGGATTCGTCCTGGTTACTGGAATGACTATCGGTACTGACATGCTGGAGGAAAATCCGCCGGTTCAAAGCGAACTGTCGGCTTCTGACCCTGCAACCGGCCATGATGAGGCAACGATTCGCAACCCTCACCTGAAATACTGGCAGGACATTTTGGAGGTCAACCGTGAAGTGGCAACTCAAAGCCCCCCTTTGCAGGTAAGCGGACATCTGACAAAAGTGACCGGGCTGGTGATGGAAGCTGTCGGCTTGCGTATGGCGGTGGGCAGTACCTGCATCGTCCAATTGCCCAACCATCAAGTCGAGGCCGAAGTAGTCGGATTCTCCGGAGAAAAATTATTTTTGATGCCGGAAATCGATGTGCAAGGGCTTGTGCCCGGCGCACGCGTGATTCCGTTTGAGACTGCTCGCAACAAAGCCACTCCCGGACAGCATCGCCGCGCAGCAGATTTAACCCGCCACCTTCCCGTTGGAGAAATATTGCTGGGGCGCGTACTGGACGGAGCCGGTCGTCCACTGGATCAGCACGGTCCGCTGGCAGACGGCCCCAGTGCCGCATTGCAAAGTCGTCCGATTAACCCGCTGGATCGCGCACCGATCAAAGAAGTGCTGGATGTCGGTGTGAGGGCGATCAACGCGCTGCTGACTGTCGGACGCGGCCAACGCATGGGCTTATTTGCAGGCAGCGGTGTCGGTAAAAGCGTGCTGCTGGGCATGATGGCGCGCTACACCACGGCGGACGTGATCGTAGTGGGACTGATCGGTGAGCGCGGTCGCGAAGTTAAAGAATTTATCACCGATATCCTAGGGACTGAAGGATTGAAACGCGCGGTTGTGGTGGCAGCGCCGGCAGATACCAGCCCGCTGATACGTTTGCAGGGTGCCGCTTACGCTACCACGATTGCAGAATATTTCCGCGATCAGGGCAAGAATGTATTGCTCATCATGGATTCGCTAACCCGCTATGCCATGGCACAACGCGAGATTGCTTTGGCGATTGGCGAACCACCGGCAACCAAGGGATATCCGCCTTCGGTTTTTGCCAAGTTGCCGCAATTGGTAGAGCGTGCAGGAAACGGTATTGAGGGGGGGGGCTCCATCACCGCTTTCTATACGGTGCTGACTGAAGGCGATGATCAACAAGACCCCATCGCAGACAGTGCGCGCGCAATTCTCGACGGACATATCGTGTTATCCAGACGTCTGGTCGAGCAGGGACATTACCCCGCAATTGATATCGAGGCGTCGATCAGCCGTGCTATGAATAATCTGGTCAGCCCGGGACATTTTACGCAAGTACAGCATTTCAAGCATCTGTATGCACATTATCAACGCAACCGTGATTTGATCAATGTGGGTGCCTATGTAAACGGGAGTGATCCCTTGCTGGACGAGGCGATCATGATGCATTCACGCCTGTCGCAATTCCTCAAGCAAGACATGTACGTGGCAGATCATTACGCCGAGAGCATGGATGCTTTCGCGGCATTGTTTGAGCAAAGGAAATAATCATGGCTAAACCATTTCCATTGCAACCGCTGTTACAGTTGGCAAGACAGAAGAATGAGTCAGCCATTAGAAATCTGGGCTTGCTCAATCAACAGCATCAGACTGCGCTTGGGAAACTCGCCACGTTGCAACAGTTTTTGAAAGACTATCAGAACAAATTTCAGGAGGCGGCGAAAAACGGCATGTCACCTTCCGATCTGCGCAACTTTCAGGATTTTATTTATCGTCTTGATCAAGCGATCAAACAACAACAAGGCGTCATAGAGCTTACAACGCATTCTGTCAACGCGGGACGAATTGAATTGAATGAAGCGCAGCGCAAGATGCAGTCTTTCGATACTTTGGAGCAAAGACACATCCATGCTGAAAATATCAAAGAAGCCAAGATAGAACAAAAAATGCAGGATGAGTATTCCGGACGCTTTGCCATTTATAAAGCTGCCGAGAAAAACAACGACGAACTGGAAGGAGTAAAACATGAATAATCTGCCTATCACTATGAGTGCCCCACCGGTTGCCGCAAAAACGGCGCAGGCAATACCAGCTTCACTTTCTGCAAATCCTGCACCGGCTCCGGGCACCGCGCCAATTGCAAAGCCAGCCCAAGTCGAAAAACTTGCGCAAGCAGCCAAGCCTGCCGAAGACGGCGCCACACAAGGCAAGTCGTTCGGCGAAGTATTGGCGCGTCAGGTTTCTGATGCAGAATCGGCCGATGAAACTCCGCAGCCAAAAAAAGCCTCAGCAAAAACTGCCGAGGATATATTTTCCAATATCAAAGCAAAAACAGATGATGCGATTGCCACGACAGCGGTAACGCCTGCGCCAACCAATGTCACCCCCAACTTGCCGGCAGATATGCTGGCCACGCTGGTTCCCCAGAGTGCGCCCGTGGTCAGCGCTCAGGCAGCGGCTATCCCCCAAGGTACGCTCACTGCGACAGAGGGTTTGTTGCCAAAAAAAGCAGGACTTCCCGCCACTGCGTCAAAAAATATTTCAGGCACCGACTCGTTGGGTGTAGAGCAAAATAGTTCTGTCGCGACCAACGGTTCGGCAGTAAGTGCGGCCCCGCAAATCGCTGCAAAAAAAGATACGGCTTTCGCCAATATGATGGAAACGATGACAGCCGCAACAGCACCAAAACTATTGGATAATGACGATAAAGCGGCCGCGCTCGCGGCATCACCGCAACCCAATGCCGGCGTGCAGGCGGCGACATTGCAAGCCGCGACAGCGCCACTTGCGCCGGTTAATGTAATGCCGGCTCAAGTAACAATTAATACTCCGGTTTCACATGAGAAATGGGGCGATGAGTTTAATCAGAAAATTACTTGGCTTTCAAACCAAAAAGAGCAAACTGCCGAGTTGCATCTTAACCCGCCGCAACTTGGCCCAATGGATGTAGTTCTTAAAGTGAGCGGAGACCAGGCGACGGCGTTATTCACTTCTCCGCATGCCGCTGTGAGAGAAGCTGTGGAACAAGCCTTGCCCAGACTTCGGGAAATGCTGGCCGACAGTGGCATTATGCTGGGCAATGCAACAGTCAGTGATCAGGCTCCGCGCAACCCTCAGGATAGCAATGACAGTAAGTCGTCCGGCGCCCGTTCCAGTATTGGGGCAATCTCCGATTCAGCCAGGCCGGGCAGCCCGGCCACGCGAGTCTCCCCAATTACCCGACATAACGGTATAGTGGATACCTTCGCATGACCGCTCAGAAATAAGTATGATTCCGTCGCTTATTCCACTGATAGCGGGAAAGTAATAAGCACGATAATCATCAACATCTGAAAAGGAAAGTAGCATGGCCAAACCAGCAAAACCCGCAGCCGCAAAAAAGGAAGAAGCACCCGTTGCTGAGGCTGCTGCACCTAAAAGCAAGAAAAAACTGATCCTTATTGTCGTCGCGGCAGTCGTGATTATTGGCGCTGCGGCTGGTTGGTTTTTAACCAGAGAAAAACCTGCCGAAACCGAAAAACCCAAAGTAGCAGCTTCCAAAGAGCCTAAATTCATTCCGCTGGAAGCATTTACGGTAAATCTGCAACATGAGGAATCGGATCAATACTTGCAGGTTAACATTTCTCTGAAAGTAATGGAGCCGGAATACGAAGATAAAATCAAGGCGGTATTGCCGGAAATACGCAGCAAATTGAATTTGCTGTTATCCAGCAAGCGCCCTTCCGAATTAGCCACCGTTGCCGGCAAAAAGAAATTGGCTATAGAAATAGCGACGGAGGCCAACAGTGTTTTGGGTATTCATAACACTCCCGAGCCAGTCGCAGCTCCGGCCGTATCGGGAGTTGCAGCATCCCCGGCTGAAGGAGCCAGCGCTGCCGTGCCTGCCGAACCCGTTGCCGAATCTGCCGAGCATCCTGCCGCAGCAGAAAAAAAGGGCATAGTGGACGTATTGTTCACTTCGTTCATTATCCAGTGATAAAGCCATGAGCCAGGAATTCCTCTCTCAAGACGAAGTTGACTCGCTCCTGCGGGGAGTTACCGGCGAGGCTGAAGATGCAAATCAGGATGCCACCCCTGTGGATGGTGTACGGCCATACAACATGGCCACACAGGAGCGTATCGTGCGCGGGCGTATGCCCACGATGGAAATTATCAATGAACGTTTTGCGCGTTTATTGCGTATCGCGCTATATAACTTTATCCACCGTAGCGCGGAAGTTTCCGTCGGCCCTGTACGCGTATTAAAATTCTCGGAATTCATTCGCAACCTGCCCGTTCCCGCCAATCTGAATCTGGTACAGGTCAAGCCGCTGCGCGGCAACTCGTTATTTATTTTCGACCCCAATCTGGTATTTTTGGTGGTGGATAGCTTGTTTGGCGGAGACGGGCGTTTCCACACACGAGTAGAAGGCCGCGAATTTACGCAAACAGAACACCGTATTATTCAGCAGTTGCTTAAAGTAGTGTTTGAGACTTACGGCAAGTCGTGGGAAGTTGTATACAAACTCGATTTCGAATTTGTGCGCTCGGAAGTGAATCCGCAGTTTGCCAATATTGCCACACCGAATGAAGTTGTCGTCGTGACAACATTTGAAATCGAGTTTAACGGCGTCGGCGGTTCGCTACACATTTGTATGCCCTACTCGATGATCGAGCCCATTCGTGAATTGCTCTACAGCACCATGCAAGGAGATCACGTTGTTGCAGACAAGCGCTGGTTGCATATGCTGTCCAAGCAAATTCAGGCCGCCGAAATTGAACTTACCGCTGTCCTTGGGCAGACGACTACGACTGTAGATCAGGTATTAAAAATGAAAACCGGTGATTTCATACCGCTGGAAGTTCCTGAAAACGTAATTGCCAATGTGAGCGGAGTACCCGTAATGGAATGCAAATACGGGGTGTTTAATAATCAATACGCCCTTAAAGTAATTCAAATGTTGGCTGCAGACAATGCCGACCAATTTAGGGGTGAAAAAGGAGAAAAAAATGGCTGACGAAACCACAGAACAAATTAGCGCCGATGACTGGGGCGCTGCAATGGCTGAACAAACCGCAGCACCTGCTACCCCCGAAGTTCAACCCCACGTGTTTGAACAATTTGGCGGTGCAGGCGGAGCCACCGCGCATAATGACTTGGATATGATTCTGGATATTCCCGTGCAACTCACGGTGGAACTGGGCCGTACCAAAATGCCAATCAAAAACTTGTTGCAATTGGCTCAGGGTTCGGTGGTTGAGCTTGCCGGCCTGGCTGGTGAGCCACTGGATGTGCTCATCAATGGTTTTCTTATCGCGCAGGGCGAGGTCGTGGTCGTGAATGACAAATTGGGAATCCGCCTGACTGATATCATTACACCCTCAGAACGCTTGCGGCGCATTAATAAATAAAGACATGCTCATTAGATTACTCGCTTTTTGTACTGCGACTTATTGGTCTTCACTGGCCTTTGCAGCAGATCCCGTCCGTCCTGTTCCTATTCCGCCGCCATCAAATGCGGTTTCTTCCGGCAGCATTGTGCAAGTCATCTTCAGCTTGCTGTTTGTGCTCGCCGCCATCGTATTTGTCGCATGGATACTGAAGCGCATAAATCTGCCGCAGAACGCGGCGGGTAGTGCGCTAAAAGTGATTAGCGGCGTTGCTGTCGGCCAGCGCGAACGCATCGTTCTTGTCGAAGTAAATGACACTTGGCTGGTTGTCGGTGTTGCACCCGGGCAAGTGACTGCCTTGCACACCATGCCCAAAAACATCTTGCCTGCAGCGGATGCTACAGCACCCGAAGCCGACAACAAATTTAAAAACTGGTTGAAGGTAGTAATGGAGAAGCGTAATGCGGCTTAAGTTTTTGCTGCTTATTGCAGCGCTGTTATGCGTTTTTTCACCGATTACTTTTGCCGCAGAATCCGGAATCCCGGCCTTCATAAGCACACCGTCGGCTGGCGGCGGGCAAACCTACTCGCTGAGCTTGCAGACGCTCATTCTGCTCACTTCGCTGTCGTTCTTGCCGGCTATCTTGCTGTTGATGACTGCCTTTACCCGCATCATCATTGTTTTGTCATTGCTGCGTTCGGCTATCGGCACGCCATCCTCACCACCGAATCAGGTTTTGATCGGGCTGGCTTTATTCCTCACTTTTTTTGTCATGTCTCCGGTGCTGGATAAAATTTATGCGGATGCATATCTGCCGTTCAGCGAAAATAAAATTTCGCTGCAACAGGCTTACGACAAAGGCAGTGCGCCACTCAAAGCATTTATGCTAAGACAAACGCGGGAAACCGATCTCGCCCTGTTCGTAAAAATCTCCAATAGCGAACCGCTGCAAACCGCCGAAGACGTCCCGATGAAAATACTCGTGCCCGCCTACGTCACCAGTGAATTAAAGACCGCTTTCCAAATCGGCTTCGTGGTGTTTATTCCCTTTCTAATAATTGACATGGTAGTTGCCAGCGTACTGATGTCGATGGGTATGATGATGGTCTCGCCATCCGTGATTTCGTTACCTTTCAAGATAATGCTGTTCGTATTGGCTGACGGCTGGAACCTGCTTATTGGTTCACTGGTGCAAAGTTTTTATACTTAGAGACTAACCATGACACCCGAAACAGTAATGACAATTGGCAGACAAGCATTGGAACTGACCCTTTTAGTGTCGGCACCTTTGCTGCTCACAGCGCTTGTTATTGGTTTGCTCGTCAGCATCTTTCAGGCGGCAACACAGATCAACGAAATGACGCTGTCGTTCATCCCCAAACTGATTGGCATGTTCGTCGTGCTTATTATTGCCGGCCCGTGGATGATGGAATTATTGCTGGATTATATGCAGCGCTTATTCACCAGCATTCCGTGGATGGTCGGTTAACGCAAGAATGATCAGCGTCACCAGCGCACAGCTTACCGCATGGATCGCCGCATTTATTTTCCCGCTGGCGCGCATTCTGGCGCTCATCTCCAGCGCACCGGTGTTGGGCAATAAACAAATTCCGGTACGTATCAAAGTTGGGCTGGCGATGCTGATCACCGTCATCGTCGCGCCAACGATCACCATGCCACCCAACATAGAGCCAGCCTCGGCACAGGGGCTTTTTGTTTTGGTTGAACAGATATTGGTCGGGTTGGCGATAGGTTTTACCATGCGCCTGATATTTACCGCAGTGGAAATGGCAGGAGACCTGGCCGGTATGCAGATGGGTTTGGGATTTGCGAGTTTTTACGATCCGGTGAACGCTTCCTACACGCCGGTCATTGCACAGTTTCTGGGTATTGTCGCCACACTCGCTTTCCTGAGCTTTAACGGGCATCTTTTAATGATATCGGCGCTCGCAGAAAGCTTTCAGTCTTTTCCCATTAGCACCGCAATGCCCGCAGCCGCCGCATTCCGCACCATGGCAGAATGGGGGGCGATAATCTTCACCCATTCATTACAACTTTCCATGCCATTAATTGGCGCGCTGATGATCACCAACCTGGCCTTGGGCATCCTGACCCGCAGTGCACCGCAACTCAATATTTTCGCCGTTGGGTTTCCCATCACACTCACTGTTGGTTTTGCCTCGCTGGCGCTGACATTACCCTACCTTGCGCCAATACTAGATCATGCCATCAATGAAGGGATAGATACGATGCAGCGCATCGCATTGCAAATGGCGAAGCACTAGGAAGAGATTTGCTAACGATCCAGCGGACTTACGACACCCTTGCCGCCCTTATTCAAAACGTGGGTGTAAATCATCGTCGTGGAAACATCGGAATGACCGAGTAGTTCTTGAACGGTGCGGATGTCGTAGCCGGATTGCAAAAGATGGGTGGCAAAGGAATACCCCGCACTCAGCGTCGCGCGCTAACGCAGCCACTATCCGAATTCGCTCAGAAATATGATCGTAACGAAGCCATTGCCCTTGCCTACCTGTCAGGTCAACATTCGATGGCTGCGATTGCCGAGCACTTCGGGGTGCACTACACGACTGTGAGTCGGCTGCTGAAGGTACATGAGGCTAAGAAATAGGGGGTAAGTAATAATGAAAGACCTGACCCCAGCCCTCGTTTTTTAGATTTTGTAGGTATAGCAAAAAAATATAAGCATGAAGAATACCTCCTGTTGGACGCTTGGAAAAAATAGCTAATTCTGTAGAGAAAGCACCTATTGTTCGCATTTGGTTTGTATTTATCCCCCAATAATAATCAATAGGAATTTGTTCCGCTATGCGTCTCTGGTCACTGCATCCAAAATATCTCGACGCTAAGGGCCTTGTTGCGCTTTGGAGAGAAGCTTTGCTTGCTCAGGCCGTGCTTAGAGGAAATACACGTGGCTATCAGAACCATCCGCAATTGCTTCGCTTTCGTCAGCAGTCCTCACCTCTTTCTGCTATTGCATCCTATCTTGTCTCCGTTCACTCTGAGGCACAAAATCGCGGCTATTCATTTGATTTAGGCAAGGTCGGAGTGGCACGATCCCTATCACTTGTTCCTGTAACCGCTGGTCAAGTCGAATTCGAAAGGCGGCATTTATTATCCAAGTTGGCAGTGCGTAGCCCCTCGCTTTACTCGAAATTCAGTTTAACTACGACGCCTGAAGTTCATCCTCTATTTGAAGAAGTCAGTGGTGATGTTGAAGTGTGGGAGCGCCAATAAACAAGGGTAGCCTTGCGAAAAGAAGTGAGAATACGCTACTCTGTCGCGGGGTTTCGCTCGTCCGAGCTTGGGGAGATTTCATGAATCCATTCCATGTTGTATTGCCAGCCTGTGTACTGGCAACAGTTTCATTCTGTGCCGCAGCCGATACGCTGTATAAATGCGCAGACGAAACAGGTGCGGTACATTATCAATCCGACAAATGTAAAGGCATGAAAGAAGTCGCCAGCAAAGCAATCGGAACTGAGCCGATAGAAAGCGAAACGGGTACGGCGACCGCCCATATCAGTAGCGTAACAAATACATTCCTGATTAATGCCAAGATTAATGGTAAGCCTCTGGTGATGACATTGGATACCGGCGCATTTAGTACCGCTATTAGCGAAGATCAGGCCAAGGACTTTGGCGTAATCTGCCATACGCAGCGCATGATTCGTACCCCGACAGGAACGGGTACCGCCTGTGACGGTGTGGCTCACACAATTCAAATCGGGAGTATTACGCTGCATAATGTGGCATTGGTAATCTTGCCAATTGCCCATACGGGCGCTTTACTTGGGCAGTCGGCACTTAAACAGTTGAAGGTTGAGCAGAGCGGCTCGACGATGACCCTAAACAAGTATTAGCATGAACCTTGAGTTGGTCTAACCAATTGATTTTTCCATTTGCACGTGCGGTATATGCACCTCGGTAAATATCGGGCCCACTTTTACATATCCCAGCTTTTCGTAAAACCCGACTGCAGTTAAGCGCGCGTGCATGGAAAAATGGGTAAATCCGCGCTGTGCCAGCGAGTCTTCCAGGAACCGGATAATGCTGCTACCGTAGCCTTTGCCTTGGAGCGCGGGATCGACAGCCATCTGACGAATCTTGATTGCGGTAGGGGAGCAGGCAAGAGCGATGACGCAAGCAACCAAATTTCTGTTTGGATCAAATATGCCGAAGTGTATCAGTTGATTCTCGTTGCTCAAGTCTTCATCAAACAGATTCAGCCCCAGCGGTACGCGTAGCACCTCATTGCGAAGCTTGCATTCTTTCCTATAATCGTCTGATCCGAACGTTATCTCTTCGATTATCATGTATGAATTCTTCAAAACGGGCTGAAGGATTTTGCGAATAATGTAAAATGCTTCCGTTAGCAAGCCTACTCAAAGTCATGTCTTCTTTACGTTCTAGTGTAACGCCCGAGCTTTTGATCCGCCAGGAAATCTTGGCGCTGAATGCCTATCATGTTCCGCCTGCGAGCGGCATGATTAAGCTTGACGCGATGGAAAATCCCTATTCTCTGCCCAAGGAGTTGCGCGACGAAATCGCACAACTGGTCGCAGAAGCTTCAATCAATCGTTATCCCGATGCCGGTGCCCATCAGCTTAAAACCAGTATAGCCCAAGTAACCAATCTGCCGCATGGTATGGATATCCTGCTGGGTAATGGCTCGGATGAGATTATCCAATTGCTGGCGCTTGCAGTCGCCAAGCCAGGTGCGGTATTGTTAAGCGTTGAGCCATCGTTCGTTATGTACAAGATGATAGCCACCTTTGTTGGAATGAAATATGCGGGCGTGCCCTTGGCAGAAGATTTCTCGCTTGATCTGCCGGCGATGCTGGATGTGATTAAGCGCGAGCAGCCGGCACTGGTATTTTTGGCTTATCCCAACAACCCGACGGGCAATTCGTTCGATGCCGGTGCTATCAGGCAGATTATCGAGGCAACGCCGGGCTTGGTTGTGGTTGATGAGGCATACTACGCTTTCGCGCGTGACAGTTTTATTCCGCATCTGGCACACTACAATAACTTGCTGGTAATGCGGACTTTCTCCAAGCTTGGCATGGCGGGGTTGCGACTGGGGTTTCTTGCGGGCGCGGCGGTGTGGTTAGGGCAGTTGGAAAAGCTGCGCTTGCCGTATAATGTGGGCGTGCTGCCGCAATTGGTTGCGGCAAGATTGCTGGCGCACCACGATGTGTTATTGTTGCAGGCAGAGAACATAAAGCAAGAGCGCGCGGAATTGCTAAAGGCGCTGAACGCCCTGAACGGGGTGCGGGCATATCCCAGCGAGGCAAACTTTATTTTGTTTCGCGTGGCACAGGCGACTCAAGTGTTTGAGGAATTGAAGCAGCGCGGAGTGCTGATCAAGAATTTGAACGGCGGACATCCGGCATTGACCGATTGTTTGAGAGTGACCGTGGGTACCACAGACGAGAACAAGAAATTTTTAGCAGCATTGAAAATATCATTAATCAACTCGCACCATAAGGCGAAACATGCGTAGCGCAAAAGTCACACGCAACACTTTGGAAACCAAAATATCAGCAGAGATTAATCTCGATGGTACCGGCAAAGCTCTGCTGGATACCGGTTTGCCATTTCTTGAACACATGCTGGATCAAATCGCGCGCCATGGCTTGATCGACTTGAATATCAACGCCAAGGGTGATCTGCACATTGACGCTCATCACACTGTAGAAGACATCGGCATCACATTGGGTCAGGCGTTTGCAGAGGCCGTGTCCGACAAAAAGGGCTTGCGCCGTTATGGCCATGCTTACGTGCCGCTGGACGAAGCGTTGTCGCGCGTGGTGCTGGATATTTCGGGCCGTCCGGGGTTGGTATTTAATGTTGAATTCGTGCGTTCCAATGTGGGTGAATTTGAAGTCGATCTCGTGCGCGAATTCTTTCAGGGTTTCGTCAATCATGCCCTGGTGACTTTACATATAGATAATCTGGCGGGTAACAACGCACACCATCAAGTTGAAACCATATTCAAGGCTTTCGGTCGGGCGCTGCGAGTCGCGCTGGAAATTGATCCGCGTATGGCCGGTGTGACGCCATCAACCAAGGGAACGCTATAACGTCTTCATCATGGTTGATATTGCAGTCGTAGATTATGGGATGGGGAACCTGCGCTCGGTGCAACAAGCCGTGCGCAAAGTTGCGCCGAATGCGTCGGTAAGTGTGACCGACGATGCCAAAATCATTGCCGCAGCCGGACGTGTGATATTTCCCGGCCAGGGAGCCATGCCTGATTGTATGCGCGAGCTGGATGCGCGCGGTTTGCGCCAAGAGGTTTTGGATGCCGCGCGCAACAAGCCGTTTTTGGGAATTTGTATCGGTTTGCAGATGCTGTTTGATCACAGCGCCGAAGGGGATGTGTCGGGTCTGGGCGTTTTGCCCGGTGAGGTGGTGCGTTTTCAATCCGATTTAAAAGACAATCTGGGAAATAAAATAAAAGTGCCCCACATGGGGTGGAATCAGGTAAAGCATGGTGATCACGCCGTGTGGGACGGTGTTGATCAAAATGCACGCTTTTATTTCGTACATAGTTATTATGTACAACCTCGCGACGCAAGTGTGGTGCAGGCTACCAGCGATTACCCGCAAGCCTTTGTCTGCGCGGTAGCGCGTGATAACTTATTCGCTGTACAGTTTCACCCGGAAAAGAGTGCTGCGTCAGGCTTGAAGCTGTTGCAGAATTTTATTAACTGGAATCCTGTGTAATCGTTTAAATATATGGACACTAATACGTTAATCATCCCCGCTATCGACTTGAAAGATGGTCATTGTGTGCGTCTTAAACAGGGTGTTATGGAAGGGGCCACGGTTTTTTCCGAAGACCCGGCAGCCACGGCAAAGCATTGGTTGGCTAAGGGCGCAAGGCGCTTGCACTTGGTGGACTTGAACGGTGCCTTCGCGGGCAAGCCTAAAAACGAGGCTGCGGTACGCGACATACTCAATGTTGTGGGTACGGATGTTCCAATTCAATTGGGCGGAGGCATTCGCGATCTGGAAACGATCGAACGCTACCTGGACCTCGGTGTGACCTACATCATCATCGGAACGGCAGCAGTGAAAGTGCCCGGCTTTTTGCACGAGGCATGCGATGCTTTCCCCGGGCATATCATGGTCGGGCTTGACGCTAAAGGCGGTAAGGTCGCGGTGGATGGTTGGTCGAAACTAACCGGTCACGATGTGGCTGATTTGGCAAAACGCTTTGAAGGTTATGGTGTGGAAGCTATTATTTATACTGATATCGGTCGCGACGGAATGCTGTCGGGCGTGAATATCCCGGCAACAGTAGAATTGGCGCGGCCATTGCATGTGCCTGTTATTGCCAGCGGCGGCATCACCAATCTGGACGATGTCCGCGCTCTGTGTGCCGTGCGCTCCGAAGGAATTACGGCTGCCATCACGGGGCGAGCGATTTATGAAGGCACGCTGGACTTTACCGCGGCGCAAGCACTGGCGGATGAATTGTCGCCCAAAATCTAATGCTAGCCAAACGCATCATTCCTTGCCTCGATGTAACCGCCGGAAGAGTGGTCAAGGGCGTTAGCTTCGTCGAATTGCGCGATGCCGGTGATCCGGTTGAGATTGCGCGCCGCTATGATGATCAGGGTGCGGACGAACTGACTTTTCTCGACATCACAGCCAGTTCCGATGACCGCGGCATAATCTTTCGCATCATCGAACAGGTGGCGGAACAGGTATTCATTCCGCTAACCGTTGGCGGGGGAGTGCGTGAAGTGCAGGATGTGCGCAATCTGCTCAACGCGGGTGCGGACAAAGTGAGCATCAATACCTCGGCTGTGGTTAATCCGCAACTGGTTGCGGATGCGGCCGCGCGTTACGGCTCCCAATGTATTGTTGTTGCCATTGATGCAAAACAAGTCGCGCCGAACAAATGGGAAGTGTTCACTCACGGCGGACGCAAAGCTACCGGGCTGGACGCGGTGGAGTGGGCGAAGAAAATGCAGAGTTTGGGCGCTGGTGAAATTCTGCTGACCAGCATGGACAAAGACGGTCAGAAAAGCGGCTTCGATCTGGCATTGACACACGCAGTGACCGATGCGCTGGAAATTCCAGTGATCGCCAGCGGTGGTGTGGGCAACCTGCAACACCTTGCCGATGGCGTGAAACAGGGCGGTGCGGATGCGGTGCTGGCGGCCAGCATTTTCCACTTCGGCGAGTACACGGTGCATCAGGCAAAACAATTTATGGCAGGGCAAGGGATTGAGGTTAGATTGTGAGTTTGAACAACTATTTGCCACAGAGATCACAGAGCACACAGAGAAAACCCGCTGCACGCAGGGTGTTAGTGACACTCTCTGTGAACTCTGTGCTCTCGGTGGCTGCTTTTAATTTATATGAGTGAAACTTGGCTAAATAAAGTGAACTGGTCTGCAGACGGTCTTGTTCCCGCCATCGCCCAAGACGCGAAAACGGGCCGCGTGTTGATGGTGGCGTGGATGAACCGCGAAGCGCTCAAACGTACCGCAGAAACCGGTGACGCGATATACTGGTCGCGTTCGCGCAAAAAATTGTGGCGCAAGGGCGAAGAGTCCGGCCACTTCCAGAAAGTGAAAGAAATACGTCTCGATTGCGATAGTGACGTGATCCTGCTGCAAGTGGAACAACAAGGCGGTATAGCTTGTCATACCGGGCGCGAGAGTTGTTTTTTCAGTAAGTTGGAGCAGAGTAAATGGGTAGAGACTGATGCAGTGTTAAAATCACCCGACGAGATTTATAAACAATGAGCAACGACATTCTGCAACGACTAACGGAGACGCTTGAAGCGCGCAAACACGCTGAGCCGGAGTCATCATACGTTGCAAAACTATTCAGTAAAGGCGAAGATGCCATTCTGAAAAAAGTGATTGAGGAATCAGGTGAGGTGTTGCTGGCTGCCAAAGAGGGAGACAAGCAGCATTTGGTTTATGAAGTCGCGGACTTGTGGTTTCATAGCCTGGTGTTACTGGCACACAAAGGATTAAGTGCCGATGATGTACTGAAAGAATTGGCACGGCGCGAAGGTTTGTCGGGGATAATTGAGAAAGCGAACAGAAAATGAGCGATAACTGTATTTTCTGCAAGATCGTGCAAGGCGAGTTACCCTGTAGTAAAGTGTATGAGGACGACGACATGATCGCGTTTCATGACATTAAGCCGGTTGCCCCGGTTCATTTATTGGTAATTCCAAAGTTGCACATCGCTTCTTTGGAAGACGCCGGGGAGTCGCACACTGCCTTGCTGGGAAAGATGTTGTTGGCGGTGCCGAAATTGGCGCATGAACAGGGATTGAAAAACGGTTTCCGTACCGCAATTCATACCGGCAAGGAAGGTGGTCAGATCGTATTTCATTTGCATATTCACATCGTTGGCGGTGGAAATATCCGCCATGATGCGGTGACGCAATTAACTTAGGAGATTGAAATGGGTTCGTTCAGTATTTGGCATTGGTTGATCGTGTTGCTGGTTGTGGTGCTGATCTTCGGCACTAAAAAATTGCGCAACATTGGCGAAGATTTGGGTGGCGCTGTGAAAGGTTTCAAAGAAGGCATGAAAGGCAGCGAAGATCCCCAAAAGCAAGTTACGCAAGACAGCAAGATCATCGAAGGCGAAGCGAAAGAAAAGACTCAAACCAAAGTTTGAGTTTGAGCAATAGTTATGTTTGATATTGGCTTTTCAGAAATTGTGGTCATCATGGTCGTGGCGCTGATTGTTATCGGCCCGGAACGACTGCCAAAAGTCGCTCGCACACTGGGTCTTTTGTGGGGCAGGGCGCAACGCTATGTGAACGGTGTGCGTGCCGACATCGAGCGCGACATGAATTTGGAAGAAATTCGCCAAATCAAACTAAAAATGGAACAAGACGTACTCGCTGCAGAGATGGCGGCCAGAGAGACAGTGGAAACACTTGATCATAATATACAGTCAATCGCTGCACCAACAGAACCAAAACCGATAGAATTATCAGAATCAAAACCGGTAGAACTATCAGAACCAAAACCAGTATCGGAAAGCCAGTTAAAAAGTGTACCAGCGCCGACAACAAGCCCAAAACCGAAAGAAACTGCCACCCCCGTTCAGCAACAATTTCCCATTGATTAGTGTCCCCCGTGAGTACTAGCGAAAATTTTATTTCCCACCTTCTGGAGCTGCGCAAGCGCCTGCTCAACTCCGCTATAGCGTTGCTGCTGGTGTTTGTTTGCCTATTTCCCTGGGCTGCCGATCTTTACACGATATTGGCGCATCCGTTGCTGGCTAAATTGCCCAAGGGCGGGCAGATGATTGCCACGGATGTTACTACTCCGTTCTTTGTCCCGCTTAAAGTTGCGATGATGACGGCATTTTTAATCGCGCTGCCCTACATACTGTACCAAGTGTGGCGTTTTGTTGCGCCGGGTTTATATCTGCATGAAAAACGCTGGGTGATTCCGTTGTTGGTTGCCAGCGTGTTACTATTTTTTTGCGGCATGGCCTTCGCCTATTTCGCGGTGTTCCCGGTTGTATTCGGATTTATTACATCCGCAGCCCCGCAGGGAGTGGCAGTGATGACCGACATCGATAAATATCTGAGTTTTGTGTTGAGCATGTTTGTGGCTTTTGGCTTGGCATTCCAAGTGCCTATAGCAGTCATATTGCTGGTAAAAACCGGCATTGTTACTACGGCAAAGCTGCGTGATGTTCGTCCTTATGTTGTTGTCGGTTCATTTATTGTCGGCGCAATATTCACACCGCCGGATGTGGTGTCACAATGCATGTTGGCGCTGCCCCTGTGGCTGCTTTATGAAGCAGGGATCATTACTGCCGGATGGATGACGCACCCGCCCAAGCCAACAGATATTCCGGGCTAGGCACAATGCAGTTTGGCTGGCCGGGTGTTTCGTTTCTTGTTCAGTTGAAAGAAATTCAATGACTTCCATCCCCGCTAAAGTGCTAGTCGGCTCATTGCTTTTGAGCTTCACATGGTTCGCGCAAGGCGCGATCAATTTGTCCGCACCTCTTCCTGTCGATCCTCACGTCAAGATCGGCAAGCTGGATAACGGACTAACCTACTACATCCAAAAAAACGCCAGACCTGAGAAGAAAGTTGAATTGCGTCTGGTGGTGAAGGCAGGCTCGGTACTGGAAGACGACGACCAGCAGGGCTTGGCGCACTTTACCGAGCACATGGCTTTCGATGGTTCGCGCCATTTCAAAAAGCACGAACTCATTACTTTTTTGCAGTCTATAGGTGTGAAGTTTGGTGCTGACTTAAACGCATACACAAGCTTTGACGAAACTGTTTACCTGTTACCTATTCCGACCGACAAGAAAGAAAATCTGGAGACTGGTTTTCAGGTGCTGGAAGATTGGGCGCAAGGTTTAACGATGGAGGCCGAGGCCATTGACCAGGAGCGTAATGTAGTACTCGAAGAGGCGCGTTTGGGCAAGGGGGCGGGCGACCGTATGAGAAGGGTGCTGTTACCCGAAGTTTTGAACGGGTCAAAATACTCGGAGCGCCTGCCGATCGGCAAGGAAGCAATATTAAAAGGTTTTGCACCGGACGTGATCAGGCGTTTTTACTCGGACTGGTATCGCCCTGACCTGATGGCAGTTATTGTCGTTGGTGATGTGGAGCCGGAGCAGGCGGAGAAATTGTTGCGGGCGCATTTCACAAAACTCGTCAATCCTGCCAAAGAACGTCCGCGTGACTACGCAAAAATATCGGCACGCGCAGAATCGGCCGGCCTGGTCATCACAGACAAAGAGGCAACCAATAATGCTGTGCTGATCGAATATCCGATTCAGGAAATTCCGGCCGAAACGACAATTGCCGACTACCGTCAGGAAATGGTCAGAGACCTTTATACGGCGATGCTCGGGCAGCGTTTGCAAGAATTGACCCAACAGGAGAATCCACCATTTCTGAGCGCATATAGTGCAAGCGAGCCAATTGCGCCGGGTTACAAAACATTCACGTCGAATGCGGTGATCGGGCGCAGCGGGATCACGTCGGCAATTACAGCAGTGGTGCAGGAAAGTGAGCGAGTGCGCCAATTCGGTTTTAATGCGGGTGAGCTTGAACGCGCCAAAAAGGACATGATACGGAATGTTGAGCGCGCGTACAGCGAACGGGAAAAATCCGAATCGTCCGGTTTTGCTTCCGAGTTTACGCGCAATTTCCTGGTAAAGGAGCCGATCCCCGGCGTTCAAAATGAATATGCCTATGTTACCGAACTGTTGCCGGGTGTGGCACTGGACGAAGTGAATGCGTACGCGCATCTTAAGACACCGAGCAACGCGAAAATACTCGTGGCTTACTTGGGGTCCAACAAGGAAAGTGAACAGGTGCCAACGCGCGCGCAGCTGCTGGGGCTGGTCGATGCCGCCGAAAAAATGCCTGTGCTTGCCAAAGGTGAAACAGAAGTCGCGGCTAACTTGATGGCTCAACCACCCAAAGCAGGCAAAGTTGTAACGGAAAAATATAACAAGGAACTGGATATCACCGAGTTAACACTGGCCAACGGTGTGAAGGTCATTCTCAAATCCACCGATTTTAAAAATGATCAGATACTCATCAGCGCCACCCGTTTTGGCGGACAGTCCTTGTTTGAAGATAAAGATGTGTTCAATGCCCGCTACGCAAATTCCGTTGTTTCGGGGATGGGGTTGAATTCATTTACGCCTACAGAATTGACAAAAATTTTGGCGGGTAAATCCGTGAGTTTGCATACGAGCAGCGGAAATTATACAGACAGTATTGATGGTTCATCCGGCAGTGCCGATATTGAATCATTGTTCCAGTTGCTCTATCTGCAACTGACCAGTCCGCGCAAAGACGAGAATCTATTCAAAGCGTTTATTAACAATTCCCAGGATTGGGCGAAGGACAATAAAGCCAGTCCGGAATCGGTTTTTTATGATCTGATCCAAACCACAATTTATAACAACCACCCGCGCCTGGCGCTGATGCCCAAACCGGAAGACTTCAGTCATGTCGAACTGGATCGCGCATTGGCGATTTACCACGAGCGTTTTAGCAGTGCCAAGGATTTAACTTTTGTCATTGTGGGAAGTTTTGAGCTAGACAAAATAAAGCCCCTGATTGCAACCTATTTGGCCAGTTTACCGACGAGTGAAATTGCCGCTACATACCGCGATTTGGGAGTTCGTCCAGTTTCCGGCGTGGTTAAAAAAGAGGTACGCACCGGCACCGAGCAAAAAAGCATTGTCTCTATAACCTTCACCGGGACGGCGACTTATTCTCAGGAGGAAAACAAACGCCTGCGTATGTTGCTGGAAGTGATGAACAATAGAGTGATTGATATTCTGCGCGAGAAATTGTCGTTAATTTATAGCGGGGGTATGAGCGGTGTGCTGAACCGTATTCCTTACGGAAATTACCGAATCGATGTGAACTTACCCTGCGCTCCGGAGAATGTGGATAAAGTAATTGCTGCCGCGTTTGCCGAAGTCGAGAAAATTAAAACAGACGGGCCGCAACAATCTGATACCGATAAAGTTAAACTGAACTGGATTAAACAATATCGAATTGCGATGAGAACCAACAGCAAATGGCTGGGCGCCATCAAAGATTCAATTTTGTACGGTACAGATATGGCGGAAATTTTATCAGAAGAAAAATTTATAGACTCGATTACAACCGAGGATGTTAAAGCAACCGCCAAGCGTTACTTTAATACCGGAAATTACGTACAAGCAGTAATGTATCCGGAAAAATAATCCGAACATTAAATTTTATGCATGGCGCACTGAAAAACTATCAAACATCGCGCCGATTTGTTTGAGCAACGAATCGTTGAGCAAGCCTTGATCTGCGTAAGAAGTATTGAGGCTCACATCGCTGCAGCCCTGAGGCCGGAACTCTTGCAGAATATAATGCCTTGCGCCCAGTTGCCGCAACTCTTCCGCCATTTTGAGCAATGAATTTGTAGTGTGGTACAGCGGATGCACAGTAGTGCGAAACTCATAAGGCACGCCGCTTGCAATTAGCATCTTGGCACTTTCGCGTACTTTCTCTGCGCTGGATGGCGTGCCGGTCACTTTTGCATAATCCGAGAATTCAGATTTGATATCCATGCCTACCCAAGACGTTAGCGGCAACAATTTGCCCAACTGTGAAGGATAGGCTCCGTTGGTGTGCAGGCCCACCTTAAAGCCAAGTTCGCGCACTTCTGTCACGGCTTGCTTCAGCCCGTTCTGCAAGGTGGGTTCGCCGCCACTAAAAACAACTGCATCCAGCAACCCGCGACGACGTTGCAAAAAATCCATGACTGAGGGCCACTTTAATTGGTTTTCTGAATCACGAGGAAGCAGATGCGGATTGTGGCAGTAGCCGCACTGCCATGAGCAACCTTGGCAAAAAACCACTGCGGACAAGCAGCCGGGGAAATCGCCGCTGGTCAGCGGCGTCAGGCCACCTATTTTCAAATTAGACAAAACTTGATTCGCCAGAGAGAAAACAGGATAGTTGAATAGGGCAACTTTCTAGGGATTGATGCGTGCAACCAATGAGGCTTGGCATTCGTGAAAATGTTTGCGCTCATAATGCTCGCCCTTTTTGCCAATATTGAATGAAGCCACAGGCCGGTGGTAGCCCATCACACGCGTCCAAACCTCGCAAGGTTGGCGTTCCTCATCGCTTAAAAATACCTCGTTGTTTTTGATTTGGGGTGCAGACAATTCGATCATGAAATTCTCCTTTAGTTATATTATTGGTTTTCAGGCGGCAGCCAAATCTGAGTTACGTTTTTTTGCCAGGCGTTCTTCGTCGCATTTCGGGCAAAACTTATGTTCACCATTCAGATAGCCGTGTTGCGGGCAAATCGAGAACGTTGGAGTTATCGTGATATAGGGCTGGCCAAATCTTTCCAAAGCACGGCGCACCAACGTCTTGCAGGCATCCGCACTGGTGATGCGTTCGCTCATGTACAAGTGCATCACAGTGCCGCCCGTGTACTTTTTCTGCAATTCTTCCTGCCGCTCCAGCGCTTCAAACGGATCATCGGTGAAACCCACCGGAAGTTGCGAAGAGTTAGTATAGTAGGGAGCGTCTTGTGTGCCGGATTGAATAATATCGGGGAAGCGTTTTTTGTCTTCTTTGGCAAAACGGTAAGTGGTGCCTTCCGCAGGTGTTGCTTCCAGATTGTACATGTGGCCGGTTTCTTCCTGGAAAGTGAGCATTTTGGCACGAATATGATCGAGCAAGCGCACCGTGAAAGCATGTCCCCATTGGGTCGTGATATCGTGCTCATCGCGGGTAAAGTTGCGGATCATTTCGTTGATGCCGTTCACGCCCAGCGTGGAGAAGTGATTACGCAAGGTGCCCAGATAGCGCTTGGTATAAGGGAACAAGCCCGCATCCATATGGCGCTGAATAACCTTGCGTTTGTTTTCCAAACAATTCTTGCCAATTTCCAGCAACTCATCGAGGCGACGGAACAGCGCTTCCTCGCTGTCCTGATACAGGTAACCCAGTCGCGCGCAATTGATCGTGACTACCCCCACAGAACCGGTCTGCTCGGCACTCCCAAACAAGCCATTGCCGCGCTTTAACAATTCGCGCAGATCGAGTTGCAAGCGGCAGCACATTGATCTGACCATGTTAGGCTTTAGTTCTGAATTAATGAAATTCTGAAAATAGGGCAAGCCGTATTTCGCTGTCATTTCAAAAAGCAAAGTGGCATTTTCAGATTCCCAGGGGAAATCCGGCGTCATGTTGTAAGTCGGAATAGGGAAGGTGAACACACGCCCTTTGGCATCGCCGGTGGTCATCACTTCGATATAGGCGCGGTTGATCATATCCATTTCCGCCTGCAATTCGCCGTAACTAAACGGCATTTCCTGACCACCAATTACAGGAAATTGCCCGCGCAAGTCCTCAGGGCAGACCCAATCAAATGTCAGATTGGTGAAAGGTGTCTGGGTGCCCCAGCGTGACGGCACATTCAGGTTGTAGATGAGTTCCTGAATGGATTGTTTGACCTCTTCATAGGGCAGATTATCTTTGCGGATAAAGGCAGCCATGTAGGTGTCGAAGGAACTGAATGCCTGTGCCCCCGCCCATTCATTCTGCAAGGTGCCGAGGAAGTTGACTATCTGACCGACGGCTGAAGACAAATGTTTGGGCGGCCCTGCTTCGACTTTACCGGGAACGCCATTGAGGCCTTCGTTGAGCAGATTGCGTAGCGACCAACCTGCGCAATAACCAGCCAACATGTCCAGATCGTGGACATGAATGTCACCCTCACGGTGGGCAACACCGACTTCAGGCGGGTAAACATGATTGAGCCAGTAATTAGCCACCACCTTGCCGGAAACATTCAAAATCAAACCGCCGAGACTGTATCCCTGATTGGCATTGGCATTGACGCGCCAGTCCATTTGGTTAAGGTATTCATTGATCGAGCTTTCCACATCAACCACCGTTTTGCGATCCTGACGCAGCTTGGTGTGCTGTTCACGGTAGACGATGTAAGAGCGGGCGGTCTTGAAATGATTGGCGGTAATCAGAACCTGTTCAACCGCATCTTGAATTTTTTCGATATGGGGCGGCTCGGCGCGAAATTTGTAAATGAGTACCTTGACCACCTGAGCCGAGAGCAAGAATGCCTCGTTGGGATCAAATTCACCGGAGGCAGCTCCAGCCCGTTGAATAGCAGAGCGGATTTTTTCCGAGTCGAATGCCACAAGCGAACCGTCGCGTTTGATAACGCCTTTGGGAAGTGAAAGCAAATTACTATTAGTGCTTACCGCTTGTTCGTCTGCCATTGCTATCTCCTGACCTGTAATGAGTGGATAGCCCCGCCAACGTCCGAAGATAGAAAGACAATAGATTGCCCTGAACTCGTAAAAACACTAGATGTTGTGTGGCCATTTATAAATTACACAATATATAGTGGTTAGTCAAGCGAAAGCAGATTTTCAGCCGCAAGAGATTGATCTTCATTGTTTTGTTGTTCTTGAGTGCAAGATCACAGGATTGCGGACACCCGAGCAGAGACAATAACGATACCACTCAGATTTCTCCACGGACTTCGAAATTGACAGAATCAAGCTCAACTCCTTGAAGGTCCTTCAATACCAATTTGTGTCGTCCACCCGATGGCGCCCACTCAACTTCGGTTCCGTTGCCAACTGTTTCACCATCGACTATCCAAGAGATTTTGTCTCCGCCTCGGGAGCTGAATTGCACGAGTTGATGTTTTGTCGGGATGTCAGGATCCATTGCAATTACAGTCCCGTTGGTCGGGTAAAGTATTTTGGCTTGCAGTTGTTGACCGGCACTATTTTGAGCGACCATTTTTACTTCACTGATCTCTGTCCCGTCGATGAACCACTCCCTTCTGGGAGATTCGATGGGAGGAGAAAAATGCAATTCCTGTGCGATGATGCCGCGAGGTGTTTTGGGAGAGTCGCTGCCATTCCCGTTATGCAGATACTCCATCAAATCTCGCCAGATTGGAGCGGCGCCGCTCACGCCGGAAACATCCCGCATCGGCTCACCATTAAAGTTTCCCATCCAAACGCCCACTGTGTAACGACTTGAAAACCCCAGGCACCAGTTATCGCGCATATCTTTACTGGTACCGGTTTTTGCCGCAGTCCATACCCGGGTAGCAAGTGGGTTCTCCATTCCAAAGGTCAACGCTCGCGCCCCTTTGTCGGCAAGAATATCGGCAAGAATAAATGCAGCTTGTTTAGATATAACTTTTCTATTTGCCCTTGATTGATCCGTAGTTTTAAATCTGACCTCCCCCCACATTCCTTGATTAGCAAGTGTACGATAGGCGTTGGTCAATTCGATTAAACGTACATCAACACCGCCAAGGGCAAGACTGAATCCGTAGTGATCCCCGTCTTCGGTCAAACTTGTTAATCCATACGTACGCAATGTGCGGGTGAAATGATCGACCCCGATCTGGCCTAGTGCCCGCACGGCGGGAACATTCAGCGAGGATGCCAGTGCCGTGCGCACACTGACCATTCCTTTAAAATCACGGTCATAGTTTTGCGGGATATACAGCCCCATCGGTGTAATCAACTGGATGGGTGAATCATCCATCAAAGAAGCAGCCGTAAGACGCCGTTCCTCCAGGGCCATGCCATACAAGAATGGCTTCAAGGTCGAGCCAGCCTGACGCAACGCTGTCACCCCATCAACATTGGCCGCATCGGAAATTTCGCCGCTACTACCCACATACGCCAAGACGTCTCCAGTCTTGTTGTCGAGCACAATAACAGCACCATCTTTAACATTCTGGTTAGTGAGCGAAAGCAGATGTTGGCGCAGGGATTGAATAGCGACACGCTGAAGATTTGCATCCAATGTTGTCGTGACGCTAACACCGGATTTATCCAGCAGCTTTTGCGCAAGATGGGGAGCAATACTGTCTCGTGCCACACGATAGCCGGGCATACTCAAAGCAAGGTGTGCAAGATCGCGCAAGGTTTCACAATTCGGATCGTTTTCCTGACGCGACGATTTAAGCAGCGCGCATGCTCTGCTGGCGACATGATCGGGTGTGGACATTGTCCCTTTCAATAACGCCATCAGCAATAAAGACTGAGAGCGATTTAATGAAGAGGGATGAATGCCGAACAGCGCAACTGATGCCGCGTTGATGCCAACAATCTCACCACGGTAAGAAGCAAGATTGAAATAGGCTTCCAATATTTCATGTTTGCTCCATGACTTTTCAATCTCGCGGGCTGCAATGATCTGCTTCCATTTTTGCAAAAGGGTACGTTTTGAATTTGCGGGAGCCAGTGAAGGGTCTAGAAATCCAGCCAACTGCATGGTCAGCGTCGATGCGCCACGCGGACGTTTGCCATCCAATACATGCCACAAATTCAAAGTGCCCGATGACAAAATTGCCAACCAATCCACGCCACCGTGCTGATAGAAACGTTTATCTTCCGATAAAAGCAAAGAATCTTGAGTCGCCGGCGACACCTCGCTCAAGCCTACCCATTCCAGTCGCTGTACTTTGTTGTCGATGCGTTTTGCGCCAATAACTTCGCCATTGCGGTCGAGTAACCAAGACTCCGAAGGACGGTAGCTGGATTTAATTTCAGCAAAAGTGGGAATTGCATGCCCGGAGGGCAATAAGGTAATGCCACCCAATAACAATCCGGCTATTCCAGCCAGAATAAGAAAAAGCCGAATTTTTTTGATGATCATTTTTGTGCCAATTTATGGATCAAGGCATGACCATCACTTTTTCATTGGGCAGTTCGCCAAACATTTCCGGTGCATACATTGCTTCAACCCGGGTAGCGGGTAATTGGAAAGTACCGTCGTTATTCAAACGCACGGTGTATTCCACGGTGAACACACCTTTGGGAACAAAACGATAATAAGCGTGGAAACTGTCAAACGTGCGCTCTTCAAACGCCGGCCATACCCAACCCTGCGTCTTTTCTCCCTGAGTGAGCAATTTGGAATCACCGCCAAGCCCGGTTCCCAATATTGAAGCACCGGATGGAATAGGATCGTTTACGACAACCCAAGTCATATCGGATTGTGCGTCGATCTCCAGATGTATACGCGCCACGTCACCTTTGTGCCATTCCCCTTGAGTCTTCTGACTAACCGGGATAATCTGGCGTTTGACTTGGTAGCCGGTAAACAGTGGCTCCTTCAGCGGAAGTGCGGCAAGGCTTTGCAGAATACTCCAAGGTTTGCCAGTACCTGCGCGCGAAAGCTCCACAGGTGCCGTGGCAGCAGGCCAGTTCAACAGTTTCTGCGAACTCGTTGCATCCCCGGTCCATTCTGCAACAAAACGCTCTTTACCCAGTACGGCGGTCGTGCTTCCGGTTACGGGAACAGATTCAAATTTGGCGGAAAATTTCTTCATCGCCAATACCCCCCAGGCATTTGCAACCGTGGTACTCCAATGCCCCTGCAATTGACGCCCCAACGAACCACGCACTAAACGAGGCACATCTGGTTCCCATTTGGCGTCGTCAAGCAGTGTCAGCAATGCCCGGTTCGCATTCACGTCGCCGTTGATCATCAGCCACCACAGGGTATCATTTCTTTCGGTAGAGAAACCCATGGTGGTGCCTTGGAAGTTAAGACGGCTGCGGATGATCTGCTGTGCCTCTTCGATCTGACGCGCGGATTGTGCTGAAATCGCCGGTTTGCGTTGCAGGATAGACAACCAATCAATCACCGCCGAGGTCGGCCACAAATTTGGTTCGATAGTAATACTGTCCAACCAGCGATGCTCGACATCCCCTGTGCGTGACAACGCTTCGATAGCCGCAATTTTGCGCACTGCCAAATCACTGGTGGCTAATGCGGAATAACGGATGATGCGACCTTCCACGAATCCGACCAGAGCGTTGCGCATTTTTTCCTGCACTAGTTCCGGTATTTCGTAGCCTGCCTCATCGGCGACGGAGAGCAGATAGGATGTTAACGTATCGTCTCCTTCAAGCATCATCGGCCAATATTTGGCCAGTCCGTTTTTATCCAGATACGTTGGCAGTTTTTTCATCAAACTGTCCCAGCGAGCCTGATCTTGCAGGGCTACAGCTTGCGAAGTTTGCTGCTCAAGGCAAGTGTAGGGATAGCGGGACATATATTCCTGTACACCGCCCAAGCCTTCGCCCAGTTGTTTGCGGAAGGTAACCTTGATTCCACCTCGTCCTGGAATAGCACCTTCCGGCAATTTCACGCTCACTGATTGGGGGGCATCCAGTTGCATGATGGTCGCTTGCAGCGTGCGCACCGGAACAGCGGCGATCACTTTTTGGCTAATTTTGAGATGATCCCCGTCTTCGTTCGATCCTTTTTCGCGGAGGCTAACGTCCCACTTTATCGAATCAATGTCCACCGGCACGCTAACTTCCCAACCGATGTTTCGAGATTCCCCTGCGGGAAGATTGAGACTGATAGGCTGAAGTTCAATTGCGCTTGCCACGCCATTCTGGTGTTTGGCACTCACCAATACATCCATGGTGTGATCACTCGCATTGCGCACGGTAAAGCCTGCCTGGAACTTATCCTGTTCTCGTACTACAGGCGGAATGCCGGAAAAGAGCATGAGGTCTTGGGACGATTGGACAGAGGACGAACCGGTTCCGAAAAGATCCATGTCGCCATTGGCTATCGCCACAATGCGAAAAGAAGTCAGAGAGTCGTTCAGCGGCACGGTTGCTTCAGCATGGCCGTGTTCATCGAGTTTCACTCGTGCTTGCCAAAACAATAATGTGTCAAAAAGTTCACGTGCGGACTTCCCGCCGCCGCCATCCCCGCCCGCAGCCAGTGCTTTTCGGCCAAAATGGCGTTTCCCGATGACTTGCATCTGCGCAGTCGAAGTTGCGACTTCGTTACCACGTCGGGTCATCATGGCTTCCAGTAATTTCCATGAATCATTCGGCTTGAGTTGCAAGAGACCTTCATCAACGGCTACCAGCGTTATTTCTGAATCACGCGGGGGAAAACTACCATCTACCCGCTTGACGTCGACGGATACTTTTGCCTTTTCGCGTGTATGGTAGGTCAGTGCATTGGTCGAAACTTTCACTTTGAGTTCATGAGCCGACCAACCGATTTTGATTTCGGCAAGTCCCATTTTGAACGCAGGTTTGCCCAAATCGATGAGTGCAGTCGGCTGAACTTCGTTGGTTCTCCCTCGTATTACCAATGCAGAAACGAATATATTGGGCGAGTAATTTCCTTTGATTGGAACTTCTATCGTCGGATTCGCACGTGTTACATGTGTTACAAAACTATCCAGAATACCTTCGCGTTCGACCGTCACCAGCACATCCGCCTCTTTAAACGGCATGCGCAACTGGAAGCGAGCCTTATCATTCGGCTCATAGCTTTTCTTTTCTGGCAACAGATCAATACGATCATTATCTGAAGCATCGAACCACCAGTCCTCATTCCCCGCGACAAAAACCTCTTGGTTCGCAAGGCTTGCATTTCCATTTGCATCTTTCGTTTCAGCCTGAAGGATAATGTTGCCTTTCGCGGGTGCTTTGACATCGCAAATCAACAAGCCTTTGTCGTCGGTCACGCCTTGGCAGATATTGCCCAATAATTTAATTTCGCTGTGATTGTCAAATGCGTAGAAACCGCCGATTAAACGCCTGCGATGGGAGAAATACTCGTGTTGCAATGCTTTAACAACGACTGGTTCGCCAGCTTTCGGCTTGCCAGTTAAATCCACTACCAATGCATAAAATTTCAGGTGTTCCGCAGTCGCCATCCATCCGTCCGGCTTGAGTCCGACAACTACTTGTGATGGCCACAAAGGAATATGTGTAGCTGCAGTCAGTGTTTCTCCGTTCGGGTCCTGATATTCCACTTCGGCTTGAATGTCCTGGGGTACTTCCGATTTATTCAGCTTGGTGAAAACACTTCGCCCGGCACCCGCCGCATCAAGACGCAATTCTTGCGATGAAAGCATGAGGCTCTTTGCATCATTAGCAGAGGGCGGCGCAGCCCCCTCCCCGTCCGGGTCGGACATTTCGTATTCGCCGTTGGACCAAGGTTCACGGGTATTTTTCTGAACTCCCGGTTTGACACCTCCATTGGCAAAGGTGAAGTCTTCATAATCCCCGAAGCTAACGAATTTTTGGGTCATTTGCCCGCGTAGTTTAACGGGCAAGAAAGAAGCACCGCCACCAGCCAAATAATTGATTTGGATGCTTACCCCGGCCTGATCTGCATTGATCAATGCTTGATCGGAAGATTGGATTATCGCTTTCATTGTCGGCACACGGAAGCTCTCGACTTGGAAACTGCCAGCATCGACTTGCGCCCCTTTAGCAGCATTTTGCATTTGGATCAGATAGGTTCCCTGCTTGGCATCTTGGGGTACTGTCCAGTCAAACGTTGAAATGCCGCGCCCATCCCAGTTTACGGGCACTTGGAATTTGTCTCCGCTGCCTTCATGCTGAATTGTGATCGTGCCAGGCAAGCCGGTTCGCGGGTTATCAAAACCTGTGCCGGTTTTGCGGCGCACGATCAGTTTCGCGTGGACAGTTTCACCTGCACGCAACAAGGTGCGATCCATGATCGCATGAGCAACCTCGTGACCGGTCCATCTGGTTTCAAACGCATTGAATCGCCACAGTGCAATACCTTCATTCCAGTTCGACAGTACAAAGGAAAAATCCTTGCCTAAACGGGCTGTCACAAAATACTGGTGGTCATAAGAATTCATGCAACCGGGAAGTGCTTCAAGTTGAGGTAATTCCTTTTTAATCTGCAACAAGCCTTGCGAGTCGGTATTGCCATGAACATATATTTTTCCGTTGCAGTCTCGAACGGCAACATTGACATCTGGCACGGCTTTCCCTTTGTCGAGGCTGGTCACCCACACCAACGAAGATTCCCGTCCCTGTTTGAAATGGACAGACAAATTGGTAACAAGTGCTGCTGCATGAACGTAGTAGGGGCGTGAGTTGCCAGTCAAGGACGAATTCAATAAATTCGTAACGAGTGAAGTAGCTTTTTCCTTCAGCGTGGTAGGTTTTGCTTTATCTTCGCCAAATAGAGCAGCTCCCAAACGCGGACTTGCCAATTCCACCACATAAAATCCGGGCTCTTGAAGGGGAATGCCAACTACTTCAAATTCTTTATCACCCAACATTTTGGGAATTGAAAATGGCTTTAGCTGATCGTCTTTCCCAAACAGTGAATTCTTTCCGGGACCTTGTCCTTCTTCATATCCTGCATCAACTGTTTGCAAACGCTGCAACCAACTAATCACACTTAACTCGGAATTGTCGTGCAGGGTTTTGCCCGCAATTGGGGGGCTAGCCAGATTGGCCGCCAAGTTAGGTTCGACGTTGCGCAATGTAACCGGCAAAAGAGGAGGAGTATTGGGCGAAGCATTCAGTTCAAGAATCCCAAAGTTGGCAGCAAATTTTGCGAGCGGTGGGTTCTCATCCGTGCGCACTTCCAAGGGATAACTGGTCGTATTGCTTAACGACCTTCCCGCATCATCCGAAAAGGCCTCCGGCAATATAATCTTGAATTTGGTTTTTTCAGGTAGCGGTGTAGGGAAAGAAATCGATTCAACGAATTTGGCTTTTTTGTCGTTGTCGGAAATAATAGCCTTTACAGGTTTACCATTCGTGGCAACGAGCTTAATCTTCTCGGCGTTCTCCAACGTGATCGGCGCGGAAAAACTAAGGTTCATCGCTAGGGCGGGAATGCAACCGGCATCAGGGTTGACTCGCTCACAAGTGAACCTTGCTTCGAAAGTAGGCCGACTGACAAATGCCAACGTTTGGTCCTGGCTCGTCGGAATGCCTGAAACCGAAGTCACTCCTTTACCCCAGATCAAGTTGATATGCGCATTATTGGGAAAAGTTCGCTGGCATTGCAACACAACGATAGGCGAGTTGGCTCCATCTCGCAGCTTCAGAAACTTTTCTCTATCTGAACCGCGTTCATCAATTCCGAAAATGAAACTTCGCCCCTCGTTCTCCCCTCGCTTGAAAATGACCTGGTAATACCGCGTTAAAAAAGACTCACGCCAATCCAGGATTGATGTACGCAGTTTGCCCGTAATTAATCGAACAGGAATTTGTTCTGATATGCCCTCAGCTTGGCAATGTACATTCTTTTGAACTGAATCAGCCGTTGCAGGCGCGTCGAGACCGAGTACGAATATTTGATTCTCATCTATTGGTGTATAGGAAAACGGCTCACTTTGCAGCACGGCGGGACCACCCGTATTGAAAGAAAATGCGCTTGTGGTTTTAACCAAGTTACCGCCAAGTGAGGCGAGTCCCTTTTTAAGCGTGAACAAGCAAGAAACTCCCGCTGGCAAATCGTGTTCAAAGTCGTAGATCCAATTACGTTGATCAGCCCATCGGCCTTTTCCTGCACTTGGGCATGTAATATCGAATGGATCAACTTCGCGTGGATCGCCAAAAGCAACCATTTGTTCAGAAAAACGTACGGCAACTTGTCGAACTTTCTTGACCTCACCCGTGGGTGAGAAAAACTCAACCTCGGCGGCATTGACAACATGCGGCAGAATGCACAGCATGAAGACAAAAGCCAATTGCACATAGTGATATGCTATGAAAGCATGGCCTATGCGGGGGGGATTATTAGATTGTGGGCTGGAACTTTTCGAACTTTTTTTCGTTTTTCTTAGATAAGTCTGAAACTGAGTACAATAATTTGTTGTGAATAGGCGTTCAAAATTCAGAATGACTTGCAAGCTAGTTCTCCCTTCGTCATGGCTTATGTGAATATCAAACTCTTCAAGAAATTAGGCTAATTATTGACATTAACCATATTCCAAGGAGCTTGCGCCAGCCTCCTGATCTGGGATTTCACCATTCGTCCCGCACAATTTTTTGGGGCGATGTACGTAATGGTGAAGCTGCAAGACATCTGAATTGTGAAGGCGGCGCAATCAATTTGTCAAATATTTGCCATCGGATTGTGCTTATAATTCACTCTCGTTGCACTTTTATTTAAATTCAAATTTTTATTGATTCCATTGATTCCGATGTTGTTAATGTTATTTCTAACCGAGGAGAATTGTGATGAAACGTTTAATACTAGCTATTAGTCTATCTCTACTGGCAACTTCAGCGCTAGCCCAAAAAGATTGTGAAGAACTTAAAAGTGAAATTACCGCCAAGCTTCAGGATAAAGGTGTAAAAGCATTCACACTTGAAATCGTTCCCGCAGCAAATGTTAAAGACGAGAAGGTGGTTGGATCTTGCGAGGCCGGAAACAAAAAAATTATCTATAAACGAGATTAACCCGGCTCTCAAAAAGTTTTCCGTTCACACTCAAAGACACCCATGACGCAAAGTTATGAGTGTCTTTCTACGAATGAAACCATATTTCATAGTGAGCTAACTTCTTCATCCATTTCCCATTTGTTGCTTGAATAGTTGGCAACTTTGATGTGTTCATCTCCAAACCTGAACAGCGCTATTTGTGTCCGCCTCCGACGCTTCCACCATACGAACTTCCGCTCCAGCCGGAGCTGCCATGGTAGTAACTGTTTGAGTTTGGTGATGAGTACTGAGTCGATGAGGGTGAATAAGATACACTTGCCATCATGGTGGCGATAATGATGGTGTAAATGACATAGAGCGTCTTGGTCATTCAAATTTCTCCGAAATGTATTTTGGTATCCATAGTGCAATCATGGCAAGTATTAGTGCTCCGTCATTACCTCGCCCCATGAGCTGAGCGCCGACATTCACGAGAAAAACCGTTACGCAAGCGACGATTATCCAGCTTGAGGGAATGCCACCCGATTGAACGGTTTTTTTCGGTTCCTCGGCGAGGGGTAGTGCGAAGGCTTTTGCGAGCGCAGCCGCAGGGAATTTATAGGAAAGGGTCCATGTCACCTCGTTCAGGTAGGTCTCGCGCGACAGGTTGGCTTCCCCGGAGACCCATTCAGTGACTTGTACTTCATCTCCGATTTTCACTCTCCAGTTGAATTCTCCGAGTACAAATGTCGTCTTGGCGGTATATTGGCTTTTCTGTCTAAACAGCTTGCCACCGTGGTATACCTGATCGCCGCGATCAGCGGGCAAGCTGTTTAGCACTTCGCCGAGATACCATTCGCCATCGGAATGAGTCAGCCACAGGAAGCCTCCGTCTTTTGAGAACAGGATGTATTCCTCCCATTCCGAACTTTCACCATCGCTGCGTGCCATGAAGCCGATGACCTGGTACTCCTTGCCGCGGATAACACCTTTTGACCCCAAAGAGATGGTGGGCTCTCTGCTGTCGAGCTCTTCCTGCTTAACAATAACCGTGCGCCGATCTCCCACCAGCGCTACAACCGCCCGACAGAATGGGCAGGCAATGCTTTCGCCAAAACCGGCGTGATATTCGAGGGAAGCCCCGCAGGAGGGGCAATCAAAGCCGGTGACGGCGCCTTTCAATTTACCTGTGGCACGCTCGATTTCTTCGTCAGGACGCAGATTGCTCAGCCCGAGTTCATCTCTGGAGCATGCTTCGCCAACATAGACAGAAGGCGGGACATCACTGTAATCAAAAGTGATAAAGCCGTTTCCACCGACGCTACGCAGATCGACAGAAGTGAATTCTTTTCCGTCATTGGCGCTGGCGGGCAGCTCCCCTTCACCGCCGATGCATACGCATGTTCGTGCGTCTGTCACGGCGTATTTCTGCTGATTGACATTGATGTTGCGGCCGACCGGAAGCTGGTCGATACCCACTGGCGGTTTGACAGATGCATTGAGCTGCGTCACGACAAATTGCCCTGAAGCATCTGACAACCAGGCCAGCGTGCCATCCTTAAACTCGATGTTCCATTCGTTCCAGGCACCATCGGCGTATTTCAGGCGCAAACGCCCGATGACGGTAAAGTTCTTGCCTTTCCAGACACCGGCGGTGCCCAATTGGATAGGAGAAAAGTCCTCAAGAATTTCAGAAAGCTTGCCGATATTTGCGGTGGTAGCCCCGTCACGCAACACGGTGGCGCGACAATACGAACACACTGCCATAGCGGAAGCGGCAGACTTGAATTCGACTTGTGCGCCGCAAGAGGGGCAGTTGCTTATCTTCAACGGTTATATTCCTGAAGGCCCAGAAGCAAATAGATCAGCCGATCAGCTTTTTCAGCAATTCTGCCTTGCTCTGATCGAATTCAGTCTGACTGATCAGGCCCTTCGCCAACAGTCCGCCCAGCTTCTCGATCTTGGAGGAAATTTCGTCATCGGTGATGGCGGCAGGCTGCGTGATCTGCGCCAAGGCTCCCGACATCGCGCCCGCTACAACTTGACCTGCGCCCAATCCGACACCCAACCCGGCGGCCAGGCCAGCAAGCCCGCCTTCGTTCTGTGCGGCCAACGGGATCGCATCCGCCACTTGCAGTTTGGTATATTCGGGAATTACATCTTTCATCATGCCCACTGAAATACGCTTATCGAGAGCTTGTTGAATCTCCTCCGGTAGAGATACGTTCTCCACCATGAAGCTGTCGAGAGACAGACCGAAACGTTCGAAGGCGGGAATAAGTTTGGCTTTGACCGTGTCGCCCAGCAACCCCTGGTTCGCGGCCATGTCGAGAAATGAAACATTGGATTCGCCGAATGCCGCGCTCATTGAGGAGACGACCTGATTGCGCAATTGCTGCTCCACGTCATCAACGGTGTAAATTTCGCGCGTACCGGCCACTTCTTTGAAGAACACGCCCGGGTCCTTAATCTGGTAGGAATAGATGCCGAACGCACGCATTCTCACCATGCCAAAATCCTTGTCGCGTATGGTGATTGGCTGCTGCGTCCCCCAGCGCCGCCCAAGTTGAAGACGTGTGGACATAAAATAGACATCTGACTTGAAGGGCGACTCGAAAAGTTTGTCCCAGTTCTTAAGGTAGGTGAGGACAGGCAGTGTCTGAGTCGTGAGTTTATGAGTGCCCGGAGCAAAGATGTCGGCAATTTTTCCCTCGTTGACGAACACCGCCATTTGCGACTCGCGCACCACCAGCTGACCACCGTACTGAATTTCAAAGTCCTGCATTGGATAGCGCCAGGAAAGAACACCATCGCCTTCCTCGTTCCATTGCAGAATATCAATGAATTGCTTTTTCACGAAACTCATCAGGCTCATCTCTTGCTCCTTACTAGGTAAAATTATTGAGTAAAAAAGTTCAAACCACGCACGCCGCGTTGATCACGCCAACTACTAGAGAAATACCACCTTCGAGGATGCCATACGCCGTATTGTTGGCTTCGATTTGGGCATCGACGTCTTTCAGTGAAAGTTTCAAAAAATAATAGGTGGCAATCTGCGCCACCATCGCCGTCAACGACCAGAACACAAAAGCTTGAAATGATGCCGAATGAACAATGGCTGAATAGAGTGGCAGGGAAAACCCCAAAGCACTGCCGATCAAAGAGCAGGCCGCTGCGGTGTTGCCATGACGGATCAACTCCATTTCGTCATATTTAGTGGTACGGGTATAAGCCAGAAAATATAAACCAAGGAATAGCAGCCCCATGATGAAATAGCCAAAAAAGCTGGGAGTGTGTGAGAGCATTTCGAGGGTATCACTCATGGTTTTACTCCGTAAACGTAAAGATGCCCGACCAAATGGAAAGTTTTTTGCATGCGCAATTTACCCTTTCCAGATAGTTGAAGCAAGCAAGGGCTTCGGTAATGTGGCACTATTGCATCTGCTATATTATTTTGGCGCTATTTTGCAATTGTCCTTTATTCAAGCTCATTCACCCGTGTCGACAAAACAGTGAACAAGGTTGTCATTTTCTCGGTATTTATGACTGCATCATGCGGTCTTGCCTACGAACTTATAGCGGGCGCATTGGCCAGTTATCTGCTGGGGGATTCCATCCTGCAGTTTTCGACCATCATCGGTGTCTATTTATTTGCAATGGGTGTCGGCTCGCACCTTTCCCGGTATGTGCAAGACCGGGTGGCGGAGCGTTTCATTGATATCGAAATCGCAGTCGGACTGATCGGCGGAGTGGCGGCTGCGTTGCTTTTTGTGGCTTTCGCCTGGGCTCAATCGTTCCGCCCGCTGCTTTACGCGCTGGTGACAATTCTCGGCATACTGGTGGGCATGGAAATCCCCATCGTGATGAGAATGCTGAACGAGCGCAAAGTGGAATTTTCAAATCTGGTAGCGAATGTGTTGACGTTTGATTATCTCGGCGCACTGGCGGTATCGTTGCTGTTTCCATTAGTGCTCGCCCCCAAACTCGGACTGATACGAACAGGTTTTCTGTTCGGCATGATGAATGTCGGTGTGGCGCTGTTGACCATTAATTCCTTTAAGAACGAACCGAAATTCGAGGCTAAGGGTCGGTTAGTCAGGGGTATTGCCGTACTGGTTTTCCTGATGATCGGTTTCCAATCGTCTGATGCGCTGACCAACTGGGTGGAAAAAGGGATATTTGGTGACGAAGTTATTTACGCCAAGAGTACGCCCTACCAGCGCATTGTCATCACGCGCTGGAAGGACGATTTACGACTGTGGCTAAACGGTAACCTGCAATTTTCTTCGCGGGATGAACACCGCTACCACGAATCGCTCGTTCATCCCGGTCTGGCAAGTTTGCCTTGGGCCAGACACGTTCTGATCCTCGGGGGAGGCGACGGCATGGCGGCGCGGGAAATTTTAAAATATCCGAACGTTGAGTCCGTGACCCTCGTCGATTTAGATCATGGCATGACTGAGTTATTCATGAACTCATCTGAGTTGGTGAGTCTCAATCAGGGATCGTTGAACAATCCCAGAGTCAAGGTGATCAATGCCGATGCGGGAAAATGGCTTGAGGAATCTGACGACATGTTTGATTTCGCGGTCGTGGATTTCCCCGACCCTTCGAATTACTCGCTTGGCAAGCTTTACTCTGTGCCATTCTATCGTCTTCTAAAAAAGCATTTGGCCGAGAATGGGCTGGCAGTAATCCAGTCTACCTCGCCCTACAATGGGCGCCGCGCTTTCTGGTCGGTGGATACCTCGTTGCGGGAAGCGGGCTGGAAAACCTGGCCATATCATGCGCTGGTGCCTTCCTTCGGCGAGTGGGGCTATATTCTTGCCGGCAAGTCTTACCGAATACCGGAGAAACTGCCGATCACAACGCGCTTCCTCACCCCTGAAGTGATGAAAACCCTGTTTCTGTTTCCGCCCGACATGGCTAGGGTGGAGGTAGAGCCAAACCGGCTAAACAGTCAGCCGCTAGTGCGCTATTTCGAAGAAGATTGGGCAAATGTGATCCGATGATGGAGCGGCGCGACTTTCTCAAACTCGGAGGTGCCGCCTGCCTTGGCCTAGCAGTTGGAGGAGGCTGGTCGTCCGGAAATTTGACAGGTACGCTCACACGATCAGGAATGAGAATGGGGCATGCTTTAAGTGCGGGGAGCATCGGAAAAGTTGCCCGTCTCAAAAAGAAAGTGCCGATACTCATCGTGGGCGGAGGCATGGCGGGGCTATCCGCAGCTTACTATCTTTCGCAAGCCGGTTATCAAGATCACCTGATGCTGGAAATGGAAGACTACCTCGGAGGAAACGCCGCAGGAGGCCAAAACGCGGTCACGCGCTATCCTTGGGGGGCGCACTATATTCCGCTTCCTTCAAAGGAGTCCACTCATGTCAGGCATATGCTGCACGATTTCGGCATGCTGCTGGATGGTGTGGATTCCGAAATTCCAAGCTATGACGAACGCTACATTGTGCATGCCCCGGACGAAAGGGTGTTCGACGGTTTGATGTGGCGCGAAGGGCTGTTCAGTGAAGAAGGATTGACGCAATGGGAAAAAGATGAGCGTCAGCGCTTCGTTGATATGATGACGAATTTCAGAAGTGCTTACGGAGCTGACGGGCGAAAGGCATTTGCCATACCAATTGATTTTTCGTCGGCAGACCCGGAATATCTTAAACTGGATCGGCTGACTATGAGCGAGTGGCTTGCCGGGAACGGGTTCAAAGGTGCAAGATTGCTGTGGTATGTCAACTACTGTTGCCGCGACGATTTCGGTACTGGTATTAACAAAGTGTCCGCTTGGATCGGGGTTCATTACTTTGCTGCCCGCAGTGGGAAAGGAAGGCACGCAGAACAGGGAGCCTTCCTGACTTGGCCCGAGGGTTTGGGTCGCCTTAGCGCGGAGTTAGAACTCCGTGCCGGAGGTCAACGAGAGCGCGCCTTCGTCCACCGACTGATTGATGATCCCAAAGGTATCCGGGCAACGGCATATATTCCGGAATTGGGCGAAAACTGCGAAATACTGGCGCAAACGGTTATCTGGGCGGCACCTGCTCATGTCGCCCGCCATGCAATTGAGCAGGATATTTTGCCGGACAGGAGAATGCTGGAAGTAGACTCCGCCCCTTGGGTGGTCGCTAACCTTGCGTTGAAAGACTGGCCGAAATATAGACCTGACGCAGCATTCTCATGGGATAACGTCATGATGCACGGTCACGGTATCGGTTATGTGGTCGCCACCCATCAGGATATTGCACAAGCCACCCACGGTCCGACCGTGCTTACCTGCTACGACTCTTGGTCGCAAGGCGACGATTTCACGCACAACAGGCAAATTTTGGAGAAGGCCGACTGGGGTACGCTTGCAGCCAGATTCCTCAGTGATTTACGTGTGCCACATCCTGACATTGATAGTCTGGCAACAAATTTGGATATAAGAATATGGGGGCATGCAATGGCTTCGCCCGGCAAAGGATTTCTATCTCATCCGGCAAGAAAATTGGCAAGCCTTGATGACAAGCTTCTGTTCGCACATACCGATGCCGTCGGTTATTCTGTATTTGAGGAAGCGAGCTGGTTGGGCTTAATGGCAGCAAAAAAAGCATTAGCGAAAATCGGGTAAATTTATAAACACTTACCGGCGACAACTTTCTAGAATCAATTTTCTTTTTCCAGCATAATCCCGACTATGAATATCGCCACTAGTTTCGACAGCTTGCACCTGATGGCCAACCTCCACGGTTGCGATGGGGCGGCGAGTCTGATGCGCGATGTCACCACGTTACGCGCCAGTTGCCTTCAGTGGGTGATGGAAACAGAGCTGGTTGCCGTGGGCGAATGTTTTCATCAATTCGACGATGGCGGCGGCGTGACTGGCGTGGTGGTACTGGCCGAATCACATCTTTCGGTTCACACCTGGCCGGAAAAGAGTTTCGTTACTATCGATGTGTTCGTCTGCAACATGAATTGCGATAACCGGGCCAAAGCTCGACAACTGTTTGAAACACTCGTGGATCGCTTTCAGCCGAAGGATATTCGTTTATACGAAGTTGAACGGAATTGATTTTTCTCATGTGCTGATTCGCTTACAGAATATCGGACGAACCGGACGCTAAATATTTTTTAAAAGGATTTCTCTCTAGCCTGTGGGGGAGTCAGATTTCCCAGATATCGAGCCCGCACTTTTAAACTTATCTGCTCTTCAATCGAAGGAAAACACGGCTCCGCTTCTAGATGACTCCCATGAGTAACCAGAATCAATAGTATGTGTGGTTATCTAGTATTAAACTGATGCTCCATCATAAATATCGAAGGGCAATGCCAAAGAATCAACACCATCTATGCAGCCAATGTTTATTCGGTAATGGTCTATTCTTCGTGCTGTTTGATGAAAGGGATATATGCCGCATTTTTTGCAAAAATAATGCTTTGCTACCCGGCTTCCGAATTGATAAGTTTCCAAGCAGTTATTTAGCACTGTAATTTTCATGTCTGATGGTGCCACGACAAAGTCGGTCATGATCGCTCCTTTACGACGACACAATGAGCAATTGCAACGAAGTCCTCGCGTTATTACTGGTCCGGAAAATGAAAACTGAATACTTCCGCAGTGGCAGCTTCCGGCATAATTCTTCATGCTCTCAGTCATTCAATTTTTCCCGGTTTTTATAGCCACGAATTCTCCTACAAAATGCCCGACTTTTCTTCCTTCAAATTCCAGAACTGAAACAACAGTGGTTCTCGCTTTTCCCTTGCGCTTTAACATGCGCAAGAATGGCTCCCACTGCGCAGGATCTTGTAGCATTGCATGCGCGGTGAAGTCACCCGCAATAGGAAGATCGTACTCCATCGTATTCCTTTGGATTACCAGGCGACTTTGGAATCCTTCACGGAGCAAGCGAGTATTCAACAATGACCAGGCCGCAAGAATTGCAACGGCAGAAGCGCTCCCGCCAAATATCGTATCTTGATGGTTAGTATTCGGAGCAAGGGGAGCGCTCAGCACAACACTATCGCTATCAATTTTTACTACTGCAACCTGCATCGCTTTTGATAAAGGAATGTGTGAATGCAAATAATTTTCAAGATCGTTTGGCAACAAATTATGAACCCTACCCTTCAGGAAAAAATACGAAAATTATACAGCCGTCCTTTGATTGAGGAATATGAGCTGAGCCGGCCGGATTGTGTATGAAAGAACCTGGAGGGTAGTCATGGACTCCATCATTAAATATGCCTGAGACAACGAAGACCTCTTCCGGGCCGGGAGAGTGAGTATCAAGGGTCGTGAATTTTGCCCCTGCATCAAATTCAAGTATTTTTGCCTTGGCTCCGTTCGCTCCCTGCCAAAGACTGCGCATACGAATTCCGGGAAAGATTTCCTTCACAGGAAGGTCTCGCCAATTCGATGACACCACGCCCGCAAGGTTTATCACCATCATCCCCCTTCTATTAACGCGACGTTACAGTTCATGAGCCACTGCCAGCAATTATCAAGTTCCGCCAGTTTGCAAGCGCAACAAAATCAACATGCCTATACAACATTGGCTAAATGCCTCGCTCAGCACTACGCTGCGATAATTATTTGCCACTCCATTGAGTTCAGTCAACATGTTTTCAGTTGTCTCAAAGAGACGAATGTGCGGCATATATTCAAGGGCGGATTCTAGTATGAAGCGCAATTTTGAATAATGCAGGTCAGGTGGGTGAGATGCGGTAGCATCAATGCCCTTTGACCAGCCAGTCGAAATTGCACAAATGAACTATACACATATCACCCGAGAAGAACGATACCAGATTTACGCCTTGAAGAAGGCGGGACATAGGCAAAAAGAGATAGCCGAGGTACTGAAGCGAAGTCAGTCTACCATCAGCAGAGAATTAACTCGGAACGGTGGGCGACGTGGCTACCGTCCCAAACAAGCGCACAGCAAGTCGGTTGATAGGCAGGCGCTGAATGCACGAACGATTGATGCTGCGACATGGGAATTCGCTCAAGATATGCTGATGCTCCAATGGAGCCCAGAGCAGATCAGCGGGCATGCAGCCATCAGCCCAGAAACGGTTTACCAGCGAGTCTATGCAAATAAACGAGCGGGCGGAATGCTATGGAAGAACCTGCGTTGCCAGAAGCAACGAAGGAAGAGATACGGCAAGGCTGAACGACGCGGAACGATACCCAATAGGCTATCCATTGAAGATCGTCCTGCCATCGTTGAGACGCGTAGCCGTATCGGTGACTGGGAAGCGGACACAGTGATAGGCAAGAACCACCGCCAAGCGATTGTGAGTATCGTAGAACGTAAGACCGGATTCACACTGATCCAGAAGGTAGAACGCAAGACTGCACAAGCAGTCAGCCAGGCCATGATAGCTCTGCTGAAGCCTTACCGAAAAAAGGTAAGGACGATTACTTCTGACAACGGAAAGGAATTCGCCGGGCACGAAGAAATTGCCAAGAAGTTGAAAGCTGGCTTTTATTTCGCACACCCATACTCATCATGGGAGCGAGGAACGAACGAAAACACAAACGGATTAATACGACAATACTTCCCCAAGAACAGAGACTTTACAACAATTACACGACAGGAGATCAACACCGCGATGGAAAGATTAAACAACCGACCTAGAAAGAGACTTGGATTTCAGACACCGAATCAAGTATTCTTTAAGTCAGGCGTTGCGCTTCATATTTGAACCCGCGAAGTAAATTTGTAATATGTCCGAATATGAAAGGCCAGCGATATCATATCAATTTACAAATAAGTATTAACATAATTCCGGCTACGGATGTTGATACCGGTATTCCTGAGTTTTTCCACCATAGCCGTATGCTGTGGCGCGAACATCTTGTACGTATATGTAACTTTCATCGTGGAGATTTCCAAGCAATTTGTTGAAGGCGTCAAATGCTTCGCTAATATACTGTGCCTTCTCAGCTTTTGTGTTGGTCTCATCCGTGATTTTTACGTCGAAGTAGATACTACTCTTCCCTTGCTCTCTGAGCGAAAGACCTGCAACAATCCAATCATCGGGGTCAATGTAATCGATTGCTATTGATGTTACCTCAGGCTTCTTGTGCAAGATCCGAGTGGTTAGTTCTAATAGTATCTTGGATATGGCTTTGGTCGATTCTGCATTTTTTATGGTACCTACTTTTACGTTTAATATTGGCATCGTGGTTCCTTTGAGTTAAATAATCAATGTGCTGTGAGATGAAATATATTCATAGGCTACTTTTTGTATTGGGTGAGGCAATGTCATCTATCAGGGTTGCAACGCCATTACCAAAAGACCAATCATCAAGCTGCGTTGTATTGAACACCACCATCACATCCTGAGCACGGATGCCGGGAGATGTTTCGAGTAGCGAGGCAAGCCGACGATAAAATGATTTTTTGGTTTGAGTATCCCGTGGACGACCAATGGTGATTGCAATAAGGACATAGTCATCGCTTCGGGGGCCGCCAAGGTAATGACGATCAAATATCAATTCTTCCTGGGAGTGTTGGTGGAATATTTGAAAACAGTCGTTAGGGGGCACATTAAATTCTTCAGTTAATGCCTGATGCAAACTAGTCGAAAGTGCTCGCAGATATTCCGGTGATTTGCCTTTTAACAGTGAGATGCGGGCGTAAGGCATGATTTGGTTATCCTCAAATGGTTGGGTCTGGTAGATAGCGCATTATTTTTTGCTGGACATTGCATTCAGCAGCTTGATCGCTGAGTGAGCAGTTGGCCAGCCAGAGTAAAAAGCCAAGTGTGTGATGATTTCAATCAGCTCGGTTTTTGTCACACCATTCTCTATTGCGAAATTAAGATGAAATGGTAGTTGCTCCAGACGGTACATGGCTATCAGCGCTGCAACAGTAACAATACTGCGATCACGTTTTGCCAATTCGTTTCTTTCCCATATATCGCTGAACAAAACCTTGTCAGTCAGTTCCGCCAATTTGTGGGCATCGCGCCCCATCGCTTGCTGCCCGTAGCTTTGTGCAGTACTCATATCACTTCTCCTTGGTTGAAATAAATTGACAGCCGAACTATAGCGATTCAATATAATCCTGAAAATCAGAAATTATTGAACCAACAGTTCCAAAAAATAGGATTATTGTCATGCAACGCCTTACCTTTGATCTGGATGTATTACGCACCTTTGTTGTCGGTATTGATCTGGAGAGCTTTGCCAAGGCAGCAGACCGCCTAGGGCGATCCACCTCAGCCGTCAGCGCGCAACTCAAAAAACTGGAAGATCAGGTTGGAGTTCCTGTCTTGCGCAAGTCAGGGCGCGGTTTGGTGCTGACACCAACAGGGGAGGTCTTGTTCGCCTATGCGCGCAGGCTACTTGAACTCAATGATGAAGCCGCCACTGCCGTGAGGGGAGTCGATCTTGAGGGCTGGGTCAGAATAGGTTTGCAGGAAGATTTTGCCGAAAGCCTACTCACCAAAATTCTGGGCGATTTCGCGCGCGCTCACCCGCGTGTGCGTGTCGAGGCTCGCGTCTCGCGCAATGCCGAATTGCTGGAGCTTGTAAGCGTAGGTCGCCTCGATCTTGCGCTGGCATGGGATTCTGGCTTCAGCACACCGCATAGCAAAATGCTGGGTAACTTACCGATGACATGGATCGGCCCGAGCATCGATAAAATGCCCTGCCTCACCGCAGGCGAAGCAGTACCTTTGGTGGTTTTCGATGCCCCCTGCATTATGCGTAGCGCTGCCACGACTGCGCTGGATAAATCAGGAATCCCGTGGCGAATAGCCTTCACAAGTCCAAGCCTAAGCGGTATCTGGGCGGCAGTGGAAGCAGGACTGGGCGTCACCGTGCGTACTCATGCCGGGTTGCCAACAAATTTATTCGAGCTTAGCGGCATGCCTGAGCTGCCTAAAATTGGACTAACTCTACACAGTGCCGAAGCCGATCCCACAGATGTGATCCAACGATTATCCGAGATCGTAAAAGTGTACTTGGACGAAGTGATGCCTTTGCCGAACGAAGAGTTGGCTTTGATCGCATAAGTTATAACCGGTCCTGCGTCTTCCCGGTTATTCCGACTATGGCGACATCCTAGAACAAGTGTCGATGAAGGATACTCGGGGGCTGCTTTCAAAATTTTCAAACCATCACTTCCGAGGCATTGGTATCTTTGGGGGCATCTTTCGATTTCGATTAACTCCTTCAAACCAGCCATGAATCGGTTTGAAATAGCTGGTTTGAATCAAAACTGGAAATAGTATCTGACTGACCTCAGATTACGTTGAGCAAAGAAATACTTAGTTCTTCTGATCTCCGGCGACCATCAATCGTCGCGGTTATTGCTTCATACCATGGAATGAAACTGATGCGAAGCTCCTCATGGGTATTGGCTGCTGAAACTGCTTTGATAATAGAAAGATGGGCCCATTCTCCACAGAAAACTCTAATGGTGTTAATCATGAAATTTTTTGCATTTTCAATATCCTTGGGATTCGTGCCAGATGTTATCTCGCGGAAAGAAAAGTTTAGTCCTGACCCTGGTTTAACTTCCGCAATAAAAGAATTTATTTCCGACTGATTAACCAGACCGATAAATCCGTTTTTATGAAGATGTCCAAGTATTTCTTTCAGATCGTCTCCAAGAGCCAATTCGGCAATTTCTTCAACTGTTCGATGGCCATCAACTTGAATCAATATTCGCCGTGTTCTAAGAGACATGTCACGACTACGATTCTCGATTTCAGCAATTCCTTTTGCTGTTTTAACGAAAACTTCTCTCAATTTGCCATTCCCCCTATAGCGTGCCTGTCTTTATTTATTGGCGGACTCAAATTTTAAGTATTGTTTAATGTGCGTCCGCACTTGTTCAGCCGGCGAATATTAAATTCTAATAGTGCGAACCGTCAAAGGAATTATTTTCCAAAGTGACAGCTTTATGTCACAAGAAGTTAACATTCAAAACAACATGATGACCGTGCTCCTGAATTCCGCAACTCATAACACGATCATTATGTGGCATTCTTCAACTCGGCCAAACCGGACGCTGGGGATTTTTCAAAATGGGTGCCGGCGCAGCATTCTCAAATGTCCGGTTCGACGTTTTTTCAACCATCACTATTAACTGGAAATCGTAATTCATTAAGGGCAGGAGATGGGTAGTTTGAGGTGTCTGGAGTGTTATACAAAGCAATGGATATGGCAATGTCTATGAATAGATAGCTCGTTTGGTATATATGTTCAGCCGCCTATTTCTGCTAGCATTCAGCCAGTAATTGGGTCAGCCAATACCGTTTGTCTTGGGAAAATTCGCCAAGCTTATAGAGAGTGAAGGCTTAACAAAGGAATTCGCAAAGAAGTAATCCAGATTACTCTTATCCAATTTGCCTGGCAAAATAGATCACATTGAGCTCAAACCACGAAAGAGCTTATAGCAGATCAAGCCGCAACGGCGAAGGAAGGTGATGGGCCAATGAAAAAATATTCATTCAGATTTATACCTGTTTGGCTGCTCATATGTCTGTCCGTCTGTTCAGATGTGTACGCTTACAACGACACAGGGCACTATTACACCTTGCTCGCAGTGATTGATAGTGGACTGCCAAGCACTGCACCTAAACAAACATTGGACGAAATCAGGATAGAGGCGTTCTGTGCGGAACTTCCCGATCTGGCACTTGAGCTTGACGCTATCACGCAACGTGTTCGGGTTTTGGAGAGTACCAGGGACTTTCTATGGGGGCTGAGGGGCCAATGCCGCACCAAAGAATCCTCCCACATGGTTGCCTCGCAATATTATCTGCACGGACTATCCGGTGTCCCCGCACCACAGCTCAGGTTAGCGGCACAGGATATCATCAGGGAAATTGATGGTGAACTGGTGAATAATGGATTAGATAAATCCCTGCGTCGACAACTCATCTGCGCTCGCGGGTTTGCCATCCATTTGTACGGAGACTCATTCGCCCACGTAAAACTGGAAAGTGAAACACCAAGATTCTTCTCTCGCGATTACAAAACTGAAATGTACGACACAGGCCTCGGTCATGCCAGGGATGGGCACAAACCAGACTATCTTTATGGGCACAATATTGAAATTAATAAATGGCCGAAATATGTTCAGGGCATAAGTTCGGCTATTGCCCCGGATGCCAATCCGAAACCTGTGCTTGATACGCACAAGGGATGTCCAGATGGCAATTTTCAAAATTGCGACAATCGAGACAAAGAAGTGCTAATAAGTATTATCCGGGAGAAGGCCATATTAATGGCCAATATGCAAAAATTCCTTAACACCGGTAGCTCGGGGATCGGCGACATGGCGCGCGCAACGACTTGCGATCAGGTTGTAAAATCGGCATTTCCAGACACAAGCAATGCCCCGGATTGCAGCAAAGCATGGGGTAGTTACCTTGATAAGGCGATTCGTGTTTTTCTAAAGTACGGGATTGACCCGACATCACGCGTAAACGCAAGTGCAGACTACAGCTGCTCTGCATGGCGTTGCGCGGGAAAAGTTAACTACAATGGTGAGGCAAATGACTCCTCTTGCAAAATTGAAGTCACCGATACGCTTGAAGATGGGGTCAAAGAACCATGAACATTTCCACGGGTAGCCTTCCCCGAAAACGGGCCGATCGCCACAGGCGCCTGAGGTACACCGCAATGGCTACTTGGATATTAGTCATTGCTTTTCTTCCCGCATTGTTTTTTTATTTTGAAGCGACAATTTCAACATGCTGGGACTCATCCAGCAATACTTTGGGGTGCAACGTTGCTATTTTGGCTCCCTGGGTACTGATAGCAATAGCATCCGCTGCTTATTCCTTTATCGTGTGGAATATCCATGAACTTGGGCACGAGAACCTTTTGGAATTGCACCCTGATGTATCGACATCACGTTATGCGTGGGCACATGCCAAGCTGGGATATATGAATCTCAACAAAGGATATCATCACCATGTGCGCCACGCGCACCGTGTGGCGACGGTAGCTCTGGCCGGGGTATTAGTCTATGCATCTTTCCAATATTTTGAGGCAGACACCCTTACCAATCTAATTATTGCTGCTACAACCTATGTTGTTATAGGTGAATTGCTCAACTGGAAGACGTACGAAACACTCCTGAAATAGCGACGAGATGCTAGGGTAATTTCTATATGATTCTGCCACCTTCTCTATTTTCAAAGGTAAGATCGCCGGGGAAAGGTTAGCGGAATGAGGTAGGTACTTGGCTTTCGCGATAACTGACATCTGCCCATTCGCCATAATCGGCCTTAATGGATCGCGCTCTATAAGGCCGAATTCCGGGTGGCCGCAGCAATCCAACTGACGGACTGCACAACCGAGACTCATAGTCTTAGCAAACTCTTAGCAAATCATCACGAATGCAAATAGTTACTCAAATCCGATTATTACCAAAATCAACCACAGATTTGGTATCCACTTCTTGTTAGGACTGACCGAGCCTAGCTTACTCTTGCTGTTTGGGAATCGGCCGCTTTCCAACTTTAACTTGCACGGCGATTTCGCTCTGGTTGCGCAGAAGCTTAAGCGTGGCAACTTTATTGGGTGGCAATGCCGAGATGGTTTCCAGCATAATGTTGGAGTCGGATAGTGGATGATCCGCAATGCTCAGCAGAATATCTCCCGCTTTAACACCGGCTTTGTCCGCAGGGCTGCCGCGCACAACTTCGGCGATCAGCACGCCCTTGGTATCACCCAGCTTAATGATTCCAGCAATTCCGGGGTGAGATCCTGCACCGCCACGCCTATCCAGCCGCGAACAACGGAGCCGCTTTGTATTATCTGCTCCATGATTTTTTTCGCGGTACTCACGGGAATAGCAAACCCGATACCGAGCGAGCCTCCATTGGGAGAATAAATGGCGCTGTTAATGCCGATCAGATTGCCGCTTGCATCAACCAGCGCACCGCCGGAGTTGCCGGGATTGATTGCGGCGTCGGTCTGAATGAAATTCTCAAACGTGTTCAAGCCGAGATGATTGCGTTTGAGCGCGCTGACAATACCCATCGTGACGGTTTGCCCTACACCGAACGGATTGCCAATCGCAAGCACAATGTCACCCACGCGCGATTGTTCGGCACGGGCAAAAGTGATTGCGGGCAAATTGCTGGCAATGTCGATCTTGATAACGGACAGATCGGTTTCCGGATCGGAGCCGACAATATGTCCCTTGGCTTTGCGACCGTCCGACAGCGCAACTTCAATCTGATCGGCACCCTCGATAACGTGATGGTTGGTGAGGATATAGCCGTCATGGCTGACAATGACACCGGAGCCAAGACTCGAACTTTGTTGCGGGGCGTTGTCATCAAACTGGTCGCCAAAAAAGAAACGGAACCTAGGGTCATTATTGAAAGGTTGAGCTTGAGCCTTTACTTCGTTGCTAGTGTAAATATTGACCACTGATGGCATTACTTTTTGCGCTGCCGCGCTGAAACCGGCGGCAGGAATCTGGCCACTATTGACATTATTTTCGTTGTTGTTTTCGTAGAGCGTGACGACTCCGTTACGAGCCGCATTAGGCAGCAGTGTCGGACGGAGAGTTTGTATAATAAATAACGCTGCCAGACCGATCGTGGTTGCTTGGGCAAACAATAGCCAGAATTTGCGCATGATATGATGGACTCGTAAATTGTAAGGAGACGAATCGAATGCAGTTAAATGAATTGCGTGATTATATCGGAACCTTGCTCGCCGTCAGCCGTTTTCGTGATTATTGCCCAAATGGTATGCAAATTGAAGGGCGGGCCGAGGTGCGGCGCATTGCCACCGGCGTCACTGCGTCACTGGCAGTGCTTGAGGCCGCAACGGCTTGGGGGGCGGATGCCATTATCGTGCATCACGGCTATTTTTGGCGCGGCGAAGACTTGTGTATCATCGGCACCAAAAAGTCGCGTATTGCGCATTTATTGCAACGGGACGTGAGTCTGTTGGCATATCATTTGCCGTTGGATGCGCATGCGGAATTGGGAAACAACGCGCAACTCGCCGAGAAACTGGGCTTTACTATTCAGGGGCATTTTGGGGAGCAGGACATTGCCAGTTACGGCGTGCTGGATCGGCAGCAGACTTTACAGCAACTGGTCAACCATGTCGGGTACACATTACAGCGCACCCCGCAATTTATCGGAATATCGAATGCGAATATCTCGAAAATCGCCTGGTGCAGCGGGGGCGGGCAAAGCTATTTTGAACTGGCGCTGGCGCTGGGTGTGAATGCTTTTTTAACCGGCGAAATTTCAGAACAAAACGTGCATGTCGCACAGGAAGCCGGCGTCGCATTTATTGCCGCCGGACACCATGCAACCGAGCGGTACGGGGTGCAGGCATTGGGCGAGCATCTGGCAAATCAATTTGGAATTGAGCATCATTTTTTCGATCAGGACAATCCGGTTTAAAATACGTTTACATATAGCATCCCGCAACAACAAACTCAATCAAAGTCGTAACCGACACTTTCAGTTTGTCGTCCAATAGTTCTGTGCGTCTACGTACGAACAGTGACCGCGCCAATGAATTATTTTGGCAATTCAATTGTCAAATCCCAAGGCAAAATTTGCATTCCTGCCAATGCAGTTGAAATCAACGGCGAGTATGATATCGGTGTATTAATTTGGCTTGAAACATAGGCGTGAAAGTTAAATACGATGATCAAAACGAAAAATAACCAGAGTCACAATGCGACGGCAGATGCGCTTGTTATCTTTGGCGTGACCGGTGATCTTGCACACAAAATGATTTTCCCCGCGCTATACGGAATGGCCAAACGTGGCGTGCTCAATTTCCCGGTGGTTGGTGTGGCCGGACGCAGTTGGAGCCACGCACAATTGCGACAGCACGCGACGGACAGCATTACCGAAGCCGGTAAAATTGACGATTCAGATGCTCTCGAACACCTTCTGTCCCAACTCCGGTATGTGAGCGGAGACTATAATAATTCAGATACATTTAACGCACTCAAACTCGCCTTGGGCAACGCGAAATATCCGGCGTATTATTTGGCAATACCACCCGTAATGTTCGCGACGGTTATCAATGGACTCGGCGAGGCTGCGCTGGTCGCCAAAGCGCGCCTTATCGTGGAAAAGCCATTCGGGCGAGACTTGGCTTCTGCGCGCGAACTTAACCGTATAGCGTTGTCAGTGTTTCCGGAAGACCGAATCTTTCGCATTGACCACTATCTTGGTAAGGAGGCGATCATGAATATTCTGTATTTTCGTTTCGCCAACTCTTTTCTTGAGCCGATTTGGAATCGCAATTGTGTGGAAAGTGTACAAATCACACTGGCCGAAGAATTTGGCGTTAAGGATCGCGGCGTATTTTATGAAAATACGGGCTGTCTAAGAGACGTTGTTCAAAACCACCTGTTTCAAATTGTTGCGCTGCTGGCGATGGAGCCACCGGCCTTTCAGGGCTATGGCGCTGTACACAATGAAAAAGCCAAAGTGTTTCAAGCGATGCGTCCATTGCATCCCGATGATGTGGTGCGAGGTCAGTACGAGGGTTACTTGCACGAGCCAGGGGTGGCGAAAGACTCTGATGTAGAGACATTCTGCGCGCTGAGGTTGTTTATAGATTCGTGGCGCTGGCAGGGAGTGCCATGGTATTTGCGTTCCGGAAAATGTCTGGCTGAAACGGCGGCAGAAGTTATGGTTGAATTAAAAGCACCACCGCAACGGTTGTTTGACGATTCGGCACCGGGAACGGGGCGCGCAAATTATGTACGCTTCCGGCTGTCGCCCAATTCTGCTGTCGCGCTTGCCGCGCGCGTGAAGCGTGCAGGTAAAGAGTTTGTCGGCGATCAGCATGAGCTGTATTTGCTTGATGAACAACCGGGCGAAGATTCACCCTATGAGCGATTGTTGGCAGATGCCATGGCGGGCGACAGCGCACTTTTCACGCGTGAAGATACTGTCGAGGCCGCCTGGGCGGTAGTAGATCCCGTGTTGACTAACCGCAATCCGACTCAATCTTATATACGCGGCAGTTGGGGCCCGAAAGCGGCTGATGCGCTCATTCAGGCAAGCGGAAGTTGGCATAACCCTGTTCTTGTGAAAGAGACAAAATGAATCCAGTTCAGCTTAAAGTTTCTACCAATCATCCTCTATATAACTTACTACCCGCAGATGTGGAAGGTTTGGAATCTTTGGTCGATCTTGCCCTGGATATGCGCTGGTCATGGAATCATGCCAGTGATGAAATTTGGCGTCATCTTGATCCGGTGCTGTGGGATCTGACGCATCATCCCTGTGATGTGCTACAGACGGTTTCCCGGGAGAAGTTGCGAAGCGAACTTGCCGATCCGAATTTTCGTAAAAAAATTGATGCTTTTATTCAGATCAAAAAGCGGGTTGAAGATGCCCCCGCCTGGTTTCAACAAGCGCATCCGCAATCGCCATTGAAATGTATTGCGTATTTTTGTATGGAATTTATGTTGAGTGATGCCTTGCCTATTTATTCGGGCGGGTTAGGCAACGTCGCAGGTGATCAACTCAAGGCTGCCAGCGATTTGGGCGTACCCGTGGTTGGAGTGGGATTGCTTTACCAGCAGGGATACTTTCGCCAACTCATAGACAGAGATGGCGTGCAACAAGCGCTGTATCCGTATAACGATCCGGGACAATTGCCGATTACTCCGTTGCGCAAAGCAAATGGCGAGTGGTTGCGTCTTGAGGTTTTGCTATCGGGTTCTTCGCTATGGCTGCGTGCCTGGCAGGTTCAAGTCGGCCGGGTGACGTTGTACCTGCTGGACAGCAATGATGTTGCAAATACGCCGACGCAACGCGGGATTACCAGTGAGTTATACGGGGGTGGAGCGGAGTTGCGGCTGAAGCAGGAAATGGTTCTTGGCGTGGGTGGTTGGCGCTTGCTTCGCGCTCTGGGATTGCAACCGGAAGTCTGCCACCTGAATGAAGGCCACGCTGCTTTTGCGGTGCTGGAGCGGGCACGGGAATTTATGGGGGAAACGGGGCAACCGTTTGACGTGGCGCTGGCCGCAACAAGAGTGGGCAACCTGTTTACAACACATACGGCAGTGGATGCGGGCTTTGATCGTTTTTCACCGGCACTCATTGAGCAATATCTCGGCAAGCATACAAACAAGCTGGGTATATCACTGGACCAACTGCTGGCGCTGGGGCGCAGGAATCCCAAAGATGCCACAGAACCCTTCAACATGGCCTATCTTGCAATACGCGGCAGCGGGGCAGTGAATGGTGTGAGTCGTCTGCACGCAAAGGTTAGCCGGCATCTGTTTGAGCCGCTTTTCCCAAACTATCCGCATGAAGAAATTCCGGTGGGGTACGTGACCAACGGAGTTCATATGCCGACTTGGGATTCTGAAGAAGCGGATGAGCTTTGGACGGAAGCGTGCGGCAAAGACCGTTGGCTGGGAACGGCGGAAATCATGGGGCAGAATATGCGCCGGGTTTCCGACACAAAAATTTGGCAATTTCGGATTGCTGCCAGTCAATCTTTTGTGGATTTTGTCCAGAGGCGTTTGGAAAAACAAATGGCTGCAAGAGGCACTTCTCCCGAAGAGTTGAAACAGGTGCAGCATATATTTGATCCGAATGTATTGACTCTGGGATTTGCGCGGCGTTTCGCCACTTACAAGCGACCCAATTTGCTGTTACACGACCCGGAGCGACTGATGAGACTGTTGACCAATCCATTAAGGCCGGTGCAGCTCATTTTGGCAGGCAAAGCGCATCCCTCGGATTTGCCGGGGAAAGAACTCATCCGCCAATGGATGCAATTCATCAGACGACCCGAGATCCGCCGCCACGTCATTTTCCTGAGCGACTACAACATGCTCCTGAGCGAGTATATGGTGCAGGGCGTCGATTTATGGATCAACACACCTCGTCGCCCTTGGGAGGCGTGTGGTACAAGCGGCATGAAGGTGTTGGTTAATGGCGGCCTCAATTTATCAGAGTTGGACGGATGGTGGGCGGAAGCGTACACACCGGAAGTCGGATGGGCATTGGGTGACGGCAAAGAACATGGCGATGATCCGGCATGGGATGCGCATGAAGCGAACGAGCTTTATGACCTGCTTGAACGCGAAATCATACCGGAGTACTACGCCCGAAATGAACAGGGGATTCCCACTGCCTGGGTAAACAGAATAAGAGAAAGCATGGCGCAATTGACGCCCCAGTATTCCAGCGGCCGCGCGGTGCGTGAATATACTGAAAAATATTACCTGCCGGCAGCAATGGCCTACCGCCAGCGCAGCGCCAATCAGGGCAAGATCGCTGCGCAAGTAGTGAATTCGAGCCGCGAGCTGGAACAAAAATGGGGCACTATCCGCTTCGGCGAAGTGAAAATTGAAAGCGCGGGTGAAATCAACATATTTGAATTACAGATATATCTTGATAGCCTCGATCCGGAAACAGTAAGGGCTGAGCTCTACGCAGATGGCATAAATGGAAATGCCGCAGAGCGCATAGAAATGAAAAGGGCAAGGCAACTGCTGGGGGCGGGCAATAGCTTTGCCTATCGTGCTGAAGTTGCTGCATTGCGTCCCGCGTCTGACTATACGGCGCGGCTTATTCCTTGTCACGAGGGTGTGATTATTCCGCTGGAAGAAACACATATTCTGTGGCAGAAATGATTGGGTTGCACGGAGCCTGTCGAGGGACTTGTTTGGTGACGCATTGAATTTTTAATATCTTCCAGGCATGGTTCGACAAGGCTCTCTTGAATTTGTAAAAAACAAAAGTTGACGGAGATTGCCGGATTACTTGCACGTATATTTCTTAATTCTATGGACGAAGCAATCCGCGCGATGCAAAATGCGATCCACGATGCAGAGAAGGGTTCATATTAGTTCTGCCTGAATGCATGATCGAACACGAGGCCGTGCTGCGAATTCGTTGCGGGTGGAGCATTAAATACTCAACATTTCAGAAGATCAATTTGTGATACATCTGCAAAATATATTTTTGTACACTATTTGTACTTTTGGTAGCCTGCTGATGGCAGGCTGTACAAATTCACCTGCGCATGGCAACACTTCAATTCCCTGGCCCAAAGAGTTCCACTCGGATCAAATCCAGCTACTTAACAGGGTGACCTGGGGTGCCAATACCAATGCGATGCATCAACTCAAAGATGAAGGGGTGGAACATTACCTTGACATGCAATTGCAGCCCGATCCGAAAGCGCCTTTGCCCGATGCCGTTCAAACCCAGTTGAACGCCATGCAAATCAGCCGGGAAAGCCTTGAGCAACTGATTACAGAATGCGAGCTTCAACGTAAATCAGCCGACTCAATTGCGAATGACGACGAGAAAAAGGCAGCGCAACAGAGCTACCAGCAGCACCTGAACCAACTTGCCAAAGAGGCTGCCACGCGTTCGCTTTTGCGGGACCTTTATTCACCGCAACAACTGCAAGAGCAAATGACGTGGTTCTGGATGAATCATTTCTCTGTTCTTCAGGCAAAAAATAATTTGCGTACTATGGTGGGTGACTACGAAGACAAAATTCGTGCGCACTCTTTGGGGCGCTTTCGCGATCTTCTCGAAGTCACTTCCCGTCATCCGGCGATGTTGATCTATCTCGACAACGAGCAAAATGCGCTGGGCCACATCAACGAGAATTACGCCAGAGAGTTGATGGAACTACACACCCTGGGTGTAGAGGGCGGCTACAGTCAGCGTGACGTTCAAGAGCTGGCGCGGATATTGACCGGCTTGGGGGTGAACCTTACAAACAACAAGCCCGGCGTGAAAAAGGGTTTGCAAGATCAGTATGTTCGCGATGGCCTTTTTGAGTTCAATCCTAACCGCCATGATTATGGCGACAAGGTATTTCTCGGCAGGCAAGTGCATGGTCGAGGCCTGGCTGAGATAAATGAGGTTCTGGATATCCTCGCGCATCACTCGGCTACAGCGCACTTTATCAGCCGCAAACTGGCCATGTACTTTGTTGGTGACACGCCCTCCAATGCGCTGATCGAACGCATGGCGCAGACCTTCTTGTCTTCAGATGGACAGATCAACGAGGTTTTGAGAACACTATTCAAGTCGCCCGAGTTTAGTGCCTCACTCGGACACAAATTCAAGGACCCGATTCATTATGTGGTTTCAGCCGTGCGATTGGCCTACGATGACAAAACTATTTTGAATGCCGGACCGATGATCAATTGGCTGAACCGCATGGGTGAGCAAATCTATGGTCACCAAACTCCGGATGGTTATCCACTCACTCAAACTGCCTGGGCGAGTTCCGGTCAGATGGCGACACGCTTCGAAATTGCCAAAGCAATTGGTAGCGGCAATGCGGGTCTTTTTCGCACCGACAGCCCGCAAATCAACGAGCGGGCAGCATTCCCACAATTGGCTAATGCGCTCTATTATCAATCCTGGCAAGCCACGCTGGGAGCGAGCACAATAGCTGCGCTCGATCAGGCAGTATCACCGCAGGAGTGGAATATCTATCTCTTGGCGTCGCCTGAGTTTATGCACCGATAAAGAGGCTAACCATGGATCGTCGTCAAACATTAAAGACACTCACGGCTTTGCCGTTCATGGCATATTCGGGCCAATTGTTAGCGGTGCCATCTGGCAATACCAAATTTCTGCTTGTTTTTCTGCGTGGTGGATACGATGCCGCCAACCTGCTCATTCCCATATCCAGTTCCTTTTATTATGAGTCCCGACCTAATATTGCTATTGCGAAACCCGGCGTCGATGCACATGCAGCGCTTGCCATCGATAGTAATTGGGGTCTTCATCCGGCTCTTCAGGAAAATATTTATCCGCTATTTCAAAATCAGCAGGTGGCATTTATTCCCTTTGCCGGAACCGAAGATTTGTCGCGTAGTCACTTCGAGACGCAAGATAGTATTGAGCTTGGACAACTGAATAATGCAAGCCGCAACTACCAATCCGGCTTTCTGAATCGCCTGGCTACGGTGCTAAGCGGAAACAAACCTATTTCTTTTACCGATCAGTTGCCACTCATTTTTCGCGGGGATACTGAGATACCCAATATGGCACTTCGGCAACTGGACAAACCGGGGCTTGATCCGCGTCAAACCAAGATCATTGCTTCCATGTATCAGGACAGTGCGCTGGCAAAGCCAGTCCTGGAGGGGTTCGATGTCAAGGAAGAAATACTCAAAGAAATGACAGCGCAGATGGATACGGCCAGCCGCAATGCGGTTACTGCCAAAGGTTTTGAACTGGAAGCGCGTCGCATTGCCACATTGATGAAAGACAAATACAGTATTGGTTTTGTTGACATCGGCGGCTGGGATACTCATATCGGAGAGGGCGGAGGAAGTGGTTATCTGGCAAACCGTTTCGACGAGTTGGGACGCGGCTTGGCCGCATTTCATGAGGAGATAGGCTCGCGCTGGCAAGATACGGTAGTCGTGGTAATCAGCGAATTTGGTCGAACGTTTCGGGAAAATGGAAACAAAGGAACGGATCACGGCCATGGCACCGTCTACTGGGTGTTGGGTGGCAAAGTTAAGGGTGGCCGTGTTATGGGTGAGCAGATCGCTGTCAGTCAATCGAATCTGTTCGAAAACCGTGACTTCCCGGTTCTCAATAACTACCGTGCTATTTTAGGAGGATTGCTGGGCCGCCTGTTTGATTTGTCGCCAATGCAAATTGCTTCAGTGTTCCCTGATGAAAAGCCAGTAGATATTGGCCTTGTCTAAATGTGAAATTAAGCCGCCGCCGACAGAAGAAAATATAAAATAATCTCGCGAATAAAAACTACTGTGATTAACTAAACCAGCGGTCTGCTGAAGCAATTAGTTTATCAATCCACCCCAAGTAGGCGCATAGAAAAAATATACAGATACCGAGTAGCATTCCGATTGCGAAGTATTGGGCTACGAGACTCATTTTGTTGCTCCCTATTTTATTGTTAAGCACGGATTACTCTATTTATATTTACAGGCACACGAGCTTGTCTACTCTTCATTTCTTGAAAATTTATGGTTAATACTGTACATAACGATTTATCGACAATACAGGCACAGTTCGAGAAATTGATATTGATACTGGACTGGTTCACATACCATGACAATTATTAGACTAGACCCAAATGATTCTTTACCGTTGATCCATCAAATTACACATGGTATCAAGGCATTAATCGACAATCGGGCGATTAGAAGTGGCACACGGATGCCCTCTATTCGCAATTTCGCCAGCGATCATGACATAAGCCGTTTCACTGTTGTACAAGCATACGACAGGCTGGTAGCAATGGGCTACCTTAATTCAAAGTTGGGGTCAGGTTTCTATGTATCGGCTCGCCCCAAGCCGCGCGCAACTACCGAGATCGGCAAACTGGACGATTCTATAGATGTGGCTTGGCTTTTGCGCAATGCGTTGGAGGATCGCACCAGCAAGACCATGCCCGGAGCCTGGTGGCTACCGGCATCCTGGATGGAAGAAACCGGCATCCAGAAATCGCTGCGACAGCTTTCACTAAAACATGGTGAGTTCTTCACTGCGTATGGAACTCCCGCAGGCTACCAGCCGTTAAGGGAGTTACTGCAAGGTAAACTGTCCGCTATCGGTGTTTCAGCCGAGACCACGCAGATCGTTCTGACCTCCGGCGTTACCCACGCGATGGATCTCATCACTCGCTACTTCGTGCAACCCGGCGATACGGTGCTGGTGGACGACCCCGGATTTTTCATACTATTCGGCGGACTAAAATCTTTCGGTGCAAAAATCGTAGGCGTGCCCTGGAACCATGATGGTCCGGACATTCCCACCATGGAAGGCTTGATCAAGGAACACCGTCCGCGTATCTTCTTCACTAATACGGTATTGCACAATCCAACCGGGGTCAGTATCAGCCAGAGCGTGGCGTATCGAATGCTGCAATTGGCAGAGAAATACGACATGATTCTGGTCGAGGACGACATCTACGGCGACTTCCATCCCTCAAAAATTACCCGCTTGGCTACGTTAGACCAACTGGATAGAGTCATCTACGTCAGCAGCTTCTCCAAGACGCTCTCCGCCAGCCTCAGGGTGGGCTACTTTGCCTGCAAGAAGGAATTGGCCGCCAGCTTATGCGACATGAAATTGCTGACCGGCCTCACCACTTCGGAAGTAAGTGAGCGAATCATTTACCAACTCCTTTCCGGCGGGCATTACCGCAAGCACCTCGATAAACTGCGCCTCCGCTTGCAGGAAATTCGCTCTGCCACCATAGCTCGTCTCGAAAAAATGGGCTTTGCCATCTACCTCGAACCTGAAGGAGGCATGTTCATCTGGGTAAAGTTAAACGATGGAATCAATATGGACACTCTGGCAGCGCAAGCTGCAAGGGAAGGCGTCATGCTTGCGCCCGGAAATGTATTTCGACCCCATCAAGAACCATCTCAGTGGCTGAGGTTCAATGTGGCGCATTGCGAAAATGAAGCAACTTTTGAAATCCTGTCAAGAATAGTCGGTGGCAATAGTGCATGACTGCCGGTTCCAAACCGGATGGCAAAAAACTGCCGGGCACTTGTTTTTTGCTTTAGGTAGTCAATCTTCGTCAATACATCCGGCTCATATTTTTTCAATTTCAGCGCTTTAAAATTGGCATGGTATTTGTGCCGGTACAGTATCGACATGAAAATTGATTACTGTATATTCTCTGTACGGCAACTGCTCTATAACGTAAGCACAATATATGTAGTCAACTATTACAAATAATTTCAGGGTGGGGGCAGGAAATGGGGAAAACTATAAACATAACGCAATTCAAACCGCGATTTCATTGGAAAAGAAGAAGCACTCAAATTGGCATGTTGCTGCTGATCATTCTGATTCCCACTCTTGGATTATTTAGAATCGATTTTGCTACCGCAAGTTTCTTTATCAAGGATCTTCAGGTCGAGTGGACGAATTATGTCTTCCTTGTCGGGCTGCTTATTGTACTTTGCATCGTCCCCGTCATCACTTATATGACCGTTGGTTCAGTATTTTGCGGATGGGCCTGTCCGCAAAACCTGTTTGCGGAATTCTCTGACGGCCTAACCCATAAGCTGTTGGGAAAGCGAGCCGACGTTCGCATAGACGGCCCCGGTATGGTCGTCGCGGCATCCAAAAATAAGGCAACTAACTGGCTGTTATTAGGATTAAGTTTTGTCGCGGCCTCGGCGGTATTGGCGTGCTTCTTCCTGATGTTTTTTTATACGCGTAGCGATATGTGGACTTTCATCACGGGTGAAAAAATCCGGCAACCGAGCATGATCGTTATGTTCTGGATGACGACCTTCTTCATTTTTATAGACATTGCCACGGTACGTTATCTATATTGCGACTATCCCTGCATCTATCGCGTCTGGCTAAGGTTTTTCAGGAGCAGGGATGCGCTTCATATATCCTATGATGCCTCACGTTCAGCAGCTTGCGAAAAATGCAATTACTGCGCCACAACCTGTATAACCAATATCCAGCCGACCAACATTAAGATAACCGACACCTGTGTTGACTGCGGTGAATGTGTCGATGCGTGTGACCGCTTGCAAGCAAAATCCGGAACTGATGGACTGCTGAGTTTCAAGGTGGGAGAAAGCTCAAACAGGATGACCTGGCGCAAAATGCTCGGCAAAGCCTTCGCCCGCTACAGATGGATGCTGGGCGTATTTTTCCTGCTGGGATGTACGCTGATGGTGTGGGGAGGAGAAATTGCCGCGCAAAAAATAACAGACCAAGAAAGGTTGCTACAAGAAAACCAAAAAAATCAGAAAATCGCCCGCATCTGCAACCATCAATGCGCAGCCCTGCAAGCCACTTGCAATGCCAAAAACGTCAAAGCCAAGGATTTCACAGGTTGCAACCGCGCCTCGGCTTGCATGTGCGAATGTACCTTGCAACAAGACCCTAATAGCCCGTCTGCTGAGTCATTGCGGCAATGCGGCAATGCGTCAAAAACGGCGAGATTCATGCACAAGCGTTAAATTTGAAGGCGGCTCAGTAGTGTCCGGTTAACTTACAAATTCCCGCGCCAAGATTGAGTATTGGCGCGGGTTACAGAACAATTTATTTTGGTGCCGATTTGAAATCAGTTTACCTATATTCCCGTTCAAGTAACTTCCAGAGATTGATTTCTTTGGAGGTAAGCTATGAACATGGGCAAGACGCTGTTCGCGCAGATCATGGAGTTCGTTCCATGGACCAGCTTCGCTCGCATCGTGGCACGCTATGGCGGAGATTCCAGAGTGCGCAGTCTGGCTTGCACCGAGCAATTCCGCGCCATGGCCTTCGCGCAACTGACATACAGAGAGAGCCTGCGCGATATCGAAACATGTTTGCTGGCGAATCAGACGAAGTTGTATGGCATGGGTTTTCGCTCGGCAGTAAAACGCTCGACGCTGGCCGATGCCAACGAAGGGCGCGACTGGCGCATTTGGGAAGACTTGGCCGCGTTGCTTATCCGACGAGCGCGCAAGCTTTACTGCAACGACAGCTTTGGTGTCGATCTCGACAACACCGTCTACGCGCTGGATGCGACGACCATAGACTTGTGTCTTTCTCTGTTTCCATGGGCGCCGTTTCGCACCGCCAAGGCCGCCGTCAAATTGCATACGCTGCTCGATCTTCGCGGCAATATTCCAGCCTTCATTCATATCTCGGACGGCAAGATGCACGAGGTCAACGTGCTGGATATGCTGTCCTTCGAGGCAGGTGCGTTCTATGTGATAGATCGAGGGTATCTGGATTTCGCCCGTCTGTTTGCCCTTCATCAGACCGGAGCATTCTTCGTGACTCGTTCCAAACGCGGCATGGATGCACACAGGGTGTACTCGATGCCGGTCGACAGGAGTACAGGCATCATTTGCGACCAGCGCATCATGCTGAACGGTTTTTACATCGCGCAGGACTATCCCGAGCAGTTGCGGCGCATTCGCTTCAAAGACCCGGAGTCTGGAAAGACGTTGGTATTCCTGACCAACAACACCGCGTTGCCCGCACTGACGATTGCCGCTCTGTACAAGAGTCGCTGGCAAGTCGAGTTGTTCTTCAAGTGGATCAAGCAGCACCTGCGCATCAAGCGTTTCATCGGCAACAGCGAGAACGCAGTGAAAACGCAAATCTGGTGCGCTGTCTCCACTTACGTACTGATCGCTATTGTCAAAAAGGAGCTTCAACTTGATGCCTCTCTATACTCTTTGCTACAGATTTTATCGGTGTCTGTTTTTGAGAAAACCCAGTTGTCTCAAGCCCTCGCGGCCTTTGGACAGTTCCAAGATCAGACAGACATTTCTAACCAACTAAATTTGTTCGACTTTTAACCGGACACTACTGAAGGCGGCTAAGCAATAAATGCTAATGCGCCCTTGGTCTTAAAGGTTGATTTGTTTGGTGCCGCGCTCGTGCTCGTAACCTGTTTTACAGTTCCTACGCCTAACCAGTGTTGTTGAAAAAACCGACAGTTTTCACTGTCGGTTGAGTCAACTATTTACTACTTTATTATTAGCGCAATAATGTTAATACGCTATTTGGGGATTGGTTCGCTTGCGCCAACATCGCCGTACCTGCCTGTTGCAGAATTTGGGCACGGGTCAAGCTGGCTGTTTCTGCGGCAAAGTCGGTATCCATGATACGGCTGCGGGCCGCGGTCTGGTTTTCCGAGGCAATCTGCACGTTGTTAATGATCGACTCAAAACGTGACTGTACGGCACCGTAGGTGGCACGTGCCGCTGCCACGTTGGCAATGTCCGTATCCAGTTTCGCAATTTCGGCCTGTGCCGATGCCGAAGTGTTTCCCAATGAAGTCGACAGAGGCGCAATCGCGGCAGTTGTGGTTACCGCGATACTATCAACACCGGTCACACTGTTCGCACCAATTTGGAATACTTGGCTCACCGGTTGAGACAACAATTGAATGTTGTTGAACGAAGTGGCCTGAACAACACGCGCATTTTCAGCGTTGAGCTGGGTAAACTCGGCATTGATCGAAGCGATATCCGAATTCGATGTCGCGTTGGCACCTTGCACGGCCAGTTCACGCATGCGAGCCATATTCGATTGAATGGCACCCAAGGCACCTTCAGCGGTTTGCGCAAGCGAGATACCGTCGCTGGCGTTGCGTACAGCCTGATTCAAACCGCGAATCTGGCTTTCCATACGGGAGGCAATGGCCATCCCGGCGGCATCGTCCTTGGCGCTGTTGACACGCAAGCCCGAAGACAAGCGTTGCAATGAAGTGTGCAAAGCGCCCTGGGATGAATTCAAGTTGCGTTGCGCATTCAGCGACGGTAGGTTGGTATTGATATATGAGGGCATTTTAATACTCCTTTTGACTCAGTTAGAAAACCTCGGCTTGTTTAGCCGTCACCGTTGGTCTGAGCTTTAACGAGCCACATTAACCGCGGTTATTCAGGTTATCGGCGTCATTGGAGAAATCTTTAGGATTGCCGGGAAATTTTCGAGAAATTTACAAAGGAGAGCCTGTGCCCGACAATGAGAATTCGATTTTTATCGTTTCGTTTTCTGATGTAGTTGATCCAGTGAAATAGCCGCGCTTTGCGGCGTTTCCTTCAATGCAACATTCGCCATGAGGAGTTGATTTCCAAATTCTTGCAGCAGAGCTTGCCAGGGTTGCATCACCTCTTTCAATAGTTCATCTCGCTTGTTCGAGTAACGCAGCAGAAAGTCTTTGCGGCGTGGAAACCACGGGGACCATTGCCATGCGAGGAAGCTGTCGCTGTCTTTAAATCCGACTGCAGCCATGCGTGTTCGCAGCGATTCAACGGCTGGCAATTTAATTTGTGCAGGCTCGGTAGTAGCGTTCCACATTAATCCGTAATAGATCCGGTAACTGTTTTCCATGAGCTGCTGTTCCATAAACGGCCTCAAGAATGAACGCTGTTGAGTGTGAGGCTCCAGATGAAGTCCGACAAGATTGCCTTCGCTATTTCGATCCTCTGTAAGTTCGGCACGCCACGGCAGTTCTTGCTGCGTGAGAAGTGCATTCAGGTGCTCATGTAGTGTGTTCCAAAAACGATTGTTATGTTGCAACCGTATGTTGTCCAAATGCTCTGCGGCAATCAGAGCAAGGGAAAGGTTTTCATCGCGTGAGAAAAATTCAAGTACTGTTTGTTCTTCGTTCATTCTGGGTGGGGGATTGAAGTTGTGCCGCGTAGTTTACCAAGAAGATAGTGTCACGCGATATTGGCGCTAACTATACGATTTTATAGACCCTTCTTAAATTAAGGGTTTATGGAGCCAATATTAGTAAATGCTGTAACACATTGACCCATAGTCTTTTTAAGAGATGAAAAAAATAATGTTAGCGAAGTAGTGTTGACATTATTTTTTAACCTAGACATTATTCGTCCCGAGTCGTCAATCTGGTCGATGTAGGATCGGAAAAATTAATAATAATTATTAAAAAATAAAAAAACGATTTCACCGTATATAAAAATCAAATCCGTTTCACCCGTAGTAATGCAATGCCGGCATCAATTTTGTCGGTAGTCTAAATTGTTTTGTTGGGGGAGCCACATACGATGCACCGTTTCTTACAATTGTTTTTTTTGCTTGTCGGGCTATTCGCCAATGTCGCTTGTCATGCTGCTGATGCGCGGCCATCTATTACCACTGAGGACGATTTGGGTCCGGTAATAGAGCAGCCTATCGAGTTCCCACACAACCGTCATGCAGGTAACCGTGATCCGGCCGATGCGGCAGATCCGTCAGTTGCTGCAAAAGGCGGTATGGAGATCAACTGTATGTATTGCCATACCTATGCCCGGCGCAGCATGGTGTCGGGTATTCCGCCCCTGCGGAAATGTATCGGCTGCCATCAGAATCTTCCTTCTGTAAGAGATACCCCCCGTATTCAGAAGTTGTTTGAATACTGGGAAGCAAAGAAGCCTATCCCATGGAAAAAGGTGCATGACTTGCCGGATTTCGTGCGCTTCAATCACGAACGCCATATTCAACGTTTTGTCTTTGCACAGGGTAAACCGGTGCAAGAGGCTTGCGGCTATTGCCATGGAGACATCAAAACCATGACGGTCGCGCGTCGTCAAAAGCCGATCACGATGGGATGGTGCGTAAGTTGCCATGAAAAAGACCATGCGGTCGATGCGACAGGTACCAAGACGACACATGGCCCGAACGATTGCTGGCAGTGCCACAAATAATCGGCCCGTGAATATCGCGAGTTTACATATCAAGATTTCAAAGAGGGTTTAGTGATGATTGAAAACAGTTTTAATCGACGAGATTTTCTGAAGGTGTTGGGGTGGGGTGGTACAGCAGTCGCGTTGAGCGGTTGCGGTAACACTTCAATTCAGGATGGAGTTGAGACGGTTGTTTCCTACGTGGAGCCGCCTGAGTACGCGATTCCAGGCATCTCCGTGTATTTTAATTCCACCTGCGCGCAGTGCGATGCGGGCTGCAATATTACGGGTCGCTTGCGTGAAGGACGTGTGCTGAAGTTGGAAGGGAATCCCAATTCCGTGATCAACCACGGCAAGTTGTGCGGCCTCGGGCAAGCCGGTGTGCAGGCGCATTACAATCCTGATCGCGTGCGCGAGCCTTTGCTGCGCAATGGCGACAAAGGTGAAGTTATCGCCTGGGACAAAGCATTGGGGCTGATTAATGAAAAGCTTTCCGGCGTGAAAGGCGATGAAATCGCCTTCCTGACCGGCGGACTAAGCGGCCATGTCAAAGTATTGCTGAATAATTATCTGGAAGCTTTGGGTTCGAAAAATCATTACGCTTACGAAGCTGTCTCGCCTTCGGTAGTTCGGGCCGCGAATAAAAAAGCATACGGCGTGGAAATGCCACGCTTGCGTTTGGATAAAGCCAAAGTGGTCGTTTCATTCGGGGCTGACTTTTTGGGCGCGTGGGTTTCACCGGTAAACTTCTCTCAGCAATACGCCAAATTCCGCAAGGCGGATGAGAATGGTCGTGGAGTTTTGGTGCAAATTGAGTCCAAAATGACGCTGACGGGTGCCAATGCGGATCGCTGGATTGTGATACGTCCGGGCACAGAGGGGATTTTGGCGCTGGGAATTGTCAATGCGTTGGGGGCTTCCGGTGTGAGCTTGCCTGCTGATGTTGCAGCCGTAAGCAAGGCTTATAGTTCAGAACGTGTAAGCAAAGATACTGGCGTTCCGGCCGAGCAAATCGAAAAACTGGCGGCTCTGCTGAAAGAGCGTAGCCCGAGTCTGGTCATTACCGGCTCTGCTGCAGAAGGATATGCGCATGGTTCACAAAATGCCGCAGCCATTGCCTTGCTGAACCGCGTGTTGGGTAATATCGGCAAGACAATCGAGGCTCCTGCAAATGTGCCTTTCCCTCAGGTGGCGGTCACCACGGGGAATCGTTCCTCGGTGCAAGCCTTGAACGACAGCTTGGCAAACGGCAAAATTAAAGTGTTGTTCAGTTATGGCACAAATCCGGTATTTACTGCCCCGACTGCACTTAAGTTCAAAGAAAATTTGGGCAAGGTACCGTTCAAAATTGCGTTTGCACATTACCTCGACGAAACATCAAGAGAGGCAGACTTGGTTCTGCCACTGGACTCAGCCCTGGAAGACTGGGGTACTTCGGTGCCGGAATATTTGGGCGAAGCATCGCAGTTGAGTATTCAGCAGCCCTTGATGGAGAAACTGCATCCGAATACCAAAGGCTTGGGCGATATTCTGTTGGCCTTGCTTAAGCAGCGTCGTGAAAAAGAATACAAAGATTACGAGGATTTTTATTCCTACTTGCGCAGTGCAGTAGTAAAGAATAAGTCTGCGCTTGGCGGTTCCGGAGAAGATGATGATACTTTCTGGACAAATACGCTGAGCAATGGGATCGTCCCGTTTTCCGCGTCGTCAAATAATCTGTCTGCCAAATCATCTGCTGCCGGTTTAGTTTTGCCGCCTCCTGCAGATGAAAACAGCGGATACCCGTTGCATCTGATTCCGTCAGTCACGGCAAGTCTGCGTGACGGCCGTCACGCCAATCAACCCTGGTTGCAGGAATCGCCGGATCCGCTGACAACAATCGTGTGGGATTCCTGGGTTGAGTTGCATCCCAAAACGGCAGCCAAACTGGGAATCGTCGAGGGGGATATCGTCGAAGTAACTTCGCGCAGCGGATCAGTCAAAGCTCAAGCATATCTTTTCCCGGGCATACATCCGGATGCGGTTTCCATCCCATTGGGCAATGGGCATGTTGCTTTGGGTCGCTGGGCTAAAGATGTTGGTGTGAATGCGTTTGGCATTCTGGACCAAGTCGTCGACAAAGAAACCGGCGAGTTGGCACTCAACGAAACGCGCGTAAAGATCAGCAAGACTGGCAAACGCGTGTTTATAGTAAAAGATGAGGGCGCAGTCGGGGGAAGCCAGGCAGGTGTAAAGATCGCCGTGCGCGTTTCGACTGATGATGTTGAACTTTCGGGGGAGGTTTAAAAAGTGTCCGTTTCCAATATGTTAGAAAATTGGTCGAAATTCCGCCATATGCATCCGGTGGATGACAAGCCGCATGAGGAATACAAGTGGGCCATGGCCATCGATTTGGACGCCTGCAGTGGTTGCAATGCCTGCAGCGTGGCGTGTTATGCCGAAAACAATTTACCGGTCGTGGGTAAGCAAAAATTCGATGCGGGACAGCAAATGCATTGGATGCGCATCGAGCGTTACTGGGATGACGATGGCCGCGAATTTCCCGATCAGGGTGCGCAGTTTATGCCCATGCTATGCCAGCAATGCGAAGCGGCACCCTGCGAGACGGTTTGCCCGGTTGGTGCGACCAACCACACCGCGGATGGATTGAACTCGCAGGTGTACAACCGCTGTATCGGTTCGCGTTATTGCTCGGCAAACTGCCCGTTCAAAGTGCGTTATTTCAACTGGTACGACTATCCGACTACAGACAATGTATGGCCGGCAGAGATGACCCAGCAACTTAATCCGGATGTAACAGTTCGCGGCAAAGGTGTGATGGAAAAATGCACTTTCTGCGTTCAACGTTTGGAAAGAGCGAAAAACAATGCGCGTACCGAAGGCCGTCTGGTGCATGACGGCGAGGTGCAAACCGCCTGTCAACAAGCATGCCCGACCAGTGCGATCACCTTTGGGAATTTGGTTGAGCCAGAGTCAAAAGTGGCCAAGAAGTGGGCGCATCAGCAGGTTGAGTTGGCGGCGAAAGATGTGCAGGCGAAGGATGAGCAGGAAGGCGGTTCGGATTTGCGCGGGTATCGCATTTTTGAAGAACTGCGTGCGTATCCGTCAGTCATGTATCTCGAGCGTGTTCGTGAAAGCGCCATCTAAGGCACAAGTAAAAGGATAAGTGAAAATGGAAAAAGACATCCGCGAGAGCATAGAATGGGCAAAGATCAACGGTGACGTGCTCAAAAGTTTGGAATCACCAAGACCGCTGTTTTGGGTGATTCTGGTTATTGCGCTATCGATGTTTGGTGTTGGTTTGGGCTGTGAAATTTACCAATATCAGATAGGGATGGGCGTAGCCAATTTGAACAACCCGCAAGTTTGGGGTTTGTATATTGCCACCTTCATCTTCTGGATCGGTATGAGCCACTCCGGCACGCTGTTGTCGGCGATTTTGCACCTGATGCATGCTGACTGGCGTAAGCCGATTTATCGCTTTGCCGAAGCGATGACGACATTCTCGTTGATGACTGCGGGCTTGTTCGTGATGGTTCACTTGGGGCGTTTGTGGCAGTTCTACTACGCAATACCTTACCCGAGCGAACGTTGGGTATGGCCTAACTTCCAGTCACCACTATTGTGGGACGCGATGGCGATCTTTACCTATCTCAGTTCCTCGGTGATCTTCTTGTTCATCGGTATGATTCCCGACTTGGCGATTTGCCGCGATCACCTGCATCCTGGCTGGCGCAAGAGTTTGTATACCGTCCTGTCTTTGGGGTGGGAAGGTACGGATCGCCAATGGCGAAATTTCCGTATGACTTATCTAACGGTGGCGTGTTTTCTGATTCCTCTGGCTGTCTCGGTTCACTCTATTGTGGCATCAGACTTCGCGATGTCGCAACAGCCAGGCTGGCATGTAACCTCATTCCCGCCGTATTTCGTGGCCGGAGCTTTGTATTCCGGCTGTGCCGCGATTATTACGCTGTTCGTAATTTTGCGTTACGTGTTCAAATTTGAAGAATACATGACGCTGCCGATCCTGAAAAAAATCGTGCGTTTGACCTTCGCGATCGCGATGGTCTGGACTTATCTGAATGCAGTTGAGTTCGCATCGGTTTGGTACAGCCATGATGAAGCATCCAAAGCTGTGCTGATCCAAAAGGCGACTGGAATTTATGCGCCGTTTTGGTGGATGATGAATTTCTGCGGATCCGTCGTGCCGTTTGTGATGATGATCAAACGTTTGCAGACTAATATTCCTGTCATGTTTGCCGTCTCACTGCTGTTAAATCTTGGTATGTGGCTGGAACGCTGGATGATCGTTTCACCGACCTTCTCACATGGCTACTACCCATACCTTTGGGATAATAACCAGTGGCCCACCTTGGTTCAGTGGGGCATTGTGTTCGGCAGCTTTGGCTGGTTCACCTTACTGTTTATGGGTTTTTGCAAGCTGTTCCCGTCGGTTTCCATGTACGAAGTGAAGGAAATGGTGTACCACCGCAGCTTGGCGTTGAAACACACTGAGCGCAACTTGGCGGTAAACGCTACTGAGCTTGCAGAGAAGGGAGCACACTAATGAGCCAACATCATATTCTTGCGTTGTTCAATAATTTCAATGAGGCCGAAGCCGCCGTTTCAGAGTTACGCTCGTCAACGATCAAGGGCTTCAATTTTGACGACTTGACCATGAAATCTCCCATTGAGCATCCCGAGGTGGAAAGTGTGCTGGGTGAACGCTCTGCCAACGTGCAGTGGTTTACTTTGTTCGGGGCACTTTTTGGCGGTATCACGGCGTTTGCCTTGATTGCCGGTTCGCAGGGAAATTTCTTTTCACAGCTAAAAGGCGGCAAGCCGATTATACCCATTCCGCCGGATCTGGTTTTGACCTATGAAATGTTCATTTTGGGCGGCGTATATATTACGGTTTTAGGTTTTTTAGTCTGCGCAGGTTTGCCCGCCAGACGGTCGAAGCTTTACAGCGCAAAAGTTTCGGAAGATCAGATTGGCTTGTTGGTTAAAGTCGATCAGGCAGCAGTTGTAACGATCAAATCAATTTTTACCAAGCATCAAGCGTTAGAGATTCAGGAAGAGGCGGGGAAATGAAAAAACTATCCTTAGCAGTTTTATTGTTGGCGCCAGCCTTGGCTCAAGCATGGCCATGGTCGCAAGATATGGCAAATCAGGTCAGCACCAAGCCGCAAGAAAGTCCCAATTCAGCCAATCCGGGCATGACACTATTTCCGTCGCGTTCTGTGCCGGTTCCAGGAACAATGGTCAACGTCAAGGATGCTGATGCGGCTGAAAAGTTGAAAAACCCAATCGCTGCGGATGAGAAATCAATTGCCAAGGGCGGGCAACTGTTTGCTATTTATTGCGTCCCCTGTCACGGCAAGCTGGGTAAGGGTGATGGTTACGTTGGGCAGAAATTTATATTACAACCCAACGATTTAACCGCGGAGCAAACCAGAAACCGTACGGATGGTTTTATTTGGGGGCATATAACCTTTGGTGGGCCGATCATGCCGATTTACGGTAACGATTTAAACCCTACCGAGCGTTGGCACGTGGTCAACTACGTGCGCAATGTGGTGCAAAAAGCACAACCTGCTGTAACTGAAGCCAAGAAATAAGGGAGTGAATGAATGATTTCTTATAGCAACTGGGCGGTAATATCCGTTAATTTTTTGGTGGTGCTGTCCCTGTCTTTTGCCGGGGTCGCGCTGTGTTCCGTGTTATATCTTGTCGGGGCAAAATGGCGGTTTGAAGTTCGTCACATAGCGACTTCACTGGCCGCCTTGTTCCCGCTGGCTTTTGTGCTGCTGATTGTTTTGCTGCTCGGCGCTGAACATACTTTCCCCTGGATAGGACATATAACGCACGGGGAAGACGTACACATGCCGGGGTGGTATACTGTGCCATTGTTGGCAACGCGTGAAATTGTTGGGATGTTGGTTGTGATGTATCTGTCATGGCTTTTCATCAAACGTCAGGCTGTAAGCGAGCGCAGCGAGGAAGACGCGGCACGTTTTCACCGCATCGCGTGCTGGATTCCATTCTTCTATGTACTTTACGGTACAATGGTAGCTTGGGATTTTGAGATGACTTTGAAGCCATCCTGGCATAGTGCTATTTATGGTATGCAGAACATTGTCAGTAATTTCAATATGTTCTTGTCGTTTTTGGTGATCTGGATCTATGTGTTGAACACACGTGATAAACTGGTAAACCAGGTAAAGGAATACATATACAACTATTTGGCGCAAATGATGTTGGCGTTCACGCTTCTGTGGATGTACACGTTCTTTGCTCAATATCTCGTTATATGGTACGGTAATATTGGCGATGAAGTGGATCGCGTGATGGGTATGCAAAATGGAGATTACAGCGTGCTGTGGTGGTCTATGATCTTCCTAAAGTTTGTTATACCGTTTTGCACATTGGCTTTGAGCAAGTCCCGGCATACGCCAAGTGTGATTTTGGCTGTTGCAGGATGCATCATCACCGGTACGATTTTTGAAAGATTCAATTGGGTTGCTGGTATCAATGGCACAGGTACTTACCCGATTGTATGGGGAATAGGAGTTTCAGCTGTGGTTGCATTCATTGGATTTAAATTGGTCGGCGGAGCGATGCATCGCAACCACCTGATAAAAGGTTGAGCCGCGCTATGATGACACTTTATTCGGGGACGACTGATCCTTATAGTCACCGTTGCCGTTTTGTTTTGTTTGAGAAGGGCATGGATTTTCAGGTTATTGATGTAGATGTTTACAACAAGCCGGAAGATCTGGCCGTAATGAACCCCTATAACAGAGTTCCCGTTCTGGTTGAACGGGATTTGATATTGTACGAAGCGAATATTATCAATGAATATATTGATGAGCGCTTTCCTCATCCGCAATTAATGCCGGCTGACCCGGTGATGCGAGCACGGGCACGCCTGTTTTTGCATCGCTTTGAGCAGGAATTATTCTGCCATATCGAGGGATTGGAAAGCGGTGTGGCCAAGAATGTGGAAAAAGCCAGAGTGGCAGTGCGTGAAAATTTGACACAGATTTCGCCTGTGTTCACCAAGCAAAAATATATGCTGGGGGATGAATTTTCCATGCTTGATGTGGCTATCGCTCCCTTGCTTTGGCGTTTGGACCATTACGGAATTCAGCTCGATAAAGAAGCTGCACCATTAATGAAATATGCCGAACGATTGTTTTCCCGCCCGGCCTACAGCGAGGCGATGACTCCGTCTGAAAAAGCGATGCGTAAGTGAGTGAACTGTCCACCAAGCCATATTTGATACGTGCGATATACGATTGGTGTGCAGACAGTGGGCTGACACCCTATTTGGCCGTGCAGGTGGACGAATACACTCAGGTGCCGAAGAGCTATGTGAAAGATGGCAAAATCGTTCTGAATATCAGTGCCGATGCTATCAGGCATCTGCAAATAGGAAATGAAGACATTAGTTGTAGCGGACGTTTTGGCGGGGTGTCACATCAAATCATGGTGCCCGTTTCAGCGGTGATCGGAATATTTGCCAAAGAGAACGGACAAGGGCTGGTATTTAACGGACATGAGTCTTCACCAACGCTTACTATCCCCGATGAAAACAAAGCCGGGGAAAATGATGAGCCGCCGGATAGCCCGACGCCTTCAGGCAAACCTAATTTAAGAATTGTGAAATAGTAATAAAAAAGCCGTGGAAATTTTCCACGGCTTTTTTACCTTCTTACTTGGAAATTTTAGCGTGAAGCAAGCAAAGCATCGTGCATCTTGCCCATCGCTTTTTGCTCAATTTGGCGAATGCGCTCGGCTGATACATTGAATTCAGCAGCCAGTTCATGCAATGTAGCCGCGCTGTCGTTATGCAGCCAACGAGCCTGAATAATTCGGCGGCTGCGATCATCCAAGCTTTCTAAAGCATTTTTTAAACCCGTAGTTTCAAGCGCTTCCATCTCTTCCCGTTCAAGAACCTGAGAAGGTTCAAGTTCGGGATCTGCGGCCAAGTAGGTGATCGGAGCATAACTATGCTCTTCGTCCGCCGAGTCCGGCTCCAGCGACATTTCATGATTGCCAAAACGCGATTCCATTTCAACCACGTCATGTTCGCTTACATTCAATTCCTGTGCGATTCGGGAAACTTCTTGCGGCCTGAGAGTCTCGAGTCCTTGCTTCATACTGCGCAGGTTAAAGAACAGTTTGCGTTGCGATTTTGTCGTGGCAATTTTAACCAAACGCCAATTACGTAAAATATATTCATGAATCTCGGCGCGAATCCAATGCAGCGCGAAAGAAACCAAACGCACACCGCGATCCGGATCGAAGCGTTTGACTGCTTTCATCAGGCCAACATTGCCTTCCTGAATCAAGTCGGCTTGCGGTAGTCCATAACCCGCGTAACCGCGCGCAACGCTCACGACTACACGAAGATGCGATAGCACCAGAGCGCGTGCCGCTTCCAAATCGTTGTCGCGGCGAAAGCGGGTAGCAAAGTCCAATTCCTCTTCATGCGTCAACACCGGAAAATGTTTGACGGAAGTAATATAACTATCAATGCTGCCAACGGCTGATGGCATAGGTAACGAAAGGCTATAGCTCATAATTTGAAACCTCCTGAAGCAATTCTAGCACTCGCATCATTAGAGTGCTAGTGCTCTGGGTCACAGACTATCGAGGTTATCTGGGTTCAATTTGCCAGAGATGATTAGAGACTGAAAGCCAAGCGCCCAGCCAGCCTAAATAAGCGGAAAACCCCAGTAAAGACAAGCTGTCACCGAATGAGAGATGGGCGAGGGTGAAATTGGTAGCATACAACTGCGTGAGTCCGGCAAGGCTGTAATTAAGTAATCGAAGACAAAAAGCAATAATAAGCCAAGAAGCAATGCCACCCAGCAATCCCTGAATCAGGCCGAAATATAAAAAAGGGCGACGAATAAATCCGTTGGTGGCACCAATGAGCTTTGAAACTTCAATTTCTTCGCGCTGCGTCAGAATTTGCAAGCGGATAGTGTTGAAGGTAATGGCGACAAGCGCAAAGCTAAACATTGCAGCCAAAATTAAAACAAGCAAACGACCAAACTTGAGTAGAGCCTCAAGTTTATATGCCCAAGCAGAATCGAGTTGCACGTGTTCAAATTTTGACCATGTTTTGAGATCGTCGCGCAAAAGTTCCAGTTTCTTGACATCCATGGCGACGGGATAAATTATAAAAGCATCAGGCAATGGATTTTGCGCTAACCCGCCAGTAACATCCGACAAGCCCGTACTAAGTTGTAATTGCTTTAAAGCTAAATCCCGGGGAACAAATTCGATATGGTCAATCGCGGCGTGCTCTTTGAGCTGAGAGCTGAGGTGTGTGATTTCATCCGGGGTGGTGTTTGCGGCAAGGAAAGCGCTGATTTGAGGTGTGCCAGCCATTTGCGACGAAATACCTTGAATATTTTTGAGTAAGACATAGCCGCCGACAGGCAAACTTAATGCAATGCCAATGACCAGAAGATTAAGCAGGGAGGCACCCGGAGAATGAAGCAAACGTAGAAAGGTATAACGAATCACGCGGAAGTGATGGAGAATAATATTTTTCATGCGACTAAGCTCCCGGATTTCAGCGCTAATGACCGTGCGGGAAATTGACGGAGAATGGACTCGTCGTGAGTAGAGATAAGCAGGGTGACGCCAACCTGATGAAATGACTTGAATATCCGCATGATTTCAGAAGAATATTCAGTATCCAGATTACCGGTGGGCTCGTCGGCCAGCAGAATAGCGGGACGATTAACAATAGCCCGGGCGATACACAAGCGTTGCTGTTCCCCGCCGGAAAGAGCAATAGGATTCGTTTTCTCGCGCTTAAGCAGCCCGACTTTATCAAGAGCGGCACGAACACGTTTTGCACTTTCGCGGTGATCAAAACCGCAGATTTGCAAGGGCAGCAACACGTTCTCGAACGCGCTGCGATCAAATAATAATTTGTGATCCTGAAAAATAAGCCCCAGATTTCGGCGCAAAAAAGGCAGGGCACCGGCTTTGAGAGATTTGATGTTTTGCCCTCTGACAATAGCACTGCCGCTGGTGGGGCGCTCTATGGCGGCGATGAGTTTGAGCAACGTACTTTTGCCGGCGCCGGAGTGCCCGGTAAGATAGACCATTTCTCCCTCGGCAATTTCAAAACTTAAACTTTTCAGTGCCTCATGCCCGCCGGGATAGCGCTTGTAAACTTGGTTAAATTTGATCATGACTCCGTCCCCAATAATGCAGTGACAAAATCTTCCGCAGCAAACGGGCGCAAATCATCCAGCCCTTCGCCTACCCCGATAAATCTAACCGGAATAGGATGAGCCTTGGCAATGGCGGCAATAACCCCGCCCTTGGCAGTGCCATCAAGCTTGGTGAGTATCAGGCCCGTAACACCCAAAGCGTCATCGAAGGCTTTGACCTGACTCAACGCATTTTGGCCTGTGTTGGAATCAAGCACCAAAAGAACTTCGTGAGGCGCTTCGGGAAGCGCTTTGGCAATAACACGCTTTACCTTTTTGATTTCTTCCATGAGGTGAGCCTGAGTGGCCAGTCGTCCGGCCGTATCTGCCAGAACGACATCAATGCCGCGTGCTTGAGCAGCATGAATAGCATCGAAGATGACAGCAGCGGCGTCGCCACTTTGCTGGGCAATAACCGTGACATTATTGCGCGAACCCCATTCCATCAATTGCTCACGAGCGGCAGCACGAAATGTGTCTCCCGCGGCAAGCAATACAGATTTACCCTGACTTTGAAAATGTTTGGCTAGTTTACCGATAGAGGTGGTTTTACCGGCACCGTTAACCCCGCATAATAAAATAACAAAAGGTTTGCGATCTTCGGCGATTAAAGGTTGGGCGAGAGGTTGGAGCAATTTATAAAGGGCATGGGCAAGTGCCTCCTTGACTTGAATTGGTTCGGTAAGTTTTTGCTCTTTTACTTGCCGACGAACGTCAGCCAGTAGCAAGCGGGTAGCGTCCATACCGACATCGGAAGAAATTAAAATGGTTTCCAATTCCTCAAATAAATCCTCGTCGATGCGGCCACCGCGCCCGAGTAATTCTGAAAGCTGAGTACCGGTGCGGGATAATCCGCTTTTTAAGCGACCAAGCCAATTGGATTTTTCGGGAGAATTTACGGAGTTTGATTGTTTAAGAAAACCGAACATATGATCGTTTTAGCAGGTGGTCTGGGTACATCAAAATAGAGGATAATAGCTGCTCTTGGACGCGGCATTACGCCGACGTTATTATTCTATTCTGATTGACCTATCTTGGGCTAGAAATATGCGAATGCGATTATTGAATATTATTTGCGGGTTGCTGTTATTGGGCGGTTTCACCGCTCATGCCGAGGTGTTTGAAAAAACGCTAAGCAACGGATTAAAAGTTGTCGTGAGCGAAGATCATCGGGCGCCTGTTTTGGTGCAGCAGATTTGGTATAGGGCTGGCAGTATAGATGAGCGTACCGGCAAAACGGGCGTTGCGCATGTGCTGGAGCACATGATGTTTAAAGGCACCAAAGCAGTCCCTGCGGGAGAGTTTTCAAAACGCATCGCAGCGGCAGGAGGACGTGAGAATGCCTTCACCAATTACGACTATACGGCGTATTTTCAACAGTTACATAAATCAAAACTGCCCTTGGCTATGCAACTGGAATCTGACCGTATGCATAACCTGCAATTAACGTCGGAAGAGTTCAGTAAGGAAATCAAAGTGATAATGGAGGAGCGTCGTATGCGTACGGACGACGAGCCGCATTCACTGGTGGATGAAAAACTGTTGGCCGCAGCCTATCAGGAACATCCATATCAACATCCGGTTATTGGCTGGATGAGTGATTTGGAGGCTATGACGGCAGCGGACGCTCAAGAATGGTACAAGGCATGGTATACGCCAAACAACGCAGTTCTCGTGATTGCGGGAGATGTTAAGGCAAGTGAAGTATTCGCTTTGGCGCAACGATATTACGGCAAGATACCGGCAAATAAATTGCCGGCGCGCAGAATTTTTATTGAGCCGGAGCAAGTAGGAATCAAGCGCATTAACGTCAAGGCACCGGCACAATTGCCGCATATCATCATGTCCTACCATGCGCCATCTTTGCGTGATGCGGAAAAAGATAGCGTGCCCTATGCACTGGAAGTATTGGCAGGAATTCTGGATGGCAATGAAACCGCCCGGTTGAATAAATCACTGGTACGTGATCAGCAGATCGCCAATGATGTGGGCGCGGGTTATGACGGCATAGCGCGCGGGCCAAGTATGTTCACGTTAGAGGGGACGCCTTCGGAAGGTAAGACGGTTGCCGAGTTGGAAACAGCATTGCGCGAACAAATTGCCAAGCTGATACAAGAAGGAATAAGCGCGGACGAATTACAACGGGTCAAAGCGCAAGTTACCGCCAACGAAGTATACAAACGCGATTCGGTGTTTTACCAAGCAATGCAAATAGGCCAATTGGAAAGCGTTGGATTAAGCTACAAAGTGATACCCGTGATGCTGAGAAAAATTCAGGAGGTTACCGCACAGCAGGTTCAGGATGCTGCTCGCGCCATTTTGGCGGATGACCATCTGACCATTGCTGTATTGGATCCTCAACCGCTGTCCGACAAACCAAAACATGCCGGAGGAGCAAGTCATGTTCGCTAAATATATATTGTTAATTGCACTAACCGGTCTAGCCAACGCTGCCTTTGCCGGCTTACCGATCCAACATTGGCAAGCACCTAGCGGGGCACAGGTATATTTTGTTGAAAACCACGATTTACCGATGCTCGATGTGTCAGTTGATTTCGCGGCAGGAAGCGGATTCGATGATGTAACCAAACCGGGTGTTGCGGATTTGACAAATGCACTGCTCGATTCAGGTGTGGAAGGATTGAGTGAAGATGACATTGGGCGCAAATTAGCCGATATAGGTGCGCAAAAATCCGAGCATGTCGACCCGGATCGATCCGGTTTGAGCGTTAGAACCTTAAGTAATCCGGCGCAACGTGATGTTGCACTGGATATTTTGGCCCGCGTCCTGCAGCAACCGTTATTCCCGGAGGATGTACTGGCCCGCGAGAAAATCCGCACTATAGCCACATTGAAAGAGGCGGAAACCAAACCTGAAAGTATTGCCGGCAAAGCTTTCAACAAAGCGGTGTTCGGGATTCATCCATACGGCTGGTCAACCGAGGTCGCTGATGTGGAAAAAATACAGCGTGCAGACTTGGTGAATTTTTACAGGACACATTACACAGCAAAAGCTGCAGTAGTGGCATTAATGGGAGACATCTCGCGCGCACAGGCAGAAGGTATTGCCCAACAACTCACGGCGAAACTGTCTGCGGGAGAATCAAATACGCGAATTGCACCCGTCACCCTGAAAATACAAGCCAGTGAACTTCGCATTGAACATCCGGCAACGCAAAGCCACATTCTTATAGGCACTCCGGGAATTGCACGCAACGACCCTGACTATTTTCCCTTGTATGTCGGTAACTATATTTTGGGCGGGGGCGGCTTTGTCTCGCGCTTGATGAATGAGATACGCGAAAAACGCGGTTTGGCTTACAGCGTGTACAGTTATTTTATGCCGTTGCAGCAACCGGGAGCATTTCAGATCGGTCTGCAAACCAAGAAAGAGCAGGCGGATGAAGCGTTGAAACTGGCACGAACCACCCTGCAAGAATTTGTGGATAAAGGCGTGACTGAAAAAGAATTGAAAGCGGCAAAAGACAATATCATCGGCGGTTTTCCTTTGCGCATCGATAGCAACAAGAAAATACTCGATTATCTGAGCTTGATCGGTTTCTATGGTTTGCCATTAAACTATATGGACGACTTTACCGCCAAGGTGGACAAAGTAACAGCAGCGCAGATTCACGATGCATTTAAACGGCGTATCCATCCTGAGACAATGGCAACGGTGATCGTCGGCGCTCCAAAGGTGGGCAATCCGTAGCTGCTGGATTGACACAGCAGGAAGAAATAATAAAGACAATAACCTGTTCGGTTGTGCAGAGGAGTTGAGAATTAACAAAGTACGAATCATCGGAGGCAGTCATCGCCGCCGCTTAATCGAATTTCCAGATGCAGAAGGATTGCGTCCAACTCCGGATAGAGTGCGCGAAACGCTGTTTAATTGGCTGGGACAGACACTGGATGGACGCAGATGTTTGGATTTGTTCGCGGGTAGCGGAGCTTTGGGGTTTGAGGCCGCTTCGAGAGGTGCGACAGAGGTGGTAATGGTAGAGCGCAATCGTGCGGTTTTTCGCAACTTGCAAGAAAATATTAAAAAATTAAGCTTTCAGAATATAGCTTTATATAATGAGGATGGGCTAGAATTCGTAAAGCAGCAAAACAGAACGTTCGACGTAATCTTTCTCGATCCTCCGTTTCAAAGCGAATATCTCCCGAGACTCTTGCCTTTACTGGTTGATAACTTGCAAACAGACGGAATCGTATACGTGGAAAGTGGGGCGCCGTTTGAAGCGGATGCATCGTGGCAAGTAATCAGGCAGGCCAGAGCGGGTGCCGTGTTTTATCAACTATTACAGTACGGGCAAGCATGACTAGAGTTGTTTATCCGGGAACTTTCGATCCAATCACACGCGGTCACGAAGACGTGGTTCGTCGTGCGGCTGGATTATTTGGCGAAGTAATTGTCGCCGTGGCAGAAAGTCGTCGTGGAACATTATTTACTCTAAATGAGCGAGTGGAAATGGCGCAGGAAATCTTCGCTGATTACACTAACGTTCAAGTAGAGGGGTTTAATGATTTGCTAATGAACTACGTAATGTCGAAAAAAGCAAGAGTAGTGCTGCGCGGATTACGAGCCGTATCGGATTTTGAATTCGAGTTTCAAATGGCCGGAATGAACCGAAGTTTAAACCCCGAAGTTGAGACCGTGTTTGTGACGCCAGCCGAGCAATACACTTTTATTTCCGCAAGCATCGTGCGCGAAGTAGCCCGCTTCGGCGGTGATGTAACCAAATTCGTATCGCCTTCTGTGGCGGAAAAACTGAAATATAAAAAACCAATTTAAGGAGAATGTAAATGTCACTAATGATCACCGATGAATGTATTAATTGCGACGTATGCGAGCCGGAGTGTCCGAACGGTGCAATTTCGCAAGGAGATACTATTTACATCATCGATCCGAAAAAGTGCACTGAATGTGTAGGACACTATGACACACCGCAATGCGTGGAAGTATGCCCGGTTGATTGCATCCCACTTAATCCGGATGTCGTGGAAAGCAAAGAGCAACTGCAACTTAAATATGAAAAGTTGATGGCGGCAAAGGCCTAAGCACGCAGTTCAACCAACCTTTCTGCAAATACCCTGTCTTTTTCTACCGTACACGGACGGGAAGACAGGGCTAATCAATATTCAGTCAGCAGGTACAGCCAAACCCAAAGTCAGCACGTTTTGTGAATTCAGATAAATAACTTTGGGGATGTTTCTGGCCATATCGAGCTTTGCCCCCTTCAAATACGCGCCACGAAAAACTGCATCCTCCAGATCGGCAGAAACAAGCGTGGCATGGCACAAGTCTGCATTACCCAGCTTGGCTTTTGAAAGACTGGCAAAAGAAAGATTGGCGCCGCTAAGATTGGCACCGGAAAGTTCGGTTTTGGATAAAGTTGCGCCATTCAGGCTGGCACCGGAAAGGTCAACACCACTCAATTCCGAGCCTCTGAAATCCACGTTGTCCAGATTCAAGCCCGACAAGTTAAAGCCGCTAAGCGTGACATCTCTAAGATCAACCTTGCCCTCGCTTGTTTTGGGTAATTTGTCTTTTGCGTTTGCGAGCGTATCTTTTGCTCTGGCCAAATTCTTGTGGAGCAAAACAACAAACTGGCTTTTTGTGTATAACAGCCCGCTCGCAGGCTTGTCACTGGCAACGTTTTTCTGAAGTCTGTCCAGAGATTCGGTGTCGACATTCACAGTTGACTTCCATTCTGCGCAGGAAGACACACTGCCAAAAATACCGTCATCGGCGAACGCAGTTGAAGCAGAGATAGACAGAAGCAAGGTACACGAAAGCGAAATGAATTTTTGCATTCTAGACTCCCGAAATGAATAACGCGGAATTGAAATAGTTGCAGCGGCAATATAACAGAAAATAAATCACCGGGATTTCAGATTTGACAAACAGGACAATAAAAACTGGATCGTTGTCCTTGTTTAATCAGCTTGATGGGAACGCCGCAGTTTTTGCAAGACTCATTTGTTCTGCCGTAAACCCAATAATGCTGCTGGAAGTATCCCTGTTTGCCATCGCTATCAACATAGTCACGCAAACTGCTGCCACCCAGCTTGATTGATTCGGTTAGTGTAGAACGGATTTCATTGGCCAACTTCTCACAACGTACCCGGCTAAGTTTTCCGGCCGCAAGCTGCGGTTTAATGCCCGCACGAAACAACGCTTCATTGGCATAGATATTACCAACGCCAACGACGACATGACTGTCCATAATGACCAGCTTGATTGCAGCACTACGTTTGCGCGTGGCGCGATATAGATGCTCTCCATTAAAATTAGGTAACAATGGCTCCGGCCCGAGCTTTGTGAGTAACGGGTGTATGCTCACATCTCCCTCATGCCAAAGCACTGCGCCGAAGCGTCGCGGATCGCGTAAACGCAGGACAACCCCATTTTCCAATACCAGATCGAAATGGTCATGCTTATCGGGCGTTGTTGTAGCTGTCAGTATGCGCAGACTACCGCTCATGCCAAGATGCATAATTAAAGTTCCGTGGTCGAACTGAATGAGCAGATATTTAGCCCGGCGCTGCAAACTACGCACGGTTTGCCCCCGCAATAGCTTGGGAAGATTAAGCGGTATAGGCCAGCGTAATTGCGCATGGCGAATAAGCACATCGGCGACCACTTGGCCGGTTAAATGCGGAGCGATGCCGCGCAATGTGGTTTCAACCTCAGGCAGTTCAGGCATAATTTTCCTACGGTGATGATGACTGGAGTAAACGAATGTTAACTTGAAATTCGATGATTGGCTGATGCTCTGCTGAAACGCGGGTACTTGCAAATGAGCCGGAGGCATCGGATGATTCGCCAAAGACCGCATAAATAATGTAACTTTAATAATTCACAACTCGCCAACAAAATATGAAAAGAATTTCCGCGAAATATCTATTTTTCACCAAGCAGTTGTTTCCTGTTTTATGGTTCGGGATTCTTGCTTTCGTATTGTTCATGATGATCGCCTCCAAAGTATATGAAAAAGCGCCTGTTGCAGTCGTTGTGCCCTGCGTATTGATGCTGTTCGGCTATTTCATGATGAAGAAAATTGTATGGGACCTGGTGGATGAGGTTTATGACTTCGGGGATTATCTTTTAATCCGGAATGGCGACGAAGAAGAACGAGTCCCGCTTTCCAATATCATCAATGTCAGTGCAACGTTGTTTATGAATCCGCCGCGAGTAACACTAAGGCTGGCAGAGCCGGGAAGGTTTGGCGAAGAAATATCGTTCTCCCCGCTCAGACCGTTCAATATAAATCCGTTTGCCAGAAATCAAATCACCGATGATTTGATCATTCGGGTTGATAAGGCAAGGACAGAGCGAGCAACAAAATAAATTTCACAGAGACAAACAATTGGTGGCGCCAAACAAATGAGTCGAATCTTATTAGCGTGGGAGCTGGGTGAAAACCTCGGTCATTTCAGCGGGATTATTCCGCTGGCGTACGAGCTGCGTAAACGAGGCCACGAGCCAGTCTTGTGTTTGCGTAATCTTTCCCGTGTGGCTTCGGTAGCAAAAGGAGCTGAGTTTCCCCTGCTGCAAGCGCCTATTTGGCCGGAAACGCCAACAGCTACTCCACCTTTGACTTATGCCGAGATGTTAATCAGTTTGGGCTTCAATGATGCTGAAAGTTTGCGCAGTATGCTCAACGCCTGGCGCAATTTGCTGATTTTAGCAGCGCCGCAGCTAATCATTTTTGACCACGCACCGACAGGGCTGCTTGCCTCAAGAGGTTTGCAGATTCCGCGTGCATTGATTGGCACGGGCTTTTTTTCTCCGCCACGAATAACTCCATTTCCGCCGATGCGATGGTGGCTGCAGCATTCGGCGCAGCAACTTGCCGAAAGCGAGGCGAGAATTCGGGCAACGGTGAATGAAGCGCTCACCCGGCATGCTATGGCCCCATTAAATCAGCTATATGAAATCTTCGATGTTGAGGAAGATTTTTTATGTACCTTTCTGGAACTCGATGCGTACCCGCAGCGGGAAACTAATGCGAGGTATTGGGGAAGCCGGTATCTTGTCGGGGGTGGGTGCGATCCGGTGTGGCCGACGGGTGAAGGAAAGTGCGCCTTTGTGTATCTCGACAAGAACTATGTCGAAGTTGAAAAAGTGTTGCAAACGCTGGCGCAATCATCATTGCGCGTGTTGATATACGCGCCTGGCCTTTCTGAGCAACTCGTGGTACGTTACAAGTCGGCAAAGGTGAATTTTGTTAGTGAACGAATTGAATTAGGCAAACTTGCCGGTCAATGTGATGTCGGAATCTGCCATGCCAACCACGGCACGGCATCCGCGCTACTGATGGCGGGCATACCACTGTTACTGCTGCCTATTCAATTGGAGCATTTTCTTACCGGAGTGAATATTCAGAAGATGGGCGCCGGATTAGTGGTTCATCCCGAGGCACCGGCCAAAGATTATTCAACACCGCTTAACCGCTTACTCACGGAAGCGGAGTTCGGTGAGCATGCCCGGATGTTTGCCGCGAAGTATGCGCAGCAAAGTCAGCAACAACAGGTAAGTAAAATCGCCGACCGCTGCGAAGAACTCATTGCCAGTCGGAGAGCATAACCTTATTGCATTCGGGTCCGCTTTAAATGCGTTTTACTCAGGTATTTCGCATATTAGTTTGAAATCACTTATCCAAGAGGGTAATATTCAAATAAAAATAAAATTGCGATAACTTTATGTGAAGTTCAGCTTTATTGATGTTGGGGGAAAAGAAACATCATGCAATCGCTAAATCACCACTATCGAACTATTTGGTCTGAAGCGTTGGGCGCTTGGATCGCGGTTTCTGAAATCACCAAAGCAAAAGGCAAGCGCTCGGCATCCAGCCTTATTCGCTCAATACGAATAGATAATTCTTGCCGCGAATTGAGCCGTTCCAACACTCGGCTAAAGCCGATCCTGTTTGCCGTGGCTTGCTGCTTTAGTATCAATGCACTTGCCAACCCGGTTGGCGGCACAGTTGTAAACGGACATGCAACCTTCGCAACAATCGGTAATACGCTCACCGTAACAAATACGCCCGGCACAATTATCAACTGGCAAAATTTTTCCATCAATGCAAATGAGATTACCAATTTCGCACAACAAAGCGCGGCTTCAAGTGTTTTAAATCGCGTAACCAGCGCCAATCCGAGCAACATTCTGGGTTCCTTGCAATCCAACGGTCGGGTCTTTTTGGTTAACCCGAACGGCATAGTATTCGGCGCAGGCTCTACCGTGGATGTGGGCGGCTTGGTTGCCACCACGCTCAAATTAAGCAATGCCGATTTTCTGGCAGGGAATCAACACTACAGTTCAACTTCCAGCGCGCAGAACATCAGCAACTCAGGCAACATCTCCGCGCACGATGGCGGCCAGATTTATCTCATCGCACCGAATGTTGAGAACAACGGCATCATCACTGCACCCAATGGAGAAATACTGCTTGCGGCAGGCAACAGCGTCGATCTCGTCAGCACCACCAATCCCAATCTTAGAGTCAACATCACCGCACCTGCAGGTAACGTTACCAATGTGGGTCAGCTAGTGGCGAGTGCAGGCAGCTTGGGGCTGTTCGGTACGATTGTGCAAAGCACCGGCGTGGTGAATGCCGATAGCGCAGTTTTACAAGGTGGCAAGATCGTGTTCAAGTCTAGCCAAACAACTTTAATTTCCGGTACCGTCAGTGCGAATGGCACAACCGGCGGCACGATAGAGGCGCTGGGCCCGCAAGTGGGTGTGATGGATGGTGCAGTGGTCAGCGCCAATGGCACGCAAGGCGGTGGCACTGTGCTGATCGGTGGTGATGCGCATGGAGCGAATCCAAATGTGCCCGATGCGCAGCAAGCATATGTCGCACCTACTGCCAGCATCAGCGCTAACGCATTGCAGAATGGAAATGGTGGTAAGGTTGTCGTATGGTCAGATATAGCGACTCAATATTATGGAAATATTTCTGCACAAGGCGGCATAGCTTCAGGTAATGGTGGCTGGGTAGAAACTTCCGGTAAGCAGACGTTAGACTTTTCGGGAATGGTGAATACAAGTGCTCCGATGGGCACTGTTGGGACGTTGTTGCTCGACCCGACTGATATCACTATCGTCCATGCTGCAGCAGGTACTGGAACAAATATGAGTTGCGCTGGTGGCGGATCATGTACTACTCCATCAGGCGGCCCATTTACAAATACATCACTTAGCACTGCCTCAACTCTAAACGATGGAACAATCAATGCACAATTGGCACTTAATAGTGTGACGATATCGGCAACGAATGACATTGTGCTCAATTCAGGAGCTGTCATCACGTGGGGTGCAGGAAACAGAAGTTTGACGTTTTTGTCGAGTGCAGGATCAATCTCTGATTCAGCTACGTCAATTACCAATTCGGGCACAGGCAGTTTGAACATGACTGCATACGCGACGTTGGGTGTCTATGGGACGATAACTTCAACTAATGCTGGCGCAATTAACCTTACAACTACTGGGCCGTCGGGTTGGATCAGGGAGGTTGGTCCAGCAGGAACAATTATAACTAACGGAATATTGACAACAGTTAACAGCTCTACATCGGGTACTTATCTTAATAACGGTGGACTTAATCAAATTGCAACACTAAATGCAACGGATGTTGGGTATGTCGACATACAAAACGGTTCAGCGTTGACTTTGGCTAATATAGCAGCCGGCGGTGGTGCATCGATATCAAATAGTGGTGGCATTACCATTACCGGCACGATTTCCGGTCTCAGTGGTTCCGCGATTTCACTGATAGAGTCATCAGGCTCAATCACCGAAAGCGGAGCAGGGCTGATCAATACTACGGGCACATTGACCACCAGTTCCGCGACGGGTCAAACTCTAATTGGCGCGAACTCTGTTGGAACTTTTAATGCAACAAATGGCTCAAGCAACGGCAGTATCCAATTTACCAACACTTCAAGCCCGCTAGTAATAACTGGCATCAGTAATGCTTACGGTGGTGGAGGTTATGGATTCATAACAGTAACCAACACAGGATCGATTGATATTACTGGAACGATTGCAACAACAGGTGGCAATGGTGTCAATTTGACTGAAAACGCGGGTGCGATAACTGAAAGTGGTGCAGGTCTAATAAACACTTCCGGTGGCATGCTGACAACTAGTTCTATGACAGGAACTTCTCTCACAGGCGCAAATACTGTCGCAAGTTTTTCAGCTTCAAACAATGGGGCTAGTGGCAACATAGATCTAACTAATACAGCCGCAACCCTAACTATTACCAACGGTATAATAAATCCAGTTGGAAATATCATAGTAAATAACTCGGGTGCAATCAGCGTAACGAACCTGATAAATGCAGGGACAGGTTCGGTCAGTTTGGCAGGAACAGGCGTGACAAATTCATCCACAATTGAGGGGGGTGGCGGCGTCAGTATAAATGCCGGTACTGGTGTGCTTAGCAATACTGGAACGATCACTAACTTAGGCACTAGCAGCCCAATTAATTTAACAGCAAATACAATAACCCTTAGTGCTGGCTCAGTCAGCGCTGCGTCTGGGCCTGTTAATTTAGCAACTTTCACAAACTCACTAAGCACTGCGTCTCTACCCTTTACTGGTCTATCAACTATTGTAACTACGGGTATTTTGGGACTTAGTGCAGGTTCCGGTGGCATTAATGTGAACAGCCCATTAACATCAACATCATTGGCTACGTCATCTACGATTGCAGGTTATTCTCTTACTTCTACTAATGGGACAATTACTGAAACCGGTGCCGGTGCAATCACCGGCGTTTCATTAACAACGTCTTCGGTTGGCGGCACCACACTGACGGGAGCCAATACGATTTCGAGTTTTAATGCGACTAATTCCGGAGGCGGCGCTATAAACCTGATTAACTCAGGGCCACTACTGACCATCACTGGCATCAGCCAGTCCGGAGGTGGTGTGGTGAGCGTAACCAATACCGGCAGCTTGAGTACAAGCGGGTTAATTACTTCAGACGGCAATGTTAGTCTAATTGCTCCGGGTACTTCGTCGGATATCACCGTTAACGGCGGCATAAATTACACAGGCACATCCACCGCAGGCACGTTAATGATTCAAGCGGGACGAAATATTTCTGTCTTTACCGCACCACTCCAATCGACTGGCGCTCAGGCGCTCAATGTCACTCTGGATTCTAGCTATGGTGGTACTGTAGGAGCTGTTGGCCTTTTTTCCGGCGGCAATATCTTCAGCAACGGTGGAAATATCACCATTGGTGGCGGTTCGGGTACGATCAGTGCCGGCGTTGGATTTGCACAAGGGTATAACGGCGTCTTTGTTGACGGATCCGCAAGCGGTAACGGAGTTGATGTTCGGGCGAATCTGAACGCAGCAGGTGGCAATATTGTTATTAACGGGATTGCCGATACGTCTGGAAGCGCCTTCAACCCGATTGGTGTCAGTATCGGCGGAGTCGTGAGTACTACAGGTTCAGGCACGATTACGTTGACCGGGCAGTCTACGTCACCAACCAACTCCCCCTATGGAGTTGAGATAGGCAATGCGGGCACGGGTGAAAAAACAGTGAATGGCTCAGTCACCAGCGTTAATGGCGATATTCTGATCAACGGCATATCAGGCAGTACCACCCAACACGGCAATATTGGTTTGTTGTTGATTAACAACTCCACCGTACAATCTACCGGAACAGGCAACATCACCCTCAACGGTACTGCTGCATCTACGGCGCCCACGACTTTGGGAGGGGGTATAGATATACAGTCTTACAGTGGCAATCCTTCGGTGCTGACCAACAGCGGCAACATAGTGATTACTAGCTCGACAGGCTCCGGGATGAGTTTGTCGAACACAACTATTACCTCTACCTCCGGCAACGTAACACTCACCTCGAATGGTGGAACAATTAGCCAAACTGCAGGCTCGATCTCCGGTCGAACGCTAACAACTTCTTCTTCGGGCGGGACCACGTTGAGAGGGGCAAATTCTGTTGCGAGTTACATCGCAAGCAATAGTGTAAGTGGCGATATCACCCTGACCAATGCTTATAATCAATTTACGCTCGACACAATTTTAAATACAGGTGCGGCTGGCAACGTAGTGATCGACAACACGGGTGGTGTCATAGTGGCGGGGGCATTGACGACACCCGGTTATTTGGATTTGACTGCGCATAGCCCGATCACAATCGCCAGCACCGGTTCGATCAATGCGGGTGGCGCGGTTTCGCTGGTGGCGGGTTCGCCGGGTTCTACTTCACCCGCAGACACCATTACTATTAATGGCACAATTATAGGTGGTACAGTCACTTTGGCCGCCCATGAAGTCAGCGGAAATATTCCTGCAAATGCAATAATCGATGTTTATAACGGTACTGCAGCTATTGCGCCGACGGTTCTGGATACCTTGGCGTCTGTGGTGGCGATGTTGCTTAATCCTTCAGAATTCAATTTGCTGTTGGAAGGCGGGTCGGCCAATGATCTGTCATTGCTCTCACTGGACGAAAAGAAAGAAGCTGCTGCCAATTTGGCCGCCAATGATAAATTGAACAATAAGTTTGATTCATTCACCGTCAAGGCTCTGCCGGTTTGTAAATAAGCTATGAACTCTTACAGTATGCATCATCCGATTCGTTTAATTTTTGGTTTGATCCTCATAGGCGGGGTATTGCCACTTGCGCATGCCGAAACCCAAGCACCCAAGCCGGAAGTCAAAGGTGAAGATGTAGTACTGCGCTTCGAAATTAACAAATACACGCTCGATGGTGCGACCTTGTTAAACAAACAGGAAATTGCCCAAGCCGTTGCGCCCTATATTGGCAAGAATAAGGATTTCTCCGATGTGGAAAGAGCACTGGAAGCAATAGAAGCGCTCTACGCAAAAAAGGGTTTTTCGGCGGTACACATTTCGTTGCCCGAACAAGAACTTGAAAAAGGGGATGTTCATTTCCGCGTGGTTGAAAGTCACTTGGGCAAAGTCACCGTAAAACGTGACAAAATCAATAAATACGTCAGTGATCAAAATGCATTGAATGCTTTGCCCTCGGTCCGGCCCGGTAATATTCCCATTCCCAAGCAAATTGCCAGCGAACTCAAGTTGGCGAATGAAAATCCTTCACGTCAACTCAACGTGGTTTTGAAGGAGGGGGAGAACGAAAATCAGGTTGATGCAAATGTTCTCGTTACTGACAGCAAGCCGGGGGCATGGGGGGTTACCTTTGATAATACCGGGACGGATGAAACGGGGCGCACGCGGTTGGGGCTTTCTTATCGTTATGCCAACCTGTTTGATAAAGATCAGGTAGCGAGCGTGCAAACGCAGGTTTCACCCTCGCACATGGACCGGGTAAAAGTTTTCAGCGGAAGTTACAAAGTTCCGTTTTATTCAACAGGTGATAGCGCGGACTTTTCAGCCGCTTATTCCAACGTCAATTCTCTGGTTGGAGGGCTGAATAATTTTCAGGGCGGCGGTGAAATATTTGGTGCCCACTATAATCAAACGCTGGATAAACTCGGCCAGTTTGATCCAAAACTAACTTACGGCCTGGATTATCGTGACTTCAAACAGGTTGAGCAAACCACGCCTTCGGTGACGGTGATGTATAACGAAATCGTCGTCTTGCCGGCCAGTTTGACCTTTAGCGCGCAAGAGAAATTAGAAAAGGCGGATCTCGGTTTCAACGTATCTGCCTCCGCGAATATTGCCCGCTTGGGCAAAGGTCGATCAGCCGATTTCGCACAGTATGATCAAGTTAATTTGAGCAATCCGGAAGCAAACTACAAGGTAGTTCGTTTTGGTGGAAATTATTTGCAGGCATTTGGTGGAGATTGGGAATTTCGTTCGATTCTCAACGGGCAGTGGAGCAACAACTTGTTAATTCAGGGCGAGCAAATACGTTTGGGCGGCATGGACGGTGTGCGCGGCTTCACCGAAGGGAGCGAAGGGGGTGACCGGGGTGTTCGGGTTAATGAAGAGTTTTATACCCCCGCAACGCCGGTGTGGAGACTCAATACCCGGGGCTTGGCGTTTTACGATGCCGGTCAGGCGAGCACCAATGCAGGGGCGAATGTGGCAATTTCCAGCTATGGCGTGGGTATCAGGTCAGCTTATTCAGATTACGTAAATTTCAGACTCGATGCGGCACGCATTTCAAAAGCGGGTAACGATCCCCAGCAGCTAAAAGGCGATTGGCGTATCCATCTCGCGTTGTCGGCGATATTTTAAGTGTGAGACATGTCATGGGCAAACTTACATCATCCCTTATAAGCATCGCGGCCTTGACGCTGCTGCTTGCGCCACTCGCTTCTGCGGCAGAGGTTGCGGGCAAGATCGGCTATATGAGCGGCAGTCTGATTGCCAAGCGTGCCGATGGCACCGTCAAAATCATGGGGCCAAAATCTGAAGTGTTGGCGGGAGATGATCTGGAAACATCCAAAGACAGCTACGCGCAAGTGCTGATGAATGATGGTGCGCAAATGACTATTCGCCCTAATTCCAACCTCAAGATTGAAGCGTATAAATTTAACAAAGATGCTCCCCAGAATGACAACGCCGTATTTCGCTTGCTCAGGGGAGGGTTCCGTACAGTGAGCGGATTGATCGGTAAGCGCGGTAATCCGGATGCCTACAAGTTGAAAGCCATGACGGCAACGATTGGTATTCGCGGTACTGATTTTACAACACGGCTGTGCGCGAACCAGGATTGTGAAGAAGACCCAAGTGCAGCCCCCCCAGCCTCCGGTTGTGCCTCAGGCTGCGGGACGTGTCATGCTGGTGCAAGGCGAGCTAACAGGCAAGGATGCTGCCGGCAAAGTTCGTAATCTCGTGGTGGGTTCCGCTGTTTATGAAGGCGAAGTGTTGTCCACCGCAAAGGGCTCTTATGCAGTTGTGGCATTTCGAGATGAAGGCCGGGTGACGCTACAGGAAGAGACGGTATTTCATGTGGAAACATTCCAATACAATCGTCAACAAGGGCAGCAGAACAATCAGGAGAATGCGGTGTTTCGCCTTCTCAAAGGCGGGGTACGGGTCGTAACCGGATTAATTGGCCGTGTTAATCATGATAACTATCGGTTTAAATTAACCACGGCAACCATCGGTGTGCGCGGTACCGGATTTGATGCCTGGTGCAATGCCGAGTGTGCGACTGGAGGAGCGAATCCGGGAACCACGCAAACAGAGCCACTAAAAGGCGCAGGCGTCTATGTTTGGGCCGGGCAAGTGGCATTGAGTACCACAACAGCTAGCCAACTCGTTGGCGTGGGTCAGGCGGCTATTCTTGGGCGTGATTTAAAGCCGGTGCCGGTCACAACCATCCCTTCCGGTGTAATTCAAAACAAAACACCTCGCCCTGACGCTGTCAAAGTGGACTTGCTGAAAGAGTTTGAAAACGACAACAAGTCAACTCCGCCTGCCACCCCGCCAGCAAAATCCGGAGGAAAAGCAGAACCGGGCGTTTATGTGACTGTGCATGACGGGCAAGTAATCCTGGCGCAGAGTAATCAGACCCTTAATGTTGGCAAGGGTCAGACAGGGTTTGCGAATGACAAATTCATCACCAGGTTGCCAACGATACCCAAGTTTTTCGGCGGTGACAAACAGTTCGATTCCAAAGGCGTGATCGCGGGAGCATCAAATAAAACAGCATTTGGGGCAACGCAAAACGGATGCGTGGTGAAGTAATTCCATTTCTCTTTGAAATGGAATTGGAATAACTTTTAGCCCCGCCTGCGCCACCACTGCACACCGCCAACCAGCAGCAGTAACAACGGCAGCACAATCACCAGGCAAATACTAATGATGGTGAGGGCATGAGTGCTTAAGGTAATCGTGCCATCTTTGTTGGCGCGTGGCTGAACGGTGATGAGCGCATCTTCGTTGCTAAGCCAGTTCACCATATTGATACCAAGATCGATGTTGCCTCCGTTGCCGGAATACGCGTTGGCGAGGAACGAACCGCCGCCGACAATGATGATGCGCTGCTCTTTGTCATTTACGCTGCGTTCGAGCGCAATCGCCAAATTGAGTGGTCCGGGAATATCGCGGTTTTTGTCGATGCGCGGTTTGCTGTTGGGTTTGTAGGCGCTGCTGCTTACCCAGCCACGCGGCGCGGCCACCACGATTGTTTGTTGATGCCAGGCACTGTTTTCTTCGTTGCCCAGCGAGCGGGCAAAGGGGAACACGGTAATGAGATTGAAGTTATTGGTAACCGGGTGAGCCGGATAGTCTGCGCTCAATGCCCAATTTGCAGGTGCGTTCATGTCTTGTGCTGCGGGGTCGATGATTATGCCGGGCGTGAGCAGTAAGCCGAGTTTTTCAGCGACCGGCTCCAAGCCGCGCAACGGTTCGGCATCAATCAACCACAACAGGTTGCCGCCACTGTCGATGTGCCGCAATATTTTGTCGACTTCGCCCTGCATTAACGGGGCTTGCGGGTGAGTGAGCACCAGCAGGCTGGTATTGCTCGGCACATTGGGTGCCACGGTGAGATTCAGGCTGCCGATGCGATAGCCATTCTTTTGTAGACGTTTGCCAAAGTCGCCCAGATCATGGTTGGCCACGCCATCCAATTTGCGTTCGCCGTGCCCGTCCACATACATCAGCAATTCATCTTTGGTGTGGGCTAGTCCAAGCAAGGCGCTCGAAAGGGTTTGTTCGTTGAGGGAGACAAGATGGGCTGAGCGTCCGCCATATTCCACCACCATCTCCCCATTGCTTTGAATCGACGCTTTGCGCATCGCATCCGGTTCTTTTAACGGATCGACGAAGGTGAGCGTGATGTCAGATTTATATCGTTGATAAATTGCGATGAACTCGCGGATGAGTCGGCGCAGGTCTCCCTGTTTCGCATCTTGCTCTGTGGCGTAAACGGTGATTTTTACTTCGCCATGCAGTAGTTTTAAGGCGTTGATGCTGCCGGGTTCCAGACTGTTTAGTTTGGTTTGTGTCGTATCCCAATGCAACGGAAAACGTGCTGACAATTGATACAGCGCAACCCCAGCGATTAACAGAAGCACGGTAAAGGCAATATTTTTTAACAGCAAAGGAGAAGGGCGGGGAAATTTCATTATGCGTAAAGCCGGTTATTGTTTACACGACGTATTGTTAACAACAAAAACGTGGCGATGAATACAACGAAATAAACTAGATCTGTACTAATGACTAATCCCGCATTTAAATTCAGGGCGTGTGCGCTGGGTGAAAGCACATGCAATATGCTTCCGCTTTCAGACGCACCGACATCAATCAGCCACAAGCCGAAAGACAAGGCCAAGGCACTCATGGCGGCGACGATAGGTTGTTTGGTGAGCGCGGAAAGATACAGGCCAAGTGCAGAATAACTGGCAGTCAGTAACCACAACCCCAAGCTGTTCGTGAGCAGCAGGCCAATGTCCAGATGAGTGCCGAACCCCAACAGTGACACCATGGCAGTGCAACTGATAATAATAATCGTGATGAAAAAAATCAGACTGAGATATTTGCCGATCACAATTTCACTGCTTGAAATCGGTGCGGCAAGGAGCAGCACCAATGTTTGATTGCGGCGCTCTTCTGCGAGCAGGCGCATGGTAAAAAGCGGAACCAGCATCATCAACACCAGCGCAAGTGTACCGAATAGCGGCGCGGCAACCGATAACGTTGCACCCGGTGCGTTGGCTACCTGCGCCAGTTGTGTCTGGATTTGCAGATAGGCTTCAAGTCGCGCGAGAAAAAACCAGGCAAAGATAAATTGTAACGCGCCCAATATCAACCACGTGCTGGGCGCGGAAAACAGGCTGCGGAACTCTTTGCGGGCGATGGTGAATATCATGCGGACTCGTTTTCGGTAATACGGTTATAGATATCCTCGATACTGCCTTTGATCGGGGTCAGTTGTTGGGGTTGCCAGCCGCGTTCGGCGGCAAGGGCGAGCAATATCGCGCTAGTATTGGATTCAAGGCTGTGCATGATTCGGAAACGGATGTCAGAAAGTGCTTCGACATGTTCAACACCGATGATCTCATTTAGTTCGGCTAACGGAGGAGGGGCAAGCAAGGTGACGACAAATCCGGGTTGATGGCCATAAGCCTGCATACGCGCGCTGCTATCGCCGTAGATTAGCCGTCCTTTTTGCATGATTTCGACCCGGTCACAAATATTTTCAACTTCGCCCAATAAATGCGTGGAAAGAATTACGCTGTGGCTATCGCCCAGTGCGCGTATAAGCGCCCTGATGTCGCGAATTTGGGCCGGATCGAGCCCTACCGTCGGCTCATCCAATATAATGACTTGCGGATGGTGAATGATGGCCTGTGCAATGCCAACGCGTTGCTGATAGCCTTTGGATAATGTGCCGATGATCTTTTTGCCGCTTGTGGCCAGGCCGCAACGCTCTTTGGCTTCTGCTAACGCGTCGGGCAGGCGATTTTTGGGTAAGCGATGTAATTTTGCAACGAAAGTCAAAAAATCATCCACACGCATTTCGCGGTACAGTGGCGGTGTTTCCGGAAGGTAACCAATGCAAGCCTTGGCTTGATCAGGCTGAAGTTGCAGGTTGAAGCCGCAAATTTCGATTTGGCCGGAATGCGGAGTCAAGGCACCGGCGAGTATTTGCAGTGTTGTGCTTTTGCCGGCGCCGTTGTGCCCGAGCAAACCCAGAACTTCGCCCTGTTTGAGTTCGAGTGTAACGTTTTGGATAATGTCACGGTGCCCGTAGCGGCGGCTTAAATTGCGGGCGGATAATGTAATTGTTGCTGTCATGCCGGGGGTGAACGGTTGTGAGTTAGTATCAATATAACCTAATATGCGACCTCACACCAAAACACTGAGTTTTAGACGGGCAAATAAATGAAATCTTTTTACTGCAAATTACTGTTGCTGCTCCCCTTGGTATTAGGCGCTTGCGCCCATGTTCCGCGTCCGACTGAGGACGCACAGACTATTTCAATAAAGCCAACCGACAATACTGCCGAGCAACCGGGGGGCACAGACCTGGACAACGTCCAGGAGCAGTCCAAACTGAATTTGCCGAATGTCGCGCTTAATGGCGATATGCTGTATGAGTTTTTGCTTGGCGACATAGCTTTGCAGCGGGGCAGACCGGAAATGGCAGCGCAGGCTTATCTGGATTTGGCCAAAACAACGCGCGATCCGAGGGTTGCACGCCGTGCCGCGCAACTTGCATTTGAATCACGCCAAATGGATAAATCACTAGAGGCTTTTGGCTTGTGGCAGGAGTTGGAGCCCTCTGCGCCGTTGGCGAATCAAATGTTGTTATCTTTGTTTTTGAGTAGTGGCAAGTATCAGGAAGCGCGGCCACAGGTTGCACAAATGTTGGCGGCTGCGCCCAAAAGCCCGGGTAATGTGTTTATGCTTATTCATTCCCTGTTAACCCGTGCACAGGACAAAAATGCAGCTTTGGCTTGGATTGTCGACGTGGCAAAGCCTTACCCTAATGTGGCAGAAGCGCATTGGGCCGTGGCTCAACTGGCATCGGCGGCAAATAAAAAGACCCTTGCGCTGAGCGAGATTGAACTGGCCGTAAAATTGCGGCCGGAATGGGATATGGCTGTCATGTTCGAAGTGCAATTGTTGTTGCCGAATGAACCCGAGCGGGCACTGGCGCAACTGCAAAAATTTACTGAGGCGCATCCTGAAAACAAAGACGTTCGCCTGTTTTACGCGCGAGCGATGTTGGAGCAAAAACGCTATGCTGAATCCCGGGTGCAATTTCAGAAATTATTGGCTGCCGATCCGGACAATAACGAGCTGGCATTTGCAGTCGCACTGCTTTCTCTGCAAATGGGCGAACTGGAGCGCGCAGAAAAAGAGTTGCTTGAAACTCTGGCCAGAGGCAAGAAAGATGCTGAGACGGTTCATTACTATCTCGGGCAGTTAAATGAGGCAAAAAAAGCCGATGCGACCGCACTTGAACATTATCGGCAAGTGGTTGCGGGGGATTATGTATATTCTGCCCATTTGCGCGAGGCTTACTTGCTGAACAAGGCGGATAAACTGGATGAGGCTCGCGCAGCGTTGAAGAGCGCTCCGGTGACTGACGATCAACAGAAAATAACGCTAGTGTTGATCGATGCACAGATGTTGCGCGATGCTAAAAGATTCGATACTTCGTATCAGGTACTGGTGGATGCGTTAAAGACCTTCCCCAATCAGCCGCAGATGCTGTTTGAGGTGGCGATGGCGGCAGATAAAGTGGGGAAACCCGAAGTGTTTGAACAGGCTTTACGCAAGTTGTTGCAAGTGGTTCCCGACCACGCGCAAGCAAACAATGCCTTGGGCTACAGCTTTCTCGAACGTAATATACATATCGAGGAAGGAATGAAGCTGGTCGAAAAAGCTTATCAAATTGAACCTGACGATCCCGCTATAACAGATAGCGTGGGCTGGGGTTATTATCGCTTGGGCAAACTGGATAAAAGCGCGGAATTTTTGCGGCGTGCCTTTGCAGCCAACCCGGACCCGGAAATTGCCGCTCATTTGGGCGAGGTATTGTGGGCGCAAGGAAATAAAGAAGAAGCCAAAAAGATTTTACTGGAATCAATAAAAGCCAATCCGGAAAACGATGCTTTGAAGATTGTAGTCAAGAAATATATTCCCTGAAAAGATTAAATTTATTCCGGCCGCAGCCGATAGATGAAGGAAGCCGCGCATTCAGGGGCGGAAGAATGTCTAATAATATGGGTAACAAGGAGTAGTTTGTGATGTACAAGGTAACCCGGTTGCTATGTATTGTACTGTTGCTCGTGTCGGCCACGATGAGTGGTTGTGCCAATCGTGCCGCGCTCAGAACAGTGCTGCGTCCGGCTCCGTACGATGCGCCTTTTGCATTTAACGGGCGTGTGTCGATCAAACGCGGCTTGGAGACTTCTTCTGCCAATTTGCGCTGGGTGCATAATCCTGAAGAGGACGAGGATGAGATTTTAATTTTTGAGCCGCTCGGACAGACCATCGCCCGCATACATCGCGATGTGCAGGGCGCGACGTTAGAGGCACAAGGCAGATTTTATGTTTCGCAGGATGTCGAGTCGCTGACGCAGCAGGTTCTGGGCTGGACACTGCCATTGTCCTGGTTAACGCATTGGGTTGTCGGGGTGCCGGCAAATGAACAACCCACCATCGCAAATGTTCCCAATGAAAATGTCGCGGAGGTACAGCGCGACGCGAAAAAGCAAATTACTTTAATGCGACAGGCCGGATGGGAAGTACGTTACACGCGTTATGCCGGATTGGCGGCAAACAGTTTGCCGATACGCTTTGTCATGAAAAAAGATAAATTGGAAATTACAGTGCTGATTGACGAATGGGAAAAACAACAACTCTAACCTGCGCGGCACCGGCGAAATTAAATTTGTTTCTGCATGTTGTCGGGCGCCGCCCCGATGGCTACCATAATTTACAAACCCTGTTTCGCTTTATTGATCTAAGCGACACGTTGCATTTTGCCTTGCGGCAAGATGGTGCTGTGCGCCGAACCAATGCGTTGGAGGGTGTGCCGCCGGAACTGGATCTGTGTGTGCGTGCCGCCAAGTTATTGCAACAGCAAACCGGCTGCGCGCTGGGCGTAGATATAACGCTTGAAAAACAAATTCCAATGGGTGGCGGCTTGGGGGGAGGGAGCTCGGACGCGGCCACGACCCTGCTGGCGCTAAATCGCTTGTGGGAGTTGAATTTGTCGCGCGAGCGACTGATACAGTTAGGCCTGGCGCTGGGTGCGGATGTGCCGGTTTTCGTTTTTGGTGAAAATGCGTTTGCCGAAGGGGTGGGCGAACGTTTGCAGGCTTACGAATTGCCGGAAGCTTGGTATGTCGTGCTTTCGCCGCCAGTTCATGTCCCGACTGCCCAGATTTTCACACACCCGCAATTGACACGAAATACGATTTCCATCACAATTCGCGCCCTTCCGATTGGGCGAGGTTTTAAAACCGGGCTTTTCGGCAACGATTTGCAGCCGGTAGCTTGCAAATTGTACCCGGAAATTGGGCAATATCTGGCTTGGCTGGGGCAGTATGCACCTGCATTGATGACAGGGTCCGGTGCTTGCGTATTCGCGGAGTTCGCCACGGAAGCGGAAGCAAAAGTAGTGTTGCAGCAACTGCCTGACAATATGCGCGGATTCGTCGCGCGGGGCTTGCTGCAGCACCCGCTAAAAGATTTTGCAGCAACAGAGGCTATTCATACTCGACGAGTGCAGTTGAAGAAATAGCTTCTGAAAGTTTATTGGGGAGTCGCCAAGTGGTAAGGCACCGGATTTTGATTCCGGCATTCGTAGGTTCGATCCCTACCTCCCCAGCCAAACCGTAAGGGCGCTTGCGCCCGATTTAATTTAAGGGGTTCACGTGTCTCACGACAACTTGATGGTGTTCACCGGTAATGCCAACCCTAAGCTCGCCGGAAAAGTGGCAAAGCATCTCAATGTCCATCTGGGCCGCGCCACTGTCAGCAAGTTTTCCGATGGCGAAGTCATGGTTGAGATTCTTGAGCACGTGCGCGGCAGGGATGTTTTTGTATTGCAATCGACATCGGCACCGACAAACGATAGCTTGATGGAAGTGATGGTCATGGTGGATGCGCTGAAACGCGCCTCAGCCGGTCGCATTACAGCGGCACTGCCTTATTTCGGCTACGCACGCCAGGATCGTCGCCCGCGCTCGGCGCGTGTGGCAATCACCGCCAAGGTGGTGGCAGACATGCTGGTGGGCGTGGGTGTGGATCGCTTGCTGACGATGGATTTGCACTCCGATCAGATTCAGGGTTTCTTTTCGATCCCTGTTGACAATATTTATGCCGCACCGATTTTGTTGTCGGATGTGTGGAAGCAAAACCATCAGAATTTGATCGTTGTTTCGCCTGATGTGGGTGGTGTGGTACGCGCCCGCGCATTGGCAAAGCGTTTGGAGTCTGATCTGGCAATTATCGACAAACGCCGCCCAAAACCGAACGTGGCCAAGGTGATGAATATTATCGGCGATGTGGCAGGACGCACCTGCATCATCATGGATGATATGGTGGATACAGCGAACACCCTGTGCGAAGCAGCCAATGCGCTGAAAGAAAAAGGCGCCGCAAAAGTAATCGCTTACTGTACGCATCCAGTGTTGTCAGGCCCGGCAATTGAGCGTATCGAAAAGTCGGCGATTGATGAATTGGTGGTTACCGATACGATTCCGTTGCGCGAAGAAGCGCGTAACTGCAAGCGTATTCGCCAGTTGAGCGTGGCCGAACTGATGGCTGAAACCATGCGCCGTATTAATGCGGAAGAATCGGTCAGCTCGCTGTTTATGGAATAAATTTTTGCGATGGTTATTTTGACCATCGCGCAACCGAAATCTTCTGGTCGCGGAAGATTTTATTTTAGAAGTGGAGAAGTAAAATGACTATCGAAATCGCAGCAACATCACGCAAAGCGCAAGGAACGGGTGCGAGCCGCCGTCTGCGTAAAGCAAATCGTGTTCCCGGCATTGTTTACGGTGCGGGCGAAGCAACCAATATCGAGATTGATCACAATACACTGTATTACGCGCTGCGCAATGAAGCGTTCCACGCTTCTATTTTGTCCCTGGAGCTGGATGGAAAAAAGCAACCCGTGCTGTTGCGTGATTTCCAAATGCACCCATTCCGCCAGCAAGTTCAACACATCGATTTTCAGCGCGTCGACGCGAAAAAGAAGATTCATATGAAAGTGCCTTTGCACTTCAAGAACTCCGACATTGCTCCCGGAGTGAAAGAAGGCGGCATTATCAGCCACGTGTTGAATGACCTGTTGATTTCATGCTTGCCAGCCGATTTGCCGGCTTCAATTGAAGTGGATTTGGCGACCCTGAGCTTGGGTCACTCTATTCACGTATCCGACATCCAGTTACCCAAAGGCGTGGAAGTGGCGGGCCATCATCATGCGGGTGATGCAGTGGCAACGGTGCAAGTACCTCGCGGCGCAATTGAAGCCGTAGCGACAGAGGCAGTTGCTGCTGCTCCTGCTGCCGCCGCCGCTGCTCCAGCGGCAGGCGCAAAAGCGGCAGAAGCAAAGCCTGCAGCAGCGAAACCGGCAGCAAAAAAATAATCGTCGCCTAGGCGTCGTTAATTTTGAAAATCCCGTCATGCAAAATGAAATGCATGACGGGATTTTTTCATCATGAGTGAAATAAGATTAATTGTCGGACTGGGCAATCCCGGTAAAGAATATGCTGGCACACGCCACAACGCGGGATTTTGGTGGGTAGACGAACTTGCGCGCAGTCATAGCGTGAGATTCAAGGCGGACAGCAAGTTTCATGGCTTAGTCACACGTGCCACCCTGCACGGACATGAAGTGTGTCTGCTCAAACCGCAGACGTTTATGAACATCAGCGGCCGTGCGGTTGGTGCAGTGGCGCAGTTTTACAAAATCGAGCCTGCACAAATTCTGGTCGTACACGATGAACTTGATTTGCCACCGGGCAGCGCAAAGCTCAAGTTGGGGGGAGGCCACGGTGGTCACAACGGTTTGAAAGATATTATCGCGCATCTGGGTACCAAAGACTTTTGGCGCTTGCGTCTGGGTATCGGACATCCCGGCGAGCGTGCCGAAGTGAGCAACTACGTACTGAATGCCCCCCGTAAAGAAGAGCAAGTGCTCATCGAAGATGCAATACAGCGTGCGCAAGAGGTTGCACCGCTCATCATCGCAGGTAAATTAGAAGCAGCGATGTTGAAACTGCATAGCGTTTAACTTGGAAAAAGCATTTAGCCACAGAGATCACAGAGGAAAAACAACAGGTTGTAATGCGAGATAGATTTTCCTTTCGGGGGTACTACGAAACTGGAAAAATACACGTCTCTCTCGGTGTTCTCTGCGGCTTGAACTGCGGTTTCAAGGATTAATTCAGTTTCAAATCCCCGATGCCGGACATCACATCGGTGTCTTTTGAGTGTTTACTATTGAGTTTGATATTCAAACGCAGGTCGTTCAGAGAGTCGGCATTTTTCAATGCTTCTTCGTAGCTGATTTTATTTGACTCATAAAGATCGAATAGAGCCTGGTCGAAGGTCTGCATGCCGATCTCGCGCGATTTGGCCATAACCGTTTTGATCTGATTGACTTCGCCCTTGAAAATGAGATCGGAGATCAAAGGCGAGTTGAGCATGATCTCGATTGCGGCGGCACGTCCTGTACCATCTTTGCGCGGAATCAGACGTTGAGAAACAAGGGCTTTAATATTTAGCGACAAGTCCATTAACAGTTGTGTGCGGCGTTCTTCCGGGAAGAAGTTGATAATGCGATCCAACGCCTGGTTTGCACTATTGGCGTGGAGTGTCGCCAGACACAAGTGACCTGTTTCAGCAAAGGCAACCGCGTGTTCCATTGTTTCGTGATCGCGAATTTCGCCAATGAGGATTACATCGGGTGCTTGGCGCAAAGTATTTTTTAACGCATTGTGCCAATTCTCGGTGTCCACACCGACCTCGCGATGGGTGATGATGCAATTGATGTGGTCATGCACATATTCCACGGGGTCTTCGATGGTAATGATGTGACCGTAGCTGTTCTTGTTGCGGTGCCCCAGCATCGCGGCAAGGGTGGTTGATTTACCGGAGCCTGTGCCTCCGACCAGGATAACCAAGCCACGTTTTGTCATCACTACTTCTTTCAAAACAGATGGCAATCCCAATTCGTCAAATTCGGGAATTTTGGTGGTGATGGTCCGCAGTACCATACCAACACGCTGTTGTTGCATGAATACATTGACGCGGAAGCGACCAATTCCGGGAGGGCTGATCGCAAAATTGCATTCGTGCGTAGACTCGAATTCCGCAGCTTGTCTATCGTTCATTATGCAGCGTGCAAGCTCTTGTGTATGCACCGCGGTCAGGGCTTGCGGCGATACAGGGGTCATTTTGCCGTCGACTTTAAATGCGGGCGGGAAGCCGCTGGTGATAAATAGGTCGGATGCTTTTTTGCTGATCATGCCGCGCAGCAAGTTGTGCACGAGTTCGGTGGCCTGGTCTCTTTCCATTGCAAATACTCCTTGATGCAGCGTTCAAATATAAAACTTATTATCCGGGGAACAAATCTTTGTTCGCCGCTTTGCTGCGAGCTTCGTCGGATGAAACGACATTGCGTTTTACCAAGTCTTGCAGGCATTGATCCAACGTTTGCATGCCAAGGTTGCCACCCGTCTGGATAGCGGAATACATTTGCGGTACTTTGGCTTCGCGGATCAGGTTACGTATCGCCGGGGTGCAGATCATGATCTCGTGAGCGGCAGCACGGCCGGTGCCGTCTTTGGTTTTGAGCAGCGTCTGCGAGATAACCGCGCGCAGCGATTCAGACAACATGGCGCGTACCATTTCCTTTTCATCGGCGGGAAACACATCGATGATACGGTCAATGGTTTTGGCGGCAGAACTGGTATGCAGCGTGCCAAATACCAAGTGGCCGGTTTCGGCAGCGGACATGGCCAAGCGTATGGTTTCCAGGTCGCGCATTTCGCCGACGAGAATGACATCCGGGTCTTCACGCAGTGCCGAACGTAAAGCGTTTTGGAAAGACAGCGTATGCGGACCGACCTCACGCTGGTTAACCAGACACTTTTTTGATTCGTGCACAAATTCGATGGGGTCTTCGACCGTTAAAATATGCCCCATTTCATGCTCATTACGATGGTTTACCATCGCGGCCAGCGTAGTAGATTTACCCGAACCGGTGGGGCCGGTCACCAAAACCAAGCCGCGCGGATAATCGGCCAACTGTTCAAAAATCTTGGGCGCTTTTAAATCGTCCAGCGACAAAATCTTGGACGGAATGGTACGCATAACCGCACCGGCACCGCGATTGTGTACAAAGGCATTTACACGGAAACGTGCGAGACCGGGCACTTCAAACGAAAAGTCGAGTTCCTTGTTCTCTTCGTAATGTTTGCGCTGTTGATCGTTCATAATGTCATAAACCATGGCATGAACTTCTTTGTGCTCCATCGCAGGCAGATTGATACGGCGGATGTCACCATGAACGCGGATCATTGGCGGTAAACCGGCAGAAAGATGCAAGTCGGATGCTTTATTCTTTACTCCGAAGGCGAGCAGTTCGGTGATATCCATTATAATTCCCCATTACATTTGGCGACCGCTTTCGGGCGGGTCGCGATTCCAACCAACAGCACACGGGATTATGACTGCAATCGTTTCAAACTTGCAAGTTGTCCGACGAGCCATTTTGCAGGCTGAGTTGGCATCAAAGCGTGCAAAGGGGGGGATCAGGCTGCTGGCGGTGAGCAAGACCTTTCCCGCTTCTGCGGTTAGGGAGGCTTATGCAGCCGGGCAGCGTGAATTTGGTGAAAATTACGTACAAGAGGCGCTGGATAAAATAGCAGTTTTGGCTGACTTGCCAATAGAGTGGCATTTTATCGGTCCTATTCAAAGCAATAAGACACGTGCTATTGCGGAGAATTTTGCCTGGGTTCATGGCGTGGATCGTTTGAAAATAGCACAGCGTTTATCCGAGCAGCGTCCGCCCGAGTTGCCGCCGCTTAATATTTGTTTACAGGTGAATGTCAGCGGTGAAGCGAGCAAGAGCGGCGTTGCACCGCAAGACGTGGTGAATCTGGCACGGGAAGTATCCCGGTTGCCGCATTTGAGATTGCGCGGGTTAATGGCGATTCCGGCGCCTGCTGATGATGAAGTGGCTCAACGCAAACCTTTTGCATGTTTGCGAGAATTATTACAACTAATTCAGGGGCAAGGGATTTCATTGGATACACTGTCGATGGGCATGTCACACGATTTCGTCGCGGCAATCAAAGAAGGTGCCACGATCATACGCGTTGGAACTGCGATTTTTGGGGAAAGAGATTACAGGGAGAGTAAATGAACATCACTTTTATTGGCGGCGGCAATATGGCGACAGCGCTAATCGGCGGGTTGCTCAAGGGCAAATTTTACGCGGCAGAAGAACTGAGCGTGGTTGAGATTAGCGAAGAGGCCTGTGCGCGATTGCGCAGCCAGTTGGCTGTTCGGGCGACCACCGATTTGGCACAGGGTGTGGCGGGGAGCGGGGTAATCGTGCTGGCTGTTAAGCCGCAACAATTACGCGAAGTGTGTGCGCAACTTGCGCCAGTTCTCGGCACTCAATTGATCGTTTCCATCGCGGCTGGTATTCGTGCTTTGGACATCGCGCGCTGGCTGAAAACGCAAAATGTTGTACGCTGCATGCCAAATACCCCGGCGTTGATTCAGAGCGGCGTTACGGGTTTGTATCCCCTTCCCCAAGTAAGTGACGCACATAAAGCCGTCGCGGAACAGATTCTCAACGCGGTGGGCAGCAGCGTCTGGCTAAAAGATGAAGTGATGCTGGATGGCGTAACCGCAATTTCCGGCAGCGGCCCGGCGTATGTGTTCTACTTTATCGAAGCGATGCAACAGGCAGCGCGTGAACTGGGCTTTAATGAAGCAGATGCCAAACGACTTGTGATCGATACTTTTCTGGGGGCGGCAAAGTTGGCAGATGCGAGCAACGATGAAGTGAGCGTATTGCGCGCCCGCGTTACATCCAAAAACGGCACAACCGAAAGGGCGCTGCTCAGCATGGAAGCAGATGAAGTTAAGCGGCACATCGTCACGGCAGTACACGCAGCCGCGATTCGCTCCAAAGAAATGGGCGACGAACTGAGAGGCGCACCATGCTGATAGAAGCAGTGCAGTTTTTGATGGATACTTTGTTGCAACCCTTTGCGGCAATCCTGTTGTTGCGCTTTCATCTGCAATGGCTGCGCGCACCGATGCGTAACCCCTTGGGCGAGTTTGTGATGCTGATTACCAATCCGCTGGTATTGCGGGTGCGCCGTTTTATTCCCGCATTGATGGGGTTTGACACTGCCAGTTTGCTATTGGCAAGCCTTGTAGAAATTGGATACCTGTATGCAACACTGGCACTGCATGCCTATCCCATGGCAATACTGCCGCTATTGGCATGGGCGGCAATCAAGCTGGTTATACTGAGCATATACCTGTTGATGGGTGCGTTATTTGTGAGCGCACTTTTGTCCTGGACTAATCCTCACACGCCGTTCGGCCCTGTACTGCACAGCGTAACGGAACCTTTCTTGCGTCCGCTACGCCGCTTGGTGCCGCCAGCCGGAAGCTTCGATTTCTCGGTACTGGTCATGTTCATCATATTGGAGTTGATCCTGAAGTTGCCGGTTGCCTGGTTGGAAAGCCGGGTGCTACTTCCTTGATATGAGCTGGTATCGGCGGGATGGTGAATCCATCGTGCTGGTGTTGCATGTGCAACCGGGCGCGAAACGTACTGAAGTGGCCGGCTTGCATGGCGAGGCGTTGAAAATACGTCTTGCCGCACCCCCCGTCGATGGGAAAGCAAACGAGGCATTATTGAGTTTTATCGCAGATAAATTCGGCGTGCCGCAACGTGGTATCGAATTGTTACGCGGCGGTCAGTCACGCCACAAAATGGTGAAAGTGACAGGCAGCGTGGTGTTGCCTGAAAGTTTGCTGGCTTGATTTTGAAATATTACGTCAAAATCACATCATACTGTTCCTGTGAATAAGTAGTCTCGACTTGCAGGGATACGTTCTTGCCGATGAAGTCGGAAAGTTGTGCCAGGCTTTGCGATTCTTCATCAAGGAATAGATCGATAACGGGTTGCGAAGCAAGGATGCGAAATTCTCTGTTATTGAACTGGCGCGCTTCGCGCACGATCTCGCGCAGGATATCAAAGCAGACTGTCTGCGCGGTTTTGATCTCCCCCCTTCCTTGGCAGGTCGGGCAGGGTTCGCACAGCACATGCGCCAGACTTTCGCGAGTGCGCTTGCGTGTCATCTCGACCAGACCCAAGGCGGAAAACCCGTTTACCGTGATGCGGGTGTGATCCAGAGCGAGCATCTTTTTGAATTCTTCGAGTACCGCGTCGCGATGTTCGGCATTGTCCATATCGATGAAGTCACAGATGATGATACCGCCCAAATTACGCAGGCGCAGTTGGCGCGCGATGACTTGTGCCGCTTCGAGATTAGTCTTGAAAATAGTGTCGTCAAAAGTGCGACCGCCGACGAAGCCGCCGGTATTGACATCTATTGTAGTGAGCGCCTCTGTCTGATCAATAATGAGGTAGCCGCCTGATTTCAAATCGACCCGGCGCGAAAGCGCACGTTCGATTTCATCTTCCACGCCATACAGGTCAAACAACGGCCTTTGACCGATATAGTGGCTGAGCTTGGGTACGGCTGTGGCGGTATAGTCGACGGCAAATGCCATCATACGTTCATACGTTTCGCGCGAGTCAACCAGCACGCGCTCTGTGTCGTCGCTGACAAAGTCGCGCAGGACGCGCAGACTGATATCCAACTCCTGATAGAGCAAAGCGGGCGCAGTTTGCATTTTTGACTGTTGCTTCAATTTGTCCCAAAGTTTGTCGAGATAAGCGATATCGTTTATGAAGTCTTTGTCGGATGCAGTTTCGGCCAGCGTGCGGATGATATAACCGCCGCTATGATCGGGCGGTAGTGCTTGTTGCAGCTTGTTGCGCAATAGCTCGCGATCATCTTCACTTTCGATGCGTTGTGAGACGCCAATATGCGATTCTTGCGGCAAATAGACTAGCAAGCGGCCGGCGATGCTGATCTGCGTGGAAAGCCTTGCCCCTTTGGTGCCGATAGGATCCTTGATGACTTGCACCAGCAGTGTCTGGCCTTCAAACAATACTTTTTCGATGGGTTTGGCGGGTTCGCCGTTGTTGCTGTTTTCCCAAATATCGGCAACGTGCAAAAAGGCGGAACGGTCCCAGCCGATGTCGATGAATGCGGATTGCATACCCGGCAGGACGCGCTTCACCCGCCCCACATAAACGTTACTCACCATGCCGCGATGGCTGCCGCGTTCGATGTGGATTTCCTGCACTACGCCATGTTGCATGACTGCAACACGGGTTTCTTGCGGTGTGACGTTGATGAGAATTTCGTCGCTCATGGGTTATCCTGAATTGTTTTTAAGGCGCAGGGTAACCGAAATTTTTCAGTAACTCCACCGTCTCGAACAAAGGCAAGCCCATTACACCGGAGTAGCTGCCCTCAATGCGTTCAACAAATGCCCCCGCTTGACCCTGAATGCCATACGCCCCCGCTTTGTCGTGTGCCTCGTGGCTGAGAAGATAGCGGCGAATACGCTCGTCATCAAGCTTGGCGAAGGAAACGGTGGTAGTGGAAAGGCGCATTTCAAAATGATTCTCAAAAGACACGGCAATTGCTGTCAGTACCTGATGCTGGCGACCGGAAAGTGAGCGCAAAATTTCTGCCGCATGAATATTGTCGCGCGGCTTACCGATGATCTTGTTGTCGATTGTTACGGTCGTGTCGGCGGCGAGCACCGGAAAAGGGGGTAAATTCCGGAATAACAAAGTATCCCGTCCGGCCAGTGCCTTGAGTCGACAAATACGCTGTACATAGTCCGTCGGGTTTTCGTTGGCAATGGGAGTTTCGTCCACGCTGGCATCACGTCGCGAATCACCGCGCAGTAATAACACTTCGAAATTAACGCCAATCTGCTTGAGCAGTTCGCGCCTTCGCGGACTTTGCGAGGCAAGGTAAATGCGCGGTTGTTTGACGTTCATGAAAATAAATCCCTATTCGCGATGATAAGGGTGATTGTGCAACAGGCTGTAGGCGCGATACAACTGTTCAGCCAGCAATACACGCACCATGCCATGGGGAAGTGTCAGGGCGGATAAAGCCATTAATTGGTGAGCCGCTTTACGAACCGATTCGTGCAGACCATCCGCTCCGCCAATGATGAAAGCGACATCGCGCCCGCCTCCCAGCCAGTCGTGCATTTTTTGCGACAATTGTTTGCTAGTCAGGTGAGCGCCGCGCTCGTCCAGCACGATGCGGGTGACATCTTTGGGTAAAGCCAACTCGATGCGCTGGGCTTCGGCCTCCATTATTTGCGCTACCGTTTTACCGGTAGTGCGAGGCTCAGGCTTGATCTCGACGAGAGCGATGGTTGCCTCGCGCGGCATGCGCTTGGCGTATTCATTGAAACCGCTGGTGACCCATTCAGGCATTTTGTTGCCGACAGCCAGAATGAATAACTTCATGGTGGGTCTTATCCTCGCACAGCGAGGCACTCGCTTCCTCTCCCGCAAGCGGGAGAGGATTGAGGTGAGGGGCTATGCAAGTGCAGCAAGCTCACCGCCACCACCTACTTCCCATGCAACTTAGCCAATTCAACCGTGCGCGGAGCCGCGCCCCACAACTCTTCCAGATTGTAATAGGCGCGCACGGCCGGCTGCATGATGTGTACCAGTACATCGCCCAAATCGACCAATACCCACTCGCCCCCTTTTTCGCCTTCGGTGCTCAAGACTTCTTCGCCGACCTCCTGCAATTTTTTAATCACGTGATCAGCCAGTGCTTTGGTTTGGCGTGTTGATTGCCCGCTGGCGATGATCATACATTCGAACAGGGGGCTGCGCTTGCCCGTCTGGATAACGGTAATAGCTACGGCTTTGATGTCTTCAAGCGCGGCGACGACTAATTTGGTTTTTTGTTCAGCAGTTAGCATGTGGTATAGGGATTGTGTTGAATGAAAAGGGCGACAGCATCGGGAACGAGGCCATGAATGTTTTTACCATCGACACAACGCTGGCGGATATCGGTGGACGAGATTTCTAAAGCAGGAATGTTCAGCACAACAATATGCCCGGCAGGGCTTTCGTGCAATACCTTGGGTGAAGGTGCCATGCGGGCAGTGTATTCCTGCAGCAGAGCCGGGTCTGCTTTTGCCAGCGTATTGCCCAATGGTTGTCCGGGTCTCTGCATTACGACAATGTGTGCCAAGCCGAACAATTCAGTCCATCGATGCCAAGTGTTCAGTTGCGCGAAAGCATCGCTGCCGAGCAACAAACACAGCGATTGTTGCGAACCATATTCTGAGCGCAGCTCTGTCAAAGTATCAACCGTATAGCACGAGTCGGTACGAAATGTTTCGCGCTGATCAGCCAGAAATGCCGGATTGCTGTGCACTGCGAATTGCACCATGTGCAAGCGATCAGTTGCGCTGGCATGCGGCGCAGGACGATGCGGCGGCGTGCCGCAGGGAATAAAATGCACTTCACGCAGATGGCATTGTTCAAGCGCCTCAACTGCCAAGCGCAAATGCCCGTTATGAATTGGGTCAAACGTTCCGCCAAGAATTCCGATAGGTGTGTTGTTCATTGGTTACAACGCCAATCTGCGCATATCAGAAAGGAGATGGGCGAGATAAGTGGTAAAGCGCGCGGCGGCGGCACCGTCGATCACGCGGTGATCGTAGGAGAGTGACAACGGCAACATCAAACGCGGCACAAATTCGCCGTCTTTCCACAGCGGTTTCATGGCAGAGCGCGACACCCCGAGGATGGACACCTCCGGCGCATTGATGATCGGCGTGAAAGCCGTGCCGCCAATACCGCCCAAACTGGAAATAGAGAAACAGCCGCCTTGCATTTCAGTAGCAGAGAGCTTTTTCTCACGCGCCCGCGCGCTGATCTCGCCCAGCTCTTTGGCCAGTTGCACAATGCCCTTTTGGTCAACATCGCGCACCACCGGCACCATCAAGCCATCCGGTGTGTCCACCGCCACCCCGATATGGATATATTTCTTCAGCACCAGATTTTCGCCGCTGGCATCCAGCGAAGCATTGAAGTCGGGGAAATGTTTCAGCGTGATCGCGCAGGCTTTGAGCAAGAATGCCAGGGGCGTAATTTTAAAACTCTCTTTGGCATACTCGCTGCCGAGCTCTTTGCGGAAGGCTTCCATCTCGCTGATGTCGGCTTCTTCAAATTGTGTCACGTGCGGAATCGTCACCCAGTTGCGGTGCAGGTTGGCACCGGAAATCTTCTTGATGCGCGATAGGGCCTTGGTTTCAATCGGGCCAAATTTGGCGAAATCGACGACAGGCAACTCCAGTACTTGCAAGCCATTGCCACCGGCTGCACCCTGTTGAACGAGCGCTTGCTTGACGAAGTTCTGTACGTCATCCTTGGTGACCCGGCCTTTTTCACCGCTGCCCCGGACTTGGGGCAGATTGACACCCAGTTCTCGCGCAAAGCGGCGGATGGACGGGCTGGCATGGGCGCTTGCTGATGTGGAAGCGGGCGCTGTCACTGTCTGTGCGGCTACCGATGGGGCAGGCGCCGATTGGGCGGCGGGGGCTGCGGCGGCCGTTGGTGCCGGAGCCGCTGCGGGTGAAGGTGCCGAAGCAGCAACAGTCCCACTCGCCTCAAGCGTCAAAATCAGCGCACCTTCCGATACCTTGTCGCCCACTTTTACTTTAACTTCTTTCACCACACCATCGAAGGGCGCGGGGACATCCATGGTTGCCTTGTCGGTTTCCAATGTCAGCAGGGGTTGCTCTGCTTTAACCGTATCGCCTGCTTTCACAGAAACTTCAATAATCGGTACATCTTTGTAATTGCCGATGTCCGGTACTAATACGTTTTTAATTTCAGCCACTTTGTTCCCCTTGCCTTAAACCGTTGTCGGGTTCGGTTTGTCAGGATTGATCTTATACAGCTTGATCGCCTTGCTCACTTCGCTCGCCGCTATCGCGCCTTCGTCCGCCAGCGCTTTCAACGCGGTAATAGTGACGTAGTAACGGTCCACTTCAAAGAAGCCGCGCAGTTTTTTGCGCGTATCCGAGCGGCCAAAACCGTCCGTCCCCAGCGTCTTGTAACGCGCTTTGACAAAAGGACGAATCTGGTCGGCATAAGCGCGAATGTAGTCCGTTGCGGCAACGACCGGTGTTTTGTCATTCAGGCATGCATCCACAAAACTGGTACGGGGCTGAGCTTCGGGATGCAGCGTATTCCAGCGTTCGCAATCAATCCCGTCGCGGCGCAACTCGTTGAAGCTGGTCACACTCCACACATCGGCGGCAACGCCGAAATCCTTTTCCAGCAATTCGCCAGCGGCAATCACTTCACGCAGGATGGTGCCGCTACCCAACAACTGAACCGCCGGTTTTTTGCCTTTACCCTTCTCCTTTGCCCCTTCACTAAACTTGTACATCCCCTTGATGATGCCTTCTTCCGCTCCCTTGGGCATGGCCGGATGCGTATAGTTTTCGTTCATCACCGTCAGGTAGTAGAACACATCTTCCTGATTTTGATACATGCGGCGCATACCGTCATGCACGATGACAGCCAGCTCAAAAGCAAAAGCCGGGTCGTAAGAAACACAATTGGGGATCGTTGCCGCTATCAGGTGGCTGTGACCGTCCTGATGTTGCAAGCCTTCACCGTTCAACGTGGTGCGACCCGCCGTGCCGCCGATGAGGAAGCCGCGTGCACGCATATCGCCCGCAGCCCAGGCCAGATCGCCAATGCGCTGGAAGCCGAACATCGAGTAGTAGATATAGAACGGGATCATTGCCACGCCGTGGTTGGCATAGGCGGTTGCGGCGGCGATCCAGTCGGCCATGCCGCCCGCCTCGTTGATGCCTTCCTGTAAAATCTGCCCGGTGGCGGACTCCTTGTAGAACATCAGTTGATCCGCATCTTGCGGAGTGTATAACTGGCCCACCTGCGAGAAGATACCGAGCTGGCGGAACATGCCTTCCATACCGAAGGTGCGTGATTCATCCGGCACGATAGGCACGATTTGCTTGCCGATATTTTTGTCTTTTACCAGGACGCCCAGCAGGCGCACGAACGCCATGGTGGTGGAGAATTCGCGGTCTTCGCTGGATTTTAGCAGTGCCTCGAAAGCATCCAGCCCCGGAATGTCCAAGGATTTTGCCACGGGTTGGCGGGCGGGCAACGTTCCCATCTCGGTACCGCGTTCGCGCAGATATTTCATTTCCTGACTGTCTTCGGCGGGACGCACAAAAGGCAGATTGGGTAATTGCTCGTCGGTGACCGGAATGTTGAAGCGGTCGCGGAATTTGCGCAATGCATCTTCGCCCATCTTTTTTTGCTGATGCGTTGGATTCTGCGCTTCACCCGCTACACCCATGCCGTACCCCTTGACCGTTTTGGCGAGGATTACGGTCGGCTGACCTTTTAGTTTGTTGGCTGCCGAATAAGCCGCAAAGACTTTAAACGGGTCGTGTCCGCCGCGATTCAGGCGCCAGATTTCATCGTCCGACATGTCGGCAACCAATTCCAGCAGTTCCGGATATTTGCCAAAGAAGTGTTGGCGCACATATGCGCCGTCTTTGGCTTTGTAGGTCTGGTACTCGCCGTCGACCACTTCTTCCATGCGTTTTAACAGCAGCCCGCTTTTGTCTTTGGCCAGCAGGCGATCCCACCACCGTCCCCAGATCACTTTGATCACGTTCCAGCCCGCGCCACGGAACACGCCTTCCAGTTCCTGAATGATCTTGCCGTTACCGCGCACCGGGCCGTCCAGACGTTGCAAATTACAGTTGATGACAAAGATCAGGTTGTCCAGTTGTTCGCGCCCCGCCATCGAAATCGCGCCCAGCGATTCGGGTTCGTCTGTCTCGCCGTCACCCAGAAAGGCCCAGACCTTGCGGCCATCCGTTTGCGCGAGCCCACGGTGCTGCAAATAGCGCATAAAGCGCGCCTGGTAAATGGCCATCAGCGGGCCCAGCCCCATTGATACGGTGGGGAGCTGCCAGAAATTGGGCATCAGCCAAGGGTGCGGATAAGAAGAAAGCCCCCCGCCGTCTACTTCCTGACGGAATTTGTAAAGTTGCTCTTCACTTAAGCGGCCTTCGAGATAAGCGCGCGCATAGATTCCGGGCGAGGAATGGCCCTGGAAATATACCAGGTCGCCGCCATGATCCTCCGTCTTGCCGTGGAAGAAATGATTGAAGGCCACATCGTATAAAGTCGCGGCCGATGCGAAGCTGGCAATGTGCCCGCCCAGTTCAGAAGATTCTTTGTTGGCATTCATCACAATGGCCATTGCGTTCCAGCGCGTCAACGCGCGGATGCGGTGTTCCAGCTCAAAATCGCCTGCGCAGCGATCTTCTTTGTCCAACGGGATCGTGTTGATGTACGGTGTGGTCGCGCTGATCGGCATGTCGTCGCCGGCCAGCCGCGCCTGATGGATCAACTGGTCGATCAGAAAGTGCGCGCGCTCTGCCCCTTCCTTGTCCAGTACGGACTGTATGGACTCCAGCCACTCCTGCGTTTCCTGCGGATCGTTATCGGATTTGTTGGTCATCTCTCTCTCCTCTTCCCTGGGTGCTGTGTTGGGTGTCCTTGCGTTCAAGCGACACAGTGGATCGTCTTTTGTTCTGTTATCAGCCATTCTACTTTGCGGTCTGTATCCTCTTGCGGGATATTATTGACTACCTGTAATGCGTAGGCAGCAGCGACCAAGCTGGGCTGGTGGGACAGACGGGCCAACAGCTTGTCGTAAAAGCCACCGCCGTATCCGAGCCGCGCACCATCCAGTCCAAATGCCACACCCGGCAATAATACAAAATCTACCGGGACTAAATCTGTTACCTTCTCACAACGTTCGCTGACGGGTTCGCGAATATTCCAACGACCGGGTGCAACATCCAAAGCCAAATCGGTGACGCGATACAAATCCAACTGCCTCGTCTCGCGATTTACTTTAGGTAGCAACACTTGCTTGCCATCCTGCAGTGCCTGCCGTACAAAAATTTCCGCAGCAAATTCCGCACCGAAATTCATATAGCCCAACACTGTTACAGCCGACTGATAGGCTTCCAGCTTAAAGAGGCGATCCACAATTAAGGTATTTAGATGCTGCCGTTCAGGCAAAGCAATACCCGAGCGAGCTGCTATTATACTTTGCCTGAGGCTTTGCTTCATAGCTTGGATGTTCATTGCAGGGCCGCCTTTCTGGCCCATAGTAGCAAACGTTCGTTATCTTCGAGAATATCGACGGGAACTTCGCGGTAATTCTTCAAAACCTGCTTTTCCGAGGGAGCAAAAACAGCGGCATGATGTTCCATATATTCAGGCAATGTCTCAGGATGTGTTTTGAAATATAGTCTGCCATCGAACACAATGCCGAAAAACTGCTCGCCGCAATACAATCCATACCCGCCGAACATGCGCTTGCAGCGAAGGCCGTCGAGGGCGGCAAGTTGTTCGAGGACGAAGTCACGGAAGGAATCGGTGGACATTATTTTGTTCGGCTATCTGTTTCCAGTCTATTTCGTCCGCAAAAGTGCGAATCCGATCCGGGATATGTGATGCCGCCTCGCCTAGCAGAATCAGGTTGTGCACCGTGGCATCATAATTGAGGCCGCTGGACACAAATTTTTCCTGATCCATGCCTTCGGTATATACCACGACCTTTTCGGCGAAACCGATCATGTCGGTCACATAAAAACGCCACTCCCTTTGCAATGGCTCAGACATGAATCAAGTCCCTTTCTATGTAGGGCTTCAACTCGGGGCGGATGACCTCTTTTTGTACCAGGTCAATCGGGCATTCGAGCAGGTCTTCCAGATAAAACTGCACACCGAAATAACGCTTCGCTGTCGAGCGACCATCGAATTCAACCAATACGTCAATATCGCTGCCATCCTGCGCCTCATCGCGCGCGGTCGAGCCGAACAAGGCCAAATCAGTGATGCCAAAACGGCGGATCAATTCCGGCTTGTGTTGGGTGAGTAATTTTAAGGCTTCATCTTTGCGCATTATTTGCTCCTGCATATCTTCTCGGTTTGCATTGCATGATTTTAACCAAGAAACAACTTGTATGCCGGATTGTTACTCTCATCCCAATACGGATAACCGAGCGTATCAAGGAAGGTCTTCAGTGCTTTTTTATCCTGATGCGGCACTTGCATGCCGACTAACACGCGTCCGTAATCGGCTCCGTGGTTGCGGTAGTGGAACAGCGAGATGTTCCAGTTGTGGTTCATGCTGTTGAGGAAGTTCATCAGTGCGCCGGGACGTTCGGGGAATTCGAAGCGGTACATGATTTCGTCTTTGGCTTCCGGGGCGCGTCCGCCTACAAGATGGCGCAGGTGTAGCTTGGCCATTTCGTTGTCGGTAAGGTCGAGTGCGTTTAGTTTGTGTTTTTCCAGTGTGGCGAGTAGTTTTGCGGTTTCCGACGGGTCGCGTACCTGCACACCGAGGAATACCTGTGCTGCTGCCGGATTGGCGTAGCGGTAGTTGAATTCGGTGATGTTGCGGTTGCCGAGCAAAGAACAGAACTGGCGGAAGCTGCCCGGTGTTTCGGGGATGGTCACTGCCAGAATGGCTTCGCGTTTTTCACCGATTTCGGCGCGCTCGGCCACGAAACGCAGGCGGTCGAAATTCATGTTTGCGCCACAGGCGATGGGAATCAGGGTCTGGTCTTTAAGCTGCTCGCGCTTGGCATAAAGCTTTGCGCCGGCCACCGCAAGGGCTCCCGCCGGTTCAAGAATGGAGCGGGTGTCCTGAAATACATCTTTGATTGCCGCGCAAACGGCATCAGTGTCGACCAGTACAATTTCGTCGACATATTCTTTGCACAGGCGGAAGGTTTCCTCGCCAACTTGTTTGACTGCGGTGCCGTCGGAGAACAGGCCGACATCATTTAGAATGATACGTTTTTTTGCTTTGAGCGAGCGATACATGGCGTCGGAGTCGGTGGTTTGTACGCCGATGATTTTGATATCGGGGCGTACTTGTTTCACGTAAGCCGCCACGCCGGAGATGAGTCCGCCGCCGCCGATGGCGCAAAAGATAGCATGAATCGGTGCCTGATGCTGGCGCAGGATTTCCATGGCGATAGTGCCTTGTCCGGCGATTACATCAGGATCGTCGAAAGGATGTACAAAGGTGAGCTGGAGTTCTTTTTCCAATTCAAGCGCGTGGCTATAGGCATCGCTGTAACTATTGCCATGCAGCACGATATCCACAGCGCGTTTGCCGAAATGCCGTACAGCATCGATCTTTAGTTGCGGTGTGGTGGTGGGCATGACGATGGTGGCACGGCAAGATAAACGGTGTGCGGAAAGGGCTACACCTTGGGCATGATTGCCTGCCGAGGCGGCGATGACGCCGCGTTTTAACTGTTCCGGTGTGAGTTGAGCCATTTTATTGTAGGCGCCGCGCAGTTTGAACGAAAACACGGGCTGCAAGTCTTCGCGCTTGAACAATACGTTATTGCCGATACGGGCGGAAAGTGTAGGGGCGTGCTCCAATGGACTTTCGATGGCTACATCATAAACACGGGCGGTGAGAATGCGCTTCAGGTAATTTTGCATGGTGAGTAATAAGTTTTAATATCCTGCTTGCAAGATTAGCAGGATTGGAGCCAATTCCAAAAGGTTTCCGGGGTAAGGTTCCTTAATTAAGGAATTCCTGCAATAATCGACGCACAAAAATTATATTACTAAATCGGGGGTGAGGATGACAATGTCACAAGATGATTTAAAGCGTGCAGTAGCTCAGGCGGCGATTGCGTATGTCCCGGCAGACAGCATCGTGGGAGTGGGTACGGGGTCGACAGCCAATTTTTTTATTGATGAGTTAGCCAAAATAAAACATAAATTGCGCGCCGCAGTGGCAAGTTCCGAGGCATCCGCGAAGCGTTTACAGGGGCATGGTATCGAAGTCATTTCATTGAATGATGCGGGCACGTTACCTGTCTATGTGGATGGAGCGGATGAAATTACGCGCCATCTGCATATGCTCAAGGGCGGCGGCGGCGCTCTAACCCGTGAAAAAATTGTCGCGGCGGCAAGCAAGAAGTTTGTATGCCTGTGCGATTCAAGCAAGTTGGTCGACGTGCTGGGAAAATTCCCGCTCCCCGTCGAAGTGATTCCCATGGCGCGCAGCTATATTGCACGCGAACTGGTCAAGTTGGGCGGCCAGCCCAAGCTGCGTGAAGGATTTGTGACGGATAACGGGAATATCATAATAGATGTGCATGGCCTGCAAATTATGAATCCGGTTGAGTTGGAGTCCATTCTGAATGAATTGGCGGGGGTTGTGACCAACGGCTTGTTTGCCCGCCGTGGTGCGGATGTTTTGTTATTGGGTAAGCCAGAGGGCGTGCAAACAATAATACTGTAATTGTGGTACTGTAATAAATATTTCACGGGTTGTATGTAACATAGCACGATGGTCAATACCTTGGTTGAGGAAAAGCATGATTAATACCGAACATACTTCGAAGCAGTTTGATGCCGAGCTTGAGGCGGTGCGGGCGCGCGTACTGCAAATGGGCGGAATGGTGGAGAGTCAAATTCGTTTGGCGATCGAGTCGCTGATTTCAGGAGATGTAGAGTTGATGAACCGTGTGATCGAGGATGATCACCGCGTGAATGCCCTAGAAGTCGAAATCGACGAAAGCTGTAACCGTGTTCTGGTACGCCGTCAGCCCGCCGCGGGAGACTTGCGCATGATCACGACAGTAATCAAGACGATTACAGACCTTGAGCGTATCGGCGACGAGGCGGAAAAAATTGCACGCATGGCGAAACTGCTGTCGCAAAAGGAGCGCTTGCGCCATCCGCGTTATCATCAAATCAAACAGGCTTCGGATATTGCACTTGATATGTTGCGCAAATCGCTGGATGCTTTTGCGCGCCTGGATTTGAGCATGGCTGCCGAGGTGGTGCGTCAGGATGAGCAGGTGGATGAAGAGTTTCGCTCGATCATGCGTTATCTCATCACGTTTATGATGGAAGACCCGCGCACGATATCCACTTCGCTGGAAATTTTGTTCGTGGCCAAGGCGATTGAACGCATAGGCGACCATGCCAAGAATATGTCCGAATACGTTGTATATATGGTCAAGGGACGCGACGTGCGTCATGTAACAGTGGAAGAACTAGAGCGCGAAGTTCGCGAGTAAAAGGTATTTGTGTCGCAGCAACCCATACTAGCCGCGGTTGATCTTGGTTCAAACAGTTTTCGGGTACAAGTTGCCCGGGTAGAAAACGAACAGATATATTTTTTGGACGCGCTGCGTGAGCCGGTTCGCCTTGCTGCCGGTCTCACCGAAAACAAACTTCTGGATAAAGAGTCACAGCAACGCGCTTTGGCGTGCTTGCAGCGCTTTGGCGAGCGTTTGCGCGACTTGCCGCGGGGTGCGGTGCGTGCAGTGGGAACCAATTCTTTGCGCGTGGCTAAAAATGCGTTTGAATTTTTACCCAAGGCTGAGGCGGCGCTGGGTTTCCCCATCGAAGTTATTGCCGGACGTGAAGAGGCCCGATTGATTTATCTGGGCGTAGCTCACGGTTTGCCTCATTCAAGCGGGAATCGCCTGGTGATGGACATTGGCGGCGGTTCGACAGAATTCATCATCGGTAACGGCCTTGATCCCATCCGGCTGGAAAGTCTCTATATGGGCTGTGTAAGTTACAGTCTGCGATATTTCCCCGATGGCAAAATTACCAAGAGCGCACTCAAACAGGCGGAATTGGCTGCGCGTAATGAACTGCAAACCATAGTGGCAGATTATAAGAAGACAGGATGGGGCGTGGCGTTGGGCTCATCGGGAAGTGCGCGTGTGCTGTGCGATATTCTTGAACTGAACGGTTATAGCGATGGGGGTATTACACGTGACGGACTGGAAGTGTTGCGCACACAACTGATTCAGGCCGGTGATCTGCGGCGTCTCGAACTGGAAGGATTAAAGTCGGATCGAATTCCCGTTCTTCCGGGAGGTTTCGCGATCATGTGTGCGGCACTGAGTGAGTTGGGCATTGAACAAATGTTGCCGGCACTGGGAGCGCTGCGCGAGGGGGTGCTGTATGACTTGCTCGGGCGAGTCCACAACCACGATATGCGCGATGTGACCGTGCATCAATTTATGCGCCGCTATCATGTGGATGTGCGTCAAGCGGAACGTGTCGCGCAATTGTCCGGCGCCTTGGCACAACAGTTTCTCGAAGATCAAACGAATGAAGTGGTGTTACGGCTGTTAAGGTGGACGGCACTTTTGCATGAGGTTGGCATTAGCGTGGCACATAGTGGCTTTCACAAACATACGGCGTATATTTTAAAGAATGCAGATATGCCGGGGTTCTCAAAAAAAGAACAGGAACGTCTGAGCTTTTTGGCACTTGCGCAAAGAGGCAATATCGATAAGCTGCGCGGGCAGCTCTTCTCCACTTTTACTTCGGAAGATATTTCACTGGTAATGGCATTGCGTTTGGCGACGCTCTTCTATCGCAATCGCAGTGATGTGCAATTGCCCGTGATGCAGGGCCGTTTCAGTGGTACCAAGTTTCATCTTGCTCTCAAGGCGGAATGGCTGGCGCAAAATCCGCTGACTGATGCTGCTTTGCAAGAAGAAAGTAAACAGTGGCGTGATTGGGGTGTTAGCTTGCAGGTGGTCGAGGGCGGAGAAACGAAGATATTTCTGTGAAAAGGGAAATGTGGATCGCAGAATCGCATTCTCTGCACATTTCACATTTCACATTTCACATTTCACATTTACGTTAAACTCCGCTCCGAAGCTGGCTAGGCAGTCGCTGCGTCCGCGAGGACGGAGAGGAAAGTCCGGGCTCCATAGAGCAGAATGCCGGTTAATGGCCGGACACCGCGAGGTGATGAACAGTGCCACAGAAAATAAACTGCCTAAGTACCTTACCCCCGCAAGGGGGACGCCGAATGACACTCGCCGCAAGGCGGCGGTCATACGCAGGGTAACGGTGAGGGTGAAACGGCGGGGTAAGAGCCCACCGCGGACGTGGTAACACGGACGGCACGGTAAACTCCATTCGGAGCAAGACCAAATAAGCAGGCTATGACGTTGCTCGCGTCGCCTGCGGGTAGGTTGCTTGAGCGTCAGGTAACGAAACGCCTAGAGGAATGACTGTCCACGACAGAACCCGGCTTACCGGCTGGCTTCACCCAATACTGCAAGCATGCTGTCTACTTGTTTTCGGCACATACCATTGTTAAGGCAAGTCAACACGTTTGACCGGTCTTTTCGCCAGTTCAGTAAATTCGTCAATCACTTTAAATAAATCGGCAAAAATTTCTTTCCCGTACGATTGTTCAATATACGAATACTGCAAATCGATTAAAGGTGCGATCCGGCTCAATGTGTCCAACCCTTTATCGGATAAATGTATCAGCACGCGCCGTTGATCTCCCAATATTCGAGAGCGCGTAATCAAATCAATTTCTTCCATGCGCGCGAGTATCCCGGCCATGCTGGGACTGGAGAATCGATACATTTGACAAATTTCCCTTGGTTCCATTTGTCCTTGCTCATCTAATGCACGCAAGATTCTCCATTGTTGCTCGGTAAGCCCGAAATGATTAATGATGGGGCGAAAATGTTCCATCAGGCTTTCCCGTGCTTCCAGGAATCGGTGTGGCAAGTTTGGATAGTTGATTATTTTAGTCAAGATGAACCTCAACAATAAATTAAATTTAGCAATACAGGATTATGTATTGGCTTATTTGTTTCTGTAATAAAAATATTAATAAAAAATCTTAAAAAAGTACTTGACTCACTAATATATTAGCGAATAGACTTGCTCACATGTTAGTGAGTAAATGTAAACGTAGTGATTAGATAGCTGCCATCAATCCGAAATTTTAATTTTATAACACGAGGAATTTTTATGAAGAAGCCTGTCAGCAATTGGATTATTGTAGGAACTAGTAACGAAAAGCCATTCCGCCCATCCGATTGGGCAGGCCGCATCTGCGAACTCGCTGGTTTTATGCAGCCTAACAGAATGGTTAAATACTCCGAAGATTTGCGCCCGATTAAGTACAACGGAAGCTCAGCAGTATTTGTCCATGCTGATTTAAAGACTCTCCGTTCCGAAATTTGGGATCAAGTAATGTCCTTCGCGCAACTTCATCAACTTAAGGTCGTTGAACATGCTGATCCGGTTTCCGTTATCTATAGCAAACTGGAACCAACGACACAACAGTTGGAAGCACTTGGCAAGATAGAAATGGCACAGTTGGCTGCATAGTCAATTTAATAGTTTCCTCCCTGAAGTTTCCCTGACTTCAGCATTAAGGGTATTTAAATATACCCTTTTTTTTTGATTTTTTAAAAGTGGATTACAGGGATTACAGTATGTATGGTGCAGTTACATACTGAATAAAATGGTTAATTTTGAATTTATACTGTGATTGTCTCCATGAATTAAGCCGATATGCAATGGACTACATTTTAGAATGTTGGAACAAATAAGTGGCGTGAGCGCTGCCAATCATACTCAAATTATGAAAAATGATGTGAATGAGAGTATTTGAATGCGGGAAATTTGTGTAATATAGCCCACTTGCTTCATGGAATTCTTGATGCTAATATCAATACATCCTTGAAGGGGAAAGTAGGGGGAGTTGTTAATTTTATAAATCATGTTATTGCCAAGGAGATGCTAATGCTTGAACCAGATACAACAACCGGCGAAGTTATACTCATTTATGTAGCACTATTCGTGTTTTTGTTTGGCTTGGCTTTTGTACTGTTGAAAAAACATTCCTGATTTGGGGGGGGGTGTGAAAGCGTTGATCTGCACTAGTTGCGGGTAATTAAAATTTTAGAGTGGGGAGGGGCACATGCGTAGATTATCCAATTTGGCGATGGCGTGTTTTGGGGCGGTCGCTATGCTGACTTTGTCCGGCGCAAGTTTGGCTGGCGATGCAGTAACAGTGAATGTAGCAAATGGAAAGAATATTTTTGAAAATGGCAAGCCGGATGCGGGTACTTCGCCCTGTCAGACCTGCCACGGCGAAAAAGCACTGGGTATTGATGCAATGAGAACGCCGCGTCTCGCAAACATTGGTTATGTGTACGTTGTAAAGCAACTGACCAATTTTGCTGAAGATAAACGTACAGGTACTGGAGTGGGTGTGGTGATGAATGGTTTTGCAAAATCACTCACAGAACAAGAAAGACGTGATGTTGCAGCTTATGTAAATTCATTGCCAAAGGCGGCTGAGCCGTCAGATCTGGCGGCAATCAAGGCTGATGGAGCCAAGGTTGGTGAAGCATACAAGGGGTTGATCGTTGTTCGTTATGGTGATAATGGAAGAATGTCGGCCTGTATTTCGTGCCATGGGTTCAACGGGCGCGGGGCTGATCCGATTTATCCAAAAATTGGCCAACAAAAGTACAACTATCTGGTCGATCAGTTGACTCACTGGCGTGAAGGTTCACGTGCAAATGATCCGTTGGGTCAAATGAGAGCCGTTGCCAAGAGCCTGACTGATGATGACATCATTAATGCCGCCACATACTTGTCACAAGCTGCTGATAGCACGCCCGGTGATGGAATGGAAGTAGGCAATCAGACTGTTCTAGAGAACATCAAGAAGCATCATTAAGATCGGTTCTTGGTTTATTTATAGTCGCTTGGCGCTAGTTTCTCGCTAGGCATATGAGGGGTACTGGTCTTTTGGGGCCAGTACTTTTTCTTTTTATAAGTCGCCAATACATTGTGAGCCGAGTCGGGTGGAATGTGTTGGGGCAGGACTGGTGATAAATGAAAAAGGGAGAAAAAATCCTTTTTGGAATAGTTGCGTTTCTGGTGATTGTTACAGTGATTAATTTCACAGTACTTGAAACTATAAGGCATCAATCTGACAAACCCATGTACCCTATTTTGACGCACTTCGTTTTTTCAGAAGAAGGCAAAAAAGGTTATGCGGTATATCAACAGTCAGGTTGCTATACCTGTCACAGGGCGGTTGGTAGCGGCACAAGCATGGGGGTAAGCATGGATGGGCTTGGCTCAAAACATGATGTCAACTATTTCTACCAATTTTTGAAGTATCCTGAAAAAACCTATGGTGCTAAAACGCTGGATCATGGAGAAAAGCCCAAAGATGCAGCTTATGTGAAGGATCTGCCAGATGCGGACTTGCATTTGATGGCCATATTTCTGTCGGAGTTAAAAGCCGAATCGGGGTCATCTTCGGCATTCGAGCCGCCACCGGGAGACTCGAGTTTTATTGATGCTATGATTGACACATGGGCACCGGATGGCTGGAGAACGCAGTTCAGGGATATTCGGGGCTGGATGAAATCAAACTCTAAAGAGGAAAAGCATGACTCAGGAACTAAATGAACCGTGGGTTCAAGATAAAGAATACACTAAGTACACGCTGTGGTTTATTTACGCGTGCATCATATACAGTATTATAGGATTTACATGGGGGGCGCTGATGGGGGGGCTTCCTGCCTTTAGGGCGATAGTCGATAACTACGGTTCTCACGGTCACAGAATAGTATTGGCACATACGCATATTAATCTGTTGGGCTGGGTTGAGATGGCAATTTTCGGTGCGGTGTATTATCTTATCCCGCGATTAGTGCGCCGTCCCATATATAGCCTCCGCCTCGTAAAGGTACATTTTTGGACGCATAATCTGGGCTTGCTCGGCGTTGTAGTGTTCTTCACGGCAGCGGGAGTAGCGGGAATATATTCAGATGATGTTACGGATAGGACGGCATCTCACTTTATGGCACTCTCGGGTATTTTTGGCACTCTCGTCTTGTTGGCAAATATTATCTGGGGTTACAACATTTTTAGAACATGTGCCGGATGGGATAAAAAGTAATTCGGAAAAATTTGTACATGTTTGGATCATTGGCGCTATATCAGGTTTTTATTGCCAAGATTCAGCAAAGAAATGGCACTCTTTCACTTGTGATGAGTATCCGATAAAACACGGTCAAGGACGAAATTTATGAACAAATTTTACTTGCTGTCAGCGCTAATTTTCAGTTTGTTAGGCGGCTGTGAACAAAACTTGTCGGCCGGCTTTGCGCAAGGGCAGCGAGCGCCAAGTTTGCCAACAAAAACTTTGGCCGACGCTGGTGGAAACTTTAGCAAAGTGACCACATACAGGCAGCCCGATCCCCGCATGTATCAGTACTCGGTGGATAAGGCGCTCTTGCTGGGAAAGCCGATTGTTTTAGAGTTTGCCACCCCCGGCCACTGCACAAATTGTGATGAACAACTGCAAATGCTTAAAGCCGTTGCGGATAAATATCAGGATCAGATGATCTTTATCCATATCGATCAATATGCAAATCCGCAAGCCTACAAGGCATATAAAGTGATGGGTGATCCATGGACGTTTATCATTGATAAAAACGGGATCGTTCAATTTGAAGCGGCGGGGCGTATGCTAATGGGCGAGTTGGATGCGGCCATCGAACATGCGGCGATAAAAGGCTCATAAAATAAAACAGGTAACTTTATGGGTGAAACGAGGCAATTTAATTTGGTGGCAGACCGCAAAGGGGTAATTTGGGATTTGCTTCTTTATGTTCCGACGGTGATAGCGTTGGCGTCAATAGCAACGAGTTTTTGGTTTGGCGATAATTTGAATATGGGTTATCTGTTTTATTTCCTGACTTGCTTCTTTATTATCGCCGGAGTTAATAGGGTTTTCAAAACAAGACTGATGCTGTTTCCTTCGGCTCCGGTGGCATTTACAGTAAACGATCAAGACATCGTTTTGAGGCTAAAAAAAGGTACCCAGGTAAATTTAATTAAAAACGTAAAGTACTATTCAGATTATTCCGGCAAATCGTATGGTTTATCAGGGCTGGATGGTACGGGAAAGCAGTTGCAATTTGTTTTTCACAAAGGGCAATTCGCAAGAGAAGAAGAATATGATGCAGCTCAATTGTTGCTGAAAGCACGCTTTAAGTAATTATTGATTGGCTAGATGCGAAAGATGAAAACGACAAAATAATAGTAGTGATTTGTCACGAAAGAGATCAAATAAAAAGCGATAGCAAATTAAGTTTTTTGCAGCGTCAAATCAAAAATTAAATCGCATAAGAGGTTATTCAAAGGGTTAGGTTGGTGTCCTCGGCAACTGGCGCGGAACAAAGCAGAAGTTGAGTAACATGTGAGTAATATCAATTTAACAATTCCCTTGACAAGATAAGGAGATGCTCTTTAAGATTCGGCAAAATCCATGGTAATTAAAAAATTACCGACGGTAGCAATTCATTGCAAAAAGTAACTGACACATGAATTTGAGTTGAGTAAGGCGGGGTTTACAGGGAAGGTGTATTGGGGTTTGGTTTTAAAAATATTGATTTTTAATGACTTAAGGGGGAGTACATGAGCACACAGAAGAAAACATATCGTTCATTTTGGCTTATTCTGATAAGCGGGATGCTAACTGGTATGGGGAACGGCAGTGTATTTGGTGCAGCGTTGATGTGTTTGATGGGGCGCGGTGGATTTCCTAACTGGGGTGGTGATGGTGCCGCAGCTTATAACCCAGCGACTTTCACCGGATTTATTGACTGGGCCATGATAGTGTTTGGACTTGCGTTCTGCGTGATCTTGACTATTGGTCTGGGTCGTCATGAGCAAGTTGAGTTAAAAGAGGCTGCGTAATTTGACGCAGCTTTTTGTTTTTTGGGTTTGTATATCTGAGGGGAGGAAGCTATGGCTTTAATCGCGGGATCACTGGGGGTGCTGCTGGCATTTTCGAGTATGTTGCTATCGTGGTATATACTTATGCCACACGAAAAAAAGGGTAGTGGTGATCAACACTAAAGTTTTCATTTGAGTAGAGGGGGGGACGCATGTTTAAATATTTGTTAGGTAAGAACGAAGACATTCCGGCTGGTTCAGCGGCAGTGTATTTTGGTTTTTCTTCCATAGTATGGTTTGTTATCGGTACAGGTCTGGGTTCATTTAATGCGGCCAAGCTCGCATTCCCCGATTTTGTAACGGGTAACATATTTTTTGCTTTCGGGCATATGCGTCAAGTGCACGTGATGGCCGTTATTTTTGGCTGGATATCCATGGCGTTTGCGATGGCGATGATGTACATCACACCGGCACTCGGTAACAACAAGCTCTGGTCGGAAAAGCTGGGCTTGTGGAACTGTACGTTCTGGAACGTAGGCTTGGCATTGGGTCTGACAGTGTTGTGGTCTGGTATTACATCCGGTCGCGAATATTCTGACTTCCCGTGGCCTATCGATCTGTACTTGGCTGTGTTTGTGTTTATACCGCTGGCTGTTAATGTGTGGATGACGGTTCTTAATCGTAAGACGCAAGGTATTTACACAACGAACTGGTTCTTTGTCGCCTCTCTGTTTATGGTGATTATTGTGTTCCTGGTTGGTAACTCGCCTGAGTTCTTCCATTTAACCGGCTTGACCGAGGCGTATCTCACTTGGTGGTTTGCACACAATGTGTTGGGTCTGTGGATTACACCAGTGGCCGCAGCGATTGCTTACTACACGGTTCCGAAAGTTACAGGAAATCCTCTGTACTCTCACCGTATTGGCCACTTGCACTTCTGGTCAGTTGTTGTGTTTTATTCAACCCCGGCAGCCCACCATCTGATGTCAGCTCCGCTTCCTGAGTGGCTGAAGTCTTTCGCATCTGTTGAAGGTGTGTTGATTCTGGTTCCGGCGATTGCGTTCGTTTCAAACATCATGCTAACCATGCGTGGCAAGTGGTATCTGTTTGTAGAAAACGTCGAAATTCGCTTTACGATAACCGGTTGCTTGATGGCAATTCCGCTAAATATGCAAGGTGGATTCCAGCAAACTCGCGCTATTAACTGGTATATCCATGGTACGGGTTGGATTGTTGCTCATGCACATTTGGCCTTGTTGGGTTTCTCTACCTTCCTGGAAGGTGCTGCAGTGTACTTGGGTCTGCAAACGATTATGAAACGCAAGTTGTATTCGTTGACGCTGGCTAACCTGCACTACTGGTTGTTGCTGATCGGCTTCACCGTTTATTGGGTTTCCATGACAATTGCCGGTCTGATTCAAGGCGCGGGCAAGATCTACGAAGTTCCGTATATCGACGTGGTGATTGCAGAACATCCTTATATGATTGCACGTTGGATTGGCGGTACCCTGGTATTCGTGGGTAACATCTTCTGGTTATACAACATGTGGATGACTGCACGTGTTGGAACAGTTGTGCCAGCGGGTCGTCTGCCACACGAACTTGGATATGAGCGCTAATCTTAAGCAGCTAAAATTAAGGGAGATCAAGCATGGCTGGATTTAGAGAGTATAAAATCGGAACGAGAATATTTGCCTTGGCATTTGGCGGTTCGATGTGCATTACCTTGTTGTTGCCGAGTATTAATATCTCGCAAGTGTCTTCAACCGACATCGCGCTGACAAAGCAATTGTCGGCAGGTCACGAAACGGGTTTCAATTTGGATGACCCGTTTCTACAAGGTTGGAATAAACCTTACGTTGTGTTGCTTAAAACTGATCCAAAAACCAAGCAAGCGTTAACTGAGCCGCAAACGGTCTACGTGTACCAAAAAGGAACTTCGTTCCCCGCTGGTATTCTGCACCCACGCATTTTGGGGGCAGGGATTGAAGAGCTCAGCGTTGCACAAGGACACATTGGTGATGCCAAGAAAACAGAAGGTGCGGTTTTCGCAGTATCCAAGGGTGTGTTTGCGGGTGACGGAAAACAACACAGCTTTATTGAAAATCTAAGTGCTACAAAGGGATGGTCTCCATCTGACGTCCTGAGTGTTGCCAAAGACGAGGATGTTTCACATACAGGTAAAGGTAAGACGCTATTTGTGCGTGAAGGTTGCTGGTGGTGCCATACCTTGCTGCCGGAGCAAACTCAAGACTGGCAAGTTTTCGGTGCGCCTCCGATGCTGGGTGACTTTAACGGCGAATCCCCGACTGCATTCGGTTCTGACCGCAAAGCTCCGGATTTGATGCACGTAGGTTCACGCAATTCCTCCAAAGAATGGATGCTGTTGCATTTCTATAATCCGCGTTTAGTTCAGCCGCATTCAATCATGCCGCGCTTTGACTATCTGTGGGGCGAGAAAGATGCCGATGGTAAAGTAATCAACTATGCGCAGTGGAGAACTGAGTATGACGAATATCGCGAAGGGAAACGTGTAACGGCTCCTGATGTTCCTAGTTATGCGAAAGATTCTGAAATCCGCAGTTTGATTGACTTTATGTTAAGTCTTAAGTGACAGGGGGATACAAAATGTCTTGGAATTTTGATAAGCCGTTAATAACGCTAGTCGATAGCGCAACAAACGAAGCAGATAAGGTGCTCTGGGAAAAAGAGGATCTGGGTGGGATAACAGAAGACAACAATCGTATGCCGATACCCGTTGTGTTTTTGGTTATTCTGACAGTACTGACTGCATTTGCTATTACATTCCCATTGTGGGGGCAGCGTCCAACCGCAGCACTCTATGCGGGTTATGTGAAAGCACTGGATCTGCCTGAAGTTCAGGCAATTCAGGATGACAACGCAGCGATAGCAAAAATCGTTCAGTTGAATGCTGGCAAGGGAGATGATGCGCTTCTGGAACGTCATCCTATCCCATTGAATGATTTGCGAATCATCAAGCCGCAAATTGAAGCGCTGATTGCCAAAGGTGTTAACTTGAAAGAGTACACAGTAGTTGGCGATCAAGTGGTTCAGGCGAACTTCGAGGGGAATACCAAAGCAGACGGTACGCCGGAAAGATTGCAGCCATGGTGGGATAAGGGTTACACGATTGACATATTCTACGTGCTGTATTTCTTTACACTCGTAATTATATTGATCAAGAGACTGCCACCTTCAACTTGGCAACCAAAACACCACTGATATTGATTGAGTTAATTCGGGTTGGAAGAAATTAACCAACCCGAAATTCATCAAACATAATTTAGGAGAAATGCAATGATAGAAATTGATTACGGCCCGGCAGTTTTAGGTACACTAATTCTTCTAGTATTTGTAGCACCGGTGATATATGGCTTGTTTATTGATCGCGTTAAGGCCTGATTGATCGGTTACGAGAAAACGTAAAGATCATAAGATCAATATCCACATGGGAAGATTGGCAAAACAAACAACAGTATAACAAGTTTGACAAACTCCAAAAGGATATTTGCAGTATGAGCCCCGGCAATATGCCGGGGTTTCTACTAAATCAGTATCCATAAAATAGGGAGTTAACGATTTCAACCTCCGATTCAAATAATACACATCCCCAGACCGCGCAGATAAGTTCTGAGATTTCACCCAAGCTTGATTTAAGTATCGAAGGGATGAGAAGCCAGCAGTTTAGTGAGTGGGTCTTCGTCTTTTTACTTGTGGGGATTCTTGTTTTTGCTGGTATAGTCATTGCACTACTAAACAATAAAAAAAATGCCAGCAAGTTTCGGACGGGAGAGCGTCTAATGTTTGCTGCGATCATAATGGGAATGGTAGTTGCGGTTATTCTTGGTGCCATGCAAATGCTTGGTGGCTATCTGTTCTGAAATAAAAATTGTGGAGAAAATTGATGGGTAACTACTTGGAGTCACTTCCGGACGGATGGACAATATATTTATGGCTGGTAATCGGTGCGATGATCATAATTGCAGTGCTCTATTGGATGCGTTGGGGCGCCAAAAATGAACAATTTGACGAAGATATCAAATACGTACTTTTTACCGAGGACGACAAAGAGAAAATGGACCCGGTAGAATATGCAAAAAGCCGGGAAGTTATAAAAGCCCAATATGCTAGCCGTGAGCGCTTTAAGGCAAAAGAAGAGGCTGAAAGGCATAAGCAAGGGGCATGAAAAGCGGAGAAAAATTTGTTCTCATTTCAATAATTGGTCTTCTCGCGTTCGGAATTGTCAGAACGTTAACTCATGTTGAAGAATCGCATGAAAGCGAGATACCGTTTTATAGCACTGCTTCGGCAAACGTAGCATCGAAAGCAACAGATATATATAGAACATACACGTGCAGAAGTTGTCATTCCTTATGGTCGCTTAAAGATGTCATGCAATCAGTACCCGCACCCATGATGGACGGAATTGGTTCTCTGCACACGGAGGAATGGATATATGCATACTTGTCATCCTCAAATCCCCAATCAATAATACCTTCGCGGCTAAAAAAGAAATACCAGATGCCTTCGTATGCCAATATGCCGGAAGCGGATCGAAGACTCTTGGCAAATTATTTGGCCAGCTTAAAAGTTAAGGATTGGTATCTTGAGCAAACAAAAAATGAAGAACATGACAAACTGACAGGAGAGGATACAGCCAAATGAACCAGCGATTACTTGCGGGAGTACTGGCATTAGTTGCGGGCGTGTTGCTCAATTTCCTTGGCGACATATTGCTCGGGGTTAAAATTGAAATTTTTTCAGGCCTATCAACCTTTAGTTTTGCCTGGATATTAGACGTGTTTTTCGTGCCATTTCTGGTGGGATTGCTGGTTGCATGGGTATATGGCAGTGGGGCGAAATGGTTAAGCTACTTTCCGCCGTTGATCGTCCGTAGCATTAGCTATGCGTATATCGCTTACGGCGCTGGCGCCCCGCATGGAAGCAATCTGAATCCAATGGGCTGGTGGGGTTTTTATGTCATTCTTGCAATGGAATCGGCAGGCATTGGCGGCATTTTGGGTGAAGTATTGATCAAGAATGTTTATGGACGTTCGACAGATATAATTTCATCAAATCAGGAAGCCCCGGCAGTAAAAGAGGAGTTGTAATGCCGAAAGACAAAAATAAAATTCAACTTACTCCGCAAGAGGTTCAACGGAGAAAAAGCTACTTTACGGCAACAATAATTACCTGTATTGCATTGGTGGTGGTTGGTGGCAGTCTACACGTTGTTGGGCTGGGATCGATTCGCATGAATGAAATGCGCGGTTTGGCAACATATAATCTTAAAGAAGAATCAACACACATCCGCGCAGCGGGTGAAGATATCGCAATTCACGAAGACAATGAAAATAGAAAAAATCAGACAGCCGGATATACAGTAGCTGAGGCTGAATCATTGCTGAGTCAGGAGATGTGGCAAGAGCTGAATAGCACAATCCTGATTCCGGCAGGGACATTTAAAATGGGCACTGATCTAAAGAATGCGGATTCCGCATCGCGTCCCCAACACATCGTAAATACAAAAGCGTATCGCATTGATAAATATTTAGTGACAAATGCACAGTACGCACGATTTATTGCGTCGACCGGTCATCGTCCTCCATCAGACTGGAAAGATGGAAAACTTCAACTGGGAACATTGTTGTATCCGGTGACACTGGTTAACTGGTTCGATGCCAGCGCATATGCAAAATGGGCTGGGAAACGCTTACCATCAGAGGCTGAATGGGAAAAGGCAGCACGAGGAACAGACGGAAGACGCTGGCCATGGGGAAACGAAATGAATCCAACGCGATTGAATACTTACTATAATGTTGGTTCGGCAAGCAATGTAAATGCCTATGCTAACGGGGTAAGTCCCTACGGGGTTTATGATATGGCAGGAAATGTCGACGAATGGGTTGAAGACGACTTTATGCCATATGAAGGCACTGATGCGACAAAAGAAGTATTTCAGGGCAAAGTTGCACGAGTGACAAACGACCAGGATCGGGCTTTGAAGTTATCCGAGCAAGTTACTACAAATCGCCGATATAAGGTTCTGCGCGGCGGCTCCTGGAAGGGCGACCCATTTTCAACGGCCACATACCATCGAGATTATGCCTGGTCGAACTATGCATCAGATTTCTACGGATTTCGTTGCGCTTCAGATGTGACAAAATAAGCAAAAAAACGGAGAGCATTAATGAATCGCAACTGGGTGAGAGTTACCTTAATGATGCTCGGCATAGCCAGCGTCTCCTCAGCGCAGGCAGCAGTGGACAGCTACCGCTATGCTCACGTAACAATATCGACGCCATGGTATATATTCTTGTTTTTATTAATGGGCGTCTTTGCACCTTTCATATTAATGGCCATATTGGCATGGCGAGTTGCAATGAGAAAATCCGAACAAAAAGCCAATGAAGACAGTAATAAACCTTTAGAAAAGTGAAAGCCATGCAGCATATTACGTCGAAATATCTAACCAAAACACTAGCGCTATTGTCATCAATATTTATTGTGGCAATACTTTCAATCTTCCCCGCAGATTATGCGGGAGCAGAAGAAGCTACTCGTGCGGGAGAAAGTGCACAAATATTGCAGGATTTCAACAAGCAACATTTGGAAACAGAGCACGCCAAAGCAATAAGCGACAAGACAAAACAACGCATCATGTTTTTGCTGGGAGTTGCATTGTTCACACTAGTCCTAATAACCGGGGGGCTGGGCTTGGCAATGGGACTATATGGAAAACAAGTATTTGTGCCGCATATGGTTTTTGCAGCACTCAGTGTTACGCTGGCAATAGTCCATGCGATAGTTGGACTAGTATGGTTTTATCCCTTCTAATAGAGGTCAATATAAAAAGATAAGCAAATCAAATAAATTCAAACATTGATTTGGAAATCTCAAAAAGCAGCAAACGTCATTCACAGGCACGTCCTCTAGTTGGGTAGTCAAAAATTATCTTACGTATATGACACAAACGTCGCCGCCAAATACATCCGTTAAATCAACAAATATAGTCTGGTGGGCAGTTCTCTCTATATATAGCATCTCAGGCTTAACAAGTCTGGCCTATGAGGTGCTGTGGTCACGCATGCTATCAATGCAATTCGGGGTAAGCATTTTCGGTGTAGTGCTGACCGTTGCAGCATTTATGTTCGGTTTGGGGGCTGGAAGCTTGGCTGGAGTGAAGTGGGCCAAAATATGCGAAAAACCACTGACCCTGTTTGGCTTCCTCGAAATTGCAATTGCAATTTACGCAATATTGCTCCCCATCATGACGCAGACAAGTTATGAGTGGCTGGAAAAATTTTCAAATCAACTAACAATAGTTCAATGGTATTTAGTGCAGGGAACAGAAACCCTGTGCCTGCTGGTAATTCCGGCATTTGCCATGGGAGTTGGCTTTGCACTCATGCTGAAAGTGGTGCATGGATCACCTATATCGCTGGCAAAACTTTACGGAGTAAACACGATTGGGGGAGTAACAGGCGCATTGTTTCCGCTATGGAGTTTGTCTGAAATTGGCTGGACAAGTTCAGTGCGAGTAATAGCGGCAATAAGTCTGAGCGTGGGCATAGCGGCATTTTCCTTATCAAGATATATACGAAATGAACAAGAACATCACAAAGAATCGAAAGACGATAAAACGAGCAGACCTGCATTAAAAGAATTATGGATTTATGCCGGAGTAGGTGCTTGCAGCATCGCGCTGGAAATTGGCTGGGTACGAATGTACGGCATGATCATGCTACGCACTGAGTATGTGCTGGGCGTCATATTGGCTGTGTTTCTACTGGGCATCGCACTTGGCAGTTTATTGCTGCCGCGTGTGCACAAGCGATGGATGGAATTTGTTTTACCGTTTACAGTAGGGACGGGCGTGCTGATAGGTGTGTGGTTACTTCCATCGGCATCTGCCTGGATTGAACACAGTCAATTCAAAACATTCTTTGGATTGATAATTTCACAGGCAATATTATTGGGGATATTTACTCTGCCGGTAACCTTGGTGTTGGGCGCATGGCTGCCGCTATTGGCAAGCCAAAATGGAAATGCGAAAAATAGAGGAGTATGGCTATACGGAGCGAACTGCATTGGCGGAGGAGTTGGCGCAGTATTGGTATGTCTGGTATTGATTCCAATGCTGGGAAGTGTAGCGATGATTGTGGTGGCAGGAATAATAATTACCATATTGGGATTAAGCGGAATAAATACGCGATGGGGCTGGTTGGGAATTGTGGCTATGTTAGTCGTAGCCTGGCCGCTGAAAAACATGCCGCAAGTTCATGAACTATTACCCATAGTAGAAGCGAATAGCAAAGATCTGTACCACTATGAAGATGCTATATCGATTACACATGTAGTACAGCAAAAAGACGGACAGCGAATTCTTTTAAGCGATTTGCAGCGTATGGATGCTTCATCAGACCCGAGTGCCGTAGAAATACAAAAAGATCAGGCACGCCTGGCATTGCTGCTTCATCCATCTCCACATACTGTTCTGTTTCTTGGTTTGGGCACGGGAATATCAATGGCAGGGTCCCTGCCATTCCCGGATTTAAGCAGGACAGCAGTAGAGCTATCGCAAGGTGCGTTATTCGCAGCAAAAAACTTGTTTTCACGGGTAAATAACGATGTAGTAGACCAGGCACAAATACACAGAGATGATGCGAGACATTACCTGAATACCACGCAGAAAAAATTTGATGTAATAGTGGGTGACCTATTTCACCCGGATTTAGCCGGAATGGGATCACTACTGTCGGTACAACAATTCCTGCGTGTAAAAAGCCATTTGAATGAAAACGGAATATTTGTTCAATGGATAGCCTTAAACCAATTTGATATTGAGTCACTCAAGGTTGTTTTGCGTAGCTTTCAACGAGCATATCCAAATGCGCAAATGTTTATGGACGGGATGCATCTTGCGCTGGTAGGGCCGAAGAATGAATTCGCCGGAATAAGCGCGATACAAACAAATTTGAAACATTTGACGCAGGAAGAGCAAGGTAAGGCAACAGGGGGGGAAGGAGCATGGACATGGATGGGGCGCTACTGGGGGCCGATAGCGGCCACAAGCGGCCTGCTTCAGGATGAATGGGTGCCATATATCGAATTCAAGCTGCCACGCGCACGATATGACGGAAGTGCCAATATGGCAACATTATTGCAGTGGATATTACAACTGCATCCTGAGCCCGAAAAAGCCACAGAGATATTGGGAGTTAGCGCAGAAGATCGGAGTAAATTTGGGCGTGCATACGTGGCGACAGAATTGGCAACCCGGGCTTGGATAGCTTCTATGCAGGGCGATTCAACCAAGGCATCCAAGTTAATTTGGCTCGCATATCAGGCCAATCCACAAGATCGCTGGATTGCGGGAGCACTAGCTGATAGCATGCTGCAATCGTTGGGGCAGGCACGCCAGCGCGGTATAGGCGAGCGGGAAGCGCTACAGCGAATATTAAAAATTGATCCTGGTTTTGTGGGCGCTTTGCGCTCGATGTGGCATTTGGAACAATCAGCGGGCAACCAGAAAGAAGCGGAACAATACCGTTTAAGCCTGCTGGCGATATCACCGCTGGATGCAGAGGCGGGAATAATTCATTAAGCAGGCATAAGTGTGTTGACCGAAAAGGCAAATATGTCCTCTGCAGCAAACAAAAAAATATCAACCATACCAATTAAAATTATCGGGACTAAACCGAAAGGCGAAGCAGGTAGTTATAAATGGAAACGCCGTACAGTTCAAATCGCAATATTAATATTGCTGGTGCTTATCCCTGTGTCCGGCCTATTTCGAATCGATCCGGAAAATGGTGCTTTAGTAGTGCTTGATTGGCAAATATGGTTTGCTGATTTTTTCCTGATTTCCGGACTGTGGATCACAATATTAAGCGGATTGGTTGCACTCTACTCAGTCGCTGGGACGGTAGTTTGCGGATGGGCTTGCCCGCAAAATACCGTGTCTGAATGGGCAAACCATATGACACGGAAAATGCTGGGTAAACGGGCAGAAATAAGCCTGGATGGTGAGGCTATGAAGGTCGCGGCAGCAAAAAACAAGGTGCTAAACTGGGTAATGCTGAGCTTGGCATTTTTATGTGCGGCAATGTTTTTTGCATTATTACCGTTGCTGTATTTTTACCCGCCCGATGTGGTATGGTCGTTCGTTACATTTAGAAACGATCCCAGGCTGGCGGGGTCGCTGCATTGGATATATTCAGTATGGGTCGTCATGATACTGCTGGATATAACGGTGGTGAGACATTTCTGGTGCCGCTTTGCATGTATCTACAAGATTTGGCAACATTCGTTTAAGACCGAACAAACCTTGCACGTGCTTTACGATGCGGGGCGTGCAAGCGAATGCGAAAAATGCAATTACTGTGTGACAACATGCTTTATTGCACTGGATCCCCGCAAGACGGAAATATATGACAGTTGCATAAATTGCGGTGATTGCATCGACGCTTGTAATAGCTTGCAAGCAAAAAAAGGCAAAGTCGGCCTGCTAAAATTTGAAATCGGCCAAAGGCTGCAACGAAAAGTCCACAGAATCCGCGATAACTCAGTATCTTTGATTGCGAGGATGAAATGGACAGCACCGTTCGCTCTTGTCGGACTAACCCTGCTGGCTTGGGGTGTCTGGTCATATCAGCCATATCACTTGTCTGTTGGATATTTAACAGCGGGGCCAAGTCAATCGGCAAGAGATTACCGCGTGGAGATTTCAAATAAGCGCTATCGTCCAGCGGAGTTAAGTGTCAGTATTGAAGGCTTGCCCCAGGACGCATTTACATTAAGCAGCGATAGGATCAAATTGGAGACAGTGGGGCGAAGTTCGGTGTTAATTTCAATGTTGCCCAAGTTGCAGAGGGGCCTTCATCCGTTTGTCGTTGTTGTGCGCTCGAAAGATGGATGGATCGGACGATTCAATATGCAGCATTTCGTTGAGTAAGGGAGGGCGTTGTGATGGATTTGCAAAATAATAATGATTTGTCGAAAGAAGAAAGTAAATGGGGTGAAACCCGCAAAGATAATTTTGGTTACGCCTCCGACAAAGAACGTTTGGAAAAGCGCGGGATGGAAGATTGGGAATTGGTCGAAAAGATTCCAGAGTCGCAAGGCAAAGTGCCATTCTGGTTTATGGCAGTGGTGGTCTGTGTGCTATTGGTTGGCGTGGGTCTAAGTTTCCCATTTTGGGGATTGCGTCCCGGCGTTGAAGTGAATTGGGTTGAATGGGTAAAAGACCCGGGGTTTTTGGGTTCACTCGTTTATGTCACTATTGCCATCATATTCATCTATTTCATGGTGACCCGTTCGGGCAAATCAAACGTGAATAAACTGGATTCAGAAAAGAAAGAAAATCAGTAATAGTGAGAGCTTGTCTGTTTTGGCTTGATACGGGAATAATGAAAAAATATTTGTACACATTGATTAGCTTGATTGCCATGGCGAGTCTTGCAGCTTGTGGCGAGGGGAACGAGGGCAATCCGATTCCAGTGCAACACTGGAAAGATGCAGATGTGCGGATTGAGACTCACCCGAATCCCCCGCTTGCGGGGATGTCAGAAATCGTCATTATAATTACGGGGCCACGCGGTAGACCTATGCCGGATTTATCAGTTGCTATTCGAGGGAAAGATTCGTCGCCCTGGGTGCAGGCAATACAGGATGGAATGATAGGTGTGTATCGCAGGGCAGTTGATATCGGAGATGGGGATGCGGCAGTATTACAAGTTCGGCTCCAGCATGGAACAGAAGAGAAAATATTACTCTACCCACTCAAACTTGCTGCAGGCTGAAATTTAAAGCGGTTTATCTTCGCTGAAAGAAGGCATAACGGTAAAAACGACGTTAGCAAAAAAAGTGCTGAACCCAATCGCCATCGTTGTGCCGGAAACAGCCATGACCGGACCATAAAAACGATGTACAGTGGAAATGGCTTGAGCATTGGTAAGCAAAAGCTTTCCTTCCCAAATCCCGAAAATCATTTGAATAATGTAGAAGCTATAAACGCCGATACTGACCCACCAAAAAGTATGTTTGACCAATTTGACGGAATATATATTCTTACCGGTTAAAATCGGTAATAAGTAAAATGTTACGCCCATTGCCAGCAACACCACACCGCCAACCAAATTCATGTGAGCATGTGCCAAGGGGTCGATCATGTGACCGGGGCCGCCATATGGGCTGCCGATTGCATCAAGCCACGCTCGAATGGGCGGCATAACTTGAAGCATGCCATGAATAGTGCCAATAAAAAATGAAAGAGCAGATAGCACAATAAAATTGAGAATCTGTCGATGAAGAATGTTTGAACTGGCCATAGGATTGCTAAACAGAAAAACAGATCCCACAACAGCCTAGATCTGAATGATTGAAACTGGAAAAGACTGCTCCAAAATTAATTAAGATTTGAAGCAGTCAAGTCGGATGAAAATTATAAAGAATTACTTGTCAGTAATTCTTTCAATTCCAATGGAGCCCAAAACGGTAGCAACAACAACACCCAACACAAAAATTGCAATAGGTACTAGAAGTTCAACTGGCATAGCACATCCCCCTGTTTTATAAGATATTTATGAAAAAACTTTGGCAACTCCAACCACTACCTTAAGACAACAACCAAATCCAGTATTAAGTCTAGCCGAATCCGGGTGGGTGTGCAACTCAGTCGAGCACTAACACTTGCAGACGACAACCCTCCAAAAGTAAGACTGGGCATAGCCCGATTGAGTTTATTTACCCAAAACATCCTTGCGCGTACTTTCGGCAATCGCTGCCGCTTGTGCAATCAGTTCGGCTGGTACGTTAAGTTCATTCAACGTGGCGCCAAGATTTTCAATAACGGCGTCGAAATGAGAGTCGTTCAAGCCATTCTTTACCAAGTGAGCATGACCTTTTCTCATGTCTTCACCGCTGTACTTATTGGGGCCACCAAACGCAACCGTTAAAAAGGCTTTTTGTTTGGCTGCTTGCTTGTTCATATCAACACCGTCGAAGAAATGTTTAATGCGATCATCTTTTAAGACTTTGCGATAAAAAATATCAACTGCTGCATTCACAGCCCCTTCCCCACCAATTTTTTCATACAAACTGCTCATATCTCTCTCCCCATAATTGAATAAAGTAAAATTACATTCACAAAATCAAAAAGATCAGTGACGGTTACCAGTAGCATGCAGTAGTCGGATTCATATAAAACTACAAAGAATATATAACATACATACCGCATACATCTTATGTGAAGACTGTTTACCCTGTCAAGCGGGTGCAAATCCGATGGGAGTTTGATATTGTTTCAAAGCTTGGTAATTAAATTATGGGTGGGCAAGTGCTTTCCGTTGTGAGATATTCAACGTTTGGCAATGAAGAGTCCGTCTGGAAATACAGGCCTAATGTTCCAGGGATAGTCCCTGATTTAAGTTTTGGAGAAAGATTAGATGAACAAACCTCAGTTTAGATTGGTAATCGCGGCTATATATTTATGCGCAGCAAAAATGACATTTGCCGCCGGATTGACAAGTTTTGTGGGTTTTGGCTTGGGGAACACCTACGCCGATGTGAATAGCCCATCTGGCCAGATCGGCACATCATCGACCGGATATCATTTCGTCGCGGGAAGTCAGATCAATCCACTGTTTGCAGTTGAGGCAGAATACTTTGATCTCGGGCAGTTTGCCATAACCAACTCAACTGTTGCCGCAAAAGGGATGGGAGTATCAGGCGTGCTAACTTTTCCGGTGACTGGAATTTTTTCAGTTTACGGAAGGGCTGGTTTGGCGAGATTGGAAACAACCGTAACGCCTACGGCAGGCAATGTGCCAACAACGCCGTTATCGGATACGGTAGTAGGTCTATCCTATGGTTATGGTATTCAAGCCGATGTAGCTACCAATGCAAGTATTAGCTTATCGTGGGATCGCTACAAAAGTTCAGCTTTGGCAGGGCCATTCACGGATAGAATCGATGTGAATAGCGCTGTCCTGCTGATATTAAGATATTAGGATTGAAAGTCGAAAAAACTACGTCGACGCTGCAATTCCTATTATGACAAACGCTTAAGCAGCTTTTCATGGATTCCGCCAAAGCCGCCGTTGCTCATCACAAGGATATGATCTCCTGATGTCGCAATTGCGGATATGGCCGTTATTAATTCATCAAGGTCGTCCTTAACAACGGCCTTGTTGCCAAGAGGGGCAAGAGCACTACGCACATCCCAGCCAAGATTGCCCGCGTAACAGAATGTCAGGTCGGCATCCTTTAAGCTGCCGGGCAGCGCATCTTTCATCACGCCCAATTTCATGGTGTTGGAACGCGGCTCGAGTACAGCGAGGATACGAGCCTTGCCAACCTTGTGACGCAGACCGGCAACGGTGGTATCAATGGCGGTGGGGTGGTGAGCAAAGTCGTCGTATACCGTAATACCATTAACAGCGCCGCGAACTTCCATGCGGCGCTTAACATTCTTAAACTCGCCAAGCGCAGCCAAACCTTGCGCAACAGGAACACCGGCATGGCGGGCAGCGGCAAGAGCCGCCAAAGCATTCATGCGATTGTGTTCGCCGAGTAATTCCCACTGCAAGGAACCTTGCGCCACAGCGTTTAGGGTGATGTGACTTTGGTTATCTATTTGCCAGCCATCGGCACTGCCAAATTTCTCAACCGGAGTCCAACAACCGCGTGCAATAACACGCTGCAATGAATCTTCGCGCCCGTTGTTCACAATTAGCCCGTTGCCGGGCACGGTGCGAACCAAATGATGAAACTGGGTTTCGATACTGGCCAGATCGGCGAAAATGTCAGCGTGATCAAACTCAAGATTATTAAGAACAGCGGTGCGCGGATGGTAATGAACAAACTTGGAACGCTTGTCAAAGAAAGCAGTATCGTACTCATCAGCCTCTATGACAAAAAAAGGAGAGTCGGTAATCCGCGCTGAAATGCCAAAATTTTGCGGGACGCCGCCAATAAGAAAGCCGGGATTCAGTCCTGCATATTCAAGTATCCATGCCAGCATCGAAGAGGTGGTCGTTTTTCCGTGCGTTCCCGCAACAGCCAGTACCCATTTATCACGCAGTAAAGTATCGGCTAGCCATTGCGGGCCGGACGTGTACGGAAGATTGCGCTTAAGAATTTCTTCCATCAGAGAATTGCCACGTGACACGACGTTGCCAATAACAAACACATCCGGGGATAAATTAAGTTGATCCACGCCGAATCCTTCAATCAGCTCTATGCCTTGGGCTTCAAGCTGCGTACTCATCGGCGGATAAACATTGCTGTCACAGCCAGTGACACGATAACCGGCTTGTTTGGCGATAGCAGCGATGCCACCCATAAAAGTCCCGCAAATGCCTAGAATGTGAATGTGTTTGGGTCGACTCATGATTAATGCTCTTAGGTTCTAAAAATAAAATAAACCGCACCCATCATACACAGCGCAGCATACAAATAATCCAATTTTAAGGGTTGGTGCATGTATAGCACCGCGAATGGAACGAATACCGATAAAGTAATAACTTCCTGCAAAATTTTCAGTTGGCCAAGATTAAGTTCGGTATAACCGATCCGGTTTGCCGGAACTTGCAGCAGATACTCGAAAAAGGCAATGCCCCAGCTAATGAGTGCTGCAACATACCATGTTGATTGAGACAGATTCTTGAGATGCCCGTACCAAGCGAACGTCATGAACAAATTTGAAAAGATGAGCATGAGTGCCGTTAGCAACAGCGGATGTGAAATCAGGCCCATTTTTTCTCCCATGTTCAGTTTTAACGGCGGCGAATGGTAATTGGAATTAACACTCTATGCCAGTGCGCAGATAATGATGCAAAAATTATCGGGGAAGCCTGCTGCGATAAGCACAAGGGTTCAGATAAAAACGGAGCAGATAATATGCCCCGTTTTTATCTGTTTGCTGAAAAGCATAAGACCTACTAAACTTTAGTGAGCACCAAGTAGTTCAACGTCAAAGACCAAAGTCGCATCAGGCGGAATAACGCCACCAGCACCGCGCTTACCGTATCCCAACTCGGGTGGAATGATAAGAGTTCGGTTGCCGCCAACCTTCATGCCTGCGACGCCAGCGTCCCAACCTTTGATGACATGACCAGCGCCAAGCGGAAATTCAAAGGGCTCATTGCGGTCGCGTGAACTGTCGAACTTTTTACCCTTGTGATCCGGTGCTGATGGATCATATAGCCAGCCGGTGTAGTGGACAGACACATGGTGCCCTGCAACGGCTTCTTCGCCATTGCCCAAATTAATATCAGTTTTAATGAGTTCGGTCACTTTACTTTTCTCCATTGTGGTTGATGCCTGTTGTGCGTAGGCGTTGATTGAAATAATGCTGATTGATAATAGTAAAGCCAGAGGGAAAAAGTTAACGCGTTTCAATTAGACTCCTTTGCAATTTTCGTAGGATGGGTACAAGAACGTGCCCAATGAGTTACTTTAATAACTTAACACCGGCGCTAGCCAGCGCTCAGCTTCTTCAATGCTCCATCCCTTGCGTTGAGCATAATCTACAACTTGATCGCGATCAACCTTGCCGGTCGCAAAATATTGCGCTTTCGGGTGGGAGAAATAAAAGCCGCTCACGGCAGCGGTGGGCAACATGGCAAAACTTTCAGTGAGCGTGATGCCTGCGTTTAGCGGAGCTTGCAACAAGTCAAACAATGCACATTTTTCGGAATGTTCGGGACAAGCGGGATAGCCAGGGGCGGGACGGATGCCCCGATACTTCTCGGCGATCAGCGAGTTGTTATCCAAAGACTCATCGGCAGCATAACCCCAAAATTCGCGTCTCACCCGTGCATGCAAAAGTTCGGCAAATGCTTCAGCAAGGCGATCAGCGAGTGCTTTGAGCATAATCGCTTTGTAGTCATCATTCTGCTTTTCGAACTCGGCCACACGCGCATCAATGCCGATGCCGGTAGTTACCGCGAAAGCGCCGATATAGTCTTTAATCTTCGACCCCTTGGGCGCTATGAGGTCCGCCAGACAATAGTTCGGAATGTCATCAGGTTTTTTGGTTTGCTGACGCAGATTGTGCCAAGTGATGGCTAATTTTTTACGCGAATCATCAGTATAAATTTCGATGTCGTCACTGTTTACCGTGTTGGCGGGGAATAGGCCGAACACGGCATTAGCGGTAAGCCACTTATCCCTGATGATTTCTTTTAACATTCCTTGTGCGTCGGTGAACAATTTGCGGGCTTCCTCACCCACCAAATCATCCTGCAAAATTTTTGGGTAACGACCGGCGAGTTCCCAAGCCTGGAAAAAAGGCGTCCAGTCGATGTACTCGGCGATTTTATCGAGCGGATAATCTTCGAATTTATGAACGCCGGTTAGAAACGGTGCAGGTGGCGTGTAAGTATTCCAATCGGTTATTAAGCCATGCGCCCGTGCCGCATCGAGTGAGACATAGGAAGCTTTGTTTTTCTTTACTTCGTACTGTTCACGCGCGTCTGCATAGTCCGCCTTGATGCCGGCGATATATTCACCACGAGTCGCATTGCTCAGCAAATTGCTGCACACGCCGACAGCACGAGAAGCATCAGTAACATAAACAGTTGTGCCGCTCGGATAATTTGGCTCAATTTTAACTGCCGTGTGAACGCGAGAGGTCGTGGCGCCACCGATGAGCAAAGGAATCTTGAAGCCCTGACGCTCCATTTCTTTGGCGACATGCGCCATTTCTTCCAATGAAGGCGTGATGAGGCCGGATAATCCAATCACATCGGCATTGTGTTCGCGAGCGGTATCCAGAATTTGCTGGCAAGGAACCATTACGCCCATATTCACCACTTCGAAGTTGTTGCACTGCAACACCACTGTGACGATATTTTTGCCGATGTCATGCACGTCGCCTTTTACAGTCGCCATCACGATCTTGCCTTTGGTGCTGGTATCACCGGAACGTAATTTTTCTGCTTCGATGTAAGGGATCAGATGCGCCACTGCCTGCTTCATAACGCGCGCGGATTTCACCACTTGCGGCAGGAACATTTTTCCCGCGCCAAACAAATCGCCCACCACGTTCATCCCGGCCATAAGCGGGCCTTCAATTACCTCGACCGGGAACTTGGCGTACAGGCGAGCTTCTTCCGTGTCCTCAACAATAAAGGTGGTGATGCCGCGTACCAGCGCATGCGTGAGGCGTTCCTGTACGGTGCCTTTACGCCATTCCAAGTCCTCAACTTGTTCCTTGCTGCCGCCTTTCACGGACTCCGCCAGTTTGACCAGCTTTTCACCAGCGTCGGCATGGCGATTGAGTACAACATCCTCCACCGCATCGCGCAGTTCGCGCGGAATTTCTTCGTACACGCCGAGCTGTCCGGCATTAACGATACCCATGGTCATGCCGGACTTAATGGCGTGGAAAAGGAATACCGTGTGGATGGCTTCGCGTACAGGTTCGTTTCCCCGGAAGCTGAAAGAGACATTCGAAACACCGCCGGAAATCTTGGAGTACGGCAGATGCTTGCGTATCCAGGCCGTCGCTTCGATAAAGTCAACCGCGTAGTTGTTGTGCTCCTCAATGCCGGTTGCAATCGCAAATATATTCGGATCAAAAATGATATCCTCGGGCGGGAACCCGACCTTGTTGACCAAAATATCGTAGCTGCGTTTGCAGATTTCTGTTTTACGTTTGTAGGTGTCTGCCTGACCTTGTTCGTCAAACGCCATCACCACCGCCGCCGCACCATAACGGCGCACCAGCGTAGTGTGTTTGATGAAATTCTCCTCGCCTTCTTTTAAAGAAATCGAATTGACAATGGACTTTCCTTGCACACATTTCAGACCCGCTTCGATAATGCTCCACTTGGAGGAATCGATCATCAGCGGCACCTTGGAAATATCCGGCTCGGATGCAATCAGGTTGAGAAACTTCACCATCGCAGCCTCGCCGTCGAGCATCGCTTCATCCATGTTGATGTCGATGACCTGAGCCCCCGTTTCAACTTGTTGCTTGGCGACTTCTAAAGCTACGTCATATTGGCCTTCGAGTATGAGGCGTTTGAACTTTGCCGAACCGGTGACATTGGCGCGCTCGCCAACGTTAACGAAGAGTGAGTCGTCTCCGATATTGAAAGGCTCTAACCCTGAAAGCCTGCATTTCGCTTCAAGTTCAGGCAACTTGCGCGGTGGAACATTTTTCAATGCATCGGCAATCGCTTTGATGTGAGCGGGCGAGGTGCCGCAGCAACCACCGGCAATATTGAGAAAGCCGCTGGTGGCGAATTCTTTGACCAGACGTGCAGTTTTTTCGGGCAGCTCGTCATATCCCGTTTCCGACAGCGGATTCGGTAGGCCAGCATTGGGATGTGCGCTTACATAACAATTGGCTACGCGCGACATTTCCTCAACATAAGGGCGCATAAGTTCCGCGCCCAGCGCGCAATTGAGGCCGATGGACAGCGGGCGTGCGTGGCTCAACGAATTGTAGAATGCTTCGGTTGTTTGTCCGGAAAGCGTGCGACCGGAAGCATCTGTAATGGTACCCGAGATCATGATCGGCACGCGCACATGGCATCTTTCAAAATGGTGCTCGATAGCAAATAGAGCCGCCTTGGCGTTTAGCGTATCGAAAATGGTTTCGACCATTAAGATATCAGCACCGCCATCAAGCAGGCCACGAATGGCTTCCGAATAGCTTTCTACCAACTCATCAAAAGTCACATTGCGCGCACCGGGATCATTGACGTCCGGCGAAATCGACGCAGTACGTCCGGTAGGGCCAAGTACGCCAGCCACAAAGCGGGGTTTGTCCTGTGTGGAAAACTCATCACACAACCCGCGAGCCAACCTGGCACCGGCCACGTTTAATTCATACACCAGTGGCTGCAACTCATAATCGGCCATCGAAACGGAAGTAGAGTTGAAGGTACAGGTTTCCAGAATGTCTGCCCCTGCTTCCAGGTATTCGCGGTGGATGCCGCTGACAATATGCGGCTGAGTAAGCAGCAGCAGATCGTTGCAGCCCTTAACATCAATCGGATGATTGGCAAAGGTGCGTCGCTCGCCATTGAACTCACCATACAACTCAATGCCACGATAGTGCGCTTCAGTCAGTTTGTGGCGCTGAATCATGGTGCCCATAGCGCCATCCAGAATCAGGATACGCTGTTGCAGGAGAGTTTCAATTTGATGAGGTACTTTATTCATGGCTGACGCAATAAAAAATAGACGCGAATTTTATCATGCGCAGTAGAGAGAAGCACTGCGCGGGTGTAATTCGGAAGCTATGGCTTTGATATCAGCCGATAACCAGCAGGCACTGTGAATATGCTGTCGTGCAGAGGCTCCACCTTGAGTAACTTAACTTCGGTGCTAAACGAAAATATTGGCTCACCTTCGGCATCATTCATCGCGTCTTCAGTTTTCTTTTTCGCAAATATACCGGCAAGACCGGAGACCAAGCCTTGAGGACTGGTAGAAATCGAATCACTTTGGGATTCCTCGTTGCTGGATTCTTTGGAAGCACAAGCATTGCCATTCATGGTCCATGCAAGCTTGGTTGAAATAGGATATCCCTTGATTTTATCCAATTGTTTTCCAGCATCGAAGAATACGTTTAAGTCGCCAGACTTCAAAGAACTGCTGAGATATGACGACATCAATTTGGCAGCATCCGCGGGGAGTATAGCTTGTTTGCCCGAAGTTATAGTTGATCCGGCGAAAGCCCGTGCATAACTTTCTTCCATGTCCAAGGCATCTTTAATTGACCGGGTTACCGGAGTTGTCCAGACATCGATATTCAGGGTGCTCGTTGAATTTCGTGCTGAATTATCGCGCAAGGTTACAATCCATGCGACCTGGTATCCGGTAGTGTCAAAACCGTTGATAGTCTTTTTCTCGCCGGTAGGTTTTACCGTGAAACTGGTGCGCGCAATGCCCATGGTGCAGCCCGATTCATGCTTTGCTTTGGGGAGTTGCTGCGCAGCCTCTTTTTGTTTGGGGGGCGGTTGCTTGCTTAAGTCGACACATCCTTTCAGAGGACATTCTGTGTATTCATCTTTTTCGGTGTTGAGCGCCCATTGAAGATTGCGGTCGATGCGCCAGATTTTCGTTCCGGATTTATTGCCGATCAAATAGCTTGAGTATGTCCCTGTTCCTTTGAAAGTCGATTCGTCCCGGCGCATGTTTGTCTGCACAAAATGCTTTTCGGTACTTTCAGAGGGGAAAAACCCTTTGATGCCGTTGTTGACAATCAGTCGTTCTATAACTGCGGTTGGGTGGAGTGGAGAATTATCAACTACCTCGGCAGGTTTGGATGCACAGCCCGCGATGCAGGAGCAAACTATAATAGTGCAAAAAAAACTGCGCAACATACATCCTCCCGCTTTGGTTAGTTGTTCTAATTATGAGACTTTATATGCAGAACAGAAAGAGTAACATAATAGATTATGCTGTTTTTTTTGGGGGGGGTAAGAAGTGTTGAGACAAGAGGTGCTGACATCTACTAAAATTATGTTCCAGATAAAGTCTGCTGTGCTGAAAAGCTAATCATTTTCAGCCCTTGATTTAATGCAAAATCAGATAGGGGTCCATAGATGCAGATTCGATGCCCTCGCCAAGCATGATCACTTGCCCTTCAATGCGGGTGTTGCCGGTCTCGGTAAATTCAAAACGGTAGGTGCGACGCAACACTCTGCGCCCAGCATGATTCCGCGCAATTTGCATTTTGATACAGGCAACCGAATCATCGAGAAATTGCACGTCTGCATTGGCACATTTTTCTCGGGCAGTTTTGCGAGCAATCTCAAGTACGCGCATCCCGCTAAGCCAGAACCAGAGCAGGGCCGCTAACAACAGCAGGCAAAATAAGCTGGTAAAGTCCATGGCGAATCAATCAACTGCTGATCCGGAAAAACGATACTGTAAATATTTGATGATGTCTTTTGATTCGTACATCCATTGAATATTTCCTTGCGCATCGAGGATTTTCAAGCACGGTGTCTGCACCTTGCCTCCGCCTTTTAATAGGTCATCCCGCTGTGCAATATTATGTTGCGCTTCGAGCAGTGCAATTGGCAAAGACAGTCTTGCCATTTCATGGCGCACTTTGATGCAAAACGGGCAGCTATTGAAATGGTAAAGAGACAATTTGTCACATTCCGTATTAATTTTTTGCTGCTCTGCGGCAGGACGCACAATCCCTTTGGGGGTCGCCAATTTTGCCCAGAGCAGCATGAATGGAATTAATACCAGACGCAAACCTCTGAAAAATAATTTCAACATAATTGCCAAACTTTCAATTGATAGTTAAAAACTGCTACAAAGTACTCATCACAAAAAATATTGAGAAAAGGAAGGCAACAATAATGCTTTTGCCAATCGAGGTAAAAAAGTTCGGGGCTCGTCCTTTAATCACCTGCCCGTATGAGTAGAAGGCACAGCCAACTAAGCCGTAAAGAAATGAAAGCGCCCCGAACTGCAATACTTCCCGAAACCGGTTGTGGATAAAATCATTTTTGTCGGTTGGCTCGGCCTGCCCTTTCAATTTTCGCAGCACAGGCGTTTCTGGCTCGTTTCGTGTGGGAGCCGGAGTTAACGAATTTGAAGAAGTTGATTGAGGCACTTGGCTGACATAGGGTTCAACAGCCAGCCAGTTATACCTTACCAGTCCCGCCACAAAGGGCAATAAAATGAAAAACCACCAAAAATATTTCTCACATTTGAAATAGAATTCTTTAGTCATGGCGTGTTACGTTCCCTAAATAATATTTGGATGTGCCGGGAGACTATTTCATCTTTTGACCGGAGTCCGCGTCCTTTTTACTTTTGGACTCGCGCAAAATAAAGAACCCAGCTCCGATAAAAACGCCAACGACCACAATGATTGGCAATAGGCTAACAATGTCCAACTTGATTCCTTTCTAATGCTATTCGTGCAGATACTAGCACAAAGGCAAGTAAGCAATTGCCGACATAAAACCATACAGGTAACGTGTGGTAATTAAATTTCAAATCTTGAATTGAGGGATTTTTCCCCCGCTAATCTAAAGTGGGAAATTATTGATCAAAGCTAGAATATCAAAAGGCGGAATTGCTTTGCCTTTACTCATTTGAATGAATGTGTGTCGGAGGAAATTATGTCTACAACTGTGGATACATCAAAAAATAGCGCTGCTTACAAGCCTCAGGGTGCGGCGGGTGCAACCTCGCAAGCTTCTCGTCAGCAGAAGTTAAATGGCCTGTTTCAGCAAATTGACACGGCTGGAACAGGGCGTATTACAAAAACCCAATTCGAGCAGTCGTTTAATAAGCTAAGCCTTCCTGTATCAATAAAAGATTTGGGTGCGGAAGCTGTATTTAAGAAACTAGATTCGAATAGTACCGGCGCTGTCTCGAAACAGGATTTTGTTCAAGGCATGGATTTGCTAATGACGAAGAAAGATTCTTCTTCAACCAAGGATTCATCCGTGGAAACAAAATCGGCACCTGCCCCTATAGTGCCGGTGATTACGACTGTTACACAAAGCTCACCCAGTGATGCGCTTCCCACAACAGATAGTGGCGGGAAGCTTGGAAATATAATCAATGTAACAGCCTGATACAGAACGCAAGATTATCGCGTCAAGATTTGGTGAAGTGGCCTGTCATTTCTCCAGAGCTTTCTCTATGCGCGAATCCGGAATTAGCCACATGATCGCGACCAAAACATAGATCCCGTCGGCTACCCATACGTGCCAAAATGCCAGTGCAATAGCGGTAACATAAAGAGCCAGTGATGCCTTGCCTTTGCGGTCTTGCGCTACCGCTTTTGCCAAAAGTGAATTTTTGCCCCCGTGTGCCGCGATGATGCAGCTTTGCAAAATCGTATAAGCGAATCCGGACAACAGCAATACGGCCCCATAAAGTGCAGTTGGTAAAGCTGCGAATTGGCTTTCCCCCATCCAGTTGGTGACAAATGGAATGACGGACAACCAGAATAGCAAATGCAAATTCGCCCATAGGATTTTGCCGTTAACGTGTTCTACCGTGTGCACCATGTGATGGTGGTTATTCCAGTAGATGCCGACATAAATGTAGCTCAAGACATAATTAAAAAAAACAGGAATCACCGGCTGTAAAGCAGCCCAATCATCACCGTGCGGAACTTTGAATTCCAGCACCATGATGGTGATAATGATTGCGATAACTCCATCGCTAAAGGCTTCCAGTCGTGTTTTACCCATTGCAGTTCCTGTTTGTTGTGAAGACAAATATTAATACAAGTAATGCCAGGAGTCATGCTTGAAAAGGATTTAAGAAATTTATTACTTGAAGCCCCCCCTGGAAAGGCGGCCAAATTGCCGGAAATTCACTTGCCAAGAAGTTCGGCTGAACAATACTTTTGGTATAAGTAGCTCTACTTATATTTTTAAAAGAGTATCAATGTTAATGTCCACTCTGGAAATAATGTTTTGTCGGCTTTGCAAAGATTGAAAAAGTTGTTATTGCAAGTGGCGAAGCGCCGAAATAATAATGCAATCATCTGCAACTTGTCAGATACTTTGTTATTAGAAGCTGCAGTTGAGTTCACGGGTATTCATGTCAAAGTTCAAAAGAAATCCAAAAACATTGATTAGAATTTTCCCAGTCCGCTTGCCATTCAGGAGCAGTCGTAGGATTATTCGAAACTCGACCGAATCTTGCTTGGCAGTGGAACAATTTGCACAGATCGGGCAACAAGCAGATATATTGCATTTGGAGGATGTATGAAAACACTTCCGATTCCTGACAATGGGCAGGAACGGACGATAGCAACCGGCGCCGCCGAACACGTGCGAGAAAAAGTGGCCATGAAACTTCGGCGCGAACGCGAATTTCGTAGTCTGGTCGAGAACAGCCCCGACCCGATTTTCTGCTATGACCGTGACGGTCTCCGCCTTTCTGTGAATGCGATGGCCTGCAAATTTAGCCACAAGTCGGCCTCTGAGTTGATCGGCAAGTCGCTCGGCGACGATTCAATCCTGAATTCAGATCAGAGACAGAAGCTGATCAACGCAATCCACCATGTGTTCGACAGCGGCGAAAACGGTCAGATTGACCTCGGCTTCATCACCAGGGCTGGGGATTGCCGCGATTACCATATGCTGTTGGTGCCCGAACACGATGCGCTCGGGAAGGTGGAGAGCGTGCTCGCTATAGCACGCGACATTACCGAGACAAAAGACGTGCAGCGCCAGATGGAGCAGTTCGTCGCCAATTTGCCCGGCTTTGCCTACAGCTTCCACCTGTCGAACGAAGGACACGGTAGCTTCCCCTTCGCCAGCCCAGGCATTGAGAAAATCTACGGCCTGAAGCCCGAGGATGTGAAGAACGATATGGCGCCGCTGCATGCGCTGGCGCATCACGAAGATGCCCCCCGGATCATTGAGGCTCTCGCCGAATCGGCGCGGACGATGACGCCCGTTCATGTGGAATACCGTATCTGCCGTCCGGGGCTGCCCGAAAGTTGGGTCGAATTCCTCTCCACGCCAGTGCGTCAAGCCGACGGCAGTATGGTTTGGCACGGCATTATTCTCGACATCACCGGACGCAAGCGGGTCGAAGAGGATTTGCGCGAGGGCGAGAAGCTTTTTCGCACCCTGACTGACCACGCTCTTGTGGGGATCGACATCATTCAGGATAACCGGTTTTCCTACGTCAATCCAGCCTTTGCGGAGGTGTTCGGATATTCGCAAAGCGAGTTGATCGGTGCCAGACCGCAAATGCTCCTCCATTCCGATGACCGGAAATTGGTGGACGAGCAATTAAGGCGCAGGACAAGCGGTGACCTGCCGACTATGCACTATGAATTTCGCGGCAAGCGCAAGAATGGCGAAATAAGACATGTCGAGGTGTTTAGTGTTCAGGTTTCATTAAACGGCCGTCCAGCAATCATGGCAACTCTTTTGGATATCACCCAGCGCAAGCAAGCGGAAGAACGCATTGACAGATTGGCTCACTTCGACCAACTCACTGGTTTGCCAAATCGAAACTTGTTGAATGATCACTTCAAATACGCGATCAGTTTAGCGCAACGCAGCGGCGAGCCCTTGGCAGTGATGTTCATCGATCTGGATCATTTTAAGGATATCAACGACACACTGGGCCACAGTATCGGAGATCAAATTCTAATGGAGGTGGCAAGGCGACTCAGGGACGTCTTGCGTGAGGAGGATTCTCTGTCGCGTCAAGGCGGTGATGAATATATAGTAATCTTACCCGGGTCTGATGCGGATGGTGCGGCACTGGTGGCCTCCAAACTGATCGAGGCGGTTACACAGCCATGTCATATCGAACAACATGAACTGATTGTCACACCGTCTATCGGTATCGCCATTTATCCCCACGATGGTACTAATATTGAAACGCTGTCGAAAAATGCCGATGCTGCCATGTATCGTGCAAAACAGGAGGGTCGGAACGACTTTCGTTTCTATTCACCGGAAATGCAATTGCAGTCTGCACGCAATCTGCAACTGGCGAATGCACTGCGCCATGCATTGGCACAGAACGAATTGGAGCTGCATTACCAACCGCAACTGTCCATTCAAGATGGTCGCATCGTCGGCGCAGAAGCTCTGCTGCGTTGGAGCCATCCCGAGCTGGGAATGATTTCACCTGCCGAGTTTATCCCGATTGCTGAAGATACCGGTCAGATCATTCAGATTGGGGAATGGGTGTTGCGCACAGCGGGCAAGCAACTGAAGGACTGGTTAGATCGTGGCCTGCCACCGATCATAATGGCGGTGAACCTGTCCGCCGTACAATTTCGCCAGAACCATTTCCCGGAAACGGTCACTCGCATCCTTGATGAAGTGAAGCTTCCCCATCAATATCTGGAGCTGGAATTGACCGAGGCTGTCGCCATGGATAATCCAAAGGCAGCAATCGAAGTGATGAACAAGTTGTATGAACGCGGCATTCGTATGTCCATTGATGACTTTGGCACGGGTTACTCAAGCTTGAGTTATCTGAAAAAATTCAAGGTATACAAACTCAAGATAGACCAATCCTTTGTACGTGACATAACCGATGATCCGGAGGATAAAGCCATTGTGACTGCTATTATCCATATGGCCACCAGTCTTGGCATGCAGACCATTGCGGAAGGTGTAGAGACTGCCAGCCAACTTTCATTTCTTCGTTTGCTGGGCTGTAATGAGGTACAGGGCTACTATTTCAGCAAGCCGCTGACGGCGGAGCAGTTCGAAGAGTTTGCGAGAAAACGTTAAGAAAGTTTCATCACTTGGACTTACCCGCACATCGGAATTGTACTTCCACTTTCTGACGAGTAAAATTTAAGTAGAAGACTTAACCTCTTCAAACGAATCCGGAGACTATAAATGGCATTTATTAGAATATATTTAAGCGTGATGATAGCTTTGTTTTCATCGCAGGTTTTTGCTGATGATGCTGCCGGTAATCACAAGCCAAACGGAAACTATAGTTATATCGAAATTGGTTTGGTAACTACGACCGAGGCAACATCAATTTGCTCCGGGATTAATTCAGCCGAATGTTACAAAACTCTCGCGGGTGCAGAACTTACCGCCAGTTTGCAATTTCCGTCTCTGCCAAATCTTTTGATATCGGCTTCGAGTGCCAGTCAAGGCGCGTCCGGAGCCAATGACAATTTAACCTCTTCTGATAGCAAGCTACTGATAGGATTGATTGGCGGATTTGGTTCGGTGGATGCATTGGTTTCTGTTGGCAGCCTAAACGCGACCATCCTGTCTTGTCCAAATGGTAGCAATACTTGTCAGGATGTATTAGAGAATGCCGCTGATTACGGCGCGATGGGAAAACTTTGGCTGGGAGAAGAAAAGAATTTTAATATCGGCATTACTGTTGATAGATATGCCTACTCACCATCATCGGTGAATGTGTCCTCGAGTATCTTTGGAACTTGGCTTCCCGCACGACATCACTCGCTTTCGGTTCATTTCAATTCAGTAAAGGATGTAAACGGTACAGCAATATCCACCGGAGGTTCGTTGGCATACGCCTATTTATTTTAAGTCGCCTTCTGTTTCTCTGAGCTTATTCCAGTGTTGGCTCTTGGGAAGATTTGGAATCACTGACTAATTTATAGACGATGCCGATGACGAGTAATGCGGCAAGTAGCAAGCCATAATGAATTGCATTGAAGTTGGCTTCGTTTCCGGGACTACTAATAACTTGTACCGGTTGCACGATCATTTCGCGGATCACCGAAATCATGGCGACTTCGACGAAGACACGTACATAAGTGCGGCCTGTTTGCAGGTAACTCATTTCCGCAGAGATCAGCGTAGATAGTGTCCAAAGAATAAACAGTGATCCAAGCGCCTGGAAGAAACCACTCGCGGCATTGCCCGCGTGCCAGGCTTCCATAGCCTTTATGCCAAAGTCCCAAATCACCATGACACACGCCACGCCCAAAGCCAGTGCAAGTAGAACATGAATGAGTTGATTAAAACTTTTCATTCCGGCGATGAGTTTCTGGTCAAACATAGTGCACTCCTTATTTATCCATACGCCGATATTGTATCGCTTCCGCGATGTGCGAAATTTGAATAGCTTCGCTGCCTTCAAGGTCGGCAATCGTGCGCGCCACTTTGAGTACGCGATGGTAGGCGCGCGCAGAAAGATTTAAGCGGGTGATTGCCTGACGCAGCAGTGTTTCGCTTTGTGTATCCGGCACGCAGAATAACTCAATTTCGGCGACAGAAAGCAGCGCGTTGGGTTTGCCCTGCCGGGTGAGTTGACGTTGTCTAGAGGCTTCCACTCTGAGCTTGATCACGGCGCTACTTTCGCCATCAGACTGTTTGAGCAAGTCTTCTTGCGGTACGGCAGGCACTTCAATCTGAATGTCGATCCGATCAAGCAAAGGGCCGGAAATTTTGGCGCGATAACGCGCGACCTGATCCGGCGTGCAGCGGCATTTTCCGTTGAAATGGCCGAGGTAGCCGCAGGGGCAGGGGTTCATCGCGGCGACAAGTTGGAACTGGGCTTTGAAATCTGCGCGGCGCGCGGCACGCGAGATAGTGATGCGTCCGCTCTCCATCGGTTCGCGCAGCACTTCCAGAACGCCCCGGTCAAATTCATACTGGGAATTTCTAATATTCCTACAATATTCCAATATTCCATCTAAATCTGTTTTACCAACCCTTTGTTTAGTGTAACTGATGTTTGTGTTTTTTGCTTTTGACTTTGCCTTTGAATGTTTTTCTAAATGTTTTTTTAACTAGCTAGACCGGATTCAATCCGTCTGGACTGGCGGGTTCATCGCCAGCCCTAAGCGGATTGAACCGGAGACAAGCGAAGCGCGTCAGGCACGTAAAATTATGGGGGTGTCTGCTCATCCTGCAGCAATGTCCGCCTCTAATTTTCTAGTACCGCAACTTTCGCCCCATGCAGATATTCAGTTAACTCCCAAGTGGATGCTTTAATCTGCTCAAGCATTGCGCTTGATTGCAGCTAGGAATCCATTAAAGCTTCCTTGTGATTGCTCCATTGCGGTGCTTATTTCAGACATGGGACGTGCTAATTTATATCTGTGGTGCATACCTTGTCCCATCCATGGCACTTCTTCTACTATATTGCTTTCCAGCAGCACAGGAAGCACATCATCAATGAAGCTGCGTGCGAGCGTCCCTAAACGTAGCAGTATGACTCCATCGCCTACGGAAGTTGTTCGAAGAAAGATCCGCAGAAAACGCTCAAGTTTTTGAAGTCTATCATCAGTGTTCGTTTCATATTCAACAAATACAGCTTGCTTTCCATCGGTAATGTTGGCACCAAGTGCTGACAGGTGCTCCTCTATTAATATTGGATCAAAGGTGGGCTCGCCATCAGGAGCCAAAATAAACGATTCAATTTTGCAGTTGATAAACGTGCAGCCAGATAGTTGCTGGTTTACGTTAATTTCAAGTCGTTCAAATTCGCAATCTTGGAACTCCAATTCGTTTAGTGTGCTATTAACAATTCCGGTGGGTTGGAAATGACATTTGTCAAAGAACAGTCGCTGCAACGTGCGACCAGCAAGTACGCCCGGTGTGAAAAACATACTCTTCAACTCTACAGGCTGGATGAGATCATGAATGCATTCAACAATGCGTATTCCCGCTGCGGCTATTTCCAGTGCGCGTTTGGATTGAGCTTGGCCTTTCACTTCGCGCATGTCAGGGTAGTGAGGCTCGACCGTTTTTGTATCGGGAATGTAGCGCGTTAAGGCATCACGCCCGGATAAGTGTGCGGCCACTTGGAGCAATGATTGTGCAGGATAGACCGTTGCATCTTCGACCAGCGCTGCTTCCGGCGCATTGACTGCGGGCAGGATAAACGCGCGCCCGCTGTTGGCGGCACGATACGTCATCGCGAGTGCGCCGCGTATGGCGCGTATTTCGCCGGTTAGCGCAAGTTCGCCTGCGTATTCGTATTCGGCGAGTTTGTCGGACGGGATTTGCCCGGAAGCGGCAAGGATGCCAAGCGCAATGGGCAGATCAAAACGCCCGCTTTCTTTTGGCAGATCGGCGGGGGCGAGATTAACGGTAATGCGACGGGCAGGAAATTCGAATTGGCAATTCTGCAAGGCGGCTCTTACGCGGTCTTTACTTTCTTTTACTTCAGCCTCGGGGAGGCCGACAATCGTGAAATTCGGCAAGCCATTGGCGAGATGCACTTCCACAGTGACCAATGCGGCATCCATGCCCGCCAGTCCGCGACTGTATAAAACAGCCAGCCCCATTCGTTAGTGTTGCGTCTCCAACGCTTTAATGCGTGCTTCCAGTTTTTCCAGACGCAGTGCGAGCACTTCGTATTCTTCGCGTGTCACCAGATCAAGTTTTGAGAAACCTTGCGCCAATAGTGCGCGGGCATTTTTCTCAAAATCCTTGGCGGGACTGTTTGCGACCGCATCATTTAACTTGGATGACAATTCTTCAAAGAATTTTGTGTTCAACATGAAGTCCCTTTCTTAATTGCTTTGTAAGATAATGCGCGTAGTGTAACAAACTTGTGGTTGTGTACCACTTGAGTATTAAAAATAAGATAATGACGATTCCTTATTGAATAACAGTATTTGGGTTGGTGTGGAATATGCTTTATAATATAGGGCTGTTTTGAGTTCAATTTTTAAACTTCCTGGAAAGAAGGAAAAAAATCATGCGGAAGATAAAAATATTCGTTTTCTCACTGTTCGCTGCGTTTGCAGCTCCTGCAATGGCGGCAGATGAAGCCACGCCAGGCGAATCTCCCTTTGCATATAATGTCGGAATAACAACGGACTACATTTTCCGTGGGATCACGCAAACTACACACTCACCTGCGCTGCAGGGTGGGGTTGATTATACACATCCGAGCGGTCTTTACCTTGGCGGATGGGCGTCCAACGTCAGACGCAACAAAGATTTCGGCGCCATCGCCACTGGCGATGCCAATGTTGAGGTGGATACTTATTTCGGTATAAAAAATGCTGTTGCCACAGATTATGGTTATGACTTCGGATACGTTCGCTATAACTATCTGGGTACCTATACACCTCAGGTTGGTTACGACAATGCCGATACTTCCGAAGTTTATGGTGCCGCATCTTACAAATTCATTTCGTTAAAATATTCGTATAGTCTGTTGGATGGCTTCATGACTACTCCGGGCACTAAAGGAACGAACTATATAGACTTGAGTGCAAACTACCCGCTTGATGACGCCGGAATGACGATAGGCGCGCATGTGGGCAAGCAAACCTATGTCGGCGCGCTGGCGGATGCTTATGCGATGGCTGGCAATAGCCCAACTTACACTGACTATAAGTTGAGTGCCTCCAAGGATTTCAGCAGCTATGTGGTCAATTTATCTTTTACCACGACCAAAGGAACATCATTCTGGTCACCCAATGGCGATTCGTGGGGTAGGGCGGCAACGTCTCTGTCGGTAACGCATTTGTTCTAGGGAAATGCAGATTTATTCGTCATCTCCGCAGTGACAATTTTATATTCGGTTTGCCGAATAGCATTTAGCGCAGGCGTAAAAATTCCGCGAAGCGGGCAAAACATCGATGTTGCGCCGCTTCGCGGCATTCTCTCAAACACGGAAATACCCTATAGCATCCTCAAGGGTTTCAGTAAGATCTTCCAACACTTTTACGGTCGCAGCAACTTCGTCGACTGACGCATTATTCTTCTCTGTCATTTGAGCTACTTTTTCGACATTGACCGCAATCGTTCGACTTGCGACACTTTGTTCCTTAATTGAAGAAGAAATATCCTCAACACCGACAAGTACTCTGACAGCGCCCTCTTGTATTTCAACAATATTTGATCCCGCTTTAGTCGATAATTCTGATCCCAATTTGACCTTTATAACTGTTGCGTTTACTTCGTTCACCGCCACTGTAGAGCTTTCACGAATATCCTCAGCCATCGTTGCTATATCACGCGTAGCGAGTGCTGTTTTTTCTGCCAGATTTCGTACCTCATCCGCGACAACGGCAAATCCACGCCCTTGGTCTCCCGCCCGGGCCGCTTCAATAGCCGCATTGAGAGCGAGCAAGTTTGTTTGATTGGCGATTTCCTGTATTGATGTAACGATATTTTGAATCTGCTCAGATTTCTCTCCAAGCTTCCGAATCGCTTCAGCCGTATCCGATACCGATTGAGCAATCTCCGACATGTCGTTGACAACCTGTTGCACGACCTCCTTGCCCTGATCTGCTAATGAACGGGAGTTCTCGGATACTTGTTGCACATCCCTTGTGTTGTCAGAGACATGATCCATACTAACGCTCATTTCCTCAACGGCCGCTGCCATGCTGCTGGTGGCTTCGGACTGGGAATAAGAACTATTTTTCACACTCAGCATATTTTCAGCAAGATTTTTGGCACGAGTATCAATATGGCCTGAAACGGAAGAAATCTGATCAACCATTGAGCCGAGTAATACTTTGCTGCACTGCAAAGAATTAAGCACCTCGCCCATTTCGTCGCGACGTGAAATATTAACTAATTTCGTCATATCACCATTGACAATATCATTCAAATGTCCCTTGATTTCCGCGACAGGCTTGACGATAAATCTTTTTACGACCGATCCAATCAGGAAGTACAGCGATACATGCAGAAAGATTTGTCCTATCGTTAACCATAGAACCATATCATGTAACTTCTTAAATTCTCCTGTCACATCAATTTCAATATCGGATGCGCCATTGACGCTTCCCTCTTGAACGTTATGACAGGAAAGGCAGTCAGTACCATGGAAGCTGTGACTGGCGAGTATTGGGGTCACCGCCCGGAAAATTGTTGCTTCACCTTGCTCCAATAGTGAGTACGAAGGAGATTTGCTATTTATAACTTGGCGCTCCAGATCATCTTTAATCTGCTCCTCTGGCAGACCCGGGCCAAACTGATCCACAACTTGCTTGGTGCGAACCAAGTGCAATCCGACAATATGTCCTGAGCTTGAGATTTTTTTAATTAATAACTGACGCGATTCAACATTCCCAATCGTGCCTGTCACCATTAGCATATTGGCATTATCGATCAATGAGTTGGCCATAACTTCGGCGCGCTGCTGAACTGAGTCAATCGTATTTGTCTTAAATGAATTGTAAATTAGGACTTCTGCACCAATCAGCAAAATCAGCAAACCCGGCTGAATCAAAAATTGCAGTTTTTTCTGTAGTGAAAGATTACCGAACCAGGTTGATATGGAGAAAGGTTTTTTAGGGGCGATTCCAGTCTGGTACAGTTTTTCCGCACTGGATATTTCTACACGGTCTGGTTTCTTTCTTAAAGAAAGATAGCCCACGATAACATTGTTTTGAATGATCGGCGAAACCGTAGCGCGAACCCAATAGTGGTCTCCGTTTTTGGCTCGATTCTTGACGATCCCAGTCCAAGGATGGCCTCCTTCAATTGTTCTCCAAAGACTTTCAAAAGCCCATACAGGCATATCAGGATGTCGAACTATATTATGGTTCTCACCAATCAGTTCCTCGCGCGAAAATCCGCTGACCTCAACAAACGTATCGTTTGCGTAAGTAATAATTCCCTTAATATCGGTTTTGGTAACAAAAGTCTTGGTTGATGCATAATCTATTTCACGTTGCGTGACCGGCTGATTGTTTTTCATGGGCAAATTTCTCCATTAATTCTCAGATTATTCTTTTATCTTTCTTGCACTTTTGCTTTATTGAATACCCAGTCTAACTTGTTACACCAAAATCAAGTGGCATGCCAACATTTTGTTAAATGACGGAAGCTCTTTGCGGTACGTGCAAAGGTTGATTCAAGTCAGCAGCAACGCGAATACTATATAATGGAATACATTAATGAATCATTCAATAAACAGTGTAAATAACCAGTTATTCAGCGGAATGGAAAACTACCGCAAAATTCAGCATTTGCTCGAAGCCAAACAAAAAATGCCAAATAGCTTCCTGAAAGCAGTTGGTCAAACGGGCAGTTATTGACCCGGTAAAAAACTATCATGAATACTTATTGCATACCGATTCTAAGGCCGTTGTTGGGTGTAGGGTTCCCGATCGCATTGGGTTTATAGTAACACTTCTGTTGCCGGAGACGACTTTAACGCTTTGATTTCTGGCGGCCTGTCGCCGGTTTGTATTTTCAATTCCAGCCGGGCGCGCTTAATCCAGTATAATGCCCTCTTATGGACGATTCCTCAGCACCAAAACTTCTTTTTTCTTCTCTCGCGCTTGACCCGCTGATTCTTCGTGCTATCGAAGAAACGGGATACACCGAGCCGACGCCGATTCAGGCTCAAGCCATTCCCCATGTGATTGCGGGCAGGGATTTGATGGCGATGGCGCAAACCGGCACGGGCAAGACAGCCGCGTTTACGCTGCCCATGTTGCAGCGTTTGTTGCCTCATGCCAGTACCAGTGCTTCGCCGGCGCGCCATCCAATTCGCGCCTTGGTGCTTGCGCCGACGCGGGAATTGGCGATTCAGGTTCACGAAAGCGTGGTCACTTATTCCAAACATGTTCCGCTGCGCACTACAGTGGTTTACGGCGGCACTGACATCAAGGCGCAGAAGCCCGCTCTAATGAATGGCGTGGAAATTTTGGTGGCTACACCGGGGCGTTTGCTCGATCACGTGGAAAGCCGTAACTTGCAACTCAATCAAGTGCAAATTCTGATTTTGGATGAGGCGGATCGCATGCTGGACATGGGGTTCATGCCTGATCTTAAGCGAATTCTGGCGTTGCTACCCAAGCAACGGCAAACTCTTTTGTTTTCAGCCACGTTTTCGGACGACATTAAAAAGCTGGCACAAGAATTTCTCGTTGATCCGATTACGGTGGAAACCGCGCGCCGCAATGCGGCGGGAGAAAATATCAAGCAGTCGGTGTGCATGGTTGACCATCATGATAAGTTTCATGCGCTGGTCGAGCTGATCCGTTCACGCGGCGTCAAACAAGTGTTGATATTCACACGTACCAAATTAACTGCGGCACATGTCTCCAAACAACTTGAGCGCAGCGGCATTCCCGCTGATGCTATTCATGGAGACAAGACACAGCAGGAGCGCATCAAGGCATTGGACGCATTCAAATCGGGTGCGGTTATGGCGTTGGTGGCAACCGATGTGGCTGCGCGCGGACTCGATATTGACCAATTGCCGTTGGTCATTAATTACGAACTGCCCACGCACGCCGAAGATTATGTGCATCGTATCGGCCGCACCGGACGTGCCGGGGCTTCCGGCGAAGCAATTTCCTTGGTGGACAGCGAGGAAGAACGCCGATTAGTCGAGATCGAAAAATTACTCAATCGCAAATTTCCGCGTGAAGCGGCTGTTGTGCCAAGCGGTTATCAAAAACCATTTAAGGCCGCACCGGCGCGTAGCCATAAATCAGCTCCTGTTGATGATTGGTTCTCTAAACCATACGAACCATCAGTCAGTCAGAAATCCAAAGAGGAGCAAGCGGTTGCTTCCGTAGCTGTAAACCGCAAACCGCAACAGCAGGTGGCGGCATTGTTCAGAGTCAGGAACGAATCGGCTGAATAAGCCGGAGACTTGCGCTTCCCTTTATCGGCGATGATGGAGGTTCCTTCCCAATGATGATCGCCCGAAAATATCACTATTTAATTGCGCTGGCCCGCGAGAAACATTTTGGTCATGCGGCGGAAGCGTGCAATATTTCTCCATCGACGCTTTCGGCGGCGATCAGCGATCTTGAAACAGAATTAGGCGTTGCACTGGTCGAACGCGGCAAGCAATTTACCCGGCTGACCACAGAAGGGCAATGTGTCGTCGAATATGCACAGCGCATGGCGGCTGGAGAAGAAGGGCTGCGCCAAGAGTTAGCCAGGCTGCGCCACGGACTCAGCGGGCATCTGCGTTTGGGGGTGATTCCCACCGCGCTGACTGTGGTCGCTTCGCTAACTTCGGCATTTGCACGCCGACATCCGTTGGTGACAATAGAAGTGTTATCACTTTCCACCGGCGAGATCCGGTCACGATTACATGATTACGAACTTGAGGCAGGCATTATCTATGTTGAGACTGCGCTTACGGCGCGTCAATTATTGACTGTTCCGATGTGGCACGAAAGTCATGTGCTACTGACTCAGTCCGGCTGGCCTTTTGATGGACGCGATAATGTGACGTGGCTTGAGGCAGTACAAGTGCCGCTGTGTCTACTGACCGGAAACATGCAAAACCGCAAGACGATTGATGCTGTCTTCGCTGAATTGAACTGCAAGGCTACGCCCACACTGGAATCCAATTCGATCATCAGCATGCTGGCACATGTTTGTTCCGGAGAGTGGTCGGCCATTTTACCGAGAAGTGTGGTTGACTTGATCGGCATTCCCGCCGGGGTGAGGGTATTGCCTCTGGTTGAACCAACGGTGGTCTGGGCGACAGGACTGGTCGTGGCGCAACGCGATCCGTTGTCGCCAATGATAGAAGCGCTTCTTGTCGAAGCGCGTAGCCTGAGTGATTCATTCGTCAAAAACGAATAGTCGTTCATAATTTCCCACTTTCTTTGATCAGGGGATTGTCGTAATTTCCTTCAATGGAGATAATCCAGCATTCGCAGAGAATCGTATCGGCGTTGCCGATTCGTAGGAATGACTAATAATATAAGTAATAAAGGGAGAAAGTTACATGACCACAGCTTCAGCATCGGCAGGACAAGCGACACTTGGTTTTTTAGATAGAGAACGTACCATCGCCAAGCCGGGATTTAATCGCTGGCTGGTTCCTCCTGCTGCTTTGGCAATTCACTTATGCATTGGTATGGCGTATGGATTTTCAGTTTTCTGGTTACCGTTATCTCGCGCCATAGGTATTACCCAGCCACTGGCCTGTCCAAAGGATATGAGTTTTATCTCTGAGGTATTCACCACATCTTGCGATTGGAAAATATCAACGTTAGGCTGGATGTTTACCTTGTTCTTTATTTTCCTGGGCTGCTCAGCGGCAATTTGGGGCGGATGGCTTGAGCATGCCGGCCCGCGTAAAGCAGGTGTAGTGTCTGCGATATGCTGGTGTGGCGGATTGCTGATCTCGGCTGTAGGTATCATTTATCACCAGATTTGGATGCTGTGGGTTGGCTCCGGAGTAATCGGCGGTATCGGTTTGGGGCTAGGCTATATTTCCCCCGTGTCGACCCTGATTAAATGGTTTCCGGATCGGCGCGGCATGGCAACCGGAATGGCAATTATGGGATTCGGCGGCGGTGCCATGATCGGCGCACCGCTGGCTGATAAATTAATGAAGTTCTTTGCCACTCCAACGTCTGTTGGTGTGTGGGAAACTTTTGTCACGCTTGCTGTGGTTTACTTCGTGTTTATGATGGCCGGTGCGCTGGGTTATCGAGTGCCTGCACCCAATTGGAAACCTGCAGGCTGGGTGCCACCGGCTGAGTCCGCTGAAAATAGCATGATTACCGACCGCCATGTGCATCTCGATGTGGCGTGGAAAACACCGCAGTTCTGGTTGGTGTGGGGTGTACTGTGTCTGAACGTAACGGCGGGTATCGGCATCATCGGCATGGCTTCGCCCATGTTGCAGGAAGTTTTCGGTGGCAAGCTGATTGGAATCGATTTGGCATTTAATGATCTGAGCCCCGCACAGAAAGGGCAAATCGCCGCGATTGCCGCAGGATTTACCGGTTTGCTGTCGCTGTTCAATATTGGTGGTCGTTTCTTCTGGGCATCGCTTTCCGATAAGTTGGGACGCAAACTGACCTACTCGATATTCTTCCTGCTGGGTTGTGCGCTGTATGCGTCCATCCCCAGTATGGCAGCAGCGGGAAACCTGGCTTTGTTCGTTGCCTTTTTTTGCGTCATCCTGTCGATGTATGGCGGCGGTTTCGCCACTGTTCCCGCTTATCTGGCGGACATGTTCGGCACCAAAATGGTCGGCGCGATTCACGGGCGTCTGCTGACAGCGTGGGCAACCGCCGGAGTGTTGGGGCCGGTGTTAGTGAACTATATTCGGGATTACCAACTGGATCACGGAGTGCCCAAGGCCCAGGCTTACTCAATCACCATGTATATTCTCGCCGGATTGCTGGTGTTGGGCTTCATTTGCAACTGGCTGGTGAAATCGGTGGCCGAGCAGCATTACATGACAGAAGAGCAGTTGAAGAAAGAGGCAGAGTTAACCCATGAAACCCATCAGCATTTTGTCGAGGATGTCGAAGCTCTGGCACAAGAAGCAAGTCATAATTGGAAAGTGTTTCTTGTCTGGCTGGCGATATGGATACCGCTCGGTTGGGGAATCTGGATGACATTACAAAAGGCCGTTATCCTTTTCAAATAGGGTTAAGGAGCGTTCTTGCCAAATAACGGGGAAGTGCAGATCGGCTTCCCCTACAGTCAAATATGGGTAGATTGGAATTGCTGCCATGATCTCCACGTTAAATACCATTTTTTCAAAACACCGAGAACAAGCCGGCGCATTGTTGCCTATCCTGCATGATATTCAGCATGTGTTGGGCTACGTGCCGGATGAAGCTGTTCCGCTGATTGCAAAAGAACTTAACCTGTCGCGAGCAGAGGTACATGGTGTAATTACCTACTATCACCATTTCAGACATACACCACCGGGTAAACATATCATTCATGTGTGCTGTGCAGAAGCCTGTCAGGCGAATGGTAGCGAAGCGTTGGCCAATCATGCGGCAGCCCGGTTGCAAAAAGGCGATATCACCCTGGAGCCGATCTATTGTCTGGGTTTATGTTCAGTCGGCCCTGCGATTCAGATTGATGAAACAACATTGCATGCACGCGTAACACAGGAGAAATTCGACGCGTTGATAAGTGAATTGGGTGCGCGAAAATGAGTATCACCATTTACATCCCCGGTGATTCGGCGGCGAAAGCGCTGGGCGCAGATGGTGTTGCTGTTGCTGTCTCAACAACTGCGCTCCGGCAAAAAATTGACGTCAAGGTTGTGCGCAATGGATCGCGCGGGTTGTTCTGGCTAGAACCGATGGTTGAGGTCGTTACCGATCAAAGACGAGTTGCTTATGGTCCGGTAACCGATGCTGATGTACCAAGTTTATTCAAGGCTAATTTCACCGATGGCGGCGGGCATCCTCTGTGTCTGGGTGATATTGAAGCATCACCCTACTTGTACAAACAACATCGTGTCACCATGAGTCGTGTTGGTGTCGTTGATCCGCTTTCTCTCTCCGACTATCAAGCGCATGGCGGCGGTAAGGGACTCGCTGTTGCAAAACAATTGGCTCCGGCTGAAATCGTGCAGATGGTTATTGATTCCGGTTTACGCGGGCGCGGTGGTGCGGCTTTTCCAACAGGAATTAAATGGAAGACTGTACTTGATACGGCCGCAACCCAAAAATACATTGTTTGCAATGCCGACGAAGGCGACTCGGGAACTTTTTCTGATCGGATGCTGATGGAAGGTGACCCATTCTGTTTGCTTGAAGGCATGGCGATTACCGGTCTCGCCGTGGGTGCGAACAAAGGCTATATCTATGTGCGTTCTGAATATCCACATGCCATCGCGGCATTGGATGCGGCGCTGAATGCTGCGGGAAACTGGTTGGGCGATTTTAAAATAGAAGTGCGCAAGGCTGCCGGTGCGTATGTGTGCGGCGAAGAAACAGCCCTGCTGGAGAGTATCGAAGGCAAGCGCGGTATCGTGCGCAGCAAGCCGCCGCTGCCTGCAATTTCAGGCTTATTCGGCCAGCCGACAGTTATCAATAATGTTATTTCATTGGCTAGCGTGCCGGACATTCTCGCGCAGGGTGCCACGGTCTATCGCGACTTGGGCGTTGGGCGTTCGCGCGGCACTTTACCATTCCAGCTTGCGGGCAACATCAAATTTGGCGGCCTCATCGAAGTGCCCTTCGGTTGCACCTTGCGTGAATTACTTTATGACTACGGTGGGGGTTCGCGCTCCGGACGACCTCTGCGTGCAGTGCAAGTGGGCGGGCCACTCGGCGCGTATCTGCCGGAGTCTCAGTTCGACACGGTGCTCGACTATGAGGCCTTTGCGGCAGTGGGTGCAGTACTTGGTCACGGCGGCATTGTTGCTTTTGATGACAGCGTGGATATGGCAAAGCAGGCGCGCTATGCAATGAAATTTTGTGCACTCGAATCCTGCGGCAAATGCACGCCTTGCCGCATCGGCTCCACGCGCGGCGTTGAAGTAATTGACCGCATTCGCAACGGAGCACGTGGGCAGATTCCATTGCTGCGCGATTTGTGCGACACCATGACTTACGGTTCGTTGTGTGCGATGGGCAGCATGACACCCTATCCGGTTTTGTCGGCGCTCAATCATTTTCCGGAGGATTTCCAATGAACGAAATTGACTACGGCACTCCTGAAGTAATTGCGGATCGCGAAGTTACCTTGAATATTGACGGTGTCGCAGTCAGTGTCCCGGCAGGCTCCTCCGTCATGCGCGCTGCCGTCAAAGCGGGGGTGATGATTCCCAAGCTTTGTGCGACAGATTCTTTGCAACCATTTGGCTCGTGCCGCCTGTGTCTGGTCGAGATCGAAGGTCGGCGCGGTTATCCGTCTTCGTGTACTACTCCCGCCGAAGCGGGAATGAAAGTACGCACACAAACTCCCAAGCTTGCATCACTGCGACGCAATGTGATGGAACTGTATATTTCCGATCATCCGCTCGATTGTCTGACTTGTGCAGCCAACGGTAATTGTGAATTGCAAACAATGGCGGGCGAAGTCGGGCTGCGCGAAGTGCGCTACGGCATGGCAGGCGCCAACCACTTCACCGGGGTGAAAAAGGACGAATCCAATCCCTATTTCACCTATGACTCATCCAAATGCATCGTGTGCAATCGCTGTGTGCGCGCCTGTGAAGAACAGCAGGGAACCTTTGCACTGACCATCAGCGGTCGCGGATTTGACTCGCGCGTGACGGCAGGTCAAGGCAATAGCTTTATGGATTCGGATTGTGTTTCTTGCGGTGCGTGTGTTAATGCCTGCCCAACGGCAACGCTAATCGAAAAGACAATCATCGAAAAAGGTCAGGCCGAACATTCCGTGACGACGACCTGCGCATATTGCGGTGTGGGGTGCGGTTTTAAAGCTGAAATGAAGGGTAGTGAAGTCGTGCGTATGGTGCCTTGGAAAGATGGTCGCGCCAACGAGGGACATGCCTGCGTGAAAGGTCGATTTGCGTGGGGTTATGCAACGCATAAAGATCGCATTACCAAACCAATGATACGCGCGAAGATCAGTGATCCGTGGCGCGAAGTATCCTGGGAGGAAGCTTTTACATATGCTGCCAGCCAGTTCCGCCGTGTGCAGGAAAAACATGGCAGGAATTCCATCGGTGCACTAGTTTCCAGTCGCTGTACCAACGAGGAAGATTACCTCGTGCAGAAGCTGGTTCGTGCGGCATTCGGCAACAACAACGTGGACACCTGCGCGCGCGTTTGCCATTCGCCGACAGGCTATGGACTCAAGCAAACGCTTGGTGAGTCAGCAGGGACGCAGACATTCAAGTCGGTCGCAAAAGCGGATGTGATTCTGGTGATCGGTGCCAATCCAAGTGAAGGTCATCCGGTATTTGCTTCGCGCCTCAAAAGAAGAGTGCGCGAAGGTGCGAAGTTGATTGTCATTGATCCGCGAAATATCGACCTGGTCAATTCCCCGCATATCAAAGCCAGTCATCACCTGAAACTCAGACCGGGAACCAACGTTGCAGTACTTACGGCGTTGGCGCATGTGATCGTGAATGAAGGGCTGCTTGCGGAAAGTTTTGTCAACGAACGCTGCGAGGCACAAGCCTATTATGACTGGCGCGAGTTCGTCGCCCGTGCAGATAATTCCCCTGAAGTAATGGAAGAAAATACGGGCGTACCCGCAGCCGAAGTGCGAGCCGCCGCGCGTTTATATGCGACCGGAGGTAACGCGGCGATTTACTACGGTTTGGGTGTGACTGAACATTCACAAGGCTCAACCGCGGTGATAGCCATCGCCAATCTTGCGATGGCTACCGGCAATGTCGGGCGCGAGGGTGTGGGCGTTAATCCGCTGCGCGGACAGAATAATGTGCAGGGTTCCTGCGATATGGGCAGTTTCCCGCACGAGTTGCCGGGCTATCGCCATGTGTCCGACACCATCACGCGCGAACTTTTTGAAAATGCCTGGAGTGTGAGTATCCAATCCGAGCCGGGTTTGCGCATTCCCAATATGCTGGAAGCGGCACTTGAGGGAAGCTTTCTTGGACTGTATTGCCAGGGAGAAGATCCAGTGCAATCTGATCCGAACACACAGCATGTGCAGGCAGCGCTCACCGCGATGGAGTTTGTGGTTGTGCAAGACCTCTTTCTCAACGAGACGGCAAAATTTGCGCACGTATTCTTGCCCGGTGCTTCGTTCCTGGAAAAGGATGGCACATTTACCAATGCCGAGAGGCGCATCTCACGCGTACGCAAAGTAATGCCGCCACTGTCGGGCAAGGCCGACTGGGAGGCAACGATGGGTTTGGCCAATGCGCTTGGCTACAAAATGCACTACGATCATCCAGCGCAAATCATGGACGAAATTGCACAACTGACACCAACCTTCAGCGGGGTGAATTACGACAAACTTGATCGCTTGGGTAGTTTGCAATGGCCTTGCAACGATCACGCACCCGAAGGAACTCCGATTATGCACGTGGAAAATTTCGTACGCGGCAAAGGACGTTTTCTGATCACACAATATGTACCGACATCCGAAAAGGTGACGCGCAAATATCCGCTGTTGCTGACGACGGGTCGCATCCTCTCGCAATACAATGTCGGCGCACAAACAAGACGCACCGAAAACGTGCGTTTCTATTCCGAGGATATACTTGAGATACACCCGCATGATGCAGAGGAGCGGGGCATCCTGGATGGAAACTGGGTCGGTATTCAGTCTCGTGCCGGCGATACGGTACTGCATGCAAAAGTGACTACGCGCGTGCAGCCGGGCGTGGTCTACACCACTTTCCATTTTCCGGAATCCGGTGCCAATGTGATCACGACAGACAACTCTGATTGGGCGACCAACTGCCCCGAATACAAAGTCACAGCGGTGGAATTGGTACGCGTCGAGCAGCCCTCGGAATGGCAACAGCGCAATACTCACGAAGATAAGAAACAACGTGCTTTGCTCGCAGGAGTCAGTGTTACATGATGCCCCAAATCCAACTTGCTGTGACGCGACCCGGCAGCCCGCACGGGCTGGATATTGTGGCCGAAGAAGTTCCTGTTGCCTTCGAGTTTAACGGTATTTCGCATACAGTCATGCTGGCAACGCCCGCAGACCTCAAAGATTTTGCGCTGGGGTTTAGTCTTAGCGAAGGAATAGTTGAACGACGCAGTGAAGTGTTCGACATTGAGATCGAAGAAGCGGGTGACGGTATTACACTTCATCTTGAAATTGCGGGTGGTGCTTTTGCCCGCCTTAAACAACGCCGCCGCAGTCTTGCAGGGAGAACGGGTTGCGGGTTGTGCGGCGCGGAGAGTTTGCAGCAAGTTATGCGAGATTTGCCGCGTGTGGCAATCGGGCCGACTTTTCAATACGCCGCACTGTATAAAGGAATGAGTCTTTTGCCGGGGCTACAATTGCTGCAACAGACGACGGGCGCTGTACATGCAGCTTGTCGTGTTGATACCGATGGCAATATCAGTTATGTGCGCGAAGACGTTGGTCGCCACAACGCCCTGGATAAAACGCTCGGTGCGCTGGCACGTGAAGATATAATTGGCGAAGGGGCTTTGCTGATTACAAGTCGGGCCAGTTTTGAAATGGTGCAAAAAAGTGCGGCACTGGGCTATGGTATTCTTGCCGCCGTCTCGGCTCCAACGGCAGCGGCAGTACGTTTGGCTGAAAAACTAAATGTCACGCTGGTCGGCTTTTTGCGGGGCTCCAATTGTTCCATTTATACCCATGCGCAACGTCTGCAAGGAGTAGCGTAATGAAACCTGCCAGCCTGATCAAAATGGCGAACCAGATTGGTGCATTCTTTGATGCTATGCCCGATCACGAACAGGCGGCGAAGGATGTTGCCGCGCACATTCAAAAAAATTGGGATCCGCGTATGCGTGCCGCGCTGCACAAGCATGTGAGCGAATGTGGGGATGCCGAACTGTCGGCAATGGTGAGGCAAGCTTTGCCGCTGATAAAGTAGACACGAGTGTACAGAGCATGCTTCTAACTAACCGGACACATGAATAAAATTCAAGACACCTTCGGTCGGAAAATAAACTATCTGCGCTTGTCGGTGACAGATCGCTGTGACTTTCGCTGCACGTATTGTATGGCCGAAAAGATGCAATTTCTGCCGCGCAGCGAAATATTGTCGTTGGAAGAATGCCTGCAAGTTGCCAGAATTTTTGTGGGGATGGGGGTCGAAAAAATTCGTCTCACCGGAGGGGAGCCGCTCACGCGAAAAAATCTTCCATGGCTGGCATCCCGCATTCGTGAATTGGATGGATTGCGCGAACTCACACTTACTACTAACGGCTCACAGTTGACCCGGCTTGCCGAGCCGTTGGCTCAGTCAGGTATTGACCGCGTCAACATCAGTCTGGATAGTTTGGTTCCTGAAACTTTTCAGCGTATTACCCGTACCGGTAATTTGCATCAAGTATTGGGCGGTATCGATGCGGCAATTGACGCTTGGGGTAACCGAAATGTCAAACTTAACACGGTCGTTGTTCGTGATGTCAATCATGCCAAAACAGTAGATTTGGCTCAATTCGCTCTGTCTCGCGGAATTGACATCAGCTTCATTGAACAAATGCCGCTGGGGGAAACGGGGTATCACCATACGGACTCTTATTGCAGTAATGTCGAAACATTGGCGCTACTGAAAAAACGCTTTGACTTGATCCCGAGTCTCGAAAGTAGCGGTGGTCCGGCGCGTTATTGGCGGATAGCCGGATTTGATTCACGCATCGGTTTTATATCACCCCACTCGCATAACTTTTGCGCGGATTGTAACCGGATGCGCGTGACCGCACGCGGGGAATTATTCCCTTGTCTGGGAAATGAAGGTATGGTGGAATTACTCCCTGCCGTACGTGAGGGGAATGAGTACCGTTTGCGAGAACTGATTGTGCAAGCGGCGCAGCTTAAGCCGGAAGCACATACTTTCGATATGTCGCGTTCAGAACCCGCCATCGTTCGTTTTATGTCGCGTACCGGCGGGTGATTAGTCGCACTGTCGAAGCCTGCCGCTCAAAATTGATGGTTGTACTTGCAATAAACAAAATCAGGAGGGTTGCTCTACAGCTAGCTGTTTGTATGAGTTATATGGAGGGAGGCACAATGAACAGAGTACTTTTTGGAATATTGTTGGCGGTGATAAGCAATAGCGTAATTGCAGACTGGGTACAGATAAATAGCAAAGATAACTTAACAACCTACGTTGATCCGAAGACAATTGAAAAAGCGGACAACATCGCGAAGATGTGGGGAATTGTCGATCTAAAGGAGTCCCGGAAAGAACAAGATGGGAAGTCTTTTTTATCGGCGAAAGGACTTCAAGAGTACGACTGCAAAACCGAGCAAACGCGAAAAATTTCCCTTACCCTGTTCTCCGGAAACATGGGAGCTGGTGATGTCGTTCACACCTATGCAGATGCGGACCAATGGAAATGGACTCCGCTCGCACACGGTTCAATAACTGAAACAATGTGGCAAACAGCCTGCGGGCTAAATAAACTTTAACGTCCGGCTTTGCCTGCGAACGTTGATATTCTGAAGTACAGCTTTCCGGGGGAACGGTTGCGATGGACGGCAAACGTAACCCGATGATGCTTATTAACAAATCTCCCTGTTTACAGTAAACGATATTACCGTATATACTGTTCACGCCTTGTTGTTTCCGATTGGGCAAATTGTTTGAAGGAGATACTATGGAACATCAACAATCATTTTCGCACGGTCTGCTCTATTCGGTTTCTCCGGAGTGTTTTTCAAATCTGCATTTGCAAGAGGAGAAAGAGACGGATGGGTTCGACTGGCAAGAATACGAGCATCAAAATGCCGGGGACTCGTTTCAAAAAATTGTGATCTCAATGCTTAAGCTAACCGCCACCAAGTGGGGTTTGCGCAAATAATAACCGATGTATCTTGGGCGGCAAGCAGGTAAGTGTGGCCGTTTCTCCGGCAAGCCAGCGGTTACCTGGCAACTTGAAAACCCGCCCAAAACCCCCGTTATTCGACGCATTGGAATAGTGCCGAATCAGGATAATGGCGGTACGACTCCCCCAAAGTCATAGGACTTTTTCCTACAAGACATCCCAAACAACTTCCTACACAAGAATTAGATATCCTCTGATTCTTCCTACACGCATCTTTGCGCACAATGCAGCCATCGAATCAAACAACGCATTTTGCCAAGGAGACTCAAATGAACGCCCATCAACTGCACGAAGAAATCAAGGAAGCCAACCTGTCCTACATGATGTTGGCCAAACAAATGATCAACGATGACAAAGCCAGCGCCGTCTTCCGTCTGGGTATCAGCGAAGAAATGGCCGACCTGCTTGCAGGCTTAACGCCCGCCCAACTGCTCAAAATGGCAGGCTCCAATATGCTGCTGTGCGCTTTCCGCTTTGACGAACGCCTGTTGCTCAACATGGTCACCGACTACAACAAAGATCGCATGATGTCCCAGTCCCATGCCACGATTCTGATGGCGGCACGTCCGGTAGAACAGCTCGCTGCTTGAACATAGCCAAGCGAACCAGCCTAATAAGGGAGAACATCATGCGCAATACCAGCGTCGTTACCGAAGCCAACGAAATCCACATTGCGGTTGAACTCATCAATCTGGGTGCGCGTCTGCAAGTGTTGCAGGAAGAAACCAAGTTGAGCCGAGAACGTCTGCTCAAGCTTTACAAAGAAGTGAAGGGCGAATCCCCCTCCAAAGGCATGCTACCGTATTCGACCGACTGGTTCATGAGCTGGTTGCCCAATATCCACTCCTCTTTATTCATGGGGATATACCAATACCTGATCAAGAACACCAAGGTGACGGGAGTAGAGGCGCTGATCAAAAGCTACCGCCTGTATCTGGAGCAAATCCAAATCTCGCAAGGCGAACCCGAACTGAGTATCACCCGAGCCTGGTTTCTGATTCGCTTCTTTGACGCGGACATGCTGCAACTGACGGTGTGTACCGAATGCGGCGGACATTTTGTCGCCCATACCGACGAATTGACCAAAGACTATGTGTGCGGCATCTGCCGTCCACCTTCACGCGCAGGCAAGACCAAAAAGGCCGCTTTGATGGACGCGATTGCGGCTTAAGGAAGTCAGGGTCTAGGCTGCGCCGGGATATTGCCCGACCAGCGCAGCCTTTTGCTGGTGAGGCACCGCGCATACAATGCACGGGTCTGGTTTAATACCATTCCGTAACATCTCAAAGACTGCAATATAATTCAAGTTTCAAAAAACAACCTTTTGTGAGCGCCTTCTCTGTGCTTGCTGTCACGTTTTTGTATTTCTCACCAATCAATTTTCTCAAATTGCTGCGTTACACCATGATTTAGCGATATAGTGACACTGTAGGCAGGGGTATTAACACAAAAAGCTTGTCATGAGTATGGAGACGCGAGTGATCTGCATCATTGATAGATATCAGCCCTGCATTACACCCAAGGTCTTACCCCATACCGAGTTTGCCGAGCGTTACCTAATTCTGCACTCAGGTATGCTGGGCACCATTGCCATCATGAGTATCATCGTCGCCCCCATTTTTAGAAACCGGCTCAACGAGCAATTTCTATTAAGTGCGCGCAATCAGGCTTTCACCACCGAATACATCGCAGGGATCGAAACTGTCAAAAGCTTGCAGATGGAACCCCAGCTCAATGCCCGCTACAGCGACTATCTGGCCGAGTATTTGAGATCAGGATTTTCAGTACGTCAGATCGGCAACACCTATAACGTGTTTGCCAACAGCATGGAGCAGATGATGACGCTGCTCATATTGATTCTGGGTGCGTATACCGTCATGAACAGTACCGATTTCACCATCGGTATGTTAGTTGCCTTCCAGATGTTTGCCAGCCGCTTGTCACAACCCATGCTGCGCTTGGTCGGTCTTTGGCAGCAGTTCCAGCAAGCCAATCTTTCTGTGCAGCGCATGGGCGACATTATGAATGCGCCGAAAGAACCGTATTCCGTCATCCCCAGTCGTCTGCGCGAAGGTAAAGGTCAGATCGATATCGACGACTTGAGTTTCCGCTATGCGGAAAACCTGCCGTTCCTGTATCAAGGTTTTCAACTCAAAGTGTTACCCGGCAAAGTCATTGCCATCATGGGGCCGTCCGGTTCCGGCAAGAGCACGCTGACTAAACTCCTGCAAGGGTTCTATCAACCCTCGGGCGGTACGATCAAAATCGACGGCAATGACATTCGCTATCTTTCTGCCAACGAACTCAGACATTACTTCGGCGTTGTGCCGCAGGAAACCGTTCTGTTCTCCGGCACCATTTACGACAACCTGCTGATGGCGAACCCGCACGCCACGTTCGATCAGGTGGTGCAAGCCTGCAAGATGGCGGAAATCCACACCTCCATCGAAGAATTGCCGCAAGGGTATCAGACGGAGATTGGTGAGCGTGGCGTGGGTTTGTCGGGTGGGCAGAAGCAACGCATTGCTATTGCGCGGGCGCTGATCAAGCAACCTAAGATACTGATTTTTGATGAAGCGACGAGCAGTCTGGATGCAACCACTGCGGAACACTTTGCGGCGACGATCAATCAGCTCAAAGGAAAAGTGACGATGATGTTTATTACGCATGCGATGCCCAAGAATCTGCTGGTGGATGAGGTGGTGAGGATTGGGCATGGGGTGTTGAGTGCGGTGGGAAAGGATGCAGACGGAGGAGCGCATGGGTAAGTTAATAGAACGTGTAAACAACTTGGCGAATGATTTTGAATAACGGATGCAAGCATGAAAAAGAGCGGGTCGCAGGGTCAGGTCTTTCATTGTCACATCCCCCCGTTTCCCGTGCTATATGTTTGCCAGCGCACAAACTCATATTGGTGCCACACGTAGCATTAGCTTTGCAGCATTACGTCTGCAACAAATGGGTTTTAAATCGTAAAATTTCGCTAAAAGGCTCCCCATGGATGAAAATGACTTAACTGGAAAAGCCACGATACTCTTGGTAGACGATGTGCCGGATGACCTGGCTCTGATAAACAGTCTGCTCAAAGATGTGTACAAGGTAAAAGTTGCCGACAGCGGCGAGAAGGCTTTAAAAATTGCGTTATCGGAGTCGCAGCCGGATTTGATTTTGCTTGATATTATGATGCAAGGCATGGATGGTTACGAAGTGTGCTGGAAACTGAAGCACGACAAAAAAACAATGGATATTCCGGTCATTTTTCTTACCGGTAAAAAAGACGAGGTGGATGAGAAAAGGGGACTGGAGTTGGGCGCCGCTGATTTCTTTGCCAAGCCGGTCAGTCCGGAAATACTCATCGCACGCGTGAAGAATCATTTGGCGCTTAAGTTCAAGGCTGATCGCATGCAAGTTCAAAATGACAGTCTGGAAATCGAAGTGGCTGAACTAAAGCATCTGTTGCACTCGACAAATTCTGAACCCGGATAAAATTCGTTACAATGTCAATGTTCGAACGTAATCATCATTTGTATTGTTACCCGTGAGCGAAATGAGGTTAGACTAACCATAATTGACTCCTAGGAAGGTGAACGCATGACGCAATTCCCATCAGACATATACACTGAACCCTCAACTGTGGATATTGATACTTTGAAAAACCTGGGTCCGCTTCGCGGATTGGCCGGAATTTGGGAAGGGAATAAAGGCCAGGATGTAAAACCCAAAGCGGAAGGTCCGAAACAACAGATATATGTTGAGCGCATTGAACTTCAACCCATTGATCCGCAAACAAACGGACCGCAACTGCTTTACGGTCTGCGATACCACACTCACATAGTGAAACCCGACCAAATCAAAACTTATCACGAACAAGTTGGATACTGGTTGTGGGAACCCGCCACGAAAACGGTGATTCATAGTCTGGCAATTCCACGCGGATTAACTGTAATGGCGGAGGGAAAGGCAAGCGAGGATGCAAAGGAATTTGAACTGGTGGCAACGCACGACTCCGAACATTTCGGGATTCGATCTGCACCATTTCTTGATTATGCTTTTAAGACCGTCGAATTTCGGATAAAGATAACGATAAATTCGAATACCTCATGGACTTATGAGGAAGATACTGTGCTTAAGATTCAGGGTAAAAGTGATCTTTTTCATCACACTGACAGGAACACACTGACCAGGATTGCAGAGCCAACCCCGAATCCGCTGGCAATCAAATAATCCTAAAAACCTCAGTTCAAGCCACAGAGATCACCGAGAGAGACGTGTATTTTTCCAATTTCGTAGCATCAGCCGAAAGGTAAATTTATCGTGTGTTACAACCTGTTGTTTTTACTCTGTGTTCTCTGTAGGCAAATGCTTTATGCTTTTTTTAGGATAATCAGCGTACGGCAACAGACAAACGGCTAATGGGTATTATTGGTAAGTTTCCGCTGATCAATTTGATCTATCGGGAAACTCGAAATGAAATCAATCGCAATACTGGCATTGGCTTTGTCGATCACGGCATGTGCCGCCACGCCAACCTACTTCGACGGGCAAAGTGCAACTTACGAACATGACAAATCAAGTTTCGAAGGTGTCATGAAGAATGCGGAAAAAAGATGCGCGTCCGCAGGCAAGCTGGTTAAACATGAACGCACAGACTGTTCGGATAAATGTATAAGCACATTTACCTGTGTTACAAAAGAAGATCCCTTGCTGAGCGAGTTAAAACCGACGACGAAATAATTGCTTTGGGTAAGCCGCCAAGATTTTATGCCGGAATACTCTTGACGCGGGTAATGCGTACAACTTCCGAAATTCGTCTGAGATTCCGCATAACATTTGCAAGGTGCAGACGGTTGTATACTTGCAGCGTAAAATACAGTTCAGTATATTCACCTTCGTTGTTGAAATGCACATTTTCAATGTTCGATTCGGCTTCAGAGATTGAGGCTGCCACCTTGGCCAAAACACCGCGCTGATTGGCAACAATAAGTTTGATATTTACGTCGAAGAGCTTGTTGAGATTTGTATCCCACGCAACATCCAGCCACTCTTCGGTGCTTGTCTTTCCTTTTCGCAATGTGGGGCAATCGTGAGTATGGACTATGAGTCCTTGTCCCGGTCTGATAACGCCAATGATGGGATCACCGGGTATAGGGCGACAACACTTTGCAAATTGCATTGCCATGCCTTCGTTGCCGAGTATTGTGACGACCCCGCTTGAGCTATTGTGGGCTTGACCGGCTGTTTCTCCCACTCGTGCCAGTTGACGGGCGATGACCATGTTTAATCTGCGCCCAAGCCCGATATCGGCAAAAATCTCCTGCCTCGATTTGGCACCCGTTTCTTTAAGAAGTTTTTCCCAGTATGTTTCCGGAACATCCTGGGGTTTCATTCCGAGAGAAGTGAGTGCTTGACCCAGTAGGCGTTCACCGAGATTGGCTGACTCGTCCAGATGCATGGTTTTGAGCGAGTGGCGTATCTCGCTACGGGCACGACTGGTGACCACATAACTTAACCAGGCAGGATTGGGATGAGCATGAGGCGCAGTTATGATTTCAACGCGGTCGCCGTTTTTCAACTCGGTGCGCAGTGGTACCAACTCAAAATTAACTTTGACGGCTACGCAACGATTTCCAATGTCGGTGTGAACACTGTAGGCGAAATCAACAGCGGTTGCTCCCCGGGGCAAGGCAAAAATTTTTCCGTGGGGCGAAAAAACGTAAACCTCATCGGGGAATAAATCGATTTTGAGATGTTCCAGAAACTCGACCGAATCGCCGCTTTGGGACAAACTTTCCAAAAGGCTTTGCAGCCACTGGTGTGTCTTCTTGTGCAGTTCATTGATAGGTGTCTTGGATGTTTTGTAAAGCCAATGCGAAGCAAGACCGGCTTCGGCGATTCTGTTCATTTCGATCGTCCGAATTTGCACCTCGATGGGTGTTCCAAAGGGGCCGAACAGGGCAGTATGAAGAGACTGATAACCATTTGCTTTGGGTATGGCGATGTAGTCTTTAAACTTGCCGGGAAAAGGTTTGTAAAGACTGTGCAATGCCCCCAGTGCAAGATAGCATGACGGTATATCATCAACCAATACACGGAAGCCGTATATGTCCAGCACTTGCGAAAATGCCAGTGATTTGGATTGCATCTTTTCATAAATTCCGTAGAGATGCTTTTCGCGCCCCTTAACTTCTGCTTTGATATGGTTATCTTCAAGCCGCTGTTTAATTGCGTCGAGAATTTTACCTACAACTTCACGCCGGTTTCCGCGGGCAACTTTTAACGCCTTTGACAAAACCGAATAACGGTTTGGATGAAGGTGCATGAAGCACAGATCTTGCAACTCTTGAAAAATGGTGTTCAGCCCCAGACGGTTGGCGATAGGGGCGTAGATTTCCATGGTCTCACGGGCAATGCGCTGGCTTTTTTCCGGTGATACAGCGGACAGGGTGCGCATATTGTGCAGGCGGTCGGCAAGCTTGATTAAAATGACGCGCACATCCCGCGCCATAGCCATTAACATCTTGCGAAAATTCTCGGCCTGGGCATCGGCCAGTGTTTCAAACTGAAGCTTGTCCAGCTTGCTTAATCCTTCCACCATTTCGGCAACAGGCTTGCCAAATTTGGCGGCAACATCTTCAACGGGAATGGCGGTATCTTCCACGACATCGTGCAACAGTGCTGCAACTATTGCCTGCGTATCCATATGCAGTTGGGTAAGAATTCGGGCAACAGCAATAGGGTGTGTGACGTAGGGGGCGCCGGATTGTCGAACTTGCCCCTGATGAGCTGTAGCGCTGAACTCAAGCGCGCTTTTAACTGTAGCAACATCCTCCGGCTTCAGATAAGCGCTAGCCTCTTGGATTAACGCTTCGGCATCAAGTTGGGTCATAAAGATGACTCCGGAAAACAATTGTCTGGAGTGAGCAAGCCCTGCGGCAAGAAAACTGTAACTTCAGTGCGGGATCGCAATCGCCATCCCGCAAGAATAATTGGTTGAAATGAATGTTCCGGGCTTTAAGCCATACCGCGGTTCAATATTTCGATACCGACTTTGCCGTCACTGATTTCACGCAAAGCGGCGACAGTGGGTTTGTCTTTGCTGTCGTCGCTCAGATGGCTGGCACCATTGGCCAGTTGGCGGGCGCGATATGCGGCGGCCAGTGTAAGTTCAAAACGATTGGGAATATATTTCATGCAGTCTTCAACGGTGATACGAGCCATGGGGTTCTCCTATTTCTGTAACTGGTTAATGAGTTCTGATTGACGCTTGAGCTGTCGGTTGCGAGTAACACCGGCAGCGATCACGACGGCATTGAGTTGATGCAATGCTTCGTCCAGCTTGTCGTTAATAATAACATAGTCGAACTCCGCGACATGCGATATGTCTTCTCGCGCCGCCTGCAAGCGTTTGGTAATGACCTCGATGCTATCCTGATTTCGGCCTTTAAGCCGCAACTCAAGGGCGGCAAGGGAAGGCGGCAGAATAAAGACTCCTACGCTGGCAGGGAACTTGCTGCGAACCTGAGCCGCTCCTTGCCAGTCGATCTCTAGCAGAATGTCGCGACCTTTCGCGATCTCCTGGCTGATCCAGGACTGAGATGTGCCGTAGAGATTGCCATAAACTTCAGCACTTTCAAGGAAGTCACCATGCTGCGCCATTTCCAGGAATTTTTCGCGGGAGACAAAGTGATAATTAACGCCATTGATCTCGCCGGGGCGGGGAGCGCGAGTCGTGTAAGAAACGGATAGCGCGATTTGTGCGTTGTGTTTCAGCAATGCTGCGACCAGACTAGTTTTTCCGGCTCCGGAAGGTGCGCTGATGATAAATAAGTTTCCGCTCATAAATAAAGTTTCAGTGTTTCTTAATACCCGTATTATGAGCCATCAGCCAACAGAGCTGCAATGCGTACCCATTTTGTAAATCCCAATTGTGAGGCATAACTTGCGGGAAACAGCTTTTATGAAATTCGGACTCTTATGGACTTCATTAAACTGTTACTGACTTTATTTCTAACACCAACGCGAACTCAAAATTCTCTTCAATAAAAGCATTTGTGACAAACGACTTTAGCTTAATGCTGCAATCCATTGCTTTTAAAGAATATTTATTTTGCATTAACTAGATGCGCTAACTCATTGTCCCGAAAAGATAAAATCTATTTTTGGGCTTGACCGTCGGTATTTTTTTCAATATAGTGGCGCAGAGTGGTGGAAAGTGGGTTTTTGTGGGGTAATGAATTGGGGCTTGGCTAATGTTTCAGGGAGCAGCGCAACTAAATCTGGACAGCAAGGGGCGATTCGCGATACCGGCCCGGCATCGCGATATGTTGCTTGCGCATTGCGAGGGCCAGTTGGTGCTGACTGCCGATGCAGACGGTTGCCTGCTGCTTTATCCCCAACCCGAATGGACTCCGATTCGTGAAAAATTAATGCAGCTTTCCGCTTTCAATCCGCGCATCCGTGCATTGCAGCGCTTTTTGGTTGGTCATGCGGAAGATGTGGTGATGGATGCCGCAGGCCGAGTGCTGGTCTCGGCAACTTTACGTAATTATGCAGTGCTTGATAAACGAGTGATGTTTGTCGGGCAGGGAAATAAATTTGAGTTGTGGGACGAATCGCGCTGGCAGGTGCAAAACGAAAAAATGTCGGGATTCACTGAAGGAGATTTGCCCCCTGAATTGGAGGGCTTCACGCTTTGAACCGGGAATTGGTTCACGCGACCGTCTTGTTGAATGAAGCAGTGGATGCGTTACAGATCAAACCGGACGGAATTTATGTGGATGGAACTTTCGGCCGCGGCGGACACAGCCGATTGATTCTGGAAAAACTGGGTGCGCGCGGAAGTTTGCTTGCAATGGACAAAGATCCGGTCGCCGTGGCGTCTGCGCGGGAGATCAGCGATTCGCGCTTCAGGATAGTGCATAGCGGGTTTGAGCGTATGAGCGGCGTTATGCGCGAACAGGGTATTGAGAAAGTAGATGGTGTGCTGTTGGACTTGGGTGTGTCGTCGCCGCAACTGGACGATGCACAACGGGGATTTAGTTTTCGTTTTGATGCGCCGCTGGATATGCGCATGGATACGAGCAGGGGAGAAACTGCCGCACAGTGGTTGGCGACAGTTGACGAAGGATTATTGGCGGAGGTGATTAGTGACTACGGCGAAGAACGGTTTGCTAGGAAGATTGCAAGAGCGCTTGTTGCTTCGCGCAAAGAAAGTCCCATCACCACTACGCGGCAACTTGGCGAAGTCGTCGCGCAAAATGTGTACTCCCGTGAACCCGGGAAAAATCCGGCGACGCGGACCTTTCAGGCTATACGGATTTATATCAACCGCGAACTCGAAGAACTCGAGAGCGTATTGCCGCAATGTATGGGTAACCTAAAGGTGGGCGGACGAATGGTCGTGATTAGTTTTCATTCTCTCGAGGATCGCATCGTTAAACGTTTCATGCGCGACATGGCACAGGCTGACCATCTTCCGCGAAATTTGCCTATCCGTGCGGCAGATATTCCCCAGGCCAAATTGCGGGTGGTTGGCAAAGCAATCCATCCTTCGGCTCAGGAGTTGGAAGTTAATCCGCGCGCGCGCAGCGCGGTGTTGCGGGTTGCCGAATATACCGGAGGACTGAATGTCCAATAGGTTAAATCTGCTCCTGCTGATGTTGGCAATCATTTGTGCCTTGAGTGTAGTGACTTCACAGCACAAGGCGCGCAAATATTTTGTCGAGTTACAAAATGAAAAAGACAAGGCGCAGCGGATGGAAGTTGAGTGGGGGCAGTTGCAATTGGAACAAAGTACGCTGGCACTCCCGGCAAGAGTAGAGAAAATCGCAAGTCGACAATTGCAGATGCAAATGCCGCAAGGCAAACAGATACAGTTCGTGCGCATCGAAACAGAAAATAACAAGGCGGTGCCGTAATGCATCACTTACATAGCATACAGTCGAATGGACAAATGGCGTTGCCGCCATGGCGTTCGCGGTTGCTGTTCGTATTTTTGATGGCGGGATTAGCCGGCTTGCTGGTGCGCGGAGTATATTTGCAGGGTATTCACAACGATTTTCTGCAACAAAAGGGCGATGCCCGTTACGGCAGGGTGATCGACATAAATGCCCATCGCGGCATGATCAGTGATCGTTATGGCGAACCATTGGCAATCAGTACGCCAGTTGAATCAATATGGGCCAGCCCGCAGGACGTTGAAGCGACGCCGGCGCAGGTCAAACAATTGGCACTGATACTTGGAATGAATGCCGGCGAGTTAAAAAATCGAATGTCCGACACTGCGCACGATTTTGTCTATCTCAAACGGCAGTTGCCACCCGATCAGGCTGAAAGAATTGTTAAACTGGGAATTGCAGGCGTGTCATTGAAACGCGAATATCGCCGCTATTATCCGGGCGGGGAAGTCACTTCACATTTGATTGGTTTCACCGATGTGGATGACAATGGGCAGGAAGGAGTGGAGCTTTCGCTACAGGCGAAATTGGGCGGAAAAGCGGGTAGCCATAGCGTAATCAAGGATAGGCGAGGCCAAATAGTTGAAGATGTCGCCAGTCTGCGCGCACCCAAGGAAGGTAGCGACGTTGCGTTAAGTTTGGATAACAAAATCCAGTTTTTGGCATTTCGGGAAATAAAACAGGCAGTCGAACTGCATAAAGCCAAAGCCGGTTCGATTGTAGTGCTGGATGCGCGCAGCGGTGAAATATTGGCGATGGCGAATTGGCCGAGTTACAACCCCAATAATAGAGAAAAGCCAAACTCGGCGGTACTCCGTAACCATGTGCTGACCGATCTGTTCGAACCCGGATCGACCATGAAGCCGTTTACGGTAGCAGCAGCATTGGAGCTGGGAAAAATAAAACCCGAAACAATAATAAATACAGAGCACGGAATGTATGAAGTGGGCGGGCGTAAAATACACGACACTCATCCGGAAGCTTTTCTTACAGTGGCTCAAGTAATCCAGAAATCCAGCAATGTCGGGGCATCAAAAATCGCATTGACCATGAAGCCGGAACAGTTCTGGCATAGTTTGAACGAGGACGGTTTTGGTGCATCAACAGGCTGCGAATTTCCGGGAGAGGCGGCAGGCCGCTTGCGCGATTTCAATAAATGGAAGCCCATTGAGCAGGCCACCATGTCGTATGGAAACGGGATATCGGTAAATCTGCTTCAGCTTGCACGGGCGTATACGGTTTTCGCCAACGACGGCGAATTAAGGCCGGTTACTTTGATAAAGCAAGACGCCTCAACAGCGGGGTCAAAAGTATTTTCAGCTACAACTGCGCGAGAAGTGAGAGATATGCTCGAACTGGTAGTCAAGCCGGGCGGAACTGCGCCATTGGCCCAGATTGTCGGTTATCGGGTCGCAGGAAAAACGGGCACCGCGCATAAGCTTGAGGGCGGCCATTATGTAGATCGCTATGTGGCCTCATTTGTTGGAATGGCGCCAGCCTCAAATCCTCGCCTGATTGTGGCAGTGATGATTAATGAACCCAGCGGCGCGGAATATTACGGGGGGCAGGTTGCAGCGCCCGCATTCAGCAATGTCATGGGGGCGGCTTTACGTTTGCTTAACGTGCCGAACGATGCACCGCTGAATAATGTGTTGCAGCCGAAACCGGCAGATTTCGTTCGGGAGGAAGTATGACCGGATTTCTTCCTGAAATGCTGGCTTCGCTGGGTGTGAAAATTAAACATCTGGTTTCGGATAGCCGTTGTGTTAAACCGGGTGACACGTTTGTGGCGTATCCGGGGGGGCAATCCGATGGGCGTAATTTCATAGCGCAGGCGATTGAACATGGCGCAAACGCAGTGATATGGGAAGCCAATAAGTTTGTTTGGGACGAGTCTTGGCAAGTGCCGAATTTGCCGGTTGAAAATTTGCGGGCACAATCGGGCGAGATTGCCAATTTTGTGTATGACGAACCTTCTCGAAAAATGTGGATGGTGGGGGTAACCGGCACAAATGGCAAAACAACTTGCAGTCATTGGATTGCGCGAACGTTGAATGAACTGGGGCGCAAAAGTGCATTGCTCGGCACAATTGGCAACGGACTGCCGAACGCACTGCGGCCAACAGTAAATACAACACCCGAAGCAATCAGCGTGCAGGGATTGCTGGCTGAGTATGCAGAGATAGGCGTGCAAACGGTCGCAATGGAAGTGTCTTCGCATGCTTTGGCACAGGGGCGTGTGAATGCCGTGCATTACGATGTGGCATTGCTGACGAACTTGAGCCGGGATCATCTGGATTTTCATGGTGATATGCATAGTTATGCATTAGCCAAGCGAAAACTGTTTGACTGGGCGCAGCTTAAATTTGCTGTGGTGAATCTGGATGATGTATTCGGTGCCGAGCTCGCTGAGAGCTTGCGTGATTCAGAAGTCGAAGTAGTTGGCTATGGCTTAAACAATGAGGCATTACGCCTGGCAGAACGACTCGGCATTCGGATGGTATTTGGAGACGATCTTGAGATGAATGCGCAAGGAATGAGTATAAATATTCATTCAAGTTGGGGCAGAACCGGAATGCAAAGCCGGCTAATCGGGCGCTTTAATGCATCAAACCTGCTTGGAGTCCTAGCGGTTTTGTTGGTAAGCGGAGTTGATTTGTCCGATGCGGTGCGGGAATTGGAACAGCAAAGAGCTGTGGCTGGACGAATGCAAACGCTGGGCGGGAAGGACAAGCCGACAGTTGTGGTTGACTATGCGCACACACCGGATGCGCTGGAAAAAGTTCTACAAACACTGACTGAAGTAACCCGACCCGAAGGCGGTAAAGTAATTTGTGTTTTCGGTTGCGGAGGAGACCGTGATCGAGGTAAGCGGCCCATGATGGGAGCTGTAGCTTCCAAACTTGCGGATGAATGCATCATCACCAGCGACAATCCCCGCACTGAAAGTCCAAAGGCGATAATCGACGCGATTCTGTTTGGTGTGGAGGGGGAGCACAAGGTTATCGAAGATCGGGCGCTTGCTATCACGCGAGCCGTGGGGATAGCGCGTGCAATTGATACCGTATTGGTCGCCGGCAAGGGGCATGAGGATTATCAGGAAATAAACGGTGTGAAACAGCCTTTTAGTGACAGTGAAGTTGTGCGTCGTGCGTTGAGCGTTTGGGCTCCGGCCATAAATCATCCGGAATGGATCACGACATGATGCTTCTATCGCAGGCGGCAAAAGTTTTAGGCGGTACTGTCATCGGACAGGATGTGCGATTTAGTGCGGTGTCGACCGACAGCAGGGCGATTAGCCGGGGTGATTTGTTTCTGGCACTGCAAGGAGAGCGTTTTGATGGTGGCGAATATGTATCCGGCGCGGTAGAAAGCGGCGCGGTAGCAGCGCTCGTGAATAAAGTGAGTTATCACCGCAAGGCGGTAACTCATGGCGAGGCAACGCCATGCCCGTTGTTGCTGGTCGAAGACACGCGCTTGGCACTTGGTCAATTGGCAGCGTACTGGCGCAAGCAATTTGATATTCCGTTGGTTGGGATAACAGGAAGCAACGGCAAGACTACAGTGAAAGAAATGCTGGGAAGCATCTTGCGGGAATACGCGGGTGATACGGAAGCAGTGCTGGTTACCAAAGGCAATTTAAATAACGATATCGGCATGCCGCTTACACTGCTTAAATTGCGCTCATCACATCGCTACGCGGTGATCGAAATGGGCATGAACCATCCCGGCGAAATTGATTATCTGACCAGACTCGCGAGTCCTGACATGGTGTTGTTAAACAATGCAACCAGCGCTCATCTGGCCGGATTGGGAAGCGTTGAAGCAGTAGCTCGCGCTAAAGGTGAAATATTCGCCGGGTTGTCGCGGCAGGGTGTGGCAATAATAAATGCAGACGACGAGTTTGCACCGATATGGCGTGAGATTGCAGGCGCTCATCGAGTTATTGGATTTGGTCTGGAGTCCCGCGCCGACATACATGCAACATGGCGCACACAGGGATTCGGCGCAATTGTAGAAGCAGAAACTGAACTTGGACAATTCAGCGTTGAACTTCAAGTACCCGGTGTGCATAACGTGCGCAACGCGCTTGCCGCTACTGCGGCTGCGATTGCATTGAATATACCATTGGCTGCAATTGCAAAAGGGCTGAGCAATTTTGGCGGAGTCGCCGGGCGTTTACAACGCAAGATTGCATTGCGCGGCGCAGTGCTGATTGACGATACCTATAACGCGAATCCGGCATCGTTGCTGGCGGCGATGAAAGTACTGGCGCAAACGCAGGGCAAAAAAACGATATTGGTCTTGGGTGATATGGGCGAGTTGGGTGCGGATGCGCCGCATTTCCATGCGGAAATTGGTGCAGAAGCACGCAACCTGGGAATTCAGAAATTGCTGGCGCTGGGTGATTTAAGCACCTATGCGGTGGATGAGTTCGGTGAGGGTGCAACTCATTTCAAAAGTCTGGAAGATCTGCTGTCAACGCTGGTGCAAAATTTGGATGCCGACAGCATTGTGCTGGTGAAGGGCTCGCGATTTATGAAAATGGAGCGGGTGGTGCAACATTGCACCGCGTTGCAATAAGGGGGAAAAATGTTATTGGCCTTGGCCCATTGGATTTCACAAGATGTTAGAACATTCAGCGTGTTCAATTACATCACCCTGCGTGCAGTGCTTGCGGCAATGACTGCATTGTTTATTTCGTTTCTGGTTGGCCCGACAATGATCCGCAAGTTGGCACAGATGAAGATTGGTCAAACTGTGCGCAGTGACGGCCCGCAATCTCATCTGATTAAAGCAGGCACGCCTACCATGGGAGGCGCGCTGATTTTAACTTCTGTCGCGATCACCACATTATTGTGGGGTGACCTGACCAATCCATACATATGGGTGGTACTGCTGACCACCCTGGGCGTCGGCTCCATCGGTTGGGTAGACGATTATCGCAAGGTGGTGCATCGCAATTCAGACGGCCTGTCAGCCAGGGCAAAAATGTTCTGGCAATCATTGATAGCTTTGGCGGTAGGCATATTCTTGTGGACACACGCAACTTTGCCCGCACACACTGAATTGATCTTGCCCTTCTTTAAACATGCCGTTATTCCACTGGGTGTGATTGGGTTCGTCGTAGTGATTTACTTGGTTATCGTCGGTAGCAGCAATGCGGTGAATCTGACGGACGGATTGGATGGACTTGCCATTATGCCCACTGTGATGGTGGCAAGCGCGCTGGCAGTATTTTCTTACGTTGCCGGGCATGCTGTGTTCGCAAAATATCTGGGGGTTCCGCATATTCCCGGAGCAGGAGAGCTGGCCGTGTTCTGTGCAGCTATTGCAGGCGCGGGCCTGGCATTTCTGTGGTTCAACGCTTACCCCGCCGAAGTGTTCATGGGCGATGTCGGCGCGCTGGCATTGGGTGCGGCACTAGGTACGGTTGCCGTGATCGTAAGGCAAGAGATCGTGTTGTTCATCATGGGGGGCGTATTCGTGGTTGAAGCGATCTCGGTGATGTTGCAGGTGTCGTACTTCAAATATACCAAGAAAAGATACGGGCAGGGCAAACGCATATTTTTGATGGCGCCGCTGCACCACCATTTTGAACAAAAAGGCTGGAAGGAAACACAAGTTGTAGTGCGTTTCTGGATTATTACGATGCTGCTAGTGCTTGTCGGACTTGCAACGCTGAAATTGAGATGAAGACAAGTTGCCAGTTATTAGTTGGTGGAGTCTGCTGCGCGGGTTTGATGTAACTAACGACTGACTTAAGGGGGTGCTATGAACAATTTGGCAAACAAAAAAGTTCTGGTTCTGGGTCTTGGTGAGACCGGGTTGTCACTTGTGCGCTGGATGCTGGTGCATAAAGCACAAGTGCGCGTAGCGGATAGCCGGAATGCGCCGCCCTCTTTGGCCAGTGTGCAGGCAAATTTCCCTCAAGTTGAAGTGCGTTGTGGAATATTTCGGAGTGAATTGCTGGAAGGAATTGAGCTGGTCGCGATCAGCCCGGGTATCCCTATGGCTGATCCTCTGGTGCAAAAAGCACTGGCGAGAGGGATTCCGGTGGTGGGTGATATTGAGTTATTCGCACAGTCGCTACCCAAAGAAAATCAGCCAAAAGTAATTGCTATAACTGGAGCGAATGGCAAAACCACCGTTACCAGCATGGTGGGGGCAATGTGCCGAGCGGCCGGATTGGATACCGAGGTGGCGGGAAATATTTCACCAGCAGTACTTGATGTCGTGATTCAGCGTAAAGGAAAACAACCTGACGTGTGGGTATTGGAGCTTTCCAGCTTTCAGTTGGAAACGACGTACTGCTTGAATGCACAGGCAGCCACGGTACTCAATATCAGCGAAGATCATTTGGATCGTTATGCGGATATGGCCGGATATATAGCAGCGAAGGCGCGCATATTCAGATGTGACGGGCGCGGCAACGTACAGGTATTGAATCGTGATGATCCCGAAAGTATGGCGATGGGATTGCGTGAACGCCTAATCCAGAGCTTTGGATTGGAAACGCCACCCTTGAGCAAACACGATCTGGGCATCGAACGCGATGCCGATGGAATCTGGCTGCTAGAGGGCTCGCGCCGCCTGATGAATGCAGTCGAATTGCAAGTGGAAGGTCTGCACAATATTGCCAACGCACTGGCGGCGATTTCCCTGTGCCGTGCGGTTGGGTTGCCCATGCCGCCGTTGCTGAACGCATTGCGGGCATTCAAGGGATTGCCGCACCGCGTGGAAAAAGTTGCGGAGATAAATGGTGTGACTTACTACGACGACTCCAAGGGTACCAACGTGGGGGCGACAGTGGCGGCCCTGAACGGGTTGGGACGGACGGCGGTGGTCATACTTGGCGGTGACGGGAAAGGGCAGGATTTCTCGCCGCTGCAAAAAGTAGTAACGCAACACGCACGAGTGGCCGTTCTGCTCGGCAGAGACGCGGCAAAAATTGCCGACGCGCTGAAAGAAACCGGTGTACCGCTGCTGATGGCGCGAGATATGCGGGACGCAGTGCGTATTAGTGCAGCCGAAGCGTTGGAGGGAGATGCGGTGCTGATGTCACCGGCTTGCGCAAGTTTCGACATGTTCAAAAATTACGCGCACCGCGCGGAAGTATTTATTGCAGCAGTGAAAGAACTAGAGGCCGAAGTATCGTGACTAACGTCAACATAAGTAACCCGCGCCGTGTGATGGCGGACTACGACACCGTGTTGACCTGGATCATTGCGGGTCTGTTGTCGATAGGGTTGGTGATGGTGTATTCCGCTTCGATTGCAACGGCAGAAGCAGGCAAATTCACCAGCTACCAGCCGACCTATTATTTGGTGCGCCACGGACTATTTATATTGGTCGGACTCACTGCCGGAGTGGTGGTATTTCAGGTGCCGACACAAACCTGGCAAAAATTTGCTCCGTATCTGTTTTTGTTTGGTGTTGTCCTGCTGCTGCTGGTATTAATCCCGGGCGTGGGAAGATCAGTTAACGGGAGTCGTCGCTGGCTGTCACTATTTATAGTTAACCTGCAGCCGTCGGAATTGATGAAACTTTTCGCGGTGTTATATGCCGCCGATTATGCCGTACGCAAAGGTGCGATAAAAGATCATTTATTGCAACCGTTTCTGCCGATGTTTGCAGTAATGGCGATGGTCGGGGCACTATTACTGTTGGAGCCGGATATGGGGGCATTCGTGGTGATCTGCGCGATTGCGATGTGCACATTGTGGTTGAGCGGATTCAATCTGAAAATATTTGGCGGACTGGTTGTGCTATTGCCGCTGGCATTCGCAGCGCTGATTTTATCTTCTGAATACCGTATGCAGCGGGTTATCGGATTTATGGACCCGTGGTCCGATCCCTTTGGCAAAGGATACCAACTCAGCCATGCACTCATCGCTTTCGGGCGTGGCGAATGGCTGGGAGTCGGCCTCGGTGGGAGCGTGGAAAAACTGTTTTATTTGCCGGAAGCACATACCGATTTTTTGCTGGCCGTGATTGCGGAAGAATTGGGTCTGCTGGGTGTGTGCGCGGTAATTTTGTTGTTTGGCTGGCTTATTGTGCGTGCCTTTACCATCGGACGCCAGGCTGCGATGTCAGAAAGGCTATTTGCAGCATTGGTGGCGCAAGGCATTGCCGTTTGGTTGGGCGTGCAAGCAATGATCAACATCGGCGTAAACATGGGTGTGCTACCAACCAAAGGATTGACGCTGCCGTTCCTGAGTTTTGGGGGTAGCGGCGTGGTGGTTAACTGCGTTGCGATTGCTATTCTTCTACGCATTGATTGGGAGAATAGAAGGGCAGCAAGAGGGTTGCCGATATGAAGATCAAAAACAATTTAGCCACAGAGAACATAGAGCACACAGAGAAATCGGCATATCTCTCAGTGATCTCTGTGGCAAGGATTCTGGAATTTAAATGAACCGGACTATTCTCATTATGGCAGGCGGCACAGGCGGGCATATTTACCCGGGGCTGGCGGTCGCCGATGCTTTGCATGCAGAAGGTTGGAAAGTAATTTGGTTAGGAGCGCCTAATAGTATGGAAGCAGAGTTGGTGCCCAAGCATGGTTACCCTGTGGCGTGGGTAAATTTTTCCGGCGTGCGCGGCAAAGGAGTATTGCGTTTGCTGACGTTGCCCTTCACTTTGTTTTGGGCTTTGGGACAAAGTGCGGATGCGATTTTCCGTTACCGCCCCGACGTGGTGCTGGGAATGGGGGGGTACATCACGATGCCGGGAGGATTAATGGCAGCGATCTTGCGTCGTCCGTTGGTCATTCATGAGCAGAATTCAATTGCGGGAATGAGTAACAAATTACTGGCGAAACTCGCAACTCGGGTACTAAGCGGATTTCCTAATGTGTTGAAAAATACACTGTGGTGCGGGAATCCGGTGCGCAGTGACATCGCTTCGTTGGCAGAGCCGCAAGCTCGCTACGGCGCACGCAGCGGCAAACTGAATGTACTGGTGGTGGGCGGAAGTCTGGGTGCCCAGGCGTTGAACGAAGCACTGCCGCAGGCGCTTGCCGGATTGGCTCAGCAAGAGCGCCCAAATGTGTTGCATCAAACCGGAAAAAAACATGCCGACGCAGTGCGGCAACTGTATACACAAGCGGGGGTTGAGGCCGACATACGCCCGTTCCTTGAAGAAATGGCGGATCAATATGGTAAAGCCGATGTGGTGATCTGCCGTGCAGGCGCGCTCACTATCGCCGAGTTGGCGGCAGCGGGGGTGGCAAGTGTGCTGATTCCGTTTCCATTTGCGGTTGACGATCACCAAACACACAACGCCCGATTTTTGAGCGAGCAGGGAGCCGCTATTTTATTGCCGCAAAAAGAATTAAGCGCAGAAAAATTGGCGCAACTGTTGCGCCAATTTAGTCGTGAAAAGTTATCAGTGATGGCACAGGCAGCACGAAAGTTGGCAAAGCCTGAAGCAACCAAGGCAGTGGTCGACGTTTGCAAAGAATTGGCGGAAGCATGAAACATAAGATTAAACATATTCATTTTGTCGGTATTGGCGGTTCCGGGATGAACGGAATAGCCGAGGTATTGCTCAATCTCGGTTTTCGGGTCAGTGGTTCAGATTTGGCGGAAAGTGCAGTAACGCAGCGTTTGCAGACTTTGGGTGCGGCCATCCATCAGGGGCATGATGCAAAAAATCTGCATCATGCCGATGCCGTGGTGATCTCCACCGCCGTCAAAGCGGACAATCCGGAGGTGGTCGCGGCGCGTGAACAGCGCATTCCGGTCGTACCACGCGCAGTGATGCTGGCGGAATTAATGCGTCTGCGTCAGGGAATTGCCGTGGCAGGAACCCACGGCAAGACCACCACGACTTCGCTGGTGACTACGGTACTGGCCAAGGGAGGTTACGATCCGACATTTGTGATTGGTGGGCGGCTGAATAGCAGCGGTGCAAATGCCCGATTGGGCACAGGTGAGTTCATCGTTGCCGAAGCGGACGAATCCGATGCTTCATTTTTGTATCTCACGCCGATACTTGCGGTGGTTACCAATATCGATGCCGATCATATGGAAACCTATGGTCACGACTTTGGCAAACTGAAACAGGCTTTTGTCGATTTTATCGAGCGCTTGCCGTTTTATGGCCGCGCCATATTGTGCGTGGACGATGCCAATGTGCGCGACATTCTGCCGCGTATCAGTAAGCCGATAACCACTTACGGTTTCGGTGAAGATGCGCAGATTCGAGCGATAAACGTGCGTCACGAAAGCGGCAAGATGCTCTTTACCGCGCTCTGCCGTCACAACCGTGTGCCAATTGATTTGGACATTACACTTAATCTGGCAGGGCTACACAACGTCCTCAATGCGTTGGCTGCCATAGCCGTCGGTCTGGAAGTTGGCGTGGCTCCGTCAGCGATTATTGCCGCTCTGTCCGAGTTTGAGGGCGTGGGTCGGCGCATGCAACGATATGGCGAGATATCTTTGCCGGAGGGAGGTAGCTTTACGCTAATTGACGATTACGGACATCATCCGGCAGAGATGAAAGCGACCATAGCCGCAGTGCGCGGAGCTTTCCCAGACAAACGCTTGCTGCTGTCCTTTCAGCCGCATCGTTTTACCCGGACCCGCGATCTGTTTGAAGATTTCGTGAAAGTACTGTCAGGCGTTGATGCGCTGGCGTTGGCGGAAGTCTATGCGGCAGGAGAAGCGCCCATTGTTGCAGTAGACGGCCGCGCATTGATGCACGCCTTGCGCGTTGCAGGGCAGAAACAAGCCGTGTTTGTAGAAAAAATCGGCGATATGCCGCAAACGATATTACAAATGGCGCAAGACGGTGATGTGGTATTGACCATGGGTGCCGGCTCCATTGGTAGCGTCCCCAATCTTGTGAAACAGTTGGCGCAAAAATGAACATGAACGAGCCGACACAGTTTATGAGTGAAAGTTTGCGCGGCGAAATGCGTTACGACGTGCCAATGAGTCGCCATACAAGTTGGCGTGCCGGCGGGGTGGCGCAGCGCATGTATCGTCCGGCTGACCTCGCAGATATGCAACAATTTTTGCAGCAAGTTCCGGCAGATGAACCATTGTTTGCAGTAGGACTGGGGAGCAATTTACTGGTGCGCGATGGCGGCATAAAAGGAACGGTTTTATTGATGCATGGCGCATTGAGCGAACTGTACCTGGAGGGTGACGTGATCTATGCGCAGGCGGGTGTGCCGGGCGCAAAGCTGGCCAGATTTGCCGCTACAAACAATTTGTGCGGTGCGGAATTTTTCGTCGGCATTCCCGGCACTTTGGGCGGAATGTTGGCAATGAATGCTGGCTGCTACGGCAGTGAAACATGGCAGAAAGTGGAACGCGTGCAAGTGCTGACCCGTCACGGTGAATTGCTGGAGCGGTTGCCGCAGGAATATGAAGTTGGGTATCGGCATGCGGTGAGAATTGAAGAAAGTAATTCGGTGCTCCAAGAAGAATATTTCGCCGGTGCATGGCTGAAATTTGAAACAGGTGATGTCGAAGCAGCGCGTCGGGAAATAAAAGGATTGATGGATAAGCGCAGTGCAAGCCAACCCTTGCAGTTGCCGAATGCCGGATCGGTGTTTAGGAATCCGCCCGGAAATTATGCGGCAAAACTGATCGAAAATTGCGGACTGAAAGGCAAGTGTATCGGCGGAGCGCAAGTGTCGGAGAAACACGCTAACTTTATCGTCAATACAGGCGATGCGACAGCAACCGATATTGAAAATTTGATTAATGAGGTGCGGACGACAGTATTGCAACAAACGGGTATTAACCTGCACCCCGAAGTAAAAATTATTGGCGAGCATGCGAAACATGAGTAAATCAGAAAAACAGACTAAACCGGTGAATACCAATCCCAGGTCATTTGGCAAAGTTGCCGTGCTGTTTGGCGGACGTTCTGCCGAACGCGAGGTGTCCTTAAAAAGCGGCTCGGCAGTGTTGGCCGCACTGCAAAAGAGCGGCGTTGATGCGCATGCTTTTGATCCGGCAATTCGCCCGCTGCAAGCACTAAAAGATGAAAAGTTTGACCGCGCCTTTATCGCGCTGCATGGTCGCTACGGAGAAGATGGCACAGTGCAGGGTGCATTGGAAATACTGGGAATTCCCTATACAGGCAGCGGCGTGATGGCTTCAGCTATCGGAATGGACAAGTGGCGTACCAAGCTGATTTGGCAATCAACGGGTTTGCCTGTTCCCGAGTATGAAGCCTTGACCGCCCCCAGCGACTGGAATGCGCTGGCAGATCATCTGGATTTGCCGTTATTTGTAAAGCCAGCCAATGAAGGCAGCAGTGTCGGCATCAGTAAAGTAAAGACGGTGGAGGGGATACCCGTTGCGTATGCAGAAGCTGCAAAACACGACAAAGTGGTTATTTTCGAAAGTTATGTCAGCGGAGGCGAGTATACCGTTGCGATTCTGAATGGTCGCGCACTGCCGGTCATCAAGATCGAGCCGGCAAACGAATTTTATGACTATGAAGCAAAATACCTGAGCAATAACACACGTTACCTATGCCCGTGCGGATTAAGCGAAGAGCAGGAAAGCGAAATGCAACATCTGGCACAAGACGCATTTGCGATTATCGGCGGTGAAGGCTGGGGGCGCGTAGATTTCTTGCGCGGTGAAGACGGCAAGATTTATCTGCTGGAAGCAAACACCTCTCCCGGCATGACCGACCATAGCCTGGTGCCAATGGCTGCACGACATGCGGGTATAAGTTTCGAACAATTGGTGCTGCAAATTTTGGAGTCGGCACATGTGGGATAACGCACCACTGCTACGCGTGATTGCCAATCTGTTGTTCGGATTGAGTCTGGCGATGGTGCTGTACGGCGTGGCGCGTTATGTGTTGCATTTGCCTGTATTTCCGCTTAACGCAATACAACTGCAAGAGGCTCCGAAAAATGTGCCGGTTGAAATGATCGAACGAGTAGTGCGTGAGCAGATACAGGGAAATTTTTTTACGGTGGACTTGAATCGGACACGCACGGCATTTGAGCGTTTGCCATGGGTGCGCAAAGTGAGTGTACGCAGAAAGTTCCCGTGGAGTCTGGAAGTTCAGCTTGAAGAACACAAGGCATTGGCGCGTTGGAACGGGAATGGATTGGTCAATACCTACGGGGAAGTATTTACGGAAAAAACCGATTTGGTGTTGCCGGCATTTTTCGGACAGCCGAATACGTCCGCACAGATGGCGGGTATGTATGACGAACTTAGTAAAGAGCTGCGTCCGATGAAGGAGGAAGTGACTCAAATCAGCCTGTCGCCGAGGTTTGCATGGCAACTGAGATTAAGCAACGGCATGGTGCTGGAGTTGGGGCGCGAGCAGATGCAGCAACGATTGGAGAGGTTTGTCGGTGTATATCCCTACAGCCTGTCCACACTTTCACACACGGTGACACATGTTGACTTGCGCTATCGCAACGGCTTTGCCGCCTATCTGCCGAATGGGGCAGAGGAACGCGCCAGCCGGATATCCGGAAAAAAGGTTTAGAGGAATATTACGATGAGTAAAAGCAGAGAAACAAAAAACCTGATCGTTGGTCTGGATATCGGAACATCGAAGATAGTCACCATCGTGGCAGAGGTTAAACCGGAAGGAACGCTGGAGGTGATCGGCGTAGGAATGCATGAATCTTCCGGCATGAAAAAAGGCATGGTGGTGAACATCGATGCAACGGTGGCAGCCATACAGCGCTCACTCGAAGAAGCCGAGTTAATGGCTGACTGCAAAATACGCGAAGTCTATACAGGCATTGCGGGCGGGCATATTAAAAGTTCCAACGCCAACGGCATGGTGAAAATAAAAGACAAGGAAGTCGCGCAGGCAGACATTGATCGCGTAGTAGAAACTGCCAGCTCGATCAGCTTGCCCGGCGACCAGCAAATGCTGCATATCCTGGAACAGGAATTCAGTATAGACGGACAGGAAGGCATCAAGAAACCGCTCGGGATGAGTGGCATGAAACTGGAAGTTGAAGTTCATATCGTGACAGGTGCCGTAGCGGCAGTACAAAACATACTCAAGTGCGTGCATCGTTGCGGACTGGAAGTAAAACACATGATTTTGCAACCGCTGGCATCGAGCAGAGCGGTGCTGGCAGATGATGAAAAAGATCTGGGTGTCTGCCTTGTCGATATAGGCGGAGGAACTACTGATGTGGCGGTGTTTACCGGTGGCGCGATTCGCCACACCGCAGTGATTCCAATTGCCGGTGATCAGATTACCAACGACATCGCGATGGCGTTGCGCACGCCCACTAAGGATGCTGAAGACATCAAAATTAAACATGGTTGCGCGCTACGCCAACTGGCTGAAGACGCGGCAATCGAGGTGCCCGGGGTTGGCGAACGCGGGGCACGAATGTTGTCGCGCCAAACTCTGGCAGAAGTGATCGAGCCGCGCGTGGAAGAGTTGTATTCGCTGGTGCAAACAGAATTGCGGCGCAGTGGCTTCGAAGATTTATTGTCATCCGGCATCGTGCTTACAGGCGGCAGTAGTGCCATGCAAGGCATGGTAGAGCTGGGCGAAGAAATTTTTCATATGCCGGTACGCCTGGGCTTGCCGCGATATGTTGGCGGACTATCGGATGTGGTGAAGACGCCGCGCTTTGCGACAGGCGTGGGTTTGTTGCTGTATGGATTGGAGCAGGAGCAAAAGAATCAAGTGGCGCGTATGCAATCGAGTTCATTTAAAGATGTGATGGCTCGAATGAAAGAATGGTTTCATGGCACGTTTTAAGTTGTCGTTTCAGTGCGGGCTGAAATGAAATACAGTGTTAATTTCGGGTGTTGAGGTTTAGGGTTTTGATTTGCAATTTGATAAGGAGAAAAAAATGTTTGAACTAATGGAATCACAGCCGCAAGGCGCAGTAATCAAAGTGATCGGTGTTGGTGGCTGCGGTGGCAATGCTGTCGACCACATGATCGAACAAGGGGTGCAGGGCGTTGAGTTCATCACCATTAATACGGATGCACAAGCCCTCAAACGCAGCAAGGCGCGCACGCAGTTGCAAATTGGTTCAACGCTGACCAAAGGGCTGGGGGCCGGTGCCAAGCCGGAGATTGGCCAGGCAGCAGCAGAAGAAGATCGCGAACGTATTGCCGAAATAATTCAAGGTGCGAATATGGTTTTTATCACCGCAGGGATGGGTGGTGGAACGGGTACTGGTGCAGCGCCGGTAGTGGCGCAAGTGGCAAAGGAATTGGGTATTTTAACCGTTGCCGTTGTGACCAAACCGTTCGTATTTGAAGGTAAGCGCATGAGTTTGGCTCAAACCGGTATTGAGGAGTTGGCAATTTATGTCGACTCACTCATCATTGTGCCAAATGCAAAGTTGATGGAAGTATTGGGTGGAAAAACAACGCTTCCCGCTGCGTTTAAGGCGGCGAATGGTGTATTGCAGGGTGCGGTTGCCGGTATTGCCGAAGTCATTAACGTACCGGGTATGGTCAACGTGGATTTCGCCGACGTATGTACACTGATGTCCGAGAATGGCATGGCAATGATGGGTGCAGCCACGGCCACTGGAGAAAATCGCGCCAAAAAGGCAGCCGAGCAGGCAATTGCCAGCCCCTTGCTGGAAGATGTCGATCTGTCCGGGGCACGCGGTGTGCTGGTAAATATCACCTCAAGCAGCACGCTGACTTTGGAAGAGTTGCATGAAGTCATGAATTGCTTCCAATTTGCGGCAACAGAAGCGACCGTGATTGTAGGGTCGGTATTCGATGAGACTATGGGTGATGAGCTGCGCGTGACTATTGTCGCAACAGGCCTGGGCTCTCCGAGAAACAAACAATCAAAACCGGTACTGGTTCCGCAGGCGCAACTGCGTACCGGCACGCATGACCTTCCAAGTGTCGACTATCGCGAGTTGGAAATGCCCGCGGTGATACGAACTGCACGTCATCATGCGGCTACGGTAGAAGCAATGAAACAGTCTGGTGTGGACACTTTGGACATCCCGTCATTCCTGCGTAAACAGGCTGACTGAATGAATTGACCGTCGTATTAGAGGTGGCATGGTCGGCGAGACTTGACCTGCTATGGTAAACTACGCTACGAATTTGTCTGAACTCGGGAAGAAAAATGGTTAAGCAGCGCACGTTGAAGACGATGGTGCAAGCAACTGGGGTGGGTCTGCATACAGGCGAGAAAGTCTATCTGACTTTGCGTCCCGCGCCCGTCAATAGCGGCATCGTATTTCGCCGTATTGATCTGCCTCAGCCGGTAGACATACAGGCCGAAGCGTACTCGGTTCACGATACACGGCTTTCAACATGTCTGGAAGCGCATGGTGCGAGGGTGGCAACAGTCGAGCATCTGATGTCGGCGCTTGCCGGATTGGGGATCGATAATGCGCTTGTCGAGTTGAGCAGTTCTGAGTTGCCGATTATGGACGGAAGTGCCGGCACTTTTATTTTTCTGATACAGTCGGCTGGAATTATTGAGCAATCGGCTGCAAAAAAATTCATTCGGATCAAAAAAACGGTGGAAGTTAAAGATGGCGATAAATGGGTTCGATTTGAACCATTTGAAGGATATAAGCTAAGTTTTACCATCAATTTCACACACCCTGTTATTGCCAATACCAAACAAAGCGTGACGGTTGATTTAGGTACGCAGTCTTATGTCAAAGAAGTGAGTCGCGCACGCACCTTCGGTTTTATGCAGGAAGTAGAATATATGCGCTCGCAAGGCTTGGGCTTGGGCGGGAGTCTTGATAACGCAATCGTGATGGATGAGTATCGCGTCATCAACCCGGATGGGCTACGCTTTGAAGACGAATTCGTCAAACACAAAATGCTCGATGCTATTGGCGACCTATATTTGCTCGGACATTCACTGATAGGCGCATTCTCCGGTTACAAATCCGGACATGCGTTGAACAACGCCTTGTGCCGGGCTTTGTTGGCTGATCAGGGCGCATGGGAGTTCACCACGTTTGACTCCCCTGAAGAAGCGCCTGACTTTTCCCGATTACAACTGCAAGCTGTTTAGCCCAGACGGCCTGATATGCTAGTACTCCGCTTGCTATTGGTACTTGCAGCACTCATCATTGTCCTTTCCGGTGGTATGTTTCTGCTAACCCGCAAGCACACATATTTACGCTTCGCATGGAACGTAGTCCGCTTTGTTGTCATTTTGGTATTGGTATTCGCGGTGCTGTTTGTGCTGGAACGCTATGTCCTAATCGGATGGAAAATATTGCTTTAAAGGCAGATAAATATTTTGGGGCGAAGCCCAGCGTTTGCAGCAAAGTTGATATTTCAAAGTAAAAGCCCCGACAGAATCTGCCGGGGCTTTACACAAACGTAAACTACAATCCTATTTTCTCGACAACTGTCTAACTACGCCTACCAAACGATCAATTTCTTCGTGGGTATTATAGAAAGCCAGTGACGGACGCACGGTTGCTTCAAGTCCAAAACGGCGCAAAATTGGTTGTGCGCAGTGGTGCCCTGTACGTACAGCGATACCTTCTTTATTCAACGCTTCTCCGACTTCACTGGTTTGATATCCATCCAGTACGAAAGACAGCACGCTGGTTTTCTCTTTCGCAGTGCCAACCAAGCGCAGGCCGGGGATGCTACCCAGAGCTTTCATTGCATATACCAGCAACTCATGCTCATAACGGTTAATGTTGTCGATACCGAGTTTTTGCACGTAGTCGATAGCAGCGCCAAGCCCTACGGCGTCGGCGATGTTACCAGTTCCGGCTTCAAACTTTGCCGGTGCGGGGTGGTAGCGGGTCTTTTCGAAAGTGACATCTTCGATCATATTGCCACCGCCTTGCCATGCCGGCATTTCTTCCAGCACTTCCGGTTTGCCGTACAACGCGCCAATACCGGTTGGAGCGAATACTTTGTGACCGGAAAATACAAAGAAGTCACAATCAAGATGTTGCATATCGGCACGCATATGTGAAACCGATTGCGCGCCATCCAGCAACACGCGAGCACCGTAACGATGGGCCATTTCAATCATCTGCTTGGCGGGTGTTACTGTGCCAAGCGCATTGGACACTTGTGTGAACGACACCAGCTTGGTGCGGGAATTGAGCAAGCGTTCATATTCTTCCAGCAACACTTGACCGTCCTCATCTACCGGAGCAACACGAAGCTTTGCACCCGTTTCGGCACACAACATTTGCCAAGGCACGATATTAGCGTGATGCTCCAGATGTGTAATGAGAATCTCGTCATCTTTGCCGATATGTTTTTTGCCCCAGCTTTTTGCCACCAGATTGATTGCTTCCGTAGTGCCGCGTACAAATACGATTTCCTTACTGGAACTGGCATTGAGAAAGTCAGCGATCTTGTCACGCGCGCCTTCATACGCATCGGTGGCACGGGCTGCTATTTCATGTGCCGCGCGATGGATATTCGAGTTCTCGTGCTCATAGAAATACGACAAGCGATCAATCACCGACTGAGGCTTTTGCGTAGTAGCGGCATTGTCCAGCCAGGCCAGCGGACGCCCATTCACCAACTCTTTCAAGATGGGGAAATCGCGACGCACGGATAGCACATCAAATGGCGGATGGGCTGACGTTGGCACTTGTCCTGCCGCAGATTGAGCGTGCCCTACAGAAGCCGTTTGCGGAATGCCGGCTTGAGACGGGTTACGATTAAAGCGTGCGGCCTCATCCAGAAAATACAAGGTCGCACCCGTCATCTTCGGATGATCTTTTGCATTGTCTTTCAGCAAGTCGCGCAGCACATCTTCACCCGGGTAACCGCTGGCATCCAGATTCGGAGCCACCGCGAAATCAGCACCGGGTGCCCAAGCATTTGTCACCGGCAACTGCGGTGAGTGAGTGTGAGGTGTATCCAAATGCAGATCCAGTGGATCTCCACCCGTTAGCGGAAAAGCCAGATCATTATTTCGCGGTGGCATCGAAGACCCCAAGGAAGGTGAATACGCAGCCAACTTGCCAGGAACTCCTGAAAATAGCTCGTTCGCAATACGCTCGATCATTGCGACATCGGGTGCAAAGTTTTGACCGCCCGCCAGCGCGGCAACATCAGCGTGTACCGGGATATTGGCCGAACTGATGTCTGGAATATTCAGATTACTTGTACTCATGATACTTACCCACTTCGACGTCATCGAGCACGGCAAGTGCGTCGTCAGTCAGTACAGCAAGTGAGCAATACAGCGAGATCAGGTAAGACGCAATAGCCTTACGATCTATTCCCATGAAGCGTACGGACAAGCCCATGCTTTGTTCGCCCGGCAGATTGGGCTGATACAAACCAACCACGCCCTGACGGCTTTCGCCGGTACGCAGCAGAATAATGCTGGTCTTGCCTTTGACTACCGGAATCTTGTCCGAAGGAATCAGCGGAATTCCGCGCCATGTCAAGAACGGCGAACCGGAAATAGTAACAGTTGGCGGAGGCACGCCACGACGGGTGCATTCACGACCGAAGGCTGCGATAGCTAACGGATGAGCCAGAAAGAAGCCGGGTTCTTTCCAAACTTTGGTGATCAACTCGTCCAAGTCATCTGGTGTCGGCGCACCTGTTCGTGTCTTGATGCGTTGTGTGGTGGCAACATTAGTCAACAGACCATATTCTTTATTATTGATCAATTCACTTTCTTGACGCTCTTTGACGGTCTCGATGGTCAGGCGTAACTGTTCGCGAATTTGATTATGCGGGCTGCTGTATAGGTCTGAGACGCGCGTATGCACGTCAACCACGGTATTCACAGCACTCAACATGTATTCACGACCCCACTCTTCGTAGTCTACAAAGGTTTGGGGCAATTCACGCTCGTCACGTTGCGAGCAGGCAACTGTTACACGAGAAGCATCTTTAACTTTGTTCACGCGGTAGATACCGGCTTCCAGCGGAACCCAGCTTAACAACTGCGGCAACCAGCGAGGCGTGATGATGCCTAATTGCGGTACAGTTTTGGTGGCATTGGCTAGCGTGCGCGCGGCGACATCACTTAGTGCCAATTGGTCTTTGCTGTCTACAGCCATGATTTACTCCTTATGAAAAAAACAGATAAAGTTATATGAAAAAAAGCTAAACGATTCTCGGGCAAGACTTAGCTGTCTTCAACATGCTATAGACGCCAATTCGATTTGAAAAAATAGAGTTGGTTTATTTAGATATGCTCGCAGCGGGCAATTAAGCTGGACGTTTGTATATCCAGAGCTCTAGCCAACTTTGAAACGGTTATGATAGAAGGTACCGCATTACCCCGCTCAACCTCGCCTAAATAGGATCGATTGAGATCGGCACGCTCAGCCAATTGCTCTTGTGACCAACCACGCTCTTCGCGTAATTGGCGAAGCACATGAGCGAATTCCTGGATGGTCATGATTTACCTTCCATTAGTTCGTGATGAGAGCTGGCTTGGGTAATAACGCTACCCGGTGGCACACTTCGGGTGAGCCAGACATTGCCGCCGATGCTTGAACCTTTACCTATTGTAATGCGCCCTAAAATGGTGGCACCTGCATAGACCACAACATCATCCTCAAGAATAGGATGGCGCAATTGACCTTTTTCCAGCACTCCGTCCTCGCCCACGTTAAAGCGTTTTGCGCCTAACGTGACTGCCTGATAAATGCGAACTCTTTGGCCAATAATAGCAGTCTCTCCAATAACCACACCTGTACCGTGATCAATAAAGAAACCAGAGCCAATTTGCGCGCCGGGATGAATATCGATGCCCGTTGCGGAATGGGCTAACTCTGCAATGATGCGTGCGATCATTGGCGCACCTAATTTATACAGCACATTGGCCAACCGATGATGAATCACCGCTTGAATGCCGGGATAGCAAAGCAGGATTTCATCCACGCTATGAGCAGCGGGGTCGCCGTTGTAGGCAGCGCGAACGTCAGTATCCAGCAGGCTACGCACTTTTGGCAGTGCCGCAGCCAAAGATCTAACAATACTCACCGCGCGAGACTCAACGCTGCTATCTGGATCATGACCCAATTGGCGCGCGGTATAGTTCAACTCTAGCAAAACTTGCTGATGCAGAGCATACAGCGCACTATCCAGCGTATGCGCCACGTAAAAATCTTCACTTTCCTGACGCAGATCCGGTGGCCCTAAACGCATCGGAAACAATGCCCCGCGCAGACCATCAACTATGTCACGTATAGGGCCGGGTGCGGGTAGTTCACGTCCACCGCATTCATGGTTGCGGGCACAGGACTCTCGCCATTGCCGACGCACTTCGCGTAATTCTTCAACTACGCGCCCTAATTCCCAATCTGCGGGCAACGGAAGAATTTCATGTTTACTCATTCAATCTTTTACCCATGGCAATTTGCGATTAACCCAGCCGTTCTTTAAATTGATCTCGCCTTCGAATCCTTCAGTAACGTTGAACACGTTCTTGTACCCGAGCCTGCTCGCTGTTTCGGCTGCCGCTACTGAGCGTTTACCGCTGCGGCACAGGAATAGAACAACATCAAGCTTTCCTGCTTTGCTATCCAGTTCGCGCACGAAACGAGGATTGCTCACCATCGGGTTGCCAATAGCCCAAGCTACATGTGTTGACCCGGGCACATAGCCAACAGACTCACGCTCCTCAATTGTGCGCACATCAATCAATAACGCATCACCGTGTTCAACTAAATGCCAAGCATCTTGTGGTGATATATCACCGGCGTAAAGCAGCCCAACCAGTTGGGCATTATGACGAGAATTGTATAGGATAGTCTCCGATGCGTTAGAAATTTCAGATGGAGACTCGACAGTAATGGGCATACGAACCTTTCGATTAATTCACCCAGCGCAATAACATCGCTGGTTGCAATGAAGTTGCATCGTATTACCATTGGCTTAGAACAAAAAACAAGAAATTATGATAAGTAAAGCTGAAAGCAGAATATCAAGGGGACTATGATATCTGAAAAGGAAATTTGTGGGGGAACAGGACGTTCCCCCACAGACTTAGATAATGACGATATTACTTGTCATCCTTGGTGCGGAAACTGTCATGACAATTCTTGCAAGCTTCGCCAACTTTGCCAAATTGAGTTTTAATCGCGCCGATATCTCCAGTCGCAGCTACTTTTTGCAACTCATTAGCTGCCTGATTGAATTCAGTCGCAACTTTTTTTACTTCATCCTGCTTTTGGAAGAACTCGGGTTTCAAGCGCGACTTTTTCCAACCGGTAGCCTGATCTGTTCCCGGGCCATAAAGTGCAGCCAGGCCCGAATTTGCAACAGCAGCGATTGCATTAGCAGCAGCAATAACCTGGTCTTTGTTAAATGTTTCTGGATGATCAATGGTTTGGCTCTTGATTTTGGAAGCATTCCAGGCAGCGAAAGAATATGCCGATTGACGGAACTTTACTTGTAGATCTTCAGCTGCACCTGCGAATGCTGCAGTGCTTACTGCTGAGATTAATAATGCTATAGCTAATTTGGATTTCACTTACTACTCCTTAAAAGTTAAAAAAACGACCTGCAAAACTACCAACTTTGAACAACGGCAGGGGCTGCTTTGGCAGGCGAAAGATACTGAACACCTGACTCAACACCCCATGCCACAAATACGGAAATCGACAGTGCTACGACGAAACGCCGAATTCCAAACTTTGAAACTTCTATTGCCTGATCTTTTGGGACGATTTTCCTGCCTGTAATCATTGGTATGACAAGATTGTGTTTTTTGACTTTTGCATAAAACACAATAGCAGCAATGTGCAAAAACAGGAGCACAGCAAGCACATTAAAACCATAATAATGGATCGCGCTTAATTTATCACTAAGCGATTTTGAAACCAACGGGAAAAGCGGCCCCTCAAAAGCAATATCATCATTGGCAAACAATCCGGCACCCACAAGCGTGAAAAGCACAGCCAACAAGGCAAGTACAGAAAGTGCGCCCAATGGATTGTGCCCGTGGCCTTTCCAATGGCCCTTTAGGTAGGCTTTGATCTTGGCGGGTGTTGGAAAAAAATTAGTAAAACGCGCATGAGATGTACCTACAAAGCCCCAGACAAGGCGAAATACCAATAAACCCAAAATCAGCACGCCAATGCGACCATGCCAATCGATTAAAGAACCGCCGATTTCACCGGTGACAACAGCAGACAAAACCGCAAGCGCCAATAGCCAATGAAATATCCGCAGTGGCAAATCCCAAACTTGAATAGCAACTGACATAGTTAAACTCCATTTCTACAGACTTAAAGTAAGTGGGGTGACAGCACATCTCGTGCCACCAAACTTAAAGGAAGTAAAATAAATAAATAACTTATTGATAAATAAGCAATTAATTCTTAAATAATTATGGGAGAGAAGAAAGAAGAGAAAAGATGTAAATCAACACATTGCTGCCAAGACAACATCTTGAGCGGCAATATGTTGATAAATCATCACTGTCAACAGATCGGGTTTTAGTTCAGTTGATCAACTACGCAGATGCAGATTGAAAAAGCTGATAGTGCGCTGCCACGCTAATTTGGCAGCAGCTTCGTCAAAACGCGGTGTGGTGTCATTATTGAAACCATGTTGCACACCGGGATAAACATAAGCTTGATAATTAACGGAAGTTGATTTGAGTGCAGCTTCATACTTTGGCCAGCCTCCGGTAATGCGCTCGTCTTTCTCGGCGTAATGCAGCAAAAGCGGTGCTTTGATTTTAGCCGCATCTTCATCAGACGGTTGGCCGCCATAAAATGGCACTGCTGCATTCAGGTCGGGCAGGCGTGTTGCAAGGAAATTTGCAATACCACCACCATAGCAGAAGCCAACAACACCAACCTTGCCATTCCCTTCAGGCAACTTTTTCAACTCATGGAAAGCTGCAATAAAGTCTTCTCGGGATTTATTCTGATCAAGTTTGGGAAAAAGATCACGCGCTTTGTCTTCATCGCCCGGATAGCCGCCCAACGGAAATAAACCATCCGGAGCAAAAGCAATAAAATTATCGACTGCCAACCGGCGTGCGATATCTTCTATATGGGGATTTAGCCCGCGATTTTCATGCACAACAAGCACAACCGGTAACTTGCCTGCTATCTTTGCGGGTTTAACCAAGTAGCCGCGCAATTTGCCGTAACCCAAGGGAGAAGGATATTCGACATATGCCGCTCTAATACGCGGATCATCATTGGCGATTTGCTGGGCTTCGGCAAATTTTGGATTTAATGCCTCAAGTAAACTTAACGCAGATACGCCAATAGCGAACGTGGTAGCCGAATGTAAAAAGTCACGACGCGAAATATCACCATGAACATACTTGTCGAAAAGTTTCAAAACTTCCGGATGAAAATCGTCTGCGGTTTTACGAGACATAATGTTATAGCCTTTCTGATGTAATCAAATGTGAAAAAAATTCTAATTTTGGGTATGTGACAGTACAAAGGAATTATCTTTGCTCAATAACATTTGGCTCGTGAGCCTTGCCATTGCCAGAATTTTGCCCTGCATTCATCCCGTCTTTGAAGCCCTTAACTGCCCCTCCCAAGTCGCTACCAATACCGCGTAGTTTTTTCGTTCCAAAAACCAAAACCACAATCAACAATACAATCAGCCAATGCCAGATGCTAAATGAACCCATTTTATTCTCCTAAAAAATTATTTCGCACGTCCGGAAAATCCCGGTGTTTGAACCGCGATGCGATAAGCTGCGCCGCGTCCAACGATATAAAGAAACTTTTTTTCTTTCCCGGCAAATGCGAGATTTTGGCCGGGCTTCGGTAGCGGTATAGTACCCAGAGCTTGACCCTTGGCATCAAACACTTGAACTCCCACAGACGTCACCACAAAAAGGTGTCCCTTTGCATCGACCGCCAAACCATCAGCACCGCTGGAATAAAGTCCGTTATCTCCTTTGCTGTAACCGTTCAGCTTGGCAAAATTTCTCTTGCCGCTGACCGAGCCGTCAGCAGCCACGTCGAAAGCCAATATGTATTCGCCGGCGGTATTGGCAACATACAATACCTTTTCATCGGGACTTAATTGAATACCATTAGGGCGCTCAATATCATTGGCGATACGCACCAGTTCACCATTGGGTTTGATACGATAAACTGCGGGCGAAGCGGCAGGCACATCAGATTTGGGAGAACCAGGATTTGGACCCGAATCGGTGAAGTATATATCGCCAGTCTTGCTGCTAAGTACGATGTCGTTCGGACGGACGAAAGGTAGTCCTTCGTATTTATCAGCAAGCACTTTTTCTTTGCCCGGCGGATAAACAATACCGACACGTGGCTTCAATACTTGAACTGTGACGAGTTCACCGGCGGCATTAAATGCCAGTCCGTTCGAGCCGTTGCTATTATCGAGGAATGTCGAGGTGGATCCATCTTCGGCAATACGTGTGATCCGGTTCCCTTGAGTTTCGGTAAACACAAAGCCTCCGTCAGGCAAGAGAATCGGGCCTTCTGTTCCCTTAAATCCGTCCTTGATGAACTCAATTCGTGTTCCTGCAGCCACGACATCAGCAATGGCGGGAGTCACGGTGTCTTCGGTATGCTCGATAGCGAAGCAATACAACAAACCGGCACCACCGGTTTTGACCAGATTCTCTTGACCGCAACCTCTGCTACCATGAGCCGAATTCCAGGAAGTATTGCCACCGCCGGTGCGATCAAAATGGCCGACCTGCACAGATCCTTCGGCGGCACTGCTGGTGTAGTTTTGGCAAGTATGATCTGCTGCATCGGTAAATGCTCGGCCATCAGGTAGCGAGCCGGTCAGAATGTCATGCTGATTTGGCGTGTCCCCGGCACCTTTGACGGGCAGGTTTTTCTCCGACAGCACAGTGGTGCGGCTCAGGTTATTACCAAGACGTGCGGAGTCTATAGAGTCGCCGTGGAGATCAGCAACATCCTTTGCAATCCTGGTTCCCTGGGCGTTATACCAAGGGCCGGAGCCGATGCGGTCACGCGCATTCACCGCAGGTTGACCATTTGCAGCCTGAGTGCTCAGGTAAGCATGCCAAGTCTTATTGCCTGCACCAACAGCAGTAGCTAATTTTTGACAATAAGCATCAGCACCGGCCAGTCCACCCAGATCAGCACCCTTGCCAGGACCTTCACTGGTGACAAAAAATCCTAGAGGTTGATTGGATGGTTTGGCTGGTTGCGCAGTTGCGGAAGGTGTTGGAATTTGCGGCGCAGAAGCACAGCCCAACATTAAACTGGACATTAATACAGAAATTACAAAAGGATTTTTTTTCATTAGTTTTCTCATGGGGTGCGAATAATAATTATCGAATACAAAAACTAACCGGCTTGATTTTCAGTTGCCAACTTGGCGGGTTTACCCGCTTGAAGTTTGGGTGCGGCGGGTTGCTTGCGACGGAAAGTATGAACCAAGCGTTTCCAGCCGATAACGACGCCCGATGCGCTGAGCGTTAATCCCAATAGTACCCAAGTAAGCATCCATCCGTCCCAAAGCGGGCGCTGGTATAGCCATCCAAAGTCCCAATGATGCAATGCGGAATACAGCCAACGGAACACACGTCGGCTGGCATCCTGCCTGGCTAACAAGCGGCCGTCTTGCGGATCAATATATAGGTGAGTACCGGCCGCATCGTTTAATTCCACGCGCAAAATCGGTAATGGTCTATCAGCCACGTCGCGATGAAAGCGCAGATAATAATAAGTGTCATATTCATGCAGAAGTGTAGTGGATTTGACTTGGGCATCGCCCGCGATACGATGTACCGCAGCTAGAATAGATGCCTCGTTAAAACTCAAAGCACTATAAGAGGTAGACTCCGGTAAGCGGCGGCCGTCGCGGGTAAGCGCTAATTGCACAGTTTCATTACCCAAACGTCTCCAAACCTGCTCCACGATTTCTGCCTGATTGGCGCTCGGTATGCGTGCTTCAGCATGCCAGGATTTCGACACATCCGGATTGTCCCCGCCAAGGTAACGAACATACTCTTCTTTACTCGGATTGGCGGGAGAGAAAATTTGCCAAGGATTGTTGTCCAAAAAACCACTGAGACCCCAAGTGAGTGCAAGTAGACCACCAATCAGTCCGCCCCAGAAATGTAATTTAAACCAAATGTTACGGTAGGGATGAACGCGACCTTCGGAATAGGTCTTTTTACCAAAAAACCCCGGGCGCCAACGTATCCAGCCGACAATCAGCCCGGTTAATGTGGCCACAACAGCAGCGAAGGCAGTCCAAGTAAGAATCGCAACGCGAGATTCACTAAGTCCGGTTAACTCCAGAGGACGAAATAAGTGAACCCAATTGCCAGCCCAGTACAATCCACGCTGAATGCGGGTTGAGTCATGCACAACTTCACCCGTGCGAGCCGAAATCAGAAGCTCACTGCCCGAACCATCATTCACAACGACTTTGTGGTATGGGCGCAATCCTTCCTGATTGCGCATGATGGCGGGGCTGTCAATTTTCTCAACGTAGTTAAGCCCGATATCACTCCTGCCCGTTTTCAATCGTACCCAGTTCTCGGCGATTTTAAGTGCCTGTTCAGGGGTGGTTTCATGCAAATTGCCATCGATTGCGGAAAGAGCGAAGCGCTGGCCCCGCTTGTCGTCAACCAGCCAAAGCGGCTCTCCGGCTTGCTGCACCAGTCTGGCTTCGACAATTTCATCGCCATTAGTGTGTGGTTGTTTGCCGTTAGCGGGTGTTTGCCTATTGTCTCTGGAACGCTCTTTTAAAGTGGAAGTGAAAACTTTTCGCTGCGCTGCACTTCGTTCCCACGCCTCACCGGCACTGAGCCAAGTAGCTTCCGGCCGCAATAGTTCAGAATTGGAAAGCTGTTGAGCACGAGTCGGTGTGGACGGTTCGGCATATATTATGAGCAGACCGGAAAAAAACCACAGCAACATGAATAAAGTCAGTGCAATTCCGACCCAACGGTGAATTTCAAAAAGTAAACGCTTCATCTGAACTATCCCAAATAAAAATATCCGCCGAATCTAAAGTCAGCGGGGTTATGTGACAGCAATTAGGATGCCAGACTTGTGAACAAGCTGTTGAGTTTTAAATTCAGAGATATTGGACGGGCTAAAGTGAAGTCGGAGCAAGGCTTGCCCGACAAGAAGGGCAAATCACTTAAAAAATTATTTTAGAATATGGGGATAAATCTGCTGACTTTCATGCAGTCAAGAGAAGCAAACTGTTGAAAATGGAGCATCCCTGCATGGAGAAATGGAACAGTCTTGATCTCTCCAGGAGGAATAGCAAAACCTGATTAGTGCAAACTTGGCTTGGGCAAAGCACTGACAGCGAGCTTGCCATTTTTTTGTAGCAGGCTGACTTCGTCGCTCAGGATGTGGACAGCTTCGTTAAGGAGTACGTCCTTGGAATCCTTCTGAGCCTTTTCGAAAGCCAGATCAGAGTCAAGGTTTCGTTCATTGGATTGCAAGCCATCGTCTTGTCGCTCGGCAATGTCTTTGGAACTGGCTGCTTTGCTGCTGGCATGGCGCTTTATTCGTGACTCTTGATCTTCGCGTTCTTTACGACGCTCGGCTTCATTGAGCGAAATTGAATTCTTCTTGCGCTGTTCATTGGCTTCGGCAAGTTCTTCGCTTAGATATTGGAAATCTTTGTCTTTGCTTACGCGTGCTTCGTGTTCTGCTTTTAATATGGGCACGACAGACGTCAAATCGCCTGCGGGAGTGAAGTTAGCCGGTTTGATTTGGGTCCACGGCAATGCATTGTAATAACTGGATTCACCAAAATCACTCGAGTCAATTTGTGCCGGGAAACTGATATCCGGTGTAACTCCGCGCAACTGAGTAGTCCCACCATTGATTCGGAAAAACTGGGCAATAGTCATTTTCAATTCGCCAAATTCGGGCTTATCATTTTTGACTAACTGGTCCAAATCGATAACACTTTGCACGGTACCCTTGCCAAAACTTGCTTCACCTATAATTACGCCACGACCATAATCCTGAATAGCTGCGGCAAAAATTTCCGAGGCTGATGCCGATGCGCGATTGATAAGTACACCCAGCGGACCATCCCAAGCCAAACCGGGCTGAGTATCACTCTCGACACTGATTTCACCCTTGGAGTCGCGTTGCTGTACAACAGGGCCTTTGTCGATGAATAATCCCGTTAACTCAATCGCTTCGGTGAGTGAGCCGCCGCCGTTATTGCGTAGATCAATCACTACGCTATCAACTTTCGCTTTTTTAAGCTCTTCCAACAATTTCGACACATCGCGAGTGGCACTTCTAAAATCTTTATCCCCCTTTTGATGGGCGGCAAAATCCTGATAAAAGCCGGGTAAAGATATAACGCCAATATGATGCGTGATGTTGCCGTCTTTAACCTCAATAATCGATTTTTTTGCAGCCTGCTTATCCAGACTGATCTTTTTTCTGATCAAAGAAATAAATTTATGTTCGCCGTCAGGACCGGCATCCGCAGGCAAAATGTCAAGCACAACAACGCTGTCCTCTGTTCCGCGTATTAATGCCACGGTGTCATCCAGACGCCAACCCATGACTTCAACGATAGCGCCATCTTTACCTTGGCCAACGCCCACGATGCGATCACCGGGTTTAAATTTTCCGGATAGCAAAGCAGGTCCGCCTGGAACCAATTCCCGAATAATTGTGTATTCGTCTTTGTCTTGCAGCACTGCGCCGATACCTACCAGCGATAGCTTCATTGAAATATCGAATTCTTCGGCAGCGCGCTTGCCAAAATAGCTGGTGTGAGGGTCAATCGACGTAGTATAGGCATTCATAAAATACTGGAATACATCGTCCGCGTTAATTTTGGACAGACCGCTCAACATTTTGTCGTAACGCTTGTTCAATGTTTCGCGGATGGATTTATCATCCTTGCCTGCCAATTTAAGGCGCAGCCAGTCGTTCTTGACACGTTTACGCCACAAGTCATTCAGCTCGTTTTCTGATTTTGGCCAATCTGCATTTTTACGGTTGAACTGGTAGCTTTCATGCTCCTTAAAGTCGAAGCCTTTATCGAGCACGGCATGGGCATAGGCGATGCGTTCCTCAATGCTTTGCTGATAACGGTTAAATATGGCATAAGGGATACGCAAATCTTCGTGGAGTATTGCGTCATCCATGCTGGTTTTTGCAGGAGAAAAAAGATCAATATCGGATTGCAAGAAAAAAACTTTTTCACTATCGAGTGCTTTAAGGTAATTGTCAAATATAGCAGCAGACAAAGTATCGTCCAGAGTTACTTGTCTGTAATGGTAACGAGCGAGAACTTCGGCCGATAAGTGTGCCGCTTGGGACTGGTCTTCTCTGGGGGCAAGCAGTGGCGCAGCAAGCGCAGAATCAAGCGACAGTGCTTGAGCTAAAACTAATAATGCCCATAACATTCTATTTTTCATTTGAATTCCCGGAAGCAAAAAAATTACTTAATATTAACTCAAGTCTGGATGAGGTTTTTTCACATTATACTTACAGTCCGGAAATATATTGTGATAATGCCTCGATTTCTGCATCGCTCAGAAACTTGGTAACAATATTCATTACACCATTGGGGCTATTATTGCGCTCACCGGACCGCCAGTTTCTGAGCTGCTCACGCAAATAGTTTCTGTGTTGGCCTCCGATTACAGGGTGTGTTTCAGTTGGCGTGGCATTGCCCTTGCCATTTGCACCATGGCAGATTTGGCAAGGAGGAATACCCCTCGCCACGTCTCCTCGGGTATAAATATCCAAGGCAATCTGGTTCTCTCCCGTGTCATCCCCATGCATGACAGAATTACTGGCAAAGTAAGTTGCGATGTCCATGCGGTCATCCTCAGATAAGCCCTCTGCCATCACATTCATGATGGGATGTTGACGCCTGCCGGATTGAAAGTCCTGCAACTGTTTTACAATGTAGTCTGCGTATTGTCCGGTAAGTTTGGGATAAGTTGGCGAACTGCTGTTCCCATTTAAGCCATGACACTCCTGGCAATTTTCAGTCTGCACTTTTTTCTTGCCCGAGATGAGGTCGCCCGTCCCAATGCGCAGTTCGTCAGTTGAAGCGTTATCTTCAGCCGATGCTAATGATGAAATAAGAAGGCAAGCCAACAGCAAGCCGAGTTTTGCCCTGTAGTGAAACATCGAATTGATTACCTGTTATCGTATTTTTTTCGCGTCTGCGAGTTGTTGAACAACTTCAAGAGATTTGGCAACATTTACAGACGGCGTCAAGCCCGTTAAAGTTGCCGCAATTCTTCCGTCCGGGGTAACGATGAAAGTTGTACGCTCGGCAAAACCGTGGTTAATTTCGATTCCGCGAGTGTCTTTTCGTCCGGCAGCCGTATCGCGCACACTCAACTCATAGGACTTGGCGATTTTCCCATCGACGTCGGACGCCACGGCGACTTTACCCGCGCAATAATTTGCATCGGCTGAAAAATCATTAAGTCTTTCGATGCTGTCTAAAGAAACGCCGATGACTGATGCGCCGGCTTCGGCAAATTTATCCCGGTTAACTGAAAACTCATGCGCCTGAATATTGCAGCCGCCGGTATAAGCGGAAGGATAGAAGTAAACAACAACCGGGCCTTTCTTCAGTGCTTCAGAAAGCGAGAAATTGAAAGCTGTGCCCGCCAATGATGCCTGTAATTTAAAATCCGGTGCCGGCAAACCTTCTGCCAATGCCGCATATGCCGAGTGAGACACCACAGTTAATAACATGTAACTCAATATTAATTTTTTCATGGATAGCCTTTCCAATATTTTAAATAGATCTATTTCTTCACTTTTATTTCAGAATCGGAAGGTGAACTCGTTGGAATTCGCAACGGTATGTACCAAGTCCACAAAAGTAGTCAGCTTGATCGGATCCTGCGGTTTGTTTGTCTTTAAACCAACCGGAGTGCCGATCACGAACTTGCCGTCAGTGGCTTTGCTCTGAATGATCTTTTCCTGATCGTTCAGGAAATCATGCAAAGCAGTCTTTTCAGCTTTATCTGCATTGCGCGAGAATAGGATCTGATAGAGCCTGTCCTCTTGCGCCGACACACTGTTACCAGCTTCGTTAATTACCTAAAATCGGCTTTAAATTCGTTAAACTTCTATTTTTTCTCTTTGTCTTTTTTATAAGCGCGATGACACTCTTTGCAAGTCTTGGCGAGAGTCGTGGCGGAAATGGTCGCGTTATCAAAATCTTTAACTGCTACATACTTTTCAATCGCGATTGCCAAATCTTTGCTGTCTTTCGACCAGTCAACGGCATTTTTAGCATTGGCTTTGCTTTCATAATATTCCTGAACTTCACCAAACATATCTTCAAGCTCTTTTACATCCTCATTCGCGCCTGCGATATTTTGCACGCCAATGTTGTTAGACAAGCTCTTTTGCCTGTCTTCCATGGTCTGCATGTAATCTTCATCTAGCGTTATTTGCGCGGCACTCACAGTGCCTGCCATTACGATCAAACTAAAACAAAACATCAAGGTACGCATACTAATTAGATAAACCCTACTTTAAACAAGTGAATTCCAAACAAGAAAGTAGCCCGGAAGTTTCGTTTCCGGGCTACTTCGCAAGTACTACAAAGTGCGTTTAGGCGAGCAGGTCTTTGATGACCTCTCCGAATACAACCGTTGGACGTTCCGAACGACCATCATGCAGGAAGGTGGTCTTCAAATGGTTCAAACCAAGCAGTTGCAGAACAGTGGCATGAAGGTCATAAGTGTCGACTTTTTTGCCTTGAGACTGTACGCCGATCTCATCCGTTGAACCAAATGTTGTACCGGCTTTAACACCGCCGCCTGCAATCCATTGCGTGTAGCCCCATGGGTTGTGGTCGCGTCCATCGCCGCTTTCGCCCCAGGGTGTACGGCCGAATTCAGATGCCCATACCACCAAGGTTGTGTCCAGCAAGCCACGATCTTTCAAATCTGCCAAGAGTGCGGCAATAGGCTTGTCAACCAGTTTGGCATTGGAACCATGATTCTTTTCGAGACTATTGTGCGCATCCCAGTTTCTGTTGTCGCCATCAGGCAGCGCAGGGCCGGATACCACTTGAATGAAACGCACTCCGCGTTCAGTCAGGCGACGGGCACGCAACAGCACTTCGCCGTAGCTCCTAGTGCCTTCATCATTCAAACCGTAAGCCTCTCTGGTCGCATCAGATTCTTTGCTCAGATCGACCGCTTCAGGTGCCGATGTTTGCATACGCTCAGCCAGTTGATAGGAGCGAATACGCGCTTGCAGTTCTGTATCTTCCGGGTAAGCCGCACCGCGTTTTTCATTCAGGCGTCTCAGCAGATCAAGTGAATTGTTTTGTTCTTTGCTCGACCATGCTCCGGCAGCTTGCAAGTTAAGAATAGGCGAGTCACCAGGACGGAAAGCAACACCTTGGTAAACGGCTGGCAAGAAGCCAGAGCTCCAGTTCACCGAGCCAGCGCGAGGTTCTTTGTTGTCATTGTAGAGAACAACATACGAAGGAAGATCGCGGTTGGCTGAGCCGAGAGCGTAAGACACCCACGCCCCCAGAGATGGACGGCCCGGATTAACATCACCGGTGTTCAACTTGAGGATGGAAATGTCGTGAGTTGCACCCACAGTCACACTGGACTTGATGAAAGCGATCTTGTCGGCGTGCTGCGAAAGATTGGGCAGCAAGTCAGAGAAGTAGGCTCCGCTTTCTCCATATTGTTTAAAGGTACGTTTATCAGACCAGAAGAGCTTGGTGATACCACCTTGCGTACTGGTCTTGATCCCTTCCAGGAATGAAGGAGGAATCGGCTTTCCGGCCAGCTTTTGTAATTCAGGCTTGTAATCGAACAGATCCAGCGTGCTGGGGGCTCCATCCATATGCAGCCAGATTACTGTCTTAACTTTGGCCGGAAAGTGAGGTTCCTTGGGGGCAAGCGGATCGACCAGCTCAGCAGCGGATGCTGCTGAAACAAAACCTGCTCCGGGGATAAAGCCGCTCAGTGCAGCGGCACCAAGCCCCACACCAGACTTGATTAAAAATTCACGACGCGCATTATTGTCCATGTTGTTTCCTTTTTTAAAGTTACTATCCATTATCAGAAGCGGTAGGCAAACTCGTTGGAATTCGCAACGGTATGAACCAAGTCTACAAAAGCAGCCAGCTTGATCGGATCCTGTGGTTTATCAGCCTTCAAGCCAACCGGGGTGCTGATCACAAATTTACCGTCAGCCGCTTTGCTTTGAATGATCTTTTCCTGTTTATTCAAGAAATCAAGCAAAGCTGTCTTTTCAACTTTATCTGCGTTGCGAGAGAACAAGATTTGATAGAGCCTGTCCACTTGCGCCGACTCACTGTTACCTGCTTCATTGATTACCCGACCGGCCAGGGCTTGCGACCATGAGAACACGGTTTCGTTATTGAACAACGTCAACGCTTGCAACGGTGTTGTTGTCACATCACGTTTGCTGTGTACCAAGGACGGATTGGCCGGATCGAATACTTCCAGAATTGGGTAAGGAACACTGCGGCGTGTGAAAATGTACAAGCTGCGGCGGTTGAAATCATGCGGGTCTTTGGACACTGTCCACAACGGATTGTTGTCGAAAGTGTTGTTACCCACGACTACATTGGCCGGCATTGGCGGGAATACTGCGGGACCACCAACCTTGTCGGTTAATTGTCCGGATGCCACTAACAATGAGTCGCGAATTTCTTCCGCATCCAAACGTTTGCGCGGGAACACTGACAACAATAGATCATCCGGATCGGCCTTGTAGGCGTCACGGCGGAAGTCCGATGATTGACGGTACACGCTGGACAACAGGATTTCACGGTGCAGTTTTTTTACATCCCAACCTTCTTTGATGAAGTTGCTTGCCAAATAATCCAGCAATTCAGGATTGCTGGGTTTTTCACCCGCTTTGCCGAAGTCACTCACTGTCCTGACGATACCGGTACCGAAATACTGATTCCAGACACGGTTAACGAATACGCGTGAGGTCAGTGGATTGGTCGGGCTGGCGATCCAGTTGGCCAATGCCGTACGACGTCCCGACGAAGTGGCGGAAGGAACGATAACCGGTTTTTCATCAGTCAGCGCAGCCGGGAATGCAGGTTGCACTTCATCCAGTGGGCGCTCATGTACTCCGGTGAAACGGATGTGAGTTGGAATTGAGTCCGGGCCGAGTTCTGTTGCCGCAGAAATAAACCGGGAACCGGATTCAGGCTTCAGGTTATCAAACTTTTTCAATTGCGCTGCGAGCTTTTGATACTCTTCCCACTTCGGCACGTTCGCCTCGATGTGGTCCGGATGGTTCTTGTCTTCAGAGGTCAGGCGCAGATAAGCGGCAATATCCTGTTCCGTAGCGACATTGTTAGTCCGGTAATTAACCCAACGATCCAGCGGAGTCCACTGGTCCTTTGGTTTGAAAATCGCATCACGGCTATCAGTCAAGTAACGTTCGTTGTGATATTTGCGGCCAGCTTCACGCACGGAATCAAGAATGGCTTTTTGCTTGTCGCGAATATCTTTGGTTGCGGCTTGATACTTGGCTTGAGCTTCCTCAAATTTCTTTTCCTGCTCACCTTTTTCTTTGACTGCCACTTTTTCGTTCACGATGGTATTCGCGAAGAAGGCTTGCAAAGAGAAGTAATCTTTTTGGGTGAACTTGTCGGTCTTGTGATTGTGGCAACGTCCGCAACCATAAGTTTGCCCCAGCAAGGCAGCACTCACAGTATCGGTAATGTCGGTCGTAATCTGGTATTGGCGCTGAACCAGATCGCGTGAGTTGTAGTTGTCCGGATAGTTCAACAGGAAACCTGTCGCGATCAACGCATTTTGGTCATTGGGGGCAATCTCATCACCGGCTAACTGTTCTTTTACGAAACGGTCATAAGGTTTGTCCTGATTGAACGCATTGATCACGTAATCGCGATAACGCCACATGTTGGGGCGGTTGGTATCGTTCTGGAAACCTGTGCTGTCTGCGTAGCGGGCCAGATCGAGCCAGCGGCGTGCCTGACGTTCACCATATTTGGGGGAAGCCAGCAAACGATCTACCAACTTCTCATAAGCGTTCGGAGATTTGTCGGCTACGAATGCTTTAACTTCTTCAGGTGAAGGAATAACACCCCAAACGTCCAGCGTAGCGCGACGAATGTAAGCAGCACGGTCCGCATCTTTGGAAGGCTTGATACCTTTGGCTTCCAGCTTGGCCAGCACAAACGCATCAATGGGTGAGCGCACCCATTTGCTTTCCTTCACTGCGGGCACTGCCGGATTTTGAACAGGCTGCCATGACCACAGTTTTGGTTGAGCGCGTGAAGGTTTAGGTGTGTCTGCTTTGGGAGCATCGGCAACCTTTGGTGTATCAACAGCTTTCGGTGCTTCTGCTGCTTTTGATGCATCCTCTGCTTTTGGCGCATCGGTTGAGCTAGCTGACGCGGCAACTTTCGGCGTATCGGTTGCCTGAGTAACCGGCTTGTCATCTGCTATGGCTACGGCAGTTGTGAGAGTCCACAACACCGCGAGATAGATTGCTTTTTTTTGCATTTCCAATACCTCATTCATTTACATTAAAATTCTCTAAACATACAGGCTATAAAATTACCGATAACCTTTATGTCACCATCAACGCATACAGCAAAACGACTAATCACTTTCCGTCTGGTTGCGAATTACACAACGACAGATTTATTTTTTATCAACAACCGGTGCCGCAGTTGCGGGCGATGCGGCTGACACGGCCGAGGCGGCTGGGCGCGGAGCCGGAGCTTCAATCTTCAGTATTGTTCCGCCCTGGTCTTGATAATCCAATACACCAGCAGCACCAGCTACTTTGAATCCCTTGCTCAACAGCAAGTCGCCAGCATCCCCGGCACGATGTGCGCGGTTTGAAACAGTAATGATCTTGCGATCCTTGGGGATGTAAGCCAGACTTTCAGCTAAATTCTTATTCTGGATGCTCAGATAGATCGGGAAGCCGCCGATCTTGGTTAGCTCATCCGGGCGACGCACATCCAGGAACAGAATTTTTTCAGGGTGCCCCAGCAATTTATCGATCTGAGTGCGATCCAGTCTTTTGGTCTTGTGTGTCCATGGGTTAGGATCAACATATTTTGGAGCCGCTTTGGGGGCGTCTGTATCTGCTGCATGCGCAAGCGTAGCTGTTAAGGTCAATGCAACTAAGGCGATCAGACTGTTCAACTTTTTCATGGTTGTATCACTTTCGTTTTGATATTGATAAATTTGAGTTGCATAGCAAACACAAAGGTTTAATGGCAACTATCGTGCCAAGTTAAGGATTTGCGACAAAATTGCTCTTGCTTGCCGCGCCACACCTGTTAATTTATTGATAATATTTAAAATAAATCAAAGCAAACTTTAAACTTGCCGTGCATAGCCAGCATTACAGCAACTGGTGCTAACGTGGCTGTGTGCTGAGTTAGCAGCAGATGACGGGTGCTGCGTGTTACAAAATAAACAGGAGCAACTATTAAAAAAATGCCGACCCAAAACTTTGAGCCGGCATTGTTGTTGTAGTTAACAGCGCTAGGTATTAGTTCTTGGCAGTAAACATCACACCAATCCAGCGAGGCACGGCCGGGTTATAGGTGTTCCATGTTTGACCGAGAACCGCTTGGTTGTTGAACAAATTTTTAACTAAGATACTTGTATCGAAGCTCTTGTTCTTTTTGCCTACCCCTATCGCGAAATCTGTAGAGGTGCTTGCACCAACCCAAGCGTACGCTGAAAGTGCAACATCCGAGTTATAAGCACTTCTGTAAATCGTGTTGAAGTCAATGTGGAATACGTCTGTACCACTTATCGGCTGACGATAATCGAAGCCAATGTTACCTGTCCACTTTGAAGCACCGGGCAGAGTTTGTCCGGAGATGTCGCGGTATGGAGCTGCGCCGGTATATTGATTTTCAATTGGCTGCGCGGAGTTTGTGAAGTCCTTATAGTATGCATTGTTGTACGCGCCTGCGAAGCGAATCGAGGTACGGGGAATACCAGAAAATATGCCGTCGATTTCCACCCCTTGAGCGCGAACCCAAGGCACGTTACCTGTTGCTGACGTGTAAGCGAGAGAGCCGTTGTTTTGTAACTGGGTCGTATAGGCATCATAAACCGAAGTGGTTTGTTGATAGTCCCTAACGTCCATCAGGAAAGCATCCGTATTGAATACCAATTTATCATCAAGCAGTTTCGTTTTCAAACCAACTTCATACGATGTTGTTTGCTCAGCCTTAACAGGATTTGAAATTCCGTTTGTAAACTGTGCAACGCCGGACTTCTCGCCAAATTGAGCTGACACGTAGGTTGTTGCATGCTCATTGATTTTATACGAAGGGCTGACGACAAATGAAGGAAGAGTCTGTTGAAATGGAGTCGCATTGGCCTGATTAAATACAACGCCGATTTGAGCAGCACGTAGCGCCTTCGCATTTGCAATCTGCGCCTGTTCCGCGGCCGACAAAGATGTGTAGTTAGCAACACCGAAATATTGAAGTGCTACCGCATTTGCAAGGTTGTTTTGTGCGGATCCAGCTACTAGTGCAGCGCCAGTCAGAGCACCTGTTTTCGAATCAGAAGAGAAACCACCCAATTGCACTCCATTTACAGATACGGGATTCAGCGCTGCCCCATTGCCGTTGTTTACGATGCCAGTGCTGGCTGTATTCTGGCGATCTTCCTTGGTAAAGCGAATACCTGTTGTAAGCGTAGTATCTTCCGTAAAATGCCAGTTCGCTTGTCCGTAAATCGCATCACTCTTGTTTCTAATATCTTGCAAACCTGCTGGGCTGTTGGAATTCATGCTAAGCCCGGACAGTGAATTTTGCAAAAGGGCAAGTCCGCTTGCATTATTAAGCGTACGGGGATCAATAGCAGTGAGTGCAGCATACTGTGCATTACTTGCCAAATAGGCACCCGCATCATTACCCCAGGCTTTTTGATAATCGTTTCTGTTTTCAACATTGATGACATACAGACCAGTCTGATAGTCGACGAAACCACCGACAGGAGAGCTCAAACGAAATTCCTGACTTGCCTGTGTGTATTCATTCTGAAAGCCGCCGGAATTGCGCCATACATCGAAGGGAATGCCAGAGTCGTTTACCGCATCGAAGTAATACCCTTCATAGGCTGTAATTGAGGTAACGGTATAGCCACCGCTGAGGTTCCAATTAAGCTTTACCGATCCGCCATTGCTGCCTGTAACCAAAGGCCGTCCATTAAGCGCAGGAATAGTGTTGGAATTCATAACACTGCTTGGATTAAAGTTTGCGTTTTGGGTAAACCAGCCTCTGCTCAATCTGCCGAAAATATCGCCTGTTATACCTGCAGTTGTCTGCCCATTGGAATAAGTTGCCGGCAAATACGTGTTGATCTGATCTTGATTGGTGAACTCGCCTGAATTCGGCGTGACATTGACAGCTACAAGGGCACTGAAATTAGCACTGGGGGTTAGCAGGAATTGGGCACGTCCTGATAATCGGTTTGTGTTTGTGTAAGTATTGTCCTGATTGGTCACGCTAGCTAGTTGACCGTCTTGTTTGCTTGCGCTGAATGATCCGCGCCAAGCCAACACATCATCAACTATTGCGCCGCCAACCGCTCCCGTTACTTTGACCGTATCAAGTTGGCCATAGGTAAGTGAGAAACTTGAGCTTGGCGTAAATGAAGGAGCAACACTGTTGACGATAACAGAGCCATAGGAAGAATTCTTGCCTAGCAATGTCCCCTGAGGACCACGGGCAACTTCTACCGTATCAACATCAGTAAAGTCATACGCAGAAGATAAAGCATTATAAGCATAGCTTACGCCGTCAACGATAAGCCCAACACCGGGGTCTTGTGCTTCAGTTTGACCTTGTTTACCAATACCGCGAATAGACAAGCTGCTGGTACGCTGGTTGCCATAGTTCCAAGAAACGTTCCCGGCTCGTTGCGTAATAGAACCAATATCGGTTGCCCCCAAATTTGAAAGTTCTTTACCGCTAACCACAGATTCAGACACCGGCACATCTTGCAGACTTTCAATACGATCGCGGCTGCGCACTACTACTGCCTCCAGCGCGAGTGGCTCATCTTCTTTTGTAGCGGCAGGTACAGGAGCGGCAGTTTGTGCTGCAGTGGTAGCCGCAGCTGCAGCGGTGGATGCTGCCGGTTCTGCAGGAACGGCGGATGCCGCACCTGATTTGCTGGCTTCCAATTCTTGTTTCAAGCGTGCATTTTCAGCGCTAACTCGGGCAACTTCAGCTTGCAAATCAGTGACTGATTTGTCATCCGCTGCATAGGATGGACTTGAAGCCAGCATCGTGATGCTGGCAAGCGCTAATGCAATTGCGGAATAGCGAAATGAAAAATTCGCGGAAGGTAGTTGCTTGGACTTTTCCGGCGCCCTTGACGACAAATGATTCATATTAATACTTCCCCTATTTAGTAAACCTGTTAAAAAAAACGAAAATCAAAGCAAAAGCGTGTAAGCTCAAGTAGCCTCTATAGCAGGGAGCGTGCCAACTGGAATAAATCCGCAAGCACCTTGTTATTATCAAATCTCTGGAATGCCTCCAGCCCTTTATCGACGGGTTTAGGCGTTACATATGAAATTCATTTTGAAAGAAGCAGAAAAGAAAACTGTGACTGATGGATTAAGAATCAAGTGTTGACGGAGAAGCAGTTGCCTTTTAAATCGTGTTGAGAATTCAACATGGCGTTTAGTTGCAAAGTTCATTTGCTTATCTGCAAAAATACTAAGCAATCGGGTGGGCGTATTTTTTCTGGCAGGAGATGGGAGACTACTAAAAAATTATTCCCTGACCAAGAATGCCAACGAAGAATAACAGCGTAACTGAGCCTGCCAAAATCCAACTCCAACTGGCCCTGATGGTTAACGGTGCTGTAGGAAGGCTTGCCAAAGTGCTATGAATTTTAGAATGGGGATACCAAGCCAACAGAGAGGTGGCAGCAAACGCGGATATTGCTGCCGAGACGAAAAGTACATTTGAAATATGCGGGTTCAATAGCCCGGCAACAAGAACTGTTGTCCCTCCGATCACATATGGAAACCTGAGCAAGGAAAAGATTTGCAAGTTTAAAGGAATACTGCCACTTAAAAAATGCTTGAACTCGGGAACCAATAATTTGGGTGTCAGCCAGAAGTACAGTACTGCGCCAATAACTACGAGCAAGATTCTTGCAATTATGTTGGGGATAATATTCCGGACAACGGCTATCCAATCCCCGATTCCCGTAACACCGGAGAAAAGAAGGTAGCCGAACGCACTCAGCAGACTAACAGCAGAAAACAGCCACAAGAAATATTGGAATGAATGTAATTGAGGTTTTTTGAAACGCAGAATTGCGAGCGCCAGACCGCCTGTTATTAAGTTAACAATAGTTCCTCCCGCGCCAATTATCCTCCAGCCAATTGTGGACACACTGGACTTGTCACATCCAAACGAATCGGCATTCAACGACTTTGGATGTCCGCCAAGCAAAAGACAGGCACCCCCGTGTCCCATCGCCTCGTGTAAGACGGTAACGAGACAATAAGCAACAATGGCGATTGACGCGATAGTCCACAAATTGAGTGCCGGATCCAGAGAGGAAGTTTCAGACATTGATTCCCCCGCTGGTGCTGGCTATGTCTTTAAAACACCAGTGCCATGGTTCAAACTGGAAGCCGTTACTGTTCCCACGGGGAAACGACAGATAAAATCCAAAGCTGTTGGCGTGATCTTCAAGCCAACGAAATGCAGCCGTTTTTTCAAAATCGACTTCAAGCAACGGGCTATCCGGTGTGGAGATGTCTACTGCCCGGCCTGTATGGTGTTCGCTGTAACCGGGCGGGGCACTCACCGCAAGAATCTCCTCTATTGCAATACCCGCGAGAATCTTGCGCCGGATAATTTCTGTTTGGCGCTCAATGCTGCGGAAGGCGGAAACGATAAATAACGCAATGCCATCGCTCTTTGCCGCAGCGCTGAGAGATCGCCAGGCATCTGCGGCTTGGGTGGTGAGAAGATGTTCTCTGCCATCATCACTCAATTCTGCAACTTCGAGACAGATAGCTTCGTTGTACGCTTGAAAGTTTCGTGCCGCCAATAATTGCTTTGGAATGCCGAGATTTGTACAAATACCTTCAGATAGAAATTTTGCTAGTTTCATATTTTTAAAGAAATCAAAGTGGACGAAAAACATTAGGCAAAGAATGTGCCACTTGAAGAACATGAGCATTGACCGCGCACAGACGGTTTAAACTTGCCCGAGTCGTCTAACGAATATGTTGAAATGCGAGCACTTCGATTAGTTTCGTGTTGCTCTTGAAACATCAATTGAACTAATTCCAATTGGTCTGGCGCATAAATTGCTGGATATAATTACCGTATGCGCCCTATGTCGTTTGAGCGGTTCCAAACTAATAACTGAGAAATGTATTTAACTGCTGTTCAAGTACAATTTAAGCAGACTGGACACTATTCAAGGAAGTTGAATAGTGGAATTTGGCCATTGGCAATGGCCATTCTGTTACATGGAGTTTTGCTATTGGGCGTGAACGTAGCTATCCACCAAGCGCATCAAAATATTTTCCGTCAACCGTTTAGTTATAGCAGCTTAACTGTTCGTCTGATTCCTGATGATGAAGAAGTAGTACACAACCCCAAAGTTATTTTGGGGAATCCTCTACGTAGATCTGCCGATGTGGACGAGAAAATAAGGGCTGAAGCGAGAATCCTATTTGCATTGCCCAAGAACAACACAGTTGTTGATTTACAAAGTACTGCGTTACCTGCAATAGATAAACCACTCGATATGGATCAACTGCGCATCCAAGCCAGACAAATCGCCAGAGAAAATGAAGTTGCAGGAAGCAGGATACGCTCGGGTTCGGCGCTACCGATACTATCTTCATCCAATTCAGAATCCGAGACAGGGCTTGGTCGCGCAATCAAGAAATCTGCACGACCTGATTGTCGCGCCGAATACGCGGATGCGGGCTTAATGGCTATTCCCTTATTACTTAGGGATGCAGTAACGGATAGAGGTTGCAGGTGGTAAGTTGAAAAAAGTTTAAAGTACAAAAGTAAAATCTTTCACCAGCGCACCGGGCAGTCGTGCGTTGCTGGTGCCACGCTCACCATAGGATTCATTGCCAATTAACAACTCGCGTTCGCGGGTTAAGCCCAGCAGGTTTTCTCCGAGTATGCGAAATAACGAATCATCAAAGCGCATCACATTCAACGCGGCTTTTATCTCGCCGCTCTCCACCCAGAAAGTGGCAAAGCGCGTCATACCGGTGATGCGACAATAGGCGCGATCCGAGAAGTTGAGATAATGGAGATTGCTGACGAATATCCCGGTGTCGAGTTCAGCCAGCACCTGTGACGAGGGCAATTCGCCAGCAGCGACATCGAGTGAATCGATCGTTTCGCTACCATTAGTCGCGATGCCATACTCCTTGGCGGTACGCGGTGAAATCATACTGTTTACCAGACGCCCGTGATCAAGCAGAGTTACTCGTTCGGGTTTGATGAAACCATCACTTTGAAATGCGGGAGCCAAGCCGTCGGCAGTATTTTCGCTAAGTGTAAGCATCGGATTCAGTTGCAGGCCTTCATCGCGCATTCGACGCAACGAGCTTTGTTTGGTGCGCAGTGATTTTTCCGAAAACCCACCCCAATTGAGCATGCCGATAAATTCACTCAATGCGGTCGGCGTCAGATAGGCGCGATAAGCACCCGGCTTAATGGTGACCGGCTCACGTTTGAGTAATTCCAATTGAGCAACAGCCGCATGAAACTTTTCCCTGAATGCCTCGCTATCCCATTCAAAACCTGCATAAGCGGTTTTTACCGCCTTATCCCGATTTTGGTACAAGCTCCAGTCAAGATTGAAATTGTCAATTTGGTGCCAGTTGCGCTGACCATAAGAATTGGCAAAACCGCGATACAACGGGCCGGCAAATAAAATACCGACAAAGTCATAAGACTGTGCCAGTGCAAGTACTTCATCCACGATGACGCTGGTTGCCGGTAAGCGTGAAGCAACAATATGTTCGGTTGAGTTGACTTCAGTTGCAATCAGCAAATGCGGGTCTTCAGGCAAGTCGGGCAATTGCTTGCGTAACTTATCGAGTATGCGATCAACCATCACACTATCAGAGTCAAGATGACCGCCAAGCGTTGTCGTGCTGCTAGCATGGCGCCGACCCTCAATCAGACTGAATGACAGATATATCTGATGCACATGCCCCGGTTGACGAATCGCACCACGATCTGAAACGCACGAAATCAGAATCTTCAGCAGACAACCAGCACTTGAATTGCTCACTGCCCCGAATGCGGCTTTGCAGATAATCGGCGAGGCCATAAAAATAAGCTTGCATCAGGCTTCCCCTCCGAACACTTCCACCTGTTCGAATAAACACGCTGGAGTAGCATGCCCCACACGGATTACTTGTGCCGGCTCAGCCTTGCCGCAAAATGGTGTGCCCATTACGTCAAAGGTGGAGAGGTCACCCACTGCTTTCAGGCTGCGCCAGAAAGTGGCGGAAATTCCGCGATAGTTGGGATTTTTTACCACGCCTTTGAGTTCGCCATTTTCGATCAAGCGGCCATATTCACAACCGAACTGAAACTTGTTGCGCGAATCATCTATTGACCAGGACATATTGGTATCCATCAAGATGCCGTGCTCGGTCGCTTTGATCATCTCATCCAATGTGCTAACACCGGGCTCAACATTCAGGTTGGACATTCGATCCAAAGGTGGGCGGTTCCAACTGCTTGCGCGAGCGGCAGCAACACCCTCAATACCGGCACGCGTTTGCGAAACCACACCACCCAGCGGGCGTTCCAGCAACCCATTGCGGATGACAAACTGTTTTACTGCCGGACTACCGTCATCGTCCCATTGATAGCTGGCAAACTGTTCCGGGCGGGTCGGATCGAAGCTGACGTTCAGCAATTCCGAACCATATTGATATTGCCCGAACATATCCAGCGTGACAAAACTGGTTCCGGCAAAGTTGCGCTCATCACCGAGAATTCTATCCAATTCGAGAGGATGGCCGATTGATTCGTGTATCTGCAGCATCATCTGCGTGGGCATCAGCAGCAAATCCATTTTGCCGGTCGGGCAATTGGGCGCAGCCAGTAATTCCAGCGACTCTTCGGCCAGCCGCTTGCCACTACCCAGCATGCCACCGTCCAGAAAAATCGACAGATCACCTTGCCGACACAAACCGCGACCACCAAAGCTGCGCGTCTGCGTGTCCACCCCGGCATTGGCCGTAACGGAAAGGTTCGGCATCACGTAGCGAAACTGCTGCAAAATATCGCTGCCATCAGCCGTCAGGTATAGCTGGTCAGCGGTTACCGTCCACAATGAAGCCTCCCAATCAACAATACGCGCGTCAATGCGGCAGCTTTCCGATTCAGCTTGCAACAGATCAATAATTTCGCGTTGCGATAAAGACGGGCTATTGACTGAGCCCGGACTGCGATAGCGTCCTGTGGAATGCGGTAGGGCAATCTTGGAGTAATCCGTTACCGAGCGACCCGCGCTCACTTCTGCCCATGATTGCGCACGGGCAATTGCTTGTTTTAAACCTGATTCGGACAAATCGCAGGTTGCCGCATAACCGTAACCTCCACGATGAATAACGGTCACCATCAAGCCACGATCCGTACCGGTTGATATGGGTTGCAACACACTTTGGCGCAGCGAGATGTATTCACTGGTTTCATCAAGCACCCGCAGTGAACAAAAATCGACTACAGCTGCAAGGCGCTGAAACAAAGATCGTATTGAGTCAAACATAACTAATCTCGCTTTGGTAATAAATTGGGTATGCGACTGGCGTCACACCTTCGTGCCGATTTTCTGCAAGCGTCCTGATTGCGCACATGCCTCAGCCAGAAGTTGGCCCCAGTCACCAGGAGGATGCCCGATCTCCAGCATTTTACGAAATACCCGATAGGCATCATCGCTGCTCTCGTATGCCCGCTTGGTATCCTCATCGTTCACCCACGCATAGACGATCACTTTACTTGAAGCGTGGTAACGAAAAAACAGGCGATATTGCTGAAAAAACTTGGCGCGAAACCAATGCTTGTGTTCATCGCCCAGCGTATTGCCCTGCCGGTACTCGGCTCGACCGGGGTCTTGCGGAATGTCTTCAAAAGCCAGCTTGGCAATGGCAGCCAGACGTTTGGATGCATTTTTCTTTAGATAGCCAACCGCATCTTTCTTCTTGTGCGCTTCAACCTGCCGGATCAGCGTTTCAACTTGATCAAGAAATAGCGGATGCGCGAAGATCGTCCAACCGTTAACAACCAAGGGCGACAAACTGCCATCGCTCATTCGTCTTCTGCCGACAGAGGCGCATTAATATCCACTGCCGCATGACCGACCAATGACTGGATGCGCTGCACCAAACCTGAATCAATCGCCTGAAGCCGTTGCGGATGGTCGGCAATATCGTGTGCCAAAAAGTTTAAGAACTGCCCCAACACCGGGTCTTCACCCTCGGCATGATCAGCACGTGTCAGCAAGACCGCACCATCGGGAAGAATTGAATAATGTATCTTGTCGCGCTTGCGCAGCTTGAGTGCGCGGCGAACCGTTTCGGGCACCGTGGTTTGATAACGGTCAGTAAGCGTGGAATCGGTTTCGAGTGTTGCGGTCATGGCACTCTCCAATTGGGAATGAATGCACACATGGTAATGCGACCGCATTACCATGTCAATGCATGATGTGGCAATCACCACAGCAATTCTTCCGAAATATGCCAAAGTATCTTTTCGGTGCAGTACCTGCAAACAAACTTAGCGCCCCAATGTTTGGATATTGATTGTCCCATTGGTAAATGCCGCGATTGCGCAGCTCACTATTGCAGGCTGAAAGCAGACTCATCACTGTTTGAACATCTGATATGGATGCTTTGATAATTTCCATGACAGGATTTGTAGTGTGTAGGATGGGTTGAGCAACGCAATACCCATCATTTTTCAAGTTTGGCGATGGGTATCACTGCGTTCAACCCATCCTACGCTTGCTGCGTGAAAATATTCGTTTCCAAAAAGTTAACTCAAATAAAACTCCTGCAATACCGAAAATGGAAGCGCTAAAGTAGGCACCAAAGCCATACAGAATGATTGCGGCTACTAAACAACTTATGGTGACGAGATATCGCATCTATAGTTTCTCCAAAACATTTAGGGTATTTGGTGTAATTGCAGTCGCTAAACTGCAAGAACGAAAAGCTCGTCTTGTTGACGGCGTAATCTATCAGTACCGGAATTGAATCAATAAAGTGATTTACCGAAGCGCTCCGCGCGCGGAATCCAATTATCCAGGATCGCAGCGGAAACGAGGATACGCTCGGCACGTCCGATCAGTGCTTTTCGCTGAATGAATCCGATGTAACGTGAATCTGCGCTATTGTCCCGGTTGTCACCCAGCATCAGGTATTGATTCTCAGGGATAATGACCGGCCCGAAGTTTGAGGCACGCGACAAGTCCGGAAGCCATTGGATCGTGCGCTGCGTATCATCAAATCTTTCAGTAAGATGTTGGACGGGAAGAGTAGAGCTATTATTAATTGGCTCGGATGCAACATTCAGTAATTTATAATCTGCCTGAATGCCATTGATGATCAGTTGCTTTCCACGCATTTCAACCACATCGCCCGGTAGTGCCACCAAACGTTTTATCAATCGCTTCCCGTCTGCCGGAGAGGTGAAAGTAACGATATCGCCTCTTTGTGGGTCGCCAAGATGTGCTAGCACAACATCAGTCAGAGGGAACTTAAGGTCGTAAGCGATTCGATTGACCAGTACAACATCGCCTTCGAGTATATTGGGGCGCATGGAACCGGAAGGAATTGGATTCCAGTCCGCAATGGCCGTGCGAAATACGCTGAACAGCAGAATAAAAACAAGGAAACCTCGATTGTCACGAATCCATTTTTTCATAAATAATCTCCCCATATCTTTTGCGCGAAATAGTTGCGAGTCAGACATATTGCCTGCCGCAAAAGTTCCTGGTCGGCAAAAACTTTCTCTAACAGCGGCCTTTTGGCAGACAAAATCAAATCAACAGAGTCATAGCATCCGGATGCGAGTTAAGAACATCGAGCGCCTTGGTAATTTCTGCCGAAAGCCTTATGGCGGCTTCTTTGTCTGTGGGTGCATCTTGTGCTATTTCAATCGGAACACCGAAGCTAACCCGGATAGCTGGCCTGCAAAATAGATGGACAAAACGAATCCTTTCCGGACCTTCATAGAGTGCCGGCACTATTTTCCGTTTTGCATGCAAAGCGATAGTTGCGGCACCACGCTTTGCTTCCGCTTGGGCGCGGGTGCGGGTTCCCTGTGGAAAAATCAAAACGAGCTTGCCTTCCTGAACCAATGAAATCACTTGCTTGATAGTCGTAGCTGATGGTCGGGAACGATCAATTGGGAAACCGCCGCCGATTCGGACAAACCAACCCGTGATCGGATTGTCAAAGAGTTCCTTCTTTGCCATTTGATGCAATGTTCGGGGTAGGGCAGCGTATCCCACCCACAATGGATCGGCCCAGCCAACGTGGTTACAAACTACGATCTTGCCTTCTGCATCCCCATCCAAATATTCCGCACCATTGACTGTAACTTGTCCAAATCGAGACAACAACGTTTTGAGAAGGCGAATAAAAAGTGATGGCTGTTGCGAAGATTGTTCAATGCTCATAAAAACGTAATGTTATCTTGTAATAAATGGTGTCTCGCGGGACGAACATTATATATTGACCTGAAGCACTGGTTCGCAATTCAGTATGTAGGATGGGTGGAGCAACGCGATACCCATCAGTTTTCAAGTTTGGCGATGGGTATCGCTGCGTTCAACCCATCCTACGCTTGCTCAAACTGTAGATAAAGAATCGGATATTTCGGGCAACACTTCTGCCAGAAAGCCTCCCGACTGATGTTGCCACAACGCGGCATAGAGTCCATGCTTGTTCAACAACTCATGGTGTGTACCCTGCTCAACGATTTTGCCTTGGTCGAGCACAATCAGTCTATCCAGTCGTGCAATGGTAGATAAACGATGGGCGATTGCGATTACTGTCTTACCGTCCATCAAGCCGATCAGTTGCTCCTGAATGCTGGCTTCGATTTCGCTATCGAGTGCCGAAGTCGCTTCATCCAGCAACAGGATAGGCGCATTTTTTAAAATGACGCGCGCAATCGCCACACGTTGGCGTTGTCCGCCGGAAAGTTTTACGCCACGCTCGCCCACATGGGCCTCATAGCCCTCACGGCCATTCCAGTCGCGCAAGCCCATAATGAAATTGTGAGCCTGTGCCTTGCGCGCCGCCGCCTCGATCTCGGCTTGTGTTGCCTGCGGACGACCATATCGGATGTTATCGGCAATCGAGCGGTGCAGTAGTGAAGTATCCTGCGTGACCAACCCCACCTGTGTGCGCAAACTTTCCTGTGTGATGTGCCTGATATCCTGTCCGTCAATAGTAATGCGCCCGTGCTCAATGTCGAAAAAACGCAACAACAGGTTAACCAGTGTTGACTTGCCGGCACCGGAACGGCCAATCAAACCGATACGCTCACCGGGATGCACAACAAGATCGATGTTGTCGATCACCGGTTTGCTTTGTCCATAACTGAAACTCACCTGCTCAAAGCAAATTTCGCCTCGTGTAACAGCGAGCGGTTTGGCATCTTTTTCATCAACAAGGGTGTGAGGTACGGATATTGTTTCCATGCCATCCTGGACAACGCCGATATTTTCGAAGATACCCGCAATTTCAAACGAAACCCAACCGGCCATGCTCGTAATTTGCCATACCAATGGCAATGCGGTGGCGACCTGACTGGCACTGATCAGCCCTCGCGCCCACAGATTTATGCCGATCACCGATGTACTCACCAGTAATACTGCGTTCAATGACTGCAAGGTAAACATAAAGCGACTGGTCATGCGCATATGCCGGGCGATAGCAGTCTGATGCTCGTCCAGAACCTCGCGCACGTAGGCGTCCTCATCGCCAACACGGGCAAATAATTTGACAGTCAAAATGTTGGTATAACTGTCGACTACGCGTGCCATCACCTTCGAGCGAACATCCGAACTTTGTTTGGCCAGTTCACGCAAGCGCGGCACAAAGAAGCGCAGAAAAATTACATAGGCCACTAACCAAAGCAAGGTTGGCACGGTCAGTCGCCAATCGAAACTGGAGATCAACACCAGTGTCAAAATTCCATAGGTGGAAAGATATAACACCGCGCGGATTGCCGACATCACGCTATCGCGCAGTGATTGGGCTGTCTGCATAACACGGTTCGCGATGCGTCCGGCAAAGTCTTTCTGGAAAAATGGCCAGCTATGCCGCACCACATGCCAATGGCTCTGCCAGCGCACCAGACTGGTGGCGCCCGGCATCAGCGCGTTGTGACGTATGGCGATATCGGCGAACTGAAGCAATGGCCGCCCGATCAACACCACCAACAACATGAGCAACAAAATTGAAGCATGTGCCGTCAAAGCCGCTGCGCGATCTTGCTCCGCCATCAGCGCCACCAACTTTCCGATAAAAACTGGGATGCACATATCCGCCAACGCGACACACAGACTTGTTGCCACCATCGCTACATAAGGCCAAGGCGTTTGCCTGATGAAATGCCAGTAGAAAGACAGCAGCCCACTTGGAGGTGTTTCTGCTTTGTGGGCGCGTGTGCCACGGATGAGGGATTCGAGAAAATTGAACATATTTACTAGTGGAGCAGTTAACCGTTTGGAGATGTTTAGCTATTTTACTGTTAGCTGTTGCAATATCATCTGATGCGAAGCAATGACTGCACCAAATTCAACACTGAAATTTGCCGCAAAGACCATGCTGAGGTCTTTTTACGTTGGCATATGACTTGCAGTGATTGTCTAATTTATCTTGAGGATACGCAAATGAACTTTTCTCGCGCCAATTATTTTTTTCTGTTTACCGTATGGATGCTGTCGACAAGTTTTCAGGCGCAATCCGAACCGGCCTCGGCAGTGCCGCAGGTGGTCAAAGCCGCATCAGTTGACGTATATGCGGCGCTGCCCGGCGTTAGTGCAGCACACCTGTCACCCGATGGAACGCTGCTCGCCCTGATTGCTCCGGTAAAAGGCCGCAATGCGTTGGTGGTGAGGAATTTAAGCGATAACAAATCTCAAGTGATTACAACGGGGGATTTTGAACCGAAATGGATTATCTGGAAAACTAACCGGCGACTGCTTGTCGGAATGGTTTTTTATTCTTTGCGCAACCCGCTCAACCCGACAGTTGATACCAGACTGATCGCCATTGATGCGGATGGAAGCAATGGATTGAATCTGATCAATCCGGATTTGTATTCAACCTATATTCCCCAGACACAGGACACAATTGTCAGCCTGCTACCCAACGACGAAAATCACATCCTGATTGAGCTGCCGGCTATTGCGCGTGAGCTGCATAATTCATTGTCAGGAGTAAGCCAGATAGGCAGTCTGGATTCGAAAATAAAATATCCGGAAGTGGTTCGCGTGGACGTGAATACAGGGCGCTTGGAAACCATTGCCCATCAACATGGAAATGTAGTGAAGTGGCATGCCGATGCGGCTGGCAATGTACGCTTGGGACTGGAACTCGACGGCAGGACGAAGGATTTCCAGGTGCGAAGTTTGTCTAATAACTCTTGGTACACCATCCAGCCACATGAGGTTAACAGCTGGCGGATTTTCAACCCGGTGGCCTTTGTCGAGGGCAATCCCAATAGGATTTACGTGCAATCAAATCACCAAAATGGAGCTGTAGCCCTGTACGAATTCGATGTGCCGACTAATTCCTTCATTCGCACCGTGGCTGATAACCCCCGTGGCGGGGTGGATCCCATTGAAAGGGAGGGACATTTGATCGGTTATCGCCTGTTTTCCAATATATCGCCAGTATACCTGGATGCTACTTACGCGCGAGAAGCAAAAGTGATCAACAAAGCGCTCGCTGATTCCAGCAACGACATTGTCGACCTGAGTACTGATGGCAAGCGTGTTTTGGTACATGTCACCAAGGGAAACGAGCCTTCCGCTTTTTGGCTGTTAGACCGCAGCACTGGCCGACCTGTGCTCTCTCCAGTGGTCGAAACCTACCCTGTACTGGAGCCATCCCAAATTGCCCCAACACGGTTAGTATCCTACAAAGCTCGTGATGGTCTTGATATTCCCGCGCTGCTCACTTTGCCGCCAAGCTATTTTTTCGGTTCGGGTAAGCAGATTTCCTTCGTCGTTCTGCCGCATGGCGGCCCGACAGCCCACGATATTCCCGGCTTCGATTATCAAGTCCAGTTCCTTGCCAGTCGCGGCTATGGCGTATTTCAACCCCAGTTTCGCGGCTCCACGGGTTATGGTGCCGCATTCGAGGTTGCCGGTCAGAAACAGTGGGGCTTGGCAATGCAGGACGATGTAACTGATGGCACGCACTGGCTGGTAAATCAGAAATTGGCCGATCCCACCCGCATTGCAATCGTAGGAAGCAGTTATGGCGGATATGCAGCCCTTATGGGCGCAGTGAAAGAGCCTGAGCTTTATCGCTGCGCAGTTGCGATTGCACCAGTCACCGACTTGGAACTGCTGATAGAACGGTACAATAACTTTCTTTTCAGCGACATCAACGTTCCGCGCATTGGAACCGATTCCGCCAAACTGGTGAAAAATTCACCGGTACAAAATGTGGAACGCATTCGCATTCCCCTGTTGCTGGTACATGGTCGCAAAGATTACACGGTACCTGTCGCTCAAACCGAGGTGATGGATAAAGCTTTGCGCAAAGCCGGGAAACCTGCCGAAGTGCTTTATTTGGAGGAAGCAGACCATTATTTGAGTCGGGGGCGTGATCGGTTGGATACGCTCAAGGCCGTGGAGAAGTTTTTGAGTTCAAATTTGGCGGAGCATTAGACGCATCACTATAAGCTTCCGACAGCAAGTTTCTTCTATTTATCATAAAAAACATATTAGCCACAGAGAACCCAGAGATCACAGAGGAAAAACGGTTGTAACGAGAACACAATTAACCTTTTGGGTGAGGTCTCAAAAGTGTGTATTCCTTTACTCTCTCTGTGTTCTCTGTGGCTTAAATTAAGGTTTTGAGGCTGTTAATCCACTTGTATAGAGCCAATCTTTTAATGGGTATTTACTCGGAATGCCAATACCCCTTTGCCAAGGTCGTTGCTGGAAAATATGAAGCTGGCTGATATTAGACAAAGCAACGGGACAGCAGAATAAATCCTGCGTCCCGTTATTTCGATTGAAGATGTTAACTAACTAATTTACTTACTGCCCGATAGCTGCTTTAAGGTCGGCTAACTTCGTCACACGCGGACCGTGTAACGCGGCGATCTGATCGACATTCAAATTTAGGCGTTTGATGTTGTCATACAGATTGACTGTATAAGGGTTGATTGGCGAGGGGAGAGGTGCACCGGCTGCGGTTGGCGTAAATGCATCTGCTTCGATCAGAATTTTCTCTGCCGGCAGATAGATCAACGAGAAAGCATCGTTGTGTCCGCTGTTTGCAATTTGAAAGATTTCCACCAATCGATGACCGTCAGTTAACTCATACTCATCGGTATAAGTTATAAACTTGGCTGATTTTTGAGATTTTGACAAGCGGTCAGGGCTGATAGTGTGTTGTCCTGTCCAGGCTTTTTCGTAATATGCTTTGTTTACCTGGTGCGTGACGATGGTTGCACCCGTATCCACGAAAGTACGCAGACCACCGGAATGGTCAAAATGTTGGTGCGTATTGACCACGAAACGAATTGGCTTGTTTGGAATGATCTCTTTAATTTTAGCAATCAGCGCTTCGGAGCGGGCTTCATTCAGCGGTGCCTCAACCAATATAACGTGATCGTTTTGCTCGATCGCTACGCTGTGATGAGTGCCCCCTCTGAGGTAGAAAACACCGGAAGCAAGCTGGTCGGAAGTAACCGTAATTTTGGGTGCAGGGGCGGTACTAACTTCGGTTGGAACATTGATATTGGCTGCAGGATTTGCAGTTACCGAGGAAATATTCAGATCCAATACCGGGTAGCCACCCTGTACGCGCAAAATGTGCGAGGGAAATAATACGCCATTCGTATTTTTATAATCCGAGTAGGTGTAGTCAACCAAGGTGTCGCCGATGATAGGATTGTCGATCCAGGTGCGGACATGATCAACCTGGTTTTGCTGGTTGATTGTTCCAACGTAGCGATTGCTGCCTATAGTGAAGGAGACTTCCAGACCTGTTGCAGTATTTTTTACAGTCGCTTTATTGGATTGCGCAGCCTTGAGAAAACCCTGAGGTGTTGTCCAGATTTCTGTTACGCGTTCTTCCAATGCTGCCTGTTGTGGTTGCGCAGTGGCCGGAGTACCCCCAACATTCCAGGCGTATGTGCCGCTAACATACTGGTCGGCTTTTTGTTCAACCGATGCGGGGCGCAAACGGCCTGCTTCAACGACTTGTTTGCGGGTGATTTGTATGCGTGCCGCAGCTTTGTCATAGTCTATCGTCGCGGTGTAGTTGCTGACATCAAATGGGGGCCAGGGAGTAGTAGGGCTCGGGGCTTGACCAAATTGAAACCAACGCCCTGTGCCGGAAAATTCTATCGATTTTAACTTGGCAACGCCGAGTGTATCTACAGATGCTTGCAGCGGACTGACTTCAACACTGTTTTTGACTTCTGCACTATTTGCTTCAATAGCGGTGAATGCAGCAACTGTCGCGATGGCAAGCATGGACAGACCACGCATCCCGCGAATATAAACTGAACCGGAAACTGACATCATTTATTTTCCTCCGAAAAAAGTCATTTCATTTAGGGTGTGTTCAATGAATTGAACCCAGTTTCATTGCGCAGCAAGTTATGCGCCAACCTGCATGTCAACTGCAAGAGTCGAAAAAATTATCGTTAAAATTGGCAACCAATTGAATACTTATAGAATTGTTGATTAAGCAAACAAATGAATAGCAGAATTGAGCCGTAAGAACTGCTGTTCTTGCAGCAGATGCAGACTTTGGTTGCTGATAATCACGCAGCCGTGTACCGCGAAATTGTCCCCTGAACTTATTCAAAAATCAGCTAAGCAATCTAAATCTAATCGGTTCATGCATCGAAGTCCTCGACCCTTTATGTGTTTATAATAGTGGATACAGAGGACTCATTCGTGGACGCTGCCGAACGCAACAAGTTGGAGAAAAATTCGCACGAACAGGAGAGAAAGTTTCGTTCGTTGGCAGATAACTCGCCGGATATGATCGTACGCTATGATCGCAGCCTGCGGCGTACTTACGTCAATTTAGCCTGGGAAAAGGCAACCGGCCTTTTTGCCGAAGATGTCCTTAACCGCTCACCCGCCGAATTGCCGGGCCTGATGTCTTTGGCAAAATCATCCGAATATGAAGACAAACTTCTGACCGCGCTTGAAACAGGCGAACCGGTCACTATGGAGGTGACTTCGCTGCGCCCAAATGGAGCCGAAGTCCATTTTGAGCGCCGCATCGTTCCTGAATTTGATATTGATGGCAAAGTCGTCAGCCTGTTTTCCATTTCACGCGACATCACCGAACGCAAGAACAACGAGAACATGCTGCGTATCGCGGCGGCGGCATTCGAAACGCATGAGGCCATCATCATCACCGATATAGATGCCAACATCATTCGCACCAATCAGGCTTTTCATGACATTACCGGCTACTCGGTTGAAGAGGTGCTGGGGAAAAACCCGCGCATGCTGAGTGGCGGCCGCCACGACAAGGCGTTTTATGATCAGATGTGGCTGTCAATTCGGACCAAAGGCTCTTGGACCGGCGAGATATGGGACAAGCGCAAGAACGGCGAAATTTATCCCAAATGGATAACGATCACGGCGGTTAAAGACGGGCAAGGCAAGACCATGCAATACGTCGGTATTTTTAGCGATCTCAGTGAACGCAAAAAAGCGCAGGAAGAAATTCTCAATCTGGCTTTTTACGATTCACTCACCAAGCTGCCCAACCGGCGTTTGCTGCTGGATCGTTTTCATTCCGCACTGGCACTTTCTTCTCGTACCTGTCTGTATGGCGCTGTTCTGTTCCTTGATTTGGATAGATTTAAAATGATCAACGATAGCTTCGGACACAGCTATGGCGACTTGCTGTTGATCGAAGTGGCAGAGCGCATTCGCACCTGTGTGCGCAGTGTGGACACCGTGGCTAGATTGGGCGGGGATGAGTTCGTCGTGCTGATCGAAAGCATTGGTAGCGAAAACGAAAGAGTTACCCAAAACATTGCACACATTGCGGATAAAATTCGTTCCTCGCTGGCCCTGCCATATGTGTTGAACGAACGCATTCATCACAGCTCTCCCAGCATCGGGGTATGCCTGTTCAAAGGGGACGAGCAAAGCGTGGATTCTTTGCTCAAATATGCCGATGTGGCGATGTATCAAGCCAAAGATGCGGGACGCAATGCGGTACGATTTTATGATCCGGTCATGCAACAGGCCGTTGAGGCGCGCACCGCGATGGAGTCCGACCTGCGTTTGGCGATCAAAGAAAAGCAGTTCATTCTGCATTATCAGGTTCAGATGGATAATAGCAACCGACCGTTGGGCGCAGAAGCGCTGATACGCTGGGAACATCCGCTGCGGGGCATGGTCTCGCCCGCGGAATTTATTCCGGTGGCCGAAGAAAGTGCGCTTATTTTAGACATCGGCAATTGGGTTTTGGAAACAGCTTCCCGCCAGCTTGCCGAATGGTCCAAGCAGCGCATTACCCGCGATTTGAGCCTCGCAGTTAACGTTAGCCCCCAGCAATTTCGCCAGCCGGATTTTGTCTCCAGAATTTATACACTTCTGCATAAATTTAATCTCGATGCGTCACGCATTAAACTGGAATTAACCGAGGGCGTAATACTGGATGATGTGAACGATGTGGTAGAAAAAATGCATGCACTGAAAGCGCTGGGCGTGACGCTGTCGCTCGACGATTTTGGAACCGGCTATTCGTCACTGTCCTATTTAAAACTACTGCCGCTAGACCAGATCAAAATAGACCAAAGCTTTGTGCGCAATGTCACCGTTGACCGCAAAGATGCCATTCTGGTACAGACCATCATCGATATGGCCCAAAATTTCGGCTTTGACGTAATCGCCGAGGGGGTAGAAACAGAAGCACAATTGGCATTTTTAAAACAGCACGATTGCATGGCGTATCAAGGGTATCTGTTTAGCAAGCCAGTGGCGATCGACACGTTCACAGAGTGGCTTGAGCGGTGTATCTATAGCTAAGAACGGCTTTATTTCTGCCCCTGTTTTTATAACCTGAGCAGTCGAATTTTCACACCAAATAATAAAGCGTTTCGCCCTTGCTGATGTCGGATTGATTTTCTAACCCATCTTGATCGAGTAGAGAGTAAACGTGCCGGACTGCTTTGATAGTCGCCGAATACTGCTCATCTTCTTCCAGATAGATTCGGTCGGCAGGAAGCCAGCTCAGCACCCCGGTGTTAGACAGAATTTTGGCCAAGTCGGGACGAACTCCCGCCAATAGCACAGTGATGCCAATCTTTTCGGCATCCCGCAAGAAGCGTTCAATATGCTCGATGGCGACTACATCCGGATTCCGGGTACGTCTGAAACGCAAAACCAGATATTTAATCCCGGCATGCACGGATTGTTCCTTGATATCCTCAAGATATCCATCCTGTTCCGGGGCTGCACCGAAGAAAAGCTCGCCTTCAAAATCGTAGATTCGTAATGAATGTATTCTCTGATCGGCTGGTTGTATCTCGCGTACAACACGCTCGGAGGTAACTACTAATTCCCGAATATTCAATTTGGACGCACGCGGCACAAACATCAACACAGACAATCCCACGCCGATGAGGATCGACTCATCAACACTGATGAATATCGCGGAAAGAGCAGTCACCAAAACCAGCGACGCATCAAACCAGGAGGCTTTGACTGCATAGCCGAGACGTTTCCAGTCTATCAAGCGTGCCGCGATAATAAACAGCATTCCCGCGAGCGCCGCTTTGGGAATAAAGCGTGCATAGGGACCAAACAGCAATACGACGACACCAACAATTAAGCCAGAGTAGATTCCTGACATTCTGGTAAGCGCGCCAGCTTGAAAATTAATGGAAGAGCGTGTCAGCGAACCTGAACCCGGCAAGCTCTGAAAAAATCCGCCGCCCAGATTTGCTATACCTTCCGCCAGACACTGACGATTGTAATCCAGAGGTTGGCGCGTATAAGTGGCAATCGATTTTGCGACAGCAAGCGCTTCCAAAAGGCCCAGCAAAGAAATTGCGACGGCGCTACTCAACAGTTTTGGAATCCAGTCAAAATTTATTTCAGGGATGTGAAACGACGGAAGCGCTGCGGGTACTGTGCCGATGACGGAGACGATCGTTTTGTTTGCGGCATCAGGAACCGACCAGTGAAAGATTGCTGCAACAAGTGTGGCCGTAACCAAGCCCAACAGCATATCCAACTGGGGCAACTTATATTTATTGATCACGCGGCGCAAAAGAAGAACCAGAATGATCGTCCCGACACCGAGAGCAATCGCATACCAATTGAACGCACCGCTTTTAGTTAAAGTTTCCCATAGTTGCACCGCGACTGATTGATCACCCGCCGCTTTTTTTGAAACGCCCAAAAAATTACCGGTTTGTCCGACCGCCACAAGGACACCGGCACCGGCCATGAAGCCGAGAATGACCGATTCTGAAACATAGCGCGTCAGGTCGCCAAGTTTGAATATCGCGATGAATATTTGAATAATGCCTACAATAATGGCCAATAGAAACATCGCCTGATAGGCATCGAAACGTTCATCAAAGGCAACCAGCGAGCCGAATACCAGCAACGAAATTGCATTGGTCGGCCCGTTGATTATTTGCGAAGACGAGCCAAATATTGATGCGATGATCGTAACGACAATTGCCGAGTAAAGCCCGAATCTAGGGTCTACACCTGCAATAAGCGCATAAGCCATTGCTTGAGGAATTGCGATTGCCGCAACAGTTGCTCCGGCAACAAGATCGCTTTTGGCGGTATCCCAGTTGTAATTAATTTTAAAGTCAGCAAATGAACTCATGGGTCAATATTGGGAAGAATTATTCATTTGAGGAACGGGATGAACTGCCCGATTTTCGTAGGGTGTCGAATACCCCGTTATCCCCAAAAAATTTTGTCTGGGCATCGCCCCAATCCTTGGCGATTAATGTTACCGGGAAAAGAGAAATTTCCGGCAATATATCTTTATGTTTCTTTAGAATCTCCGGATTGAATGACCGGTACCCGTTTTTGGCCAATATTTCCTGCGCCGTATCAGTGAATAAAAAATCAAGGTAGGTCTTGGCTGCGGGAGCGGATTTGTGTAGTGCCACATTGGCATCAACAACCGCGACACTGGGTTCAGCCCGGATGCTGACCGGTGGATAAACGATCTCCAACTCTCCCTTTGAGGCATTCACTTCGCGTATTGCCTCGTTTTCCCAAGTCAGGTGAACGTCACCTACACCTTCAAGTGAAAACGTCGTGGTTGAGTCGCGTGCGCCCTGTCCCAATACCGGCACATGCTCATAAAATTGACCGATAAAGTTGCGCGCCTGATCTTCGCTGCCACCTCTGAAAATAACCGATCCCCAAGCAGCCAGGAAGCTGAGTTTACCGTTGCCGGAGGTCTTGGGGTCGGGGGTGATGATGGTGACATCAGGGCCGATTAAATCCGGCCAGTCTTTGATATGTTTCGGATTTGCTTTTCTGACAACAAATACAATGGTTGAAGAGTAGGGTTGTGCATGGTTGGGAAATCGATCCTGCCAATCTTTGTTGACAAGACCATGTGCCACCAGCGTTTCAATATCGGAAGGAAGTGCCAAAGTGACAACGTCCGCAGCCAAGCCACCGGCGACAGCTTTTGCCTGACGTGTCGAGCCGCCATGGGATTGCACAACGCCTATCCGTGAGCCTGTGTCTTCCTCATATTTGGCAATGAATTTTTGGTTGATCTCGTTGTATAACTCGCGCGTGGGATCATAGGAAACATTGAGGATCGGCTGTCCTTTGTCTCGCTTGATATTTTTGAATCCCACCAGCGCAATCGCCGCAACGACCAAAACCAGCGCGAAAATATTGAGCCATTTTGATTTCATGAAAAAATCATTAATTGCCCAGTTTCTTATCTGCGGCTTTTATTTCAGCAAGGACTTTTTCATCGGCACTTTTGGTTGCAAGCTGTGCATCATTTGCTGATTTTGTGATGGTTTTGATATCGCTATTGGCTTCCTGGATCATGCATTCCTGGTAGGTACGTATACTCTTCCGATAGCTATTTACTACCTCAACGCTACGGTTGTAGGCATCTATATTAGTGGATTCGACTTTTGGCTGGACTGGTACCGGGCCGCAACCTGACGGTGTCCATGAATTATTGGCGAAAGTCCCGGCAAGGGTATTGGCTGTTGCTGCCAAGGAGATTACGAAGATGAGAAACAAGGAGTTGATTTTTGATTTTTTCATAATGCAATATTTATATACGAATTGGTAGGGCCAAGATTTTCAACTAATAACCTTGGGTTATTTACTTTAATACTAACAAGATTTACATATCTGCAACTGACGGATCGATAAAATAGCCAAATCAAATCCGTCCGAATGCAACTATTCTAATTACAGCTTATGCGGCAAGCAACGTTGGATACGCGCGCTCATTTAATAAATGGCCCAGAGAGTTTTTTACTTCCCCTCCCATCTGACATGCATAATCGCATAAAATTTCAACCAAGGCGGCCTCTATCTGACTTCGACCTTCTTGTTGCAGAACGACTATACGGTCAATAAGCCAATCCGACGTAATGCGGGCGCACCCGATTATTTTACCGCTATCTGTTATTGCAAGTGCATGACGACTTGATTGGTCCAGATTGTCGGCAACATTTTCTATAACTCCAAAAAGTTCGGGCGGTTGAGCGGCAACCCGAACTTCATTCAACAATTCCGCTCCCGCATTCCAATTTATGCAATGCACTGTAAATTTATTTAGCATTTTCATCTCCAGAAAATTTCAGTTAAAAATCCAAAGCGATCATCAAAATTTATAAATTGTAAGTGTTTGGGTTAATTACGTCGTATAGAGCCGATACTCCAAGTTCGGAGTTAATGTCCCGCCTTCACTTCGGCATAAAGCCATTTAATAAAGCGTTCTGAAGATTGGGCGCTTTGGGGGACACGAGCATCAAAGTCCGCCGTTGGTTTGGCGGCGATGACTTCATCGACAGTTTTGTTTTGGGCAACCAATGCGGCCACCTTGTCGCGCGCGGCCAGTATCAGATCACGTTGGGCGATCAGGCCGTTTCGATCTGTAATGGGACCGTGACCGGGGATAATTTTGGTATTGGCATTGGCACGGTCAATGGTCGCTTTAAGACCTTCGAGTATGCCCGCAAGGCTGCCACCATTATTCAGATCGACTATCGGGTAACCCACGCTACGGAAATAGTCGCCAACTGCAAGGATGTTGTGTCCGGGGAAGCTCACCAGCGTGTCACCATCGGTGTGTGCTTTACGGATAGGCAACAGGAGTACATCTTCACCATCCAGATGCAGCGTGACCGGGTCATCATAGGTCACTACAGGCAATGCCACCGCAGGTGCCGGTTTCCCCGGTGTGCCATCAGGTGCGGGACTGGGGTGAGCCAGGCGGTTGCGTAACTGCTCGCGCGAAAAGATGGTGACGCCAAGCTTGGCAAAATTCTCGTTGCCGCCTGTATGGTCTCCGTGAACGTGCGTGTTTACCAAAAAGCGGATCGGTTTATCGGAAATCTTTTTGATGGCTGCGACCAGTTTTTCCGTGAGCGGTGCAAACTGGGAATCGACCAACAGTATCCCATCAGGGCCGGTTAACACGCTGATGGTTCCGCCTTGCCCTTCGAGTGTATAGAAATCATCGGCGAGCTTGGTGGTCTTGATTTCGACCTTGCTGAAATCCTGTGGTTGACGCGGCGGCTCGGCGACCTTGGCTGGCTTGATATCCGCCGGCTGGTCTGCTGCCTGAGCTGCCGCCACACCAAAAATGATTGCAGCAATACTAAAAAAAATTCGTGTGTGAGATGTATTCATTTTCTATTCCTGATGATAAAAAAATTAATTTTTCTACAAAATTATGCAAAGGAAACCCAATTGCAAAACTATAAATTTTCAACCTGTTCGCAAACAGAATCCAATAAATCCAGACCCGCCGGCCATCTGCGGAATCCCGATTCCACATTGATATGGCCGGCTCCGATTAGCGTCAACATTTGGCTGCCCCACTGATTTGCCCAATGTTTTGCTTTAACTGAATCCATGAAAGGATCATTGGTGCTGGCAACCACAATGGTTGGAAAACCGAGAGAGGCATTTGGCAAAAGCGAATCGACACCAAAACGAAAGGGGTCGGCCGGTGCCACCAATAACGCTCCCGCGATCAGACCGGGCACAAGTGCCGACGCTCGAATAGTGGCAAGGCAGCCAAAGCTATGAGCAACAACTATCACCGGGCGCGACTGCCCCTGAGCCGAAGAGATAAGGCGTTTAGCCCAAATATCCAAGTCAGTACTTTCCCAGTCGGCTTGATGAACGCGCTGAAATTCAGGATACTTTAACTCCCAGAATGACTGCCAGTGCTCGTGTTCACTGCCATGCAATCCAGGCATGACAAGTATTTTAAACTTCGAAAACCCGGTATAAAAACTGTCCGTTGCAGAATTCAGCGAAAATGATTTTTGCTGAATTAATGGAACTGATGAAGCTTGTGATTGACTTGTTTTCATAAATACACCTTTAGTCTGGAATCTGATCCGGTACCGCAGCAAAATAGGTGAATTATTAACAGCCTACAACCAATATAAATTGATATGGTTATAAAAAATTGGTTTATGCGGGAAGAGATCCTCTTCAAATTGAATATTAATTTCCCCCGCAACCAAGTTGACTATCTAAAAGTCCTTGCGGCGGAAATCGTCGTGGCAGGCTTTGCACGACTGCGCCACTTTGCCAAACTGCGTCTTTATAACTGCCACATCATCCGTGGTCGCGGCCAACTTGGCCAGATCGCCGGAGTCCTTGCTGAGGTTGCTGGCCAGTTCGGCAAAGCGTTTATTATTGCTGAACAGCTCGGACTTGGCCGCGGTGTCATGCCAGCCCTTGCCCTGATCAGTACCTGCTGCAAATTGCGGGAAAAGGTCGCCATTCACAATGCTGGCAATTGCGGTGGCGGACTTCACCACTTCATCTTTACTGTACTTTCCATCAATATTGCTCTTGATGCGCGAGCAATGCCAGCCGACTACCGAAAAGGCCGACTGGCGAAATTTAATCAGAGTTTCCGGCTTGGCATCGGCAAAGGCTTCTTGCGTCAAAACAGTGACCGACAAAGCAACGACGAGGGAAGTTAGCAACGGTTTGATTCTGTATTTCATTTATTATTTCTCCTTGAGTCTGCAATTAAAGTAAAAGTTTCTGTTAAGTTTTCTGCGCGGCACGCTTACTTCGTTTCAGCCGAAGTTGATGTTGCCGGCCCTATGCCAACGATTTGCAAAACCGCATCGCCGTCTTTCGCGCCGTCGTAGTGAATCTCCTTGCCGTAATGCGTGACGAAGCTGCCGGCAGGCACCGGTTTCATGCCATCCGGGTCATATTTGGGGCCGGTATTGACCCACCATGTTCCCGACAAGACAGTAATAAACCGGTCATTGGGATGAAAATGCGGACGACTGTTGTGGTGCGCTTTCCATTTGGTCAGCACAACATACAAGCCCGGCTTGGAAGGGTCACCCACCAGCACGGCGCTTTCCCCGCCGTTGTTATTGGCGACCCATTTGATGTTTTCCGGCAATGTGATGGAGATGGCTTTGGGGTCAAGATCGGCAGCAACTGCCAAAGAACCGGCCACCGCTGTAATGCCCAGCATAAGCGCGAACTGAATCGCATGACGAATCGACAGAGAGTTAATCATTCAATGCTTCACAGTTTTCCGGGGTGGGCCAGTTGGCGGCCATTATGCGCAGCATATGTTTAATATTCCCTTTAGTTGAGATTGCCATGTGCGAGCAACTTTCGCGCCAATTCATATCGACGCAGCCAACGCCTGATGCTGACTTGAATTCATGAACACCGACATTTATCGAAACAGCTTTAGTAGATGTTCTTGCTGGTGAATTTTATACAGTGCTGCTTGATTTGCAGCAGCAACAGGTTGGCACTGTTGATTTTGCAGACTGGAATTGTCGGGCACCTCAAAAATCCATTCCCGTTCGAGAGAGGTGATTATTTGCTTTCCTTACTTTGAAGTTACAAAGCACAGCATCCAACTAATGCTGGAAAAATTTATAGCGAACGCCCCAGTCGTTTTTCCACTTGCCGCTTTTCCCACTCCGCGCCAAACAAGGGAATAATTTTAAATACTGAAACCGCATGGAACAGAAGGCCTATCCCCCAGCCCAGAGCCACCCATTGCACCCAAACCTTTGGATGTTGCAAGACGTATATTTGTATGAGATTCAAAACCGTCAATAAACTGATCACAATGACGTACTGAATCAGATGCAAATAGAATCTTTTAAGTTTGTAAACATACATCAGAGCAGATGCTTCTTCGAGGCTTACGCCTTGGTACAAGTTGGGATTCATATCGGACTCCGGATTTAAAGTTGAAAAGTCGATCTCAAAGACCGACGCTATGGACTTCAGGGATTCCGTACTCGCACTTTGACCTTGCTCAAGCCGTTGAATAGTTCGAACGCTGAGGCCGCTCATGTCGGCCAATTGTTGTTGAGACCAACCTCGTTGCAGCCTCAGTTTTTGAATAAGCATTGGAAACTCCTGTTATGTCCAGTCGAAATTTTACTTACCGCGCTATTTTTTACCACGACTTTTATCTGACAGGCTGCGACACCGGTATGACAGCCGCAGCGACACAACGGCTGAAGATGTTTGGCGAAGCCTTGTCAGAACAATATAACACTCTACAACTTAAGCTCTAATGTCAGGCGGGCAGCGACCACACTGGGAGATGACGCGATTTGAATCTGTGAGCCGGTTGCGTCGGTATAGGTGCTGTTGTCGGAATGAGATTGGTGTAACAGATTGGATAACCCGAGTCGCAGTTGCGTTTTTGCATCCAGCTTCCATAAGCCGTAGGCATCGAGCTGTCGATTCACCGACGTCAGGTCAGTCTGGTTTGCGGATAACGTGACAGGCCCGCCCCCCGTAAAACCAAAGTTGCCACCCAATGTCAGTGGAATACGGTCCAGTTTCCAATCGGCACCTATATTGACGCTCAAGGGAGTCTGCTGGCTCAGGCGATTGTAAGGCCCTGGCACCACATCGACTGTAGACCAGTTGCGGGAGAAATTGAAACGTAGATCGACTGCGGGCGCAGTCGGCTGTAATTTGCGCAGATTAGCCTTGGCCTCCAATTCGATGCCATAGCTTTGCGCATCACCGTCATTGTATGGCCGCGTGATCCAAGTCCCTTGCTCATAGAAAAGTTGCTGCAGGGTGACATCGCTGATCTTACGCGCGGAGGCGCTTGCACTTAGCATACCCTCTTCGCCAAGGTAATGCTCGTAGGCAGCATCCAGCCCCCAAGCGACTTCCGGGCGCAAATCAGGATTTCCTTCCGAATCCGGGGAGGTCTGTGAATTGGTGAGACTGCCCACATAGCGCCTCGGCGAAAGATCGCGCGTGGTTGGCGCCTTATAGGTGCGGGACAAGGAAAGGCGCACCTGATCATCCTTGGTATCCGGTACTTTCCACAAGCTTTGCAGTATCGGACTCAATATGCTGGAACGGTTGTCGGCAGAGGTAAAATCGTTGCCTGAGCTGTGCGTGTACAGCCCTTCCCACCTCACTCCCTCGTACATCGACCAGCGCGGACTGATTTCCCATTCATCCTGAGCGAACAAAGCCAGACGATCCACTTGCGCATCGAAGACCTCATTAAGATTGTCGGGGGTAACCAGTCCGGTGGGGGTAAGATCATTTTGAATACGACTCTCAGATCGAAGTGAGCGCTCAGTATCGCCACCTACAGAGAGTGCATGAGTTGGCATAAGCGGCGCGTGATACTTACCGCTGAGCGTGATTGATTGATCGGTAGCGGGGCCGTCGATAGTGCGCAATAGTTGCAGGGTTTGCGCTGCGTCATAATTGTTGTAGGTAACGTTCTGCTGCTTAATACTTTCATTCAGCCCGAATTTGAATTCAAATTGTGCGGCATCTTCAAGAGTGCGTACCCAAGTCAGTTTGCCACGTACCGTGCTGGTTTCCCGTCTGGTTGAGGCATCAGTCTTGTCAATCAGGGGCTGGGGCCCCAGAAAAGTATTCACGGTTTGGGGCCATGCGGTGTGAACCTGCTGATATGTGGTAAAACCATCCAGAGTGAAAGCATCGCGATCATTGGCATTCCAATTTAAACGGGGTGTCAGGCTAACCGTATCAACAGCATAGTCGTATGAAAGATGAGACTGGCTTCCGGTAATGATCTGGCCTTGGGGATTGCTGCCCAAGCGAAGGTCGTTTTCAGCAGAAAAATAATCCTCGTGCCGAATTTCCCCCGCCAGGGTATAAGAAGTTTTGCCCGCGCGATCAGAAAACTGTCCGGACAGCGATTCGGAAGGTCTGCCATATTCGTTTGCCACATAGGTTTTGAGATTTTTTTGCCTCTTGTGTACCACGTTTTTCAGAATGATGTTGATCGTTCCTGCAATGGCCTGATTGCTTTTATCAGCAGTGGGCGCGCGCATGACTTCGATGCGTTCGATCAAATCTGGCGAAATAGAATCAATTGAAAAACCAGGGGCAACAGGGTCGCCGTTGAGCAGAATCAGAGTGTAGCCGCTGCCCAGACCATGCATGCGTATCTCGCCACCGCGCCCGGCTGCACCACTCACGGTAACACCGGGAACGCGCTTGAGCACATCCGCCACCGAGGCGTCGCCAAAACGGTCAAGATCTTCGCGGGTGATCACGATCTTCGCAACTGTCGATTCGCGCCGGTCATCACGCTCACTGGAACTTTTTATGACCACTTCATCCAGCTTAATTGCGTCAGGCTCGGTTGAAGCTGCGGGAACACCCGATGCGGCAGTTTCGTTAGTTATGGGGGATTCCGTCGTAGCCATGGCAGACTCAACTGAGGCTACAAAAACGAGAGCAAAGAGAAATAGAAAAGTAAGCGGCGTGTGATGTGGCATGAGCATGTGGGTTAATGAAAAATACGTTACCAACTTCTCAAAAAATGAATTAATTTCAAACTCTGATCCCCTTAATCTATGTGTAAATATCCATTGCGTTCGCACGCAAACTTCTCGTAGCACCCTATAAGCGCTGAAGAATGAAATCACACACTGGGTGCAATAACCAACGGGCATTGCGCCGCACGCTGGCTGGAAGACAACTCCTATCGCACTACCGTTTCAGGTGCAAATTCAAACTCTATCAGGGTATTGTCGGACCAGCTCTTGTCATGAAGCGCAGGGTTAATATTATAAGCCAGACCGTTTGCCAGAATCAGCTTGGGCGAGAGCGGCTCACGCCGTCCGCCGGATACCAGCGTCGCCCCTGCCAAACGTCGCGGTGCCCGGAATGCCACCGTACCAATACCCGCATGACAGGCCCCACCCAAGGCTTCGAGGCCGTTGCGGACGAGGAAATTCAAATCGTCCTTAATGACCACCCAGATCATTTCACATTGCAGGCGAAGATCGCCCAGACGGCGTTCGTTGGCACCAACGCCAGGACTGTTAATATATGGCCAAATGGCATAGAGACTTTTTTTCCGGTTTAGAATCAAATTGGCCTCTTCATCCTCCGCTTTTTGGTTGCGCTGCAAAGAAAACGTATGATCGCCCGCCAGTGGAATTTCAATCGATGAGTCGCTGCCGACCAATTGAAGCGCCAGCGCGTCACGCCCCGGATCAATTTTTTGTGCTCTTAACGAAACCTCAAAACGGGGCGCAGCGGTCGGAGCCAGCGCGTGATAGCGATCAAATGCATCCAGTGCTTTAAGCGCCTTTCGATAGGGAATCGCTGCGGGATCCTGAAGACTTTTGACGGTCACCTCTTCCAGTTCCAGCACAGAGTTACTGCCGACGGATGAAGCCGCATCGTCAGCCATGACTGTCGGAGCATTAAGTTGTAATACCAGCAGAATAAAGAGAAAAAATGTTTTCATTGGCATCCGGGTCTTAAAGTGCATATGTTAGATACGAAAGAAGTGATTCTTTATGAGCAACGTAGCGCGGGCGCAATAACCAACGTGCATTGCACCAAAGGTAGGCAATTCTCTTAGCTCTTCAAGCTAGAGAAATTGACACCGCCGCATGGTTTTCATTCGGTGCAATGCGCTACGCTTATTGCACCCTACACTGGCTCATGGGGCGGCAGCCTTGCTTCTGTTGAGGGGATACCAGAACTGTAAATGGCAACCTTCGCAAGCCTGATCGATGGTTCCTCCGGCACGAATCAGTTCTTCTGTATTTTTGGCATCTATAGCTACAATTGCCTGCTGAACGGCTTCGTGAAAGGCTTGCGCGTGGGCGACAAAGTCTGACCGGTGCGCGTCAATATCTTTCTGAATTTCAGGCGCACTTAATTCGGCGGGAACTTCAGATGTGCTCGCCCCCGGCGCTGCGACTCGTCTGCCCTCGATCACCAGCAAATTGCTCGCTTCGGCCAGCGTCACAGCATGGCGTCGCACCGCTTTCCATTCTTCGTCGGTATGGGGCGAACGTTCTTCGGTTCCAGTTTTGGTGAGGATCGTCGCAACCGAGTTCCACACGTCATCGGCATTGGTATCGATGATGGAGGTCATGATCTCCTGAATGGAGGCCGTAGGAATGAACGGGGAATCCACCTTGGTTACAGTCGCGGTCGAGTTCTCTTTTTGATCGCAGCCGGAGAGACTAAGCATGAGTCCCGCTAGCAAGGTGAGAAATGCAATTTTGTTTTTCATGTGGTCAACCTGTTTATTCCCTGTACCAACCGGGAATCGTAGAGTGAGTGTGAAAATTCGAAAATGACATAAGTTAAACCTGTCTTTTACAAAGCATGATGCTGCACAAAAATATGAGCCACTTGTGGCGAGAGCCGAGCTAGTGCCCGGCTCCTGCCGCCAGTAAACAAAACAAATACGCTTATTGCTGGGGTTTTTCAGCAGCCCCTAAGCCAAAGCCGTTGTTGTTTTCTGTACAAATACGCTCGAAATTGTCGAGGCCACCCCGCTTGCCGGTATAGTTCGCCGGATAGTTCGAGGGTTCAACTTCAAAATGCCAACCGTTGGTTTTATCTTTAGCAGTCCATTTACGTGCGGGGACAGTCACAGTAAAAGGGCGCGTATAAACTGTTGGATCAGTGAGAACCGCCACGTAGTTAAAACGCGTGCCACCCTTTTGAAAGATGTACTTTTCCTGGATATGGCCATTTTCGCTGATGAACTCACCTGTTCTGCCGAACAGTGCCTTGCCGTTCTGGTTGGTGACATCTACTACCAGCGTGTTACCTTCCCAATGCCCGCGCGAGTCGCCATTCCAAAGTTTGATGTTTTCAGGCAAATGCGGCTTGCCATCCAGATGGATGATGCGTGTGCCGGAATTGAAGTAGAACACGACATAACCCGGAAACTGGGCGATTTCGTAGCCGTGCCAATACAGCGATTTCGGTATTCCTGCCGGCGCGCAACGTGCTAAGGGTTCGACCAACTCCCCTTTAGTCGGGTTGGTGAAGCCGGAGCGGAATTCCTTGACCTTCTCAATCGCCCAAGGTTGGAACGGAACCTGACCATCTGCGGGATCACTCACCCGGCTTGGAGCGCGTTCTCCGCGAGGCCCCAGCGGGCGTTGCTGTTGGTTAGGAGTGCCGGTATCGTTGGGTATTCCCCCTTGCGGATCGGTAAAGTTGTTGTGGTTGGCTATAGTGTTTGACCAGTGCCCCGAAACATCCGGCTGCCCATCAGCTAGCCTGGGTCCAGTCCACTTCCCGGATTCGATATTGGGCACGGTCTTTTCCTGTTCAATTCCACCACCCGCTGCTCTCGCCGGTGTCGTCTTCTTTGATTCTGCGGGTTTGGCCTGTTTCTCTTCTGCTGCGACGCTGCTGGCAGAAGAGAGTGACAGTACTCCCAGCATTAGAGCCGACCAGCCAAGTTTTTGATGACTCATTCTGTTTTTCATAAAATCCTCACGTCTTTATTTGACAATCCTTAATTTGAAAACCGATCCATGGATCGACCAACTTCAAGCCTGATTATTTGTTGGGCTTGGGCGGGTAAAACTGATCGTAATCCAGCGTGAAACGATAATCTTCAATTAACTGGAAGTTCTTTTCGCGATGGCGATACAGGATCACGCTGATATTCCACGGACGGCTGTAGACTTGGGGATCTTCAATCGTTGCCTTATATCCGATGGTATTAGGGTCAAGGAACTTCCAGTATTCGACTACATGATATTGGTCGCTATGGAAATTGCCGGCGCTATCCAGCCAAGTTTTATCGTTGAAAAATTTGGCATCGACCACCAGCGTATTGCCTTCCCAATGTCCGCGCGAGTCACCCAGCCACCAGTCTTCAACTCTATCTTCCCTGGGATGAATCGAACCGTCGGTATGAACAGTTCGTACGGAGTGACCAAACTGAAACACGATGCTCAGGTCACTGGGGCGCTGGAATATTTGGAACGGCTCGGGATAGTAAATCCCGCGAGGTACGCCCAAGGTGTAACCTTTCAGCTTGGGATCATTCGTAGCCCGTGCTTCAAAGTTCTTCTTCTTTTGCTCCAGAGCTTGGGGCAGGTAAGGGATAACATTTCCTTCCACAATGCCAGCCCCCGGAGGAGCATCCTTGCGATTGGAATGCGGTTCAAGGTCATAGTCCGCAGCACTGGTGGTTTGCCAGATGCCGGAAAAATCCGGCTTGCCATTCGCCAAGAGGGGCGTCTTTTGCACAGCTGCTGTTGCCTCCATCGACAGTAACGACGAAGTCAAAACGCAGGCGGCCAGCAACAAGGTGACGCCGAGACCATGAAGTCTTGACGACTGATTTATTAATAGAGTATTCAAGAACTAAGCTCCTGTATTGTTATCGGATTACCAACCAAGTATTTATATCTTTGGGGCATCAGGTATCTTGGGCGCATCGGCAGCACCACCCGTTCCAACGGTACGGCCATCGGATAGTACAGTGAGCGTGGCATAGCCAAAGTCTTTGCCGCTTTTGGCACGGAAACCTTTAATGGTGACTTCGACGCCGGGCTTAAGGGTTAACTTGTTGATCCCTTTTTCCTTCAATGAATACGGCGCGCCGAATTCAAATCCCCAGTTGGTGACTTTGCCATCCGGACCTTTAACATCCAGATAGAGCCAGCTATGGGGATTCACCAGTTCGAATTTGGTCACAACGCCTTTGACTTCGAGTGGTTGTGTGGAATCGAACTCGGCTGAAAATGCATGGTGCGCATCGGCGGGTGCCGAGATTGATAATAGTCCGGCTAAAGCCAGCAGATTCAACAAAGGATTCCTGAAAAGTTTGTTTGATATGTTCATGATTTCTCCTATCGGCTATGGTTAAAAAATTAATAAAAAAGTTCCTTGTTACTTAAAGCATTCAAAAAAACTTTCAACGCGCGGACTGGACGTGAAACTGGCTAAAATCCGGCGGAACTACAGCCTTTTCAGAATGGGCGGTATCGGCGGGTACCCACTCATATGGCACAGGTTGCCCGCGATAAAGTTGGTAGTTGATTGTTGCTCTTCCGCTGGTAGTATCTTTGCCGACGCGCGGGTAAGCGTTAACGTATTCCCAAACAATTTCACCATCCCGTGTTACCTGAAACAGCCGTCCACTTTGTCCTTCGTCAATAAATGTATTGCCATTGGGCAGGCGTCGCGCCGCGCTGATGTGGGTGCTGCGGAAAGACCAGCCGGGCCCGCCGGAACTTTCTCCCGTGTATTGCCAGACGATTTCTTTCTTGACCGGGTCAATTTCAAGGACGCGGGAACCTCCGGTAAAGGAAAGCGGTACGGGTGGATATCCGCCCTCGCCCTGATTGTCGAACACCAGCAAATTCCCGGCTCCCGGAAAGCCCTTCGGAATGATATGGACATCGTGTTGACCGCTGATCTGGTCAACAGGGCGCGGGATCACTCTCGCCTTCTGCGCTTCGGCAAGCGCGGGATAGTGAGGCCCCAGACTCCATGCAATCTTGCCGCTTTTCTTATCAATGATGACGATGAAGTTGGCGCTACGCGAATCAATGATCAGATTTTCAGGATCGAATCTTTTGTCGCCCTCGTCAAACCAATGATTGGCGCCGACCACTTTGAGATTGTTGACGTGCAGGAAATCAGCGTTGTCTGCATTGCGCACCAGTTTGAGTTCATCCGGCGTAAAACCGAGTTCTTCCAGATGATCCGAGGCAAGCCACTTCCATACAACCTCCCCGGTGGGATTCACTTCATAGATGATGTCATCAAATACCTGTTCTTGTTTGAACCCCTTTATTGAATGCACCAGATTAGCCAGAACGATGGTGTTGCCATTCGGCAGACGCGCCCAGTCGTGATGCTGTTGAGCTGCACCTCCCGGTGCCTTGTTGCCGAATTCCCACACGACTTTACCGTCCCAGTCCAGCTCACCAATGCTCTTGGCAATCTTCCTGCTGGTCTGCCCCGGAACCAGACCGGTGCCCTTCCCCTCTACCGTTTCGAGCGTCACAAAAACATGACCACGTTTGCCGTCTGTCAAGGCCGGATCGATCAATGTACTGTGACCATTGGCATCTTTCCATTCATGCACAGAATTGCCATTTAGATCGATGAGGTGAGCGATATTGTCGCCGCCGGTAAACAACATATAGGAGTTGTAGGCCTTTGCCGGATCGTAACGCGTCGTTCCGGTGGGAAATACACTCGGGGCAGCCATTGTTTGCAATGGCAAGCCGACTGCTACAGCACCCAAGATGATCGCGCCCAACAATTCTATTGAAAACTTTCCCGACAGCCGAACTTTATTACTTGAATACTTCACTGTATAAACTCCCTCGATTGCATCATTGTTTACTTCCAAATTCATTCCGTAGCCAATCATCGAGCATTGCTTTGTCGTAGACGAATGTGTCGCTGCTGGCGCGCGATACCACGTTGAAGCCAAGGTCGAGAAGGTGGAGCTTTCCTTCCTTGATCACCCTGCCTGACTCATCGGTCAACGTGAAGGTCAAGTCGATCTTCGGCGGATACACGCCTTTCATTACGCGCACTTCCTGCATTGTCCGCCCCAGCGGTTCAAAGCCACCCGCCAGATCGACATCGGTAATGCTGATACTGAGTTTTTGACCGGGGCTAAAATACGTGGCAGCACGTCGTATCAGGAACTTTTTGAGTTGCTCAAGATTTTGCTCGCTCTGGTAGCCGGATCGGTCATTGCCTGCATCGGTAAATTTTTCCGGATGCACGAAGAACACTTCGATTTGTGGCACAGGATGCTCTGTTACTTCGGCAGCCTTTGCGATGAACGACGCAGAGCAAAACAAGATTGCAAACATTGCCGAAAGATTTCTCATTGCCACTGTGCTTGTCTTCAAAGAGATATTCATGAAGCACGGACGCTGCAACAAACGTGCCAGTAAAGATTTATTTTGCAAGAGGATCAGCAGCCCAGCTTTCTGTACAACCGCCCCCAGCCGCGAACCTTTGCCGCCGCGCGCAACTGCTGAATTTGCAGCAGCGCGATGCAATTAATGCTGCAAAACTAACAGCGCAATGCAATGGCGTTAACTATCAATCGACGTTCCGTTTTTTTACTTTCCCTGCGCCGCGAATAACTTCCCTTGTACATCAATGCGATGGCAATTTGTCCCGCATCGTGTTCCTTGGAATAGGCCGGCAGCAAGACTGGCACAAGAAATGCTGATGTATTGTCCCGATTAAGGAAAGGGTTTTCATCTGCCTCTGCATGAGCGGAAGTCCTCGCCGAACTTTGAATCTAAATACTTTGTGAAATGAAAGCAATGCGGAATAGAAAATTTCTTGGTGCGGTAGCGGCGGTAATTGCAATTCTGTTGGCTGGTGGTGGCTGGTGGTGGGGAAGTGCCAAGTCGAATCAGCCTGAACAGGGCGAGAGCAAGCTCGGGCAAGCTTCCGGGAAGCCGGATGCCGGGCGCAGACAGGATGCTGTTCGACCGACTTCGGTATTTGTCGCCAAAATAAAATCGGGAAATGTGCGCGTTGTGCAAACTTCGATCGGCAATGTGATTCCTTCTTCCATTCTCACGTTGCGCAGCCGGATCAATGGTCAACTGGTGCGCGTATTGTTTAAGGAAGGTCAAACGGTACGGGCTGGTGAGTTGTTGGCGGAGATCGATCCGCGCCCCTTTCAGGCGCAGCTCACTCAGGTTGAGGGACAGGCTTTACACGACCAGGCGCTTTTGAAAAATGCCCAGTTGGATTATGAACGGTACAAAACTTTGCTGGCGCAAGACTCTATTGCATTGCAACAAGTTGATGCGCAAGCAGCGTTGATTCAGCAGTATCAGGGAACGGTACTGACAGACCGCGGACTGGTGGACAATGCCAAGCTGCAACTTGAGTTTACTCGCATCACTTCACCAATCAGCGGGCGTATCGGTTTGCGTCAGATAGACGTTGGCAACAATATTACGACCACTGATACGCTAGCAGTAGTCAATGCGGTCAGCCCGATTCAGGTCGCGTTTACGTTGCCGGAGGACAGAGTTTCAAGCCTGATTAAACGCCAGCGTGAAACGCGATTGCCGATTGAGGCATGGGATAGAAGCAATACGACTTTACTGGCCAAAGGCGAGTTGCTTAGCGTGGACAACCAGATCGATGTGACTTCCGGCACGATCAAGCTTAAGGCGCAGTTTTCCAATAATGATGCCGCGCTGTTTCCAAATCAATTCGTCAATATTCATTTGCTCAGCGACACTTTGCGTGATGTCGTGGTCGCGCCCAGGGCAGCCATACAACACGGCAGTGTCGGGGATTTCGTTTATCTGATAGCAAATGACGGACAAGATAAGAAAGTCACCGTACGCCCGGTGGTTCTGGGGGCCGCGGACGGGGAAAGTATTGCAATCAATAAAGGCTTGTCGGCGGATGATGAAGTTGTGGTCAGCGGTATCGACAGATTGCGCGAGGGTGCGCGTGTGGCTGTGTCCGGCAACGATGAACATAATGATAAGCCCGGTGCGCGTGGCGGCAAACGGCCTGAAGGGACAAAACTATCGGAAAATGCGGGGAGTGATCCTGGCAAGCTGCCGGTTCACGCAACCGGCGACAAACCGCACAATCATGCTGAGAGACAACCCCAGTCATGAATCCGTCGCGCATTTTTATCTTGCGGCCCATTGCGACCGCACTATTGATGTTGGCGATTCTGCTGTCGGGAATATTGGCCTACAACCTGTTGCCAAAATCGGCATTGCCGCAGGTGGACTATCCGGTGATTCAGGTGGTGACGCTCTATCCCGGAGCAAGTGCCGAGGTGATGGCTATGACAGTAGCCGCGCCGTTGGAGCGGCAGTTCGGTTCAATGTCGGGACTGATGAATATGTCGTCCAGCAGTTCCGGTGGCGCGTCGGTTATTACGCTGCAATTCAGTTTGAAGATCAGTCTCGACGTGGCCGAGCAATCGGTACAGGCGGCCATCAATGCGGCAGCGGGTTTTTTGCCGACGGATTTGCCCAGTCCTCCTATTTATAACAAAGTTAACCCGGCCGACGCACCCATACTAACGCTGTCGCTCAGTTCCGATGTGTTGCCGTTGCCGCGCTTGCGCGACCTGGTTGATACGCGACTCGCGCAAAAGATCAGTCAGGTAAGCGGGGTTGGCTTGGTCAGTGTGAGCGGAGGTCAGCGTCCGGCGGTGCGCATCGAGGCTAATCCCTCGGCATTGGCTTCCTATGGAATCGGCTTCGACCAGATACGCGCCGCTATTGCAGCGGGAAATTCCAATCAGGCCAAGGGCAATATTGATGGACCCAAGCTTGCCTATGAGCTTGAGACCAATGGCCAGTTAAAATCAGCGCAAGAATATCGCGAGCTGATTATCAGTAACAATAATAACTTGCCGGTTCGACTGGGCGATGTGGCTGAAGTAAAGGAAGCAGAGGAGGACGCCTATCTTTCGGCTTGGGCGAATGAGAAAAGAGCTATCCTGGTCAGCATCCAGCGCCAGCCCGGTGCCAATGTGATCGAGGTGGTGGATCACATCCGCGAACTGTTGCCGCAGATCAGAACAGGTCTTCCGGCGGGTATTGAGATTGAGGAGCTGACTGATCGCACCACGACTATCCGCAGCTCGGTGGAAGATGTGCAGTTCGAACTCATGCTGGCGATTGCTCTGGTTGTGATGGTGATCTTCCTGTTCTTGCGCACCGCCTCGGCTACCCTGATTCCCAGTCTGGCTGTACCGCTGTCGCTGGTCGGCACCTTCGGTGTGATGTATTTGGCAGGTTTCAGTATCAACAATTTGACCCTGATGGCGCTTACCATCGCAACCGGTTTCGTGGTGGATGACGCCATTGTGATGATCGAAAATATCGCGCGTCATATCGAAAACGGCGAGACTCCGATGGAAGCGGCACTGAAAGGTTCCAAACAAATCGGCTTTACCATTATCTCACTGACCTTCTCGTTGATCGCGGTATTGATTCCGCTGCTGTTCATGGGCGATGTAGTGGGGCGCCTGTTCCGAGAATTCGCCATTACGCTGGCGGTCGCAATTCTGATTTCGGCGTCAGTATCGCTGACGTTGACACCCATGTTGTGCGCCCGTTTGCTTAAAGCGAAACACGGTGCCCATTCCGAGAATGCCGAAGGTGCCTTGCTAACCAAGGTCATCGCAAAATATGGTGTGCTTTTGCAGTGGGTGCTTGAACATCGAGGCATGACTTTGCTTGTGGCCACCTTTACTCTGTTGCTCACTATCGTGCTGGCATGGTGGATTCCAAAGGGCTTTTTCCCGGTTCAGGATACGGGTGTTATCCAGGTAATTACTGAAGCTCCCCAATCGGCTTCTTTTGTCGTGGTTGCGGAACGCCAGCAGGCGCTGGCGCGGCTTATTCTGCAAGATCCCGCCGTGCAAAATCTGTCATCCATCGTCGGTGTGGACGGCATCAACACCACGCTGAATAGTGGTCGTATTTTGATCAACCTCAAGCCGTGGGGGCAACGCCATGAGAATGCAAGCAAAGTGATTCAGCGACTGCAAGCAGCGGCTGGCGATGTTGCCGGTATCAGCCTGCACATGCAGCCGGTTCAGGATTTAACACTGGAGAATCGCGTGAGCCGCACGCAGTATCAATTCGTAGTGCAAAGTACCGACGAGGGTATTTTGCAGGAATGGATGCCTAAGTTATTAGACCGTCTGCGCAACTTGCCACAGTTAACGGATGTTGCCAGCAATCAGCAGAACGACGGCTTGCGCGCATCCATCGTGGTCGATCGTGACAATGCCGGGCGGCTTGGGGTAAGTCTTGCGGCAGTGGATGATGCTTTGTACAGTGCTTTCGGACAACGTATCGTTTCGACCATTTTCAGCCAGGCCAATCAGTACCGCGTGATACTCGAAGCACAGCCGCAGTCACAAACCGGATTGGCAGTGCTGGATACAATCTATGTCACCGGAACAGGCGGCAAACAAGTGCCGCTCAGCAGTATCGCCCACATTACGGAAAGTAAAGGATCAATGCTGGTCAACCGCGAAGCACAACTTCCGTCTGCGACCATCTCATTCAATCCGGCACCTGGCTACGCGCTGGGTGATGCGGTTGCCGCCATCGAAAAAGCAAAACAAACATTGAATCCGCCCCCCAGCATCATCACCCGCTTCGAAGGCTCGGCGATGGCTTTTCGCGATGCGCTGAGCAACGAGATGTTTCTGATTCTCGCGTCTATCATCACCATGTATATCGTACTCGGGGTGCTGTACGAAAGTTATATTCATCCGCTCACCATTCTTTCCACGCTGCCTTCGGCGGGTGTCGGTGCATTGCTGGCTCTGATTTTGACCGGGACAGACCTGAGTGTGATCGCGATCATCGGTATCATTTTGCTGATCGGTATTGTGCAGAAGAACGCCATCATGATCATTGACTTTGCCCTAGAAGCCGAGCGTGTGCAAGGGCTCTCGCCGCGCGATGCGATCTATCAGGCTTGCCTGCTGCGTTTCCGTCCGATCCTGATGACGACGATGGCAGCACTGCTGAGTGCAGTGCCGCTGCTATTCGGGGCGGGACCGGGTTCCGAGCTGCGTCAGCCGCTGGGCATTGCAATGGTGGGTGGTCTGTTGCTGAGCCAGTTGTTGACGCTTTTTACTACGCCTGTGATCTATCTCACATTTGACAGTCTGGGGCGGCGTATCGCGACATGGCGCGCACCCCGACCTGTAGCGGTGAAGGCAGAATGAGCTTGATATCTATTTTTATTCACCGGCCGGTCGCGACCTCGCTGCTGGCTTTTGCAATTGCGTTGCCCGGCGTGATTGCTTTTCATTATTTGCCGATAGCAACATTTCCGCAGGTTGATCTGCCGGTAATTGAAATCAATGCAAGACAACCGGGAGCCAGTCCTGAAACAATGGCCTCTGCCGTGGCGATGCCGCTGGAGCGAGCGATGTCCAATATCGCCGGGATTAACGAAATGTCATCGAGCAGTACCAGCGACGCAACCCGTGTCGCGCTGGAATTTAATATTGATCGCAATCCGGATGGGGCCGCGCGTGATGTGCAATCGGCTATCAACGCGGCTGCCGGACTATTGCCGACCTTGCCCACCAATCCCACCTATCGCAAAAGTGCACCGAGCCGGATTTTGCATCTCGCGCTTACTTCGGACATTTATTCGCAACTGCAATTATACGATCTTGCCTTCAGCGTGCTTGGTCAACGTATCGCACAATTGGACGGCGTGGGGGCTGTGGATGTGAATGGCAGCTCTTTGCGTTCGGTACGGGTGGAGGTTAATCCAAACGCACTGAATCAATACGGCATCTCGCTGGAACAGGTGCGAACGGCAATTAACGGTGCCAATGCACACTTGCCCAAAGGCTCCATCCAGGATGAAAGCCGTCGCTGGCAGATTGAAGTTAACGATCTGTCAAGCCAAGCTATTGACTATCAAGATCTGGTGGTTGCCTGGCATAACGATGCTCCCGTGCGCCTCAAAGATGTGGCGGAGATTAAAGATTCCACGCAGGAGGCGCGCAACGGAGGGTCTTTGCGCGGCAAGCCCGCCATTATTGTGTCAGTGAGCAAACAGCCAGATGCCAATGTGGTTGAAACGGTGGATGCGATCAAGGCACTGTTGCCAAGAATGAAGCCCTTGATGCCTGCCGGTGTCGAAATGGAAGTGCTGGTGGATCGTAGTACCACCGTGCGCAAAACCTTGAGTGACGTGGGGTTGACGCTGATGCTTTCAATTGGGCTGGTGATACTGGTAACTTACGCATTTTTGCGCAACTGGCGCTCGACCCTGATCCCCACTATTACGATACCGGTATCGTTGCTGGGCACCTTGTCAGTTATTTATCTGTGCGGCTTCAGCCTCAACAATCTGACGCTGATGGCGCTCATTATCGCGACCAGTTTCGTGGTCGATGATGCCATTGTGGTAGTGGAAAATACGATGCGCCATGTCGAAAAAGGCGTGTCGCCGCTTCAGGCAGCTTTGAAGAGCATACGCGAAGTATCTTTCACGCTTATCTCCATCAGTTTGGCATTGGTTGCGGTATTTATTCCTCTGCTGTTGATGGGAGGAGCAGTCGGTCGAACATTCCGTGAATTTTCAGTGACGCTTTCAATTGCTGTTGCCCTTTCGTTATTTATATCGCTTACGGTGACACCGATGCTGTGTTCGCGTTTGCTGCGCCGACATGCGCCATCCGAAAAACAACATCGCTTGTCGGCATGGATGGATATTCTGCTCGAAGCGCCTGTGAAAGGTTATGCGCGTTCGTTGAACTGGGTGCTACGGCATGGTCTGCTCATGTTGATATTGCTGGCCGTGATTATCGCGATCAATTTTTATCTCTATGCCATCGTACCCAAGGGGTTTTTCCCGGATCAGGATACCGGGCGCCTGACAGGCTATTTTCAGGGCGATCAAAATATTTCATTTCAGTCGATGCGGGAAAAAATCGACAAGTTGATGAAAGTCGTCGGGCAAGATCCCGACATTAATGCTTATTATGAATTTTCCGGAGGCTCCAAAGGTGGAGCATTCAATACCGGATCGATGTATGCCACACTCAAACCCCGCTCCGAGCGTAACGCCTCGGCACAGGAAATCGTGGCGCGCTTGCGTCCGAAACTGGAGAAGGAACCCGGAATCATACTCAGGCTGACGCCAGAACAGGATTCTTTTTCCATGGGAACCCGTCCCGGTGCGGCACAGTATCAATATACGTTGTTGGCGGATGATCTGGATGCGCTGAACACTATGGCGCCGCGCTTGCTGGTCGCTTTATCACGCCTACCCGAGCTGAAGGATGTCAGCAGCGACTTTCAAAATAAAGGATTACAGACCCGCTTGGTGATAGACCGCGAGGCGGCTTCACACTTGGGCGTGACACAGAAGCAAATCGATACCACTCTCAACGATGCGTTCGGACAGCGTTTGGTCTCCACTATTTTCGAGCCTCTTAACCAATATTACGTGGTGCTGACTTTGGCTGCGCAATACGCGAAGGGTCCGGAAGCGCTGGAACATATCTACCTGGTGACAACATCCGGCAACAAGATTCCGCTTTCAACGATCAGTCATTGGGAAAATACCAATGCGCCGTTGGCGGTCAATCATCAGGGACTATTCGCCGCAGCGACAATCTCGTTTAATCTTGCGCAGGATGTTGCTCTGGATCAGGGGGCCCAAGCAATTGAAACGGCTTTTGCACAGTTGAATCCACCGCAGTCCATGCGCGGAGTCTTCGCGGGGAATGCCAACGCCTTTCAGAAATCAATGAAAAGTCAGCCCTGGTTGATTCTCACCGCTCTGCTGGCAGTGTATATCGTGCTCGGAATGTTGTACGAAAGCACCCTGCACCCGCTTACCATCATCTCAACGCTGCCTTCTGCTGGCGTGGGGGCATTGCTCACGCTGCTGGTATTCGGTAGTCAGTTCACGATTATCGCCATGATCGGTGTGATCCTGCTTATCGGAATTGTGATGAAAAATGCCATTATGATGATCGATGCCGCTTTGCAGATTGAGCGCGAACGCGGTTTGCCGCCAGAACAGGCAATTCGGCTGGCCTGCTTGCAACGTTTCCGCCCGATCCTGATGACCACCTCGGCATCGCTGCTGGGCGCATTGCCGCTCGCTTTGGGCGTGGGGGACGGTGCTGAATTGCGGGTGCCGCTTGGTCTTTCCATCGTTGGCGGATTGATTTTCAGTCAAGTGTTGACACTCTATACCACACCGGTGGTTTATCTTTATCTGGATCGCCTGCGCCTTTTTATCGCAAAAAAATGGCATCGGAATCAGTTGCATCCACAGATCAGTTCGACATGAAAACTTAAGGTGCGAAACTCTTTACAGAATGCCCCACTTTTGCTGCTTTAGCAGCAAGCACATGGCGTGGTGTTGAAAAGCCAGCAGTTTGGCAGCGCAAACTACTCAAGTATTCACTTCGTCGCCTACCTTCTGGATATTGTTTACAATAATTTTCAATAAGTTAATGTAATCCGCCAGGCGGATTGTCCAGTTGGCATGGATTCTGCTCATATACGTAATGGCTGCAGTCGTTTTCGTCGGCTGCAAATTTTTGAAAAGTGTTTACCGGAATATTGACGAATGAATTTTGCAGAACAACAACGAGACCCGCGGCAACACATAATTGGTATCACTGCGGTTGTCGTTTTTCACATTGCATTGATCTATGCCTTGGCCAATGGATTGGCGCACAAGGTGGTTGATGTATTGAAGAAACCGCTGGAAGTGAGCCTGATTGATGAGGTTAAAAAAGTTGCGCCACCTCCACCCAAAGAGGCCCCCCCTCCGCCCAAAGTGATAGAGCCGCCACCGGCTTTTGTTCCTCCTCCCGAGGTTCAACTTGCGCCTCCTCCGGTAGAGGCTCCTGTCATCGCTGTGGTGACGCCTGTTCCGCCGCCACCGGCGCCCGCCCGGGTAGTTGCTGCGCCCAAAACTGCTAACGTGGGCGTTGTCTGCCCCAATCACCTGTCGGTGCGCAGCAAAGTACAGTATCCGGCGCAGGCTCAACGGATGGGGATAACAGGCCAAGTGTTGGTTGAGTTCCTTGTGGGGCCGGATGGGTCGATTGGTGGTGTGAAGATCGTAAAATCGACCAATCCGATCTTTAATGCTTCAGCCGCCGCCGCCGTCGCCCAACTGCATTGTGTAGGGCAGGAGCAGAGCGTAAGAATTCAGGTTCCGTTTGTGTTTGAGCTGGAACATTAATCGTCAGGCTCGACGGATATTTATTATTAGGTTTTAAAATTTTGGAGAATAATTGATCATGAATCGAAATATATCTTTTCGCAAGTTAATGGCCATGCTACTTATTACTTTCGTGGCAAGCATTTCTACACACGCGTTTGCTGAAGAGGTTGCCCCGGCAGCTCAAGCGGCAGGAGCAACAACAACCGCTGTAGCCCCGGCACCTGTAGCAGCTCCCGCCAGTGCAACAACAAAAGAAACCGTCGATAACCCGTATGGCTTGGATTCACTGTGGAAAACTGGTGATGCAGTTGCCAAATCCACCTTGGTAATTTTGGGCATCATGTCGATTGGTTCTTGGTACATTTTCTTTACCAAGATATTTGAACAGTTCAAATTGGGCAGACAGGCCAAAGCGACAAACGCAACATTCTGGAGTGCCGGCAGCGTAACGCAGGCTGTTGAAACGCTGGAAGTGGGCAGCCCGTTCCATTTTATTGCCAAATCCGCACTTGAGGCTACAGCGCGTCATGATGGGTTGCTCGCGCATATTGGATTGAATGCATGGATCACACAGTCGATTCAACGCTCAATTGATAATGTGCAAAGTCGGTTGCAAGATGGTCTGGCGTTTCTGGCAACTGTCGGTGCAACATCTCCTTTCATCGGACTTTTCGGAACGGTGTGGGGAATTTATCATGCGCTCACTGCGATCGGGATTTCAGGACAAGCTTCGATAGACAAGGTGGCGGGGCCGGTTGGTGAGGCTCTTATCATGACAGCGATTGGTTTGTTTGTTGCTGTGCCTGCGGTGCTCGGATACAACGTGCTGGTACGTCGTAACAAGGTTGCGCTTGAAAAAGTACGTACTTTCGGGTCTGATCTGCATGCTGTGTTGCTGGGTGAAGCAGTTTCAGCCCACACTCAAACAGTTTCAGCCCACACTCAAACCGATCAAGATGAAAACTCGGCAGATATTGTGAAACTTAATCCAAATCCACCCGTCAAGATTGTTGGCGCAGCGTTTGCGAATTAAGCTATGACGATTAGTTTTGCACCCGAAGGAGCGGAGGATGAGATCGTCTCCACCATTAACACGACACCATTGGTCGATGTAATGTTGGTATTGCTGGTGATTTTTCTGATCACGATTCCGGTCGTCAATCATTCAGTGGCGGTTGAACTTCCAAAAGAAGCCAATCACGCACAAGTGACCAAACCGGAAGATGTCACTATTTCCGTATCCAGGACCGGCGGCATTTACTGGAACGAACTTAAGTTGGCGAACGATGCCGCATTGTTGGATAGGTTGAAGAAGGTTGCAATTGCGGTACCGCAACCCGCAATTCAAATTCGCGGTGACGGCAATTCGACTTACGAACCTGTCGGCAGAGTAGTGACGGCGTGTCAGCGTACTGGAATTCAGAAAATCGGTTTTATTACCGAGCCGCCGGCCAAAAGTTAAGTTCAAAAATATACCGGAGATTTTACTATGGCAATACATGTAGGTTCATCTGAAGAAGGCGAAGTGATGTCCGAGATGAACACCACACCGTTAATTGATGTGATGTTGGTCTTGCTGGTGATGCTCATCATTACGATTCCGGCTCAACTTCATTCTGTCGATTTGAATTTGCCCACCAGAACCCCTCCTGCTCCGCTGATCAAGCCCGAAGTTGTTCGTATCGACATTGATGCGGACAATAGCGTACTCTGGAATGGAGAAGTTGTTGTTGGTCAGGCAGCTCTGGAATCGAGACTGTCTACAGCCCGCACATCAGCGGTGCAACCCGAGTTGCATGTGCGCCCCAACAAAAGTGCATCTTACAAGACGGTTGCTTACGTCATGGCTGCCATTCAACGCAATGGACTAACCAAGATTGGACTGATTGGCGCTGAGCAGTTTATTTGAGTTTGAGCCGAAGCCCTCTCCAAATTAGTTGAGAGGGCATTTATGACGATTGATGAGGACTACTCAATCACGCCGAAATGCTTAAGTTGAGTTCTCAACACATTTCTGCTTATCCCCAAGAGTTTTGCCGCTTGTACTTGGTTTTTGCGCGAATGATCATAAGCCTGAAGAACTAACTTGCGCTGCACCAATTCATTCAACTCTTCATGTCCTTGTTCAAAAAATTGGGTGAATAGTTTTTCAAGCATGCACAAATCTTCGCTGACCTTGTCGGCTGATCCCAAACAATCATGAAAAGTATTTTGGGGCGTGGCAATAGGAAGATTCAAACTGGATGGTCGTAGTACATTGCCATCACACACAAGCAAAGCACGGTGAATCGTATTTTCCAACTCGCGAATATTTCCGGGCCAGGGATAGTCATGCAACAGGCGAATAGTATCCGGGTGGAGTTGGGGTTCAGTGGTATGTAAGCGATCCTTGTAAATGGAAAGAAAGTGCTGCACGAGCGGCAAAATATCGCCCGGACGCTCGCGCAATGGCGCAAGCTGGATTGGTACAACATTGATGCGGTAATATAAATCTTCGCGAAAACGTCCTGCTTTGACTGCTTCTTCCAGATTTACGTTGGTTGCGGCAATCAAGCGCACATCAATCGGCGTAGGCTTGCGTGAGCCGATACGCACGATCTCCCGTTCTTGCAATACACGCAGCAATTTAACCTGTGTTGAAAGCGGTAGGTCGCCGATCTCGTCAAGAAATAGTGTCCCGCCGTTTGCGCTTTCAAACCAGCCAGTCTTGGAACCCACGGCACCGGTGAAGGAGCCACGCTCGTAGCCAAATAATTCGCTTTCAACCAGTGTTTCGGAAAAAGCACCGCAATTGATGGCAGCAAATGAACCGTTACGCCGCTTGCTTAACGAATGAATGTGACGCGCGACCAATTCTTTGCCGGTGCCGGTTTCTCCTTTGATATAGACAGTCGCTTCGCTTGGGGCTACGCGCTCGATCAAAGATAATAGCTTTTGAGATTCCGGATCGGCAAAGACCAGTGCGCTCGCACGAATAGACAAGCTGATCTGTTGCGGATCGGGAAAGGTTAATAATTTTCCTGTCACTTGGTTCACCATATATTTATCAGTCACATTACAATGCTATTTGGAAGTCGGTAATAAGTTAAAACTGTGCAGATGGCTGCACTGGAGAACTTAAGGGGTGCCTGTAGAGAAAAGCCTAGGCGGCTAAAAGCTCACTTCCGCAAAGTTTCCCCCGTGCATCAAATACCGATTCCGGTCGCCCCAATTGATATCCTTGAAATAAGTCGGCACCAGTATTGCGGGCGATGGCCAGTTGTTCGGCAGTCTCAATATTTTGTACCGCTACTTTCGCCCCGATGCCGTGCAAAAGATTGACGAGGCGATGAAGTACCAATAAAGCCTGTGCATCAGTCTCAGCTTGACGAATCACGTTGCTATCAAATTTAACAAAATCCGGCCTCAGATTCATTACCCTGTTCAACCACTGCAATCCTTCGATGGAACCCAATTTGTTGTATCCCGGTTTCGGGTGAAATAGTTTGTCCAGCGAACGGTGGCTATTGCCAAAATTATCTATGGCGATCAGATAGCCCAACTTGCGGTAATTCTTGACGGCCTCTTCCAGGCGAACATCATCTTTGACGGCGGCTTCTTGTATCTCGATTACTACTTGGGAAGTCGGCACCGAGTAGTAATGCAATATTTGCTCGAAAGTGCGTCCATGATCCCTGACACTGGTCAGAAGCTGTGGATGCACATTCAGGAAAATTAATTCTTGCGCATCAAATACATTTGCATGATTGAGCAAATGAATCGTGCGAACCAAGCGATCAAATGCGACCAGCTTGTATGTGGCTGCAGCGTGATCAAATGCGGCGTGGGGTGCAAGCGGAATTCCGACAGAGTCGGTCGCTCTAAGCAGGGCTTCACGCCCGATAATCTCCCCGTCCGCCTTGACAACAGGCTGGAAAGCGCTGGAAAGGTTCAGTCCCAGAAAACTGCACACCAAGCCTTGTTGCACTGAGTTCGTCAATGCGTGCTCGTCCATCTCAAGGAATAGATTAATTCCGAGCATGCGTTTCAAATCGGCAAGTTCAGCCTGATGTGTCATTTTAACAGTTACTTCTTAACGTAAATCTGATCGAATATACCGCCATCGGCGAAATGCTCTTTCTGTGCCTTGGTCCATCCGCCAAACGTGTCGTCGATAGTAAACAGTTTGATTTTAGGAAACTGTTTCGCGTACTTTGCAGCGGCTTTGGGATCGGTCGGACGATAGAAATTCTTGGCGGCAATTTCTTGACCTTCTGGCGAATAGAGATAATCCAAATAGGCTTCTGCAACTTTACGGGTGCCATGTTTGTCGACATTCTTGTCTACAACGCTGACTGGAGGTTCGGCCAGAATGCTGCGTGGTGGAATAACAATATCAAACTTGTCCAGTCCAAACTCCTTGGCAACCAGACCTGCTTCGTTTTCCCAGGCTAGCAACACGTCCCCAATGCCACGCTCGGCGAAAGTAACCGTCGCACCGCGCGCGCCGGAATCCAGCACCGGTACGTTAGCGTACAATTTGGCAATGTATTCCTTTGCTTTGGCTTGGTCGTTGTTGTTTCTCTTCAATGCATCACCATACGCTGCCAGATAACTCCAGCGGGCACCACCAGAGGTCTTGGGGTTGGAAACAATCACGGCAACACCGGGTTTGATCAAATCGCTAAAATCCTTAATATTTTTCGGATTGCCTTTGCGCACGATCAAAACGATGGTGGAGGTGTATGGCGTGCTGTTGTGCGGAAAGCGGGTTTGCCAGTTGGCAGGTACCAGTTCGCCGTTTGTGTTTAGAGCGTCGATGTCGGCAGCCAGGGCCAGTGTTGCCACATCCGCCTCCAAGCCGTCGATAATTGAGCGGGCCTGTTTGCCAGAGCCGCCATGCGATGCCTTAATAGTGACATCATCGCCTGTCTTGGCTTTCCAGTATTTGGAAAAGGCGGTGTTGTATTCCTGATACAACTCGCGGGTTGGATCGTAGGATACATTCAATAAGCTGATTTCGGCGGCAAAGCTGCTGGCTGATAGAGTTAGCGCAAGTGTGCCGGCAAAAATTGCGGTGGTTAATTTAGAAAGTTGCATGTTTTCTCCTGAAATATCTAATAAAAAAGCTGTGTTGCTAAAAAAAGCTGTTAACGTTGTAGGAAAACACAAAATCGTGAAACCATCCCACAATGAATCAACAAGCTTCCATGCCTGCTTTCGCTGAAAATACTGTTTCTCTTCAGCTTCGCCAATTAACATAAATTAACGATGATCGCATCTTAGTTAGGACGGGGCCATGAGTGAAACAATTAGATTTAGATTGCTTAGCAGATTTTGGAATATCACTGTCGTTGCTAGGTGATATAAGCGGCAGTTAACACAAGGCTGAAATATTTTTGTAGGATAATGGCAGGTCAACTAAGTGATAGGTGTGTAACGTGGTAGATTTTTGGCAACGTGCTTTGATTTATCCGCTGTCGATGTTGCTTTTTTCCCTGGTCATATGGGGAATCTATGGGGCATTGCCTGCGGCTATTTTCTTTGGCTTAACGATATTGGTGCGTATGATAAATAATATACGCCGCTTGGCAGCTTTGGAATATTGGTCGCAATCGCCGGATACGCGCAAAGTGCCGGAAGACACCGGCTTGTGGGAGGTGGTATTCACGCGCCTAAATAAGATGATGCGCAAGATCCATGAAGACAGCGAGAAACATGCCTCCGCCATACACCAGATCGAACAGGCGACATCTGCATTGCCGGAAGGTGTGGTCATTTTGGATTCGCGAGATCACATTGAATGGTGCAATCCTCTGGCAGAAACGCATTTTGGATTGGATAGCGTCCGCGATGTGGGGCAGCAGATTACCTACCTTGCTCGCCAGCCGGAATTTGTGCAGTATCTGGCGGTGGCAAATTATGAGGCTCCGTTGATATTGCGCGGGGTGCGTCAAGAAGACATCGTGCTTTCGGTGAAGGTGGTGCCATACGCCACGAATAAAAAATTATTAATCAGCCGCGACATTACACATCTTGAACGCATTGAAACGATGCGCCGTGATTTTGTGGCAAATGTTTCACACGAGTTACGCACACCTCTGACGGTGGTAAATGGTTTTGTGGAAACGCTGCAGGACATGCCCAAACTGGATAACGATATGACACGCCGTGCGCTGACGTTAATGGGGGATCAGACACGCCGCATGGAAGGATTGGTTGATGATTTGTTGACCCTCTCTCGCCTGGAGAACTCACTCAATCCTTTGGCGGAGGAGGTGGTTGATGTGCCGGCATTGCTGCATTCATTGTGTCAGGATGGGCAGGCGCTGAGCGCGGGAAAGCATACTTTTAAACTGGAGCTTAATAGTGACGCAAAAGTGCAGGGAAGCACTGCCGAGTTACGCAGTGCATTCGGTAATTTGGTTTCAAACGCGGTGCGTTACACCCCACAGGGTGGCGAAATTGTGTTGCGCTGGAGTGGACAGGATAGCGGCAAGTTAACGTTTAGTGTACAGGATAGCGGTATCGGTATCGCACACGAACATATCCCGCGGCTGACGGAAAGATTTTATCGTGTGGATCGCAGCCGCTCGCGTGAAACAGGCGGTACAGGGTTGGGGTTGGCTATAGTTAAGCACATCGTAAATCGCCATCAGGGCAATCTGGAAATTACCAGTGAAGAAGGGAAAGGCAGCACATTCAGTATTGTGTTTCCGGCCAAGCGGCATTTGGCGTAGCTTGTATGATAGAGGTTCCCTTATGCCGGGGAAAAACTGATGCGCTCGAAATCAATACCTTTGATAACACTGAACCCCAATTTTATAGACTGAATCTTATTGTCGAGCTCTGTAATCTCGGCGAGATGGTTGGGTTGAAAAAAATTACGCGGCACAACCAGGCTGGCAGGCGTTTTGAGATCGGGAACAGCGGGCAATAATAGTGCCGCAACAGCTTTGTCGGACAAGGTCGTATTGAGTCCCTTTTTTTGAACAGATACCACCTGTGCCAAACCGGGGAAATACTGAATACCCATACGCAACTGTCCGCTGAGCGTGACAACGACCCAGCTAACTTTTCCCAATATGAAAGTAGCCGCATCTTTTGGCCTGATTGCGACGACCTGATGCACGCCGATACGCTCGCCCTTAATGTCTTCGCGCAATACTTTTGCACCAAACAGGCTTTCGTTTTCAATATGCCAATTCTCCAAAGGGAAACCTTGTTCCACGATATTCTGACGATTGCTATCGGTTAACACGCGGCCAAACGCGGCAATTTGTTTTTGTTCCATGCGGTCTGAGCCGATTTCCTGCTTCGGCTGTCTGAATGGCGTGGATGAAATATGAGCGTAGATACCCTCGATGCTGAAACACAGGTCGGCAAGTTGAATGGTGATATAGCGATCACTTTGACGATCAGTATTTTCTTCGCAAAGGTAATGGTGCAACGTTTTAAGAAACTCTGTGCAGTCAAAACTGTTTACATTCCCCAGCTCAAGTTGTTGGGGGATTTGCCCTTGTTGTAGCAATATTGTCTTAACGCGCAATAATTTACTTAAGGGCACCATGGACAAGTAACGCATTTCGCCGGAAGAAGAGATAAGCTTGACTGCCTGTAAACCGTGGGCGCTCCAAAGATCAACGGACAAAGGCGGCGCGTCCTGTTCACTGATTGCAAAGCGGCGGCTAACTTCAATAACGTCGCTCCATTGGGTAAGCCAACGATCAAGCATTTGCAGTTGCCCGCGAGTCAACTCGGCAGGATGAGCGTGGCTGGCAAGTAGTGTTTTCACCCAGACCGCCTGACAAGTACTGGGGTGACCGGGTGAATGCAACTCATCTTGAACAGCTTCACGCAGAAAATCCTGCTCTTCGGCAAAGACGAACAGGGAATGCAACTGATGCCATAGCTGGGTATCAAACTCATAACCATTGCGCAGGTGTTCAAAGATTTGCAATCCTGTATATCGCAGGCAGCGTTGTGACAGCAAAACTAACGAGTCCGCGAGTTGTTGGTCTCCGGCGAAATAGGCTTGCAGGCAACGTTGATAGCCTGTCACCAAGCCTTTCCATAAGTTGATGATGGCGACAAAGATAGTAAACTCGTCAGTGCTGAAGGGGAGTTTTTTCGAGATCAGTTTTTTGGCATAATCATCCTGAATGATGACAATAGTCTCGCGCAAGCATTCCAATGTCTCCAGACGATCGATTCCTCGCATCGGGAAGCGGTTGAGTTCATCAAGCTGCAAACGCAGTACGCCATGTGCCTGATGCAGGTTGGTGAGTTGCAATTGCTGAAGCCAAACCTCACAACTAGCCCTGTCTTTAAAGGCGGGACACGCAAAATCGTCAGTTGGTTCGAGAGGCAGATCGAGCATATTCAGTTTTTAAGTGCAATCTATGACCGCGAAAAATGGAGAGGAAATCGCCGTAAATAATTATGGAATTAAAGTAACACGCGTTCGATTCCGCCATTGTTCGCTTTTTGCACATAGTCCGCCATCCAGTTTTCACCGAGAATATATTTGGCCATTTCGACCACGATGTAATCCGGGGTGGTGTCGGTGTCGTCGACATAGCGCGACAAACCCAATTGGCAAGCAGGACAAGAAGTGAGAACTTTCACCTCTCCGGTAAATCCGTCGCTGCGTAACGCATTCGCTCCTTTGCGCATTTCTTCTTCCTTGCGGAAGCGCACTTGTGTGGCAATGTGCGGATTGCTCAAGGCCCAAGTACCTGATTCCCCGCAGCAACGGTCATTTAATTTTACCTCTGTGTTCATGAGTTTATTTACCACTTGCAAAGATTGATAAGTCTTCATCGGTGTGTGGCATGGCTCATGATACATGTACCGCACCGCTCCACCTAGCGCAGCGGCGTCCAGTTGCACGCCTTTTTCCAGCAAATATTCGTGGATATCAAGCAAGCGGCAGCCGGGGAATATTTTTTCAAACTGGTACTTTAATAACTGATCCATGCAAGTGCCGCAGGAGACAATCACCGTTTTGATGTCAAGGTAGTTGAGCGTATTGGCGACACGGTGGAAAAGCACCCGGTTGTCGGTGGTAATCTGGTTGCCCTTATCTTCGTCCCCGATGGAGGTTTGCGGATAGCCGCAGCATAGATAGCCGGGAGGAAGAACAGTTATCGCGCCAGTCTCGTAGAGCATGGCCTGCGTTGCCAACCCCACCTGAGAGAACATTCGCTCCGATCCGCAGCCGGGAAAATAAAATACGGCTTCGGAGTCTTCATTGACTTTGCGCGGGTCGCGTATCACCGGCACGATAGTGTTGTCTTCTATGTCAAGCAGAGCACGTGCAGTTTTTTTCGGCAGGTTGCCGGGCATCGGTTTGTTGAAAAAGTGAATCACCTGTTCCTTGAGCGGAGGCTTGCCAACTGTCGCATTGGGATGCGCGATTTGCGAACGGAATAGCCCGAGCCACTTGGCTATTTTATGGCCTAGCCTTTGTGCTTTGTAACCCCATTCCAGCATCAGCTTGCGCAGAATTCTGGTTGTTGCCGGATCGGTGGCGCTAAGGTAAAACATTGACACGTTAGACATCGGATTGAAGTTTTTCTTGCCTTGTGTGCGCAAGAAATTGCGCATGGCAATGGTCACATCGCCGAAATCGATATTGACCGGGCACGGATTAAGGCAACGATGGCATACCGTACAGTGATCGGCGACATCGTTGAATTCGTCAAAGTGGGCAATTGAAATGCCGCGCCGCGTTTGTTCTTCGTACAAGAAAGCCTCAATCAGCAATGAAGTGGCCAGTATCTTGTTGCGGGGCGAATACAGCAAATTGGCGCGCGGCACATGCGTGGTGCAAACGGGTTTGCATTTGCCGCAACGCAGACAGTCTTTGATCGAATCCGAAATGTTGCCAAGCTCGCTCTTTTCCAGAATCAAGCTTTCCAATTCCATCAGATTAAAGCTCGGCGTGTAAGCGCGTTCCAAATTGCTGCCCGGCAATAACTTGCCTTTGTTAAAGTGTCCTTGCGGATCGACCCTGTGTTTATAGTCGATAAACGGCGCGATTTCATCCGCCTTCAGATAATCGAATTTGGTGATGCCGATACCATGTTCACCGGAGATAACGCCGCCAAGATCCCGCGCGAGGCGCATGATACGATCCACCGCGCCATAGGCCTGCTGCAACATCTGATAATTGTCGGAGTTTACGGGTATGTTGGTATGAACATTGCCGTCGCCTGCGTGCATATGCAGTGCGACAAACACCCGACTCTTCAATACACGCTTGTGGATAGTGGTGCATTGTTCGAGTACCGGAAGATAAGTGCCGCCGCTGAAGAGTTGGCGCAAGGGTTCGCGTACTTCGATTTTCCACGATGCGCGAATACTGTGGTTTTGCAGGGAGTGGAAGACGGTAGAGTCGCTAGAGCTGTCGGCAGTTAAAGCGGAAGGGGTTAACTCCCGACTGGGCTTATCCAGATTCTCCAGCATCCACGACCAGTGATCACGTACTTCCGCCAAAAGTTCCCGCGCCTGTTGCGGACGGTTGCCCAGCAATATGTCAGCGCCAAGTTGCGCGTCATCCTGATAATACAGCGGTAGCTCACCTGAGAAAAATTCACTCAGCGCATCCAGCAGTTGTATTTTGTTGTGCAGGGACAGCTCAATGTTGATGCGTTCAACACCGTCGCAGTAATCGCCCATGCGCGGTAACGGAATCACCACATCTTCGTTTATCTTGAATGCATTGGTATGTTTGGCGATGGCAGCGGTACGCCCGCGATCCAGCCAGAATTTTTTACGCGCTTCGGCAGTGACCGCAATAAAACCTTCGCCCTGGCGCAGATTGGCCAAGCGCACAATTTCGGAGGCGGTTTGCGCGGCGGCATTCTCCTCGTCACTAACCACGTCGGCGATCAAAACCATCTTGGGGCGCCCGGCACGCTTGGCTTTTGTGGCGTAACCCACTGCCTTCAAATAGCGTTCGTCCAGATGTTCCAGACCTGCCAACAAAGCCTGAGTAGAGTTGCCGTTACCTTTTTTAAATAGTCCGGTGATCTCAACGATGGCAGGAACAGCATCGCGTACTTGCCCGAAAAATTCCAAACATACAGTACGGGTGAATTTGAATTCGCGGTGCAAAATAAAGCGCGCGGAAGTGATGATGCCATCGCAGCCTTCTTTTTGAATACCGGGCAGCCCGGACAGGAATTTGTCCGTGACATCTTTTCCCAATCCGGTCTTGCGGAATTTGCCGCCGGGGATGCTTAGTATTTCCACTTTACCGTGCGGTGTCTTGCCATCCGCTTCAAAATGGCTAATGCGAAAATGCGCGGTTTCGACATCATGAATTTTGCCGAAATTGTGATCGAGCCGTTCCGCGAACAGCCATAGAGCGTCAGGCGTGACCATTTTCCACGAGACCAGATTGTCCAGCGCGGTTCCCCAGATCACCGCTTTTTTGCCGCCCGCGTTCATTGCCACGTTACCGCCGATACACGAGGCATCCGCCGAGGTCGGGTCAACGGCAAAGACCAGCTTGCCGACTTCTGCCGCCTCCATGACTCGCCGCGTCACTACACCGGCACCGCAATGAATGGTGGCGTAGGGCTGGCTGGTGCCGGGCAAGGTGAGAGTTTCTATCGCAGAGATTGCGTCCAGCTTTTCAGTGTTGATTACCGCAGCGCGCTTGGTCAGCGGAATAGCGCCGCCGGTGTAGCCGGTGCCACCACCCCGTGGGATAAGCGTCAGGCCGAGTTCGATACAGGCACGTACCAGCGGCGCGCACTCTGCTTCTGTGTCCGGATTGAGGACAACAAACGGGTATTCGACGCGCCAGTCGGTCGCGTCGGTAACATGCGAGACGCGTGCCAAGCCATCAAACTGGATATTGTCGCGCCGGGTGTGGCGCGACAGAACCCGCAAAGCACGGCGACGCAGTTGTTGCGTTTCCGCAAATTCTTTTTCGAATTCATTTACAGCAACGTGAGTCAATTCGAGCAGACGCTTAACAGGCTGATTGTGGTCGACTTCGCCGTTACCGGTTTTAGAGGCGTTTTCGGTCTCTTGGCGGCGTGCCTCAATGGCATTGAGACGGTGGCGCAGAGCGCCGATCAGTGCGGCACGGCGATTGTTGTTGCCAAGCAAATCGTCCTGTAAATACGGGTTGCGGTTGATTACCCAAATGTCGCCCAGCACTTCATACAGCATGCGTGCCGAACGACCGGTGCGGCGTTCGTCGCGCAACGAATTGATAATTTCCCAGGCCTCATTGCCGAGAATGCGAATGACTATCTCGCGGTCGGAGAATGAAGTGTAGTTATAAGGGATTTCGCGCAAGCGTTTATTCATGGTGAGTTCCAAATACAGAATGCACATTCTACCGCAATGTAGAGCGAGCCTCGACCCCTATGGACAAAGGGGTGTTGGAAGGAAGGTGACGGACTTTGGGGTTCTGCCTCTAAATTGCTGCGTTACACCTTGATTTGGCGATATAGTTCGGTTTCGTCATTCGGTGACAAAAGGTTTGTTGTTTATCATTAAATTGGGGGGGGATTTAGCATAGTGTATTTATCCGGGAAATTAGGGGGCGGCCATAATTTTTTCTCAAATAAAAACAATGAATTGCATGATTGGCGCCAGATTGTACACCTTGATGGTGTATTTACGGGCACAATTTAGGGTGTCTACTTTACGTTAAGCCTCTCGGGAGAAGAAATGGAATATCCACAGATGACTGCTGAGTCCGTTACTATCGCGGAGGCCAAAGCCGGAGCGTGCTACTACGTGCTGCTAATACTGTTACAACGCTTAGATCCGCTCCAACCTGGTCTCATCGACGGAATGTTGCAAGGGGCAACCGCTGATTTTGCTACAATCGAATCAAATGGCATGTCGTCCGAGTTGCTTCTTGCCGTGCAGAGAGAAGTCAGGCAGTTGCTTGAGCACGCTGCAACGCATCGTGCATCCGTCCATCCCCAAGGTGGCGCATGAGCGGAGAGAGGAAATTGCGTGGGAGCTATGTGCTTAGTACCCATCAAGGACGACGCCTAACCTAATACATGGACGCCCACTTTTGCCAAGCATTTTCAATCGATGATTTTGAGAGTAGGTAAAGATTGCAGCCATACATCCGGATTTTAGTGAGGCATTGCCTCTATCCCTGATGGAATACGCTGAATGAGGTCCCTATCACGTTCACGGGCTTGCTGCCCTGTAAGGTTACCGGACTTTCTCACTCACGGTCTGACCTGTCTCGCCATCATTTCTTGATTGCCCGTGCAATCGGTGGTGTGCTACTCCTTCAACTCGTTAATAAATGGTTTTTCTCAACCGCGCCGATTACACGTTTGCGGTTTGTGCAAACTTGTAATCGGGGTGGAATGTTCGCCCGTGGGCCAACAGCGCCCACACGATCCGGGCATTCTTGTTCGCCAGTGCGACCGCCGCAACGTTCGTGTTGCGCCTATTCACCTCTTCTACTGCGCATAACCGTGATGCGCTAACTTTTCAATGTTGTGTACCAAGCAATAGAGCTTCCACTGCGCATCCACTTTCTTTTGTCCTCTGAGGGTGAAGCGGTTGAGTTGTTTATTGTGGCGCAGGTTGCCGAACACCGGTTCTACAGTCGCGAAGCGTCTGCCGTAGGCAATGCGACCTTCCGGGCTGTCGATACGTGCTTTCATTTTGTCGGTATGGCTCACGCTACCATCGGCTTTGCCTTGGAAGAAGGCGACTTGTCTCACCTTGGTTTTTTCCGGGGTGAGTAAACAGCGATCTCGATGTGCGCACGGTACACAGTCGCGTTGTGCGCCTTTGAATCTGATTGCTGCACGTCCGCTGATGACGCAGCCACTGCCGTCGCCATAAAGTTGCTTTCCGGTAGGACACGTTGACGCTGTAGAAAAACTCAAAATCGTGAAAATTGCCTCATGAGAAATAAACAAGTTACCATCCACGTTTTCGTTGAAAACAGGGTTTTTCTACAGCTTCGTTAGGCCTCGCATCACCAAAATGGTGACAATAGGCACACATCAAGATAAACTGGCGGTATGAAACCATTTCGCTGGAATCCCGATAAAAATGAAGCGCTGAAAACTGGGCGCAGCATTTCGTTCGAGGAAATTGCACTTGCTATTGAAGCGGATGGTTTGCTGGATGAATTGCGCCACCCAAATTTGGAAAAGTATCCAAACCAGTCCGTTCTTGTAGTGGCGTTTGATGGCTATGTTTACTTGGTGCCTTACGTTGAGGAGTCGGATTACTATTTTTTAAAGACAGTGATTCCAAGCAGGAAGGCAACCAGAGATTATATATTGAGGAGTAACCCGGATGAAAAAACTTGATGCGTTTGAGAAAGATATCTTGGACGCCTATGAGAAGGGCGAACTTAAGTCCGCCTCTCCTTCAAAAGCAAGGTTGGCAAAATTCAAAGCCGCCGCTACCGCTACCTTTCTCAAGGAAAAGCGGATTAATATCCGTCTGTCCGCTCCGGATTTAATGGATATTCAAGCACGGGCACTTGAAGAAGGTATGCCATACCAGACGTTAATTGCCAGCGTACTTCATAAATTTGTGTCTGGGCGTCTTGTAGAGCCATCGTCAAGTCTAACCTCACGTTCAAGCGGGACGCGCCAGAAGCGGCGCGCGCCTTAACTTAACTACAAAGGCTTAGTGAACGGAAAAGACAATTTTTTGGATTTTGTTGCAAGGGAGACAGCTTTCGTGGATAATCCGCGCCCTCATGCGTGCGTACTCCCTTGCCGCACCGATAATTGATGAAAGAAACTAAACATGAAAACCGACATTCACCCAGCATATGCCGAGATTGCAGTGACCTGCAGTTGCGGTAACAAATTTACTACTCGCTCGACTTTAGGCAAGCCTCTGCATATTGAAGTTTGTTCCGAGTGCCATCCTTTCTATACCGGCACACAGAAGATCGTTGACACGGCAGGTCGCGTTGAGAAATTCCGTCAAAAGTACAACAAAGGTGGCGCAAAAGCTGCGGCCTAATCAGCCAGCGTTGGCTTCGGCAAAAAGGCAGCGTTCGCTGCCTTTTTTGTTTCTGCTGTCCCGACAACAATCGGCATCGGCTTTGTGGACGATAAAACCACGCCTATAACCGCCTGACAAAATTCGTAAATCTGCGTAATCAGCGGAAAAGAAGGCATTTTTAGGTTCATAATGAACTGCGGCGACGAACCTGTTAATTTAAAATACCGGTATGTATTCTTACCCCTATCAAAAAGACCAGCTTATCACTCCCACCAAGGCACTGTTCCTGGGGCTGCTCTGTGCCGTATGGCTGTTAACCGGATTGATCGGGCATGACCCTTGGAAACCGGACGAAGCGTCCAGCTTTGGTTTGGTTTATCACATTTTAACGAGCGGGGAATGGTTGGTTCCCACGCTTGCCGGAGATGCTTTTCTGGAGCACCCCCCGCTTTTTTACTGGTCAGCAGCTATTTTCGCCAAATTATTTGCCCCGTTCTTGCCACTGCATGATGGGGCACGACTGGTCACCGGTTTTTATATGGGGCTTACCCTGCTATTTAACGGACTGACGGGGCGCGAGTTGTTTGGCAAAAGCGCTGGCTGGGCGTCAGTCATTATGTTAATCGGTAGCATGGGGCTTCTGGTGCGCGCGCATTTACTCGTTGCCGACATTGCGCTACTTACCGGCTGCGCAATGATGCTGTATGGCTATGCGCTAAGTATACGGCGGCATGTCCTGGCGGGTTTTTTGCTGGGGACAGGCGTGGGCATTGGCTTTCTTGCAAAAGGATTTATCGCGCCGGTCTTTTTCATATTCATTAGTGCTACTCTGGTGTTCTTCCCGGTTTGGAGAAGGAGTACCTTCTACGCTTGTCTGGGTATTGCATGCGTGAGTGCGTTGCCCTGGTTGACAGTCTGGCCAACGCTGCTTTATCAGCACTCGCATGAATTATTTGTGGAGTGGTTATGGCAGTTTAATATAGGGCGTTGGTTTGAACATGTGCACGACATGGTGCATTTAAACACGCTCTATTACATCAGCATCCTGCCCTGGTTCGCATGGCCGGCTTTCCCGCTGGCAATCTGGTCAGTTTGGGAGGCCCGAAAAAAAATGTGGCAATCGGAGGAATTCCAATTGCTGTTGGTCAGTTTCATTGGGATGCTGCTTACCTTGAGTTTGTCAACGACAATCGATGAGCTGTCGGCCTTGCCAATGTTATTGCCTCTGAGTGTGCTTGGTACAGCGGCGTTGTTCACCTTGCGGCGCAGTGCGGCAAACGCACTCGACTGGTTCGGAATCATGACGTTTGCATTGCTCGCTATTTTGCTCTGGTGGGGCTGGACCGGATTGCTGGTTGATAGCCCGGCCAAGATCACGCAACTGTTAAAAGATTATCGTCCCGGCTTTGAACCTGTCTTGCAGGTAAATCAGTTCTGGATAGCGGTTAGCGTGACCATTCTCTGGATTGTTCTGGTGTGGCGCGTCGGTCGCTCCATTCGCCGCTCGGTAATTAATTGGGCTGCGGGCGTAACATTGTTGTGGCTTCTGGCCGTGACTTTGTGGATGCCATGGCTGAACAGCGGGAAAAGTTATCGCCTCATGGTTACCAGTCTCAAACATGCACTTCCGGCCAAATATAACTGCATCTATGGCATAGATATTGGCGATGGGCAGCGGGCAATGCTGCAATATTTTGGTGACATCACAATTGGCAAAAGACCCAAAAAGGACTGCACCCTTATGTTGGTGCAAGGCAATTCAACATCGCCCCCTGTTGGCGATAAGGTTAATTGGAAAAATGTTTGGGACGGCTCACGCACGGGCGACAAAAATGAACGTTTCTGGTTGTACCGAAGGGTGAAGAATTAGGTGTAGGATGGGGGGAGCGTAGCGATACCGATCAATTATCAGACATGGCGATGGGTATCGCGTTGCTCCACCCATCCTACGTATGTTCTACCGTATTTTAACCGTCGCGCAAACCACATCGCCATTTTGCGCCCGATGCCGCAACGCATGGTCGATGAGAACCAGCGCCAGCATGGCTTCAGCAATAGGTGTAGCTCGAATGCCTACGCAAGGATCGTGGCGACCTTCGGTGGAAACCATCACGGCTTCGCCTGCTTTGTTGATGGACTGACGCGGGAGGCGGATGCTGGAAGTGGGTTTGATAGCGTAGTGGGCAATGATATCTTGTCCTGTAGAAATGCCACCCAGAATGCCGCCTGCGTTATTGGACAAAAAACCCTGTGGGGTAAGTTCGTCGCCGTGTTCGCTGCCTTTTTGTGTGACGCAATCAAATCCTGCGCCGATTTCTACACCCTTCACTGCATTAATGCCCATCAGCGCATGGGCGATGTCGGCATCGAGACGGTCAAACACCGGCTCACCCCATCCCACGGGCACGTTGTGCGCGACCACCGACAGTTTAGCGCCAATGGAATCACCCGATTTGCGCAACGCAACCATATATTCTTCCAGCCGCGCAACATAGCTGGCATCGGCAACGAAGAAACTGTTGCCTTCGGCACGTATGTCATCCCAGTTTTTAAATGGAATTTTAATCTCGCCGAGTTGCGCGAGATAGCCGCGTATAGTTACGTCATAACGCTCTTTCAACCATTTTTTGGCGATAGCGCCTGCTGCAACCCGCCCTGCGGTTTCGCGTGCCGATGCGCGGCCGCCACCGCGATAATCACGAATGCCGTATTTTTGCCAGTAAGTGTAATCGGCGTGACCGGGGCGGAAAGTTTCGGCAATGCTGCCATAGTCTTTGCTGCGTTGATCTTCGTTGCGAATGAGCAAGGCGATGGGCGTACCGGTAGTCTTGCCTTCGAAAACGCCGGAAAGGATTTTTACCGTGTCTGATTCGCGCCGCTGTGTGACATGGCGTGAGGTGCCGGGTTTGCGCAAGTCGAGTTCTGGTTGAATGTCTGCCTCACTTAACACCAGTCCGGGCGGGCATCCGTCGACAATGCAGCCGATAGCTGCGCCGTGCGATTCGCCGAATGAAGTGACGGTAAAAAGGGTGCCGAAAGTGTTTCCAGACATGTTGTCGTCTCGCTATATTGAGGAGGTAAGTTTAACATAGCGACGTTTTCAATAAATGCATCGTGCCAACAAATCGTTAGGTCAAACAATGTTCATCGACACACACTGCCATCTGGAGGCCACCGAATTTGAAGGTGCGCAAGCCAGCATCGTACTCAATGCGCAAGCAGTAGGCGTGAGCCGTATCGTTGTACCCTCAGTTTCTCGCAACAACTTCGGGATGGTGCGCGACTTATGCCAACAGTATTCAGTCTGCGTTCCCGCCTACGGCATTCATCCAATGTATGTAGACGATGCGAAGCCTGATGACCTGGTGTTAGTGCACGAATATTTAAAACAACACCAGGCAGTAGCAGTCGGCGAGATCGGCCTGGATTTTTTTATTAAACATTATGATCAAGTGCGGCAGGAGCACTTTTTTATTGAACAACTAAAATTGGCACGTGAATTCGATTTGCCCGTGTTGCTGCATTTGCGCCACGCGCAAGATAGTGTTCTTAAGTGTTTGCGCCAATATAAAGTTTGCGGCGGTATCGCGCATGCTTTTAATGGCAGCCGCCAACAGGCGGATGAATTTATTAAACTCGGTTTTAAACTCGGCTTTGGCGGAGCAATGACTTATTCACGCGCGACCAGACTGCGCGAACTTGCCGCGACATTGCCGCTGGAAAGCATTGTGCTGGAAACCGACGCACCGGATATACCGCCGGATTTTTTGGAGCGTGGCTTGCCCAACGAATCAAAGTATTTGCCGGTCATTGCACAGACCTTGGCAACGTTGCGCGATATGTCGCTGGAAGAGGTGGCACGGGTAACGACGGAGAATGCGTTAAGTGTACTGCCGGGATTGGCGGCATTAGCAAAGTTATAATTCGCACATGAACACTCCCCCGCAATTTACCCGTACCCATATTTTGCTTGGCGACGAGGGAATTCAAAAACTCAAGAGTAAACATATTTTTATCGCCGGGCTGGGCGGTGTCGGCTCATATTGCGCCGAAGCGATGGCACGTGCGGGCATTGGTCGCATTACGCTGCTTGATCACGACAAAGTGGTGGCGAGTAACATCAACCGCCAATTACCCGCATTGCTCTCTACCGTGGGGCAATCCAAAGCCGAGTTGATGCGTGACCGCATCGCCGACATTAATCCGGAATGTGAAGTCACTTTGCTGTTTGATTTTCTCACTATAGAAAATGTGAATGAGCTTGTGCCTGCCGATGTCGATTACGTGGTGGACTGCATCGACTCGTTGTCTTGCAAGGTGGCACTGGTAGTGGAAAGTTACAAACGCGGTTTGAATGTCGCTTCCAGCATGGGGGCGGGCAATCGCATTGATCCCTCGCGCATCAAAATAGCAGACATCAGCAAAACTATCATGTGTCCGCTGGCGCGCGAAATGCGCAAAAGACTGCGCAACGAAGAAGTCTATAAAGGTGTGCTGACGGTGTTTTCGGACGAATATTCGAGTGCACCTCTTCCACCTGAACCCACAAGCAGAGGGCGTCCACGGGCAGTTAATGGCACCATCAGCTACATGCCGCCGTTGTTTGGCTTTACTTTGGCAGGTGCAGTGATTCAGCGCTTGCTGAAGCAAATGTAATTGTCCGGTTAAGATCGTTTATTTTGTCAAAAAGACCATTCTGACAAAATAACTAAATAGCTTGTCAGCTAGTGCGGTTTTAATATCCTGCATGTGCATGTAAAATCGGCAACAGGTAAAATCGCACATTATGAATTCTGCACTATCTCTTTCCGCGCAACGTCGTCTGGCCCGTGTTCAGCAAATTTCCGAGATCGAATATCCCGCAGACTTGCCGGTGGTGGCACGACGTGACGAGCTTGCGGAAGCCATCGAAAAACATCAGGTCATCATTGTGTGCGGAGAGACGGGGTCGGGCAAGACGACACAGCTCCCGAAGATATGCCTGAGCCTCGGGCGTGGTGTACTGGGCGTAATAGGCCATACCCAGCCAAGACGTGTGGCAGCACGTTCGGTAGCCGCGCGTATCGCGCATGAATTGAAATCGGAGCTCGGTGGCTTGGTCGGATATAAGGTCCGTTTCAATGACAAAGTATCCCCCGATACCTGCATAAAATTAATGACCGACGGTATTTTGCTGGCGGAGATCCATCATGATCCGCTGCTGAAAAATTACGACACAATTATTATTGACGAAGCGCATGAGCGTTCGCTCAATATTGATTTTTTGCTGGGGTATCTGCGGCAACTGCTGCCCAGGCGTACCGATCTAAAAATAATTATTACCTCTGCAACGTTGGATGCGGAGCGATTCTCCAAACATTTTTTCGGCGCTCCAGTGTTACAGGTTTCCGGGCGAACCTACCCGGTGGAAGTGCGTTACCGTCCCCCGCAGCAAAATGAAGAAGGCGACATGCAAGACCTGCCACAGGCAATATGTGGTGCAATGGATGAGTTAAGTATCGGTGGTTTGCGTGGCGACGTGCTGGTGTTTTTACCCGGTGAGCGCGAGATACGCGACACTGCCGAAGCACTGCGCAAGCATCAGCATAAAGGCATCGAGATTTTACCCTTGTTTTCGCGTCTTTCTATTGCCGAGCAGGATAGGGTATTCAAACCCGCTTCCGGTGTGCGCCGTGTGGTGTTGGCAACCAATGTGGCAGAGACTTCGCTCACCGTGCCCAATATTGGTTACGTGATCGACAGTGGCTTGGCGCGTATCAATCGTTACAGCGTGCGCCAGAAAGTGGAGCAGTTGCGCATTGAGAACATTGCACGTGCAGCAGCCAATCAGCGCGCCGGACGCTGTGGGCGGGTTATGAGCGGCGTATGCATACGCTTATACGACGAGGCGGATTTTTTGCAGCGCCCCGAATTCACCGATGCCGAGATTTTTCGCGTATCACTGGCTACCGTCATCTTGCGCATGAGCGCGCTGGGTTTGGGCGAGGTGAGCGAGTTTCCTTTTATCGAGCCGCCGGGTTCGCGTGCCATAGCCGATGGCTATCAATTGCTGCAAGAGTTGAATGCCATCGATGACAAGCGTCAACTTACGCCGCTCGGCCACGAACTTGCCAAGTTGCCGCTAGATCCGAAAGTGGCGCGACTACTGCTGGCGGGGCGTCAGTATCTTTGTTTGAATGAGATACTGATTATTGCCAGCGCACTGGCGCTGCAAGACCCGCGTGATCGTCCCGCTGAACGGCGCGAAGCGGCAGATCAGGCACATCAGCGCTTTAACGACGAGCGTTCTGATTTTCTGGCTTACATAAAATTGTGGGCCTGGTTTCAGGATGCGGTGAAACATAAGAAGACTAACAAGCTCTGGGCAAGTGAGTGCAGAGATAAATTTTTGTCGCCGCTGCGGTTGCGCGAATGGCATGAGTTGCATCAGCAATTACATGCCCAAGTGTCCGAGATGGGGATGCGTTTTAACGAGCAGCCCGCCACATACGAGCAAATCCACAAAGCGCTGCTGACTGGCTTACTGGGCAACATCGGCTGCAAGGGAATAGAGCGCGAACCGTATTACCTCGGAGCGCGCGAAATAAAATTTTTTATCGCATCGAATTCGGTGCTGGCAAAAAAAGGCACGAAATGGGTAGTGGCTGCCGAGATTGTGGAAACAACCAAGTTATTTGCGCGTTGCGTGGCGCGTATAGAACCGGAGTGGCTGGAAGAGGTTGCAGCGCACCTGATCAAACGGCATTACTACGATGCGCATTGGGAGAAAAAAGCGGCACAGGTGGCGGCGTGGGAGCGCAGCACTTTGCATGGTCTGGTGATCAATCCCAAAAAGCGCGTGCATTACGGCCCGATGAATGTGGTGGAGTCGCGCGAGATATTTATTCGCGAGGCTTTGGTGGCGGGGGAATTTAATACGCAGGTGCCTTTTTTTGCACATAACCAAAAAATGATTGAAGACATCGAAGCGCTGGAACACAAAGCCCGGCGCCCGGATGTGTTGGTGGACGACGAATTGATTTTTGCTTTTTACGATGCGCGTATTCCGGCGGGAATACACAACGGGGCTGCATTCGAGCATTGGCGCAAAGAGTCGGAGCGCGAAACATCCCGCTTGCTCTATTTGCAAAAAGACGATCTCATGCGGCACGAGGCGGCAGGAATCACCACAGATCAATTTCCGCCACAACTGCTGATGAATAATGTGAGTTATGCCCTCGGCTACAATTTTTCTCCGGGTAAAAACGATGACGGCGTGACACTCACTGTGCCGCAAGCCCTGCTGAATCAGGTGTCGGCGGCGCGCTGCGAGTATCTGGTGCCGGGATTATTGGCGGAGAAGGTGTCTCAGTTGGTGAAATCATTGCCGCAAAAAGTCCGTCGAAATTGTGTGCCGGTACCCGAATTTGCGGCGGCATTCAACTCGGCGGTGAAGCCCTCCGATACTCCGCTGTTGCAAGCACTGACTCGTTACATTCGTGAACAAAAGCAAATTGACGTGCCGTTGGATGCTTTTCGACTGGAACAGTTGCCGTCGCATCTGTTGATGAATTTTCGGGTGGTTGATGAGCATGGGCGGCAACTGGGCCTGTCGCGAAATTTTGCGCAACTGCGCGGAGAGTGGGTGCCGAAGCAGGCTTTCACTTCCGCGCCAGTTGCGAAGAATGTTACGCCTCACCAAAAGTCTGGTATCGAACGCTATACCGATTGGACTTTTGGAGATTTTAAACCGACCCGCGAAGAAAATCGTGCCGGGCAGACAATCACAGTGTTTAATGCGCTGGTGGATGAGGGCGATGCTGTAACCTTGCAGAGTTTCGATACACGGGATGAGGCGCAAGAGGCCCATCGCTTGGGACTGCAGCGCTTATTTATGTTGTCGCTAAAAGAACAGGTTAAGTATCTTGAGAAGAATCTGCCGGGAATGCAGGCGATGGCGATGCTTTTTTTACCCTTTGGATCACAGCAGGATTTGCTCAGGCAGATTTTGGCGGTGACATTTGACCGTTGTTGTTTGAACGAACCTTGGCCGGAAAATGAAAAGGAATTCGCCGTTCGTTGCAAAGATGCCAAGGCGCGCTTAAATTTGGTGGCGCAGGAAATTGCGCGACTGGTGGGAGCTGTGCTGACGGAATATCAGATTTTGCAAAAGGCGCTACCCGGACACAAGGCGCATCCGCAAGTGCAGCAGGATATTCGCCATCAGTGCGACTGGATATTGGGTAAAGAATGGGTTGCACGTACTCCGTATGAACGTTTGCAACATATTCCCCGCTACCTGAAAGCGATTAATGTGCGACTGGAAAAGCTGCGCGCAAATCCGCTGAGAGATACCCAGATCGTAGCGCAAATTAATCCCCTGCAACAACAATGGCAGCGCAAATTGTCGGCTTCCCAGAATAATGGCGATACGCGTACCGGAGATTTTGGCTGGATGATGCAGGAGTTGCGCGTCTCTCTATTTGCGCAGGAATTAAAGACACCTGTGATTGTTTCAGTGAAAAGATTAGAGAAGATGTTGACCGGACTAAACAGCTAACTTGGAAAGTTGATGAAGTAATATCTTTTAAAACCCTGATATACATAAGACTTTTCAGGGTGAGGTATGGGCTATAATCAACCAAATTTAAAACAATAAAAGAAAGCGGAATTATGGACAAGCAACTACGGGAAGCAGCGCTGCAATACCACCGGATAGCGCCCGCGGGGAAGATATCAGTTGTCCCGAGCAAGCCGATGCTGACGCAACGGGACTTGTCCCTGGCCTATTCGCCGGGAGTCGCCTTCGCGTGCCAGGAGATCGTGCGCGACCCGAACGAAGCGCGTAACCTAACCTCGCGCGGCAATCTGGTCGGGGTGATTACCAACGGCACCGCGGTGTTGGGCCTGGGTAACATCGGCCCGCTGGCGGGCAAACCGGTGATGGAAGGCAAAGCCGCCCTGTTCAAGAAATTTGCCGGGATAGACGTGTTCGATATCGAGATCAACGAAAACGACCCCGATAAACTGGTGGACATTATCGCCGCCTTGGAACCCACATTCGGCGGCATCAATCTGGAAGACATCAAAGCGCCGGAATGCTTTTATATCGAGCGCAAATTGCGCGAGCGCATGCATATCCCGGTGTTTCACGACGACCAGCACGGCACATCCATCATCGTGGGCGCAGCCTTGCTCAACGGACTTAAAGTCGTGGGCAAGCAAATCGGTGAAGTCAAACTGGTCGCCTCCGGCGCGGGCGCGGCAGCGCTGGCCTGTCTGGACATGCTGGTCGGGCTGGGCGTGAAGATGGAAAATATCATCGTCACCGACATCTTGGGCGTGGTCTACGCAGGGCGCACCGAAGAGATGGACGATAACAAGGCGCGCTATGCGGTAAAGACCCCGGCGCGCAGCCTGGCCGAAGTCATCGCCGGTGCCGATGTATTCCTTGGACTGTCGGCAGGCGGCGTATTGAAACCCGACATGGTCAGGCAAATGGCGGACAAACCGCTGATTTTCGCTTTGGCCAATCCTACCCCGGAAATCCTGCCGGAAGAAGCCTTGGCCGTGCGTCCCGACGCGATCATGGCGACGGGGCGTTCCGACTATGTCAATCAGGTCAATAACGCGCTGTGTTTTCCGTACATTTTCAGAGGCGCGCTGGATGTGGGCGCAACCACCATCAACGAAGCCATGAAACGCGCGGCGGTTTACGCGATTGCCGAGCTGGCCGAGGCGGAACAATCGGAGGAAGTCGCGGCAGTCTACGGCGGGGACAGCTTGAGATTCGGCGCCCATTACCTGATTCCCAAGCCCTTTGATCCCAGACTCATTACCCTGATCGCCCCCGCCGTGGCACAGGCCGCAATGGACACGGGGGTAGCCACTCGCCCCATTGCAGACATGGCCGCTTATCGCGAGAAACTATCGCAATTCATCTACCACTCGAACATGCTGATGAAGCCGGTATTTGATCTTGCCAAAAAGCACCCCAAACGTCTGGTCTATGCCGAGGGCGAAGACGAGCGCGTGTTGCACGCGGTACAGACCGTGGTGGACGAAGGCATCGCCCATCCGATTCTGGTGGGGCGTCCGGCGGTTATCGAGAAGCGTATCGACAAACTGGGGCTGCGCATTCGCGCGGGAGAACATTTTGAGCTGGTTAATCCGGAGAGCGACAGCCGCTACCGGGAGTATTGCAACGAGTATCACCGGCTGATGCAGCGTCGCGGAGTGACGCCGGATACGGCCAAGCGCGAAATGCGCCGCCGCAACACCCTGATTGCGGCGATGCTGGTGCGCATGAATGCGGCGGATGCCATGCTGTGCGGAACAGTATCGCAACCGCTGAGCCACCTGCGTTATATCGACGAAGTCATCGGCCAGCGTCCCGGTGCGAATGTTTATGCGGCATTGAATATATTGATGCTGCCGGGCCATACCTTGTTTATTTGCGATACCCACGTCAATCTTGACCCGACCGCGAAGCAGATTGCCGATATGACCTTATTGGCGGCCGAAGAAGTACGGCGTTTCGGTTTGACCCCCAAGGTTGCGTTGTTGTCGCATTCCAACTTTGGCAGTCACAAAGATGCTTCGGCCTGCAAAATGAGAGATGCGCGGGAGTTGTTGGAGCATCTGGCGCCGAATCTGGAAGTGGAGGGCGAGATACACGGCGATGCGGCGTTGTCGGAAAGTTTGCGCTTGCAGGCATTCCCGGCATCGCGGCTGAAGGGTCAGGCGAACGTGCTGATCATGCCCAATCTGGACTCGGCGAATATCGCCTACAATCTGCTGAAAATTACTGCCGGTGACAATATTACAATTGGCTCTATACTGCTGGGTGCGGGCAAGTCGGTGCATATACTGACCTCGACCGCGACAGTCAGACGTATTGTGAATATGAGTGCGCTGGCTGTGGCGGGGGTTAAAACACACAAGGGGAGATTATGAATAAGCAGGAAGTTGAATTACTCAGTAATGAAATCGAAATGTTGATGAGCGAACGAACCCGTTTGCTGAGCGTGGTGGGGGCTGCTGCGGTTTTGGTGGCCAATGCAGATGCAAGCGAGTTACCAACACAAACGGCAGAAGCGGCAGAGCTGTTATCCAGACTGGTGAATGAGCTTCCCGAGGAAACGCTGAAGGATGCGCTTGACGCTGTAAACACGCTTAATGAGGTTAATGTCTAGCGTCCAGTAAAACTTTTCCGGCAGATATGCGACCACAAAAAATAGGATTGATCTTAACCGGAGGCGGCTCAAGGGCAGCCTATCAGGTTGGGGTGTTAAAAGCGATTGCAGAATTTACGCCGCGCGGTTCGGGTAGCCCGTTTACCGTTATTTGCGGTACTTCGGCGGGGGCGTTGAATGCCGCCACTTTGGCGGTGAACGCGCGACATTTTCGCAAGGGGGTCAATTACCTGCTTAACGTCTGGAAAAACTTTCGTGTGTATGAGGTTTACCGTTCCGACTTTGTCGGTGTGGCGCGCAATAGCGTACGCTGGATCGCGGGTCTGGTATTGAGCAGCTTTGGTAGCGAGAAATTGAATTATGTGTCTTTGCTGGACAACACGCCATTGGTGGAGTTGCTGGAACGGGCACTGCCTTGCGAGAAAATTCAGGAGAGTATCGACAGTGGCGCATTGTATGCTCTAAGCATTACGGCTTCCGGCTATGGCTCAGGCCATTCGGTGACTTTTTACCAGGGCGCTGAAGAGATACAGCCTTGGCGGCGAGCACGTCGTGTTGGCGTACCCACCAAGATTGAGATACAACATCTGCTTGCTTCGGCAGCAATCCCGTTTATCTTTCCTGCCGTACACATTCATCGTGAGCACTTTGGTGACGGATCAATGCGTCAATTGTCACCGATCAGTTCCGCGTTGCATCTGGGGGCTGATCGGATACTTGTAGTCGGGATGGGGCACGGCGGTTATGAGGATGAGACGCAGCGCGACAGGATTGATGAGTATCCCTCATTGGCACAGATTGCCGGACATGCACTGGATAGTATTTTCCTTGACGGGATGGAAATTGATCTTGAGCGGTTGCGCCGGATTAATAATACAGTGAGTTTGATTCCGGAAGATATACGTCCCGGCGTTAATCTGCGTCACGTGGATGCGCTGGTAATTTCACCCAGCCAACCGCTTGAGAAAATCGCCGAGCGCCATTTGCACGGACTGCCCTGGACGATTCGTATTCTGCTGCGCGCGGTGGGGGTTTTACGAAAAAACGGGGCGAACTTGGTCAGTTATCTTTTGTTTGATAAATCTTATTGCCGGGCATTAATCGATTTGGGTTACCAGGACGCGATGAAACGCAAAGAAGAAATTTTGGATTTCCTGAATCAGCGCCCGCAAAAACCCGAGAATAATTTTCCGCAATGAGCTCTGCTGAAGTTACCGCACCCAAACCGCTGACGTTTACTTTGCTGCGCTTGCTGTCGGACGGCGAATTTCATTCCGGTGAAGTGCTGGCGCAACAGCTTGGCGTTTCCCGCGCCAGCGTAAATATTGCATTGCAAAATGTTGAGCAATACGGGTTGACGCTTTTCAGCGTGCGGGGACGCGGCTATCGATTGATCGACGCCCCGCAATGGCTGGATGAAAATAAAGTGTCCGCCGGATTGGCGACGCCGGAATTGTTTCATATTGAAATGACGGATACCGCAGTGTCCAGCAACACAGTTTTGTTGCAACGTGCCGCACTTGGCGCGTCTTGCGGAAGCGTGCTGGCAGTGGAGTGGCAAAGCGCGGGGAGGGGGCGTGTGGGAAGAGTATGGCATTCCGGTTTGGGTAATGCGCTTACTTTCTCTTTGTTGTGGCGTTTTGAATTCGGTCTTTCCGCAATTTCCGGTTTGAGCCTGGCAGTTGGTGTTGCGATGATGCGCGCGTTGGGTAAATTGGGTGTTGCGGGCATCGGGCTGAAATGGCCAAACGATATACTTACGTCCCGGGGAAAATTAGCCGGCATATTGATAGAGGCGCAAGGCGACATGCTGGGGCCAAGCGCGGTGGTGATCGGAATCGGATTGAATTTACGTTTGCCCCGGACCGTGCAGCAACATATCGACCAACCGGTGACTGATCTGGCCCACTCTGTTGGGGAAATGCCGGAACGAAATCGCCTGCTGGCATTACTACTGCAGGAGCTGGCCAATATGTTGGGTGTTTTTGCCAAACGCGGATTCTCACCATTGCGTACTGAATGGGAGAGCTATCACGTATATCAAAATAAGCAGGTTAAAATGCTATTGCCGGATGGCACCCAGACCATTGGTGTGGTACACGGAGTGAACGACGAAGGCGCTTTGCGAGTTGAAACAAAACAGGGAATGCAGATTTTTCATGCGGGTGAAATCAGTTTGCGGGAGGCGTAGTGCTGCTGCTTGATGTTGGAAATAGTCGCTGCAAATGGGCCCGCATCGAAAATGGCGTGTGGACACACGAAGGTGTTGCCGGAAATACCGAATGGTTGGCACTGCAGCATAACTTTGATTTATTATCAGCGCCCTCGCGAATTATTATTTCAAACGTGGGCGGGGCGGCAATGGCACAGCGTTTGCAAAATATTTGTTCCAGGTGGCCCGTGCCCGTCGAATTTGTGGTTGCCCGCAACGAGCAGTGCGGCGTGGTCAATGCTTATGGAAATCCCGCCCAATTGGGTAGCGACCGCTGGGCGGCGCTGATTGCGGCGTGGCAACATTTCAGGCAAGCTTGTCTGGTGGTGAGTTGCGGCACGGCGACAACGGTTGATGCGTTGTCGGACGCCGGTGAGTTTGTGGGAGGATTGATCGTGCCCGGCATTACGCTGATGCAGCAGAGTTTATTGCAGAATGCAGCACAGTTGCAGAAGGTTGATGGCAGCGTACGAGATTTTCCGCGCAACACGGCGGATGCGATCCACAGTGGCATTGTTTGCGCTACAGTCGGCGCAGTAGAACATCAGCATGTTTTACTTAAATCATTCAGCAGTGCCGAAACAATTACCTGTGTATTAAGTGGTGGGGCGGCCGGACAAATTGAAAAATATCTTGGCATGCCGGTAAAGCGTGTAGATAATCTGGTGCTTGAAGGATTAAAAATTATTGGGGAAGCAAGCGCATGATGAAGTGGATTTTTGGTTTGCTGCTGATTGTGAACGTGGTGTTTTTTGCCATTATGCAGTGGGGTGGTTCATTGACAGTTGAGGCGAATAATCCGCCTATCCAAGCCGCTTTGAACGCCGACAAAATAAAAATAGTGAGCATGGTCGCACCGGCTTCATCGGTATCAGGCGTTGCTGCCACGGCGCTTGCGGCATCTTCCTCTGTGAGTACGGCCTCATCTTCGGTGGCTGCAATACCCGCATCGTCAGTACCTGCTATTGTCCCTCCTCCCGAGAAATTAAGCTGTCTGGAATGGGGAGAGTTTTCCGCGGCAGACTTACCGCGCGTAGACAAAGCATTGTCAGCGATAAAGCTCTTGGACAAATCGAAACAACGCACGGTTGAATATACCTCCGGCTATTGGGTTTATATAGCACCACTGAAATCGACGGCTCTGGTCAAAAAGAAGGTAACGCAACTTAAAAAACTTGAGATAGAAGATTATTTTGTCATGCAAGAACCGGGGCCGTGGAAAAATGCTATTTCTTTGGGAATGTTCAAGACTGAAGAGGCTGCCAAAAAATATTTGGTAGAATTGCGCGAGCAGGGAGTGAAAAGCGCAAAAGTAGGCGCGCGAGCCAGCAAGCTGAAGTACACCGTCTATATACTAAATCGTTTGGATAGCGCGGCGGCGTCACAGGTAGCCAGTTTGCCCCAAGACTTTCCCGACAGTGAGATCAAGCAAGTTCCATGTAATTGATTTACTGCAAAGCAATTGACATGTAGGCTCGAAATCTGCAAAATGCCGCCCTCTTTAAAGAGATGACAGAAGCACGATGTTCCTGCTGTCATTATTAAAGCACAGTTTCGGTGATATAGCTCAGGTGGTTAGAGCGCAGCACTCATAACGCTGAGGTCGGTGGTTCAAATCCACCTATCACCACCAAGACGCTGTTTCAGGCAGTCTCAAAATAACTCAAAAACTCTCACAGTGTTGAACTTCATCGTTTTTTGTTGAGTTCGCCTGTCGAATTTTGACGCGGGGAATGAACTTATTGCCGGGGCTTTAAATCGCACCAATATCAATATGAAACCAAGTCCCGCCTTCTGTCGAATCTTTCCTTTTGCGATTTACATCGGCTTTCTGGTTTTTGAAAGCATATTCAGCTTTCTCAAAACAAGGGGTTTTGACCTTTTGGGAAGTTTGGATGAAAACTGGCACTATCCGATAAAAATATTGCTGGTTACTTTGGCAATACTCTGGCTCTGGAGACAGTTCACTGAGCTGGCAATTCCATTTGCGATAAAGTGGATAGACTTGTTAACAGGTGTTGTTGTCGGAGTGGTCGTGTTTGTTTTGTGGATCAATCTCGACCAATCCTGGGCGGTAGTCGGGCACTCTGCCGGTTACAATCCGACTGATCCGGTCAGCCATCAAATAGAGTGGTCGCTAGTTGCAATGCGAATTTTCGGAGCTGCCTTAATAGTTCCATTGATCGAAGAACTGTTCTGGCGCTCTTTCATCATGCGCTGGCTAAAGCAGCAAAATTTTCTTGAAGTCGATCCGTCAAAGGTTGGCAGCAAGGCATTTTTAATTACTGCTGTGCTGTTTGCATCCGAGCACAACTTAATATTGGCCGGGTTGCTGGCGGGGTTTGCGTACAACTGGTTGTATATCAGAACTCGAAACCTGTGGATTCCGGTCGTGGCTCATTCTGTCACCAACGGATTACTGGGCTTGTGGGTAGTCAATACGCACAACTGGCAGTTTTGGTAGGGAGTTCAGAGTCCTGTTTGAGGGCTACCTTAACTTATTTTCTGGAATATTTTTACGATACCGTGGCGCTTTAGCATGGAAAACCATTCGGACTCCTGCTGGATGATGACTTTATCCAGATACTGGAAATTGTGTTCGATGGATTCAATATAGAAATTCTTATCCTCGCCTATCCAGTCTTTGAAATGAAAACTCAAGCGTTGGTAGATGCCACCCAAATCATTGTCCAGTATTTTGCGAACGCTTTCGTAAAATCCGCGTGATTTTTTGAGAAGGTCGTGTGAGTTTTCCAAATTGCCGTAATTGGCCTCTTTGAATTCGTTAAATAAAAATAACAATTTTTCAAGATAAGTCCGATCAGCCATTTGTCCGACGATATCGGCACTACCAACGATCTGTCCCAGCAGTCGTATGCGCGGAGAGGAAAAGTCGATTTCGGCCAGATTCAAACGCAGATCGGTGCAGCGAATAATCTGGTTTAAAGGATTGGCCAACTTTGCCGGAATATTCCAATCATTTAAATGTTGTTCCATGAAGGCGATGCCCCGCTTCACATGAACCTGTGTAAATTGCGCGCCGGTTCCAGTTGCTTCATCTACTTTTTGGGCATAGCCAATATCATGCAGCAGCGCCGCGATCATGACCAAAGTAATTTCTTCATCATCGAGCGGCGTGCCGGAAAGATGAACTCCGTGCAAGAGACGCACAGCGCAGATGAACACATCGAGAGTATGGCGCAGATCATGGTAAGGGGTTTGGATAGGAATATAACCCGGATATGAACCGTTAAATAAACACATCACATCATCGAACACATTTTTAACGCCAGTTAAATCAATATCTGGGCTAATGCTTTGAACAATCTGGTTAGCCTTGTTCCATGTGTCGACAGGATCATAATTAACAAATAGCTCTCTGATTTCTGCGGGAATTAGAGAGGGTTTTATGTGGTTCATATTGAGAAACTGTATGCTTTGTTGCCTTATTTTAGATAATATTCCGACAATTAGGTACTAAATTTACAGAGATTCACATAGGTCAAGCGGCCTATATAAATTCAAACAGGCATAGTTGCTGCTTTTTTTGTTCGATGCATACTGCGCTGCGAAATTGCTGGCGCTTCCGCAGATAAAAAAGGGGAGCCGAAGCTCCCCTGTTAATTTTTAGCCGACTTGCATCAGCTTGTCCAATTTTGTCTTGCGACTAGGTTAGAATGCAAATGCTAGGTCAATAATAAGGTCTTGCGATCCTGCGTAGAGAGAAGATGAACTAGAATTTACATCACCGCTCAGTATGGTGTATGTAGCTTCCAATCTTGCATTCAGCGCGATAGCGTAAGTTGCACCTATCATGACGGCATTATCAGTGGCATTTGTTCCATTGGCTGTTCCAGTTAATATAGTTCCCTGATCGTTAAAGCTCTTCGCATTACGATAAGCCAACTGAACGGTCGCAACGTTTGGAACAATTCCTAGCTCTGCGCCAATGTTGAAGGAACTCGCGTCCAAAGTAGTACTTGCGTTAAACAGATTAACGTTGGCGCCCGAAGATGCTGGAGCTTTCGCATACGAAGCTACAATCAGTAGAGGCATGCCGCCCACATCGCCCATCAATTGCGCATCGATTGCATATGCCTTAGTGTCAACTAGAACTCCACTTGTAACATCTACCTGTTGTTGTGATGAACTACCGCTCCAGCTTTGGAAGCCGATGGCAGCATCCCAGCCGCTGATTTTATCAGTTGTCCATACGCCACGAATATAGTTAGAAGATGGGCTAAAACCCGTTCCATCACCATTGTTGGCGGCCCACTTTACAACGCTAGCGAAGAAATCTTCATTAGATGTTGCCAAAGCCAGACCATTTGCATTGGTAGCTGTTCCGATATACTGCGCTGCCGACACGACTCCCATTTGGGACTGGTTAAAAGCGTGAACATTAACTGCACCCGTGTTCAACACTTCAAAACTGTCTGCAACACCATTTTGCGTGCTGAAAGGAATGATTTGTGTTTTTACGCTACCCGCATCAACTACGAACGGAACTTTGAAACGAATCAGACCGGCGTTACCAGTACCTGTCCCAGCGCCATTTCCGCCTGACTGCCCATTCAAATTAACTTCAGCTTCATAACCAAAGTTCTCGCCACCGCGACCACCGGCAAACAAACTAACTGCTGCAGGCATTTGAAGCGTACCGTCACTTGCGCCACTCGCATTCGTTGTGGAAGGAGCCGCATTGCTCTTTTCATAACTGAAAGAACCAACAACGGCCATATTTGCAACTACTGGAAGAGACAGTCCCTCGCCTTCAAGCTTCTCCTGAGTGCCGATCATTGTGTAACCGCCTTCTTTAAAGGCGCGACCAAAGGCGTTCAATACAGGAAAATGTTGATAGTGGCAGGCAGAACATGCCATACCGACTTGACGCGCAAATGCTGGAATAGCAGATGCTTCCGGAGCAAATGTTGCGATAGCCACAACGCTTGCAAATGTAAGTGCAATCTTTTTCATTTTCATTGTTTCTCCTCGATAAATTTTGATTGGAACAGCTGTAGCTGATCCCCTATGACAGCTACGCCAACGAACAATACTGATGCTTCAAACCAAAGTCAAAACGTTTTAGTCGGGATTGTTGCGAAATTGCCACAATCCCGATTTTGAGAAAATCGTGATGGCTCGGAGATCGTACTATATATTAAGTGGTTTTGACTGCAAATGAATTTTTCTAATAAGCAGCGCTGCTAATCAATTCAATGCTATCCGAGCGCTAACTTGTGACTGGCTGCCAATCTTGTGCTTGCAATTTCCTGACAAAGTGTCGTAGAATTCGCGCCCTTTGGCTTGGACCAAACAAATTTCTATTCTATTGGGTTTTGACTATGGTAATTATTCGTATGTCTCGCGGCGGTTCTAAAAACCGTCCATTCTTTAATGTGGTAGTGGCTGATTCGCGCAATCGTCGCGATGGTCGTTTCATTGAGCGTGTGGGCTTCTACAATCCGCTGGCTGCTGAAGGTCAGGAAGGTTTGCGTCTGGAGTTGGGACGTGTTGCCCATTGGCAAGAAAAGGGCGCGCAATTGAGCGACGCCGTAGCCAAGTTGGTAAAGCGCGCTGGTGCAACAGCAACAGCTTGATGCACTAGACCCCATGGTTGTCATGGGGCGTATCGTTGGGGCGCAAGGAATTCTTGGCTGGGTGAAGGTGCAGACTTTCACCGAGTATCTGGACGGCCTGCTTGACTACGATGAATGGTATTTGGGCAACGACAAACAGCCGTGGCGCAAAGTAAATGTGCTGGAGGCCAATGTACATGGCAAGGTTTTAGTGGCTAGGTTGCCCGGAATCCCTGACCGAACTACGGCAGAGCAGTGCAAGGGCTTGTTGGTTGCAGTGCATCGCGACAACCTGCCCAAGCAAGAGCCGGGTGAATATTACTGGTCTGATTTGATCGGCCTGCAAGTTGTTAACCTCGGCGGCGAATCGCTGGGGATTGTCGATACCTTGCTGGAAACCGGTGCCAACGATGTGCTGAGTGTGCGCGATGCGCAGGGAAAAGAAATATTGATTCCCTTTCTCGCCAGCGTTATTCAGCAAGTGAGTTTGGATGAAAAAGTAATACGCGTGGATTGGCAGGCGGATTATCTTAAATGAGATTCGATGTTGTCACGCTGTTCCCCGAGATGTTCGCTGCGATTACGCAATACGGGGTGACGCGACGTGCGGCGGAGCAAAACAAGTTTCAGTTGCAAACGTGGAATCCGCGTGAATTTACCACTGACAATCACCGCACGGTGGATGATCGGCCTTATGGCGGCGGCCCCGGTATGGTGATGTTGGTAGAGCCGTTGGCGCAGGCGATTGGTGCGGCGAAAGCGGCGCAGGCCGCAAGCGGAATAGTAAAGAGCTGTGTGATTCATCTCTCGCCGCAAGGTCGGCCACTCACTCATGCGGTGGTGAAGGAATTACAGGCACGCGACGAAGGGCTGATTTTGCTGGCGAGTCGTTACGAAGGCGTGGATGAACGTCTGATTCGGCAGTATGTGGATGAAGAGCTTTCCATCGGTGATTATGTTTTGTCCGGTGGCGAGTTGGCAGCGATGGTGTTGATAGACAGTTTGGTACGGCAGATTCCCGGTGTGTTAGGGGATGCCGACTCGGCAGAGCAGGATTCTTTTGTGAACGGCCTGCTGGATTGTCCACACTATACGCGCCCGGAAGTTTATGACGGCGAAGGAATCCCGGAAGTTTTACTATCGGGACATCACGCTGAAATAGAGAAGTGGCGATTGAAGCAGTCTTTAGGTCGAACTGCGGAACGTCGCCCGGATTTGCTGGCAACACGCCAGTTAACAAAACAGGAAGCTCGGCTACTGGCAGAGTACCAGCAGGAACAAGCATCCGTACAAAAAAAGGAAACAAAATGAATCTGATCGCAATTCTTGAAAAAGAAGAAATCGCCCGTTTGGGTAAAACCATTCCCCATTTTTCGGCTGGCGACACGGTTATCGTGAACGTGAACGTGGTTGAAGGTGAACGCAAGCGTACCCAGTCTTTTGAAGGCGTGGTAATCGCCAAGCGCAATAAGAGCCTGAACTCTTCGTTCATCGTGCGTAAAGTATCGTCCGGCGAAGGTGTCGAACGTACTTTTCAAACGTACTCCCCGTCTATCGACAGCATCGAAGTGAAGCGTCGCGGCGATGTGCGTCGCGCCAAGCTGTACTACTTGCGTGACCGTTCCGGCAAGTCGGCTCGTATTAAAGAAAAGCTGGTTGCACGTAAAGTGGTTGCTGCAGCTTAAGTTATTAAGTTGGTGGTCAAATAAAGGGGAGCTTCGGCTCCCTTTTGTCATTGTTGCGCTATGATTAGGTTCCCTAAATAGATTACGAAAGTGTCAATAACCATGCCATTGGGAATGCCGATAATATGAAGCTGTTCGCTCCTTGCCAAGCGCAATTGCTTACTCCGTTTGGAGCGCTGGGTATCCATTGCGCGAATGAGGAGCTAATCGGTATTACGTTTTTGGCTTCGAAAAGTAAAGTACTGTCATCCCCTGATGCTTTTGCGCAAGAGGTCTGCGCGCAGTTGCAGGCGTATTTAGATGACGCTGATTTTCAATTTGATTTGCCGCTCAAACTGTCGGGAACTGCGCATCAGCTTAAAGTGTGGCAAGCTATGCGCGAAATTCCATGCGGGCAAGTGCAGACTTATGGCGACCTTGCCGCACTTGTAAACTCCAGTCCCCGCGCCGTCGGCCAGACCTGCGGCAATAATCCTATTCCTGTTGTAGTTCCTTGCCATCGCGTGGTTGGCAAAGCCGGGCTGGGTGGTTTTATGCATAGTTCGGATAATTCAATATTGAACATTAAACGCTGGCTGCTGGCACATGAACAACGCTAATTTACTGGACGAATTTTGCGATGCGTTGTGGTTGGAAGACGGTCTTTCGCGTAACACGCTGGAAAGCTACCGGCGCGATCTTAGTAAGTTCGCCGAGTGGTTGCAGTCACAACGTAGCATTTCTATTTTGGAAACGACCCACGTCGATATTCAAGGTTTTTTAGCTTATTTGTACACGCAACAGAAAGCCAAGGCGACCAGTACCAGCCGCGCAATTTCCAGTCTTAAACGTTTGTTCCGCTATCTGCTAAGGCAAAATAAAATCGCCGTTGATCCAACTTTGCAGATAGCGACTCCGAAGTTGCCGCGCAGTTTGCCCAAAAGTCTCACAGAAGAAGATGTCGAATTACTGTTGAATGCGCCGGATGTGGAAACGCCATTGGGGATGCGTGATCGTACCATGTTTGAAGTGTTATATGCCACCGGTCTGCGTGTTTCCGAATTGGTTGGGCTGAGTGTGGCGCAAGTCAGTCTCGACATGGGGGTGGTGCGGGTGATGGGCAAGGGCAGCAAAGAGCGTTTGGTGCCGCTGGGAGAAGAGGCGCTGGATTGGCTACAGCGCTACTTGCAGGAGATGCGGCCGGGACTGATGGCAGGCCGCTTGAGCGGTGCGATGTTTGTCACCCATCGCGGCGAAGCGATGACGCGGCAAATGTTTTGGTTCCTGATCAAAAAGCATGCTCAACACGGCGGTATACACAAGCCTTTGTCGCCGCATACGCTACGCCATGCTTTTGCAACGCACCTGTTAAATCACGGCGCAGACTTGCGCGTGGTGCAAATGCTGCTGGGGCATGCTGACATTTCGACAACGCAAATTTACACGCATGTGGCACGCGAGCGGTTAAAAGCATTGCATTCAAAACATCATCCGCGGGGATGACGCCAACATTTTGCATTGCCTAGCTTGTTGAATCGTGCGCTTTAACCGATAATGCCACCGCCCTGAACGCCCTGTTTAAAGGGCTTGAGCAATGGGCAGCGTGCCCAAGTTATCCTGATGATAGGACGTTTCTTTGAATATTGATTTCCAACGCGCGGTTGATCGTATAGCGGGCGTACCGATTTGTGCGCTTCTCTCCGGGTTTGAGCGTTGCCGAAGATTTCTGTTCGGTTCTTCAACTCTTGCTGCGCCGCCCAAAAAAATTCTCATCATTTTGCTGTCTGAAATGGGCAGCCTGGTCTTGGCACAACCGATGTTTGCCAAACTCAGGCAACAGTATCCCGATGCCGCTTTGCATATTCTGATGTTTGCCAAGAACCGCGAAGTGCTCGATTTGCTGGGCGTGATGCCCAAGGATCATGTGATTACGATCAGCGATAAATCACTGGGCGCTTTACTGTCGGACATGATAAATGCAATCGGGGTGATGCGAGCGCTGAAGTTTGATGTGGTGATTGATTGCGAATTGTTTTCGCGCGTGAGCAGCATCTTTGCTTACCTGTCTGGTGCCCGTGTTCGGGTTGGCTTTCACCCGCACACGCAGGAAGGGTTGTATCGGGGCGGGTTCATCAATCGTCCGGTGATGTATAACTCCTATCGCCATCTGTCGCAACAATTTTTGACCATGGTAACGGCAATTCAGCCTAGTGGCACACCAGTTGCGAAAGCGCCTGCGGCCGAGTTATCCGCGCCACCATTATTGGAATTCGCCGAGGGCGAATTGCAGCAAGTCGGTGAAAAGTTGCATGCCGATTTTCCGGTGTTGGCGGGTAAGAAGCTATTGCTTATCTATCCCGATGGCGGAATTTTACCTATTCGTGCCTGGCCGCCGGAGTACTATAAAAAGTTGTGCGACACGTTGCTGCAGGATGGCTATGCGGTTGCGCTGATCGGTTTGCCCGACGCCAAGCCTCTGGCGCAACAAATTGTGGAACACTGCGCGCATCCGCATTGCATTGATCTCACCGGTTATACAAAATCGGTGCGCCATCTATTGGCGATTTTCAACCACGCAAGCCTGCTAATTACCAACGATGGCGGGCCCGGACAATTCTCCGCACTGACGCCTTTGCCAACGCTGGTATTTTTCGGGCCGGAGACCCCGGCGTTGTATAGTCCGCTGGCGCCCAATATTTATTGCTTGTACACATCATTATCCTGTTCGCCATGTCTCACCGCTTACAATCACCGTAAGTCTCCCTGTGACGGAGACAATCAATGTTTGAAATTGATTACGCCAGAGCAAGTGTTAAGCAAAGCACGCGAATTGTTGAACACGGGACACACCGCATGAAATCAGGCTTCAATTTAAGGATTAAGTTTTCTTCGCTGTTGCGCAGAATATTTTCGCGGCGTTTCCTGAAGTTCGGCACAGTCGGAGCATCCGGCACCGTGGTGAATATGGGGGTGCTGTATTTTGCGCAGGAGCACATTTTCAATGCGGTGCAGCAAACTGAAATCAAGCTGAATTTGTCGTTGACGCTGGCGATTTTTCTGGCGACGCTGAATAATTTTTTCTGGAACCGGTTGTGGACCTGGGCGGATCGTACGCAGCACCATCACCGATCATGGTTGGCGCAGTTTGGGCAATACGCGCTGGCCTGCTGGTTGAGCATTGCCTTGCAGCTGGTTTTTACCAACTTGCTTGCACCGCATGTTTATTATCAGTACGCAAATCTGATTGCCATTGGCTTGACCAGTGTCCTCAATTTTATATTGAACGATATTTGGACATTCGGCCGGGCAAAGTTATTGTCGTCTTCACAAACTCGCGCCAAACCATCTGACGATGCTCCGTAAGGTTATTCCTTCGCCTTTTGTGGGTTCGCTAATCGCCATCATACTGGCGATATTCACTTATTTTTACGGTTTGGATAGTCAGCACATTCCCAAAAATGGTGATGAATTTGTTTACGCACATATCACTCGCGTAACTGCTGATAGTGGCCATCTGCTGCCACTGCAATCGCAGTTTAAAGAAATGCGCAATACCAAGCCGCCGTTATTGTTTTGGCAGGGCATTGCTTCGACGCACTGGGGTCAATCGTGGTCGTTGTGGAATCTACGCTATCCGAGCGTGATCTACACTTTGCTGACTGCGCTATTGGTTTTTTTATTGGCGAGCAAGTTGGCCCAATTGCAAACGGTAGAAGGCTATGTCCCTCCGGCACAAACCGGAGTAATCGCGGCACTGACCTTTCTTGCCTTCTTCAGCACTTATCGCTATGGACGCCCGTATTTAATTAATCCGGCTGAAGTATTCTGGTTCTTCCTGCCATTTTTTACCCTGCTGTATTGGCGGGCTTTTGCTTTTGATTCGCAGATCAGCATTCCGCTGATGCTGGGTGTCGAAGTCGGTATCGGTTTGCTCTACAAATCTTTTGCGCTGGTGGTGCCGGTCGGCCTTGCGCTGACGTGGTGGTATCTGCATCAGCGCGACTATCGTTGGAAGGCCTTTTTGCAAAAGGATGCTTTGAAGCTTGCCATTGTCGGGGTGTTGTCCCTGTCCATGTTCGGGCTGTGGTTTGTATTTGATCCCGATCCGCTCGGAGTGTGGCGCGAATTTGTGATCGGCGAAAACGCTGACAAATTTGACCCGAATGGAAATGGGTATTTCGTCAATTTGTTGTGGGGCGGCAGCAGTGTGTGGGCGTTGCTGGTCGGCTATCCGATGAATGCGGGAATATTGGCATTTCCCGTGGCCGCCGTTTTCTGGATCTCTTACCGACGCCGCAGACTATTAGGCGACCCGGAAAAAATGCTCTGGATTTGGATGGCCGTTTTCCTCATCGTGTTCACTTTACCCAGTCAGCGTACCGCTCGTTACTTGTTAGAGACGATGCCGGGCTTGGCGATATTGTGCGCGCTAAATTGGCATCGCATCAACCGGGGTTTTTTTGTTGCGAGCCTGTTGTTTGCGGGCGTTGTTCTTGCATTGCTGACGCTTTTGTCGTGGCGCTTGCAGCATGATGCGCCGGGAGGTGGACTGTATTCGCCGACGTATTGGCTACTGCTATTTGTGGCCGCAGCGCTCACTTTGGTGGCAATATTTTGGGGACGTTACACTAGAGCATTAGTCAACGTTGTCGCATTATTAGTGCTGCTTGCGTTGGCCGCTTTTTTACGGCCACTTGACGGCCCAGCCGGAACTTTTAGTGCTGAAGCACAACGCTATGCCGTAGGCAAAGACGTGTGGACGCCGTGCAATTTCAGGGCAGTAGATGAGGGTTACCGCTTCCTTTTGCCGGACGCCAAAGTGCATGGCTACTTGTCCGAGCCGGTGTCGAGCGTTGGCGAATTGTCGACCAGATATAATTTGTTTGCGCTGCAAGTACCGCTTAAAGAAAATTGCGAAGGATGCAAGATAATCGGTCAGCGCCTGGAGATACGCAGCAGGCATAGTCCGGAAGAAATTCGCAGAATGTTGAAAGGCGAAGTGTTCCAGCTATTGTTTACCAAAGAGCTGTTAATCGAAGCGCCGCAGGCTGTGCCCGCGCTGTCTTTGGTGGAAGGCTGCCGATGAAGAGGACATTGCCGCGAAGCGTGATGCTGGCGTTTATCGCAATCGTTTTTGGACTGGCGTTTTACAGAGCTTCCGGTTTTCCCAAAGCGTCACCATTTCAAAAGCCCGCAGCACTGGTTGTACCTTCGGCTATCCCGCGCTTTGAATCTCATTTCGCCTCTTCCAAATTATTTACCCAAGTCCACGCCTCTTCAACCATTGAACTGAAAGACGGGCGCATACGGGCTTTTTGGTATTCCGGTAGTCACGAGGCAGCAAGAGATGTTTCTATTCATAGCGCAGTATTTGATCCGGCAAAAGCGCAATGGAGCAGCGAAGAGGTTGTGGTGACACGAGAGCAGACGCAGCAAGCCTTGCATCGCTATATCGCTTATGTTGGCAACCCTGTAGTGGGGCGTGAGTCGGATGGAATATTGCGCATGTTTTATGTCACCGTATCAATAGGTGGCTGGGCAGGAAGCGCTATCGCCACGATGGTCTCGCGTGATGAAGGCGCGACATGGAGCGAGCCGCAGCGTTTGGTGACATCGCCTTTTATAAACATCAGTACACTGGTTAAAGGGGAGCCATTTTTATACAGCGATGGCACGATGGGCTTGCCGGTTTATCACGAATTCATCAGCAAATTCGGCGAAATACTGCGGGTGGATAATCGGGGGAGTGTATTGGATTTGCAGCGTCTCGTTGCAGGGGGGCAAGGCACATTGCAACCTGTAATATTTATCCAAAATTCACAAACAGCCAAAGTGCTGATGCGCTATTCAGGCCTTGCAGAGCCGCACCGTGTCGTCACGGTGACAACTCAAGATGCAGGGCAACATTGGTCGCAGCCGGACAAATCCTCTTTGCTTAGTCCTGATGCCGCGTTGGCGGGCGTGGCTTTGCCGGATGGTCGTTTGCTGGCAGTGTTAAACAATATCGAGCAGGGGCGCGACGCGTTATCACTGATGATCTCGGCGGATGGTGGCAATACTTGGCGCGAGGTGAAAAGATTGGAAGATCAGTTGGCTTTCCGCACTCATGGAGACGAAGCACATTTCATTAAAAATACGCAGACACTTGTACAACAAAGTGATACTGCAACGACACAGCATCTGGCGGAATATGTTGAGTCAGCCAAACGTAGCGCTTGCGGCAAGGTTTCATGCGTCTTTGAGTTTTCTTATCCGTATCTGATCCGGACGCATGGCGGCGATTTTCATCTCGTCTACACCTGGAATAGAACATTCATCAAGCACTTGTGGTTCAACCAAGCCTGGCTGAATCAACATTTGGAAAAATCTGCCCATGATGTACTTCACTGACATCACCGGGTTGGCAGGCATTGCACTCGCTATTGTGACTTTCTCATTGCGCTTGCCATTTTTTTCGCGGTTACAGCTCACGCTCAAGATAGCGTTGGCTGTCGGGATATTCATTGTGCTGGCAATGCCGTTTGAAGGTATATCCGCAGTTGAATTTGTACGCGGCGTCACGGGTGACCTGAGCATTACCACGCTGGTACTTTTAACACTGTTTCTGATTCTTCCTCGTCCCGTCAGTGGGGGAAGGGCTGCCATGGGCGCCGAAACGCTGCTGTATCATCGGGCTAACCCCACGCCGTACCGTCCCCCTACAAAAGGGAAATTACTGACGCTCATTGTCATTGCCGCCTGCGCGCTCTATCCCTTCGCCCTGGGCCTCGGCACCTTTGATCCCTATCGTCTGGGTTTCGGCAATCTTTGGTTCATTGGCGGACTATTGATCGTGGTATTGGGCGCTTGGTTTAGGCAATACACACTCATCGCGTTAAGCATTGCGCTTGCCGTGCTGGCGTGGAGTGTAGGCTGGTATGAATCGACTAACCTGTGGAATTATCTGATTGATCCGTGGGTTTCAATTTACGCGATAGTTGCACTGCTTAAACGAAGTATCGTCCGCATGGCGGGTTCGAGATCGAAATGACTCGACACCGTCGGGCTACCCCCGACGATTTTGTTTGGTTTTAGAATTTGCGAAGTAAAAAGTTACCCTTTACTACCCCGCTCAATACAAATCCCCACCATCCTGCTCCCCCGTATCGCCTGCAACTTAGCCACGCAGACTTTAACCCACGGTGCTTTGAAGTCTTCAATCAATATCTGAGCGATGCTCTCGGCCAGCGCTTCGAGCAGGTTGTAATGACGGCTGGCCAGCGCGGTCTGGATGTCGCGCACGACGTCGGCGTAGTTGAGGGCGTCGGCGATGTTGTCTGTCTGGCAGGCAAGGCTGCTGGGTAGCGCGATTTCCAGATCGATTTGCAGGGTTTGCGGTACGCGCTTTTCCCATTCGTAGACGCCGATGAGGCTGTCGATTTTGAGTTCGCGCAGAAAGATGATGTCCATAGTGTTTGGAGTATCGTTTGGTTGTAGTGGAAGCATTCGAGTAAAATCCGCTGTTCGTATTTTAAGGTATTCCAGATGATGACCCTAGTTTTTGTTGTGCTTGCCTATCTGTTGGGCTCGGTTTCTTTTGCGGTATTGATGAGTAAGGCGTTCGGTCTGGCCGATCCGCGTACTTACGGTTCCGGCAATCCCGGTGCGACCAATGTGTTGCGCAGCGGCAAGAAAGCCGCGGCAGCGCTGACCCTGTTGGGTGATGCGGCGAAAGGCTGGTTGGCGGTGTTTCTGGCAATACACTTTGTTACTGAGGATACACAGTTGGTCGTTGCACTCGTTGCGCTGGCGGTATTCTTGGGGCATGTGTTTCCGGTATTTTTGAAATTCAAAGGCGGCAAAGGTGTGGCAACGGCCTTGGGTGTGTTGCTGGCGCTGAATGTGTGGATGGGTTTGTGCGTGGCGGCGACTTGGTTGTTTATGGCCGTGGTGTTTCGTTACTCTTCGCTTTCTGCTTTGGTGGCCGCTGTGGCGGCGCCGATCTATGCTTTGTTGCTGGGGCTACCGCGTGAGTGGATATGGGCAACGCTCATCATGTCGTTGCT
>CAVTCF010000005.1:0-244617 GCA_963733265.1 uncultured beta proteobacterium
GCTAGTCTAACCGCAAGGAGGACGGTTACCACGGCAGGGTTCGTGACTGGGGTGAAGTCGTAACAAGGTAGCCGTATCGGAAGGTGCGGCTGGATCACCTCCTTTCTAGAGTACGCCCTGGTGCAGGTATCCACACTTATCGGTTGTTTTTAAAAGTTTCGAGACACGAGTGGGAAGTCGCGAGTGAAACAGACTCGTGACAGACGACGCAGGCCCGAAACGAGCAAGATCGGGTCTGTAGCTCAGCTGGTTAGAGCACCGTGTTGATAACGCGGGGGTCGTTGGTTCGAGTCCAACCAGACCCACCAGAAAGCGAATTGTTTCAAGAGCGGTGGTAAAGCTCGAGAGGCAAGCAGTCGGGTTCGAGAATCGAGCCAGACAAGGCGCGAGACAGCGCCGTGTACGCCGTAGGTACACAAGCTGTCGAGCAACGCAGTATGGCGAAGATTATCGGAACCAAATGGGGGTTTAGCTCAGCTGGGAGAGCACCTGCTTTGCAAGCAGGGGGTCGTCGGTTCGATCCCGTCAACCTCCACCAATTATCTCGAAGCGAAGAAGTGAGAATCGATATTCAAGCCTGATGGCTTCGGTATCGGCTTTTGCTGATAGGAAAAAGCAGTTCTTTAAAAATTTGGAAGAAGTAAAGAAAGTGATTCACGCAAACGTGAGCATGGGGAAACCTGTGTGAGCGAATGCATGAAAACTAAATGGGTTTTGATTGTATCAAACCGAATTTATTCAAGTCGGATGGAGGAGGTCACAGACGCGAGACGAATACACTTGTAGCGTTCCTTGATCAGCGATGATTGAGGGCTTAACGTTATAGGGTCAAGCGAATAAGTGCATATGATGGATGCCTTGGCGATTACAGGCGATGAAAGACGTGTAAGCCTGCGAAAAGCTACGGGGAGCTGGCAATAGAGCTTTGATCCGTAGATATCTGAATGGGGAAACCCGGCCCGCAAGGGTCACTCCTGAGTGAATACATAGCTCGGGTAGAGCGAACCCGGAGAACTGAAACATCTAAGTACCCGGAGGAAAATAAATCAACCGAGATTCCGCAAGTAGTGGCGAGCGAACGCGGAGCAGCCTGCAAACTTTAGCTTCCGAATTAGTGGAACAGTCTGGAAAGACTGACCATAGTGGGTGATAGTCCCGTACGCAAAAATTCAGGAGTGGAACTAGGTTTGGAACAAGTAGGGCGGAGCACGAGAAACTCTGTCTGAACATGGGGGGACCATCCTCCAAGGCTAAATACTCGTAATCGACCGATAGTGAACCAGTACCGTGAGGGAAAGGCGAAAAGAACCCCGGAAGGGGAGTGAAATAGATCCTGAAATCGTATGCATACAAACAGTGGGAGCGGACTTGTTCCGTGACTGCGTACCTTTTGTATAATGGGTCAGCGACTTACGTTCAGTAGCGAGCTTAACCGAATAGGGGAGGCGTAGGGAAACCGAGTCTGATAAGGGCGATAGTTGCTGGGCGTAGACCCGAAACCAAGTGATCTATCCATGGCCAGGATGAAGGTGGGGTAACACTCACTGGAGGTCCGAACCCACTAATGTTGAAAAATTAGGGGATGAGCTGTGGATAGGGGTGAAAGGCTAAACAAACTTGGAAATAGCTGGTTCTCTCCGAAAACTATTTAGGTAGTGCCTCACGTATCACTCTCGGGGGTAGAGCACTGTTATGGCTAGGGGTCTATTGCTGATTACCAAACCATTGCAAACTCCGAATACCGAGAAGTGCGAGCGTGGGAGACAGACATCGGGTGCTAACGTCCGGTGTCAAAAGGGAAACAACCCAGACCGCCGATTAAGGTCCCCAAGACATAGTTAAGTGGAAAACGAAGTGGGAAGGCTAAAACAGTCAGGATGTTGGCTTAGAAGCAGCCATCATTTAAAGAAAGCGTAATAGCTCACTGATCGAGTCGTCCTGCGCGGAAGATGTAACGGGGCTCAAACTATGCACCGAAATCGCGGATATGTACTTGTACATATGGTAGGAGAGCGTTCTGTAGGCCTGCGAAGGTGGCTGGTAACGGCTGCTGGAGGTATCAGAAGTGCGAATGCTGACATGAGTAGCGATAAAGGGAGTGAAAGGCTCCCTCGCCGAAAGCCCAAGGATTCCTACGCAACGTTCATCGGCGTAGGGTGAGTCGGCCCCTAAGGCGAGGCAGAAATGCGTAGTCGATGGGAAACAGGTTAATATTCCTGTACCTCAATGCAATGCGATGTGGGGACGGAGAAGGTTAAGCAAGCCATCTGTTGGAATAGGCTGGTTCAAGCGTGTAGGGAGATCTCTTAGGCAAATCCGGGAGGTCAATTCTGAGGCGTGATAACGAGGCACTTAGGTGCTGAAGTTGCTGATACCAAGCTTCCAAGAAAAGCCACTAAGCTTCAGTTGTATTGAGACCGTACCGCAAACCGACACAGGTGGGCAGGATGAGAATTCTAAGGCGCTTGAGAGAACTCGGGTGAAGGAACTCGGCAAATTAGCACCGTAACTTCGGGAAAAGGTGCGCCCCGATAGAGTGTAGCGACTTGCTCGTGAAGCTCGATGGGGTTGCAGTGAAATGGTGGCTGCGACTGTTTAATAAAAACACAGCACTCTGCAAACACGAAAGTGGACGTATAGAGTGTGACGCCTGCCCGGTGCTGGAAGGTTAAGTGATGGGGTGCAAGCTCTTGATCGAAGCCCCAGTAAACGGCGGCCGTAACTATAACGGTCCTAAGGTAGCGAAATTCCTTGTCGGGTAAGTTCCGACCTGCACGAATGGCGTAACGATGGCCACACTGTCTCCACCCGGGACTCAGCGAAGTTGAAATGTTTGTGAAGATGCAATCTACCCGAGGCTAGACGGAAAGACCCCATGCACCTTTACTGTAGCTTTGCATTGGACTTTGAACAGATCTGTGTAGGATAGGTGGGAGGCTTTGAAGCGGTGTCGCCAGACATCGTGGAGCCAACCTTGAAATACCACCCTGATGTGTTTGAGGTTCTAACCTAGATCCGTAATCCGGATCGGGGACATTGCATGGTAGGCAGTTTGACTGGGGCGGTCTCCTCCCAAAGTGTAACGGAGGAGTACGAAGGTATCCTAGGTACGGTCGGACATCGTACTGATAGTGCAATGGCAAAAGGATGCTTAACTGCGAGACTGACAAGTCGAGCAGGTGCGAAAGCAGGTCATAGTGATCCGGTGGTTCTGTATGGAAGGGCCATCGCTCAACGGATAAAAGGTACGCTGGGGATAACAGGCTGATTCCTCCCAAGAGTTCATATCGACGGGGGAGTTTGGCACCTCGATGTCGGCTCATCACATCCTGGGGCTGTAGCCGGTCCCAAGGGTATGGCTGTTCGCCATTTAAAGTGGTACGTGAGCTGGGTTTAAAACGTCGTGAGACAGTTTGGTCCCTATCTGCCTTGGGCGTTGGAAATTTGAAGGGACCTGCTCCTAGTACGAGAGGACCGGAGTGGACGGATCTCTGGTGTACCGGTTGTCACGCCAGTGGCATCGCCGGGTAGCTATATCCGGAAGAGATAACCGCTGAAAGCATCTAAGCGGGAAACTCGCCTTAAGATGAGATTTCCCTGGGGATTTGATCCCCTTGAAGGGTCGTGGAAGACTACCACGTTGATAGGTCGGGTGTGGAAGTCCAGTAATGGATTAAGCTAACCGATACTAATTGCCCGTAAGGCTTGATCCTATAATATTAAGTAACATGCAAGTGAGTTCTGAACTCGCGAATGCAATCAAAAACCAAATACTTTACTTCTCCAGAATGCGTCGGCCGGTGGCGGCAATTCAGTTAACCTGAACTCCGCACCTGATCCCGACAACAGTTATGTCTGACGACCATAGCAAGTTGGCCCCACTCCTTCCCATCTCGAACAGGACAGTGAAACGACTTCGCGCCAATGATAGTGTGCACCTCGCATGTGAAAGTAGGTCATCGTCAGACTCCTTATAAATAAAACGCCCCGCCAGAATATGGTGGGGCGTTTTGCTTTCAGCTACTGCAATTAGTTAACTAATAGATAGACCCTCAGTGCGATAAAGTACGCATTTGGTGAAAATAATATTAACAAAAATTCGCTGTAACTTCGGATTCACAATATCAGAGTGTTCAATGTGTTAGAATGCGCGCCCTTTGAATCTATGCAGGTAGTAAATCATGTCGCGCGCTATTCGTAACATCGCCATCATCGCCCACGTTGACCACGGTAAAACAACCATGGTGGACAAGCTTCTTTCCCAGACTCAAACCTTCGCTTCGCACCAGCATGTTGCGGAGCGCGTGATGGATAACAACGATCTGGAAAAAGAACGCGGTATTACTATTCTGGCGAAGAACTGCGCGGTGGAATATGAAGGCGTGCATATTAATATTGTGGACACCCCGGGACACGCGGACTTCGGTGGTGAAGTAGAACGCGTTTTGTCGATGGTGGATGGTGTTCTGCTGTTGGTTGATGCCGTAGAAGGTCCGATGCCACAAACCCGTTTCGTTACACGTAAAGCACTTGCACTTGGTTTGCGTCCTATTGTCGTTATCAACAAAGTTGACCGCCCAGGTGCGCGTCCTGATTGGGTGGTGGATCACACTTTTGATTTGTTCGACAAGCTCGGTGCAACCGATGAACAATTGGACTTCCCGGTAGTTTATGCATCCGCATTAAATGGATATGCAACACTGGATTTGTCCAAGCCAAGCAAGGATATGCGTCCGCTGTTTGATACCGTGCTGAAGCACGTGCATGAGCCAGTCGGAGACAGTGATGCGCCGTTGCAATTGCAAATTGCCGCATTGGATTATTCAAGTTTTGTAGGTCGTATCGGTGTAGGCCGCGTGACGCAAGGTCGTATTAAACCGGGTCAAGAAGTGATGGTAATGGCTGGCGACAAGCCAATGAAGAAGGGCCGCATCAATCAAGTTTTAGGTTTCCGAGGCGTTGATCGAGTGTTGCTGGAAGAAGCTTCAGTCGGCGATATCGTGCTGATCAACGGCATTGAAGAAATTGGTATCGGCGTTACGCTGTCTGATGTGAACCAGCCACAAGGCTTGCCTATGCCAAAGGTAGATGAGCCAACATTGGCAATGAACTTCCAGGTGAATACATCTCCGCTGGTTGGGCAAGAAGGAAAGCTGATTACAAGCCGCCAGATTCGTGATCGTTTGAATAAAGAACTTTTGGTTAACGTAGCGTTGCGTGTTGAAGATACGGAAGATGCAGATTCACTTCTGGTATCGGGTCGAGGCGAATTGCATCTGACTATTTTGCTTGAAACGATGCGCCGAGAAGGTTTTGAATTGGCAGTATCAAAGCCGCGCGTGGTCTATCGCGAAATTAACGGCGAAAAGAGTGAGCCTTACGAAATGCTTACCGTGGATGTTGAAGATACACACCAAGGTGCAGTTATGGAAGAGTTGGGTCGCCGTCGTGGTGATTTGCAGGATATGCAGTCGGACAGCAAGGGACGTGTACGCTTGGAATACCGTATTCCCGCTCGTGCATTGATTGGTTTTCAGGGTGAGTTCTTAACCATGACACGCGGTTCGGGTTTAATCTCCCATGTATTTGATGACTACGGCCCAATCAAACCGGACATGCCGGGGCGCCATAACGGTGTGCTAATTTCTCAGGATGCCGGTGAAGCAGTGGCCTATGCTTTGTGGAAATTGGAAGACCGTGGTCGCATGATTGTTGCTCCTGGCGACAAAGTATACGAAGGTATGATCATCGGCATCCACAGCCGCGATAACGACTTGGTGGTAAACCCGATTAAAGGCAAACAATTAACCAACGTGCGTGCCTCCGGTACAGATGAAGCGGTACGTTTGACAACACCAATCAAGCTTACACTTGAAGGTGCGGTTGAATTTATTGACGATGATGAGCTGGTAGAAATTACTCCATTGTCTATTCGTGTGCGTAAGCGCTACCTCACAGAAAACGAGCGCAAAAGAGCCTCTCGTTCATAAGACGAGAGTTTCGGCGTAGGCTAACCAGAGCGTGAGCGAGGGGTAAACCGCAGCAGCGGTGGCCGTAACCAGAACGAGCGCAAAAGAGCTTCTCGTGCATAAAACACGAGTTTCGGCGTAGAAAGTCCCAGGGGAACTACGTCATGGTAGTTCGGCAGTGCTCATAACAAAATAAAGCCAGTCGAGTCACTTGAAAAAGTGAATTGACTGGCTTTTTAGTTTCTTCTTTCCGCAACCAACCTAAATATTGGTGTTACAGTAAAGTGCGGACTGGAGTATAGGGTTACACGAAACGAAGGTTAAGGACTCATGAAGCTGCAATAAGAATTACGGGCTAGGCGAAGTTAGGTTAGCCGATCCATAACTGTGGGGACACGCAATGCAAAATAAAATTAATTCAAGTATTGCTCTTAAAGTTCAGTTAACTGTCCAGTTACTTTTATTGGGAGTCAGCATTGCAGCAGCGATGGCATTTTACAGCATCGAAAGAAATGCGATTGAGCGCGGAGAACAAGGCAAGATTCTGGCATTGGCTGACGGCGTAATTAATGGCGCGAATATGCTGATGTTAAATGGCATTATTAGCGATGTTGATCAGCGGAAGCTATTTATTAAAAAGATGGGTTCCGGCGAAGATATTAAATCTCTGCGAATTATTCGAAATAAATTAGTGCAATCACAATTCGGACAAGGATTGCCGGAAGAACAGCCAGTCGGTGCAGAGGAGCTTCGATCACTTGAGGACGGTAAAACATTATTCCAGCAGCAAGGCGATATACTGCATGGCATTGTTCCCTACACCGAAAGCAAAGATTTTAGAGGGACAAATTGTTTGATGTGCCACAATGTTCCAGAGGGATACCATAACGGCGCATCAGTAATCGATCTTGATATAACAGCGAACAACGAAGAATTGAGGCACTTGATATGGATTTCGATCCTGGTAATTATCGGAGTGCAGGTGGCTCTTTGGCTATTAATTAATTATATATTGCAAAAATTTGTTTCCGATCCGGCAGGCAGGATGAAAACAGCTATCGTTGAAATTAGTGCTACCGGGGACTTTACACGCCGGGTTTCTGTTAATAGCAATGACGAAATAGGGCAAACCGCACGTTCTTTTAATGAATTGATGAGCAGTTTGCAAACCGCATTTCGACAAATGCACGACGGAATTGAAAGAGTGGCAGAATCGTCGCACTCCTTGTCGGCATCTTCATCGCAAGTTGCATCCGGCTCTGTTATCCAAAGTACCGCGACATCCGCGATGGCTGAAACAGTAGATCAAGTCACGGTAAGCATCGCTCACGTTTCTGATGGTGCGCGCGAGGCATTGAGAATCTCCAAAAGTTCCGGAGAGTTATCTGAACGTGGTGGCGAAATTATTCTGCACGCTGCGGAAGAGATGAGAAAGATTGCCGACACAGTAAGACAAACTTCCATTTCCATCGAAAAGCTTGGGGAGCAATCGACCAAGATATCCTCCATCGTGAAGGTTATTAAGGAAATTGCCGACCAGACCAATCTGTTGGCGTTAAATGCAGCCATCGAAGCTGCTCGTGCAGGCGAACAGGGGCGGGGTTTTGCTGTGGTCGCGGATGAGGTTCGCAAACTGGCGGAACGCACAACACAATCGACGCAAGAAGTGACGCAAATGATAGAGACTATACAGCAGGCCTCACTTGCGGCAGTGGCTGGTATGAACGCAACAGTAGTACAAGTTGATGGTGGAGTTGCATTAGCACAGCAAGCTGGTGATGCTATTAATCAAATCAAACTGGAGTCCGGTCAAGTGCTCAGGACTGTAACCGACATATCAACAGCAGTGGAAGAGCAAACTACGGCCAGCAACGAAATTGCAGCCCATATCGAAAAAGTGGCCCAGTTGACAGGAGAGAACAGCCGTGCAGCCGAGCAAACAGCAGGCCAAGCAGGCCAGCTAGCGCAATTGGCAGATGATATGACCACCACGGTAAACCGTTTCAAGATATAAATTACTTGGAAAGCAACGCCTATAAATAAGGGCTAGAGTGAAATTACGCTAGCCCTTTTTATTTGGAATATATCTAAAATCAGCTTGTCGCAAACCTTACATCACCCCATCCCCGTCTTGTTCCATACATGGGGGTAGAGCGTGAAAGCAAAATATTTATTCAAATAAACAATAGATTGAATTAATCAACAAGGCTGGCACGTGGCTTGCAAACTATCAGGTACAAACCACTGATAGGAGAGAACCATGATTACCCTGACACCCAATGCAATCTCTGCCGTAGATAAGTTTATCAAAGGATCGTCCACTCCTGTGGCTGGACTGCGCATCGCCATATCCGGTGGCGGTTGTTCAGGCTTCCAGTACGGAATGTCTTTGGAGGAAGCCAAAAGTGAAGATGACACAGTACTGGAATTCGGTGCGGTGACATTACTTGTTGATCCCTTATCCGCTCCACTGCTTGAAGGCGTGACTGTTGACTTCGTTGATAGCCTAAATGGCAGCGGTTTCAAATTCGAAAATCCGAATGCGAGTTCCAGTTGCGCATGCGGTTCATCATTCTCAGCATAAGGAGCTTGCCATGTGGGACTACTCAGACAAAGTTAAAGAACATTTTTTTCAACCCCGCAACTCGGGTGTTCTGGAAGGGGCTAACGGAGTAGGTGATGTTGGTTCGCTGAGCTGCGGTGATGCGTTGCGCCTGATGCTTAAAGTAGAGCCAGCAACCGACGTAATACTTGATGCGCATTTCCAGACTTTTGGCTGCGGCTCTGCGATTGCATCTTCCTCAGCGTTGACCGAAATGATCAAAGGTAAAACACTGGATGAAGCGCTCAAAGTAAGCAACCAAGACATAGCCGACTATCTCGACGGTCTGCCCCCGGAAAAGATGCACTGCTCAGTGATGGGGCGTGAAGCGTTACAGGCAGCAGTAGCCAACTATCGTGGCGAAGTGTGGAGTGACGATCACGAAGAAGGTGCGCTGGTGTGCAAATGTTTTGCAGTCGACGCAGTATTGATCGAAGAAACAATTCGCGCCAACAACCTCACATCAGTGCAAGACGTGACCAACTACACCAAAGCCGGTGGCGGTTGTTCATCCTGCCATGAGGGCATCGAAGAGATATTGGTTAAAGTAATGACCGAGCGCGGCGACAGTTTCAAACCCGGTGCTCAACCCAAAGAAGCAATTGCACCTGCCGGAATGACTAATTTGCAACGCATTCGTAAGATCGAAGCTGTGCTGGAGTCTGTACGCCCGCAGTTGAAGCGTGATGGCGGTGACATTGAACTTGTAGATGTCGACGGTAAAACCATTTACGTCAACATGACAGGCGCCTGTGCCGGTTGCCAGATGGAAGCGCTGACACTGCAAGGTATTCAACAAAAACTCATGGAAGAGTTGAAAGAATTCATCAAGATCGTGCCGACAAAAGTGAGTTCGCTGACACGGGCCATGAAGGGTTAACTGAATATGTAGCGTGGGCACGACTTTGTGCCCACGCGGAAGAGTCTGGTGGGAACAAAGTCGTGCCCACCCTACGTCCAAAAATAAAGGAGTAATCATGACTGGCATCTATTTTGACAACAACGCAACGACGCGGGTAGATCCTGCCGTGGTTGAAGCTATGCTGCCCTATTTCACCGAGCAGTTCGGAAATCCGTCTTCAATGCACAGTTTCGGCAACAAGGTCGGGCTGGCGATTAAAAAGGCGCGTATGCAAGTGCAAGAATTGCTCGGAGCGGAACACGACTCAGAGATTATCTTCACTTCGTGCGGAACCGAATCGGATTCAACTGCGATTATTTCGGCGTTAAAGGCTCAGCCGGAGCGCAAGGAGATTATCACTACCACCGTTGAACATCCGGCCATTCTGACGCTGTGTACGCATTTGGAAAAAGATGGCTACAAGGTGCATCTGCTCAAAGTCGACGGCAAAGGTCGTCTCGATTTGGAAGAGTACAAAAAATTACTTACCGACAAAGTTGCTGTTGTATCGGTGATGTGGGCAAACAACGAAACGGGTACATTTTTCCCGGTAGTCGAAATGGCCGAGTTGGCGAATGCGGCAGGTGCAATGTTTCACACTGATGCAGTTCAAGCCGTGGGCAAAGTTCCTTTGAATTTGAAAGATACAAAGATCGATATGCTCTCCGTGTCCGGCCACAAATTGCATGCTCCCAAAGGCATCGGCGTGTTGTACCTGAAGCGCGGCACACGCTTCCGTCCTTTGTTGCGTGGGGGCCATCAAGAACGCGGTCGCCGTGCCGGTACTGAAAATACAACTTCTATTGTGGGTTTGGGTAAAGCTGCCGAGATGGCGATTGAAGCCATGGCATACGAGAACACAGAAGTCGCCCGTTTGCGCGATAAACTGGAAACAGCCATTCTCGCCAAAGTGCCGCGCTCTTTTGTTACCGGCAACCCGGACAACCGTCTACCGAATACCAGCAACATTGCATTTGAGTTCATTGAAGGAGAAGCAATCTTGTTGCTGCTGAATAAATTTGGCATTGCGGCAAGCTCTGGTTCGGCATGTACTTCCGGTTCACTGGAACCTTCACATGTCATGCGCGCAATGGGCATACCCTACACTGCCGCACATGGCACAGTGCGTTTTTCACTGTCGCGCTACAGCACCGAAGACGAAGTGGACCGCGTGATTCAAGTTGTGCCGGAGATCATCGCGCAACTGCGCAAGCTTTCACCTTATTGGGATGGTGACGGACCGTCGGCTGAACCGGAAAAAGCGTTCGCGCCGACTTACGCATAAGGTCATCATCATGTCCCGCTCGATCATCATAGACGACACTACCCTGCGCGACGGCGAACAGACCGCAGGTGTGGCGTTTACATTGGAAGAAAAGTTGGATATTGCTCGCCAACTCGATGCTTTGGGCGTGCCGGAATTGGAAGTTGGTATTCCTGCCATGGGGCATGAAGAATGTGAAAGTATTAACGCAGTAGCAGCACTTGGATTGAACGCGAAACTTATCGCGTGGAGTCGCATGTGTCATGCCGACCTCGCCTTATGCGAGCAACTTGATGTGGACATGGTTGACTTATCTATTCCTGTTTCGGATATTCATCTTGCCAAGAAACTAAAGCGCGACCGCGAGTGGGTAATCGAAACCATTTACGACGTGGTAATGCGCGCGCATGATTACGGCTTGGACGTAATCGTAGGTTGCGAAGACGCTTCGCGCGCCGATCCGGAATTCATGCTGCGTGTAGTCGAAGCAGCGCAAAGATGCGGAGCACGCCGTATTCGCTATGCCGATACCCTCGGCGTGATGGAACCTTTTGGCGTACACAAAGCAATTTCTGATCTTCGCAAAGTCACAGACCTGGAAATCGAAATGCACGCGCATGACGATCTTGGTCTTGCCACGGCGAACAGTCTTGCGGCTGCCGTAGCCGGTGCCACGCATATAAACACAACTGTAAATGGTCTGGGTGAGCGCGCAGGTAATGCGCCGCTGGAAGAAGTCGCCATGGGGCTAAAAAAGCTTTACAACATGGATACCGGCGTCGACCTTGCGCATTTCCCCTCGTTATCACAATTGGTCGCCTCAGCATCCGGCCGTCCTGTGCCCTGGCAAAAAAGTTTGGTGGGCGAAGGCGTGTTTACACACGAGGCGGGTATTCATGTTGATGGCCTGCTTAAAGATCCGGACACCTATCAGGGCTTCGATCCCGTTGAAGTGGGGCGCCATCACAAGCTAGTCGTGGGAAAACATTCCGGAGCACACGGCATTATCGCCGCTTACGCAACCATGGGGCTGACACTGAGCCAGGCTGAAGCACGGGCATTGCTTCCCGATATTCGCACATTCACTGAACGCGCCAAGCGTTCTCCGGCAGATCAGGAATTGCTTTTCCTCTACCAACGCTATATCGGGCGCACACTGCCCAGTGCTGCGCACTAGGTGAATTTATGGACACCGTTCTGTCATCCGAAAACGTGACGTCCAAACCTTCTCCCGCAAGCGGGAGAGAGTGGCCCGAAGGGTCTGGTGAGGGGCGAGTTCAGAGCCCGAAAAAGTTGGGGTTGTTCACCCTGCTGCGTGAAGACGTGAGTTGTGTGTTTCAGCGCGACCCGGCGGCGCGTTCACGTTTTGAAGTGCTGACGACCTATCCGGGAGTGCATGCCATATTGATGCAACGTGTTGCACATCGGCTGTGGAAATTTGGTCTGCGTTATTTGGCGCGTTTGCTTTCCTGGTTTGCCCGTTTCATGACCAACATCGACATTCATCCGGGGGCACGCATCGGTCGGCGCTTCTTCATCGATCACGGCGCCGGTGTCGTGATCGGTGAAACAGCAGAAATTGGTGACGATGTCACGCTCTATCACGGCGTAACCCTCGGTGGCACGACATGGAACAAAGGCAAGCGCCATCCGACACTGAGTGACGGTGTGGTTGTTGGTGCGGGCGCAAAAATACTGGGCGCAATTACCTTGGGCAAAAATGTCCGCGTTGGCGCAAACTCGGTCGTGGTGAAAGATGTGCCGGCGGATCGTACCGTCGTCGGTATCCCGGCCAAGATAGTGTTGCGAACCGAAGATGCGAATGCCGACAATATTTACGGCATCAACCTTGATCATCATTTGATTCCCGATCCGGTAGGGCGCGCAATTGCCTGTTTGATGGAACGAATTGAGGTATTGGAAGGACAATTGCGCAAACAGGGCAAACCGGTGAACGGTCAATGTCGCACATGTGATGCAGATGATTTGTGCGGAACTGAAATAGCACGAGTCATCAAGAAAGCGTAGTATGGACCTGCTCGATTTTGAACAAGCCGAGTTGTACTTCGACGAACCGATTAGTGCGGAAGTCGAACACCTGATTGCAATGGCAGCGGCAAACTATGGCAATGAAGATGCCGAGTTGATGTTGTTGCGCGCCAATTTTATTGCGCCGCAACATCTAATGGTACTGGTCGCATTGTATCGTTACTATTTCTACCAGCATCGCCTTGAAGATGCGTTGCTGGTGGCGGAAAGTACTCTGGCAGTGGTAGGACGCAGGCTCGAATTTCCAGACACTTGGCGCAATCTGCGGGAAGCCAATATCGGCGCGGGAATAATACGCTCGATGGGTTTGGTGCGCTTCTACCTCATGCTGCTGAAAGCGACTGGGTATTTATACCTGCGCCAGGGTGAATTCTCGCTCGGGAAAGCAATGCTGGAAAAACTGGTTGAACTGGATAGCCATGATCGCATCGGTGGCAAAGCCTTGTTGGATGTACTGCACCAATCGATGATTAACGAAACAAATGCGGAGAGGAATCCAAAATGGACGAACTGACACTGGATGAAGCAATGGAGGACTTGGTTTCTGCCGAAGATTTTCTGGACTATTTCGGTATTGAATATGAACGGTCGGTAGTGCATGTGAATCGGCTGCATATTTTGCAGCGCTTCCACAATTATCTCTCCAAAGAGACCTTGCCTGCGGATGAGAATGCCAGCCGTGCTGTGCATGCAAAATTGCTGCAACAGGCCTATCAGGATTTTGTGAAATCGGATGCGCTGACCGAAAAAGTGTTCAAGGTATTCCACATGCACGAACCCAAAACTCATTTCGTGCCGTTGACCTCGATTACGGTAAATAAAGCGGAGTAGCGAGTACGAAACTTTATATGGCTATCAAAGGAATTCATCATGCTGCCTAAATACGAATTCGGGGATGAAGTGCGCATCATTAGAAACGTGCGCAACGACGGTACTTATCCGGGTGTAGATATTGGCACGCTACTTATTCGTCGCGGCTCAACCGGCTTTGTCATGAATGTGGGGACTTTTTTACAGGATCAATTAATTTATACCGTAAATATTCTTGAGCAAAACAAGATCGTCGGCTTTCGCGAGGAAGAGCTCATCAGCATCCACGATCCGTGGGTGCCCAGCAAATTCGAAAGCCGTGAAAAAGTACGCAGCAAGGTTACGTTAACGGTGCGCGGCGAAGTGCGGGTGTCGCCGGGAATGGAAGGCGAGATTTTGAAAGTGTTCCGCGATGAAAATAACGGCGTGCAATATCACGTGATTTTTCACGATCAGGTTTTGCAAGTGCCCGAGGCTTCTTTGGAGGCAACCCGTGTTTACAACGATGAGGAGAAAAGTAATGCCGCAAGTCATTGAGTCCGGCGTGGCCTACCTTGCCCTCAAGGCTGCGCAAAAACTTTACAGCAAAGCTCCTGCTGCGTTGCAGCCGGACGAATTCGAGCGTGTGCAGAATATGGCAGTGCAACAACACAAACTCGAAGCGCGAGTGCTGATCGCACCTGAAGCGCGCGATGCGATGGTACCTCCTTCCACGGTAGAAATTGCCATGCAAGAAATACGCGGACGCTATCCGAGCGAGGAAGAGTTTGTCGGTGATCTATCAAGCAACGGCTTGGACGAGGCAAGTTTTGCCAGCGCGCTGGAACGTGAATTATTGGTTGAAGCTATACTGGAAAAAGTTGGCACGCAGGCCGCCAAAATAAGTGACATGGATGTCGAGCTGTATTACCAATATCACCCTGAACAATTCCGTCGGCCTGAAACGCGCCTGGCTCGCCATATACTAATCACCATCAACGAAACGATTGCCGAAAATACCCGTGTTGAAGCTGGCAAGCGCATCGCGGCAATCGCAACACGCCTGGCAAAAGACCCCAAGCGTTTTGAAGAACAGGCGCTCAAACATTCCGAATGCCCGACAGCGCTGGATGGTGGAAAACTTGGCGACTTGCCGCGCGGCAAGCTTTTCCCGGAATTGGATAAAGCCTTATTCGAATTGCAAGCAGGAGAGCTAAGCAGCATTCTGGAGTCTGAACTTGGTTTTCACATTCTGCGTTGCGATGTTATTACCGGAGAGGACGCATTGACGCTGGAACAGGCCAAGCCGCATATTCGCAAACTGATGGAACAAAAACGCAAACGCGTCTGTCAGCAAGCTTGGATTAAGGGATTGCTGGAAAGCAAGTAACTACGCATGGCACATGCATGTGCTATTAGGATAGGCAACTCTCCAATATTATCTTAGCTGCTTGCAACCAACGCTTGGAGTTTTTCCAGAATCTGTTCATTGGCTGGTTTAACAATAGGAGCAATATTTCTGGCTATCTCTTCGTTATCAAAATCTTGATGCCAGTTTATGACTGCACCGCCCTCAACATCTTCAATCGTTACTGTCAAAGTGAAATAGGGTTCTACTGAATGACGTAGCACAACCTTATTAGGGGCAGCAATTTCTTTAAATACAATTTCATTTGGGTAGTTAGTTCCATCGGGACCATGCATAGTAAATGACCATTTACCTTGAGGCTTGAACTCAAAGAGATCAAATGAACATATAAAGCCATTTGGCCCCCACCATTTAGCCAATAGTGTCGGGTCTTCAAAGACCTTAAATATTTCTTTTGATGATGCCGGTATTTTTCTCTGATTCTGAAATACATTCATTTTGAATTTCCTAAAATAATGTTGCGGCTGTCGTTGAATTGAGTGATAGATTTCTTCTGTCCCACTCGAGTGTAAGGAGGTCAGGTAGCACTCTCATTGATTCGAGTTTAAATGATTGAATAAATTCTCTTTGCAAGGTCTGCACGTTCCCGCCGAAGGCGCTACTAAACGCATCGCGGAAAGAGATACCATCTTGGATAGACAATAAAATTATTTTGAATTTCCCCTCATCGCAATGTTTTAGCCAATCGATAAACATCATCCCTTGGCGATAAAAAACATGTCTTGGATAAGCCAAATCGCAAAACGATTCAGTGGTGTTATAACGTTAAATTGGGCTGGCGTAGCCAGTTCCTCTCGAATGCAAGGTTAGCGCAGTAATCGGCCCTGTGCCGCAAATCGCGCCGAAGAAACACGCCGATCACCGAACGTGGCATAGTGGAATGCGGTGCTGCGGAAGACCGGAATAGCAATGGTGCATATTGCCCGAAGGTTAGCGTGGTCATGGGTGACGTCATCGACATTGGTGAATCGGCTTGGCGTTATAGGGACGCCGAGCCCTTATCCCGTTTAAGAGAGTGAGCTGGACGACGTACCCGATGCAGCACCACATTCCAAAACGAATGATGGAGATAATCATGGTGCAACGCAAGCAAAAAATCAGTATCAAAGCCAGCAAATCCAGAGAAGCATTGACGATCACCCACCCCAATGCGGCTGGAATCGATATCGGCAGCTCTTCCCATTATGTATCTGTACCGCCAGACAGGGACGATGAACCTGTCCGGGAATTCCCAAGCTTTACGGTTGACCTCAACGCCTTGGCCGATTGGCTCGACGCTTGCCGGGTCGACACGGTCGCGATGGAGTCTACGGGCGTGTACTGGATACCCTTGTTCGAGCTTCTGGAGTCGCGCGGCTTCAAAGTGTTTCTGGTCAACGCGCGCCATGTCAAAAATGTCTCGGGCCGCAAATCCGACGTACTGGACTGCCAATGGCTGCAGCAGCTCATGACCTACGGCTTGCTTCGCGGCGCGTTTCGTCCGACGGATGCAGTGTGCGTACTGCGCGCGCTGTGGCGTCAGCGCGGGATACTTTTGAGAAATCAGGGTACACATGTGCAACGCATGCAAAAGGCGCTCACGCAGATGAATATCCAGCTCACCAACGTCATCTCGGATGTGGTTGGAGAGACTGGGCAGAAGATTCTGCGCGCCATAGTCGCCGGCGAGCGCGACGGTCAAGTGCTGGCCGCGATGAAGAATGCGCGCATTCGCGCCACCGCTGATGAGATCGCAAAAAGCCTGCAAGGCAACTGGCGCGCCGAGCATCTGTTTGCGCTCAAGCAGGCGCTGGATATGTTCGATTTCATCGGCACACAGTTAACCGAGTGCGACAGAGAGATTGAGGCGCAATTGCAAACCCTGCAAGCTCATGACGGAGAACCGGCAAAGGGAAAAAAGCGTGGCCGCACCCGCAATGCGCCGAAGTTTGATCTGCGCACGCAGTTGTTCAGGATGTGCGGAGTTGATCTTACGCGCATCGACGGCATTGATGTCACCACCGCGCTCGCGGTAATCTCCGAGACGGGAGCAGACATGTCTCGCTTCCCCACGGCAGGGCACTTCGCGAGTTGGCTGGGACTGTGTCCGGGTACCAAGATTACCGGGGGCAAAGTGATGAGCGGGAAAACCAAGCGTGTGGCAAACCGGGCGGCTCAAGCATTGAGATTGGCCGCTGCCGCATTGCGTAGCAGTCAATCAGCACTCGGCGCGTATTTCCGCAGAATGTGCGGGCGCATGGACAAGCCCAAAGCCGTAACTGCCGCCGCGCACAAACTGGCGCGCCTGATCTACACCATGCTCACCAAGGGCGAGGAATACACCGATCAAGGACAGGACTACTACGAAGAACGCTATCGTGAAAGAGTGCTGCGGCAACTGGCACTGCGTGCTGAAAAAATGGGTATGAAACTCGTCGCCAGTGAACAACCCGCTTAATTCCACTTTTTACAATCAATAGGTTGGGAGGTGTTTCTTAAGAGGGCTTGGTTATACACGCTGCACGTTAGTTGGCTTGGCAACCAAAGGGAATTGGCTGGGATTGCGAATAGATGCCACAGCCAGATCGACATCAAGCAAAGGCCAATAAAGATGATTGGATGATGGCCATTCGACGGTAGTAATTTGCTCCAGAGTAGCCTGCTTGAACCAAGGGAACTCAGCATATGGGACAAAGAGTTCTTCGTCTTTTAAGAGCAACCAGAAGCCCTTGTTTGATGCCAAGGAAACTTCGACTTCAGAAGTGGCTATGCCAGGCATGGGTGATCTCCTCGAAATGATCTTGCACCAACAATAAAGCTTCGTTGATCTGCTTTTTTGAAAGCCCTTGATTCATCGCTAATTCAATCTGGGGTTCCAACCAGAACTTGGCTTCACCATCCGTATGGGTAACGTGAACATGCATACGCGGCTCTTCGCGTGAAAAGAAGAAAAACCGAAATGCACCTTGACGGAATACGGTGGGAGCCATGTGCAAATCATAGCAGCTTTAGTACCGAAAAGTCTCGGAGTCCCTCTCGACCGTAATGGAATGGACGCCCACTTCCTAAAACGGCATCAAAGTGCCAAAGTAGTGATGGCTTTATTATCACTAAACATAGAAAGGGGTATCCAAAAATGAAGATTACGACAATTGGGCTAGATTTGGCAAAAATTCTTTTTCAGATACACGGCGTGGATGAGCGCGGCAAGGTGGCGGCGCGCAAGCAATTGAAGCGTGCGGAGATGTCGAAATACTTCGCCAACTTGGAGCCGTGTTTGATTGGCATGGAGGCTTGCGGCAGCGCACATTACTGGGCGCGGAAGCTGGAAAGTTACGGGCACACGGTCAAACTGATGGCACCGCAATTCGTGAAGCCGTATGTCAAGACGAACAAAAACGACATGGCCGATGCCGAAGCGATCTGCGAAGCGGTGCGCAGGCCGAACATGCGCTTTGTCGCAATCAAAAACGTCGAGCAACAAGCGATTCTTTCCGTGCACCGCGCACGTCAGGGGTTCGTGAAAGCCAGAACGGCGCAGGGCAACCAGATACGGGGTTTACTCTCCGAGTTCGGGATACCCAAACCACGTCTATCCAAGAAAGGAAACTCGGTGATAAGAAAAGCGCTGTATATGCCGGCGATTGTGGCGAGGCGCTATAATCCGGTCATCAAGGAATTTGCCGATCGTTTGAAGAAAGCAGGTAAACCGAATATGCTGATCATTGGCGCGGTGATGCGTAAATTGCTGCATATCATTTACGGTGTGCTGAAGTCCGGTATGCCCTTTGATCCCGCTTGGTCTGCGAATCATGCTTGACAGACAAGACGGTATCTCAATTTAACGTTAGGGCTCTCCAATAGGATGCCGAAATGAATGATATAAAGTGGTCAGAAGCCGAAAAGAAAATCGCAAGGCGAGCGTTTGATGTCGCATTGAAGAATGAATGCGAGGCTCTCGTAATCAAACTCAAAGTTTTAGCCGAAAAAGCAGAGAATTCTGATGATGTATGGGCCATTCATGACTACCTCACTGAACAGCGAAAAACAATTGATGGAAAGTACGACTACCGGTACTCACAACTCATTGTTGTATTCGGTAGGCTCCTCAGGGAGAAGTGGATCGAAGACAAAGACATTGAAGGATTGAGCGCAGAAAAAATTCAGGCCATTCGTCACATAGCCTCGCTCTAAAAAACCATGACATTCGCGCTGCTTTCGATGCGATCCCTCTTAAGAAACACCTCCCAACCTATTGATTGTAAAAAGTGGAATTAAGCGGGTTGTTCACTGGCGACGAGTTTCATACCCATTTTTTCAGCACGCAGTGCCAGTTGCCGCAGCACTCTTTCACGATAGCGTTCTTCGTAGTAGTCCTGTCCTTGATCGGTGTATTCCTCGCCCTTGGTGAGCATGGTGTAGATCAGGCGCGCCAGTTTGTGCGCGGCGGCAGTTACGGCTTTGGGCTTGTCCATGCGCCCGCACATTCTGCGGAAATACGCGCCGAGTGCTGATTGACTGCTACGCAATGCGGCAGCGGCCAATCTCAATGCTTGAGCCGCCCGGTTTGCCACACGCTTGGTTTTCCCGCTCATCACTTTGCCCCCGGTAATCTTGGTACCCGGACACAGTCCCAGCCAACTCGCGAAGTGCCCTGCCGTGGGGAAGCGAGACATGTCTGCTCCCGTCTCGGAGATTACCGCGAGCGCGGTGGTGACATCAATGCCGTCGATGCGCGTAAGATCAACTCCGCACATCCTGAACAACTGCGTGCGCAGATCAAACTTCGGCGCATTGCGGGTGCGGCCACGCTTTTTTCCCTTTGCCGGTTCTCCGTCATGAGCTTGCAGGGTTTGCAATTGCGCCTCAATCTCTCTGTCGCACTCGGTTAACTGTGTGCCGATGAAATCGAACATATCCAGCGCCTGCTTGAGCGCAAACAGATGCTCGGCGCGCCAGTTGCCTTGCAGGCTTTTTGCGATCTCATCAGCGGTGGCGCGAATGCGCGCATTCTTCATCGCGGCCAGCACTTGACCGTCGCGCTCGCCGGCGACTATGGCGCGCAGAATCTTCTGCCCCGTTTCGCCAACCACATCCGAGATGACGTTGGTGAGCTGGATATTCATCTGCGTGAGCGCCTTTTGCATGCGTTGCACATGTGTACCCTGATTTCTCAAAAGTATCCCGCGCTGACGCCACAGCGCGCGCAGTACGCACACTGCATCCGTCGGACGAAACGCGCCGCGAAGCAAGCCGTAGGTCATGAGCTGCTGCAGCCATTGGCAGTCCAGTACGTCGGATTTGCGGCCCGAGACATTTTTGACATGGCGCGCGTTGACCAGAAACACTTTGAAGCCGCGCGACTCCAGAAGCTCGAACAAGGGTATCCAGTACACGCCCGTAGACTCCATCGCGACCGTGTCGACCCGGCAAGCGTCGAGCCAATCGGCCAAGGCGTTGAGGTCAACCGTAAAGCTTGGGAATTCCCGGACAGGTTCATCGTCCCTGTCTGGCGGTACAGATACATAATGGGAAGAGCTGCCGATATCGATTCCAGCCGCATTGGGGTGGGTGATCGTCAATGCTTCTCTGGATTTGCTGGCTTTGATACTGATTTTTTGCTTGCGTTGCACCATGATTATCTCCATCATTCGTTTTGGAATGTGGTGCTGCATCGGGTACGTCGTCCAGCTCACTCTCTTAAACGGGATAAGGGCTCGGCGTCCCTATAACGCCAAGCCGATTCACCAATGTCGATGACGTCACCCATGACCACGCTAACCTTCGGGCAATATGCACCATTGCTATTCCGGTCTTCCGCAGCACCGCATTCCACTATGCCACGTTCGGTGATCGGCGTGTTTCTTCGGCGCGATTTGCGGCACAGGGCCGATTACTGCGCTAACCTTACATTCGAGAGGGACTGGCTACGCCAGCCCCTCAATTCAACGTTAGGCGTTATAATTCGCGCCATGTCACCTACAATTTTTCGTGAGGGTACCCTTGCCTCGCACAGAACTGCCGGATTGATGCACGGTTGGATTGACTCCAACAAACGCCGCCAGCGCCTTGGCATGATCGAATCGTTGCACATCCCCGATAAAGGCCAACACTCTGAAGATGGTCGCCTTGCCAAGCTGACCAAAACCAAACTCGATTTGAGCTTTACCAATTTCAGTTGCGTAGCCTTTTCCCTACGCTAACTTCGCAAGTACAAAGCCAAGCTCCAAGTCATCTTGTCCGAGTGGTTTGCATGCGCTCAGGCCGGAAAACCCAATAACCGTTCCAGAATTTTTCTCTACCAAAGTTGAAAGCCCCGTTGGGGAACCCGCAAAATTAAATTTGTTTGTTATGAACTCTTCTGATTGATGAAGAGAGAAAGGCTCTCCTGCAAAAACGAAGCGGACAACATCAGGCGCGGAAAAAATACATTCGTGTAGCGGCTGAATATCAGCCTGTGTGGTTGCTCTCAGTATGAGTCTTGGTGTGGACAATATTTCCATGTACTTCTCCGGCAATTTGGTTGCCTAACGTTCAAATTGAGGGGCAGGCCGCTTCTGGCCTGTCCCTCTCGAATGTAGGGTTAGGCCACGATGCATTGAGGAACCCATTGTTCTATGCTGTTGTGGCCACGCGGAAGTAAGAGCTCGATACTTTTCTTTCCCTGCTGAATCTGACTAATTACTGGATGCTCAGGGTTGTTCCGGTTCTCTGTGTCTGGCCCGTAGAAATACCCGCAGCTACCACCGCGCTTAGCGCAAAATCTGTCGTTGATGTCTTCAATCACCTGCGCTGAGTCAGAAAAAACGAAAGTTCCGAAATGGATGTTTGTGCTCCAGAGAACGCCCAGCCCATTTACGTTGTTATCAAAAATAGCGCGAACATTGGAGATGCAGCGTTGTATCCAGTAGGGCCAGAGGACGCACTCAATACCGAAGTGGTTTTCACTTTCCGCCTTGCGTATTGATGGGTGCTCAGGACTTGGGTTGTAGCGCGATGGGGCAAAGTGGCTCGGGCCATGAAACTCGATGAGTTTTGAAATGCCTTCCACTGTAACCCTCAAATCAATTCGCTTCCTGCCCCATGGCACCTGATGCTCCACAATGGCATTTGGATAGGCAAGCTCGACCAGCTTCACCAGAATCATTTCATCGAGGCTCACACTTGCATTTCCTATCTTGGCAGGAGGCGAATTTGGTATGGCAGATGAGTACCAAAGTTTTTGAAGCTCACGCTCGTCAATGGCCTCAATGCCGTTCCAGTTTTTGAACGGAACAGTTCGAAGGTCGCTCTCATCTACGCCGAGGATTTCAATAACATCGTTTTTGCTCAGCATTGACCCCACACAGGAGTCGCTGTTGTGGAGTTCAAACAAGCCTTGAGGACGACCGAGTATTCCCATTATGTGATTTGCCTAACGTTAAGTTGAGGGGCTGACGCGGGCTGCTTCGCGGCAGTCCCGCTCGAACGTTAGGTTGGGCTGCATGGCATGATTTCACCGACCATAAGTCCAAAGCACCATGTCTATCTTGCGCGGTGTCCAAGCCGACGTACCAAACATGCGATTGTTCTCCTTCGCCTTACGGCTGAGGATGTCGATGAGTAGTACGCCATCCGTGACGCTCAAATTTAGTGGTTTCATTTTCGACAGGGCGTTCGCTTCTGGAAGGCCGCTGACCAGACAGAGTGCTTTAACAACAAACTGGTCAACGGTAGCGAAGTGCTCGGGATACATCAGCGACAGCAAGCCAGATGCACCGGCTGTTCCCAACCCTCGAATCTCCTTTGCGGTTTTCAGGCCGAAGCGAACATCATTGACATCTAGATTAAGAATCTGTTTTCGAAGTTTTTCCAATTCATCTAATGCACCACCGTCGACATATTTTCTAAGCTGGATAGTAGTAGTCGCGTAGCGGTTCGGCGCGGTGTATTTCCAGCGGAAATATTCATCGTGTAGAAAGTTATACCAGCCTTGTGGGCTGAGGCTCTGAAGCCTCTTCATGTCTAGCGTATCAAGCGCCCGTTCCAGATCGAGGTTCCGAGGTTGAACAAAGTTCCAGTAGCGCTGAAGGGCTTGCTCCCACGCGATTGGATCGGACGAGCGCCAAAGATCATTGATATTCATTGTGCTAAGAAAACCTCCGGTATGGTGTCATGCGGCCCAACGTTAAATTGAGGGGCAGGCCGCTTCTGGCCTGTCCCTCTCGAATGTTAGGTTAGGCTTTTTGCTACGAAGATGGAACAATGAGCTATACCAGAGAATGTGTTTTGAGCCAGTCGCGCAATGCTGCATTCATGCGTGTTTGCCAGCCCGCACCAGATGCGCGGAAGGCTGTTAGCACATCACGATCCAAGCGGATTGCCACTTGCTCTTTCGTACCAGAACCTGCCGGGCGACCACGTTTGGCGCGATACGAAGCCATCGCTGAATTCAGCTCTTCCACTGAAGCCGGACGGTCATCTTCGTCCTTGCCGTCCCATACAAAGTCATTTTCCGGCGGAATGGCGCGAACTGCCGCCAGCACTTCTTTACGACTCATCGCATTCGTTTTCGAGCCAGACATCGTACACCTCACGTTCTTTATTGCTTGCAGGCCGGAAGCTGATAATGCGCGTCGCACCGTCGCGCTCGGTATGAACTACCGTCAACACCGCCAAAAAGCCCAGTGCATATGAAAACGACTGAATACGGGCTTCGCCGCCGCGCACCACAGGAACGTCCATTCGGTAACGCGAATTCAGCACTTCGCTTGCATCGGCGAAGTCGAAACCATGCTTCTGAATATTCTTGCGGCGCTTAACTTCATCCCATATCAATTTGGTTTTCATGCCAATAATTGTATATGCGTTAATTGCAACGGTCAAATATTATTTGTATATACGTTTTGCAGGCGATGCACTCTTGGGGGGAGGCCTAACGTTGAATTGAGGGGCTGCCCGCTTCTGGGCAGTCCCTCTCGAATGTAAGGTTGGGCATGAATTTAGTGAGCGATGCCATAAAAGCTCGCAATCCCAAGCTTGGAATCATTAAGTTCACTAATACATTTATCGCGCAACATGACGAAATTTAGGTCGGTAATCGAGCCAAGAATTTTTGTCCTTGTATCAATCTCTTTAATTGATAATGCGTAAGAATCAAAGCGCACATCATCAACGTCTGGACCACCACATATTTTCTTTATTCCGAGCACAGGGGCTGTGATTTTTAATACCGACAGTGGACGATGCCCAAGCGCTTCACCAATTGACAAAATTAGCTGCTCAGCGGTGCCTGCATCAGTGCCTGGACGCAATTTCACTGCAACGTTTAGCCATGCCTCATCTCCGGTAGCAACACCCGCAACAACTTGCCTCCATTCCTCCCCGTTTTGGTACATAGAATCGACAACCGATTTTGCACCAGAGGTAGCGATACGTTGAATAACAATTTCAGGAGCAATTGATGATTGCGCCATCGCTAAGGTGGGCCAGAGAATCAGAAATGCCAAGGTAACTTTATACATTGTGAATTGTGATGCCCAACGTTTCGAGTTAAGCACCTTACACGCTTCTCGAACGTAGGTGCTCCGGTGAACTGAGTGCGTGAAAGTGTGCTTGAACGAGGCGTTAGGCGACGATGGACATGCTCCTCTGCTCCAGTCTCCCGTTACGTGATGTGCTCTCATTTATATTTTCACTTTAACGCAATATAACCGAACTAAATGGTCTTAAAAAATGTCTAGCGCAAAGCGTAGAGAAATTTGTGGCATCAACCGCTTTCAGTTATGCGGCGAATTTCTCTACGCTTTGCTCTACACTGCTTTTTTACTGCCCGTAATTTCTTCAATTTATTGCTCGTTGCGCTCGTATCGATAATATATATCGCAACTCGTTACGTTGCTTCTGCCGCACTTGGCGCGTGTCTATTGTTGCTTAACCTTTAAGTAGACCCCAATAAACGACCTATTCGTTTATCAGGGCAGGTGCCTATTCTGTTATTCGTAAACATAACTGGCTATATATTAATTAGTAGCGTAAGTTGACACACCGTACCACAATTAATGCAACTGGGAAATACACCTCTTATGGTTGCGCCCCTAATTGGCTGGCCCCACACTCAAATTTGTTAGTCCGCCGTTGATACCTTGATTTGATCCTCGTGGTGGCGAGTTTGTTCTTCCATAACCAACAGCGATAATATTTTCTTGAGTTCGTTGAATTCGACAGAACTGGGATCGCGCTGACGCGGCATGGTGACGATCACTTCTTTTTTGATTTTACCGGGTCGGTAAGTCATGACGATGATGCGATCCGCGAGATAGATGGATTCTTCGATGCTGTGGGTAACGAAGATGATGGTCTTTTTGAATTCCATCCAAATACGCAACAGCTCATCCTGAAGGTTTCGTCTGGTCAAAGAATCGAGCGCGCCGAAAGGTTCGTCCATCAGCATGATTGGTGAATCTAGAGCCAATACACGGGCAATCGCAACACGCTGGCGCATCCCGCCGGAAAGGTCTTTTGGATAACGATCACGGAAGTCCTGCATGTTGAGCATTTTCAGCAACGCGTCAACTTGCCCTTTGATTTGAGCCTTGGGTATTTTTTTGATTTCGAGACCGAAGGCAATATTTTTCTCCACCGTCATCCACGGGAACAAAGCATATTCTTGAAATACTATGCCGCGATCCGGCCCCGGTTTCTGCACTGGCTTGCCATCGACGGTGATCTTGCCTGATGTGGGCGGGGAAAATCCTGCGATGGCATTGAGCAGGGTTGATTTTCCGCAGCCGGATGGGCCGAGTAAGCAGATGAATTCTCCGGCTTGAATTTCAAGATTAATGTCGTCCAGTGCAACAATTTCATTTCCGCCCGTGCTGAATATTTTACTGACATTGCTGATTTGTATTTGTGAGTTTGGCATTATTTGCTTTCCATTCCCCGATGCCACTTGAGCAAATAATTATTCAGACTGTTCATGCCTGTATCTATAGCTAAACCGAGCAGGCCGATAGTGAACATGCCGGCAATTATTTTGTCCGACCAGAAAAATTCGCGTGCTTCAAGAATGCGGTAGCCAAGCCCATTGTTGACGGCAATCATCTCAGCCACAATTACCACGATAAACGCAGTGCCGACACCTATTCGCGCACCGGTAAGAATGTACGGGGTTGCCGCCGGTAACATGACACGCAGAAACATGGTGGTCTGGCCCGCACCCAAACTTTGAGCGGCACGGATGTAAATGCTATCAACATGCCGTACACCGGCGATGGTATTCATCAGTATGGGAAAAAATGCGCCCAGCACAATCAGGAAAATTGCCGGTGGGTTGCCCAACCCAAACCAAAGAATCGAGAGAGGAATGAACGCGATCGGAGGGATAGGGCGCAAAATTTGAATCAGCGGATTAAACAATTTGTAGACGCGATCATTCGCTCCCATCATCAGGCCGAGTGGCAGTGCCAGAATTCCGCCGATCAGGAATCCCACTACAACGCGGTAAAGACTGGCGTATGCATCACGGATCATCTCGCCGGAAAATAGCCATGCCAAGTAACTTGATTGAGACGCATCGAATGCATCCGGCGGTGCCAGGTACTCCCACCACTTTGCGATGACTGTGGTGGGTGCGGGCAATATTTGCGGGTTGACGATCGCTTGCGACGACAAATATTGCCACAGAGCCAGCAGTGCGAAGGGCACAATAACTCCTTGTAACTTATCGAATAGCTTTGCCAGAAAAGAGGTTTTCAAAAAAGACTTCACCGGGCTATTTAATCTGCAACTCTTTCTTTGCTTTCTCCAGCAAGTCCAGACGAACCCAATCTTTCGCTTGGGGCGTGGCGGGCATCTTGCCGACGCCGTATTTTTTCATCAGATCGGCAGTGATTTGTACATGCTCCAGACTAACATTATAGGTGAACGAAGCATTGCTCATTGCATCCTGATAGTCTTCACTGCTGATTTGATTTTTGAACATTTGCGCACGCACATATTTTTCAGCCAGTTTGGGATCGTTCAGAAAAGTCTGGGTCGCTTCCACAAATAATTTGAGCACCCGCTCTGCCACATCATGTTTCTCGTTATACATTTTCTCCGTCATGACTAATACGCGTACCGGTTCACCAAGAGGCGTGTCATAGGGCTTCAGTATCTCCTTTCCATAGCCCTTGTTGATTGCCTGGGAAGATTGCGGTTCGGACTGGCACATGGCATCAATATTCTTTTGCATCAAAGCCTGATTTAAATCTGCAAAAGGCATAAAAAATATCTGCACATCTTTACCCGGTTGATCAGACCAAGTCAGATTATTTTTGGACAACTCGGCAGCAAGCAGTAACTCCTGCGCGCCGCCGCGCGCGACGCCCACTTTTTTACCTTTGAGATCGGCAACCGATTTGATGTTCAGATCAGCGCGCCCAACGATTCGTGCCCCACCCTTGGCAAAACCAGCCACTACATAAATCGGCACGCCACTGGCACGTCCGGCGACCGCGGCATCTAGGGCACTCGCGGCGATATCAATTTCACCCGCGATGGTTGCAGGCAAAATATCGAGTCCCTTGGGAAATACGCGCTCCTCAATAATAAGATTGTATTTGGCGGCTATTTCCTTCATGTAAGAAACGGCGCCGTAGTGAGCAAATTTAAGATTGCCCAGACGGACAACATCCGGCGCGGCTTGAGTACCAATCGAAAAAAATACGATGAATGCCAGCAAAACATATTTTGATAGTTTCATGTGATTTCCCTGAAAGAGTTCAGACAAAACGCGAAGTGCGCTTGATCGTCGGGCAGGATTATACCCTCGGCTGGGACATGATCCTTGCCTACCGGTAAGATGAATTCTAAGCATTGCTTCAAATTGGCTGGGCGGGCTACAAATTCTATTTTGTAGGAATACCTACATCATTTTATGAGCAGATGAATATCTGTCTTTGCCGCCATGAGTTGAAACGTAGACGCTTATGTCTTATAACACTATAACTAGAAAAGATAATTATTTTTGATATTTCTCTATTCTGGATGTTTAAAAGGTTGGAGGCGATCATTAGTCCGTGAATTTAATTCGGGCTCAAAATTTGCTTGCTAGTTTTAAATTTCTGCTTTCCTACAAAATATACTGAGTCTGGGAGGACCAAAATGGGAGCTTACGAAGGGGGTGATGTCGATCAGGAAATCATCGAATTGATTCGATGGATGGGCAAGGCAGAGGAATACCGCGAACGATTGCAAACGTTGCAGGCTGTGTGGGACAACCTGACACTTCTCGGTCATCTTTCCGGCACTGCCACAGATATGTCAGATACTCGTATTGCATTTCAGCAATTGAGTGGCAAATTGCTGAATCAGCTTGGGCGCGAGACTCTAAAAAAGGCAACGCTCGCGATGAAGTCTAAAGCTCAGGTTGCCGTCGATATCATGATTCGAAATTTATTTGAGCGTACCGCTGATATCGGTTTTTTGGCGATGGATGATGATGTACGCGATTACCTGAGCAAGTTTGCTCCGCTAAAATCCCGGGGAACGCTGAAGAAATTGGGCAAGAATTGGAAAGCTGCGATATTAATCTACTGGCACGTTTTCGCGAGTACGTAGAAAAATATTCTGTTTACTCCAATATAATTTTGCTTGATACCGATGGCAATGTGCTATTGCAGTTGGATAAGGATAATCCGGTACGCCTTTCCAGCGATCCCTTGATTGCTCAGTCACTGGCATCGACTCAGGCTTATGTTGAAACTTTCCGGCATAGCGATTTGATTCCCGGCCAGGCAAATAGTTTGATTTATTCATATCGAGTCACCGGTGCAGATGGGCTGGCTAACCTCGGTATATTGTGTCTGTGTTTTAAATTAGATAATGAAGCCAGCCGAATATTTTCCAATCTCGTCGACGCAAAAGATTGGAGTGTAGTTACTTTACTTGATCAACAGGGTACGGTCATTGCGAGTAGTGATAATTTCCATATTCCGGTCGGGGCGACACTCGCCTGCCAGACGGGGAGCGATTGGCGCGTGACACGCTTTGCCGGCAGGCGGTATCTTGCCGTCACTCAGGCTACCCAAGGCTATCAGGGGTATATGGGGCCGGGTTGGTATGGGCATGTGATGTTGCCACTTGATCATGCGTTTGATCAAGATGCTGAACAACAATTGGACACCGAAATTCCTGAAGCATCTCTGAATGAGGTGATGAGTAATTCGAAATTGTTTAGCAACGCTCTGCGCGAGATTCCCTGTCAGGCAGCCAAGATACAACGCGCGCTTAATCGCTCGGTTTGGAACGGTAACGTCAGTCAGAATAGCGATAAAAAGGCATTGAATCCGGCATTTTCTAAAATTCTACTGTGGGAAATCAGCAATACCGGACTGAAGACTCAGGAAGTATTTGATCAGTCTATCGACAATTTGCACCAGACCGTTATTTCCAGCATTCTTGAAGATAGCCAGTTTCAGGCGGCGTTGGCGATCGACATTATGGATAGAAATTTGTATGAACGGGCCAATGATTGCCGATGGTGGGCGCTATCGTCGCTGTTCAGTCGAATCTTATCAAATGCGGAACCCGATGCGGTATCGCTAGGTATGGTCTCAAAAACTTTAGCGAAAATTAACGGGCTTTATACCGTGTACGACAATCTGGTGCTGTTCGACCGCAAGGGCTATGTGCTGGCGGTCTCAAATCCCAAGTATCAGTCGTATTGCGGCCAGGTGCTGAACGAAGAATGGGTGCGACGCACATTGTCTTTGAGTGATAGTCGGAGCTACGCTGTTTCAGATTTTGTTCCAACGCCTTTGTATCAGGGTAGGCATTCATATATCTATTCGGCGGCGATCCGCGAGCAGAGTTCCTGTCAGGGTATTGTCGGAGGCATTGGAATCGTTTTTGACTCTGAACCCCAATTGGTTGCAATGCTGAATGATGCCCTGCCACGTGATGAAAATGGCTCCGTTCCCGACGGATGCTTTGGTGTGTATGCAGATCGACAACATCGCATTATTGCTTCGACTTTGAGTTCCCTTCCGCTTGGATCACATTTAGAGCTTGAGGATACCTATTTTCAAATCGGTCGAGGAGAAAGAAAATCCGGCGTCACCCTTTTTAATGGAAATTACTATGCGGTAGGTGCGTGCATGTCCAAAGGCTACCGTGAGTATAAGGGCGCAGAAGATACCTACCGAAATGATGTCGTCGCACTAATATTTGCCCGCTTGGGCGAGTACCGTCAAAATGAACGCAGATCAAGCCAAAGCGATCGGGGACGCCTGCAAAGTGCCGAGATCAAGATGGCGGGCGGCAGTGAATGCATTGAAATCGCGACCTTCTATGTGGACAGTCATTGGCTGGGTATCCCGACTGAATATGTAGTCGAGTCTATTGACACTAAAGGACTTACCAACGTGCCCGGTGCGGGCGAAAATTTGCTGGGTTACATTATGTTTCACGATACTCTGATCTCAGTGGTCGGGTTATGGGGCATGCTGGGTAAAGAAGACAATCGGCGCAGCAGTAATGAACCGCAGATCATCGTATTGCGTTTGGGAGGCGACGACGAAATCCTGCTTGGCATAATGGTGGATGAATTGGGTGAAATACCGGAAATTCCGTTGGAAAGGATAGAGAAGGTTTCTCCGATGTTGAACTCAGGCAATGCACTTGCGGAGAGCCTGGTCAAACCGGCAGCCGGGAAAAGTTCACGTGAAATGATAGTGGTGCTTTCCCCGGAAAGGATACGGCGCAAATTTTTGAATAACGATTAGTGCCTGACCCCCTGCATACATTAATTTTCCCTGATGGCAATCAATTCTTTTGCCTGAATCGTACAGGCACGATTGATGTTCACATCGAGTGATTTTAACCACGCTTTTGGAATTTGTTCCAAGCCATACAATGCGCCTGCAAGCATACCGGCAATGGCACCCGTGGTGTCGGCATCTCCGCCCCTGTTGACCACGTCGACGAGACAATCACGGAAATCCGCTGTATCAAAAAAACTTTGAAAAACTGCTTGCATTGTATCCACAACATAGCCGCTGGGATTCTGACTTTGCCGTATTGAACGGAAAATAAATTCAGGGTGGCGTTCTGTAAGAGGGTAGACGTGGGCGTTCAACAGTTCATGCTTGCTTGCGCCACGTAGCGCGTCTTGCACCATAAGTACGAGACATTCACAAGCCGCGTCGGAAAGTGCGCAGTGGTGGGTAACATGCGCCTGGGCGCGACAAGCCGTACGTACTGAATTTTCCGTCAAACCGAAGGTGGCAAGAGCTACAGGCAACACTCGCATTGCAGCGCCGTTGCCGGCATCATGATCCGAGTAAGGCGCTTCCGGATTACCAGTCTTGCGAAATTGAAGCAGATTGCGCCGCACCGTGTTACCAATATCAACCGGCTTGGCCCGCATCCATTCATCGAAGGCTTGCGCTGCTGCCAGAGCATCAACTTTATGGAGCGTCAGGATGGCGTTGCCAAGTGCGAGCGACATGGTGGTATCGTCAGTGACATGGCCGGGTTTGAGATGCAACCAGCCGCCTCCGCGTAATGTATCGTGTATGCCGTATTGCGCTACGATCTCGCGGGGAGTCATGAATTCAACTGTCGACCCAAGCGAGTCACCGATGGCCAGGCCAAGATAAGCTGCGATGGCGCGATCAGTGGTATTCATTGACTGTACGGATCAATCCTCCGGCCCGAAGCACGTCAAATAATCTGCACAATATTCACACGTCGGGGCGCGACACATATTGATTCCATCTTTCTCGCACAATTGTTTGTAGAGAAATTTTTTCCACTTCATATCGTGTACATTCTTCGCTGCCAGCGAAGGGAAATTTTCAGTCATCAGACGGCTGAGGTAATCACGTGAACGTAATCCGAGGTCTTGCCACAAATGATCGTTACCCATGCATGCGAAGGTAACAATCTCGGCCATCCACTCCTCGGACATATGTTTGTATGCGCGGTGCTCAAGCAAAAGCGCAAGCACATCGTCGCGTTCCAATGCGCGTGCGTCGGCATGTTTATCCAAATCATGGATGGCTAATTGGAACCCCGGAAAATGACGGGCCAGTAAAGCCGAGAAGTCTTTTTCTGACAAACCGAGTCCGGGAGGCAATGTGCCCGTACCTGATATTTGGCTGGCAATCATTTGGGCAAACAGCTCTTCGTTCGGCAATCCGGCCGCATGCGCCATCAGTTCTGCATACAGGCTGTTTGGCTGTACTGAAGAATTTTGATGAAGTACGAGGTCGGTTTGCATGATGCTATTATGCTCCTTGGTTATTTGCTAGGGTATTCAATCAGCACATCTTCGTCACGCAGTACCAACTGACATGCCAAACGCCATTCGGTAGTGACAAGATCGTTTACCTTCATCGCGTCAATCTGTGCCTGGGTAATCTTACCCGATCCTTTAAGCACAGAGATTTCACGATCAGTAAGCGGCCCGGCCATCGGGCCTTTATTGGATAAATTTGTTACCTTTACCAGGCAGGTCGAACATTCTCCGTTTTCGCATCCGAAGTCGATAGGAATGTGGTTTGCTTTGGCAAGATCAAGCACTGTCTGAGTAAGGCTACCGGCTACGGCGTAAACTGTTTTGTCTTTGTGCAGCGGGCTGGAAAAAGTGATGTTAGGCATTGCAATTACTCCTGTTGTAGTGATAAAAAATTATTAAGCTTTTACGGTGATATCGCCACCTAATACCTGTGCCTGACAAGCAAGCCGGTGATTTCGTCCGGCCATGTTTTCTTGCAATATTTTGTCTTCCAGCACCGAGCGTTCGCTCATGTTTTCCATGCCTGAAACAATCCGCATCATGCAGGTGCCACATTCTCCTTCGCGACATCCGTAAGTGATGCTGGCACCCACCTTTTCGGATATCTCGATCAAACGGGTGCCAGCCGGGACGCTGACGGTGATGCCGAGTTTTTCAAAAGTAACATTTGCTTTAGGCATTAGATTGCTCCTGTGCGATTAGTTCAGACATTGAAATGATTTTGCGTTCGATGTTGCCGGTCAGATGTTGGGCAAGCTGTTTGCCAAGATCACGGCAACGGTCGAGTTCTTCTTCAGTGGGGATAAGTCTTGCGCGCACGCCTTTGATCGGCACGCGCAGTTTGAGTCCGCGCAAGCGGTCTTCGATCATATTGATTGCTTCACCGCTCCAGCCATAAGAGCCGAAGGCAGCGCCCAATTTGTCGCTCACTTTTATGGCAGCCAAAGAGGAAAGCAAATCCCAGATGGGTTTTACTGCGTCGCCGTTAATGGTGGGCGAGCCAAAGGCCAACCCATCAGCTTCTTCGATCAAATCTACAAAAGGCAAATCTCCCCCAGCCTGCAAGTCATATAACGACACACGCACACCGGAGATGGTTTCGGCACCTTCTGCCACCGCCCGCGCCATGAGCGCCGTATTGCCATAGGATGAAATGTAGAAAACCAGCAGTGACTTGTTGTTAGCGCCCACTTCGTTGTGCAATAGCGGAGAGGCTAATTGCCGGTAACGTTGCACATAACTGCGGGGAGCTTCACGCAAAATAGGGCCGTGCGCCGGGGCGATCAACTTCAAAGGCAGTGGCTCAAGCAATTCGAGCGCTTCAAGCACGTGTTCGCGGAACGGACGCATAATGTGCGAGTAATAGTATTCAAACGAGAAGCGGAAATCGCCTACCTGATCATTGAACAAGCGTGCATCGCAGAAATGACATCCGAATACATCTCCGCTAAACAAAATGTTTTGTTCCTTAACCAGCGTACATTGTGTATCAGGCCAATGCAAGAATGGAGTGCTAAAAAATTGCAGTGTGCGCTCACCCAAATCAACAATATCACCGGTTTGTACGATATTAAAATCCAGCCCGGTATTTCTAACCAATGCTTTCAACATCAATTGGGCTTTTGGAGAAATGTACAATTTGGCTTGTGGTGCGCGACGCATTAATTCCGGCAGCGCACCCGTGTGGTCCGGCTCAAGATGATTCAATACGATAGTGCTAATCTCATCATAGCGTGTGACTTGCTCTAACCTGAAAAAAAACTCATCCGCGTGCGATTCTTTTACGGTGTCGATTATCGCAACGCCTTGGGTGCCGCGAACGCAGTAAGAGTTGTAGGTGGTGCCGTTTGCAGTTTTGAGGATGATGTCGAATGAACGCAAATCGGGATCGAGCGCACCTATCCAGTGCGTGCCCGCCGCGATCTCAACCGCATCCAGAGGCGGTGTCATTCGACCTGTTCCGGTGGTCTGCAAGGCTCTGAATGCGTGCAGAGAGGGCTGGCATCTTCGTCTTTTGATCTGGAATCATTAAGACCGATCCAGGTATCTACCGCTTTGGCGTCAAAGCCGACACTGAACACCCCTCCTACTTCCATCAGCGGACGACGGATGAGTAACGGTTCGACGATCATCATATCCAGCGCAGTTTGCGCATCTAGTTTTGACGGATCAATTGCGCCGGATTTGATTTTTGGCGCACTGGGATTGAACCACTGGGCTACGGGCAGATCGCCAAAAAATGGGCGCAGACGTGCTTCGCTCCATTTTTCAGTAAGTAAATTTTTCGCGAGAACAGTGTGGCCCGAAGCAGCAAGCCACAACTTTTGTTTAGTGTTGTTGCCGCAACCGGGCTTTTCGTAGAAGACGACGGTAGACATAATCCAATACCATCAGGCAGCCAGTTTTTGCAACGGAATGCCAGTGAGCGAACCGGGTGGATTGAGTGGCTCGCCATCTTCATTAAGGATAGCACCTTCAATCGGGCAAATAGTTGCACACTGTGGGTCTTCGAAGTCGCCCGCGCATTCTGTGCATTTGTTTACATCGATCAAAAAATGCGGTTTTGCCTCAAAGATCGCCTTGCTCGGACACAGCGGTTCGCATGCCCAACAGTTGACGCACGATTCGATGATTTCAAGAGCCATGATCTTCTTCCTTGTTCGAAATAAAAACAAAATTCTTGCCACAGCGGACACAGAGAAAACAAACCACAGGGCTCTCTGTGTGCTCGGTGGCAAGTAGTTATTAGCTTTAAGCCACCTTCTGCTGCTCCACAGCTTTCTCTGTCAGTTTGCCCGCAACCCGCATTTCTTCGTACACCGCAAGAATTGCGTCTTCGATGGCTTCCATTGCATGTTCGCCATTCGGCTGAATTCCGGCAGCCTCCAGAGGCCCCCACGGTTCGTAGCCAACTTTACTGCACAGCACCGCTTCACAGCCAGCCAATACGCGTATTGTTTTGTCCAACGCGCTTTCGCCGTCGCCGCAGGTGTCGCCCCCCTCGCAGTAAGGCGTTGTTTTGCGATGGCCGATGAAACGTACGCCGGAAGATGAAGCTTCGTAGATGAGGAATTCGCCCGCATGTCCAAAGTGTTCATTGATAACTCCGCCACCTTTTGTGGCAATTGCTATCAGTACAGGTCGGGTTTCCTCAACTTTAGGTTTGAGCCCTTGAATGCTGACAAGCTGAACCTTTGACTCTTTGGCAAGACGCTTACTTTCCAATTCTTCGTTGATAGCAGCGTGTACCTCGGCGCGCATCTTCATTGCTTCGGGATAATTGATATCCATGGCTTCGATCTTGTCCATAGTGAACTCGGAACCCCGGTCTTCACCCAGCAAGCCCACTGCATCGGCACGACATTGACGACAGTGGCGCATCATGTTCATGTCGCCGGAACACTCATCCTGCAGTTGTTGCAACTCATCATGAGTCGGCCCGCGCTGGCCTGTCAGACCGTAGAACGTTCCATGTTCAGCCTCGGAGATCAACGGCATCACGTTGTGCAAGAACGCACCTTTGGCTTTGACGATCCTGGAAACTTCAGCCAAATGTTTGTCATTCACACCGGGGATCATCACCGAGTTCACCTTGACCAAAATTCCCTTGGCGACCAGCATTTCCAAACCCTTCTGCTGTTGCTCGATGAGAATGGCAGCGCCTTCGCGTCCCTTGATACGTTTGTTCTTCCAGAATATCCACGGATAAATTTGCGCGCCCACGTCGGGATCAACACAGTTGATGGTAATGGTGACATGGTCGATGTTGTACTTCGACAATTCATCAACATTGGCAGGCAACGACAGTCCGTTAGTGGAAACGCATAACTTGATGTCGGGGGCTTGTTCAGAAAGCATACGGAACGTTTCAAACGTGCGCTCCGGGTTGGCAAGCGGATCACCGGGGCCGGCGATACCCAACACCGTCATTTGAGGAATGGTCGCGGCGACCGCAAGTACTTTTTTCACCGCCTGAACCGGATGATGTAATTCGGAAACCACACCCGGACGCGATTCATTGGCGCAGTCATATTTGCGGTTGCAATAATGACATTGAATATTGCAAGCCGGGGCGACTGCCACATGCATACGCGCGAAATAGTGGTGCGCTTCTTCGGAGTAGCATGGGTGATTAAACACCTTCTCGCGAATATGCTCCGGCAAGTGGTTCATCTGATCATCGGTTGAGCCGCATGATCCGGCGGAACAGCCGCCAGAAGGGGCTTCAGCTACAGGATTATTAATGACTGGTAATTGCACGTTATGTCCTCCGCTAAGGTTTGGCAGAGTATGAGCAAACTGCGTGCCTGTATAAATTTAATGTTTAACTCCTTGTTTCAAAATACATCTGCAATTGCCAGATAGCTGTCTGTTGCAAACTTCACATGACACTTGTTCCGGCTTGTACTGAAAGTGACAAAAATGTGATTTGGAATGGAGGGGGCTGGGTAGTTGAGCAAATTTGCGGGTTTTGATTTGGAATTTATAGCTGAGTATATTAGTCAGGATTCCTTTGCGATCAGAGGTTTGTAGGTAGCAAGGTTTTTTGTAATTTGTGTCTTGGCACTGTAATTGCACTCCGTAAGAAACAGTGACAAACGCTCGGGAGATGAATTAATGCAAAAGACAGAATTAATCACACGTGAAGCAGCTTTGCGCGTGGCACTTGCGGCACGCGCATTGCCCAATACAACTTTGCCCCAATTAATAGAGGTACTGCAAACCAGATTGGGTGATAAATTGGATGCCGATATTCTGCGCACCTTTACGGTCACCGATTTAAAAACTGGATTTGGAAGTTTGGATGGTGAAGAAGATGGTGAAGACATTGGCATCGGGCTGGAGTCGATGAAGTTGGCAGTACGAATTTTGTGGGGAGATGCAGAGGCGGATGAAAAATTGCCTGAAGTGCAGCCCTATAAAGAGGGTGATATGCCCGGCTCAGTGCGGTTAGCGATTGCCTCTGATATTGGCATGACGCTGAGCGGGCACTTTGGCTCATGCTTGCGTTTTCTGGTTTATCAGGTGTCGGCGAATGATAGCCGTTTGATCGGCATACGTTCAGCGCTGGAGGCGGATTTCGCCGAAGATAAAAATGCATTTCGTGCGCAAATTATTAACGATTGCCATGTGGTGTATATTGTTTCTGTTGGCGGCCCGGCTGCGGCTAAAATAATCCGTGCCAATATATATCCGATCAAACGTCCCGAAGGAGGCTCGGCGGAAGAAGTGATCACGCAGTTTCAACAGGCGATGATTAATTCGCCGCCGCCCTGGATGCTGAAGATATTAGGTGTGAGCGCAGAGCAGCGGCTGAAAAACTATTCTGCCGAAGCGGTGCCGGAGTAACGCATGGGCAAGCCCAAGCAAAACCCCTATCAAACGACGAGTGAACTTATTGCCAATGCCATTGGCACGGCCAAGGTGTTGGGGGAAAATCAGCGCATCACTAATCTGGTTGCCAGTAGCATCGGACGCTTTGTTTTAGAAATGGATAATTCAGATTCGGGAGATGACTTGTTGTCCCACGCATTAAGTTGTATCAGCACGCAAGATGCCGAACATGTACCCAAATTGTACTCGACACTAAACGCACTGTTATTATCACGGGTATGAAACATCATCTCGACTGGTCGTCATATGAAACTGCGGGGCAGGGCGATGCCTATGCGGGTATTCCCGCGACAGGCGGAGACTTCGCCAAGGCCGTCGCGGTTTGCATCAGCGACAAATTGTGCCAGCGCACCCCAAAAGGGGTGATGTGTCCCAGCTTTCGTGCTACCGACGATGCGGCACATTCGCCGGGGGGAAGGGTCGTGGTGCTCAAGGCAGCTTTGAACGGTGAACTTGGCGACAATGCCTTTGCAGGTTCGAAACTGGCAGAGGCGATGGAGCTTTGTGTCGGCTGCAAAGGATGCAAACGCGAATGTGCCAATCAAGTGGACATGGCAGCAATCAAAATTGAATATCAGGCGCAGCGTAACGAACAACTGGGTGTGTCGTTGCGCGATAAACTAGTGGCAGCCTTGCCGAAGTGGTTACAACATCGGCGTATTCTGCGCAGTTTGGTTCGCTTGCGCAATCGCAATCTGTGGTTGGCGAAATTGGGCGAACATTATTTTGGAGTCTCGGCTCAACGCCAGTTACCTGAACCTGCAGCCGAGCAATATAAGTCGCCTACAGATAGTGTTAAACCTGCCAGTGACAGAGATGTAATCCTGTTCGTCGACACTTTCGCCTGGTATTTTGAGCCGGAAATCGCGCAAGCTGCGCATCAAGTTTTGACCGCTGCTGGTTATAGCGTCACTACATTAAAAACTTTGCCGGATGACGAAGAACCAGACCGTGCCTTGTGCTGTGGCCGTACTTATTTGTCTCTGGGACAAGTTGAAGCAGCGCGTCGCGAGGCTTGCCGCATGCATGCTGCATTACGTCCGGCCTTGGCTTCCGGCACACCCATTGTTGGACTGGAGCCATCCTGTATCTTGTCTTTGCGTGATGATCATTTGAAGTTGGGCTTGGGCGAAGAAGCCGTGGCGTTGTCGAAACAGGTGTTTTTGTTTGAAGAATTCATCGCCAAAGAACATGATCGCAAGAGATTGCAACTTGACCTCAAGCCATTGGCAAAGGGAAAAACTTTGGTGCATGGACACTGCCACCAGAAGGCTGTCGGCGCGATGAAATCATTGCGCAAAGTATTGCGGATGATTCCTGAATTCGAATTTGAATTTATCGAGGCAAGCTGTTGCGGCATGGCCGGAAGTTTTGGATTGGAAGCGGAACATGCTGACATTTCCATGAAAATGGCCGAGCTTGATCTCTTGCCTGCTTTGCGTGCAGAGCCTGACGCCGCAATTCTCGCCAACGGGTTTTCATGTCGTCACCAGATACGCGAAGGCGTTGCTCGCAAGCCAGTTCATATCGCCTTGTTGTTGCGGGAAGCACTAAACATAAAGGAAGCAATATGATGACCGGAGCGATGCTAGGGCTGATGCAACAGCTAGGGATGGATATTGTCGTCCTGACCGAAGAGATTAACGATACTGAATTTTTTGCGAGTCGTTTAACTCGATCTGAAACCTTGCGACTACTGAAAAGCCTGAGTAAAACAGCCAATAGTTTGCCTGTTGAAACGCGCGAACGCTTGCATGAAATAGATTGGGTGGCTTGGGATACATTGGCAAAGCTCCTGTCCACTCCAAGTAAACATCCTTTGCAAATATGGGTAGCGATTAAAGAACTTACGCCAATGACAGTGCAACAACTGAACGGCTACAAAAAAGTACAGCCGGAGTTGTTTTCTATAGTGCCGTAACTTTCTTTTGATAGACCTGTTCCCCCTTAAATTCGACCTCGTATAAAGTGCTATAATTGACAATAATAATATTGGGATAAATTGCACTTCTGTAAAGGTTACGAGTGGATAAGCAGCTTATCTTCATTTGCTTTCTAACGTTTGTCATTCATTTGATTGGCACGCTGGCTTACTCGGTTCGAATTGCGGGAGTAAGGACAAAGCGAATTGCCGTTTCCTTGGCATTGTTTAGTATTCTTGTTCTTGTTTCCCGCACTTCGAATTCATTTCTGGGGCCTTTTCTTGCTAAAAGAGTGGAGTCGAATTTGTCGGGAGAGGCGGTAAGCAATCTTCTTTCAGATTTTCGGTGGCTGTTGGTATCGGCAAGTGTGGCGACTATCGTCGGAGCGTTTCTAATTCCAACGTTTCAAAGAGTCTTTAGTCGAGCTGTTCTTCATTTCCAGGCATATCGTTCAATTCCCAAGCTCATACTCCATGGGTTCTTTAAAGGTGGACTTTCATACATAAAGGATGCCACAAGCGTTCCCGCATCAAGTAACATCAAAGATATTCATAAGGGGCATGGTGTTTCCATGTGGATTACCGTCCTGAATGTGGGCGCTGTAGCACTTTGGACGGTTGGAGTATTTGCAGCGCTTTATGCGGGTTCTCTTGATCCATCGGTACGAGTTACGTCAAGCACGCTCTCGTCAATAATTAATGGAGTTGCGACGGTGTTGATGACAGTTTTTATTGACCCACATATGTCGGGCATGACTGACGACGTTATTGAGGGTAAAGTGAGCGAGTCACAATTTAGAAAGGCTATCGTTTGGCTGGTCGGAAGTCGCTTGGCGGGAACAATCCTCGCACAAATTCTCTTGGTACCATCAGCCGTTCTTATCGTTTATGTAGCTCGAATGTTGTAATTACGATGTGCCGGATATGCGCTTAAATTTGTCGTTAGTCATGGACCGAAAACTATCTTGAATCTGTAAGAAAGCCAGATGATCCATGAGTCCATACGAATGGAGTTACAGGTAGACGATAAATTGAATGGCTGGCCATTCAAGATGAGCCATAATTTTTTTACCAACCAGAAAGGAACTACCGATGTCTAATTACACCACAAATTCACGGCGCCAATTCATAAAGCATGGATGTGTAACAATCGCGGCGATTCCGTTGTTTGCCTTTGTTGGTCAAGCCTCAGCGACAACCAACGCCGCGATGCGCAATTCTATGAAGTATCAGGATAAACCGAACGCCGAGAAGGATTGCGCGGGCTGTGTGCAATTTGTTCCGGGTAAAACTGCCGCGGATCTTGGAGGATGCAAGATATTCCCTGGCGACACAGAAGTATCACCCAAAGGCTATTGCGTCGCTTGGGCTGTAAAGCCGAAATAAGTTTCCCTTATTTGCTGTCCGCAAAACCGGCGGCACAAGCCGCCAGCTTTGCTCGCCGATTTTTTTAGTAACTGCTTTAAGAAATAACGCCGAATTATCAGCTTCGGATGAGTGCCAAAGTAAGCGTTGGCCAATAGGTGATGATTAGCACGCAAAGCAGCAAAATCGCTACAAATGGTAAAACAGCGCGGAAAATTTCCAGCATGGGTCGATCAAAGCGATACATGGCGATAAACAGGTTCATACCCATCGGCGGCATCAGGTAAGCAATTTCCATATTGGCCAAAAAGATAATCCCGAGATGAACGGGGTTAATACCGTAACCCACGGCAATGGGAAGGATCAATGGCACCATGATGACTAGCGCGGAAAAAATATCCAGCATCATGCCGAGGGCAAGCAGAAACAGATTCAATAACAGCAAAAAGGTGAACGCATTGTCAACATGGGTGCGAATGAAGTTGAACAGCTTGCTTGGAATTTCGGCATCAAGCAGGTAGTTGGTAGATGCCAATGACATTCCCAGCACGATCAGAATTGCGCCGACCAGTACCATCGATTCACGCATAATCTTGGGAAGATTGGTAAAAGTAATTTCGCGGTGGATGAGCACTTCGACGATGAATACATAGATGGCTGTAACTGCGGCAGCTTCCGAGACAGCGAAGTAACCACTGTAGATGCCGCCCAAGACGATGAAGGGCAGGGGCAATTCCCAAGCGGCTTCACGTACTGAGGCAAGAGCTTCGCGCGCGCTGAACGGTTCGCGCGCAACAGGCGATCCGCGCCTTTCCCATAAACCGTAAAGCGAAAGTAAGACAACAATCAATAAGCCGGGAAGAATACCGGCCAGAAACAAATCGCTGATTGAAACGGGATGGCCAATATTCAACTGCTGCGCCACCACTCCGTAAAGAATAAGCGGCAAGGAGGGGGCAAACAGCAGTCCGATACTGCCCGAGGTGGTGACCAACCCAAGGCTGTAACGTTCTGAATAGCCTGCTTGTTTGAGTGCGGGATACAACATGCCGCCGAGCGCCACGATCGTTACACCAGAAGCCCCGGTGAAGGCGGTAAACATCGCGCAGATGACGAGTGCGACCGCAGCCAACCCGCCGGGCATCCAGCCGAAAAATACATTGGTGATACGCACCAGGCGTTGCGGTGCATGTGATTCGGCCAGCAGATAACCGGCGAAGGTGAAGAGGGGAATAGCAAGCAATACCGGCATTTCTGCCAGGCGGTATATTTCAATGATGACGACCGTCAGATCCATGCCGTCGAAGGCAAAATTTACCATCACGCTCGCTGCAATAACCGCGAAAAGCGGAGCGCCAAGCAGCATCATGGCGATGAGCGCAATGCCGATCACGATCATCATTTTATTTCCTCCCGACCGAGACCTTGTTTTACGTGATGCATGAAGCGCAAGCCATAGCGTAGCGCGATCAGCGTAAAACCCAGCGGCAAGATTAGGGCGGCACCCCACACGGGAACCGACCCGAAAGCCATTTCTCCCGAGGAGACTGCACTCTGCATGAAACGCACTGCTTGCCATGCCAGCACCAGACATACAACCAGTGTGAACAGATCGGTTACGGCTACTACACCCGACTTGATCCGGTCGGGCAGCCAGCGCGCAATCGTATCCACATGAATATGTTTGCCTTCGCGACTGGCGGCAACAGCACCCAGGAATGCCACCCACAATACCAATAGACGCAGCATTTGATCGGCACCGAAAATACTTACGTCAAAGAAGTTGCGGAACAAAATTTGTGCGGCTGCCAGTGTAACCATCAACCCCAGCATCGAAATGAGCAGTGCGTTTTCAGCCCAAGTGACGATCTTAACCAGACGAGCCAGCGCAGGGGGCAAATTTCGTGTTGGCATGCGTTAGTGAGCCGAGGGGTGGCTGTGGCGATAAGTATCGAGATTGGTGCGCAACTCATTCAGTATTGCCGGTGAGATAACTCCCTGCGCACTGAGGTTTTGAATAGTCTTATCGGCAGCGCCACGCAATTTTGTAATCTCGTCTGCGGGCAGCGTGGTAAACACGATACCTTGTTTGCGCAGCGCTTCGCGGGCACCGTTATCGTCAACGCGTGTCTGGCGGTTCATTGCCGAATAAACGCGTTCCATGACGTCACGTACCACAGCCTGATCGGCAGGGCTCAGACTTGAAAAAGGTTTTTTGTCCACGACGAGTGTTCCGAATATTGACATGGTGGGGAGGTCAGTCAGATATTTTACTTTGGTGTGCCATTGCAAGGCGATTGCCCCCGTGGGAGTACAGCCTATGGTGGTGATGAGTCCGGTTTGCAAGCCGGTAAGTACATCGGTAAGGGGTAAGGGCAACGAGGGAGCGCCCAGGTTTTCAAACATAGCCCGACTGATGTCATCCCCTTCCGGTACCCATATTTTATGATTTTTCAGGTCGTCGATATGTTTTATTTGCGAATTGGACATCAAATAGGCAAAGCCACCATCGGTGAATCCAAATGAGACAAAGCCGTGATCTTCAAGGCCTTGTGAAATTTTCTTGTCCATGCGCGCACGCACGTAATCCAGTTCGTCATAGGAACGGAACAGCATCGGTAAACTATAAACTTGCGAATCAGGGTAGATTTCCGACAGAGCACCTCCGGTGAGTGCCCCGCCCTGCAACTGGCCGGCGCGAATCTTGCGCAATACCACGCGGTCGCTGCCCATGCTGCCGCCCGGATATATTTTGACGGTGACGCGTCCTTCAGTGCGTTTCTCAATCTCTTCAGCTCCTTTACGCAATTCCTGCGTCCATTGCGTGCCATCCGGCGCAAAAGTAGCAATTTTCAGAACTAGCGCCTGAGCTTGCGCGCTCAAAATGGTCAACAGAGCAGCAAACATGATTGAAAACGGTAAACGCATTTCTTTCCCTTTGGTCATTGACGGGACATTAACCCGTGATTAATTTCAGAAATAATTGTCAGCACTTGCCAGCAGTTCTCGGGCCTGTCGTTTGGCCAACACATTACTCAGCGTCAGTCCCGGCGCAACTGCATCCGCATCAAGCACTTCCTGTAACAGACGGTCATGCAATGGTCTATCGTAGGTAATTCGGGCATAGCGGCGGGCGTATTCTACCTTTGCCATCAAATCTCGTCCTGCTGAAAGTTGTATAGCACGTTCAAAGTGAACACGCCCCTCTTCCGGCTTCCCGCCCAGTGCCGGTGGCAGCAATGTGGCAAACACACCCAAATACAAATGTCCTTCGCCGTGGCTATAGGTTTCATCCAGCGCGACTACCCGTTCCATAACGGCTTTAACCTTGGCCAGATCGGCGATAGCTGTCCAATCGCTGCTATTGGCCTGAATCCATCCGGCCCAAGCTGAACCGCTGGCATAAAGCAGCGGTACGTCATCGGCTTTCAAAGCGCTGATAGCGACAGTAAATTCATCGAAGGGGCGGTCCAGCAAATTGCATAGATCGCTATCATGAGCGCAGAGTGCGCGGTCAATATAGTCTCGCGCCTTGTGTGCAAGTCGTTTGGTTCGTTCCGGCTCTTTAATAAAGGCAGAAGTGTATGCGCCATATAGCCTGCTGCCTGCCAGCAACAAACTTTCATTTTTCGGATCGCCCTCGATCATGCTATCGACGAGCAGCAAAAATGACGCTGTTCCGGCTTCCACCGTTTCAGGGTCGTCATTATTGATAATTGCGTTGGATAAATTGTTGGAAAACTGGCTGCTGACTTTCGTGACAACACTGGAACAGCCTGAAACTGAAAATAATGTCAAAAAGACAAACAAATAGATAGGGCGCATCGTTGAAATCTTTGGGGAAATTTATAGCGGTTAGTCGGACTTTATTTCGCAGGCTAAACCATTTTTTCTTCAGGTGCAACCATGCTGAAATATGAACTGCAATGTCGATGAATTAACATGATATTTTGAAGAACCTATATTTGAACCTATTGAGGATATAGGGCAGCATTAAAGTAATTTGAAAACCGGGCTGACCGGACAAAATCCAGCCGATCAGCCGAAATTATTGGATCAGAGTGCTGGAGTGGGTTTCTTTTTGGGTTTTTTGACTTCCTTGTTTTTTCGTTGCTGACCTTTAGCCATGATCGTTCTCCTTGAAGTGTCGAGTAGTCATCATAATACGAACCGAAAATCAATGTGGGACAAACTGTAGGGCGACAACCTAATTCTTGATCCGGTTATGGACGTTTGCGAATTGGCTCTAATAATGATGAAAGACCGTTGTGATCAAGCTCCTGCATCAATGCCAGCAATACGCCCAACTCGCCGGGAGGGAAACCTTTGCGTGCGAACCAATTCAAATAGTTGCCGGGCAGGTTTGCAATCAAACGCCCTTTGTATTTTCCGAAAGGCATTTCACGAGTGACTAAAAGTTGCAAGAGTTCGGGATTCATCGGAGCAAAATAAGTTCAATCGGATTTCTTCTTGAGAAGTGCTTTCAAATCGGCAAAAGGATTGTGTGTTGCCAAGGTTTGACTATTCGCGTCTCTGGTTCGCGCCGCTTCATCCATTTCGCGTGAATGCTCGTTATCGTGGCAGTACAGACAGAGTAATTCCCAATTGCTTCCGTCAGAGGGATTGTTGTCGTGGTTATGATCCTTGTGGTGAACTGTCAATTCACGCAGACGGATGCCTGAAAATTCACGACCGCATCGGCCGCAAATGTGCGGAAATAATTTGAGTGCCCGCTCGCGATAACCGGTTTCGCGAAGTTCACGTTGTTGCCGTGCTTCGACGACAACGCGGTCGAGTCTGGCGTGATCGGGAGTGGTATGTTTTGGCATGGCTCGGAGCTTACAGGTTGTTGTAATAACTATATCAGGAGATGAGGGTTATGTCGCCCCGGCTCGCCAAGTCGGTTAATACTCACCCTGTGCGCAAGTAAATACCGGCTTGGATAAACAATTAGATGCGGGTAAACTGCGCGCGCTTCTAAAATGACATTTGAAAGAAAATCTACAGCAGTAACTTTCCCCCGGGAGGGAGTGGTATGAGATACGAGCAAGACCGGAATGCAAGCGGTGAGATATTGCGCCTGCTTATTCAAAAAATGGCAGGGCATCCGGCGGCATTTACTCCGCTGAATTACACTATTTGGTATGAGGTGGTAACTGGTATAAACCCCGGGCTGAGTTCAGCGCTCACTTCGCTGCTTGATAGCGGCAATCTGCTTGATGATGAAGCCATCGAAAGGCTCTATACCAATCATATTTCCGAACTGAACACGGATGAGCAACGGGAAAGTCTTCAAAAATTGTTGGGAAAGATTGCAGGCTTTACGGAAGAGACCGATAAACAGGCATCTCAGTTCGGGAATAGTTTGCAGACTTACGGAGATACACTAAAACAAAATCCGGATGCACCTGAACTGGATGCATTGATTTACAACATGGCTGGCGACACAGACAAGATGCGCGGCTCTATGCACAGCTTGCAAACGGAATTGGCCGCCAGCAAACAACAGATTGAAAAATTAAATAAAGAACTTCAGTCCGCGCGAGGAGAGGCACTAATCGATCCGTTAACCGGCATTTACAACAGGCGTGGTTTTGACGGTGCCGCAAAACTTGCGTTTGATGACCCTTCAGTTCTTGCAAAAGGTGTTTGTTTACTGATGTTGGATATTGATCACTTTAAAAAAATCAATGATACCTATGGCCATTTGTTTGGTGACAAGGTTATTCGTGGTATTGCCGAAATAGCAAAGTCAAAAGTTCGCGGGCAAGATTCCGTGGCGAGATTGGGTGGGGAAGAGTTTGCAGTATTGCTGACGGAAACAGATATTGCCGGAGCCAAAATCGTGGCTGAACATTTTCGTCAGAGTATTGAAAAAGGGAAAGTTCGCCGCCTGGATACGCAGGAGCAAATAAGTGGAATTACCATTTCCATCGGAGTTGCAGCATTCGCCAATGGCAAGGGCATAGTTGATTTGATAGATCAGGCAGACAAAGCACTGTATCAATCCAAGCAGCAAGGGCGGAATCGAACAACGGTATTCGCCCAGACTTAATATTGCCGCTGAGTTAATCTGGAATCTGAATTCCCCCGGCGTCATAATTTAGTACAGTCACCTCACCGTCGATATCGGTGATCTCAGCCTGTTTTAAAACCCCGGTGTCATGAAACGTATAGCGGTGTGATAGTTCAATTTCGCTATAAGCCAGCTTGTCGAACCCGACGAGACGATCCCGCGCATCATAGTAGCCGCGAAAGTACGTGTTGCGGTTTTCAACTTCGGCGGGCTGAAGTTCATTAACCAGGCGGAATGGCAATTTGACGCCTGTGTAGGTAACGAAGAACCGGAAATTCTCCCGGTTCTCGCTGCTTGCGTTTTCCATAAGAATCAGGCGCGCAATAGCGCTTTGATGAGTCGTTCAGAAAGTTGGTCGGCGGTAAATTGCGGCTCATTGGGCGGGTACAATTCATCTTCAATAAAATGGAAGCCGTTGTCGTTTGCGAGGGCGAGTAGCTCGCGCACTTTTTGACAGGCGATGAGTTTTGCTTTCAGATCTGCGTCTACCCTGGCTTTGTCAGCGAAGGCCTTAATATCTTTAATTGCCATTTGGTTGTCTCGTGTTTTTGGAGTAAATGAAACATCGGGAAGATATTTATCCCGATTTGTCGGTTGAATTGTCACTTTTTCAACCTTGTCGCCTAGACGAGCAAATTCCGTGCCTTACTGTTGGATATCCGAAATTTGACGATTCTTGGATTCCAGACATAATGCGGACACGGGATTGAAATTATTATTGACCGTACAAAGGTGCGAGACGTGCAGCTTTTAGGCGGATAATATTGATCTAAATGAGCCGGAAATAATCTTGGATAAGTATTTTGCGGTTTGAACTTTCTGCTGGACTTATTTAAAATGGTTCACGGAAAATCAGGGAGAAAAAAATTGGAAAATTCTATAGAGCGACCTACAGTCATCGTTGTCGATGATGCAGAAGAAAATCTGATGATTATTGAGTCGATTTTGGCAAATGAATACAATCTAAAACTGTTCAGCGAATCGCAACAAGCTTTGGATTTCGCCCTCTCCAGTCCCCCTGATTTGATTCTTCTTGATATTATGATGCCCAATATTGATGGCTATGAGATTTGCCGCCAATTAAAATCAAATCCTAAACTGGTGGATATACCGGTTATCTTTATCACGTCTAAAAGTGACTATGAGGACGAAGAAAGGGGATTCTCGGTTGGCGCATCAGATTTTATAAATAAACCTATTTATGCGCCGATATTGTTGGCCAGGGTTAAAACTCATCTCAAGATCAAGTTGGCATTAGATTACCTAAAAAATGAAAATACTCGTTTGGAGTCGGGGGTGAAACGCTCATCTTCGGAGCTTATAAAAATTATTAAAACACTTTGCGACAATCCATTTTTTAAAGTTTAGGAACAGGTGTCTAAAGTATTCTCTCCGTATGCCCAAGCTGCGGGACAGAAGTAAAACACGCTGTCTATGCAAAATCCAATACTCAATCTCAATAAAACAAAGGGGCGATAACTTCGCCCCTTTGGATATCTTACAACAAAGAAAAATTACATACTTACAGCGACAGCCGCAATTGTCGCTGATAATGCGCTCAACCATCCCAGACAGCTTACAAAGTTAGTATCCTCTGGTCTGGGGGCTTCATGATTGGCAACTTTAGCATTAAGCTTCGCCAAATCAGCTTGCTCCATCTTCGGTTTCTCTTGTGGCTCTTTTATCTCTTTCAATTTTTGTTGCAGTTTGGTTTGTGACATTTTATCGCTCCTTTAATAAAAATTAACAAGCAATAACACAATAAGTTATGTGGAATTAATCCGCGAAACTTGCTTCTAAGCTACTATTTATTAAAAGAGAATGCAATAAGTACTAATACTCATTTTGTTAAATCTGGCGAACTTTAATGTTCAACGTTTGGATGCGGTAAGCGATCTGGCGCGGTGTCATTTCAAGCAAGCGTGCGGCTTTGGCTTGAACCCAACCGGCCTGTTCCAGCGCGGCGATAACTTTTTCACGCTCATCAAGGTTAGGGTCGTCCAGATCCAGATTCTGGATAGTTCCCCGGCTCGGCGAAATTTTCTCATCGATACCCGTGAGCAAAATGGCATCACGATCAATCATGTTGCCTTCGGTCATAACCGAGGCACGTTCCAGACAGTTTTCCAATTCGCGCACATTACCGGGCCAGTCGTGGTGCATTAATATGCGCAGGGCTGTGTCGCTCAAGGTAAGAGTGCGACCTTGTTTTGAGCCGATCTTCTCCACCAGGAAGCGCGCGATTTCCGGAATGTCTTCCATGCGTTCGCGTAATGGCGGCAGGTATAGCGGCATTACGTTTAGGCGATAATACAAGTCTTCACGGAACTTTCCGGATTCGACCTCCGCTTCCAGATCACGGTGGGTTGCAGCAACTACACGCACATCAACTTTTATCGTACGGGTTCCGCCGACGCGTTCCAGCTCACCTTCCTGTAGCACGCGCAATAACTTGGCCTGGAACGACGCGGAGATTTCACCGATCTCGTCGAGAAATACGGTACCACCTTCGGCTTGTTCAAAACGACCTTTGCGTTGAGCTACCGCACCTGTGAAGGCGCCTTTTTCGTGGCCGAACAGTTCCGATTCGAGCAAGGTTTCCGGCAAGGCGGCACAGTTTAACTTGACGAAACTGCCGCGCGCGCGCGGTGAATTGTAGTGTATGGCATTGGCGATCAATTCTTTACCTGTACCGGTTTCGCCGCGAATCAACACAGTCGTATTCCATTTTGCCACGAGTCGAACTTGTTCAAAGATTCGGCGCATAGGCTGGGTATGGCCAATGATATTGTCGAAGCCGTATTGCCCGCGCACACTGCGCCGCAATACATCGCGCTCTTCAACAATTTCCATTTTTTCCTGTGCGACTTCCTGCGACAGGCGCACACTTTGCCCGATCAGGTTGGCGACCATTTCCAGAAAACGCTGATACTCGCCGAGTTGCTTGGTTATTCCGGGTGCGGGTTGAGCGGCCAGCACGCCGACCACTTTTTTGCCTACACGAATAGGCACGCCTACGAATGCGCCCTGCGGATTATAGATGCCGAGACGACTGAGGAAGCGCGGCTCGTCCATAATGCGCTCGACCACAATACTGTTGCCGCTCTTCAATATATTTCCCACTACACCTTCGCCCGGCAGATAGCTCACTTCTTCAGTTACGGTGTCTGACACGCCGTAAACCAGCGATACCTGCAATTCTCCGCTGGCAGCATCAATCAGGCTGACCATGCCGCGATCCAGTGCCATGCCTTCATGCAATGCATGCAGCACCCCGTCCAGCGTTTGTTTGAAGTTAAGCGAATGCGACAACACGCGGCTCACTTGATACAACGTTTCCAGTTCGGCACGCAGCAAATCAAGTTCCAGTTCAGACCAACCTTCCGTGCGCGCATTAGACATGAGAGCCTCCCGATGCATAAGGCAATTGCACGCGAACACGACAGCCGGCGTGATACCCGGGATCAATGTCAATAGTGCCGTTATGGCGGGTCACTACTTCCTGCGCCATAGCCAGCCCCAGGCCAAGATGCTGGCGTGCAGCACCCTTGGTAGTGAAGAACGGATGAAAAACTTTGTAGCGCAGTTCTTCGGCAATTCCCGGTCCGCTATCTTCAACGAAGATTTCAATATGGTCGGGGCGCGGGTAGCAAGCGATGCGAAGTTCACGCTTGCCGCCGCGTTGTTCATTCACTGCTTCAATGGCGTTCGAGATAAGCTGCTTGAACAAGTTGGAAAGCTGCGCCGAGTGTCCCGATACGATCACGGGTTTGTCGGCGGGTAACCAGTCCACCACAATGCTTGACCCAAGCAAGCTGGAAGTGGTGAGCTTGAGTACATCGACCAAGACCTCGTTGAGATTGACCGATTGGATTGCTTCACTGCTTTGATCCGGGATGCAGGCGCGAAGAGTTTCGAGCGCATCGCGCCCCTTTTGTATTGCATCTTCAAGTGCGCTGGCAGGCAGTCCGCCTATCCCCTCTTTGGCTAGAGCCGGGGATTGGTTGGATAACCGCCGTTCCAGCATTGTTGCGGCGGCACTCAGCAAATTGAGCGGGCCTTCCAATTGGAAAACTGCCCCGGCCAATGTTTCACGCAAACTCTGGATGCGTTCCTGCTCGGAAAGAATAGCGCGCAGACTGTTGATGCGTAGGGCTTCCTGCTGGCGTTTGAGTTCGCTAATATCCTGAATGGTCAGTAATAAGTAATGACGGCGTACGGGTTCGTAGAAAGCGTCCGCGCCGACATCGTGTTCTTCAAACCATGAAGCCGCACATGAGAACCAGCGTGTCGGACGATTGGAAGAATCGATGCGTACCTCTCGTGCTGTCACGTTACGGTGTTTTTCGTAGGCTTTTGTGAACGTCTCGCCCAATTGATCGCGCATTGCAGCAAGGATCTTTACTGCCGGCTCTTTGCCCAAATCACCGATCAGTTTTTTGTATTCCTGATTGTCCAGAAGTACATGCTCTTTTTCGTCCAGCAGCACGATGGCGACTTGTGCCGCATCAACAACCGATTCGATGAGCGTTTTTTGATTTTGTACTTGGCGCTCCAAACGATGTACTTCGGTGACATCGCGGTGCATGCCCAGAAAATGCGTCGTCAAGCCTTCCTCACCCACTACCGGGGTAATGGTGACGTCGGCCAGATAGCGGCTACCGTCTTTGCGCTTGTTAACCAGCAGACCATTCCACGGGCGTTGCCGTTGAATTTGTGCCCATAAGGTTTCGTACACCAATTTGGGCGTGACGCGGTACGACAAGATGGATTCGTTGTGACCGATGACTTCGTCAATCCCGTAGCCGGTCGTGCGCTGAAAAGCGGAGTTGGCGTACATGATATTGGCATGCGAATCGGTAATCGAGATGGCCAGTGCGGCCTGCTCGACTACTTGCCGGAATATATGCGCGGGAACGCGGTCGGCTATGTCCTGCGCCGAATTGGAACTGGTGACTGGGGTCTTGGACATTGGAACTCCGGTGTTTGAGTGAATTATAGAAGATTATTATGATACAGAACTCAGCAATAAACATGCCCAATATTGTTTGAGAGTCTGCTGCGAGGTTGGGCTCATGCAAAATGTCGGTTTTGCTACATCAGCGTACAGGATAACCCGACAACGACAAATGTTTATTGCACTTCTCTGGTGCGCAGCTCTACCAACCGCCTGATTTTGTGCATCTCCATTTTTCCTTTAAGTGCTGGCACGGCGCTTGCAAATGAATGGGCAGGAGAATGTCAAAATGAGCGAATACCTGCTACTGCTACTTTCAACTGCACTGGTGAATAACGTAGTGCTGGTGAAATTCTTGGGGCTCTGCCCGTTCATGGGGATCTCCAAAAAAATGGATACGGCCCTGAGCATGGGGCTGGCCACAACTTTTGTGATCACCTTCACCACCGCCGGTGCCTGGTTGCTGGAGCACTGGCTGTTAATGCCATTGGGCATCACCTATTTGCGCATCCTTACTTATATATTGGCGATTGCCGCAGTGGTTCAGTTCACCGAAATGGTGATTCGCAAGACGGCGCCGGCACTATATCAAGTACTGGGTATTTATTTACCGCTTATTACGACGAACTGCGCTGTGCTGGGACTGCCCTTGTTGAACGTTCAAGAGAAAAGTGGCTTTGCGGTGAGCCTGATGGTGGGGTTCGGCTCATCGGTCGGCTTTACTTTGGTGCTGGTGTTGTTTGCGGGACTGCGTGAACGCATCGCTTTGGCAACGGTATCAGCAACATTCGCCGGTGCCCCCATTGCCTTTATTACGGCCGGATTGCTGGCACTGGCGTTTATGGGTTTTGCCGGTTTGGTTCCACATTGAGTTTTAACGAGGACTTATCAAAATGATTGCCGCACTCACAAGCCTGACTATCCTGGGCGCTATTTTGGGCTTGATCTTGGGTATTGCCGCTCGTGTATTTCGCGTGGAAGGCAATAAATTAGTTGAGGAAATACTGGACATATTACCCGGCTCGCAATGCGGACAATGCGGATTTCCCGGCTGCGCCGGCGCCGCGCAAGCCTTGGCGGCTGGAAGTGCACCGGTGACGCTGTGTCCTCCGGGTGGTCGCGCAGTGGTTTTGGCCTTGGCGGCAAAGTTGGGCAGAGAAGCAAATCTGGCTGGCGTAAAAGAAGCGGTGCCTATGGTAGCCGAAGTAAAAGAAGAAATTTGTATCGGCTGTACCCGCTGCTTCAAAGTCTGTCCGACTGACGCCATTATGGGCGCGGCGCAACAGATACATTCAGTATTTCGCGACGCCTGTACCGCTTGCGGTAAGTGCGAGGAAGTTTGCCCGACAGAGTCCGTCAAACTTCAGCCGATTCCTGTAACACTGCATGGTTGGTATTGGCACAAGCCAAACGTGCAGGCGCAGCAAAATGTTCCAGCATGAGGTCAAGATGAAACTTTTTAAATTGCGTGGTGGCGTGCATCCGGAAAGCCGCAAGGAGCTGGCTGCGGATCGTGCTATCCGTGTTTTGCCCATGCCCGAGTACTTGTACGTTCCCTTGCTTCAGCATGTGGGCGCGCCTGCCCAGCCGATTGTAAATGTGGGCGACAAAGTACTTAAAGGGCAACTCATCGGCGCAAGTCAGGGGGTTATTTCCGCACCAGTACATGCGCCCACTTCCGGAATCATTGCAGCCATAGGTGAATATCCGGCGGCACATCCCTCAGGTCTGACAGCACCGACTATCACTATCAAGGCAGACGGAGAAGATCGCTGGCTTGAAACAGCCGAAGTCGAGAATCCTTTTTCGCTGACAGCGGATGAAATTTCAACGCGTGTTGCTGCCGCCGGTATCGTCGGACTGGGTGGCGCTACTTTTCCCTCTGCCGTGAAATTGAATCTTTCGCGCAAAAATAATGTGCGCACGCTCATCATCAATGGCGGCGAATGCGAACCTTACATCACCTGTGATGACAGGCTCATGCGCGAACGTGCGGCAGAAATTATAGAAGGTGTGCGCCTGATTCGTTACGCGGTTGGCGCGGAAGATGTCATGGTGGGTATCGAGGAAAACAAACCGGCCGCCTTGGCTGCGATGAGTGCCGCTGCAAAGAATACAGAAGTTAAAGTGATTGCTGTTCCGGCGATGTACCCCATGGGTTGGGACAAGCAAATGATCAAAGCGCTCACCGGACTCGAAGTGCCTGCCGACGGGCGCACTGCCGACATTGGCGTCTTGGTGCATAACGTGGCGACTGCATACGCGGTGCGCGACGCGGTTCGTTTTGGCCGGCCTCTGGTGTCGCGCTTGGTGACTGTCAGCGGTGGATCAATTGCCGAGCCCGGTAATCTTGAAGTTCCTATCGGTACGCTGGTGGAAACTTTATTCGATTTTTGCGGGGGCTTCCGCGACAAACCCGCGCGTATGGTACTGGGCGGGCCAATGATGGGTATTCAGTTGGCAACGGCAGCCGTCCCAATCGTAAAAGGCAGTAGTGGTGTGCTGGCGCTGACGGCCGGCGAAATCGGCAAAGTTGATCCTTCCCCCTGTATTCGTTGCTCCAGTTGTGTGCGCGCGTGTCCGGTGGGTTTGCTTCCTCTGGATATGGCCGCGCATATTCGCGCGGGAGATTCGGCTGCGGCTGTCGCGTTGGGTTTGAAGGACTGCATTGCCTGCGGCTGTTGTTCTTTTGTATGCCCGTCACATATTCCGCTGGTGCACTATTTTAACTTTGCCAAGGGCGAGTTGATGGAGCAGGAGCGAGTGAAACTGAAACAGGAATCCACCAAAAAATTGGCTGAAGCCCGCAGTGAGCGCATTGCGCGAATTGAACGTGAACGCGCAGAGGCAGCGGCAAGACGCAAAGCTGCGCGCGAAGCGAAAGAACGTGCGGCAAAAGAAGCGGCTGCAAAAGCAGCAACGGAGACAGCATGAACAAAATCGCACATTCACCGCACGCACATGCACCCATTTCCATCAGTAAAGTGATGGGCACGGTGATGCTCGCGCTTGCGCCGGCCACACTGTTTGGTTTCTGGTTGTACGGATGGCCCGCAATTAATCTGTGGGCGGTATCTTTAGTTGCAGCAATTGTTGGAGAGGCATTAGTTGTGTACTGGCAAGGGCGCGCGGTGCGTCCGGTATTGTTCGACGGCTCCGGTATTTTGACTTCATGGTTGCTGGCCTTGTCGTTGCCGCCTTTCGCGCCGTGGTGGATCGGGGTGCTGGGGAGCTTGTTCGCGGTAGTTATATGTAAACAAGTGTTTGGCGGTTTGGGGCAGAATGTATTCAACCCCGCCATGGCGGCACGGGTGATGTTGCTGATTTCTTTTCCTCTGGAAATGACCAACTGGATTGTGCCTGCGCCTTTGGGTTCGGCGCATGCGCCGGGTCTGCTGGAAAGTTTGCGCATCACTTTCTTGAGCCAGCATTTGGACGGCATGGCCAGCGCTTCGTTGCTGGGGCATGTCAAGACAGAGTTCACGCGCGGCATCGGGCTGGATCAGTCTCTGGCCGGTTATTACGCGCCGCTGCATTCGCTTGTGGGAGAACGTGCGGGCAGCCTGGGTGAAACGGCGGCGGTGCTTTTGTTACTCGGCGGACTATACCTGATTGCGCGCCGCATCATTACCTGGCACGCGCCTGTCGCCATGTTACTGGGCATTGCTATTCCCGCGTTGATTTTTAATTTGATCGATAGCAATCATTACGCCGGGCCGATATATCACTTGCTTTCCGGCGGAGTGATACTGGGGGCGTTTTTCATTATCACTGATCCGGTGACTTCGCCGAATACGACAGCCGGACAACTGATTTTTGGATTCAGTTGCGGCTTGTTGACCTGGATAATTCGTACTTGGGGTGGTTACCCGGAAGGCGTTGCTTTCGCCGTGATGTTGATGAACGCCGCTACACCGATCATAGACTATTACGTCAAACCCAGAATTTACGGGCGGGATCGCAAAGGCGTCTCGCTGTCGGCCGGGAAGGAATCCTGAGATGAACCTCGAACAATTACGCGGCAATTTGGCTTATCAGGGAGTTTTGCTTGGCGGCACAGCTTTGCTGACGACTGCTGCTCTGGCTTTGGCTGCACGCGCAACCGATGCCGATATACACGCAGCCGAAGCGCTCGATATGAAACAATCTTTCGCCGTGGTATTGCCCGGGCAATACGACAACGACTTGCTTAAAGACACATTGCAATTAAATGGCCCCAATGGTGAAGTCACCGTGTATCGGGCGCGCAGGGCGGGGCAGGTGGAAGCGCTAGTGTACAAAGTGAGCGGTAACGGCTACGCGGGGGTGATTGACTGCATTATGGGTATCGATCGCAGCGGCCACATTACTGGAGTGCGTGTCATCAAACACAAAGAAACACCCGGCCTGGGCGACAAGATTGAAGCGGCGAAAAACAGTTGGATATTCGCTTTTGAAGGAAAATCGTTGGGTGATCCTGCGGCCGATAAATGGGCGGTGAAAAAAGATGGCGGCGTGTTCGACCAGTTTGCCGGAGCCACTATCACCCCGCGCGGAGTGGTCAAAGCAGTGAAAGGCGGTCTTGAATTCTTTGAAAAAAATCGTGCGCAATTATTGGACGTCAGCGCGCCGAAGGAGATAAAACATGAGTAATATTTATTCTCGCATCTCAAAAGAAAGCCTGTGGGATAACAATATTGTATTCGCGCAAATTCTCGGCCTGTGCCCGACAATGGCGGTGACCAGTAGCGCCACCAACGGCCTGGGGATGGGGCTTGCCACCACGGCAGTGCTGCTCACTTCCAACATGATCATCTCGTCGATTCGCAACATTGTCAGCGAAGAAGTTCGCATCCCGGTTTACATTGTCATCATCGCCACACTGGTGACGTTGGTTGACGTAAGCATGAATGCATGGGCACATGGCCTTTACAAAGTGCTGGGACTTTATATCGCGCTCATCGTCGCCAACTGCGCGGTACTCGGGCGTGCGGAAGCCTTCGCCGCAAAAAATCCGGTATTGCCTTCGGGGATGGACGGCTTAATGATGGGATTGGGCTTTACCTTCGCCTTAACCACCATCGGCGCAGTACGGGAAATATTGGGTGCGGGAACTTTGTTTGCCGATGCACACCTGTTACTTGGACAGGCATTTTCCTTTATGGAATTGAAAATTATTCCGAATTACAAAGGATTCCTGCTGATGATCTTGCCACCGGGTGGGTTTTTAGTGCTGGGATTTTTGATCGCGGGTAAACGCGTTATTGACCGCAATCGTGCTCAACGCGCGGTTGTTGCTGCGACACCGGACGCAGAGCCTGTAGCGAGTTAACGTGATCTCAACTAACCAATTAGAAAACTCAATCAACTTCCCCCTTTATATAAAAGTGGGGAACGATTTTGACCGGCATCACCAGGGGACTGTCAGGAGAGTATCATGCAAATCGGCGTAGCCTATTCCGAACCCGCGCAGCAACTCTGGTTGCGTATTGAGGTTCCTGACGATACCACCGTAAAAGCGGCCATCGAACAATCCGGCATCCTGAAAAAATTTCCTGCCATCGACCTTGAAAAAGACACCGTCGGCATTTTCGGCAAAGCAGCAGAACTTGATGCGCCGCTCAAACCGGGTGACCGTATTGAAATATATCGCGCCATTACCGCAGACCCCGCAACAGTACCTAGACGAGTGATTGCGGGTGAGGACGACGACGATTAGACTCTGCCCTGGCGTTGCCGGAAAAAGATGGTTTAATAATAATTTACTTCACGGTATCTTTAACATAGTGACTTGCGTCCAAATCAATTGAGCCATCTTTATTGATTATCCCAATAGCAGTGCCTTTCACTCCTGTCACTTCAACAGTCTCGCCTTTTACAATATAAGAAAACTCTTTGGTCTTGCCGGATTTTGAATAGTAGATCTTTCCGTCCCCATTAAATTCTATACTGTCTTCTTTGCCGACAAACTTGCCTTCAAGTTTTGGTTTAATTGTTCCGCAGGCAACTAATCCAAGAAGCAGAAATACAGCAATGACTTTCTTCATCAATGTCTCCATACAGTTGAATTATTACTCAATGCAATAATGCACCTCATGCGAGTTAATTGTACAACTAAAACTCACCTCTACTAAGTCAGTATGAGATGGCTTTTGTCGGATACGAAAAACAAAGGGACATTCCCTAGATTCACCCGGTGACACAGGTGGTTCCCTCTGTTGAAGCAGGAACAACTTCTATAAGCGACTTCGTGTCGCACTGGACGGGGATTGTCCGCAAGTCCTTGCCAATGGCAACGACTCTTATGTGATTATAAAGAGACCTTTGATTTTGTGTTGGTACTTCGTCGACAGACAACCCTTTTGAGACATTCAGGCTTCCCGGTAAGAGACTTTCACCTACTTTTCCCGGAATCTAACAAGCTACTTTGAGGCGGCCTTGAATTTGCTGGATTCTATGACTTTACAAAAAATATGCATTAGGTTCCGGTCGTGCTTCAACCCTGTTTCAGATTCTAGGATGGTCATTATTTCTGAATGCTTTCGTGCTTTATGGTATGACCTTGTTACTGCCATCGCGTCGTAACTATCTGCTATTGAGATAATTCGCGAACAAATTGGAATATCTTCTCCAATAAGCTTATCTGGATAACCTAGGCCATTGTAGTATTCATGGTGGTGTCGAATTATCTTAGAAGCTTGCGGCGAGTCCTCGATGTCGATCGCCGACATGATATCTTCACCGATCACAGAATGCTCTTTCATCTTCTCCCACTCAGTCTCGTTATGTTTCGATGGTTTTAAAAGAATATTGTCAGGTATTCCTATTTTGCCAATATCGTGAAACAAAGCAGATATTTTGAGAACAGCTAAATCTTTCTTGGACAACCCAAACTCTACCGCTATTTCCCCAGCAAGTCCAAACACGCGATCAGAATGAAGGCGCGTTAATAGATCACGATGCCCCAGAGCAACTGCCAAAGCTTTGGTGTAGTTATATAGAGCGTTGAAGATGGTGTCTTCTGGTGCCATTTTGAGCGACCTGCCTTACTTGGGAAGTAAATCAATCATGGCACCAAAAGAAATGGATATCAACCGTAATAGACTGCTCATAGCCGATTGTGTTGAAAAACTATTTTTCGCACCCCCGGAAAAATTTCACGATTTAAAAGTGCGCCCACAAATCGCACTTGATTGTCGAATGTGGCTAGGTATATTGACTTACAAGCGAGTTTGTCAATACCAAAGTTACCCGCTCATATCGAAAAATCAATAATCGCTTTATGAGGCTAGAATATTTTTTAAGTGATTCAAAAAATAGTTTTTCAGCACAATCGGCCGATAACGCCAGCCAAGTAATTCTACATCTTGGGACTGCTTGAGGTATATTTCGGAACAAATCCTCTCCCACATACGAGACTTACTTTTCCCCGAACACATAAAATACGGTCATATCATTCCAAATGCCTTGTTCGGAATTAAGCTTCTCAAGTTCATGCTCAAATTCTGACTGCGCTGCAGCTTGTTGTTCAGAAGTCATTTGTGCCATTGGATGTGGAAACTGACCGGGTGCAGGATGAGATGAAGTAACCCATGAACTTTTCGCTTCTTCAAGTCCGATGTAACTTCCACCTGCAATAATCTTTATATCAATATTTTTGAACCCTCCTTGCCTCATTAATTCATGACATTTATCTTTTGTTCCAGTTGGTTTGTTCATCAGATATGAAACGCCGTATTTTTGGAGAACGTTTTGAGCGATTACGCCAGTAACGAAAGCGTTCCCATAGAAAGCGTGAAAGCCGAGTTTCCCATGGTCTTTAAGTTTCGTGTGCCAATGCCGTAATACAGATTCAATGTCTGACATCCAAATGAATGCTGAGCTACAAAATATGTAATCAAAAGTGGTATCTTTAAAATTCAGAGCCTCTCCGTCTCCTTTTTCAAATTTGATATTGGAAAGTCCGCAAGACTTTAGCTTTAAATTTGCAATTTGCAGCATCCCATCTGAAATATCTATCCCAATTACCGAACCCAACGATCCAATCTTAGATGCGACATAAAAAGCGACCATGCCCGTTCCAGTCGCAATATCCAAAACTTTGGAACCAGCTGTAATGTCGGCATAATCAACAAGTTTATGTGCTATCTTTTCATGCCATTCGATACTATCGTAGCTCTGACTTCGTCTCGAATAGAGATTGGCAATAGCTTGCTTGTAATCTAGGGAGTCTTTCTGATTCATTTCGATATTATGAAACAAATTCAGCAAAGATTGGATTGGACTGCTTACATTTGCTCTATAGCTTCTTAACGTAAGCAATTAGCTGATCTAGTGCGATTCCCCAACCTTGCTCAAAGCCCATTGCTGCATGCTGTTTACATCCTGCCTCATCCGCATGTCGTGCAATAGCGGTATAACGTGTTTTTTTGTCGAGAGACTCTAATTGGATGGACGCTGTGAACTTGAAGTCTACGGTTGATTCCGGTTGTGCAACACCCGCGATGGGGCGAAAGCCTAGTAGCAATGCATTAGTCCATGTTAGGCGCTCATTTTCAATCACCTCAAGGTAGCAACCATCGTTTGGGAAAGTCTGCCCTTCAGGAGATTGCATTATGGTTTGAAACAGGCCGCCGGGTCGCAGGTCTATTTCACATGCTATTGTCTTCCAAGGTAAAGGGCAAAACCACGGCATTAGATGTTGTGGTTGAGTCCATGCTTTCCAGATGAGTTCTTTCGGTACATCAACCACTCGATGGAATGTTAGATCAAGTTTAAGGTCGAATGTATTTACGGTACTGTTCATTGGGTTATCTCCTTTGGGTAAGCGAGAAAATTCTTTTTCCCTTCGTTATTTGCACAGTACTGCATTTAGGCATCCGAAATAGCATGCCATATGCAGATCTACTTGTGGAAGACCGTTCATCGCCGACAGAGCTAGCTCGCATATTACTTGCAAGATGGCTCTTGTCGATCAAGCAACAGTAATCCGATTTACTCGAATTACTTAACTTCAATTTTTATAACAATCTCTTCAACTGATGCAGTGGGTTTACGAATGAAGCCCAACCACATCAGATGCAGATTTGGTAAGCAAAAATCAACTAGGGCATTGTCGCCATCACCGTAGTAATGACTCCAACTATTGCAAATGCCAAAGCAGCTAACCAACCAAGCTCGCTTGAGAAACTTACTTCATCTCTTTCGGGTTCTGTGTATGATGATACAAATGTCATGATAGCGACCTCCTATAGAAACTGTCGTTCCAATTGTGGCAACTTAACGCCACGGCACACCCCATGAATAAGTTCCCAGAATGTAAACGAAAACTACCATTTCGCGACACATTAGTCAAGTAAATTAGTCGGGTACTGTGGGGTAAATCGACAACCAACTCAGCTCATCTTGAAACTACACCTCGAATTGTCATCGCCAAAATACACTACATCACAATCGTGAGCGACGCAGAAAAAAGATGTTGTTTACCAGAACTTAAGGAAGATGATTTACTACAGACCAGATGGCGGAATATGTCTTTGGTCCCAAGCTGAACAACATGTTAATAAAAGGAACTCTTGAAAGCTGCCAGTCGCGAGCGGCTTCTCATGTTAAGGATTGTCAGATGCTTTGCCGTAATTTTGCGGGCATGCTCCTGCATCCGCGCTTGCGCACTGGCTAAGGGTTCGCCTACTACGATATTCAGTTTCATATTTACGCTCCTTCTTCAGCGTCTTGCAAAAAATCTTCGAGCAAAGTTGCTACGTTCACAAATTGGTAGGGTGATTCAACAGTGCCAAGATAGCGATGGTCGCCCTTGCCGCGCTCGTTGTCATAACCCACTACACATGCACCACTTGCCACGTATACCAGTCGATATTTGTAGTGATGAAGACATGGTGCAATTGGCTCGGGTAGGTGCCAGATATTGATTTAGACAATGCCTGATGCATATTGGCGCTTGATTCGATGCACTGAGATTGCCGTCTTGAGGGACGTCATGCGCAATGATATGGGGCGTATCAAGCCCTATATCAGTTATGGTCAGTTGGGGAAGGCTATTTAGGCAATTTCTTGTGTAAGTTTTTGCTTTTTGAGAAAAGCCACCAGCGCACCGTCCATCATTGTTAGATGCGTGTCAAACCACTCGGGTAGTCCCTCTCGCACATAAGCGCGCACTAGCGGCAGGTGACCGCGTTTGAGAGTGCGATTAAGTTGTTGCAGTTCGCCGAGTATTCGGTGATGTTCGCCTTCATGTATACCCAGCCCTTGGTACTTGTTTTCACGCATGAGCTTGCCTTCAGCGACGAAGTGTTCACGCAAGTGGGCGATCATTGTTTGAAACAAGGGCGGGAATTCTGCATCGCTGACAGCGATAAGCGCGGCGACTTGCGAGATAAATTCCCTATGCGCGACATCAATTTCATCTGCACCCAGTGTGTGTCGTGCTTCATCCCATTTAGCCTGAAACTTGCTCATGCCGTAGCCATGCTTCCATTCCAGGTTTGGGCTGTGGTGAGGAAGTCCGCCACGTCGGCATTCACGATTTCAATGTTGAGTTTTTCCAAATAGCGTTTTTCCTTGTCAGTGGGATGAGGGATGAGAGCCCAGCCTGCAGGTTTGTCTGCGCCAAAGATAACGTCCGAGAACACCATGCGGTCGGTGTCGCGGTTAAGGCGCAAGCCGAGTAGCAAATAACGTTTATTTTGGCGCGAACGTTTAACGAAAGAGGGAATGGCGAACCCGCCCATCAGTTCAGTGATGTAATCCACGAAGTCGGCATCCGACGCAATGTAGTTGGATTCAGGCAGCGGTGTGCCGAGCGGTTTGAAAAGAATAGGCAGGCTGGTATCCACCGCTTCTTGTTCAACTGAGGAATAGCTTATGCCATCGTATTTGTAAATGCGGAAACGATATTCTTTGCCCGCCATGCGCGCGATACCGACAATCAGTGTATGCGGTGTTGATGCATATTGCTTCTGCAATTGTGTGTCGCGATTGGCATCTACGATGTAGGGTAACTTTTGCTGTGCAAGCCATTCGTGCAGGGCTGATGTGCTCCATTGCGTATCGCGGTAAGTTGCATCAAGGAATTTGTTGACTGCGGAACGACCCTTTTTGAGTTCAATATTCATTGCTGCACGAGGAAATTCAAACATCAATTTGGGCGCCATTGGTTGTCCACCGTTCATCGCCAGAATTAGACTGTCACTGTCGGCAGGGATGGCTTTGCCACTGGCCGGATTAATCACCCCATTGAGTGCGCCGGGGCCAAGGTAAGGAACGACGCTGCCATCGGATAGGCCGTTAAAGATGTTTTCAAATTGTGAACTCATTTTGGGGGACTCCTCAGTTGATAATGAGAATTACATCGCAATAATCGCGCCAGAGCACAGGTCAAGCATTGGCGGGGCTTACAGAGGAGTTGGCATTGGAGCAAATGCGACAAAAGTGAGAATCATGTCGCAAAAGGGTATGGGGGTTGAGCGAAAGTGGAAATATTTAGAACATAAATATGTAGGATGGGAGGCAACAAAGTCAGGCAATCAGCTATCGAGCAAGCTCGATGCAGAGTTGACGCAGCGCAGCGATAACCAATGACTTGCTGTCGTTTTTTACAGCTTAGTCAGATGGCTATGCAAAGCTACCCATCGCTTAATTACGAAAAATGATGGGTATCGCGTTGCATAACCCATCCTGCGAGTACAAAAGGGACATCAATATGCGGCAATGCTTACTTCATAGAGTCCACCAATCACAGTGAACTCATTTTCCCCCTGTAATAAGCCGGGGAGTAATTGCGTATGGTAAAAAACCTTGGAAAGCGGGACTTGAGCAGTCAGCAAATAGTCGCCGAACTCATCTGCGCGATCGCGGTCTGAAGTGAATGAACTCAGATTATTGAATAGTACAACACGCCGCTTTTTGTCGATGGTAGCCAATGTTTCATAATCATCGACATGATTCACGCCACGATACAAAGTGAGATGCGGTGTGTCCGGATATTGTTTTGCCAGTTCATATTGGCAATATGAGTAGAGCAGATCGAACTGCGCTTCTATTGCGTTGGTTCCATACAAGGCAGACGCACGCATCTCCAGATAACGCCGGTAGGCTATGCCGGAAAAATCACGAATCTGCCCTGCATGATGACGCGGGAGCAAGCCAAAACGCGATTCAACCCAGCCTTTGAGTGCTGCACCTTCAATACCATCAGCATCAAATCCCCAGCCGCGCAGCATGCGCAAGTAATCAGCTTTATGGCGCGTGTTTGAAGTAAGCGACGAATATCCGGCCTGTTCCGGATGGTCGAGATAAAACGAAGCGTTCATGTGCAGCCTGAATGCTTCCGCACGATCAGTTGCATTATCGATGCGATCTAGCAAAGCAAAAAAACCTTGGTGGAATAGGGCTACACCGTCAAGCTCTAATGCAACAGGCGAGTGCTGAAAAGTAAGGCCGCCCAAGATGACCGCAGGCAGATTACAGCGGTTGATCGGCAAGCGTGCAGAGCGGGGCAAAACGATTGTAGGTGTTGTCGACACTACTACAAAGCGATCTGCATTGTTGGGTTCCACATCAGTCAATGCGCTTGGAGGTAAATAATTATTTAATGAAGGATCAATCACTTGGGTGTTTGTTCAAAGGGTGGCACGGAGCTTGCGACTGTAGCGGTGCGAGAAACAGTTTTTCAATCGCATCTTTAATCTGAAACTCATTAGGAGACTATCATGGCTCTGCGTCAATGCGCAATTTATGGAAAAGGCGGTATCGGTAAATCGACTACTACCCAGAACCTCGTGGCTGCTCTTGCCGAAATGGGCAAAAAAGTAATGATCGTTGGCTGCGATCCGAAAGCTGACTCAACTCGTTTGATTCTGCACTCAAAGGCACAAAACTCAGTAATGGAACTGGCTGCTGAAGCCGGTAGCGTCGAAGATCTGGAATTGGAAGACGTTCTGTCCGTAGGTTACGGCGGTATCAAGTGCGTTGAATCCGGTGGCCCGGAGCCCGGCGTTGGATGTGCCGGCCGCGGTGTTATTACCGCCATCAACTTCCTCGAAGAAGAAGGCGCTTATGACGACGAACTCGACTTCGTATTCTACGACGTTCTCGGTGACGTTGTGTGCGGTGGATTCGCGATGCCGATTCGCGAAAACAAAGCACAGGAAATTTACATCGTTTGCTCCGGCGAAATGATGGCGATGTATGCGGCGAACAACATTGCCAAGGGTATCGTGAAGTATGCGAACTCGGGTAGCGTGCGTCTTGCTGGTCTGATTTGCAACAGCCGTAACACAGACCGTGAAGATGAACTCATCATGGCGCTGGCTGCACAAATGGGTACGCAAATGATTCACTTCATTCCACGTGCCAATGCTGTGCAACACGCTGAAATCCGTCGTATGACTGTGATCGAATACGATCCAACTCATAAGCAAGCTGACGAGTATCGTTCTTTGGCGAGAAAGATTGTTGATAACAAGAAGTTCGTTATCCCAACTCCAATCACCATGGACGAGCTGGAAGCATTGCTGATGGAATTCGGCATCATGGAAGCAGAAGACGAATCCATCATCGGTAAGAAAGCGGCTGAATTAGCTGCTGCTGCGTAATAAAAGGTATTAAGGGAGACGGGTTGTCGGTGACCGCTCGTCATTCTTGGGAAATTGAAACTCTGACAGACTCCACATATTGGTGGGTCATTTAAGGAGATTAAAATGTCTACGTTAACACGTGAAGAATCAGAAGCCCTGATTCAAGAAGTGCTTGAAGTTTATCCGGAGAAAGCAAAAAAAGATCGCGAGAAACACCTTGCGGTTAACGATCAATCTATCGAACAGTCCAAGAAGTGCATCACTTCAAACCGCAAATCATTGCCGGGTGTGATGACCATTCGCGGCTGCGCTTACGCAGGTTCCAAAGGCGTGGTGTGGGGCCCGATCAAGGACATGATCCATATTTCACACGGCCCGGTTGGCTGTGGTCAATATTCCCGTGCGGGTCGTCGTAATTACTACGTCGGTACGACAGGGATTAATACATACGGCACAATGAACTTTACCTCCGACTTTACGGAAAAAGATATTGTGTTCGGCGGTGACAAAAAGCTGGCCAAACTGATTACCGAAATCGAACTTCTGTTCCCGTTGAACAAAGGTATCTCGGTTCAATCCGAGTGCCCGATCGGTCTGATCGGTGACGATATTGAAGCCGTTTCCAAGAAAGCTGCAAAAGAACTCGACAAGCCTGTCATTCCAGTACGCTGCGAAGGTTTCCGCGGGGTTTCGCAATCTCTCGGCCACCACATTGCCAATGACGCGATTCGTGATTGGGTTTTGCCACGCCGCGAAGGCAAGACATTTGAAGGTACACCTTACGACGTAGCTGTGATCGGCGATTACAACATCGGTGGTGATGCCTGGTCTTCTCGTATTTTGCTGGAAGAAATGGGCTTGCGCGTTGTTGCACAATGGTCTGGTGACGGCACCATCGCAGAAATGGAAAAGACACCGTACGTTAAAGTGAACCTGATTCACTGCTACCGTTCGATGAACTACATCGCGCGTCACATGGAAGAAAAGTACAACATCCCCTGGATGGAATACAACTTCTTCGGCCCGACTAAAGTGGCTGAATCGTTGCGTGCTATCGCTGCGTTGTTTGATGACAAGATCAAAGAGGGTGCAGAGCGCGTAATCGCCAAGTACCAACCGTTGATGCAAGCAGTGATCGACAAGTACAAGCCGCGTCTGCAAGGCAAGCGCGTCATGTTGTACGTGGGTGGTCTGCGTCCGCGTCATGTGATCGGTGCGTATGAAGATCTGGGTATGGAAGTGGTTGGAACCGGTTATGAATTCGGTCACAACGATGACTATGATCGCACCATCAAAGATATGGGTAACGCCACCTTGCTGTATGACGATGTCACCGGCTTTGAGTTTGAAGAGTTCGTTAAGCGCGTCAAGCCTGACCTGGTTGGTTCCGGCATTAAAGAAAAGTTCATCTTCCAAAAGATGGGTGTGCCTTTCCGCCAAATGCACTCTTGGGACTACTCCGGTCCGTACCACGGCTATGACGGCTTCGCCATCTTCGCTCGTGACATGGACATGACTTTGAACAACCCATGCTGGGGCAAGATGACTGCACCATGGTTGAAGAAGGATGTAGCTGTAGAGGAAAAGAAGGCAGCGTAACCTTTGCTCCTTCCCCCTCGCAGGGAGAAGGTTGGGATGGGGGTTAAGTCGTACAAAGTTTCTACCCCCACCCTAGCCCTCCCCCTTAAATGGGGAGGGAATAGAGGACAAGTTAGGTGACGCGCAAATAATCGCCGTCAAACATCAATCTGCGCCGACATCTGCATATTGGCAGTGCGGCTAAGGAGATAAAAATGCAACAAGCTGATGACATCAAACCCTGTTATCCACTGTTCCGTCAGGACGAATACAAGGAATCAATAGGTAACAAACAAGAGAGTTTCGAAGAACGCCACGATGCAGCCAAAGTCCAAGAAACATTCAATTGGACTACTACGATGGAATATCGTGAGTTGAACTTCAAGCGTGAAGCCTTGACTGTTAATCCGGCTAAAGCCTGCCAACCTTTGGGCGCTGTGTTGTGCGCACTGGGTTTTGAAAAGACCATGCCGTATGTGCACGGTTCGCAAGGTTGCGTGGCTTACTTCCGTACCTACTTCAACCGTCATTTCCGTGAGCCAGTTTCTTGCGTTTCCGACTCGATGACTGAAGACGCAGCCGTGTTCGGCGGTCAGAAGAACATGATCGATGGTTTGGAAAACTGCATTGCGATTTACAAGCCTGAAGTGATCGCCGTGTCAACGACTTGCATGGCTGAAGTTATCGGTGACGACTTGAACGCTTTCATCCGTAACACTAAAAAAGCGGGTAATATCCCTGAAGACTTCCCTGTTCCTTACGCTCACACGCCATCATTTGTGGGTTCGCATGTGACAGGTTGGGATAATATGTTCGAAGGTATCCTGGGACATTTCACGCGCAATAGCATGGACGACAAGGTCGTTGGCAAGAACGGCAAGATCAACATCGTTCCCGGCTTTGAGACTTACCTGGGCAACTATCGTGTGATCCATCGCATGTTGAATGAAATGGGCGTTGAGCACACATTGTTGAGCGATCCTAGCGAAGTGCTTGATACGCCGGCTGACGGCCAGTTCCGCATGTATGCAGGCGGTACGACACAAGCAGAAGTGAAGGATGCGCCGAATGCAATCAACACTTTCTTATTGCAACCGATGCAACTCGACAAAACCAAGAAGTATGTTACAGACATTTGGAAACATGAAACTCCAAAGTTGAACATTCCGATGGGCTTGGAGTGGACAGACGAATGGCTGATGAAGGTATCCGAAGTGACTGGCAAGCCTATCCCTGCTTCCTTGGTCAAGGAACGAGGTCGTTTTGTTGACATGATGACTGACAGCCATACCTGGTTGCACGGCAAAAAGATCAGTCTGTACGGAGATCCTGACTTTGTTTTCGGCATGACTAAGTTCCTCACCGAACTCGGCATTGAGCCACTGCACGTGTTGTGCAACAACGGCAGCAAGAAGTGGACAAAGGCAATGCAAGCGATGCTGGCTGAAACGCCTTACGGGAAAAATACCCAAGTATTTGCGGGTGCGGACTTGTGGCACTTCCGTTCACTGGTGTTGACCGAGAAGCCAGACTTCATGATTGGTAACTCCTACGCCAAGTTTATCCAACGTGATACGTTGCATAAGGGCAAAGAGTTCGAGGTTCCACTGATCCGTATTGGCTTCCCGATCTTCGATCGTCACCACTTGCATCGCTCGACAACACTGGGCTATGAAGGTGCCATGCAGATGCTAACCACGATTACCAATGCAGTATTGGAACGTCTGGACGAAGAAACTCGCGGCATGGGGACTACCGATTACAACCACGACTTGGTTCGTTAATCTTTATGTAGGGTGGGCACAGGGTCGTGCCCACCCTACATATAGTCTCACTCGCATTCAAATGCCGCCGATTTAGAAAGGAAGCAGTAATGGCAAACATTATGATTCAGCGTGGTAGCAAAGGCGAGTACGTGTTTTATCTGCCAAAGCGCGACCTCGAAGACAACATCGTATCGATGGAGTTTGACACGCCCGAAAAATGGGGTGGTGAGATCAAGCTAAATAACGGCGGTACTTACTACATTGAGCCACAGCCGGCTCCAGCCAGATTGCCAATTTCACTGCGTGCCAAGCGATTGGATGCGGCTGAATAAAACTTGTGAAGAGTTAAGGGGAAAGTGGTAAGGGTAAAACCAAACCGTTTTCCACTCGACGATGAAAGGAAAATTATCATGGCAATGAAAATTAATGCAGATTTGTGCACTTCTTGTGGTGATTGCGAACCTGAATGTCCTACCGCTTCCATCAGTGAGAAGAAAGGTTTGACAATCATCAACGCAAAAGAATGTACCGAATGTGAAGGTGAATATGACAAGCCCCAGTGTGTTAAGGTTTGCCCGATCAAAGGTTGCATTACACAAATAGCAGCGTAATACAAGACAGGGGCGAAGGGGTAAGATGGAAGAGAAGCAGCCTCACTACATTCTCTCTTAACCTTTGTCCCTTTTCAAACAGGGTAAAGACTATGACTACCGCCAGCGTCATCACCAAAATCGCCGCTTTGCGCATCGCGCAAGCTGCGCGGGTTCTTGCCGACGTTAACGCAGGTGCGTTTGCAGCCAAGCTAGGTGAGCAGATTGGTTTGCCTATCACTGAAGCAAAACTCGCCAAAGTAACTGTAGCCGACATTAAACTCATTCTTTCCGGCGAAGAGACGGTTGATCCGGATGTGGATAACGCTTCCATCAAATTGGCAGTGCGCCATTTGTGGGGTGTTTCCGACGAAGATGAAAACTTGTTAGTACCCGCCGCATATGCCGAGGGGGATATACCGGGTAGTCTGCGAGTTGCGGTTGCCTCGAATACAGAAGAGAATCTGGACGGGCATTTCGGCTCGTGTCCGCGATTTCTCGTTTATCAAGTCGGTCCGGAAGAAATTCGCCTGATTGATGTGCGTTCAACAGCGATTGCCGATGATGCCGAAGACAAAAATGTTGCGCGTGCCAATCTCATCAAAGATTGCCAAATCGTTTATGTACAATCAATCGGTGGGCCGGCAGCAGCCAAGGCGGTACGTGCCAATGTACATCCTATAAAAGCACCGGAAGGCGGCAAAGCAAACATCGCCTTGCAACGCCTGCAAGCCGTTCTTGATGCACCTCCGCCTTGGCTGGCTAAAATACTTGGCGTAAAAGCGCAATCGCTAAGTCGGTTCGCAGGATCGGAAGAAGAGTAAGCAAATGATTGTTCCGGAGACATTGGAAAGTATTGCCAACGCCGCAGCATTAATGAGCGTGTTGAGTGAAACAACGATGGACACTTTAAAACAAAGGTGGCCGGAATTGCGTTTTACTTACTGCAATGACGACGATATGCCGGCACGCTTGCCGCCTGCATTAAAGCGTGAAAAATTCAATCTGTATCTGGTCAATGGCAGTGAACATTGCCTTAGCCTGACGGATGACCCACTGCATGCCATAGGTGTCGTGGTGGCTGCCGTCGATGACGAAGTGTAAGAGCGCAAAATTGAAAGTGGTGCGAGAATAATCAGCATCCGGGGGGAATAAAAGTTTTGCGCGCGTGCTCAATCTTTGCTCTGATTACGCAGTCCTCAACATGATCGTTGATTAGCCCCATTGCTTGCATAAAGGCATACACAGTTGTAGGTCCGATAAATTTCCAGCCTAGTTTTTTCAGATCTTTCGAGAGAGCAATCGCCTCCTCCGAGGTCGAAACTGTTTGCGGCTTTGCGAGTTGTTGCGAATCTGGTTCGTACCGCCAGATATAGGCGGCTAGAGAACCTTCTCGTATAACGAGTTCCTGCGCCCGTTTAGCATTGTTGATCACCGCCTCGATCTTGCCGCGATGACGGATAATACCCTCATCCTTGAGCAGACGATCAATATCATTCTGGGAGAAGCAAGCCACCTTGTTGAAATCGAAATCATGGAAAGCAGTGCGGAAATTCTCGCGTTTGTTGAGAATAGTTCGCCAACTTAGGCCGGACTGAAATCCTTCCAGGCAAAGTTTCTCAAATAAGCGCTGATCATCGCTGACAGGGAATCCCCATTCGGTATCGTGATAGTTTAGAAACTCTGGTGCAGCATTGCACCAACTGCAGCGTAATTTATTGTCTGGCCCCGCTACTGTCGTACTCATGTATTGTCCTTGCATTGAAAAAACCGAGTAAAAACTTTGTTAAGAGAAGGTGTCGGTTGTTCAACAAATATATCTGGAAAATTAAACCGCAACTACAAAAAATCAGCTAATGGGACATTTTCAGCCAGTTAACATTGTAATATTCCGGTATGGCACCGGGCTTCATTTCGTCGCGACTGCCAATCGGACAGGCTGCGCTGTCGAGTTGCTCAAACCATTCTCTAAACCTCAGCATACTTGCCGGATTCATTACACAGGATTTTTGCCCGAAGGGATGCCCGAACTGGAACAGCATGTGACCAATTTCGTGCGCCAGATATGCCCCTGCCAATTTGGCAGCTTCAGTATCCGAGTAAGTTTCACCGCCGCGTAATAGCTTCGTGTTCTCCGAATTGTCCAGAAACGGAAATGTGCTGAACACAATATAAGCACCGAATTTGCTATTGCGACTGTAGGTGGTTAAGCCAACCGTCAGCCCGCCGCGAATCGCGGTGTGAATATCGACCCCGACATACTCCGCGCTCACAAAAAGCTGGTTGGTGATGACTAACTCATAGGGAAGATCACCGTAACCCAAAATGTCCCAATAGGTTATTTCGTTGTAGGGAGCGGAATCAAGAACGGGAGTACCATCGGACGCTTTAACACTGCGCCAGTCTTCTAGTCTTTCAAGCATTATGTTAGACAGCAGCTCGGAAAACGTCATCAAGTCTTTGGCATGGGCCTCCGGCAGAAAAGGCTGTACATAGGCAAGCCCGTCTTCCAGTTTTGTCCCTCGCTCGGTGAGTGTCTGCTTAATTCCTTTTGCAAGTTTGCGTTTGTCGCCGGTGCCGGATTTAAAATCGTAGATGGATGATTTCCTCAGTTCGCGAATCTTGGGAGGGATAAGTGCAAAGACTTGCCCGATGCCGGTTTCCGAAACGTCCGAGAATTCAATATTGACCCCGAAATTTTTCTTAACGGTTGTTTGAGCAGAAGCCAACATGATGCGAATTTGTGCCGGAGACATTTGCGCCAAACGTCCATTGGTAGCGTTGACGACACGGACCCGCACAGTAGCCCCCTGCTTGACGGGTGAGGTTGGCGCTTTCTGCCAAACGTTGTCACTCTCCTTGCAACCAAAGAGTGACAGGACTATCCCCAAACATAGGCACTTTATCAGCAATGTAATTTCTCCACGTTGCCGGGAAGTTTAGCAACTTGCCGGAATAAAGCGTAGCAGAATTACTGGAGTGCAAGTCTAAACGCTCTTGAGGGGGCCGTGTGTTCATAGCGATTCCAAAAACTCAACCAAGTCCCGTCGATCCATTGCAGACATATCTTTAACAAGCTGTGCCGAATTCTTGGCTTCACCGTCATGCCACAAAATGGCTTCGAGCAAAGTTCTGGCGCGACCATCGTGTAGAAATCCGGCGCGGGGTTCGACTTTTTGCGCAAGACCAATCCCCCATAATGGCGGCGTGCGCCATTCTTGGCCTGTAGCCAAATAATCCGGGCGGTTGTCGGCAAGAGGTTTACCCATGTCGTGGAGTAACAGATCGGTATAGGGATGGATGGTCTTGTTGGATAAGGCCGGGTAACCGGGGAAAACGGATGTGCGCAAGTCAGGAACATGGCAAGCGGCGCATTGCGCTTGTGTGAATAATTGCGCGCCGTGTTTTACTTCAGCGTTCTCCGGATTTCGTTGAGCGGGGGCAGCCAAAGCAAAATGATAAAACTCGGATGCATCTAATTGTTCATTACTCAATTCCGGTGTTCCGGCGGAAAGAGAAAGTTTGCAGGCCGTTTGAACAGAGGTGCAATTTTCCAGCGGAAAAAGCGCTGAAGTGATGCCCATGTCGCCAACGAATGCACCGGCAATTTGCTGGCGCAGATTGGGCATGTTCGCTTTCCAGCCGAAACGACCCACTACAGTCTTTTGTTGAGCTTCATCCCAGACGCGATTAACTTTGCCTTGGATGCCCTTGGGTTTTGCGGCATTTTCCAGTGCGACGATATCTGCTTCCGCAACGGCTTGCAGTAAACCCAGACCGAAAATTGGCGGGGCAATGCGCGGCGAAGTCAGCAAGTCGGCTGGAAAATCCCCATAGGCCAGATCGACAAACGTCAGGCTGGGTTTTCGCAACATGACTTGTTCGTCGCCATTCAGTTTAATCGCAAACTCGGTATAACTTACTTCCGCTTTCCCCTCACCGGGTACACCGGGAACGCCGAATTCATTTAACTGCCCACCATAACCAGGGTGTGGGTTGGGACCTCCATGTTGATCGGTACCGGGAATACTTAAACGCACTAACATCGAATGCATGGATTCCTGCGGTGTGGCAGGAGCAAATCCACGTCCGTTCCCGGCATGACAGGCAATGCATGAAATGCGGTTGTATAATGGGCCAAGTCCCGCAATTTCACGGTTCTCGCTGGGCGGTATAACCCAGCTTTGGCGTACCAGATTGCGTCCTTTGAAAAACTTCGGACGATCAGCTTCACTAAGTGCTGACACAGGCTGCTCATACGCCTCACGCGAGGTAAGGTCGGTGGTGACCGATGGTTCAACAGCTATAACAGGAAGGCTCAGTGTCAAAGCTAGCGACAAACAACATGCGCGTCCGATCATCATTTTTTGGACTCCAGTATTTCTTGTGCCAGTTGCGTGGCCTGAACATATTGTTTGGCAATCTCTTCATCCCACTGACGTTCGGCGTTTTCAGCTTGGCTATCGTGTTTGATAAATGACTGCTGGAGCAATGCATCGTTGACTTGCACAGTGGTCAGTGGTAGCCAATTGGCATGCATACGCGCCGATTTTAAACGGGGGTCATCGGGGGACTTTTGCTCGGCTTGATGGATGGCCGCCCACATTGTTTTCAACGCTGCATGATGGCGGGTGATTAATGCGTCGAACAAAGCACCGACCACTTCTTGGCGCGCCAGACCGGCTGCCATATCGTAGTTGTACGAAGCGAGTTGGGCGGAAGCAAACGGATCAAAATAGCCATCCGGTTTGTTTGCATACACAGCGGGACGCACGGGCAACTTGCGAATGTCGGGATGGAATAATATCTTTTGTCCCTGCTCCGACAATACAAAGCTAACAAATTTTCTAGCTGCTTCGAGATGCGCCGCATCTCGAAAAATTGCAACATGCGCCGGGGAATAGCCTACTTTTTCCGGATAGGAAAAGCGCAAAGGTTTGCCGTTGGCGATAGCAGAGATGGCAAAAAAGTCTATCGTTGCGCCAACGGCAATTCGACCACTACCCACATCGTCTGAAATGAAAGCTGAACCTGCATCAGCAAGATGGGCGTTGGCCGCTACTTGTTCGAGTACGCTCCAGCCCTGTTCCCAGCCATAACTTTGCAGCAAAGTGTCAGCCAGCATGGGGGCATAACCAATTTTGGAAGGAATTGGAAATACAATATGTCCGTTGAATGCGGGAGAGGTCAGAGTTTTCCAGTCTGTCGGCACTGGCAAACCTAAACGATGCAATTCTTCCGGGTTATAGGCCATACCGTAGCCTGCCGTTTCGGTAGCGACATAAAAACCGTCCGGGTCGGAAATTTGGAAACCGCCGATTACTTTAGGCAAACCCTTCAAGTCCACATCAAGTTTGCGGAATGCACCTTCCTTTGACAGAACGGCAAAATTTCTTTGTGCCGGTGTCCAGTACACATCAACTGCACTATGCGGCTGATGCAGATAGGACATCGCATCACGCGATTGGCGCCATAGAATCTCAAGTTGGTATTGCGGATAGGCTTGTTCGAAAGCCGCTTCAAATTGCGTGACGACTTCCTGCGGATAGCTGGTTAATACCACCACTTTTTCGGTTGCGCAGGCAAACTGAGACAGCAGAAAAAGACAAACTGTAACGAGCAATTTTAATTGTGTCATACGTAACTCCCTAAAACATCAAATCAGTACAGGCGATATGGGTGATGTATTGCAAACATCCGTATCGCCTGCATCGGGCCAGCCTTAAAGGTGATAATTCAAGGCAATTTTCGCCATGCGGCCCGGCATCGGGAAACCTTCAACTAGCTGGTAGTTGCTATCGAACAAATTGTAGATGCCACCATTGACAGTAAACCCTTTGCCCAGATGCTCAGTAAAGCGCAGGTTGGTGACCGCACTGCCGGCAACAGGTTGCAGCCCGTTGCTTGCAGTCTGGATACTCGAATTTCCCTGTAAATCGGCGGCGACCTCAATTGCTTCCGATGCAAACCAGGTCACACTGACTTCGCCCCGGTTGGTAGGGGTTCCCGTGGGAACTAGGCCGGACGTCCCCAATGTTCTGTTGAGGTAGCTGTAATTCAAAGTGCCGAGCCAGTTTTGCGCCAGAGGTATCTTTAAACCAAGATCGAGACCATTATTCGTAGCAGTAGCAATATTCTGGTTTTGCGAGCACGCCGTAGCAGTTGTACCGCAAATGGATGTCGGGAGGAGCGTGACACTTGTTATGGCGTTGTCAATTGAATCCCAGAATAGCGCTGCATCGTAACTCACTGTTCCCAAACGGCCGGACACACCAATTTCCCGGTTAAGTGCTTGCTCCGGACCCAGTGCTGGATTGGGAATAGCGGTTCCCAATTTGTACGAATATACGTCCTTGATTCCCGGGAAGCGGGTTTTACGACCGATACCGGCACGCACAACCGGATCACCCGTACCCGGGGTCGCGCCCAGATCCTGCTGCACCGTAATTTGCCAGTTATTGGCGTCGGGTGAGCTAGTAGTTGCTAGAGGCATCACCGCCGTATCGGCTGAGCTGGTGTAGCCCTGAGCCTGGTCAAATTCGTGACGATCACGGCGGTAGCCTACGGCCACTTCAGTTGATTTTCCTGGTTTCCAAGTGTCCTCGACCCCCAGCGAGTAGGTGCGCGCCTCATCATCCAGCCACGGACTGTTATAGCTTTGATGTCCGTCTGCCAAAGCTATTTCGGTATGAACGTCATCCTTATAGAAAGCGCCCACTTTGAGGAAATGCTCAGTAGAGAGGGGTTGTCCCAGCTCCAGATTGACTCCGCTTGAATGATCATTATATTGAGAGTTAAACGCAAACGGTTTATTCGTGGTGGTATAGCTGGAGTTATCATACGAAATGATCGAATTTGTAAATTTATCGTAGTAAATGCGCGTTTTTAAATATCCTGCGCCGATTCCGGTATTGCCGATGAAATAATAGCTTTGCTTATCCCACTGCGGCCAATCCCAGTAGGCCACTTTTTGTCCCGTAATAGCGGTGTTACCGGTATAAGGAGAGTCCTCCTTTATGCTTTTGACTGTGCTCACTCCGAAGGCATATTCATCTGTGGCGCTTGGTGTCAGACCAATTTTAAAATTGTAGTTGGTGGTATCACTGGCCGAGTTTAAGCGCATTCCAGCAGGTTGTGCGGCTACGGGTGTGAAGTTGTTTGAAAGCTGGTAACCATTGGTGTTGCTGTAGGACGCGCCGCCGGTGACATACCATAACTCATTGAGACGACTGCCAAGCTGGGCGCTACCATTGGTGGACAAGACCCCGTCTTTGCTGCCGCCAATGCCCTCGCTTGCATCTAGCGTTAAGCTCTTATCCGGGCGTTTTGTGATGAGGTTAATTGAGCCCCCCATATTGTTTGGCCCGTACATCAAGGAACCCAATCCTTTGGTGACAACAATTTCTGACAAGTTTGGAGTAAGCAACCGGCTTAAATCCACGTTGCCGTCATACGGGACATAAATCGGAATGCCGTCAACGTTCAGAGTCACCTGGTTTTGATTGAAGCCACGGATATAGACTTGTGATTCGGCTCTCTGCCCGGTGAGAGTAGGTGTTATTCCAGTGGTATGCGAAAGCGCTTGACCAACATCGAGCGTCTGATGCGTTTGTATAGATTGTTCGGTAATGGTTTCTCCTCCGAAGCCCTGATTTTGGACAGAGGAGTCAGCCTTGGCGCTGATTTCAATTTCTCCAAGTTGAAATACGTCTGAGGATGTTGTGTTTTCTGCTCCATGAGCGAAAGTGGAATAAAGCAATATGAATGCGGCAACGGGGCGTAAACAATATGAGCGAGGTAAAGTAAGCATGAATGTTCTTTCCAATAGAAATATTGATCAATTCGGTTATGTTATAAAGTGCATAACGCAAAAGCCATTTAGCAAAGGATGTGCCAAAGTGACAAAGCCAGATATTATGAGAGCTTTTGGAATGGTGTATAAAGCGTTGTAGTATTAAGGTTGTAACGAACGCGCCAAATTGTTTTTAAGCTTACAACTCACAGGGTTTTATAGGGTTGTGCATATCAATCAAGTGCAACTCATGTCCTGTGGGAACTAAGGTTGACAGATGTTTCTATTACTGTGGCATTGCTCTTGCTAAGCATTAGGCACTGGATGGTTATAACGAGCGAGGTCATCATGTCTCAATTAAATGCAGAGAAAAAAACGAAGAGCGCACCTAGCGTTGTCTCGACACTAAAAATTGCCAAAGGTCGGCGCTGGGATCATTTAGAATTATTGGAGCGTATCGACGTAACGGGTTCTATAACTGCGGCAGCGAGTGCGATGGGCATGAGCTACAAAGCAGCATGGGAAGCGGTGGAAAGCATCAATAATCTTTCCGAGCAGCCGTTAGTGGAGCGCAAGACCGGAGGTTCAAAAGGTGGAGGTACAACGCTGACTACTTACGGGCGCCGAGTTGCCGGAGCGTATCGTCGCCTGGAACAGGAACGCGAGCAGGTAATCAAAAAGCTGGCCCAGGTGATGGATGATTTCGATGAGTATTATCATTTAATCAGGAGATTTGACATGAAGACAAGTGCGCGCAATCAGTTTCTCGGGAAAATTAAAAGTATCAAAACGGGTGCAGTCAATGCAGAAGTTGTGCTGGATATTGGCGGCGGTGATTCGATAGCATCTGTGATTACCAACGAGAGCGTGGATCATCTGGGACTCAAAGTTGGATCAGAGGCCTATGCATTGATCAAAGCACCTTGGGTGATCGTGACGACTTCAGATGGTTTCAAAACGAGTGCTCGCAATGAGTTGCATGGCAAGGTTGTGCGTTGCGAGGAAGGTGCAGTAAATGGTGAAGTTATTATCGAATTGGCGGGAGGCAAGTTTGTGGCGGCGGTCGTGACTAACGACAGTATCAAGTCGCTGGGACTCAAAGATGGCATTAAAGCTTGTGCGTTGATTAAAGCCTCTCACGTTATTTTGGCAGTTAATGCTTAAGGAGGAATGATGAAGTCGTATCAATTTAATTTGTGGGCAATTTTTGCAGCATTGTTGTTTGCTACCTTGGCAGGTTCTGTGAATGCAGGTGAAGTGAATGCGGCTGTGGCCGCAAATTTCACGGTACCAGCCCAGCAGATTGCTGCACTGTTTGAAAAGGAAACCGGAAATACGGTTAAATTCAGCTTTGGTTCAACCGGCAAATTCTATTCACAAATCAAAGAAGGCGCACCTTTTGACGTGTTACTTGCGGCTGATGAAAAAACCCCGAAGTTACTGGAGCAGGAAGGCTTGGCTGTTGCTAATTCTCGTTTTGTCTACGCCTTGGGGACATTGGTGTTGTGGAGTGCAAAGCCCGGATATGTGGATGACAAAGGTATCGTGTTAAGCAAGGGGAGTTATAACAAGCTTTCTTATGCCGATCCCAAACTCGCACCCTACGGATTGGCAGCCGAGGAAACGTTGCAAAAGCTGAACTTGTGGGACAAGGTGCAAAGCAAATTAGTAACGGGTGAAAGTATTACTCAAGCCTATCAATTTGCAGCAACGGGGAATGCAGAGTTGGCCTTCATTGCTTTGTCGCAAATCACCAAAGATGGCAAGGTGGCCGAAGGCTCATGGTGGATAGTTCCGGCGGATCTTTATTCGCCCATTAAACAAGCTGCCATACTGTTGTCTGCCGCGAAAGATAAAACAGCGGCACAAGCTTTTCTCACTTTTCTGAAGAGTGAAAAGGCTGTTAAGATTATTCGCAATTATGGGTATGAGTTACCTTAAGATTGTTTACTCCCTTCTACCGCCCGCGGTAGAGGGGCTCTAGTTGTAAATTTTTTGATTCTGCGCACTAAACGCCATGAACATATTAGACCCCGCTGACCTGCAAGCCGTATGGCTCACGCTCAAATTGGCGAGTGTCACAACTTTATTGTTATTGTTTTTTGCTACATCAATAGCCTGGTGGCTGGCACACAGTCATAAATGGTACAAGGGAGTCGTATCAGCACTAGTTGCTTTGCCATTAGTGTTGCCGCCTACAGTATTGGGGTTTTATTTGTTGCTGATCATGGGGCCACATGGAGTCGTGGGTGAAATCACCAGCGCATTACATCTCGGCAGATTGCCGTTCACTTTTAGCGGATTGGTGATTGGCTCGGTTTTGTTCTCAATGCCCTTTGCCGTACAGCCCATTCAAAATGCTTTTGAAGCGATGGGCAAACGACCGTTAGAAGTTGCAGCGACTTTGCGGGCAAGTCCGTGGGATCGTTTTGTCAGCGTGGCATTGCCATTGGCGCGGCCGGGTTTTCTCACTGCGATCATTCTGGCCTTTTCGCATACGGTGGGTGAGTTTGGAGTGGTGCTGATGCTGGGCGGCAATATTCCCGGTGAGACACGAGTGCTTTCCGTTGACATCTACAATCATGTTGAAGCAATGGAGCTCGGTACAGCTCATCTGCTTGCCGGTGGTATGGTGCTGTTCTCATTTACGGTGTTGCTCGGACTGTATTTTGCAGGCGGTAAATCGTGGAAGGGCCTGCGGTGAGCGAAATATTGAGAAAAGAAATTCAGGCTCAGTTCAAATTGCAACTTGGCAACTTCACGCTGGATGCGGAATTCAAAGTGCCTGCTGTCGGCGTTACTGGGTTGTTTGGCCCCTCCGGTTGCGGCAAGACAACACTATTGCGATGCATTGCGGGTTTGGATCTTGCTCAAGGTTCGCTACACGTGAATGGCGTAACATGGCAGGACGCGAATACTTTTGTAAAAACACACAGACGCCCATTGGGGTATGTATTTCAAGAGGCCAGTTTATTTCCACACTTGTCTGTGCGCGCAAACTTGGAATATGGCTATCAGCGAATTAAGCCTGCAGAGAGAAAAGTAAAGTTAGATCAGGTTGTGGAATGGCTTGGATTGAGTCACTTGCTTGACCGTAACGATCCGGCAAAACTTTCCGGTGGTGAGCGCCAACGGGTTGCCATCGGGCGTGCCTTGCTCACCAGTCCGCGCATTTTGTTGATGGACGAACCGCTCTCTGCTCTCGATGCGATCAGCAAGCAAGATATTCTTCCTTATCTGGAGCGGCTGCATCGTGAATTGGATATACCCGTGTTTTACGTTAGTCATGCAATCGACGAGGTTGCACGTCTTGCAGATCATTTGATATTGTTGGATCAGGGCCGTGTTATTGCCAACGGGCCAATTCATGAAACACTCGCTCGTCTGGATCTGCCGACGGCGCATTTTGATGATGCGGGTGTGGTTATCCAGGCTGCGATAGCGAAGCATGATGAACCTTATCATCTGACGCGACTGGATTTTTCCGGCGGTAATTTATGGGTGGGGAAACTGCATCAAATGATAGGCACACAAGTGCGCGCCCGTGTATTGGCGCGCGACGTGAGTATCGCCACCTTAATGCCGCGTGAATCCAGCATCAGTAATATTCTTGAAGGTGTCATCAATGAGATTCGCGATGAAGGCCCCGATAAAGTAATCTTGCGCATTTTCATAGGCGAATCTCAAGTTTTGTTGTCGCGCATCACACGACGTTCGCGCGATCAGCTTGGTTTGTCGGTTGGCAGGACAGTGTATGCGCAGGTGAAGAGCGTGGCGTTAATGTCTTAAATACGGCGATAAAATCCAATTTGCGTCGCTATGCGGCGTTGCTCACAAATAAGTACTTCTTACATATTTATGTATATGCTGCGGCATAATTTTTTGTTCGCGCCTTGCCTGGCTTGGTAAATTGAATTTATGGATATCTCTTTAATGAATGGGTAAATACAGCATGAGCTATTTGGCCTTAACTGACGAAGAACTATCCCGGCTTTTGATCGACGACGTGTCTTGTGGCGATCTAACCACGGAAACATCTGGCATCAATCAAAGTGCGGCACGCCTTGAATTCCGTGCAAGGCAAGAGATGGTAGTGTGCGCCATCGAGGAAGCTGCGCGATTATTTATATTAAATGGCGCAGCGGTCGAACTGTTGGTGCAGTCCGGTCAAAAGGTCAAAAAAGACACTTTGCTGCTGCAAGTGCAAAGCAGCGCACAGATTTTGCATCGGGTATGGAAAACTGCACAGGTGCTGGTGGAATGGGCGAGTGGCATTAGTACAGCCAGCGCCGCCATTGTAAGTGCCGCCGCGCCGGTAGCCGTGGCGTGTACGCGCAAGAATGTGCCGGGGACTAAAGCGCTGTCGGTTAAAGCAGTGCGTTCAGGCGGAGCTATCATGCACCGCTTGGGTTTGTCCGAGTCGCTGCTGCTATTCCACGAGCACCGTTTGTATTTGAATGAAATTCCTTCAGTAACTGTAGCAAGGTTCAAGCATGCAGAACCGGAAAGAAAACTGGTCGTAGAAGTTGCGGACATAACCGAGGCAATGCTCTGGGCGAATGCGGGAACGGAAGTATTGCAACTTGAAAAATTTACCTCTGAAGCTGTTGCCCAGTGCCGCATTGTATTGGATCGTGCCGGACTGAGAACGGTGCTTGCTGTGGCTGGCGGTATTCGCGCAGACAATGCAGCCGAATATGTGCGTGCCGGAGCTGATTTGCTGGTGACCTCTGCTCCTTATACAGCGCCCCCAAAAGATGTGCAGGTGACTTTTCTCATTTAGTTGATGGTATGACTGGTTCAGCGTAACCAAAACAAGAACCAGCTAATCTTTTGAGTTTGCTTCCGGATTGTGGATGCTTCACTCAAATAGCTTGTCTACCAAATTTGCCACCACGAACCTTTGGTGCCTGTCATCTGTGAGAACTCAACTGTTGCCTCCTGTTCCCAAGCGGCTACGGAAAAACCGGCTTGCTGCAAAGCAGCACTGTACTTTGTATCTTCACCCTGAATATGTTCCTTGAGCCAAGTTTTTAGAAAGCTTAGCATCTCAAAATAGATCGGTTTTTCATCGACCAGATACTTATTGCAAAGTCGATCCAGTTTTTCCACCAGCTTTTTGTGTTCATTAATGTGAGAATCCAAGTCTTTGTATTTTGCCTGGCGCAACAGACTCTCCTCCAGCGAAAAGTGTTTCTGGGTATAACTCATCAGTGCATCCAGTATTTCTGCAATGACCTTATCTCCCTCGCGCTTAGATACCGCTATAAATAATCGGTTGAGGATGCTTACTAGTTCTTGATGTTGTTCATCAATAGCTTTGATGTTTACACTGTAATCGGAAGACCACTTGAAGAATACTTCAGACATAATTACGCCCCTAGATCAGACACCATTCGGCCAAGTCAATTTTAGGGCAATAAGATTACAAAAATATTTCGGATAACTCTAAAATAGTCGTGTCAGCTCTTTGATCTCAAGAGTGTTGATCCATTGCGGCATTGTAAAGATGAAAACGAGCCTTGCCAGATTGCTTGGCTACATACATGGCCTGATCGGCGTGGCGCAATAATATATCGGGATCTTCATCATCAAGCGGATATATGCTGACTCCAATACTTGCGCTGACCGAACAATTCTTGTTGTTTACGGTAATCGGTAGAGATATCGCCGCTAGAAGTCTTTCTATTGTTGATACAGATTCTTTACCTCTTTCGTGCCCCAGCAACAGCACAACGAACTCATCCCCGCCGAGACGGGCAACTGTATCGCCACCCCGAATCGTTTTTCCAATGCGTTTAGCTATTTCAATCAATACCTGATCACCCGCTGCATGACCCCACTGATCATTGATTGGCTTAAATCCGTCAAGATCAAGATAGCAGACCACCATCATGTTCTTCTCACGCGCTGTCTGTAAAATAGCCTGTTTCATTCGGTCAGCCAACAGCATCCGGTTGGGAATACCCGTCAAAGCATCAAAGTGGGCAACATGCCTCAGTTCTTCTTCATGACGCTTGCGCTCAGAAATGTCCTGAATGATCGCGACCCCACCCACAATTTCTCCTTCACTATCGAGTGATGGTGAACAAGTCACTGATACCCATTTGTTGGCATCACTGTCGGTGGCACTGTAATGCCCCTCGTAATAGCCCAATTCGCCTTCCAACGCCTTTCTCAATGCGGGCAGTGGGGATTGATCTTTTAGGGTGTTCATGTCCAATCCATTGAGACGCTCAATAGAGGTATGCAGCATGTTGGCGAAACGATCATTGCAATATGTAATATTGAGGCCGTTGTCATAGTGAAAAATTCCAACAGGTGAATGGGTGAGCAGCAAACGATATCGTTGCTCACTTATCTTCGCTATTTTCTCGCGTTCGGCAGCTTCGAGATGCAATACGATGTTCTCGGAAACATTCCTGTTGATATGTCTCAAATTCATGATCATGAAGCCGAGATACAACATTACCCCTGTACTCATTGTTACAGACAAGCTATCTCCAGCAAGAAACATCCGAATGATGAGAGGCGAAATTACCAATAAAATAAATATGATTGAACTTATTATGTCGGCAGCATAGGAAACTAAAGCACCTGCCGACAAGCCGGCCAGTATGAAAACAAGGAATATCTGATGCTCTGGATTATTGGAGGGAAAAAGCAGAAAGCTTGCCGAACCCCAAACTATGCCTGACACAAAAACGCCGAAACGAAACCTTATCAGCCAAGAATGAGTTTCGGAATTATTCCTTGTATCAGAGCGCTGGTAAGCTATGGTGAAAGCAATTCGTAAAAGTGCAACCAGAACCACCAGACAACTCCATGCAAGAACTACCTCAGAGTCGATGACATCACTTTGCTTATAAGCAAGAAGTCCAGCCAAAATTATGCTGGCAAGCTGCGCCACATTGCTCGTAGAGAATAGTTGTCGCGTCTGGGCGGCTTGTATAGCTATCTTTTTGTCCATGTAATCACCACATGCGATCTCGGCAAATTGGGAGCGGCGTATTGTGAACCAAGGATAATATTAGTACCACGACCATTGAGCGTAAACTTTCTCAACTATTTACAGAAGGATAGAATCTACCCGACTAAATAAATAACGGCAATATGCCAAACGGCCTAGATAGGTATTAAACCCAAATAATCCATTAGCGTGAAAATGCCATTGTAGGAGCGCAATTCATTGCGCGATGATTTTTGTCGCCCGATAAATCAGGCTCCTACGAAGCTCGATCAGGCTAATGGGCAATCTGGGTTAAATCGTTATAGTATGATCCAAGGGGGCCTTGGTGAATGTGATGAGATTGCCATAGTTTAACCGAGATTTTCCATTAGGCAATAATCAGGGCGAATAAACCGGAGTAAATTTGGCGGGCAAATCGAACGAATTCGATGCGTCCCACAAACCCTGCATCCACGTTCTCTGCTGCATTGCCAATGCCAGATTCAAGATTGTTTTTCGGCTCTCAGTGGTCAGGTAAGCCGGTTTTGCAAAGAGTTTGTAGCGCAATGTTTGCAGCGTGTGCTGCACAGTATTGGAGGAGTGTTTGACCGTACTGTTTTTGAGTAACACTTGGCGCATCAAACTCATGAGGTTGTAAGCCAACATCACCGTATTCAATGCGGCCTCGGTGGCCCAAAAGTCTTTCATATTAAAGCTGTCCGCAGCGAAGTCGTATTTGAGTTCCTTGATACGATTCTCGCAATCCGCCCGTCCTCGATAGGTGCGCCAGATTGTCACCGCAGGCAGATCCAAGTCGGTAACCAGTGCAGAGTAGCGATACTTTCCGATGACAGGATCGTCGGCGAATAGATTGAGTGTTTTTCCTTTGGCAGAGGTGCGTTGATCAATGTGTTGCCGGATACCAATTACCCAGCGCGCCTTTGACCACGCATTCGCCTGATACATAAAGCGGTTCAACTCAATGCCCGGCGCTGGTTTACCCGCCTCATCATGCAACACCCACCAATCTTTGACATCCACCAAGGCACGCTGCAGTGGTTGATTCTGGCGTAGAGCGATGACGTAATGCATTTGCCGTTGCTCAAGATCATCGAGAAATGCACTGTCACTAAAGCCACTATCGGCGCGTAATAGGCAGACACGCTTATTGCCCAAGCGATGCAGCGTGTTCGACAGAAATCCTTGCACGTTATTGGCAGAACTGGTGTTGCCCGGGCGTAACCAGCAATTGGCAATCATACGGGTGTCGGCAACAAAAGCCATCAAGGGATGGTGACTGGCTCGGCCACGTTTGGCTGGGTTATAGCCACGCGCAGCACCTTGCTGCGTTCCGTAGCGCGTCATCACCGTTGAATCCAGATCGAGCGTGATCCCATTAATGGACAATTGTCCGAACATCCACTGGTACAGTGAATCCATCACCGACTCATTGGTATCCTGTGTGAATTTATTGAACAGCCGCATTACCGCTTTAAAGTTCGCCATGCGAGTAAAACCAAATACGCGCTTCAATACCGGATCGTGCCGAGTAACTTCGCCGTGCTCAAACCGATTGGCGCCGCACCATATTGAAAGCATAAACTGGGTAAGCAATTGTTCCGGCCGGTAACCTCGATTGCTCTTCGGTTGAGGTAGGCCAGCAGCCGAGAGTGCCACATCAAATTCCAAGTGATCGAGCATCCGTTTCATGATGGCCATGCCACCCCAAGCGGTGATCTCTTTATCGGTAAAACGCAGCTCAAAACCCATGATTTCCTCTGCACTGAAATCGCGATGCCTAAACTCTAACTCAAAATCAACCTAAACTTACGTTAAATCAATTAGCTGCTCTAATGGCTTCCATTGGAAATTACGGTCTATTGGGAAATCTCGGTTTAACGAACTCTGTCGGTAACTGCTTTTTACTTAGGAAAATGCAATTTCAAATCCCAAAATTTAAGCTGCAAACGCGGTGGCTGCATCAGTCAGTTTCTCAGACCTGGTTGGGCTAATACACTCTAGTCGATGGCGTCAGCCAAAGCTTCGGTCAATCGGGTAACATTCGTCCAACTCAGTTCAATGACATCATTGCCAGTTGAAACGCTCATCCCCGAATCATTTACTGTACCCACAAATGCGACATCGCTGGCAATGGGGCTCATATAAATTTCACGTTCGGGGCTAATACCATCGCGCACCGCAACCAGAGCGAATGAAAGACTGGATGCCTCTGCCTGAGTCAGCTTTAAGACAAAATCATCGGCAAACTGCAATTTGATTTGTTTGCCTAATATTCGGTGTTGAATACTGCTTACACTAAATTGCTGTTTAAGCATGTGCCGACACCCTGGCAGCTTTGATCATTTTCATGCATTCACTATTGGCCGCCAGTTCCAATGCGGTGAAATCATCCAGCGTCATCAATTCAGTATTCGCACCTGCTGCCAAAAGTTTTGCACAATCGGTGTCTTGCCTGCCGAGGCACTGTAAATCAGCGCAGTGGCACCGTTAATGTTCTGGGTATCAAGTGGCGCACCCGCATTAACCAGCGCATCAATACAGGTTTCACTGTTTGCAAAACAGGCAAACCAAAGTGCGCCGTTATTATCCGCATTCAGCAATGTGGGATCAGCCCCATATGTTAGCAAGGTATTGAGGACATCAATATCACCCAAGCGTGCCGCGTGCATCAAAGGTGTCGTCGCATTTTTGATCGTACTATTAATGTTGACTTGCACAGGCTCGGAAATACCGAATCCGGCTTGCGTCAGCCAGAGTTTTAGTTCTTTGTCATTCATGCTGACTCCTGTTGATTTATTCATATGCTGGTAAAGTCAGAATACGCGGGTCGTCCAGCGCCATACCTATCGCGTAGTGATAAATCACTTTGAACGCATCTGTTTTTATACCCAGTACTTCGTTATCGGCATCGTCAAAGAAGCAACCGATTCCTGTGCCACGCCATCCGGCTGCTTCCGCTTCAATAGTCAGCACATGTCCCAGCATGCCTGCCTCCCAGTGCAGATGACGGTAAGCGGCGGTATTGGCGGTGACGGGTTCGGCAAACTCGGCCAGCATCATAAAAGTGACAGCGCATTGCGTGGCAATGTCTTGATGACATGACAAGGTACGTGCTGTTTTGCCGGCACGTGCGGCGACTAGCTGAAACAATGGCAACGCATCTACAGATTGCCAGGAGAATGATTCCCGCAACGCGCTTTTCAGCGTTGCTTTGGCAACGTCTGATCGCGGCATCACATACAGGCCGGGAGCAACGCCTTCAACACGATGCACCATCATCACAAGATGCACGCGCGCGCTATGCGTCCACAAATTCCACACCGGAGAGCCGCCCGGCAACAAACTGCCCAGCAGTTGCTTGAACACAGCCAAGGACATCACCGACACGCCGTCGAAAGCCTGCGCACTGCGCCGTTTCAGAATAATTTGCGCAGCTCGAATATCATTGTCAGTTACATAATTGGAATGTGTGCCTGACTGAAACTGAGTTGTTTCAGGCGGCGCACCACGCGTCGCTTCAGCCACTTCTTCAATAACAGGCCAGTGGTACAAAGGACGCGCATCTAGCAGGCTGGGTTTACCCGCCCAGTGTTGCCAGCCTGTTGGTAACACTTCAGAATTTGCCTCCAGCGCAACGATCACTTCCGGCTCTTCGATTTCTACACCGTCGAAATCATCCACGCGATCCAGTCCCAAACTTTTTGCCACTTCGGTTGAATCCAGACTTAGCAGGCACGCTTTCCAACCGTGCAATGCCGCGGCATAACTGACTGCGGCCAGGACATGTCCCAAATCAAGCTGGCAATAGCGGAATGCGCGTTCGCCATATTTCCACGCTTCGCGCCAATGGATAGAACTAAAGCCCAGCCATAGCCCCTTTCCCAGTGCTTCATTTCCCCAGGCGCGCCGCTCCAATGCGTGGCGCGAATTTTGATAGTGATATAGCCCGTCATCCAATCCCGCGATGTTGCCTGTGACAAGCCAAGTTTCGGTGGGATGCAGATTGCCGGAAGAAGGATGCGCGCGCAGCGACCAACGCGAACCGGCATATTCTTTCCATGCCGTCAGACCAACGCACAAACGCAACAGCGAAGATATGTTTGTTACATTTAGCGGTAAAGGCGGACGGGTGGCTAAAATTTCGCCCCAGCTAATTTCGGTAACGACGACATCACGTGACAACGCAATTTGTTGTGTACCGGCCCAATCGCGGAATGCCTTGGGTTGTGCCTCCCAATCCAGCGTACCCGGACCTGCGGCATACCGATCCAATGCATGTTTGCTTCGGGCGTGATAAGTCAGCACGGTAGCAACACGAGGATCGCTCATTACTAATTCGTTTCGCTCAGTTCTTCACGCAAGCAACCAATCGGCTCGGCCAGAGTGCCTTCCGTATCTATCTCAAAGCGCACCAGATAGATTTCTTCACCCGGTATTTCTTGAGCATGACCGACATTTACCACTACGCCGCGGGTTCCTGTTGCTGCCAGCAACTCGCCGGGCTCAATACCGGGTATGCCACTTTCGCCGGTTTCTTCCAGCGGTTCGTTGAATAGGTCTTGTGCCGCAAAAACCATATCGCCCATTTGAAATCGACTCATTGCCTTACTCCTTCAAACTCGGAATCAACTTCACTTCGCAGCGTACTGTCTCATCGCGACCCCAGGCTGTCACTGTTTCGACAAACCAGCGTGTATCTCTGGGATGAGGACAGAACAGATCGTACTCGGCATAATAACTATTGTCGGTATTAAAAGTCAGGGTGCCGCAACGTGCATTGCGCGCATTACGCCAAACGCCTTCATATCCCGGCAACTGATTACCCGGATCAATTACACGAGTAATTTGCAGTGCATCCAACTCAATTTCCGGTGTGGCCCCCACCGCAGTAAAGCGCTCTGCTTCTTGCCGCAATGCGCTTACGACACGCAGGGCGATCACTTCCAGTTCAGCAGGAAGCTTACCCGTTGTTGCGACTGCTACCATATATTCGACGGCACAATCAGGCGTTCAACGGGTTTTCCGCCCAACAGGTGTTGCTCAAAAATCTCGGCCACGTCCGCTTTGGTGACATTGCCGTACATAACTCCTTCAGGATAGACCACCACACTCGGTCCCACGGTACACGGCCCCAGACAACCTGTCGGCGTTACCGTCACCTGAGCATAGCACTGGCGCTGCTGCCATTGTTTCATGAACTCATCTACCACTTCAGCACAACCTTTTTGTCCGCATGAACCGCGCGGATGTCCGGCGGGTCTATTTTGTGAACAAACGAATACGTGTCTCGCCGGTCTCGCCATGATTAAGCTCCCGCAGCAAGAGCTGTATGAGTATGGCACTGTTTGGGGCATACGCGCCCGCAGGAGCCGCAACCGATGCAATCCAACGCATTGGCAAGGGTCATCACCATGCTGTTATCTTCGTCTTCGTCGTAAGCCGGGTCATCTTCGCTGCGCTCGACCAACTCAAATACCTGACGCGGACAAACCTTGTAGCAACGACCACAGCCGATACAGTTTGCTGCATTTAACGCGGTTACAAATGTGGGCTCGTAAGGCGTTCCGCCCCGGGTGACTCCAATGATGTTCGACATAGCTATCCTTTAATTATCCTTGCGCTTCTTTTTGTGCTGCTGTTAATTTTGCGTTGGCTACCGCCCACGCCTGACATGCGTCGTAAGTAGACTGCGCGATTGTTGGAATCTGTTCATATCCGGCCGGCAATTTATCTTCAACCAGATCATGCAACTGCGATGCCCACTCGCTAGAGATACGCTTCAATCTTTTTACGTCTTTATCGAGTACCTTCAATTCTTCTTCAGTCATCGTTTACTCCTTACAATCCAGCAACTTCCGGATACTTGCCAACGAGAGCCAGCGCCACTGACAAGAACTTGTCGCCCTCATCTTTCATTTTGGACAGACTTTCATAGCCATAGCGATGCACGTCACGCAGAGTGCGATCCATTACCACTAACTTGCCCACTGTGATCAAGGCACGACCGAAACCTTCGTGCGTGATGTTAATGCTAGGCACCGCCATCAAGCCGCATTCTTTTTCAATCAGCGATGAAACGGCGTTATAAAAAGCCTTGATACGCGACAACATGATTTCGTCCGGATCACCGATCACGGGAATAGCACGGCGTTGCTCTTTGGTCACAATATACGGTGCCAAAATACGATCCGCAGGCCAGCCGTCATATGTGCCATAGCTATCGATGGCGCGCATTTGCTTAACCATCTCTTTGATGAAATCGGTGGACATCAATGCATCTATTTCAACTGCTTCAGTCATGGTGATACTCCTTCGGTTAATTGAGTCAATTACTTCATCTTGTGCGTTACAACGCTCGGTGCCCATCCTGACAATCGCGCCAGCAAGAAACCGGCAATAAAACCAATCACCATCCCCAGCACTGCGCCCGCATCGCCGAAGCCCATTGATGAAGCGACGGCAGCACCAACCAGGGAAAACACGGCTGGCAGCAGATAAACCAGCAAGCCTGCTTTGAGCAGATCCCCCTCGCTCATACTCACAGACAGTTCATCACCTTCCCGAATTTCGGCATCACAAGGGACTTCAATTGATTGGCGGTTGTTGGAAAAATACTTCCCCAACCCGGACACTCCGCAGCTATTTTTCGACTTGCATCCCCCGCAACCGGAAGTCGTCGTCGGGTCGATCCGCGCCGTGCCATTGCTGATAGAAACTACGCGAGCAGTTGTCTCGATCATTCTTGCCACTCCTCGTCTTCGGCAAAGATACCTGCCTTTGACTGCTTTTTGAGATGCTTTGCCAACCATACAGGCGGATCATTCACCAGATTTTTTTGCAAGCCGAGCAGCAACTCGTCAATCAGTGTGCCTTCATCAACGCGCATAGGTTGTATACTCTTTGCCAACAATTGCTGAATGGCCGAAGCACCCACCGCGTTGCAATACACAGCCGCGCAATCGCCCAGCAAATCTACTTTGGCAGCCAGCTTTCCTTCGTGTCCATCCATTACGGTTTCGATAAACTCAGCCACTTCAACCATGCGCGTTTCACATTCGCCAAGTTCATAGATGGCGAACGCTTCGGCCGCGCCGAAATGCTGATTGACCGCGCGCCTGTCACTCGTCGCAAAAGCGATCTTCACTGTCATGGCATTCTCCTTAGTGTCCACCAGCCGCAGATGTCGCATGACTCTCTCCTGTCCGCTGGCTATAAATTGAAACGTAGGGTTCGGTCTCTTGATGACCGTGTTCCACTATCATATTGGCCAAGTCGAATAAAGTTTGACGCGTGCCGCGATAACCTACCCAAAGGCGCTGGTAACCCCCAAGCAAATCATATTGCGGGAAACCGGCACGCAATAGCGGCACACCGAGACGGCGCGCAGTTTCCACCGCGTGTGAATTGCTGATAATGAGTTGTGCGCTGTTTTTCTTGGCCGCAATTTCCAAATCTTCCAGATCGCCGATGCTGACTTGTGCCGCTTGCACGCTTTGCAAAATATTGGCACGTGAGGGTGCAACAGCAGCAACCACCTCGCACCCCATTTCGGTAACCAACTTTGAAAAACCATAAAGCAAATCAGGGTCAGCCGCGATAGCAACGCGCGCAAAGCCCAGCATAAAGTGACTGTCCACCATCGCATCTTGCAACTGCGCACGCTGACGTTCAATCTTCTCCGGCACTGGCTTGCCGCTGATTTCGGCAAGTGCCGCGACAAAGCTATCCATCGCATCCAAGCCCATCAAACTATCGAAGCGATAATCGGGCACGCCGGTTTGTTCCTTGAGAAAATCTGCCGCTTCGAATAGGGAATTGCCCAGCACCAGCGTGGCGATGGACTCGCCCAAAGTTGATATCTCCGACACCGGCGTGCCGCCCACTGTGAGAGGGCTACTCTCCATTTCAGTCAAATGCCCGTCGAGCGAATCGGCAATGTCCGGCAATACCAGCGGACGCAGTCCGAACGCTTCAATCAGTTCTTTGATATGTTCGGTATCGCCGGGGGTCAGGAACGATCCGGCCAGTACGTTGACTTGTTTTTTGCGTTTGCCGACATTTTTTCCCGGCTGCACCAGCACTTCAAACACCGCTTTTACCGCAAGTGCATAACCACTTTCCAAACAGCCGGTAAAATCCGGCGTATTCACCGGAACAACCGGGATGTGCGCAAACTCCGGATGAGCGGTGTAAAAGTCTTTTACCAAACGTTTGATATCCGTTCCCTGTGTCTCGGAAAGACCTGTCGTGGGCAAACCGATCAACGCAGGTTTGCTTTTCTCGCAAACGGCTTTCAATCCCAGGATCACGTTTTCGTCCGCATTCATCACGGTAGAAACTTGATCCATCGCAGTTGTTTGCAATGGGATGGGCTCGCGGAAGTGGCGCACAAAAAACACTTTACCGAACGCTGTACAGCCTTGCGAACCATGCATCATCGGAATCGCGCGGTTGATGCCCAGAAAGGCGAGCGAGGCGCCAACAGGCTGACTTGCCTTGAGCGGATTCACCGCGAGTGCTTTGTTGCGTTTTAATATTTCAGCCATATCGTGCGCCCTTGGTTGTTTCCTTCCCCCGGGCAGGGGGAAGGCTAGGATGGGGCGGGAACAGCATAAGCGCTGAGAACAAAGTTTTTACCCCCTCCCTAACCCTCCCCCTGAACGGGGGAGGGAATGTGTTTTGTTTTTTCTTTAACAGGCGGGCTCGAATCGCATTCATGTTCATGCCGCCAATTCAATGCCGGGGGCGGATGCCTTAGCCCACGGCGCGGGTTTACGTACTGATTGCCATACCGGACTTTGCAACGTCAGCGCAAGCTGGCGTGCGAGTTCGACCATACCGCTGTAACCTTCGTAACCGAATTCACGCTCTTGGTTAATATCGAGAAAAGGAATTCTTGCTTTCAGGGCGGTGTACATATTGCGTCCACCCGCGATGAGAATATCGGCCTGATATTCTTTCACTGCGCCGAGCAGCGCTTTCGGGCTACCGTCGGTGATCATCTTGGCATCTTCTCCCATGATTTCGCGGATACGCGCTTTGTCTTCTTCGGTAGATTTATTGGTACCGGTAGCGACCACTTCCATGCCCAAGTCCTGCAAAGCAGAAACGATAGACCATGATTTCACACCGCCGGTGTAGAGCAGTACGCGCTTACCGCGCAGCTTCTCTCTCCACGGATCAAGTGCTGCATTAATCTTTGCTTCTTCACGCACGATCAGTGCTTCAGTGCGTTCGGTCAATGACGGGTCTTTCAGCAAACGTGCAAAATCACGGAATGCTTGCGAAGTATCAGTGACGCCGTAAAAGCTGCCCTCAAAAAACGGAATCTTGTAGTCCGTTTCCAGTTTGCGCGCTACATTGAGCAAAGCTTTGGCACACACCACCATGTCCGCTTCAGCGCGGTGCATAGTCTGCACATCATGAAAACGTGCATCGCCAGAGAGTGTACACAGAATGCGCAAACCAAGTTCATCGAACAGCGGCAGCACATTCCAGAATTCACCCGCGATGTTGTATTCGCCGATCAGGTTTACATCATGTACTTTAATGTTCGGCCGTTGTGTCTCGGCCAGTACAGGCAATGGTTCAGCGGTGCCTACCACATATTTGAACATTGCTTCTCCGGCAATGCGGTTCCCCAGATTTTTGGTGCCGTAAAAACCTGCACAATCTACCGGCACGACAGGCACGCCGCATTTTTCCTCAGCAGCTTTGCACACGGCACCAATGTCGTCGCCTGTCAGCGCTGGCACACAGGTGTTGTAAACAAAAACCGCTTTGGGGGAATAACTCTCTACCGCTTGCTTGATGGCATGAAACAGGCGTTTTTCGCCGCGCCCCATGATGACATCCTGTTCGGTAAGATCGGTAGTCATGCCGATACGATATAAGGTCGGACCGGATGAGCGAGTGCCCCGGTTATCCCAGGAGCTGCCTGCACAGGCGATGGGGCCGTGAACAATATGCGCTACATCCGCAATCGGCAGCAACGCGATCTGTGCACCATCAAAAGAACAGCCGCCTGCTGTCGCGCCCGGCTTGGGACGTGCGCAGCCAGATTTCGACTTGGTGTTATGTGTGCACGCCGGTTCGTTGAGTAACTCGGCTATATCCTTGGCTTGCATGGCATTCACTCATAGGAATTGACATCCTCCTATTCGCAATTGCCGTGCCAGAAACACCTTGTTGATTTAAATAGAATTAATCAGGAAAGGTCTTGTAGTAAACCCTACAAGCCCAACAAAACATCATACCGAGTAGGGCGCGGCAACCCAACCGCGCACCAATTCAGCTTCGGTGTCGGGCAAATAACTAAAGCCGGCATCCAAATCACCTGCAACAGCGTAAGCGATTTTTGGGGGTGTAATCGTCCCGGCTACCAAATGGAAATACCAAGCTGCCGAATATCCGGCGGCGCGGTCAAATGCTTGCAGTTGCGAGGACAACTCCACGCCCGCAAGCTCAAGATTCCACTGGAAAGGCTTTAGCTCGCGCGCGTGACGTGACACCAGCGAGGCAGAAATCATTGGATTTCGGTAGCGATCCTGATGTTCGCGCAAAGCCACAATCCAATGATCGCTAAAATGGCCGCGTATTGCCGCGCTGCTGTGAGACCATTCATACAACAAGCGGGGAAGCCCCGAGCTATGGGGGTCGGCGGATGAAGATCTTGCAACTGTTTGACTAATATCGATTAACCTGCGAAAGCGATAGCGCGGGTTCCCGACTGCCTGTGCATCCAGTTCACCGGGATGCATCGGCTCGAGCAATTCCTGCAAGTCTTCAGGTGCCGCCTCCGCATTAAATAGTTTGCGATCCAGCACCTCCTGCAATTCTTCAACTTCCAGTTGTAAAAAATCTGTCGGCGCCGGGCCGTACGCGGCAACAAAATAATGAGTACGCCCGGAATGGCGCGTTACGTACAAACCGCTATCCCCATACCGTTCAACCAGTTCATGCATGTCACCACCACATGCCGCGAGTTCGTTCTTTGCCCACAATTCGAGGTTGTCGGCTATACGTGTACCTTCAGCCGTGATAACACCGCCGGGCCGATACCAGCCGCCACGATTCAGTGCATATCGAAATGTCCAGCCCGCACGCAGGCGATTGGCAATCTCCAGTAACCCACTGTGATGAGGACGCGGCGATGCAGATTCGATCTCATTGGCAACATTGCGTAACGCTGCCTCATCAAGCGTATAGATACTCATTCATTTTCCCCGTGCAAAAATTCATCCAGACGTTGCCTTGCTGCGGCTCGTACATCCGGCTCAACGTCATCCACCAATTCGGCTACAAGTTCCAGCGGTGCAAGCCTCACCGCCTCCAAACGCACTACCCAATCCGGATCAGCCAGCATTTTAGCAGCATCATCCGGCAACATACGTGTCGCCACGATACGGCGCACTTCAGCATCTTCATCTTTTGCCATCAGGCTCAAGGCAAAGGGGGGCAAGCGACGCGCCACTTCCTTGCGTACCTCGCGGTCCGGGTCATTCGCCATGCGGCGCAATTGACCGTGCGGCAAACGTTTTGCCACCTGTAAGCGTACCAGATAATCTTCATCGCTGAGTAAGGCGCTTAAGCCTTCCGGTGCAATGCGTTCAGCCACGGTCATACGAACCTCGCGATCAGTGTCACGCAGGTAATCATTCAGTTCGTCAATCGGCAAGCGGCTTGCCACCACTCGGCGCACCACTTCATCCGCATCTCGCGGCCTGGCCCGCACCATTTCCAGTGGCGCATAACGTGCGGCAATAGCGCGTCGTTCCCAAAATCCATCATTCAAATAATCCGGCGCAAATTGGGGATTACGTTTCAAAAAACGGTCGATTTGGCGCCCGCTCTGTGCCGTCACACAAATATCGCCCTGCACGCATTTATGTTTTTCCCTTAATGCGTGATGCGGACAAACCGAACAATCGGCAAGCATAACTTCTGTTAACGGCGACACCTCGAAATGACGTTTCGACATATTCAATACCTTCAATGATCACGCCGCAATAAATCTTTAATAATGAAAGAGCAACCACCGTGCCAACTTGAAATTCACGGTATAAAGCTTGTTAATACAAGGGGCAAATCGCTGATTGAAAATACACGCGAAACGAATTTGTAGCAATTGTTACAAAGATTCATTACCAGAGGCTGTGCCGAAAATAATTGTATGGGAAGTAATTATTTTCCCTATAGCTTTTTACGCAACACAGTCATATGCGAACTTTCAAAACCCAGCTTGCGATAAAAGCCCAGTGCGGCATGATTGTCCCGATCGGCCAGTAATGTAACTCGCTCCATGCCTTGCTTACGGGCCCAGTCCAGCACATGCTCAACCAAGTGCCGCCCCAAACCGATGCCGCGTTGAGCTTTGCCCACAATTACATCTTCCAGTAACAACACGCGGCCACCTTCTGCGGTACTGACAGTAATAAGCGCATTTGCCATGCCGGCTACTTGTTTATCAACTCGCAAAACAAACAACTGTCCGAGCGCAGGAGTGTCCAGTATCAATCGCAAACCACTAAGCTGCTTGACTTGATCAGGTCTGAAGTCACTTTCCAGGGTAAATAGTTCGTTTAGCAAATCGGCCAGAAAGGGCAAATCGTTTGCAGTGGCAAAACTGATTTCAATCGTCTTTGAATTATTCAAACAATACCTCTTTAAAAAGCCGAAGTTTTGAAATTACCGGTTAGTTTAATCCAAAACTGAACCGCCATTTTTCGAAATGACATCAGCACGGGCTACAAAAACTTGCGGTAGAATTATTTTTTAAATTGACTGCTGGCTGGATCAACTGAAACGAGATGGAAGTGCAAATAAGCGATTTCTTGAAGTTCAGGCCCGTTGGTATACAAACGGTAGGCTTGGAGGTGATCTCTTGAGGTTAACTCTCGAGCCAATGCAAAACAACCTAAAACATAAGGTATATCGACAGGAGTAAGCGACATGATATTCATGATATCGTGCTTTGGAAAAAGTACATAATGAACCCTTGCTTCATGTCTGGGATTGCGAATGGCAATGCAGTTTTCCGATTGGAGAACAATATTTGGAATTATGGATGGTGCTCTTAAAATAGCTGACGATGCTACAAGACCTGCTATCTCCGCGGAATTAAAACAGTGACCTTTGCAATTCTCATAGGCGAGAAATGATCTTGGCAAACTCCTTGAAAAAAGATACCCCCCACACGCAATTCCAGTAGTGAATATCACCAAATATATAACCAAATGGTATAAGCGGAAGTTCATAGGTAATTAGCTAGTAAATAGACAAACACTAATTGCAGCTTTTCATACATGACGGAAACTTGACCTCTGTGCAGGGAGGCAGCTATTTTGACTCAAGTTCCTTGCAGTTCCAACAATTCCTGAGCCGTTTTCGCATGACCTCGTGGCACACGGCATGTGTTTCCGTGGTAATTCTCGGGATCACTGTTTTAATAATCTTTCACCTCTCGTTGATTGGCCTTGTGCCTTCATTATGAGAGGTAAATTCGTCTCTATCCAATCAGCTAGGGAGCCAACCTGTTGACCCACCTGTTCACCCAGCGGGGTCAGCGTGTATTCTACATGAGGCGGCACAACAGGAAGAGAAACCCGATTAATGAAGCCATCCTTTTCAAGATATTGCAGCGTTTGCGCCAGCATTTTTTCGCTTACACCGCCAACCTTGCGGCGTAATTCGCTGAAGCGGTGTGTGCCTTGCGTCAAAGCTACCAGCACCAGTACACCCCAGCGACTGGTGACATGCTTCAGTATTTCACGGGATGGACATTCAACCGAAAATAACTCCCCCCGACGCATCAACGCGGATAATTTTGCAGGACTTGTTTGGGACATGACACTTACCTTTATGTGCGTACTTACGAAAAGTTACTATTGAGGATATGCTACACCATTCCAGCTTATCAATCATCATCGAAAGGAAAAATCATGATCGTAGTTACAGGTGCCACCGGACAATTGGGACGTTTAGTTATCGCTGCATTGTTAAAAAAGACTGCTGCATCCAACATCATCGCCGCAGTGCGAAATTTGGATAAAGCCAAAGATCTAGCGGCGCTGGGTGTACAAGTGCGCCACGCTGATTATGCCAAGCCGGCAACCTGGGACAGCGCATTGCTGGGGGCGAAAAAAGTGTTGCTGATTTCTTCCAGCGAAATCGGCCAACGCGCCCAACAGCACGGCACTGTCATCGACGCTGCCAAGCGGGCCGGCGTAAAACTGCTGGCCTACACCAGTGTTTTGCACGCCGATACTTCGGTACTCGGTTTAGCGGCTGAACACAAGGAAACCGAAGCTGCGATCCGCGCATCCGGTTTGCCTTTTGTATTACTGAGAAACGGCTGGTATACCGAGAACTACATGGCTAGTGTGCCTTCCGCGTTGGCGAATGGTGCATTGTACGGTTGTGCGGGTGACGGGCGCATTTCATCGGCAGCCCGTGCAGATTACGCAGAAGCAGCAGCGACCGTGCTGACAACAGATAATCAGGCAGGGAAGGTATATGAATTGGCTGGCGACAGTGCTTACACACTGACAGAACTGTCCAAAGAAATTTCACGCCAGAGCGGGAAGAGCATAGGTTATGTGAATTTGCCCGAAGCAGATTTCAAGAATGCGCTCATTCAAGTCGGGTTGCCGGAGGTGATTGCCGACTTGCTCGCCAATTCAGATACGGGTGTTTCCAAGGGGGCGCTGTACGATGACGGTCATCAACTGAGTAAACTCATTGGCAGACCAACGACGGCGTTAGCCGTGTCGGTCAAGTCGTCGATCTAAGCGCAATTCCCTTCCTATTGGGAGCCTCTAAATAATTGGATTTTAAGAGGCTCCCGATAGTTACCTAATATTCCCAGGGAAAGCGCGGCAAATTATCAAGTGCCAGCAACAACCCCTCGTTCCACGACTCGGAAATTTGCTTTGCGAACGGATCATCTTCCGTCAAGGTCATGCGCTGGCCGAAATCCAACTGATCTTTTGGAAGGATCAGCAAGTCTATCGGCGGGCCTACGGTCAGGTTACTACGCACGGTGGAGTTCATGGAGACCAGTGCGCAACGAGCCGCGTGAGCCAAAGGGGTGTTGCGTTTGATCACCCGGTCAAGGATTGGTTTGCCGTATTTAATTTCACCAATTTGCAAGTAAGGGTGTACATTGGATTCGTGAATGTAGTTGCCCTGCGGATAAATCAGCAGGGTTTCCATGCGCTCGGTTTCAATTTGTCCGCCTAAAATAAACGTGGCTTCAAAATTGGTATTGGATGAGTCGCGATCAGTATGCTGTTTTTGCACGGAAGCGCTTACGCTGGCAATATAGTCGGTCGCACCCAGCATATTAGCCACGCTGCGCAGATTTACCGGGGCGTCAGTTTCAATGTCGCTCCATAATCGTTTAATCACGGATTGAGTAGTTGCCAGATTGCCGGACGAAAGCAAAACCAAAGTGCGTTCGCATGGCCACACGAATGTGTGCATCTTGGAATAGGTGGAGATATTGTCGAAACCCGCATTGGTGCGGGAGTCGGAACAGAAAATCAGCCCCTGGTCGGTATTGATAGAAACGCAATAGGTCATGGGAAAGCAGTGAGTAGTGAAATATTGAATGAATTGTTATTTAATTTTCAGACACTAACATGCACCCTGCATCAGGTGCAAATCCGGATTCAGTGTGCGGATTCTGCTTTGGGCTTCGCATCCGGATTTTCGTCGTGGTCATAGGCATGAAAATAGTTCTGGCTAAGTGCGTTTTGAACGACGGCTAAATCGACTTGTAATTGATCCAAATATTGATGCAAACCGTCAACATCAAGATTTTCAGTCGAGCGCTGCGATAGTTCAAGGCGCAGATTGGCTGTAATTTGTTGCAGTTGCCCGGAGCGTGGCATTAACTTGAGGCAGGATTCTGTTTCGCTGAGGCAATAGTCAACACTACGCGGGAAGCGCATATCATGAATCAGAAATTTGATTACCTCACTGCGGCGGACATGCATTGATATCAGGCGGCGATAAGTCTGATAGGCAGACAAGGAATTAAGCGTACTCATCCATATCCGTTCCAGTAACGCTTCTTGCGCAATACTGTCTTTGGGGAACTGGATTGCCGAATTGAGATCAAGGATACGCGTGGTCATATCTGCACGCTCGATATTGCGCCCGAGTCTGATGATCTGGTAGGCAAGATCGTGCGCCATGGTGCCGGAGACAAGCCCGACAATGGCGTGGCGTTGCTCAATGATGTTATTCAGGACCATATAGCGATCGCGACGGCTGCGGCAGGCGATAGCGGCATTTTCCCGCACATACAGAAACAGACTATTGATGCGTTCCCACATTTCCGCAGGCAAAATTTCACGCAAGGTACGGGTGTTCTCGCGCGCATATTGAACACAGGACAAGATAGAACTTGGATTGTCGGCATCTTCAATCAGAAAGCGCATGATGGCCTGTTCATCGGCTTGCGGATAGTTTTTTTGAAACAGGCTGTCCAGTCCGACGATTTCAACAATATTAGACCAGCCGAAGGACGCGCCCAAGGGCAGGTCGAGCAAGACATGCGTGGTGCTGTTAATGAGGCGTGCGGTGTTCTCGGCGCGCTCCAGATAGCGCGCCATCCAATATAAATTTTCTGCGGCACGGGCTAACATCAGTTGCTCCCCTCTTCGACGATCCAAGTGTCTTTGCTGCCACCACCCTGTGATGAATTGACCACCAGCGAACCTTTGCGCAGGGCAACCCGGGTGAGTCCGCCGGTGGTGGCGTAAAGCTTGTCCGATTGCAGCACGAAGGGCCGCAAGTCCAAATGCCGTGGCGCCAGCTTGCCATCCACTAGCGTCGGGGCTGTGGAAATATCAAGTGTGGGTTGCGCCATGTAGTTGCGGGGATTGGCACGGATTAGTTTGGCGAATTCGGCACGCTCTGCGGGCGTGGCGCGCGGGCCGATGATCATGCCGTAGCCACCGGATTCATTGGCGGGTTTTACCACCAGTTTGTCCAGATTCGCCAATACGTAATCGCGCTGGTCATCGTACATGCACAAATAGCTCGGAACATTGGCAAGAATGGCATCCTGATCCAAATAGTATCGAATCATTTGCGGCACAAACGCATAGACTACTTTGTCATCGGCCACCCCCGCGCCGGGGGCATTGGCAATACCGACTTTGCCATTGCGCCATGCCCTCATCAGGCCGCGTACACCCAGTTGCGAATCCGGATTGAAGACTTCGGGGTCAAGGAAATTATCATCGATACGGCGGTAGATGACATCCACACGTTCCAGGCCGGAAATGTTTTTCATGTACACAACATCGTCGCTACCCACGATTAAATCGGAACCCTCCACCAGCGCGGCACCCATTTGTTGGGCAAGATAACTGTGCTCGAAATAGGCGGAGTTATAAATGCCGGGCGTCAGCACCGCAATTACAGGCTGGGTGCCGGGGCGGGGCGAGAGCGCGGCCAGGGTTTGGTAGAGTTGTGTAGGGTAGTCGTCCACGGGCAAAATATTCGTGGTGCGAAATACTTCAGGAAAAATCCGTTTCATGATCTGGCGGTTTTCCAGCATATAGGAAACGCCGGAAGGAACCCTTAAATTATCTTCCAGCACATAAACAGTGCCGTCCCGATCACGCACTAGATCGGTGCCGCAAATATGTGCCCAAACGCCAAAGCGGGGCGTGATGCCGACACATTGCGGGCGGAAGTTGCCGGAACCAGCCAGCACTTCGGCAGGGAATACACCATCTTTAATGATGCGTTGTTCATTATAAAGATCATTGATGAACAGGTTGAGCGCGGTCAGTCGTTGTTTGAGTCCCTCCTGGATCCGTTCCCATTCTTTACGCGCCATAACACGGGGAATGGGGTCAAATGGCCAAGCGCGGTCAATATTGCCGGATTCGCTGTAAATAGTGAAGGTGATGCCCATCGCCATGATGGTGGCATCCACTGCCTGACGGCGGGCCGTCAGTTCTTGCTCGGTCAATGAGTTCAGATAGTCAAATAAATGCCGTGCCGCAGGTCGGGGCTGCAAATTTTGATCAAGCAATTCATCGTAGGCAGTAACGCTGGCGTATTCATCGGTGGCGAGTTGCATATTAGTGCCCTGTAGTTTTCCCTACGGAACTCTAAGCGAAAGCTGTGCCAATGGCAAAGATTTGCTAAGGAATGAGCCTTTAAAAATTCAATTTTCTAAGCCAGACAAGGCGCGAACAAAAAATTGCGACGCAGCATATGTTTGATATGTAAGAAGTAATTTTTTGCAAGCAACGCAGTATCGCGACGAAAATTGAATTTTTAGAGGTTCATCAAAGAGGGAGTTTAAAGGCGGGTGCTAACTGCTTAATCCAACTGTCCAAACGTGCATCGGTAAGCGCCTTTTGGTTTTCATGATCCAGAACCAAGCCGACAAATTCGTCATTCACCAGCGCCTTGGAAGAAATGAAATCATAATCGTCCGCGGGCCAGGCACCAACGACTGTTGCTCCGCGCGCTACAATGAAGTGGTAAATCTCACCCAAAGCGTCAACAAATTCGTCAGGGTATTTATCCTGATCACCCAGGCCATACAGTGCAACAGTCTTGCCGGTGAAATCCACTTCTTTGAGTTGGGGCAAAAACTCTTCCCAGCCCCCGCCCATGCAATCGGTGGAAAGCCCCGGCAATTGCCCTCCGCCCAAGGTCGAGGTGCCGAAGATCAAGTAAGAATATCCGGCAACCATTTCGGGCGTGGCCTTGTTGACATTGAGCGCCTCGGCCATCGTGTCATCGTCGAAACGTTTTTTGATCGCCTTGGCAATGCGCCGGGTGTTGCCGCTGCTGCTGGCGAAGAAGAGGCCGATGCGAGACATAAATGCTCCTTAGAAATTTACCTGCCGATTGTAGTAAATGCGACAATCGGCAGGTGATACGACGGAAAGTTTAGACAGGCCCGCGACCGGCACGTTTTAATTCCACTGTACGGGTCAGCGCTTCTTCAAAAGTCACCTTGTCGCCCTTGGGCTTGTAATCAGACAGCGCTTTATGCACTGTAACAATCTTTCCCGTAGCTGACTGACCCTTGAAATCGCTCTTGTCCAGTGCTGCAATGTCTATCAGTTCGTTCCAGATCAGGCCTTCCTGCATGCCGATTGCGGCAAGGCTCAGTCCTTTGATATCGATAATCAACGGTTTATTAATATTGACGACGAACAGGATGATACGTACATCAGCAGCAAAATCAGCCTGGTAGTAATCCAGTACTTTGGGCAATAGCGCGAGATCGTCCAAGCTGCCAACATAGAGTTTGATTTTGTCGTTATCTGCCAAGACGATCGTGTTTTTGATGGTTGATACTGGGGGCTTGCGGTGGCCGAGGGCGTCACCGATTTCTCCCAATTCCAAAACCAGGTCACCGCGGTAGGCTGAGTAGCTTCCTTCGGACTCCTTGAAGTTCATATTGAACAGCAAACCTTTTTGTTCGTATGCGTCGAATAGCATGGGGCACCTTGTCGTAAATTAATGATGGAGCCATGTCATCAGCAATATCCATACCAAAGTTAAGGGTGAGGATAAATATTGAACTTGCTATTTTGTATTTTGGACAGGTGGCGAGAGGGTGTCACCGATCAAATCGACACCGGCTCCGGCGAACAGGGCTACGACGGCAGCGAGAAAACATACCAGGATCAAGCGCACCATTCCGCTGGGAATGCCTTTTTCTGCCATGGCGCGATTGATGTATCTGGCGGTGAAGTAGAAAACCACAACAGTGACGAGATAGCTTAGTATCGAGGTGAGAGTGAACATTATCGGTCTTTCGCTTGGAATTAAAGTATCCGGCATCATAACCGGAGTTTATCCTGTGTACGAGCCTCAATTTTAGTGCATGAAGCAAAGACTATTTATGGACTGCTTAACAATTGGGTTAAAATCATGGAAATGAAATAAATAAAATCAATTCATACTGTCGTTAGAGGGTCGGAATGAGTATTCAGCAATGCTTTTCGGTGGGTATTAAAATTCCTGTAAGCATAATCGCAATTGCGGTGTTGCTGGTTGCTTGTAGCGGGAGTAGCAAATCTTCGACCTCCAGCAGCACAAATACCACCACAAACATTATCAACAAGACTGGAACAGGAAGCAGTGCACTAACGACTATTCCAACTGCAAGCGGTAATTCTGTGCCTGTTATAGTGGATGGTGGCCCTGTTGCGGGATCAAGTTCAGTTAATGTCGGCTATGTCACTGTTACAGTATGCCCACCGGGAACAACAGCAGGCTCGGCTGCATGCCAAACCATAGACCACGTTACTCTTGATACCGGTTCGTACGGACTCAGGCTACTTAATTCCGTGCTTTCATCCAACCTGACTTTGCCGGCGGTCACTTCATCCAATGGACAAGCAATCGGGGAGTGTGTTCAGTTTGTGGTTGGCTCGATTTGGGGCTCAGTACGCAAAGCCGATATATATATCGGTGGCGAAGTTGCAAAAAATGTTTCGATTCACGACATTGGAGACTATCCGGGAGGGGCGCCCAATGTCCCGACAGATTGTGCAAGCTCGGGAACTATTCAAGACACGCTTGCTACATTGGGTTCAAATGGCATTCTGGGGGTTGGCCCTTTTATAAACGATTGTGATATTTGTCTGATAGAAGCTTATTCGCCCGCCTATTATACATGCACCTCAACTGGCTGTAGCAATTCGAGCGTGACAGCTTCACAAGTGGTCAGGAATCCGGTCGCAGGTTTTACTACAGACAATAATGGGACGCTAATTACTTTTTCTCAAACCGTACCCCCTACAGGTTTAACGAGCCTTACCGGCACACTTTACTTCGGTATAGGAACCCAGTCGAACAATGGGCTTACAGGGACTGTCTATGCTGTAAATAATTATGGGGAATTTACGACGACTTATAATGGTTCAACGCTAACCGCAAGCTATCTGGATAGCGGATCAAATGGTTTGTTTTTCAACGACACAAGTATCCCCAAGTGTACGGTAAATACATGGACGTATTGTCCGACCTCCACCATGACATTATCAGCGGCAAATGGAAGTTCAGGAATTACAGTGACTTCGCCAGCCCCCACCATCGTCGCAGCGGATACACTTTTTTCTAACTACAACATTGTGGCGGGAAACATTGGCGGGCCGGGCTCGAAAAATTCATTTGCCTGGGGGCTGCCCTTCTTTTATGGTAGATCCGTATTCACCGCCATTAAGGGAGTTAGCGTAACCGGTGTGCAGTCGGGTCCATTTTGGGCATACTAACTGAGGAATTTGTATCTAGCCTATGAATAATTCTGCAAAAAATATTGCGTATCATTTGTGCTGCATTCTGGCATCTATATGCTACGTTACTTCAGCACAGGCAATGCTCGGGGGAGATGGTGCCAGTGTCGAGAATGATCGGGTAAACATGAAGGTGGAGCATGCAGCTCGCCAGACACTTGCCACGAACGGGAGTTATACCGTGCATGAAACAACGTTGCCCTCCGGGATTGTTGTGCGGCAATATGTATCCAATAATGACATTGTGTTTGCAGTAACCTGGAACGGCCCGTTTATTCCCAATCTCAAACAACTTTTGGGCGTGCATTTTGATACTATGGTAGCCCGTCAAGCCAAGCAGAGTAACGCAGGCCACCGCTTTTTCAGCCAGCACGAAGCCGATTTGGTGATCGAATCAGGCGGACACCAGCGCAGTTTTTCCGGACGGGCCTATTTATCAAGCGTGATACCGGCCAATGTATCAGAGCAGGAAATTCAATAAACTCCGGGATTGTTTTTATGGTTTGCGAAAAAAATATTTTAAATCAGGCAAGGCTGAGTTTCAGCCCGACAAGCACGGGTAATAATTTCAAATGATGACAAGGATCGGTGTTTTTATAATGTGGCTGATGCATTTCCTACCACTTATTGTATTGGTGTGGATAAGTAACACCTTGGGTTGGCTACTTTATAAGCTCGCCACCGAAAGGCGCAACGTCGGGCGCATCAATTTGAAATTATGCTTCCCCGAAATGGGCGAAAAAGAGCGTGAACGCCTGCTGTGTGATAATTTTAAAATGTTTACGCGCGGGCTTCTTGAGCGAACAATTTTATTTTGGTCCAGCAAAGAGCGCATAAACAGTCTGATCAAAATTGAAGGCATTGAGCATTTCAATACGATAAAAGGCAAGCCCACAATCTTTTTAACCCCGCACTTTGTGGGGATGGATGTTGCCGGTTCCTGGATTTCGCAGCAGGTCGATTCCATCAGCGTTTATTCGGAACAAAAGAACCGTTACTTGAACGATCTTTTATATCAAAAACGCATTCGCTGGGGGCATCAACGAATTTTCTCCAGACAGCAAGGGCTGCGCCCTATTGTTAAGGCGCTCAAAGAGGGGAGCCCATTTTTCTATTTGCCCGATCAGGATCAAACGGTCAAGGACGGTGCGTTCATTCCATTTTTTGGCGTACCGGCGGCAACCATTACAGCGTTACCCCGACTTGCCGAAATGACAAAAGCGGCTGTCGTTCCCTGCATCACGCGTTTGTTGCCCGGTTCGCAAGGTTACGTGGTGACCTTTTATCCTCCTTGGGAAAACTATCCTACCGGAGATGCAATCGCCGACACCCGCCGCATGAATGAATTTATCGAGCAGAGAGCACTCGAAATACCGGAGCAATACTTCTGGCTGCACAAGCGCTTTAAAACAAGGCCGGAGGGGGAAGCAGAGTTGTATCCTTTATAATCCCACGATTGAGCATCGTTTATGCGAGCTGTTTTTTCAACAACTCTTCAAACTGATCAATCGGCAACGGCTTGCCAAATAAATAACCCTGGTAGTGGGTGCATCCCTTTTGGAGCAGGAAGCTTTTCTGCTCTTCCGTTTCCACTCCTTCGGCTATAACATTCAGATTTAGACTTTCTGCCATGGCGATGATGGTGCGAACAATTGCACGGTCACTACTGTCGGAGGAAATGTCGCGCACAAAAGCCTGATCGATTTTGAGCTGGTCCAGGGGTAGTCGCTTGAGGTATTGCAAAGACGAGTAGCCGGTGCCAAAGTCATCCAGCGAAAATTTGATACCGATTTTTTTTAAAGAATGCATCGTCGCGATGGTTTCTTCAATATTATCCAGCAACATGCTTTCGGTCAGTTCCAACTTAAGTTGCATTGGGTCAATATTATATTGATGTATAGCCGCGTGTACTTTATCAACAAAGCCGGCTTGACGAAATTGCCTGGCACTGACGTTGATAGACAAAATGAAGTTTCTGGTTCGCTCATGTTGCCGCCATTCTTTAAGTTGGGCGCAAGCGGTTTCCAGTACCCATTGTCCGATTGGTAAAATCAGACCGGTTTCTTCTGCCAGAGGAATAAACTCTGCCGGGGAAACCAGGCCGCGTTCGGGATGAATCCAGCGTATCAATGCCTCTGCGCCAAACGGCTTGTGAAACGGTGCGGCCCGATCGACAGCGACTTGTAATTGGTAGTACAGATGAAATTGATTGTTCTCCAGTGCCTTGCGTAATTCGCCTTCAAGTGCGGTGCGGTAGTTAAGGGTTTTTTGCATCTGGGGATCGAAAAAGCGCAGTAAATTACGCCCGTCACTTTTGGCTTGATACATGGCAATATCAGCCTTTTTTAATAGATCATCTATCGACGGCGAATTGTCATTGAACAGAGTGACACCAATGCTGGGGGTGCTAAGGTGTACGTGTTGCACAAGTTGGTAAGGCTGATTGAGTGCTGAAAGTATTTTATTGCCAACGATGGCAGCCTGTTCTGCGGCAACCATAGTATCTTTGCTGATGTTTTCCAAAACCACTACAAATTCGTCACCGCCGATTCGTGCTGCGGTGTCACCCTCGCGTATGCAGGAACTCAACCGGGATGCAACTTGTTGCAGAAGCAAGTCGCCGATATCGTGGCCGAGTGTGTCATTGAGTGTTTTGAAATTGTCCAGATCGATGAACAGAAGCGCACCATCTTGCCCGGTACGTTTGCATGAGGCCATAGCCTGCTTAAGCCTGTCCAGCATCAGTCGGCGATTGGGTAGGCGGGTAAGCGCATCATAGAAGGCCAGATGCTCAATTTCAGCCTCGGCTGCTTTATTGGAGGTGATGTCGATAAATGTTCCGATGTAATTTGTAACGACACCTTCTGCATTTTTTACCGAGCTGATGGTTAGATGTTCAGGATAAATATCGCCATTCTTTCTTCTGTTCCAGATTTCACCTTTCCAGTTACCGGTAGTGGCGATGCTTTCCCACATGGACTTATAGAAAGCCGAATCATGTCGTCCCGAACTAAGCATGCGTGGATTCTTGCCTATCACTTCGTTTTCCGAATAACCGGTGGTGAAGCAGAAAGCTTTGTTCACCCGTAGAATATTTCTGTGCGAATCGGCAACTAACATTGCTTCCTGAGATTCAAAAGCAATGGCGGCAATGCGTTGCTCCATTTCCATTTTTATGCGCCCGGAAATGTCGCGTGAGGAGCAAAACAATAGGTTCTGTCCGTCTAACTCCAGCGGAAAGATACTGACTTCAGCGGACAAATTAGTACCATCTTTGCGAAGCTGTACTCTTTCAATTTGACTTCTTCCGCCATGTGCAATTATTTCTTTAATTTTTGCGGAGAGATCGGCAACGGTAAAATTGACATCCCATTTGGAAACATTGGCCCCGATTATTTCTTCGCGGCGGTAACCCAGCATGGCGCAAAACGAATCACTTGCCTCAATAAGGTTTCCGGCTGTATCGAGAATGTGAATGCCGTCACTGGCATTGCGTAACAGTGCGATATTCTTTTTACTTTCACTTAAAAGCGTTTGTTCGGCTTTCTTCTGTTCAGTAATATTGTTTGATACGATGACCACTTCCCCTCGCGCCGGAGAATAAATTTTGAATAAATACCAGCGATCCAGTGCTGCCAGATAGTGCTCCCAGCTTCGGGGTATACCGTCCGTTGCCACTTTTCCGAAAACTTCCATTGAATCTGAGTTATCCCGGCTGTAATTGGGAATAACTTCGTTTATACATCGCCCCACCACGTCTTTCAATCCTGTTGCCTGTTCGAAGGAGGGATTGACGGCTAGATATTCCATATCCACCGGTTTGCCATCCTCGAAAATAATTCGACAATGTGCCAGACTGTCGATCATGTGGTCGAACAAGGAATGGTAGGTTTTTTCACTTTGCTGCAACGCTACCTGAGCTAATTTGCGCTCGGTGATATCGGTGTGAGTGCCCGTCATCCGTAACGGTTTGCCGTCGGCATCCCGTTTGACCAGCATTCCTCTGGCCAAAATCCATTTCCAGGAATCATCTTTGCAACGCATTCGGAATTCTGCAACATAGTACGATGTGTTGCCGTTGAAATATTCTTGTATTGCGGATAACACGCGAACTTTGTCATCAGGATGCAAACGCTCTACCCAGGCAGCCCCGGTGTTTGGAAACTCGTGCTCGGCGTAGCCGATTATTTCTTTCCAGCGCTTGGAAAATATGGCCTCATCGGTTTGAGGGTTCCAATCCCACACACCATCGCCGGAACCTGCCAGGGCAAATTGCAAACGTTTTTCACTTTCGAGCAGTTTTTCTTCAGACACCGATTGTTGCTTTAGAACTCGTTTTACCAGGAAGAATACAAGTGCGGCAGTGAGGGCAACGAACAGGAAGCCTTTGAATGTCTGAAAGAGGGAAAGGGCTGAGCTATCAGCAATGAAGGTCGCAAGCAAAGCATCACTCAGCGATATCCAGAGCATTCCAAATGCCAAGTAGATAAGCGCAAGACGCAAAGATAAGCGCGTTTCTTCTCTCATCTAAATCCCCCGTTTACGAACTGCAGAGTTGAGCATGCGAATTGCATTTTAGTACGCCGCGAATATATTTTGTGGAAATGTGACATATGGGGTATGCAATTGATGCTCATAGGGATGAAACTGAAAATTTGTACACTATTTCAGAATGGTTAATATCAGGCTAATTAAAATTAGTCTGAATATATGTTGTTCAATAATCGGCTGCTTGCAATAGGCTACAGTTAAACTGTTATAAATGGATATCCTACTTGCCGCTTGACTAAGCAAATTTCGTAAGCGTATATTGACATACCAGAAAGTATTGGAATGTTTTTATGGCGCTTGATCGAAAAATAAAAGATATTCTGTTTGAGCAGGTCGCGCGTATCGGCAAAGCTTACTCAAGCCCAAAGCGTTTGGAGCTGATTGAATTGCTGTGCCAGGGGCCAAAGACTGTGGAAGAGCTTGCACATGAAACGTCAATGAGTCACAAGCTCACGAGTTCCCATTTGCGCGAATTGCGTATTTCACATTTGGTTCAAACCGAACGCAGCGGTAAAAATATTTACTACAGGTTGGCGAATAAAAAAGTTGCGTACACTTGGGTAAAAATTCACTCAATCGCCGAGGAGCACCTGACGGAACTGCAATCTGCTTTGCACCAGATATGCCCGAACCCGGATGACCTGGTGGCGCTTGATCATGAAGGGCTAATGTTGGCAGCGCGTAAAGGTAGCCTGGTGTTGTTGGACGTGAGATCAGTGGATGAATACCTTGTTAAGCATCTTCCCTTTGCCCGGTCGATTCCGTTTGATGAATTGCGCCAAAGGTTTCCGGAATTGCCCAAAGATCGGCCTGTTGTTGCATACAGCCGGGGCCCCTATTGCCTGATGGCAAGGAATGCCGTTGCGCTACTAAAGCAAAAAGGATACGCCGCTTCGTTACTGCGAGACGGTATTGCCGAGTGGTCATTTGTTCATAGAGAAAAATTTCACTAAACAGTTGGCAGTTAATAGCAATAGATATTGAGGGAGGTATGCAAATGTCAGTAGCAAATTTGAAAGTGGGAACACGTTTGGGGTTGGGATTCGGCGTTGTTATTCTTTTGCTCATCGTTATTCTGTCAGTCGGGATCGAGAATATGTCCACGATGAACAGCGAGACGCAACTCATTGTTTCGGATCGATACGTTAAAGTAGAGTTGGCGAATAAGATTTTAATAAACACCCTTGATATCGGACGATTAATGCGGAATCTCGTATTAGTCAGTGCCCCAGAAAAACAACAGCAAAATCGTCAGGAAATTGATAAAGACCGGGCTGACAATAAAGATGATTTGGACAAACTTGATAAGTTAATCACCAGTCCGAAAGGTCGTGACCTATTCAAGGTTGTCAGCGAAGCCCGCGCAAATTTACAGGAAAAATATGGCACATTCTTTGATTTGGAAAAGAAAGACCAAAAAGCAGCAGTAGAGTTTTTGCTGGGCAACTTTGTTCCTGCCAACAATACTTTCATCAAAGCGATTGAGGGCTTGTCGGCTTACCAGGCCGAGTTAATGAATGAAAGCGCAAAACAATCCGAAGTTTCGTATGGAAACTCCAAGACTTTGATGATTTCTCTGGGTTTGATCGCCATTTTGCTGGGCGTTGGCATTGCTGTCTGGATAGTACGCAACCTGATGAAGCAACTGGGTGGAGAGCCTGATGTCGCAGCCAGAATAGCGCTGGCGGTTGCCAACGGAGACCTGACCGCAAAAATCGATCTCAGGGCCGGTGACACCAGCAGCATCATGGCAGCCATGAAGCAAATGCAAGACGCCATAAACGAATTTGTCATCGCGCAGACCGCTATGTCCAAAAAGCATGGCGAAGGCTGGATCAGTGATCGCATGGATGCGAGCAAATTTTCAGGCACCTACGGCAAAATGGCGGTGGAGCTGAATGAGCTGGTGGGTTCGCACATTGCCGTAAAGATGAGAATCGTTGAAGTGATCTCCCAATATGCCAGGGGAGACTTTTCCCTCGATATGGATAAACTCCCCGGCGAAAAGGCCAAAATTACCGCAGCCATCGACGGCGTCAAAAAAGCATTGTTGAATATCAGCAGCGAAATCAAAATGCTGGCAGAAGCCGGCGCCCAAGGCGATTTTAGTAAACGTGGCAACATAGACCAGTTTGAATTCATGTTCCGCGAAATGGTAAGAGATCTGAATAAGCTCACCGAAACTTGTGATGTGGGTTTTAACGATGTGGTGCGCGTGGCTAAAGCACTGGCTGCCGCCGACCTTACCCAAAGCATTACCAAAGACTATCCGGGTCTGTTCGGTGAAACCAAAGATGCCGTCAATACCACCGTGGGCAACCTGCAGAAACTGGTGGTGGATGTTAAAACCTCGGTTGACTCCATTGGCACTGCCTCCAAAGAGATTGCCAGTGGCAATACCGACCTGTCGCAGCGTACCGAAGAACAAGCCTCCAGCCTGGAAGAAACCGCCGCCAGCATGGAAGAACTCACCTCAACTGTAAAGCAAAACGCTGACAACGCCAAACAGGCGAACCAACTGGCAAACAACGCAAGTACAGTGGCGATAAAGGGCGGCGGCGTGGTGCAGCAAGTTGTCGGTACCATGAGTGCGATTAACGAATCTTCGCGTAAGATCGTGGACATCATCAGCGTGATCGACGGCATCGCGTTCCAGACTAATATTCTGGCATTGAACGCGGCTGTGGAAGCGGCCCGGGCAGGTGAACAGGGACGCGGTTTTGCCGTGGTGGCAGCCGAAGTTCGCAACTTGGCACAGCGTAGCGCGGCAGCGGCCAAAGAAATCAAAACACTGATCGGGGATTCCGTCGAAAAAGTCGAAGTGGGCACCAAACTGGTGGACGATGCGGGCAAGACTATGGAAGAGATTGTAAACGCGGTCAAACGTGTGACCGACATTATGGCCGAGATCAGTGCGGCATCCAACGAGCAAAGCCAAGGCATCGAACAAGTGAACAAGGCTATTACCCAGATGGATGAAGTGACGCAGCAGAACGCAGCCCTGGTGGAAGAAGCTGCCGCTGCTGCGGAATCATTGGAAGAGGAAGCGCAAAACCTTGCCCATGCGGTCAGCGTATTCAAACTGAGCGAAGGCCAACAAAGCCGTGCTGCGGCTCCGGTTGTCACACGTGCAGTTGTCCAGCATATTAGCAAACCGGCGTTGGCACCCGCCAAGAAGGCTACCGCGAACTCCAAAGCGCTGCCCGCGAAATCAGCTAAAGATGGCGAAGAATGGGAAGAGTTTTAAGAGCGGGATTTAGGCGAGCGGAGCAGGGGTTTTTAATCCTAGATCCGGAATCCTAACAAAACCAAGGAGGCCGATATGGCAACTGAAATAAATACAGCAAATACCAGCGGTAGTGCCGGGGGCGAGTTTTTAACATTCACCCTGGGTGCCGAAGAATACGGCATGGATATTCTCAAGGTGCAGGAGATACGCGGTTACGACGCGGTTACTGCCATCGCCAACACGCCGGCATTTATCAAGGGGGTGATCAACTTGCGCGGCATCATCGTGCCGATCGTGGATCTGCGCATCAAATTCAATCTGGGCAAAGTGGACTACGACCAGTTCACGGTGGTCATTATTCTCAATCTGGGTACCCGCGTGGTCGGAGTGGTGGTCGATAGCGTTTCCGATGTGCTGACGCTGACACCGGATCAGATCAAGGCAGCGCCAACATTATCTGCTTCGCTGGATACAAAATACATTATGGGGCTGGGCACCATCGACCAGCGCATGCTGATTCTGGTGGATATCGAAAAACTCATGTCCAGCAGGGATATGGAGTTGATGGATGCAGTAGCGGCTTGAGACTAAAGATTGGAGTCTGGTTATTGCCGGAAGATATTCTCCATCCTTTGGTATAATGACCCAAGAGGAAGCCAAGCCGGATGCCGGATATTGAGCGTATCAACGCTTCGGGCACTGGTTTGGTTTTCGCAGCTATGTGTTTGACCAGAATTGATAATCACCCATCGGCCGTTCTTGAAGTAGCGGAGTCAATCAGATCTTAAGCTTGGGGCGTGCGGTAACGTAGGACAAGCTAAATGATTTTAATAACAGGCGGCACAGGTTACATAGGTTCACATACATGCGTTGAGTTGATTTCGGCCGGACACAAGGTAGTCGTGGTCGATAATTTTAGCAACAGCCGCATTGAGTCATTAAGGCGTGTGGAAAAAATTACCGGTAGTTCAATACCGTTTTTCAAAGCGGATGTAAATGACCGGGACGCGTTGCGCTCAGTATTTCGCACTTATCCCATTAAAGCGGTGATTCACTTTGCCGGTCTCAAAGCAGTGGGTGAGTCAGTCGCCAAACCCCTGCACTATTATTACAACAACGTCAGCGGTAGTATCGCGCTGTTTGAAACGATGGCGGAATTTGGCGTCAAGCATCTGGTATTCAGTTCGTCGGCAACGGTTTATGGCGATCCCCAGTCCGTGCCCATCAAAGAAAATTTCCCCCTGAGTGCGACGAATCCTTACGGACGTTCCAAGCTGATGATTGAAGATATCTTGCGTGATGTCGCTAAAGCAGACCCGTCTTGGCGCATCGCCTTGCTGCGTTATTTCAATCCGGTGGGCGCTCACGCAAGCGGGTTGATCGGAGAAGACCCCAGTGGCATTCCCAATAATTTAATGCCGTTCGTCAGTCAGGTTGCAGTCGGGAGACGGCAAGAGTTAATGGTATTCGGCAACGACTATCCTACGCATGATGGAACCGGAGTGCGCGACTATATCCACGTAGTAGATTTGGCAGCGGGGCATTTGGCGGCACTCAGAAGTTTGGAAAAGAGTAATGAAACCATGCTGACCGTTAATTTGGGCACCGGGCGCGGCTATAGCGTTCTCGAAATGGTGCAAGCCTTTGAAAAAGCCAGTGGCCACCCGGTACCTTACCGTATTGTCGATAGACGTCCGGGAGACGTTGCGGCATGTTACGCCGATCCGGCAAGTGCTTTGGAGCTACTGGACTGGCATGCCGTGCGGGATCTGGACGCAATGTGCCGGGATACCTGGCATTGGCAATCGACAAATCCCAACGGGTATTCTGCTTCCTGAAAGTTTATTCAGGTTTCAATCCTGTTTTGCTTTGATACGAATGTTGGTTCTACGGCGTTTTGCAACGATAAAGCACTTGTTCTGATCTTCAAGATTGACCAACTGTATCGGGCAACCGGTGCTATTACATCAGGATTTTTTTCGCGCAAAGAAGGGGGCAAAATGAGACGCACTATTTACGTACTTGCCGCATTAATTCTTACGGCTATGACCAGCTCGCTTTCTTTTGCCGAGGATAGTCCTATTGGGGTTTGGCGGACGTACGATGATTCTGATGGTCAGGCGGCTTCGTTGGTGCAGATTGAAGAGAAGAACGGACTGATTGAAGGTCGCATCGTTAAGCTGTTGCCCCGTAAAGGCCACGATGTGAATGCAGTTTGCGACAAGTGCGAGGGAGAAAACAAAAATCAGCCGATTACAGGTATGAAGATTCTTTGGAACATGAAGCGTGATGGAGATAAATACGTCGGTGGAGAGATATTCGACCCGAATTCGGCAAATACCTACAGGTGCAAGATGCACGTCGTTGATGGCAAACTCGAAGTCCGGGGGTATCTTGGAGTTTCGTTGTTTGGTCGCTCCCAAACATGGTTGAGGGAACAGTAAGTCCGAAACAAAGCAATTCGTTTTCAATGTTTCCGCATACAGGAACAATGATGACTACCCTTTGGGTGTGAAGCCAACGTACTTGGTGTTGATTTTTTACGAGCTTTTTCAGGAAGCGATTGTCTGTTCCCGATTAGTGGCAACACGCGCTTCATGGATCGGTAGATTGAGAATTGCCGCAATTGCCGCTAGAGTCATATCCGCGTACCACATCCACCCATAGTCACCAAACTGAATGATCGCCAGACCACCTAGATAGGCCCCGAGGAATCCACCAATTTGATGACTCAGCACCGTTAGTCCGAACAATGTGCCCAGATAGCGTACACCAAACAATTTTCCGACTATCGCTGCAGTAGGGGGCACAGTTGCCAGCCAGGTAAAACCAAGACCCGCAGCAAACAAATAGAAAGTTAGCTCTGTGCGCGGCATTAATAAGTACAAGCCGATCAATAATACTCGTGACGCGTACATTGCAGCCAGAATATATTTGCTGCGATAACGTGAGACGCACCAACCTGCATAGAGACTGCCAAATATATTGGCCAGGCCGATGATGGCAAGAGACCAACTTGCTACAGAGGGCTGCAACCCGCAAAGATTTACTTCTCCGGGCAAATGTGTGACCAAAAATGCGATATGAAATCCGCAAGTAAAGAAACCGGCATGTAATAGTAGATAGCTCGGGGTCTTAACTGCATTTCTGATCGCTCTTAATACGCCGGTATCTTCGTCTTTGTGCTTGAAAGAAGTCTGCGCCGGCTTGGTCAGCGTACCTATCAGTGGAAGCGCTGAGAGCGCAAAGATCGCCATTGACCACATCGCGCCCATCCAACCGAATGACTGAATCAACTTTTGCAAGATGGGGGCAAAAACGAATTGACCAAATGATCCGCCTGCGTTGATCACTCCGGAAGCTGTTCCACGAACTTCCATTGGCAAACGTTGGGCGGCAGCGCCGATCAAGACAGAAAAACTCCCAGCCCCTGCTCCCATAGCCGATAGCAGACCGAGCGAAATTATCAGGCCAAAACCGGAATCCATAAATGGTGTGATTGCGCTACCAAGTGCTAACAGAAATATGCCGCCAATCAGCACGACGCGAGGGCCGTAATGATCTGCCACAGCGCCGGCGACTGGCTGGATTGCCCCCCAGGTGAATTGCCCGATAGCGAGAGCCAAGCTCATGCCAGCAATACCGATACCTGTTGATGCACTAATTGGACCGACAAAAAGCCCTAATGATTGGCGCAAACCCATCGTCACCATCATGATGCCAGCGGCTGCGATAGTTGGGATCAGAAAGTCATGTCTGCCTAATGAACGAAGCATATTGTTTTTTTCCAGAATGTGAGTTTCGTCATAAATTTGGGCTAACTTAACAAGCTAATAGCCAAGAGAGGCGGATTGCACTGTTTCACAAGCAGAAACAAACCGTGCGGTTAGAATTATCGTTATTCCAAATTATATCCAGAATATCCATGAGCTTCATAAATAGTGACGGTTCAATCAATGTCGGAGCGGACTATCGGACTATGAAATGGGCAGGATCGACACCCTTACTCGTCATTCTCGAAAATATGAAATGGCCGATGAATTGTTTGGCGTAACCTCTACAATCAAAGAACGTCAATAATCGCCAATCAACGCCGTATTTTTTTAAAGTCTATAGGCTCCCATCTTCTTAAAGCCATCATGAAACCGATTCCGCTGCGTTTATTTAATGGTGCAGATAGGCTCTCCTCATGCAGATCGGCAAACCTTTTCCTGAATTTACGCATCTCGTCCTGTATCTGGGCAAAGGCCTGATCAGTGAACATACCGTGCACGAAGTTCATTGATTCGTTTTCGCCAGAAAAATCACTGCCAAGAAAATCCTGCATGCCACGTTCCTTGAAGTATTTTCTGATCGGGCCGAAAGGCAGCCAGTCAAAATCTCGGGCAACGATGATACGAATACGGTTGTTGGGCAACAGTTCGACAATCCGAAGGCTGTCTAATTTCAGCAGATATTTAATGCACTCCGATTTTGAGATGTTGTATATCGCAACAATTTCTTCCATTGTCCAATGGTTAAGCGCGCAAACCGCAATCATCAGCAGTTTTGCATCCGACACGATTTCCTTCTCTTGTTTCTCGGTAAGCGTATTCAGCCGTGGCTGTAATGTGTTTGCTTCCTTGGACAACTCTTCCAGAGTGAAGCCGAGAATATTGCTGATCTGCACAAGCCGGTCGACTGTCATGCGGCTGGATGCAAGAATTCTTTTTACGCTGGGTTCAGAAATTTGAAGCTTCTGGGCAAGGTCGCGATAGGTCAAGCCTTGGCTTTTCAATTGCTTTTTAATGGCAGCAATCAGCTGATTAGTTTCGCTCATAGGATTAAAGTATCAATAATTAATACCAATAAGTCTATATTTCGATTCCATGAGGGTCAATAGTTTTATATTATGATTCTATAAACTATCCTGCTAGCCATTCAAACGGACAAAGGAGAGCATCAAATGATTAGCCAAAAGATAGGCGGACTTGTGCTGGCAACTTTCATTTTTTCAGTATCCGGTTTAAGTAATGCAGAACAAATTCCAGATGCTGTGATCAACAAAGTTGAGCTTGGAAAGAAACTGGCAGTCGGTGATGTCGTTTTTGTCAGGATACCAATTCCACCTTTTACCGAGGTCGCGGATACGACGTCAACATGGACGAATCATGTGGGTATTGTTATTGAAGTTTCTGGCAGCGACCCCGTTATTGCCGAAAGCAGATTTCCTCTATCAGGCAAAACTACCTTTACAAAATTTATTGGACGATCTGACAAAGGCAGGGTTGCAGTTACTCGGCTTCCAATTCCTTTGACGCCCGAACAACAGGCCAAATTAAGGAAAGCCGCTGAAGCGCGTAACGGTATACTTTATGACACCGGGTTCAATCTTCATTCCCACAAACAGTTCTGTTCCCGTTATGTGCGCGAAGTTTTGAACGAAGCGACTGACATCAATATCGGAGAAGTCGAGAAATTCTCTGTCCTGCTGAAGAACAACCCGAACGCGAATCAGACGTTCTGGAAAACATGGTTCTTTGGTGGCATCCCATGGAATCGTGAAACAGTGACGCCTGCCAGTGAGCTGCAGGACAAGAAGATGCATGTTGTATTTGATGGTCGTGCGGTTTAATCATAAAGAGGATTCAAATGAAAAACTTTATTCGGTTTGTCCTAAAACACGTGTTCAAGGTTTTGTTCCGTGTTCAAACTTCTGGGCTGGACAAAAAGATAGACACAAGCAAGCTTCTGGTGATCGCGAACCATGAGTCATTTTTGGATGGGATGCTGTTAGGTCTTTTCCTGCCATTTGATCCCGTGTTTGTCGTGCATACCGGTGTTACCCGCAATTTCTTCTTCAGAATGATACTGAGCCTGACCGATTACCTGTCAGTTGATCCAACGAGTCCGATGGCTATTAAGAAGATCATCAAGTTGGTCGAATCGGGCCGCCCTGTGGTTATCTTCCCTGAAGGCCGTATTACGGTGACAGGATCGTTGATGAAGGTCTACGAAGGCCCCGCATTTGTCGCGGCGAAGACAGGCGCAACTATCTTGCCGGTTCGATTGGATGGCGCGGTGCGCACCTATTTCAGCCGTATCTCCGGCAAGTATCCTCGCAGCCTCTTTCCTAAGATCACGATTACTGCCCTTGATACTACTGAGCTCCCCATGCCGGAGGGCGACACCACAAAACATCGCCGACGCAAGGCTGGAGAAGCGATGCGCAAGATGATGCAAAAAATGATATTTGAGTCGCACCCAAAACAAACGCTTTATTCTGCGCTGCTGGATGTCATGGATATCTATGGTAGTCGCAAGCTGGTTGTAGAAGATGCCAAACAGATTGAGTACTCCTACCGTGACATGCTCAAGATGACGCTGGCATTGGGACGTATCGTTGCCAACAACAGCAAGACTGACGAATGCGTGGGGCTGTTGATGCCGAACCTTGCCGTTACTGTGGCCATGATGATCGGTACGGGGTCTCAAGGCCGCGTTCCGGCCATGCTGAACTACAAAGCCGGAACAGCCGGTATGCAAGATGCCTGTACAGCGGCTTGCATTAAAACCATTTTTTCTTCACGCGCGTTTATTGAACAGGCAAAACTTGAAAAAGATATTGCAGGACTTAAGGAGATCCGAATTCTATATCTCGAAGACCTGCGACCTAATATGACTCTGGGTGACAAAATTTGGGTCTTGCTGGGCATGTTTTTTCCGCGTTTCATGGAAATACAAGATAATCCCGATAAACCGGCGGTCGTACTGTTTACGTCAGGTTCCGAAGGTAAGCCAAAGGGTGTAGTGTTGTCGCACCGCGCGTTGCTTTCCAATATTGCACAAATCCGCTCGGTCATCGATTTCTCGTCTGACGACAAGGTGCTCAATGCTTTGCCCATCTTCCATTCATTTGGACTGACTGGCGGTGCATTGCTGCCGATTCTCACCGGAATGAAATTGTTTATTTATCCAACCCCGCTACATTACCGCGTGATTCCCGAGATAGCTTATGACCGCAATTGCAGTGTGCTGTTTGGCACTAGTACATTTTTGGGGAACTATGCCAAGTTCGCTCACCCATATGACTTCTTCCGCTTGCGTTATGTTGTTGCCGGGGCGGAAAAGCTTTCGGAATCGGTGCGAGATATCTGGTTCGAGAAATTTGGTATTCGCATACTTGAAGGTTACGGCGCGACCGAGACTGCCCCTGTTCTGGCTGTGAATACGCCGATGGCGTATCGCAGCAACACGGTGGGACAATTACTACCTTGTATTGAGCATCGCTTGATACCCGTCCCCGGTATTGAAAAAGGTGGCATGTTGCATGTACGCGGCCCCAATGTAATGTCCGGCTACTATCGTTTTGATGCACCGGGTCAATTGCAACCGCCTGCGTCCGATGCCGGTGAAGGCTGGTATGAGACTGGCGATGTGGTATCCATAGATGATGACGGCTTCGTCTCGATTGTTGGGCGGGTCAAACGTTTTGCCAAGATTGCAGGAGAAATGGTTTCTCTCGAAGTCGTCGAAAAGATCGCCACCCAGTCATCAACTGCGGGTATGCATGGCGCAACCACACAGCCGGATGGCGGACGCGGAGAAGCAATCGTTCTTTTTACGACAGATAAAAACTTGAATCGTGAATCCTTGTCTGCGGCAGCAAAGCAACTTGGTATGCCAGAGATTGCCGTTCCCAGAAAGATTCAGGTGGTTGATGCACTTCCGCTGTTGGGAACTGGAAAAACTGATTACGTGACCTTGAAACAAATGGCGGAGGCATTATGAATCACCCTAACGAAGAAAATTGCTATCAGTTGGCATGGTGTCGGTATTGATCGCACAGTTCTTTTCCGCACTTGCCGATAATGCCATTCTCATTGTGGCGATCTCCATTGTCAAAGCGCAGGGAATGAACGGACTGGTTTCTATGCTACAGGAGTCCTTCAAACGTGAAACTCAGAAAAAAGAGTTTAAAGTGATCGTATGAAATTTTTTAAAGCGGACTCTTCGGTCCGCTACAGCGTAGGCTTTGCCATAAATTTCTCAGCGTCCGTGTTGGCTGAAAAACTGACCAGAGATAACGCTAATTTTCTTGAATTTGATAGTGGGCTTTACTTTAAATCTTCGCCTCCGAGAGCATTGATCAGTGTAGTCAGCATTTTGGCGAGTTCCCCTGTCATTAGCGCAAAATCCAGTTCAAACATCTCATCTTCGTTATCGGCAACCTTTGAGGATTTTTCTTTGATGATATCGAGGAAATCAATCCGCTTGATTTGCAGGTGTTCATTCAGTACAAAAGATATTCGATCATTCCAAGTCATGGCTAAACGGGTAACACGCTTTCCACCCGAGATATGTGTCAAAATTTCTTTACCCTCCAGAGCATGATTGGCATAACGAACGGTTGCCTTGTTTTCATCGCCAGAGCGCAATTCCAATTCACGGTCTATCGTAAAGCCGGCTGGTGCAGTTTCAGCAGCCAGCCAGTCCGTCATCGCTGCAATAGGCGATAACTCGGTTTGCAACAAATGGACAGGGAAATTATCCACAGTCTTGCCAAGCAGTTCCAGCAGCTCGTCTGCCTTGGCTGAGGAAGCCGCGTCAATAATCAAACGACCATTAACCATGTCCAGCCAGGCATAGGTTGTGCGCTGAAGTGCGAAGGCTCTGGGAAGCAGCTCATCAGTTACTGCCTGCTTGATGTCTTTCAATTGCTTGCGGCCAACTTTGTAGCCCTGTTGCGCTTCGATGTCGGCAGCGCGTTCTTTAGTAAAGCGGTTGATGATGGTTGCAGGTAATAGTTTTTGCTCAACTCCCAACGCAAATAGAACGTGTTTACCGGCGATGTGGACCAGACGATCATCTCCGCGGCATGAAACCCAGCCCAGACTTTGTTTGTCCAGGCCACTGCAAGGCATTAATGGTTTAAGTGCCAGTTTTTCCTGAAGCGTTGCGGCGGCTATATTGAAGTCGGTTGGCAAGCGATAAACGAAAATATTTTTGAACCACATGAGAGGGCATCCAGAAAAACTTAGAATTATACTTCCCGCATAATCGAATTGATATTGTTTGGCGCAACTGAATTATGGATAAACCGGTCGGTCAAGCAAGATGCGCAGACATAATTTTTCAAATCGCGACGGGCTGCATTTTGGCGATCTATTCCGAGGAGACCTGTGCCGCGATATTGTATCCGCTTGACTATTTCCAAAATCAGCGTACAAAGGCCAAAGATATTTGATTCAAAGCGTTTGCAGTACTGGGTTTCCGTGTGCAATCTTCGATTCAAATAGTTCTACGGGAGTTTTCCCGGTATTTTAAAAAGGAAGTAATTACATGGCAGCAGGTACAGTTAAATGGTTTAACGATGCAAAGGGGTTCGGTTTTGTAACCCCTGATGACGGTAGCGAAGATTTGTTCGCGCACTTTTCCGCAATTAACATGAGTGGTTTCAAATCACTTAAAGAAGGTCAAAAGGTTACTTTCGATGTAACTCAAGGCCCCAAGGGTAAGCAAGCATCCAATATCCAAGCACCTTAACCGGTTTTTTGAATTAAAAAAAGCCCTGCATGAAAATGCCGGGCTTTTTTTGGGATAAAAGTAATGCAGTATTTGTATATTTGTCGGATTCGTTATCAGGCCGATAACCTGGTTTCATTTTTTAGCGTTGTCCCCAAATTGGCCATGACGGATTAATTATTTGCAATAAGAACTTGAACGTCGCGTTATGGTTGCAAATCCGAAACACATGCGACTAATATTATTTAGCCGGGACAGACGTCTCTTCAACAACAAGTCCAATATTAAGCATAGTGTTGTCGACCAAGCCGACTACTAGTAAAGTTGATAGCATGTATCCCGGAACGATGTTTTGTGGTTTGAGTGACGACGAAGTGCTGACGCAAAATTCAAGGTCTCTTTATAATCACATAAGAGACGCTACCAGTGGAAAGGTCCGACGGACAAAGTCCGGCCAAAGATGATAGCAACCGGCTGCCACTTGGAAGGAGATTTTACGCCAGAATGCGTCCAAACCATAACTTTGCGATACCAATACTGTAGTAATGTGAGGCAATCATGAACGCGTCATACAATACTCGGATACTTCTGATCTCAGGGTTGGTTGGCATCAATATTCTGGTGCTTGCGCTATCGGGTTATTCATTGTTTAAAAGCCGTCAACAATATGAATACCGTGTACAAACGCTAACTCAAGACATTGCGGGTGCGGTTGATCAAAACCTTTCCAGCTCTATCGAAAAAATTGATATTGCTTTGCGGGCAGTTGTTGATAAAGTTGAAGACTATGAAGCCAAACCCAAAGGCAAGCAGAATATAGAAGGGTTTTTGGATCGTTTCGTGACTCACATGCCAGAGGTCGAGGCCATTCGAGTTACAAATCAGGATGGCATTGTTATTTACGAAAAAGGTTCGAGCAAAACTGTCAACTTATCTGACCGTGATTATTTTATCTACCATCGAGACAACAACAACGATCAGTTAAGGATTTCCAAACCACTTTGGGGACGCATCACCAATCATTACATACTGGTATTTTCACACAGGTATAACCACAAGGATGGAAGTTTTGCCGGGGACGTTCATGCCACGGTCTCCTTGGAATATTTTAATAAACTGTTGTCGCAGTTTGATCTCGGACTTGGGCCGGATGATGCAATCATCATACGAGATTCTGATCTTGGCCTAGTGGCTCGACATCCGGATATATCATCCAAACCGGCCGGAACGGTTGGAAACAGTGCGGTTTCGAAAGAATTTCGCCATTTGGCGGAGACAGGGGTGAGTTTAGCTACTTACCATACGCCAACATCAGCGGATGGCTTGGAGCGCACTTTTTCTTTTCGCCGCTTGAGTAACGGAACATTCATTGTCCTCGTTGGAATGGCCAGCAAGTACTACATGCAGGGCTGGTATAACGAATTTTATATTATGCTGGCAATCAATCTTGGTATTCTGCTCTTGACCGCTTTGGCCGGATGGTTTCTTCTGGGTGCATTTAACGCAGTTCAAACGAGTTCAAACCGCCTGAACGAGGCTCAAAAAATCGCCCACGTTGGAAGTTGGTCTATGGATATGTTGAGCGGGAAAATGCTTTTAAGCGATGAGGTTTTTCGCCTCTTGGAAATTTCACCAAACCAGTTTGATGGTGCTTATGAATCATTTATCAAGTTTATTCATCCTGAAGATCGAGGAGTAGTGAATCGTACCTTTATGGATTTACAGAGGGATCAGACCTCCTTTGACTTTAACCATAGATTGCTCATGCCTGACGGACGTGTCAAATGGATTCAGCAGCGAGGCAAGTCCACTTCCGATGACAACGGAAAACTGCACCGCTCTCAGGGCACGCTTCTGGATATTACCGAACGCAAGCAGTCGGAAGATGAATTGAATCGGGAAAAACTTGAACAAAGTTTATTAATTAATAAACTTGAGGAGGCACAAAATCATCTTCTTCAATCGGACAAAATGTCTTCGATAGGTCAGTTGGCTGCGGGCGTTGCACACGAAATAAACAACCCGATTGGCTATGTACACTCGAATTTGGGCACACTGGAAAAGTACGTTCATGATACTTTCGAGATGCTTAACTTGTATGAACTTGCCGAGAATTCGATCTCGGACCCGGCGCTAAAGGAAAAAATAAATACCACGAAAAACAAATTGGAAATCGCCTTTCTGAAAGAAGACATGCCAGCCCTGATGGCGGAATCGCGGGAAGGTGTTATTCGAGTCCAGAAAATTGTGCAAAACCTGAAAGATTTTGCACATGCGGATACTGCTGAAGAATGGCATTTCGCGGATTTGCATAAAGGGCTGGAGAGTACATTGAACATTGTCAACAACGAGATTAAGTACAAGGCTGTGCTTGTAAAAGAATACGGTGTCATTCCGGAGGTGGAGTGCTTGTCATCACAAATTAATCAAGTGTTCATGAATCTGTTAGTCAATGCAGCTCAAGCCATAGCGGATAAGGGGACTATTACACTTCGGACTTGCCAGATTGGCAACGAAGTTCAAATCGAAATCATCGATACAGGACAAGGAATCCCAAAAGAAAATTTGGAAAAGATTTTCGATCCATTTTTTACCACGAAACCTATCGGCAAGGGTACCGGTTTGGGCCTGTCACTATCCTTCGGGATTATACAAAAGCACCACGGGAAAATTGAGGTGGAAAGCCAATTAGGCAAAGGTACTACGTTTAGAATTCACCTTCCGATCAAGCAAGAGGTGGATATCGTCTGAAGGAAGTGGTTGGCGGAACTGGAATCCGTGGATCGGTTTCTTTTACTTTTACTCGCGCTATCAATTTCTTCATCGAAGTGATTAACAGCCTGTAAGACAGGCTATCAGAGGCGACACTGTTAGAATACGGTTTTTCTCACTCACTCCTGACCAGCCGCACATGACCAAGAATCCACACGTTACCATCCATCGCAAAGACTACACTGCCCCGGCCTATTGGGTTAAAACCGTGGAAATGGGTTTCGATCTCGACCCAGCGGCAACTCTTGTGGCCACGCGCATCACTTTGCAACGCAATAGTGCATCTCCCAACAAGGATGTGGAACTGTTGGGCGATGGTGTCAAACTGCTGTCCTTGCGCATGAACGGCAAGACGCTCAGCAAAGGTGTCAAGGGTTACTCAATAGCCGACGGGAAACTGCGCATCACCAACGCACCGGACGAGATCACGCTGGAGATCGAGACGCTGGTTCAGCCCGAGAAGAACACCTCGATGATGGGTCTGTATGTCTCCAACGGCAATTTCTTTACCCAATGCGAAGCCGAAGGTTTCCGCAAGATCACCTGGTTCCCCGATCGCCCGGACGTGATGGCGAAATACACTGTGATGCTGCGCGGCGACAAGAAAAAATATCCGGTGTTGCTGTCCAATGGCAACCTGATCGAACAGGGAGACTTGCCCAAAGGCCGCCACTATGCCAAGTGGGAAGACCCGTTTAAAAAACCTTCCTATCTGTTTGCACTGGTGGCAGGCAAGCTGGTGTGCCAGGAAGAAACATTCAAGCTGAACAGCGGACGCCGCGTGCTGCTGCAAGTGTGGGTGGAGCCGGGCAATCTGGACAAGACGCAGCACGCGATGGAATCGCTCAAGCACAGCATCCGCTGGGATCAGGAACGTTACGGGCTGGAACTGGATCTGGACCGTTTCATGATTGTTGCGGTGGGCGACTTCAACATGGGCGCGATGGAAAACAAGGGCCTGAACATTTTCAACACCAAGTATGTCCTGGCCAATCCCAGCATCGCCACCGACACCGATTACGCCAATATCGAGGCGGTAGTCGGCCATGAATACTTCCATAACTGGACAGGCAACCGCGTGACCTGCCGCGACTGGTTTCAGTTGTCGTTGAAGGAAGGCCTCACCGTGTTCCGCGATCAGGAGTTCTCCGCTGATATGGTCGGCACGGACAGCGATCGCGCGGTGAAGCGTATCGAGGATGTGCGTGCGCTGCGCCAGGTGCAATTTTCCGAAGATGCGGGGCCGATGGTTCATGCGGTGCGGCCGGACAGTTTTGTTGAAATCAGCAATTTCTACACGGTCACTATTTATGAAAAAGGTGCCGAGGTGGTGCGTATGTACCAGACCCTGCTGGGGCGTGACGGCTACCGCAAAGGCATGGACTTGTACTTTGCACGGCATGACGGGCAGGCGGTTTCCTGCGACGATTTCCGCGCGGCCATGGCACACAGCAACGGGCGCGACCTGAGCCAGTTCGAGCGCTGGTATAGCCAGTCCGGCACGCCGCAGCTCAAAGTGCAGAGCCACTACGACGCTGCCAAACAAACCTATGAATTGACGCTCAGCCAGCGCTGCAAGCCAGGCGCCGGGCAAAAGAGAACCCTGCCTTTTCATATCCCCGTTGCGGTTGGCCTGCTCGATGAACAGGGCCTCGACATGCCCTTGCATCTTGCCGGAGCAGTATATTCAACCCCAGCCACCACCTGCGTGCTGGAGCTGACCAAGGCAAAACAGACTTTCATCTTTAACCACGTCATCACAAAACCCACGCCATCATTACTGCGCAACTTCTCTGCGCCGGTGGTGATGGAATACAACTATACCGACGAGGAGTTGGCGCAACTGATGGCGCATGACAGCGATGCTTTCAACCGTTGGGAGGCCGGACAGCGCTTGGCTATGCAACGTCTGTTGAATCTGATCAAGCAGGTGCAGGCGGGTGAGACGCTGACGCTGGATGACCTGTTCATCAACGCCTTGCGCACCACGCTCAACGACAAGGCACTTGATCCGTCTTTCATTGAGGCGGTGCTGACGCTGCCTTCGGAATTGATGCTGGCCGAACAGTGCGAAGTGATAGACCCGCAGGCGATACACACTGCGCGCCAGTGCATGCGCAAGACGTTGTCTGAAAGACTCAAGACCGATTTCATCGCCGTCTATGCGGCCAACCTGACACCCGGCAAATACAGCCCCGACGCAAGATCGGCCGGCAAGCGCGGTCTGAAGAACCTGTGTCTGTCTTATCTGCTTGGCTGGCAAGATGAATCCACGCTGCAACTAGCTCACGCGCAGATAGCCTCCGCCGACAACATGACCGACCGCTTGGCCGCGCTGATGTGCTTGGTCAACACCGGCAGTAAGACGGCACAACAGCCATTGAACCGTTTCTATCGGGATTTCAAAAACGAGGCGCTGGTGGTCGACAAATGGTTCAGCCTGCAGGCGGAAGCGATGCATACCGATGTAACAGCGGTGCGTAAGCTGATGACCCATCCCGCGTTCACGCTGAAAAACCCCAATCGCGCACGCAGCCTGATCTTCAGTTTCTGCAACGGCAATCCGTCACAATTCCATGCAGCGAATGGCAGCGGCTATGCCTTTTGGACAGAACAGGTGCTCGCGCTCAACAAGCTCAATCCGCAGGTGGCCGCACGTTTGGTACGCACGCTGGATCACTGGAAAAAATACCAGCCTGCGCTAAAGAAACAGATGCAGGCTGCGTTGCAGAAAGTCGCAGCAGCCAAAGGCTTGTCCAAGGATGTGCAGGAGGTGGTATTTAAGACTTTAGGGTAAGAGCAGCAAATTTACATCAGGTACGGTATAATCATACAACTGATTTAATTGATTTATTTGATTGACACCACCAGTGGTGACTTAGGAATACGAGCGTTAATTCGCGGGTCGTAGATTCGAAGCCTACTCGGGGAGCCAGAGATAGCAAGCAATCAGGCCATCCTTTGAGGTGGCCTTTTGTTTTTTTAAGGAGTAATACCAGTGACCAACGCACAACGCAAAGCACTCAGCCGCATGGCTGCAATGAATTCAGCAAGTAACGCCAGCAAGCCTGAACCAACGCACAGCAGCGCGTTCTGCCCGCATGAGGCAGGCGCGTATTACCTTGCGACGGCGGGGACTGTCGGCAAGATCATCAATCTGTTCGCCATGGAAATCGAACCACCCGACTTCACCTACGTCGTTACCACTGTTCATTTTGAACAAGATAGCGATACCGGCAAATGGATTTGGTTTGATGGTAAGGAAAAACTATCCCCACGCAAAAACCAGGATGGTTGGCGTCTTGGCAGCAAGAAGTTATATGACACACGCGAAGGCGCAGAGGCTGAACTTCAGCGCGCGATGGTCAAAAATGGTGACCGGGTGACCAAGGTACATGACCTACCCGATGATATGGCTAAACTAAAAAAGATTCGTAGTGCACACCATCCAGACCGCGACAACCCCGATTCCGACCATGATCTATATCAGGCTGTTATCGAAAAAATTGACAGGATGCGTGCGGTGAGTGTGTGAACCACACCGTAGTCTGACTGAGTACCCCACCTTTGCTTGGTGATTTTTTTGTGGCGAAACATCGCACCGCTTTACCTTCTTTGGATTCCTTTTGGTGTTGTCACATTTCCCGATAGTCGTTCGGGGTCTAAGGGACGGAGCCCAATTGATTTTGTGTCCGTCCCCGGTAGTTCGATTGTGACTGTTCAGGCGGAGCGGACATTGCGGCAGGCCACGCCGATACCATTTTCATAAGAACACCAAAGTCTGCTTGGTACCGAGAACTGGTCACTTCAGGTGTTTCTTTGTCCCGTAAATTACTTCGCCTTCGATTATCAATCCGTCCTCTGGTGATTGTTGAGGTGGAGCACTTCTCATATTTTTTCTAAGGTTCCGGGTTCTCCACCAGAAATATCCGAACACGAACGCAGCGCCAATCGCGATGTAAATAAACAGTACCACCGCAAGAACTAGAATCAAGCTGAGAATGAGGAAGGTCAATAATATTTTGATGAACTTCATCGGCTGGCTTGTTGACTTCCAGTTTGACTTGAACGAATGGTGTAAAAACATTTGTGCTATTTCGCTTGATTAAGCATCAATGCAAATCATTTGCCGCACCGCAACACTTCTTGAATTTTCTCCCGCTGCCGCAAGTGCAGGGTGCGTTGCGACTTATTTTTGGAATTTCATGTTCAGCGGTTTTGCCCGTAATGCGTTCTGCTGCGGCGCGACGTTGTGGTGCCCAGAATTTATATATCCAGGCAACGCTTGCCGGAATGGGTTTGGATAACTCCTCGCGCTGGGCAGGTGTTGCTATGAGTTCTTCCTCTTCCGGGCTGATGTCTGCTGAACCGAGTAAACGAATCGGCTGCAATACTTCAATCCCGTGCTTGGATTCGAATAATGCCTTCCAGCTATCTCGCTGCATATTGATGCCGGTCATGTAGCCATGTGCCCACATTTCACCATCGACGTATTCACGTTCATCATCTACATAGACTTGGAGGTCAAATACAGGTTCAAAGAGGTCTGGTTCTTGTTGTAGATTCCAGACGATGGCATTCAAATGGCGCGTGATCAGGCCAATGATTCTTTCTGCTTGCGCATTACTATCAAAAGTCGGGGCATCATCTTCGGTCGGCCCCCATACTCTCGGCAGCCACTCGCTTGGCATTAGCATCACCGGGCCTGAAGCGATGGTGGTTAGAAATCCATCCAGACAATCCAGCATCATTACTTCATTGGATGTGGCATCGGACATCAAAAAGCTGTCGAGCTCATCCATCTCCTTGTCAGAGAGAGCTGGCATTACTTCCATCGGGTTTAAATCTTGATCAGGCATGATTCCACACTTTCTTGCTCATTCAGTATCTGGGTTGCGCGGATAATTTTTTAAGCAACAACGTCCAGATGGGTTGCTAGTTTCGCACGAGTAAAGTCCTCGCTTTGCTCGTGCCTATTAGAAGAACTCTCATTTTACAGTATGGCATTAACATTACCGATTAGTTGAGCAAACTCGCTTTGACTCAGGTACCGCCCAAAGGAAAAATAGTTGATTCGGAAAAGAGACTCAAGCAGATTCATCAATTATTCATGAAAGGATGGCAAACTGCCCGGCTTCATTTTGAGAATGAATCCAGAGGTTGGCGTGAATTCTTGTTTTTCCGAAAAAAATAATTTAAAGATAATGGCGAAAGGTGGGATCGGAATAGGGGTTCTGCTATTTAGTATTTCGGCGTCCGCCGACCAGTTCGACGTGGTGAATTATTCAACTACAGCAGGACTGAATTACGACGATAATGTTTTTCGGGTGCCTACCGGAGTTGACCCTCTTCTAGTAACCGGGAAACCCACCAAGTCTGATGTTATTCAGACGGAATCAATCGGTATCAACCTCGACAAGAAATATGCCAATCAGGAAGTAACATTCAAAGGCACCGCAACGTACAATAAATACAACACATTTTCAAACCTTGACTATACCAGCACAGTCTATAGCGCAGCGTGGAACGGGAACCTTACATCCAGACTGAGTGCAGGTATAGGAGATACTCGTTCCCAGACATTAAACACGTTTACTGATATCCATGTTTACACCCGAAATCTTACAACTGCTGACAGTCCTCATGTGAATGCAGACTGGTGGCTTGCAAGTAATTGGCATTTGACGTTTGGCGCATCACAGACCACAACTACAGCAAGCCAGTCAGTGATCAATAATCAAAGTAGCATTGCTCATGAAAAAGACTGGGGAGTGAAATATGCGCCGGCCGACGGAAGCTCGATTGCATTCGTCTCGCGGGTTAGTCAGGGTGAAAGTATCAACACCCCTCTGAATTACTCTTTATTGGTTGATACGCAAAATACGGAGTATCAGAAAGAATTCGATTTCAATTGGGTACTCAGCGGTAAGTCGGTATTCAGCGGAAATTTGATAAATCTCGATCATCAAAATCAAACTTTTTATCAGCGAGATTTTAGCGGCATCGAGGGTGGATTAAATTACTTGTATAGTTTCAGCGACAAGAGCAGTCTCAATATTTCCTGGAGTAGGAGCATTGGTGCCTGGTATGATGTTTCCAGCACTTATTCAGTTACCGACACGGCCTTATTTGCGCCCAGTTGGCAGATTAGCGCCAAAACAATGATGCACATTGCGATAAGCCGCAGCAAAGCGAATTACTTTGGTCCGATAGAGCCATATCAGCCAGCCAGATTTGACGAGAGCCAAGTTCAATCGGTGGGTATTGATTGGTCACCGCAAAGGTCGGTTACGCTTTCAACCTCGTTTCAAAGTTCTCTGCGTTATTCAAACTACCAATCATACGAATATAACGACAAAAGTGTAAGCCTGTCCGCGCAAGTATCTTTCTAATTACCCCCAACATTGAAATCCCAACACCTGAAGGACATTTCAAAAACAAAGCAAAAACTTGTTTCATCAATCTGTAATCTAATTAGTTTACCTTAGCAGACTGCGCTGATTTAGCGTGATTTAAACAAAATCATTTCCTCGCGGACGGGGTTCGAAAGTCGCGCCTTATCAGATTTGACGTTACAGTAAACTTGCCGGCATGTTTTTTCTATAGGTGAGTATTATTTTTTAAATTTTATTGAATTAATATTATCTTAACAGAGGACTTATGAAATCTTTTTCTTCCAAGTTGGCTAAGAACCACCACGGGTTATCTCTCATGGCAATCATAATGCTTGCATCATTTTTGACGGGATGCGGAGAAAAAGAAAAAACCGCTTCCACACAAGTGGCAGCTAAAGTCAATTCTGAAGAGATAACCATCAGTCAGGTAAATTCCGCATTGGGTAGTATTCAAGTTACACCCGGCAAAACTGCCGAGATGGCCAAGCAAGAAGTGCTGAACAATTTGATTGTGCAAAACCTTGCGGTACAGCAGGCTGTCAAAATGAAATTGGATCGCACACCGGCTGTTATGCAGGCGATTGAAAGCGCCAAGAACACCATTCTAGCCCGTGCGTACATGGATCCCATCATATCCGGCATTGCCAAGCCTACGACAGAAGACATTCATAAATTCTATGTTGAACATCCGGAATTATTTTCGGACAGGCACATCTTCACCATTCGTGAACTTGAGATCGAATCCAAGCCGGAAGTGAAAGATACCGTAATTCAGATGATCAATAGTGGAAAGACTGAAGATGCAATCGAGGCTTGGGCAAAATCAAAGGATATCAAAACGTCGGTTCAGTCAGGAGTTAAGTCTTCCGAGCAGTTGCCGCTTGATATGCTTGCCAAGATTTCCAAATTGGAAGCAGGCAAAAAGATTCTTATCGATATGGGCAAGTCGCTCAGTGTGTTGGCAATTGTCAATTCAAAAGCGGAGCCGGTTGCTGAAAGCGCGGCGACAAACGCCATTCAAGAGTATCTGAACAATACCCGCAAGAAAGAAACATTGGAAAATGAAATCAAGTCCCTCAAAGCGGGAGCCAAAATTGAATATTTTGGTGAATTCCTGAGTAGTACAAAAGCCACCTCAGACGCAAACCCTGCTTTACCTGAGTCGTCAGTCAAAGCAACTGAAGAGTCGAAAGCGTCTGATTTGGCCAAAGGTGTAACAGGTCTTAAATGAGCGAGTTTAAAAAACACGAAACCTTCTAAGCCATGCTGCCAATTAACGAAAGCCAGAGCGGCCTTCGTTAATTGCCTTCTTTGGTAAATGTAACAAACTAATTTGCGGAGATTTCATGTTGGGTAAGGGAATAATACGGCTGTTACTTTTACTGTCACTGGTGATGTATGGCGTGGTTGCTCAGGCCGTAGACGAAAGTAATGATTATCGTCTGGGGGCGGGCGATACTATGCACGTCACCGTTTTTCAGAATGCTGACTTGACCGTAGACGTGCGTGTTTCCGAAAGTGGAATAATTTCCTATCCTTTATTGGGTTCGGTTGAATTGGGTGGATTGACGATTGCTGCAGCCGAGAAAAAAATCGCCAGCATGCTAAAGGAACAAAAGTTCGTCCAACAACCGCAAGTTAATATCGTTATGACGCAAGTTCGGGGCAATCAGGTCTCGGTGCTGGGGCAAGTCAACAGGCCGGGGCGTTATCCGCTTGAGACATTCAATACGCGTATCTCCGACATGCTGGCATTGGCTGGTGGGACTACCGGCACGGGATCAGATATCGTTATATTAACGAGTACCCGAAACGGCAAACCCTTTCGCAAGGAAATCGATATTCCCAGTTTGTTTCTGGATGACAACCGCAAGGATGACATTTTGGTGGAAGGTGGCGACATCATTTATGTACATCGTGCGCCGATGTATTACATCTACGGTGAAGTGCAACGCCCGGGTTCATACCGCGTAGAACGCAATATGACCTTGATGCAGGCCTTGGCGCAAGCCGGTGGCCCGACGATGCGTGGCTCACAGAGAAGCATCAAGATATTTCGGCGCGGCGCCGACGGCAAGCCTGAACAAATCTCGCTTGAACTTTCTGCGGGAGTCAACTCGGATGATGTTTTTTATGTTCGTGAAAGTCTTTTTTAAAGCAAATTAATCGCAACCTCAAATGAACCTTCAACAATTTTTCATTATTCTGCTGGCGCGTTACAAGATTGCACTGATACTGATGCTGGTTACGGTCGCGTGCGTATTTGGCTATACCCTTACCATGCCAAATAAATACATTGCCACAACGTCAGTAGTATTGGATGTCAAATCACCCGACCCGCTGATGGGAATGGCCATGGGCGGTATTGCATTACCCAGTTACGTGGCAACTCAGGTTGATATCATTACCAGCCCGCGTGTTGCACAAAGCGTGGTTAAATTGCTCAAACTTGATGAGAACGAGCAGATCAGGCAGCAATGGCACGATGCGACGAATGGAAAGGGATCGTTACAAGCCTGGTTGGGTGAACTGATATCAAAAAGACTGGAAGTCAAACCTTCCCGTGACAGCAATATGATCGAAATTTCCTTTACGTCGGAAGATCCTGCCTATGCAGCAGTTGCGGCCAACGCTTTCGCTCAAGCTTATATCAACACTAATCTGGAGTTGAAAGTGGAACCGGCAAGGCAGTATGCGCAGTGGTTTCAAGTGAGAGTGGCGGGATTGCGCCAAGAGCTGGAAAACGCCCAGACTCGTCTTGCCGATTATCAAAAAAAGACAGGGATGGTAACCGCAGGCAGCAACGTGCAGAGTCTTGAAAACACCAAGATTGCCGAACTGTCCGGCCAACTGGTTCAAACTGAGGGTCAATCTGCGGATACGCAAAGCAGGAAAAAAAATATAGGTACCGGAGATACGCTGTCCGACGTTATGCAAAACCCGGTCATTGTTAACCTTAGATCAGAAATTATCAGACAGGAAAGCAAACTACAGGAATCCAGTCTTAATCTGGGCAGAAACAACCCGCAATATCAGGCAATGGAAAGTGAAATTGCAGCGCTCAAACAGAAAATGGCCGATGAAACGCAACGTATCCTGAATAGTATTAACACCGCAAATAATGTCAATTTGCAAAAAAGGGCGGAGCTGAAAACGACCATTGAATCTCACAAGCAAAAAGAAATCCAAGACCTTGCACAACGCAATGAGATCGCAGTGCTGGAGCGGGATGTGCAATCGGCACAGCGAGCCTATGACACTGTTGTTCAGCATTTTACGGAAAGTAACCTGCAAAGCCAATCCAACCAAACCAATATCACCGTGCTTACACCGGCCACAGAACCGACGAAGCGTTCTTCACCACAGATGATGAAAAATTTGCTGATTGCCATATTCGTGAGCACTTTCCTTGGAGTGGGGGGGGCATTTACTGCCGAGATGCTGGATCAGCGTGTCAGATCATCCGACGCTTTGGCAGAAATGATCGGTGCGCCAATATTGATTCAATTTAAACAAAAAACAGAACCCGCCGGCATCCTGCGTTGGCTAAGCAAGTTCAAATTGAAGAAGGGCAAGATCGCTGCTTCAGGAATTGGAAAGATTAAGGTAGTCACTTAAAAAGCAAAGTGTTTGCAGCATTGAATTCGCATTACAACTTGGAAATTATGTTTAGGCGTCATGTTTAATCAGCGCTGAAAGTTAAACTGAACGATCCCGACATTAAGATAAAACATGCAGATGAGCCAACAAAATACAACGCGGTCAGACCGGTCAATAGGTGCAATACTGATTGACTCCGGAAAGCTATCCATCGACGATGTGGAGCAAATTCTGCGCCTGCAAAAAACAGATAACCTCAGATTCGGAGATGCCGCACTTCAATTGGAATTGTTGACCCATGCGGATATTCAGCATGCCCTGTCTCACCAGTATGATTATCCCTATTTGCACAAGAGCGACGAAGGTGTTTCGGACAAACTGGTTGCCGCCTACAATCCATTCAGCCCCGAGGTGGAAGCATTGCGAACATTGCGCAGCCAGTTGATGCTGAGGCGTTTTACTGGCGATCAAGACACCAAAATGCTGTCTATCGTCAGCCCCGGCCGGACGGAAGGACGCAGCTATCTCGCCGCCAATCTGGCAGTTGTCTTTTCCCAATTGGGCGAGCGTACTTTGCTGATTGACGCGGATATGCGCAATCCTTCACAACACGAAATGTTCAAACTGGAAAATCGAAACGGGTTTTCTTCGGTTCTGGCGAACAGATTTGACATGAGCGCAGTTCAGCGCGTCAATAAATTCCTCGATTTATCAGTGCTGACAGCAGGCCCCTTGCCGCCCAATCCACAAGAGCTTTTGGGGCGTTCTACATTAACCGCGCTGTTGGAACGGTTGAATGAAAATTTCGATGTCATATTGATTGACACTCCGCCTTCGGCAGATTTTGCAGATGCACACACGTTGTCGGCACGTGCCGGGGCAACGATGTTTGTGGCACGCAAAAATATTTCGCGTCTTGAACTGATGCGCCAACAGAGTGAAAGCATGGCCGAGTCTGGCATCAAAGTTGTTGGTGCAGTACTGAACGAGTTTTAACTCACTTAACCGGAACTAAAATGTCTACGTCAACTATCTCACTACCCAGACTAGACCCCAAATGGCTAACCTTTTGGCCAATACTTATCGGGTTGTTGATACTCTATTTCCCTACATACAATCTATTGGCCAGTACCCTATGGCTCAGCGAAGAATACGGACACGAGCCCATCGTCCTGGCAATTGTGCTATGGATCACCTGGCAAGGCAGAGCAAAACTGATCGAAGTCCCGGAAAAAAAGAATCCAGTCGTGGGATCTATTTTACTGATTACAGGATTACTGCTTTATATTGTTGGGCGAACACAAGATATATTAATTTTTGAAGTGGGTTCGCAAATTCCTGTGCTGTTGGGCATCGTTTTAATGACGCATGGTACCAGCGTGGCGAAGCAATTTTGGTTTCCGTTATTATTTCTGATATTTATGATTCCCTTGCCGGGCTTTGTGGTAGACACGCTGACTGGCCCGCTTAAGCAGCAAGTTTCCGTTCTGGCAGAATCTGTTTTGTACCATTTGGGTTATCCAATCGCTCGTAACGGGGTTGTATTGTCGATTGGCAACTATGACCTATTGGTAGCTGATGCCTGTTCCGGTTTGAACTCGATATTCAGTTTGAGCGCACTGGGTTTGTTCTACGCTTATCTTGTGCAGCGCAAGGGGTGGTCTCACAATATTATTCTTTTGGCCAGCGTTATACCAATCGCATTTTTCGCGAACGTGACACGTGTCATTTTATTGGTGTTGATCACCTATTATTTTGGCGATGAGGTAGGACAGGGTTTTGCCCACAAAGTGGCAGGACTGGCACTTTTTATATCCGGATTGTTCTGTTTTCTGATTTTGGATGGAATAATCCAAAGCATTAGAACATGGCAAGCGAGGGCCGGCAAATGATTCTCGGTACCCGTGTAAATTATTTTGTCATAGGCCTATTGATGATTACGGCATCGGCAGCAGGTAACTTTTTGAAGCCGACAGCAAAGTTGTCTGATTCCAGGCCATCTGTAAATCTCGAAAAAATTATCCCCGAGCAATTTGGTGAATGGCATAAAGATCCGGTGGAGCTGGAGCAGATTATTACTCCGGAAAGAAAAGAATTAATCGCCAAGATATACAACCAGACTTTGACCAGATCATATCTCGATAGCCATGGTTCGCGCATCATGCTTTCAATCGCCTATGGCGGTGATCCATCGACAAAAGAAATGCGGGTGCACCGGCCCGAGATATGTTATCCCGCACAGGGTTTTCAGGTAGAAAAACAATTTCTGGATACGCTTGCCACAAAATTCGGGACTTTACCCATCAAGCGTTTAATCGCGGTTCAGGGCAGCCGCAACGAACCGATAACATACTGGATCACGATGGGCGACAAAGCGCTAGTACAAAAAGGGTTGCAACAGAAATTCGCCCAACTGCGTTTCGGCTTAACTGGGAAAGTGCCAGACGGAATGCTGGTGCGGATATCTTCGATTAATCGTGATGACAAAGAGGCATACCAGATGCAGGATAATTTTATTCGCGAAATGCTGGCGGCTATGAGCAAGGACGACAGAGAGCGAATCTCGGGTAATTTTGAAGAATAATTGAGTTGAAAGTTACAAATGCAAACTGCCCATAACGTAAAAAATAGAAGTGTTGAAGCGCAAGGCGAAACCGAAGGGTTTGCTGGAGCGGGTATTGTGAACGAAGTCCACGCAGTTATTCTGGCCGGAGGCAGCGGCAGCCGGTTATGGCCTTTGTCACGACAAAATCTGCCCAAACAGTTTCTGGCCTTGGACGGTGAAGGAACGCTGCTGCAAACCACGATAGACCGTTTATTGCCAACCATTCAGGCTGAGAATGTATTGATTGTCACGCAAGAAGCTCATGCCAAGGGCGAAGCCTATCACGCACTGTTGCCGTACCGTTCACTCTTTGAACCCGTGGGCCGCAACACGGCTCCGGCCATCGCCCTTGCGGCAGCTTACCTTTTGACCGAAGAATCCGATCCGGTCATGGTGGTGCTGCCCGCCGACCACATCATCAAAGACGAAGCACAGTTTCGCGCCCATCTGGAAGTTGCCATCGAAGCGGCCAGAAGCGGAAAACTGGTTACCTTTGGTATTCAGCCCACCCGTCCCGATACCGGTTTCGGCTACATCAAGGTCAAGAAGCAACAGGCCGACCAGTCGGTGCGTGAAGTCGAGCGTTTCACCGAGAAGCCCAATTTGGAGACAGCCGAGAGCTTCTTGAAACAAGGCGGTTACTACTGGAATTCCGGCATGTTCGTGTGGCGCGCCTCGGTGATTCTGGCACAGATACAGCAACACCTGCCCGCAGTCTATCAAATCGTACAGTCTATTTTGGCAGAGGTACGCAGCGGTGCAACGTTCCAGGTTGCCGTGGATAAACACTTTAGCGCCATGCCCTCCATCTCCATCGACTACGGCGTATTGGAAAAGTCGGACCGGGTTTCCTTGATTCCCTGCGACATCGGCTGGAACGACGTGGGCAGCTGGCAGGCCGTACACGAGATTTCGGACAAAGACGAAAACGGCAATGCATTGCAAGGAAACGTGATCGCGGTGGGATGCAAGAACAGCCTGATTCGGGCCGAGAAAAGACTGGTTGCCGCCATCGGCGTAGAAGACTTGTGCATCATCGAGACCACCGATGCCGTGCTGATTTCAAAGAGTGACCAGAGCCAGCGTGTGCGCGAAGTGGTCGATGCCCTGCATGACAAGGGCGCGACCGAACACATCTTTCACACCAAGGTAAACCGCCCCTGGGGGAGTTACACGGTTTTGGAAGAAGACCCGGAAGGGTTCAAGTTGAAGCGCATTGAAGTTGCCCCGGGCGCCAGACTCAGCCTGCAAAGCCACAAACACCGTTCCGAGCATTGGGTCGTTGTGTCCGGCGTTGCCACCGTCACCAACGGAGATGAAATCCTGACCTTTCAGAAGAACCAAAGCACATATATTCCGAAAGGCACAAAACACCGGCTGGAAAACCTCGGCAGCGAACCGCTACACATCGTCGAGATACAGGTGGGCCAGTATCTGGGCGAAGATGATATTCAGCGTTATGAAGACAACTACGGCCGCTAATGCCGAATAAGGAATGAAATAAATGAGCACAAAAAATAAAGTCGCACTTATAACCGGCATCACCGGCCAAGACGGAGCCTATCTGGCCGAGTTGCTGCTGAAAAAGGGTTACATCGTGCACGGTGTCAAACGCCGTTCCTCGCTATTTAACACCGATCGCATTGATCATTTGTATCAAGACCCGCATGTGGATAACGCCAAGTTCAAATTGCACTATGGTGATTTGACCGACTCCACCAATCTGATTCGCATCATCCAGCAAGTGCAGCCGGACGAGATCTACAACCTCGCCGCCATGAGCCATGTGGCCGTTTCTTTTGAAACACCCGAATACACGGCCAATGCCGATGGTATCGGTACCTTGCGCATTCTGGAAGCCATCCGCATTCTGGGGCTGGAGAAAAAGACCAAGTTCTACCAAGCCTCTACATCAGAATTATACGGCTTGGTGCAGGAAATCCCGCAAAAGGAAACCACGCCTTTCTATCCGCGCAGCCCGTATGCCGTGGCCAAAATGTATGCCTACTGGATCACCGTAAACTACCGTGAAGCGTATGGCATTTATGCCTGCAACGGAATATTGTTCAACCACGAAAGCCCGATCCGTGGCGAAACTTTTGTTACTCGCAAAATCACCCGTGCCTTGGCGCGTATCAAACTCAACCTGCAAGATTGCCTGTATCTGGGCAATATGGATTCCTTACGCGACTGGGGCCATGCCAAAGACTACGTTGAAATGCAATGGCTGATGTTGCAACAGGAGCAGCCTGAAGATTTTGTGATTGCCACCGGCGTGCAATATAGTGTGCGCGACTTCGTGAACGCCGCCGCCAAAGAACTCGGCATGGAGATACGCTGGGAAGGCAAAGGCGTGGACGAGAAGGGTATTAATGTCGCCACGGGTAAACATATCGTTCAAGTAGACCCGCGTTACTTCCGCCCCACCGAAGTTGAGACCCTACTGGGTGACCCAACCAAGGCCCGCGAAAAACTGGGCTGGACACCGAAGACTACCTTTCAGGAACTCGTCTCCGAAATGGTGCGTGAAGACCTTAAATCCGCCGAGCGTGATGAGCTGGTCAAGAAGCACGGCTACGCGGCATTTGACTACCACGAATAATTACTCATGGACAAGAACGCTAAAATTTACGTTGCAGGGCATCGCGGACTCGTCGGCTCGGCAATTGTACGCAACCTGGAATCCAAGGGATTTGCCAACACTCTCAAGCGTACGCATGCCGAATTGGACTTGACTGACCAGGCAGCAGTGCGTGAATTTTTTTTACAGGAAAAACCGGAATTTGTCTTTCTCGCGGCAGCCAGAGTCGGTGGGATTCACGCCAATAATACGTATCCAGCCGAATTCATCCAGCAGAATTTGGTGATTCAGAACAACATCATTTACGAAAGTTGGTGCAACAATGTCCAGCGATTAATGTTTCTCGGTTCCTCCTGTATTTATCCGCGCGAGTGCCCGCAGCCGATGAAGGAAGAATACTTGCTAAGCGGTCCCCTGGAGGCAACGAATCGACCTTATGCCTTGGCCAAGATTGCAGGTATCGAAATGTGCTGGAGCTACAACCGGCAATATGGCACCCACTACCTCGCTGTCATGCCCACCAACCTGTATGGCCCCGGTGACAATTACGACCTGCAAAACTCGCATGTCATCCCGGCACTGATCCGCAAGATACATGATGCAAAACAGTCCGGGGCAAAGGAAGTCGTCGTTTGGGGAACCGGCACACCCCGGCGCGAATTCTTGTACAACGAGGATATGGCTGATGCCTGCGTTTACTTGATGAATCTGCCTGATGCGCAATTCATTCCGATGCTGGGCCAGGATCGTAATGACGGCCTGCCGCCGTTGATTAACGTCGGGTGCGGGGAAGACCTGACGATCAGGGAGCTGGCTGAAACCATTAAAGAGGTAGTCGGCTTCACTGGCAATCTCGCCTTCGATACCAGCAAGCCGGATGGAACGCTTAGAAAATTGATGAACGTCGATCGTTTGGCAAATCTGGGTTGGTCCGCCGGTACCCCATTGAAGCAAGGTCTGGCAGACGCCTACCGTGAATACCTGGGCCGTGCAATTGAACACCATTGATACAACCGGACAGGACTCAAACGCAGGTCTTGCACCCAAGGGGCAATCAGACGAACCCAGCATGAGCCAGCGTAGCTTTACGGCTTTGAAATGGAATTACATCGGCTCGTTTGCCCGTTCAGGATCGCAATTTGCAATCGGTATTATTCTTGCGCGGTTACTGGGGCCGGAGCCGTTCGGCTTGGTCGCGGTGGCCTTGCTGGTAATCAGTCTGGGCGCACTTATTGCAGACTTTGGTTTGACTTCGGCGCTGGTGCAGCGCAAAAGTGTGTCGCGTGAAGACATACGCTTCATTTTCACGATCCAATTATTGATTGGCGTTATTCTTACTCTCGGAATTTATTTTCTTGCGGGCCGCATCGCTGCCTATTTTAATCGACCGGATGCGACATTCGTATTGCAGGTGATGTCCTTCATGTTTGTGCTACAAGCTTTGGGGCAGACTGCGGCCGCATTGCTGCGCCGCGATCTGGATTTCAAGCGCGCCCAACTTGCGCAGTTCGGAAGTTATATTACCGGTTATGTTTTTCTGGGCATGCCAATGGCGTTCATGGGCATGGGCGTGTGGAGTCTGGTCATAGCCCAACTTGCGCAGGCGAGTCTTAATTCTGTAGCACTCTATGTCATGGTCAGGCATCCAGTCAGCCCCTATTTCAAGAGTTCAGGGAAGGGATTGTTCCATTTTGGCATAAAAGTAATGGTGGCCAATCTGGGCAGTTGGGGCATCGTCAATCTGGACAGTGCAGTAATCGGGCGGATTTTTGGTGTCATCAATCTGGGGTTATATAGCCGCGCATTCAATCTGGTTTCGAATCCGATGGGCGTACTTGTCAGCAGTCTGCAAAGCGTGCTGTTTTCTGTTAGTGCCAGAGCACAGGAAGACAAGCCAGCGTTACTGCGAACTTATCTTGGTCTCCTCGGGGCAATGGGCTTCATCTGTTTCCCCATGTTTTTCGCCGTCGCAGTCATTCCCGGCACGGTTATCAACGGAGTCTATGGAGAAAAATGGGTTGCTGCGGTACCGCTTCTGGTTCCTTTGGCACTCGCCATGCCATTTGGTGCCCTGCTCGCATTGGGTGGCCCCGTAATGACAGGGATGGGGCGAGCAGGACAAGAAACGTGGATTCAATTCGTCGCTCTTGTATTTTTTGTGCTGGTTCTGTGGTGGACATCACGCTATTCCGTTGAGGCAATTGCTTGGTCCGCCTTTGCGACTTACGTATTTCGTTTTGGTTTGATAACTGCGGTAACGTTAAAGTTGCTGCACTGTTCCTGGCTACCTTTCATCCAGTCGCTTGCGGCACCCTTACTGCTGGCAGGTGTCACAGCGGGCATCACTTTTCTGGCGGATAATTTATTAAGTGAAGTCGCAATGTCTCCTTTGTTGCGTTTGGCGGTAGTCACCTTTGCCGGAGGTCTTGCAGGAGCGTTCATGTTTGCCTTGCTGCTACGCCGACAGTTGATAGCAAAGCCGACCAACTGGTTGCTGGATCATCTATGGGTGCGCATCCCCATGGCACGCCGTTTTATTTACGGGGCGTGATGACTATGCTCGCATCCGTAACCCCTAACAAGCGTATGACACCCACCCTCGCCATGGTAGGCCCAATCGAGTTGTCACAATACATGGACGTGCTGGATTCGTCCCGCTTGCCCGAAAAAATACCCAAAGGATTGGGTGGCTCGCCTGTCAATTTGCTGACACGAGAGTTGCTCAGTCGTGGTTGGAATTTGTTGATTGTCACTGTTTCGCCGGATGTCAGTGAGGAAGTGATCCTCGAAGGCGAAAATCTCAAAATATGCGTGGGGCCGGACAGGCCCAAACATGCACGTGATTTTTTTGCAGGCGAACGTTCCTATATGCTCAGCGTGCTCCGTCGTGAGCAACCGGATATTGTACATGCCCAGTGGACCTACGAATTTGCCATGGCGGCACAAGCGAGCGGATTGCCGCACGTTATTACTGCGCATGATGCACCCATCAATATTTTGCGGCTGAATTTTATTCCCTATCGTATTGCCCGTACCCTGATGGCCTATCGCGTACTTTCTCGTGCCAAGCGGGTGGTTTCAGTATCATCTTATGTAGCACAGCACCTAAGTCGTTTTATGCTTTATCGAGGGACTAAGGAAGTTATACCCAATGGCATGCCGGATAAACTCTTCACTCACCATAATGTTGAGCACAGAGTCGATCACCCTCTCACTTTTGCGACCATTCTGTCTGGCTGGGCTGGACGCAAAAATGGCCAGGTGGCGATCTCTGCTTTCGCTGTTCTGCGCCGAACGCATCCAGATGCCAAATTGATCATGTTTGGTTACGGGCACGGGCCGGGTGAAGAAGGTCAGCTTTGGGCGAGCGAGCACGGCATCGAAACCGGGATAGAGTTTGTGGGGCAAATCCCATATGCAAAGGTAATGGATCGGTTGGCTGCTGAAGTCGATGTCTTGGTGCACCCCGCTCTGGAAGAATCATTCGGCATGACGCTTATTGAAGCCATGGCACTGAGCCTGCCTGTTATTGGTGGCAATAATAGTGGTGCCGTGCCTTGGGTGCTTGATTACGGCAAAGCTGGAATGCTGGTGGATGTAAAAGATTCTGCCGAAATGACCGAAGCAATGCTGTATTTAGCCAACAATGTTGAAGCGCGAAAGGAATTGGGTCAGCGTGGCAGAATTTTTGCTGAAACACATTTTCATATCCGCGTTGTCGCAGAGGCCTACGAAAAAATCTATTCTGAATTGTTGGGTGAAAGAACATGAAATCTTCTTTGCGGGTGCTGCATGTGCTGGGTGAACTCAGGCCTTCCGGTGCCGAGACCATGTTTTGTATCGCAGCACCTCTGTTTGCCAAACAAGGAGTTGAGGCGGAAATTCTGGCAACGGGTGCCGAAATGGGAAGCTACGCGCCCCAGCTCGCGCAGGCCGGATACAAGCTACATCACATTCCATTTTCGAAATCCCCCGGCTTTTTTATTAAACTGTACCGCTTGATGCGCGCTGGCAACTACGATGTCTTTCATCTGCATACCAAGCGTGCGAGTTTCTGGATTGGGCTGGTAGCCTTGGCACAGAGGCCGCGCCGCGTGTTACAGACGATACACAGTTGTTTCGATTTTCGGGGCAGTCTGCGTTGGAGGCGAATGATCCAGCGCAGGATAATGCGCCTGCTGGGGATCGTGCATGTGGCTATCAGCCCCTCGGTGCAACAAACTGAACTCGCACATTTTGGTCTGAAAACCCGTCTTGTTTGCAACTGGTATGACAATAACCGATTTTTTCAAGCAACGGATATTGAGCGAGTGCGCGCCCGTGAGTCACTCGAAATCGCAATTGGCGAAACGGTTGTAGTGTGTGTTGGCAATTGCTCAAAAATAAAGAACCATGAGTCACTGCTGCAAGCTCTGGCAATGTTGCCGACGGAATTACGACCGCTTTTATTGCACGTTGGCAATGAGGAAGCGGGTCAGCCTGAACGCAAGCTTGCCGAAAAGCTGGGTATCGGCGAACGGGTCAGATTTCTCGGGCCGATGGCAGATATACGACCAGCGCTGCATGCGGCGGACATATTTGTCATGCCGTCATTGATTGAAGGTTTTGGCATTGCAGTTGTAGAAGCGCTGGCAACCGGATTACCTACTATTTTGACTGATGTGCTCGGTCTGCGTGACTTTCGTCTTGAGTATGAAGGTTTATGTTATGCCAAACCGGATGCTTCATCTCTGCGCGAAGCGTTGTTGGTTCTTTTAAATGAAAGTATCGAAAAGCGTCGTTTGCGTGCACAGCGTTATCCTGCCATTAGCAAACAACATTTTGGAATCGATCACGGTGTGGCCGGGTATATAGAGATTTATAATGGCCGATAAATTATTGAACCTGTGCTCACTTGTTTGCATCGCGAGTTTACTGATGCTTCCACAAAGTGTGTCTGCAACCATTGCAACATGTGTTGTACCCGATAATCAGGGTTCGCTCCCCGCTAAATGTATTCGCTTCGACGAGCTTGAGGGCTGGCTTCTCAGGCCATCATTACATGATCAAGCCGGAGATTTTGTAGACGATATACTGGTGGAATTCAAACCGGGCATTTACAGGCTGGCAGCTCCTTTGACCGTAGACAAGCTGGTGACGCGTAATGGTCGCCACAAGCTGACCCTGGCAGGGGCGGGGGCAACGCAAACAATTTTCTCGGGTGGGCACTCGCTAAAATTTAATCCTGCCCCGGAAGCGCTCATCAGGGAAAAAAATCTGCCTAAAAATTTAGTCTTTGCCAGCCTTCAGGCAGCGGGGATATTTCAAGTGCCAAAATTCACCGAGATGAGATTCGGTCAAAGTTGGGACCCCGGAATCGAATTGTTTTACCGTGGGGTTCGCATGCCAATCGCAAGATGGCCAAATTCGGGCTATGCGAAAACACGCACCGTCGAGACAGTTGCCGGGAAGTCGAAGTTTACGGTTGCAGGCAAAGAGTTGGGTGTCTATAAAAACGAGGAAGATTTGCGGGTAGGTGGCTTTTTCGCGGCAGACTGGGCTGATGAGTCGCTGCAAGTTGGCGGCATCGATGCCGCCGGGAGAGTCAGTTTCGCCGGCGCGCAACCTTTTATGGGCGTCGCTGAAAATCGCAATGTCTTTTTTGAAAATGCTTTGGTAGACATTGACATGCCCGGTGAATGGCAACTTAACCGCAATGCCGGCCTGGTGTACTTCCTCCCGCCCAAGGCGCTGCAACCTGATGAAGTACAAGTTTCGCAGGTATTAAACGGCCTGGTCTTGAAACAGGTGCTGAATATAGAGGTGCGCGATATTGGGTTTGAGGAGTTTCGCGGTACAGGCCTGGTACTCGAACAGGTTGACTATGTGACGTTGCGCGATATGGTTGTAAAAAATGTGGGTGGAGCGGGTATTCAGTTAGTAGGCTGGAATACCCTGCTGGAAAATGTGGTGGTAAGTGAAACAGGCAGTGGCGGCATCAACATGTCCGGCGGCGAGCGCAAGACTTTACAGCCAGGCAGGTTGGCTATTCGCCGCTGCCGGATTACAAAGGTTGGCCGTCTGCATAAAACCTATACGCCGGCGGTATCTCTCTCGGGTGTGGGAAATATAGTGGAAGACTCTATCTTGCGCGATGGTCCGCATGCAGCAATCGTTTTTCATGGGAATGATCTCCAGATTCGCGGCAATCTTATCGAGGATTTCGTCAAGGAATCCGATGATGCGGGCGCTATTTATACGGGGGGAGACTGGTCAGAGCGGGGAACGGTTATTGAGCACAATCTGCTTCGAAATATCGGGCGCAAAGGTCTGCTCTACGGTGCACATGGAATATACCTTGATGATCAGGCCAGTGGAATCATCGTGAAGAATAATTTGATCTCCAATGTCGAGGGACGCAGTGTTTTCATTGGAGGCGGCAGGGATAACACAGTATCGGAAAATATTTTCGCACGCTGTCAGAGCGGGGTTTATCTTGATGCCAGAGGTCTCACGGAAATTGCCGAACACGGTGCCAAGGCGAATCAGGGGTATTTCAGCAAGCTAAAAGAATTCAACGTTTCCATGCCTCCATATTCATCAAGCTATCCCGCATTGGTAAATTTGGCTAATGATGAGCCGGGTGCACCGAAGAATAATATTGTGTCTCGCAATGTTTTTATTCAATGCCCCCTTCCTTTTATCCAGCCGCAGGCCATCAACGGTGTTGCAATTGCCGAATCGGTTGTTGAGGGGAACGGGGAGCAAGCCAAAGTCGATGAAGCATCTGTCAGCACAATACAAGGATTATTTTCGATACTTGTAAAAAGTGAAGTATTGCAAAATGGCAAGACCAGGTAGCCGTTATGATTAATTCAACTGGTCGGTAGTGATGAAATGAAGAAGAATAGTATGAGTGCAACAGTCAATTTCTATTCCCATCGGAACGATGGACACTTGCGGGCTATGCTGCTTGCAGTAATGCGCTATGTGGTTTGGTCAACTGTGGCGCTACTGGCGATTTTGGTCGCGGTCGTGTTTCCCGTGCTGGTCGTGGTTAGTGTCATTTTGGTCATTGGTTTTTCATTTCGATCCAAGCCAGTGGTGATTGGCGTTGCGACTACTGTGGTACTGGGTGTCTTCGGATGGATGAATTCCATGAAAGGGATAACCAATGACTGGGGTTGGTACACGCAGCATTACCTTATGTTGCGATGGCTGCCGTTTACCGATTATTGGGGGCATCAAATTGGGATATTTGCGATCAAAACTTCCGAACCGGTCTATTACTTTATCTCCTCTGTCGTTTCAAAGTGGACTGACGGAAACATCCCGGTGCTTGCATGGGTTATTTCAGCGTTGATATATATTCCGCTGGGCGTCTCAGTAGGTTTGCTTTCCGCCAGAATGGTGAAAATGCCGGCTCATGTAGGTATCTCAATATTGGCAGCATTAATGGTTGGTGTCACTTTTACACTGACCATTCAACTGGTACGGCAGGAAATCGCCAATGCGTTTCTTTGCTCCGGTTTTGCGCTTTTCTATTTGGGTAGGCGGGCGATAGGTTTAGTATTGGCTACGCTGGCCGTCTTCACTCACAACTCAGCCGTAGCACCCTTTGCGGTTCTCATTGCCGTTCATTTTCTTGCCTTCTCCCATGGCAGGCCGGCATGGGGCCGGGTGGCGTTACTTTGGTTCGGATTCATTGGGTTTGGGGTGGCTTTTTGGATGATGGGGCCGGGAGAAACTTACCTTGATTCCGCAAAATCCGATGGTGTAATAAGTCCTGTTGTTATCGTGATGGATTCTGTCTTCTTGATGGTTTTGTTATTTTTACGATCGCGTTTGGATGCAACGCAAGGTGAGATGCAACATTTTCTGGATGTTCTTGCAGTAGCCTCGATCGTGTATTCCGGTTTTTTAATAGGTATTTCTCCTGCACCCATACCATTACTCAGAATGTATTTCTATGTTGAAATGTTCAGGACGCTCATGGTGACTAGCATTGTTTGTGCTCTGCTAAATTCCCGTTACGGATCGATATGGGCGATACCGATTTTGTTGGCAGCCATTTTATATGTAGAGATGAGGATTGCCTCTTCGCCCTTTTGGTATGGCGGGGGGGGAATCGAGCATCTACTCAGACCAATCATCCTTTTTGATATTTGATTAATTTCAGGAGCAGGCAATGAGCGCAGACAAGAGCAAGGTTAGGGTATGCGTCCTTATGACGTCGTTCAACCGCCGCGAAAAAACGCTGGAATGCCTGAATGCGCTTGTTCGCAATCAGGACTTGGAACAAATCGTACTGAGCGCTGTATTGGTTGATGACGGCAGTACGGATGGTACTGCCGATGCTGTAAGGGCACAGTTTACATGGGTTCAAGTGGTCAGTGGCAACAGCAATCTTTTCTGGTGTCGCGGTATGCACAAGGCTTTTGAGATTGCCTTGCAGGTTGGCTACGATTATTACTTATGGCTGAATGATGACAGTTTTTTGAGGGCAGATGCGGTGTCGCGGCTGCTGAAATGTGAAGTGGAGTTGTATCAACGTCTGGGCAAGCCAGTGATCGTTGTGGGCAGCACGGTGGATTTTGAGGACGGGCACCTAACCTACGGGGGTGAGAAACAAGTATCAAAATTCAAACCTTTTACCTTATCTCGCGTGGTACCGGGCGCAGAGCCACAACGCTGTGATTCGATGAATGGCAATATTGTCTTGATATCTGCAGCAGCAGCAAAAATTGTTGGAAATCTTGATCCGGCCTTTGAGCATGCCATGGGTGACACTGACTATGCCTTGCGCGCGAACCGTCTCGGCGTGTCGGTTTGGGCGGCACCCGGTGTATTTGGTGAATGCGGCCATAACTTAATGCATGGAACCTTTGTTGATTCTAGCTTGCCATTAAGAAAGCGCTGGAAGGCAATGATGAGTCGCAAGGGGCTACCTTGGCGATCATGGTTAGTGATGACGCGCCGACATGCCGGATGGCTGTGGCCAATTTATTTTTCATGGCCTTATGTGCGATTGGTTGTGGAATCAGTATCGCGTGGAAAGCTGTGACGATACTGATGATTGATGAAGATCACAACTGACCAGCAAATGAAAGTCTGATTTATTGAACTTGTTGGTCTGAATAAACCGCTAGTAGCTAATTTAACACTAAAGAATTTCTTTTAAATGTAGATAGACTTTACCGCAAAAAATTTTGACTTATTCTAATAACATAAATGCATTGCAAATGTTAAGAGCTCTTGCGGCTATGATGGTTGTCGTCTGGCACTCGCACCTTGCAATTAAGAATACTATTCATAACTATTGGCTCGAAGGAGATGCCATATATCGAGGCTCTCATTATCCAGCCTTCTTGAATCATCTGGATTTAGGGGTCGATATTTTCTTTTGTATCAGCGGATTTATCATGTACATGCTGATCGAAAAGTTATCACCCAATGCCGAATCGTCCTTGCGATTTCTTTTGAATCGGGCAATCCGCATTTTTCCTCCCTATTGGTTCTTTTCCATCCTTGTCGTTATCGCTTTTTTGCTATCAAAGGGTAGCTTTAACGTTGGGCAACTTTCGGGTGACCTATCCGTAGACAGCTTTCGTTTTTTAACGTCGATTTTACTTCTTCCTCAACCGCAGTCTCCGATACTCGGAGTAGGCTGGACGCTAGTTCATGAATCACTTTTCTACTTCGTTTGCGGATTGTTGGTTATCGCCGGATTGAACCGTCGATTGCCTGAGGTGTTGGCGGCTGTATCGATTGTTGCTGTTATTCTGGCAGTTCTCAATATTCCCATCCTATTTGGTTATGCATTTAGCACTTTTTATATCGAATTTCTTTTTGGAGCATTGGCGTATAAACTTTACAAAACTAACCGAATTACAACATTTCCTATACTGACAATTCTTTTTGGGGGGGTATGTTATCTCTCCGTTTGCTACATCTTAGATTTTCAGATTGTCCATAACATAACATTCTTTACAAGGCAGTTAGGTGGTGGTCTTGTTGGTTTTCTTCTAATATCAGGTGTGATTGGCGCAGATAAAAAATATTCAATCTCGACAACTATCTTGGGTTCTTTATTGATGCGTATCGGAGACGCGTCCTACACGTTGTATTTGATGCACTGGTTTGTTTTATCTATTATGGGGAAAATCATAGGACTTGTTCCTGGCGTTCCCCTTCTTGTGGTTGCAATTTGGCACCTGCTGAGCATAGCTACAGCGATAGCATTCGCTGTGTTTCTGGCCGAGCGTATTGAGTTGCCATTTCATCGTTGGTTATTGCAACGAGTCAAAAGCTACTGGAGATCGGACAGACAAACAGCACGCTAGACGGCAGCGAATTCAGTATTCCATTCAGGTATCTGCCTTCCGATAAAAAGAAAGGCTTCGTCAATTTGAGCGTGGATGATTTCAGGCACCTGGTGGATAAATTTATTCCGTAACTACACTATCCCCGCACTGCCTTCAACCAAACGCTGCCACCCAGTTCATTAATTGAACCAGCCGTCCGTAACCACAGCGGCAAGCGTCTGAACAAATAAATTACAGCCACACAAGCTAAGGCAAATTTGCGCTTCGATGATTGCTTGGCATCATAGGCTTTTGATGCAAGGGTGTTAGTGTACATAGATTGGCGCAAAGTGTAGTACTTCAGGTCTTGCAGACAGAATGAAATAAACGAACCGGCCTCAACCTCAAATTCGTTCATTTGAAGAGCATGACGCTTAAGAATTGCTTCGAATGAGGATTTGGCCCATCGGGAAATATGATTCGGCGGCATGTCCAGTAATGTGTGATTTTGTTCCTGAAAATTGGTTCTGCTTAGATTGGGGACAGCCAAATAGATGCTTCCACCTTGCTTCAGAAGTGGCGAAAGCCTGGAAAAAATTCTATCAAGGTCATCCATATGCTCGAGGACTTGAAACATGAATATCAGATCAAAAGTCTCTCCTGCCATTTCACTGATATGCGCCGCTTTGCCCTGAAAACCTCTTTCATGTAAAACTCTTAATGATTCGGCATTGTATTCAAGCGCAACAATATTTTCAGGCTTGATACCGATTTCTGTTAGCTTTATTAGAAAGTTGCCAACACCCGAGCCAAGTTCAAGACATCTGGCGTCCGCGGTGCGGTTTGAATATTCTTTTTTTACATCCTGAATTGTTCGGCTGAATTCCCATTTATCGACAGGGTAGCCTGGTGTGCCCGGATAGGCGAGGTTATAGAATTGCTCATCTCCCGCAATGAAAGGATGTGCGAATCCCAAGCCGCAAGTCTCGCAGTGCATAACTGAACAAGAGGTCTGACCCCACAGCTTTGCAATATGCGCAGCCAAGGCGGCATTGCGTTTTGTATCCGATTCAGCACGGACAAAATGCTGCGCAGCCTCTTTGTCAGTCACAGTCCACAATGTTTTTGTTGTGCCGCTGTGGCATACCGGGCATGCGGATTGATAGGGTTGATTCATGTTATTTCAAAATTTGTATTGTTTAGTATCTAATCAATTCAGGCTGCTTCATCTGGCTTGTCGCTACCTTGTGATAGGTAGGCAGCAGCGAAAAGATGGTAGGTTATGTGATTGTAGATGGCAGGTGTTGCAGTAATGTTGCGGGCTTTGTAAATCAGCCTGCGTCTTTAACAAAACTGGCAACGTGTAATGGAAATATTGTAGTACTGATGCAGCAAGAACAATTAGGTTACATGAATTTGCCGATTGCGTAACCGCGTTGCGACGAACATGACGAACAGGCCCAACGAGATCATGGCCCATTCTCCGGCTTCGGGAACAGGTGACTGGACAAAGTTGCCGCCGATACCCAGGTTGTCGCTACCCCCACCAAGACCAATGCCGCCGCCAGTACCAGAACTATTGCCACCTCCAACGAGGATGACGCTACCACCGCCGCCTGAATTGAAGCTGCCGCTACCCGAACCGGAGCTATTGCCACCACCAACCAGCGATATGGTCGGGCAAACATACTTTTTCGTTGAAACGCATTTGGTTCCGTTAGTCGGGTTATTTGTTAATACACCATTTCCGGAACCTGAATTATTGCCAGAGTTGCCTGTCTGCCAATTATTGCCAGACATATTTCTGCCATTGGCGACCGGATAAAGCTTATTACCCAAGTCATTTAATGATCCGGAGAAAGAAGGGTGGTCGGATAATTTTTCCCATAGTCTATGTTCTTCTTTTTTGTCGTGTCTTTCGGTGTGGAAGCTACCTGTCGGTATTTGATTAAATGACTGTCTCGATGAATGGTCATCAAATCTGGCAGATGAATGACTTGGAGAATCGTTATCAGAATAATGTCTTGCTTTGGGTGGCACCGAAACTGTGGACTCTGATAGACCATCTGACCCACTGGAAGTAAAGGGGTCTGCATTAACAAGTGTGAAGACGATAGACATAGCAAATGTCGAAGTGACAAAGCGCAAGTATGCTAACGAGTTATTACTCATGACGGGGTTCAGGCTAATAAATCCAGCTTCGGATTATAGACTGGCTTCATGACAATTGTTCGGATCATGAAATAGTCCGTCAGAAAGATATTTTTGAAGTTCTGGCACAAGTTCAATCCATATTTGCACTTACATACTGGGCGTTTTTGAACCGCACAAATTGATTTTCATGTTTTTCCATCCGGGCAACAACCCCGTATTCATGATGTCGTCATAATTCTTTGGCAAACTGCTCGGCTCAAATGAGTGGCGCAAATGTTTTCAGGAAACAATGACTGCGAAGTTTGCTCTCGGTATGCAGTCAGGAAGCAGTTTGTTGTTCCAGTCGAGAACAAAATCAAATGATTCACAATGCTGATGAAAATGATGGATTTGAGTTATTTCGGGGATATGTAAGATTGAAACGCACTCTTAAGGCTGTCATCGTTTCCAACGCTCCCGCGCCGTATCGAGTGCCGGGATGGCGGCGTCTTGCAGAGTCGGGAGACATTCATCTTGAAGTTATTTACTGCACGAGGCCACACATAGATAGTTCGCTGGATGAGGCTGCGCATGGATTTCCAATTCACTTTTTGACCGGGCGTTACAAGGCTATGGAGCGGCGCTTTATGCATTCCGATTTGGGAATATGGGCAATGCTAAACCGGTTGCGTCCGGATGTGGTCATTACGACCGGATTTATCCCGACTTATCTTTTTGCGTTTGCCTGGGCTGTGCTTCACGGGGTGAAGCATGTTGCGATGACTGATGGAACTGATGAGTCTGAGAAATCACTTACTTGGGTACATCGCCTCGTTCGCCGAATTGTGTTTGGGCGCACTGCCTCATTTGTTGGTGCATGTGAAGGTTCCAGCGCATTGTATCGCCAATATGGGGTCGATGAATATAAGGTGCATCTTTCACACCTGTGTACCGATAATGAAAGATTTTCAAAAGTAGAGCATAAGCCGCAAGTCGATTTTATTTTTTGCGGGCGCTTCGTTTCACACAAGAGACCATATTTTGCTATGCAAGTGGCTAGAGAAACAGCTATCCGTTTGGGGCGGCGCACGTCAATTGATTTTGTCGGGGGCGGGGTCTTGGAAGCGGATATGCGCGACTACGCATTACAGATTGCTGATTTTGTTGACGTCCGATTTCGTGGCTATGTAACACAAGCCGAGCTTCCGCCGTGTTATGCGGAGACGCGCATTTTTCTGTTTCCGTCGGAGTGGGATCCATGGGGGGTGGTTGCCAACGAAGCGTGTGCGACCGGGTTACCTGTAATCGTTTCTCCTCATGCGGGTGTGGCAGGGGAGCTGGTGTTGGATGGTGTGAACGGTTATGTCAGGCCTTTGGATGTTACCCAATGGGCGGAGGCAGCGGTTAGCCTGCTTGGTAACGTTGAGCTATACAACCGCTTTTCTCAATGTGGCAGGGAGCGTGTGGCGGGTTATACATTCGATCATGCGGCACGCGGGTTGGCAGAGGCGATAAAACAGGCTGCACCAATGAAGAAAGTGTGCATTGTTCAGGCGGTTGCCAAACAATATCGGCGTCCCTTTTTTGACTTGCTTCATGAGAAGTTGAAAAAAGAAGGAGTGTCATTAACGGTGGTCTATAGCGACCCCAATAAACAGGAAGCCATTCGCAAAGATGCAGTTGAGTTACCCAACACTTACGGCTACAAAGTGCGGGCTTACTGGAGCCCTCACTACCGGGTTGTTGTTCAGCCCTGCTTAAGTCAAATAATTTCAGCCGATCTGGTCATTGTCGAGCAGGCATCTAAACACGTGCTCAATTATTTATTGAACATAAAATGTGTATTAGGTTTGGGTCTGGTAGCTTATTGGGGACATGGTCGAAATTGGCAAAAAGATGGTTCTCAGTGGATGGAACTGATCAAACATGCATTAATAGGAAGCGTTAATTGGTGGTTTGCCTATACAGACAGAGTTGCAACGTATGTTGCCGATTCTGGGTTTCCCCAAGATCGTATTACTGTTGTTCAGAATAGCGTAGACGTAAATACTTTCAAAAGTGCGGTGGATTCTTTTGACGAAGTCAGGCGCTTGGCTCTGAGGCAGACACTGGGTATTTCACCGGAAGCAAATGTAGGTCTATTCTGTGGCAGCATGCATGCTACGAAAAAGCTGGACTTCCTGATTGAGGCTGCAATTCTTGTTCATGCCAAGGTTCCGGATTTTCACTTGATCATTATCGGTGCCGGCAAGGATGACTACCCTGTGCGCCACGCAGTGGCCACACATGGTTGGATACATTCTATTGGCCCGTTATTCGGGTTGGACAAAGCGGGCTATTTCGCGATTGCGAATATTTTTTTGTGCCCGGGTCTGGTGGGGCTTGCAGTCCTCGATTCCTTCGCCGCAGGCTTGCCGCTGTTCACAACGAATCTTCCAATTCATTCACCGGAAGTTGATTATCTCACCGACACTGTTACGGGTGCGATTACTGAGTTTGACCAGGCAAAATATGCAGAGTCAGTGAGCGCTTGTCTCAATGATCCGGCGCTGCTTTTGAAAATGAGCAATGCCGCTAAAGAGGCATCCGGAATGTTCAGTGTGGAATCGATGGCTGAAAAATTTTCACAGGGGATATTCACTTGTCTAAAAAAATCCTGATTGCAACGATTATGCGGCCCGAAGGTGAAACCGGAGTTCAAACGCATTTTCGAACATTCATCGCCTACCTGAAAAATGCAGGTCGGCAATGTGAGCTGATCACACCTTTTTGAAGCACCTCTTTGGCAGGTATATCCTATATTTGGCCTGCGTAAACTGGTTAATCTTTTTAGTCGGGAAACCGGGGTTTGGTGGTACAGGTACTGGCATGCTTATTTTTTACAATATGTATTGAAGCGCCGACTGAAAACTGGAGAACACTGCGTGATTTATGCGCAATGCCCGCTTTCAGCACAAGCTGCGCTGAATGCCCGTGTGTCGAATAAGCAGACGGTGATGATGGTAGTGCACTTCAACATATCGCAAGCCGACGAGTGGGTTGGCAAGGGCTTAATATCGAATGGCGGACGATATTACCGGGCAATTCAGGATTTTGAAGCTGATGTTTTGCCAAAGCTGGACGGGCTGGTATTTGTATCCGATTTTATGCGGCGTGAGCTGTTCGGACGTATCCCGGCAACGGCAGGTGTCCCGTACCGTATCGTGCCCAATTTTTTGCCTGATCCCGGCATGGAAACCGATACCGTTGAAGTAAACACCGATTTGATTTGCATCGGTACTCTGGAACCGCGTAAGAACCAACGCTACGCTTTGGACATTGTGGCAGCTTCAGTGCGTATTGGAAGACCTCTAAGCTTGACATTAGTTGGCGACGGGCCTGACCGAATGATGCTTGAAAGTTTGGCTCAGGAACTGGGCATCAGGCAACAAGTTAGTTTCGCCGGCTTTATGCGCAACGCTGCCGACCTTATTCAAACCCATGCCGGTTGTCTGCATGTGGCTCGATTGGAGAATTTACCGCTTGCGCTAATCGAGGCGTTGTCGCGCAGTGTACCCGTCTTTGCGCCTGCTGTAGGGGGTGTGCCGGAGGTATTTGCCGACGGAAATGAGGGGCGTTTTATTCCTCTGGACGACGCCGAAACTGCCGCCCGTATAATCATCGGGTGGCTGGATTCGCCGCCGATAATGGAGAAGGCCAAGCTTGCTGCCCGAAGCAAATTTCTTTCGCACTTTGAAGCCGGGCAGGTTGCCGCCAGTTTGACTGACTTCCTCAGCAATCAATTGCAAACATGACAAATAATTTTAATGCTTACCGGCTTTTTGAACTATGCGTATCCTGATTGCGCATAATGCCTATCAGCTTCGGGGTGGTGAGGATTCAGTAGTCGCGGCCGAAATTGAATTGTTACGCGCACATGGCAATGAAGTCATTTTGTACCGGCGTGATAATAGCGATATTAATGAAATGTCGAAACCCGCGTTGGCCTTGAATACATTTTGGTCAAAACGCACTGTCAATGATCTCGAAAAATTAATCGCGGAGTTTGCTCCCGATGTGATTCACGCCCATAACACCTGGCCACTAATCTCGCCCTCTTTGTATTGGGCTGCGGAGCGATCTGGACTGCCAGTGGTGCAAACGCTGCATAATTTCAGGCTGATGTGTTTGAGCGGTGTGTTATTGCGTGACGGCAAAGTCTGCGAAGATTGCATGGGACATTTGCCGTGGCGGGGCGTGGTCAGGAAGTGCTACAGAGGTTCAACTGCGCAATCCGCCATTATGGCCGCTATGACGGCATTGCATCGCAGTATAGGAAGCTATCGCAAAAAAGTAACACGATATATTGCCCTCAACGAATTTTGCCGGGAAAAATTTATTGAAGGCGGAATTCCTGCCGGGCGCATAGTGGTTAAACCCAATTTCGTCGACTTTCCGGAACCTGAAACATTCGCCCGCACGGGGCTGCTTTTCGTGGGCAGGTTATCGGTTGAAAAAGGCATCAAAACGCTGGCTCAGGCTATGGGATACCCGGATGTTCCGAATTTGAGCGTTGCCGGTGAAGGGCCTGAAATGCATTTACTGGAAGGTGTAGCGGAAATAACCCGATTGGGTAGTTTGGCGGCCGATGCAGTGCAGCGTGAAATGTGCCGCGCATCCGCATTGGTGTTACCCAGTATCTGGTATGAGAACTTTCCCCGCACCCTTGTCGAAGCGTTTGCATGCGGATTGCCTGTCATTGCGAGTCGCATCGGTGCTCTTGCAGAACTGGTGCGTGACGGAGAGACCGGTTTGTTGTTTGAACCGGGCAATGCGCAAGATTTGGCAGCCAAGATGATCTGGGCCAAGTCGCATCCCGAGGAGATGGAGCGAATGGGAAGCAATGCCCGCAAACAATATGAAAGTGAATTTTCAGCCGAAGTGAATTATCGGTTATTGATGAAAATATATGATGAATCAATCAGTAAGCTATAAGTTATTACAAAATAAATGATACCTTTTTGCGGGGTGCTAGCCCGATCAGACCAGGAATTAAATCCGAAAAATTGTGATTATGTGGGATTGTTTTTTCTAAATTAATCGCTGCAATATCCGATGGTTACTCAAAAACTAGTCCATTCGGACTAGGAGATATGTCCTACGTTGTACATTTAACTTAATCTTTGACGTTTAACCTCATTGCTCAAATTGACATAACAACCAGTTGTCTAAATGAGGAGTGGCGGAAATGAACGGAGATAGTCGAGTTACAGGTCATGTGCTGGGTGTGCCTATTGATGTTGTTGACTGGGAAAGTGCGATAAAACGTATTTTTCATTGGGGTGCACAGCGCGAGTCGCGCTATGTGTGTATCTGCAATGTACACTCGGTAATAACAGCGAAAAATAACAAAGAATTAGGATATGCCGTAGCCCATTCTGACATGGCAACTGCTGATGGCGCTCCCGTTGCCTGGTTTTTGCGCAAACTGGGCTTTCCCGCGCAGCAGAGAATCAACGGACCTGATTTGATGTGGAAGTGCTGTGCCGAAGCAGAACGTGTTGGCATGCCGATATACTTATATGGCAGCACACCGGATACATTGGCGTTACTCGAAGCCAATTTAAAACGCAATTTTAATAATCTGGTTATTGCCGGCAGTCATTCTCCATCCTTTGGTACTATGAGCGATAAGGAAGAAAAGCTTGATATTGAGCGCATCAACGCTTCGGGCGCGGGTTTGGTTTTCGTGGGCATGGGTTGCCCGAAACAGGAAATCTGGATGGCAAAGAATCGGGGCACGGTTAATGCTGTTTTGGTTGGGGTGGGTGCGGCATTTAACTTCCACGCCGGTATAATTCAACGCGCACCCTTATGGATGCAAAATTCGGGTTTGGAATGGCTGCACCGTTTGATTTCAGAACCGGGTCGCCTGTGGAAACGATATTTGGTCACCAATACCGCTTTTATTGTTGGAACGATTTTTCAACTTTATATTAAGAGGCAGCGCTCTGCCCACGTGGTTCATGCTCCCATTGTGTTGAGCAGAGTTGAGAATCACCCATCGGCCGTTCTTGAAGTAGCGGAGTCAATCAGATCTTAAGCTTGGGGCGTGCGGTAACGTAAGACAAGCTAAAAGATTTTAATAACTGGCGGCACCGGTTACTTCATACATCTTGGCGCATCGACAAATCCCAACGGGTATTCTGCTTCCTGAAAGTAGATTCAGGTTTCAATCCTGTTTTGCTTTGATACGAATGCCGGTTCTACGGCGTTTTGCAACGATGTAAAGCATGGCGAGTCCGCATGCCATAAAAAGATATTCAGACGGTTCCGGAACAGGACTTGTCGTGTCACGGAAATCATGGTGATGAAAGAAATCTTCACCGCCTTTGCCAAATTCTCTGATATGGGAATTCCATTGCTGGGAATATTCATCCGATGTGCCGGGATGTTGTATTTCGTGTATTGCGAAATTGCCTTGATCCCGACCATTTGAACCAGTGGCAAAGGAAGATTTGCCATCAAAGGATGAATTGAATGGGTTGCTGAAGTAATTTGAACTTTTGTCAAAGTTGCCACTGAAAGTCATGTCGTTCTTTGCATTGAAAACAGGCGATGAATCTTGATTGGAAGCTGCCGCGGTTGCACTAAAACCGGCCACTCCGAGTCCGCATGTCAAAACGATTGCAAACAAATTATTTGTGAAGCACTTCATGAGAGTATCTCCTAATACCGGTTAAAAATATTTAACCATAAAAAACTCGGCAAGTATTGGGACAACTATCCATATCTACTAGGATAAATGTCCATGATTAGCGGGACAGCCGGCTAAAATTCTGTGCCTTGCGAAAGAAAAAAGGCAGCATTATTGATACATATTATGACAATTGCTAGTCAATTGTCATTTGTAATATGAGCCGTTCGGACTAGTGTAAAGTTGTTGCGCCTAGTTTGGGTAGCGTTAATAAATTTGAAATATGATACAGAGTACAATCCATTATTGAACTAGTTAATAGTTGTTTTAAGTCAATTATGGAAAAAATAAAAGGAATGATCCTTGCCGCAGGGCAAGGCACACGGGTACGTCCCCTTACCCAGAATCTTCCCAAGCCGATGATCCCTATTCTCGGCAAACCGGTGATGGAATATCTGGTCGAACATTTGGCACGCTATGGCGTAGATCAGATTATGGTCAATGTTGCCTACAAGAATTTCAAAATCGAAAACTATTTTGGTAATGGTAACCGCTGGGGTGTGGACATCGGCTACTCTTTTGAAGGTGTGTACGAGTACGGAGAGATCACCGCGAAAGCAATGGGTTCTGCCGGCGGTATGCGCAAGATACAAGACTTTGGCGGCTTCTTTGACACCACTACAATTGTTATCTGCGGAGATGCGCTGATTGACCTCGACATCGGGGCAGCGGTGGTCGAGCACAAAGCGAAGAAGGCGATGGCAAGCGTAATTACGCTGGAAGTTCCCAATTCGGAAGTCAGCAACTACGGTGTGGTCGAGACCGACGCTGAGGGGCGCATTATTGCGTTTCAGGAAAAACCCAAACCGGAAGAGGCGCGCTCCAATTTCGCCAGTACCGGTATCTATATTTTTGAACCCGAAGTCATTAATCTGATCCCGCAGGGAAAAGTGTTTGATATCGGCAGCCAGCTTTTTCCGATGCTGGCGGAAAAGGGCATGCCATTTTTTGCCCAAAAAACATTTTTCAACTGGATCGACATCGGCCACGTTGATGATTACTGGACCGTGTTGCAGCGCGTGCTGAAAGGCGAAATCGCACAGATGCAAATGCCGGGTCGCGAAGTTAAACCCGGTATCTGGATCGGTCTGAATACACGTATAGATTGGGATAATGTCAAAATAGAAGGCCCGGTCTATATCGACTCGGGAGTGTGCATTGAGGCCGGGGCAGAAGTCATTGGCCCGACCTGGATAGCGCACGGATCACACATCTGCAAAAATGCGCGGGTCATTCGCAGCGTGCTGCTGGAATACACACGCATTAGTCCCGGCATGAAGTTTGAAGAAACAATCGTTTCGCCAAATTATTGCGTCGAACATAAAACCGGCGAGACTTATTATCTGGGCGATGATCGCACCGAACTGCGCTGGGGGGATGCGAGAGGGCGTTAAGTTACCCGTCATTCCGGCAAAGGCCGGAATCCAGCGGTGTTATTCATTATGCTGTTAAAGCTGATGTCCGCTACGCGGATTGTTTTTCCTGCTGGATTCCGGTCTTTGCCGGAATGACGGCCTAATGGATTAATTGGGTCTAATAAGCGTGCCTGTCCTTGACCAGCACCTGAAATGTTTTCAGAACAATGTATAGGTCAAGCCGTAACGACCAGTTTCTGAGGTAGTCCAAATCGTAGTCGATACGTTTCTTCATCTTCTCCAGAACTTCTGTTTCACCCCGGTAGCCGTTGACCTGAGCCCATCCGGTAATGCCGGGCTTCACTTTGTGCCGCACCATGTAGCCATCGATCAGCTTGCGATATTGTTCGTTATGGGCAACCGCGTGCGGGCGCGGGCCAACCACACTCATCTTGCCCTGCAAAACATTAATGAATTGAGGAAGCTCATCCAGTGAGGTCTTGCGCAAAATTGCACCCAACGGCGTAATACGTTTATCATTTTTTTGCGCCTGCGGAATATGGGGGCCATCCTCGGTCACCGTCATGGAGCGAAACTTATAGACGATGATTTCATGCCCGTCAAGTCCATAACGCCGTTGCCGGAAAATGACGGGGCCGGGCGAACCAAGTTTGACACCGATTGCGATGGACAGCATGATCGGCGAAATTAATATAAGAATCAGGAGCGACAAAATAATGTCGCTGACACGTTTGATAACGCCATTGAATCCGGTAAACGGAGATTCACAAACTGCCACTACCGGAAGTCCGGCCACGGTACTGAGTCGCCCCTGAATGAGATCGGTCACAAATATGTCCGGCACGAAATAAATCGAGGCCGTGGTATCGCGCAATCCGTCCAATAAAGCCATGATGCGCGGTTGGCTGGACATCGGTATCGATAGATAGATCAACGGCACTTTGTTTTCGTTGACGTACAAAGGCAGATCACTGATCTTGCCCAAAATAGAACGTTCATAGGGATGCGGCATGCGGTTTGTAGCACGGTCATCAAAAAATCCAAGTATTTTGGTATTTGAATAAGGATCTTCTTTCAGTCGGTTGGACAGCTCCATACTTTGTGCATTGACCCCGACCACAACAGCGTATTTTTTTTCGCCCTGAAGCTTGAGGATGCCGGGGCCGAAATAGCGCAGTAACAGGTGTGCCCCGATCTGGCTGGTGGGCGCAACCCAAAACCAGGCAATAAGAACATCGTCATTGAAATAATCCAGATAACGGCTGGCGTAGCCAAAGAAAGCCAGCAAACCCACCTTGACTATCCAGTCAAACCAGATATGTTTGATCTTGCTCGGTATCGACAAATGTATTTCAGAGTCACCCGGAAAGCTTATCGCAAACATCAACAATGAAAGGATTAAGTAGGGCGGTGTCAGTTCGGATTCTTTGAACAATACCAGGATATACAGCGAAAAAATGCAGGCCAGCGGATCAACGAACGCGCCGATCAAATTCAACAGACTTGAGCGGTCGAGCGTGATTGACGTGGCACGCCGAAAAGACGGGGGAGCTTTAGTTTGGCTATTCATGATTTCCAGAGTTAAACAAAACTTGGGACAAATTAAAGTTTCGAAACCTCGTTAGAACAATCTCGTTATGCCGGAATTCACGGCACAGAAAATCGGAAAATCAGCATTTTACAAAATGCCAATAAATTCGAGAAAGGCATCATCCACGAAAAATGTTACATTTTTGTGGAGACGGGGAAAAAGTTTTAATCTGGCGAAATTTACCCGTCAAACTTTGGCCAGGGCAACTACCAGCGCAAACGTAAAAATCCTTCAGCCGATTCCGCAATACCAAAGCGCATCACATTGAGTCCGCGGTGAAGTGCCTGCTGTGCAACCGGACTAAACGGCCCCTTGCCGGAAGTCGCGCTTTCAACATTAACAACATTTTCATGCGGTACAAAAATACTTAATTCATATTGTCCCGGCGCAACTTCCCGCAGCAAGGGTGCGAAGGGTTTTGCCAGCGGCTCGCCTACAAATATACCTTCACCGGGCCAGACGACACTTTTCCAATAGGCTTCAATTGCGCTGGCTCCTTTCGCGTAGTAAAACATGGCAACAAGGGGGAGAGGAAATTTTTGCAGATAGTTGCAAGGCTCAACCACAGTGCCGTAACTGGCCGTGGCACCGGCTTCCAGCCAGCGCAATACGCTCATCTGGGTGGAGTCGGTGAGTTGCCCGCCGAGTGAAGTTAAATGATCCGCCAGGGCGCCGGGCTGAAATTGCAGCGTTTCCAACTGCGGGACTTGCGGCAAACCGGTGAAATAGAAAAGAACATCTTTGCGCTCAGAAATTGCGGTGGCTTTCACAATCTCAATCGGAAATACACCTTTCATCGCTTTGGCGGTTTTCGCAAAATTAACTGAACGCACATTTCGAGTCACGTCCGGCGTACTCAACAGATAAGCCCGACCGGACGGAAAAGTATGATCGGCGGCGACTCCCCGATCAATCAACTGTTTGACCTGTGCAAAATCAGTTCCTGCCAGCATCATTGCCGGTCGCATTTTGAATTTCTTTGCCGGATAAAGGCTGGCTGAATTGAAATAGGGACTGGCTTTGGTTGGCTTGCAGGTGGCAGAGCAATACTTTTCATCAAAGCCGAAAGCCAAGGCAGAAGTGATCGACATGCAGCCGACACGGTAAGGGTTTGTCCAGGTAACAGCGTAGGCCTGCACTTGCGCCGGGGTCTGCCGGTCAATCTCCGCTTTCAGTTTAATAAAATCTTCTTTGGCAAGCTCGTGATTACCCGACGCAAAGCGCACATGGATCATATTCGCAAGCGGAATATGGCGCGCCTTTTGGTAATACTCTCCCACCTCTGCGGATTGCGTATCAGCGTCGTTGATTATTACAGCGACATCCTCCGCAGTCAGACCGGTGCGGGGCAATAATATTTCCGGCTTGGCTAGTGCAAAAGCAGGTGCCAGCAACAGCATTGCCAGTATGACTAGAGAGGGTTGGGCACGCGGCTTCAGGCAAATTTTCAAAGTACATTCAATCAAATATTTTCCTTGTGAATTATAGAGCATAACCAAACATCCGACGCAGTCTTCAGTCCTCATATCACCACCACAGGACTAGTTACAGTTATAAATTTGTAACAAAGAATTAATTTGTGTGACACGCAAGAAAAATAAAATCGCATGCTGTGAAAAATTTGAAAAAGCTGAAATGAAAAACGCACAGTTTAATTATTTTTTACGCGACCATCACCATCAGTCAGGTAAATATGAAGATTCGGGAAATGCCGCTACACCTCCCCATTCGCATAGAGATTTCCATAATATGAAAAATGGACAATTGACACACAAATTGCGGGCTGTCCGAACTTTTGTCACGTTTAACCCAATGGAAAAATTCGGTAGTTTCTGCCGTAAGAAGGCATTGGTTTTTTCGTTCATTCTTTGCCAGCTGCTTTCAATCATGCCTGCTATGGCATTAACAGTGGACGACCTGAATCTCATTGAAGTGGCCCGGCATGGTGATAACAGACTGTTCAAAATTCTGCTTGCCAGAGGGGCAAATCCCAACGCGCGGGATCAAGGCAATAACACAGCTATTCTGATGGCGGCTTATTTCAGCAAACGCGATGTGGTGCGCCAACTGATCGAGTTAAACGTTGATGTGAATGTGTTGGGCAGCCTCGGATTCACGCCGGTGGGTGCCGCAGCAATGCGCGCCGACAATGAAATCGTCAAGATGCTAATCAAGGCCGGCGCCAACCTCGACGTGCTTGACCATGAAGGCGAAACACCTTTGCTCAGGGCAATTCGCGCGCAGCGGGATGAGAATCTGAAAACCCTAGTGCTTGCCGGTGCAAATGTGGATATGCCCAACAAGTCGGGCGAAACACCGCTGATGGTGGCGGCTCAATTGGGGCGAGCCGATTACGTCGAAGCGCTGCTGGCAAAAAATGCAAATCCCAATCCGAGAGATAAAGAAGGCGGCACAGCATTATATTTTGCCGTCTTCAATGGTTACGACGAAATCGCAAAAAGATTGATTCAGGCGGGTTCGACAGTGCAGGGGGTGAGCAATGGTTACACACTTTTGCACTGGGCGGATGCGATGGGCAGAAAAGATATTGTGCCGCTGCTGGTCAATGCCGGTGCGGTCAATTGATGGTTGCGAGTCTAAAGTGACTCAACAGGGATAAATCGATATCAATGAATTTCACTCATGACAACATGACGCTTGACGGAGAAGATCCTTCACGCTTGGCAGCAGTGATTGACCGCTCTTTGCGGGTGGTAAATGAACAACAGTTTTTTACCTGGGTGCAGGGAGAGGTGCAGTATCTTTTGTCTCACGAGATATTAATTTGCGGTATCACTTCGGGTGCGGATTCAAAAATGAGGTGTTATCGTTTTTCAAGCACACGCTATTTTCGCAACGAACACTTTAATGAGGTATGTGATCCGGTCAACGGCTTGTTCACGATGCTGATGGGGCTCACGCGCAAGACCGGGCGCCCCTGTGTGATGGGTCCCGATGTCATTATGGGCGGCTGCGAAGAGGCATGGATACCGTTGCTGGAAAGTTGCGAATTGCGCAACATCGCCTCCTACGGGCTGCGAGGGCCGGACGGGCAGCTTAAAAGCTATTTCTGTTTTGCGCGCGTCAATGAAGCACTCAGCCCCCGCATCACTTACCTGCTTGAGGTATTGGTGCCTATTTTGGAAGCAACTTTGTCGCGCGTGGTCGCGCAGCAGGGAATCAAAGCGCAAGCCTTTTATCCCAATGCCATGGTTTTGAGCAAGCGCGAAAACGAAGTGCTGCATTATTTAATGGCGGGTAAAACCAATCAAGCCATCGCAACTGAAATGGAACTCAGCCCGCTGACAGTAAAAAACCATGTGCAAAACATCATGAAAAAACTCAAAGTAAAATCACGCGGCCATGCCGTTACCCTGGGCCTGAAAATGGGCCTGTTAATGTCACACCAGGAAACAAAATTAGGAGAACAAAATGGTTAAATTCAGCCGCCTCGTCGGCGCTCTGGTCTTGATGGTTAGCGCTTACAGTGCTTTCGCGGGAGAAGCCGAGATCAGAAAGATGCTTACAGATACATCACCGGATATCAAGATCGTTTCAATCACCAAGTCGCCCTATGCCGGGTTGTATCAGGTTGTCACCAACGGCTTCAACATTTTTTATACCGATGAAAAGGGCGAGTTCGGATTTTTTGGGAAAATGGTCGATCTGAAAAACAGACAAGACCTCACCCAGCAGGAAAAAGACAAAATCACCGTGGTCGACTTTTCTTCCCTGCCGCTGGATAAAGCGATCATCCGCGTAAAAGGAAATGGCAAGCGCAAACTGGCGCTGTTTTCCGATCCTGAATGCCCGTATTGCCAGGGACTCGAAAAACAACTTGAAGGCGTGAAAGATGTCACCATCTACACCTTCCTGTTACCGCTGACAGAAATTCATCCCGGTGCCCTGCGCAAGTCGCAGTTGATCTGGTGTGCCAAGGATAAAGCCAAAGCTTGGGATGATATGCTATTGCTGCAAAAAGAACCCAAAGACAGCAACACAGACTGCGCCACACCGATCAAAGAGATCGCCGACATTGCCGCAAAGAACTGGATCAACGGCACACCCGGTATCGTTTTTACCAACGGCAAATTACTATTCGGAAATCAACTGTCCGAAAAAATCGCCAAGATACTGGATGAAACCACGCCGCAGCCCTGAGTGACTATACTATGTAGCTTTGTAGGGCGGGCAAATAGTTTCATCGTTAGCCCACGCAGGTTGGTTCAACATGATGCTACCGCGTGGGCAGAGCGTGTGCTGTTGGGGATTTATCCCCTTACAGACACGGCCTACTCCTTGCGGGTACAGCAGCGTACCCACCCTACTTTGCAGAAACTGCCCGGCAGATGTCAAACCGGTTTCACCTATATTGGGCTGCTCATTCTAATCGCCATCATGGGTGTAACGCTGGCTGGCATCGGCACGGTCTGGAGTTCTACCCGGCAACGCTTAAAAGAACAGCAACTGTTGTTTTCCGGTAACCAGATCAGCAACGCGATTACGGCCTACTATCAAAACACCCCCGCCGGTACGCAGCCATTCCCAAAGAAGCTGGAAGATTTGTTGCTGGATAAACGTTATCCAAACGTTACCCGGTATTTGCGCAAGATTTTTGCCGATCCATTTACCGGCACCACGCAATGGGGCTTGATCAAAGGAGCAGACGGCGGCATTGTCGGCGTGCATAGCATGTCTGAACTCACACCGATCAAGACAGACAATTTTCCCAAAGGCAACGAATCGCTTGTTGGCAAAAAACATTATTCAGAATGGCAATTCAACTATCACCCGAGTGCCATCACGCCGGTTGCCTCGGCTGCACCGGCGGCTGTCGCACCCCCTGTAAATCCTAATCCGCCCGCCTACCAAGTGGCTCCGCCCATAGTGTTGCCGCCTGCACCGACTCCTGAGCAGAGCAGGCAACATCTTTGCGACATCATGCACAATAATGATGCAAATACCTGTGCACAGATGGAAACCAAATTTGACAGCACGGCGGGCGCAGCATGCATGGCTTCTGCCAATCTGCGTTATTCAATATGTCTCAGCGGGAGTGGTGCCGGGTTGCCCCCGCTGAATGTTCAATATAAATAATTCGCGGTAGCGTGCCCACCCTACAGAGCTACCGGTAGTGGCAACACATCACCGCCTTTTTTCCCGAGACGAAATAATTAGGCCAAATTGGTCCGAACGGACTAGTCAAACATAGTCCGAACGGACTAGTTCTTGCACTGGTTATGTATCTTTCTATTCATGTTGCTTTGCTATTGTTCTCGCCGACTTGGAGTTGGTTCAGGTGGCGGCAAAAATAGTCTGAACGGCTCATGTCAGACGTAAATATACACCGAAAGTTTGTAATGACATTTCTGTAAATTGGCGTTCGACTGCACAGGAATTTTGGGTGGTCAGTTGTCAAGCTAAACCCGTCGCGAGGCGGGGGCGGAAAGCCACGGATCTAAACGCAAGGTAGAGATGGCCGGGTTGCACTTGCAGTAACGGATGAAGTTTTGTCCGTGACTTTTGAAATGGCTTTGAAACCGTTTTGGTTTCGGGCTTTCTTAACCGTAATCTCCATCGCGATGGAGTTTTTAGAAAGGAAGTTTTACGATGAATACGAAATTGCATTTAACACTGTTGGCTGGTGCTGTTGCTTTGGCTGTTGCCGGCCAAGCTAACGCTACCAACGTAGGTTCTTCATCAACTGTTTCTGACCTGTTCCTGACAGTGACAGACTCTACAGCATCTTTAGTATTTGTTGAAGATCTGGGCTCCGCAGCTTCTTTCGTTTCAGCTATCACTGGAACAACTGCAGCAACTGTTGCTGCTGCATCTCCATTTGCTGCTGGTGCAACAACTCTCGGAAGTGCTGCTGATGCAGCTTCTTTGGCCTCTTTTTTGACAACTGCCGGATCTGATACTGTAACTTGGAACGTATCTGCTTCACAATCTGGTGCTATAGGCGGTTTCAATACGACTAAGTTGTTTACAACAGCAACGGGTACATTGACAGCAGCAACACTGGGAAACACTCCGTTTAAAAATGATGCAACACTGCAAAGTGTTTATTTCGGTTTGGCTAGCCCTATCTTGGGTTCAAATACTTCCGTAGTTACAACCTCTGCTTCGCTCTCTCCCGGTGGCGGCGTACAAGCTCCATTGTTGTCTGTTGCTGGTGCAACAGGTACTGTAGGTTCTTCGTTGAACTTCCTGTTCCTGACACCTAGCTCTACTTCGACAGTTGCCAAGACTGCCGGTGCTGAGTTTGGTAATGCTGCCGGTTTGGATACCGTCACACTGGCTTCTAACGGTGTGTTGACTTACACCGTTGCCGGTGTTGCTGTTCCTCCAGTTCCTGAGCCAGGCGAATGGTTGTTGATGTTGAGCGGTTTTGGCCTGTTGGGCTTCATCGCTACACGTCGTAAAAACACTTCTGTAATGTTTGCTTAATTTTCAGCGGCATTGCCCGCCACGGTATGTCCGGTAACAGCGGTTGCCCGTGGCGGGTTTTTGCAAATAGCTGCTAACTGATTACTTAATATAAAGGATTTATCATGAAATTGAAAACTTTAGCCGCCGCATGTGCTATGGCTTTTGCAGGACAAGCGTTTGCTTTGAGCCCAGTGACTTACCCGGTAACAGCCGCAACTCAACAAATTTTCTTCGCCGGTTCTTCAGCTTTGCAAAATGCATTGGGTGAAACAGCTCAAGATTTGTTCGTTAACGGCGCTGCCGGTTCTTCTACAGCTACTGACGAATTTTTTGACGGTACTGCTACCAAAGCTTCGGGCAGCAACTTCCGCGCTTACTACGGCGTGTTGAAATCAACTGGCGCTAAAGCAGTGATCTACCACACAGCCAAAGGTGGTTCGATTTACGGCGTTAACCCGGTTGCACTTGGCACTACTGTTGCCCGTCTGGACCTCACAACATGCGGAACAGCTTCTATCTCTACTGATGCCAAGACATCTTTGCCAGTATGGAGCTGCACAGGTTCAGTTTTGGCCGTGCCGGATGCAGGTATCTCCGACGTTGAGCCAGCAGTTCTGGAACAACCAGCCAACATCACCAAAATTGCTGGCGTTATCCCTGCTGATATCGGCGGCCCTTTGACAACTGCTCAATTGGGCAACCTGGCTTCAACAGTCGCTGTGGGTCAAGTTTTCGGCGTGGTTGTTAACACTTCTGTTGCTTCGACATCAAAAATCGCTAACCTGAGCAAAGCCCAAGTTGCCGCTTTGTTCACCGGTACAATTGCTGACTGGAACACAATCGATTCAACAATCCCGGCTGGTTCAACCACACTGGTTGTCTGCCGTCGTCAATCCGGCTCCGGTTCACAAGCTGCTTTGAACGCTGTTATTCTGGGTAATCCATGCCAAACTGGCCTTGCTGTTCCACTGGGCTATACAGCAACGACAGCTACTTTGGGTTCAACTACTGCAGCAGCAGCAGGTACTGAAGTTGTTATCGAAAACTCATCAACCGGTGCTTTGGCTGCCTGCTTAACTTACGCCCAATCTGGTACGCCTGCTGGTCAAGCGATTGATGTTACAACTGGCGGACTTGTTACAGCCGGTGCAGCTAACTCTGTTGTTTTGAGCGCTACTCCTAAAGCTAACTACGCTATCGGTATCATCGGTCTGGATCACGGCGTGGGTTCTGATCTGTATCAAAACGTAACTCTGAACGGCATTGCTCCTTCTTTGGCTAACGCTCAATTGGGTCAATACGACTTGGTAGTTGAAAGCACATTCCAAATCCGTTCAGGTTTGAGCGGTGCGGTTGCAGGTACAGTTCTCCCATCTGCTGGCGCAACAGCTCTGTACAACCTCGTTCTGGCTGACGTACAAAACCCGGCAATCTTGGGTGGTAGCATTGGTGCTGTAGTTCCTGGTCTGTTGGGTTTGTCTGAAAATGGTTATGCTCCTACAACATTGGGTTCTTTCTCTGCTTCTTTCCCAGTATTGCAAGTTGGTAACTTCGGTAACACCTGCGCTCCATTCCAACAATTGCAATAATCAGTTAGTTTAGTAAGTATCAGAACACCCCGGCGCAATGCCGGGGTTTTTCGTTTTGGGGGTGTACGTTTTTGTGCCCGCCTTACCTTTGCTCCCTTGGGGCTGAAGTATCCGGGCAATCCGATGTCATTCATTTGTAATCTGCTGGCACTACCATCGAATAAACTGGCAATAATTGTTGCTACATAATCTGCAAGGGAAGAGTGTTGAACGTGAAACCGGGAAGAAACGATCCATGCCCGTGCGGTAGCGGAAAAAAATTCAAGAAGTGTTGCGAAAATAAAATTCAAACACCGCAATTTAATGAGCAAGATGCAGTGATGCACAACAAACTTGGCAATGCTTTGCAAAACATCGGGCAACCTGAAAACGCGATTGCAAGCTACCGTCGGGCGCTGGAGATCAAGCCGACTTTCGCCGAGGCGCACAATAATCTGGGCATCGTGCTAAAAAATATCGGGCAACTTGAAAGCTCAATGGCAAGTTTTCGCCGGGCTTTGGAGATCAATCCGAATTTTGCCGGTGCGTACAGTAATATGGGTAATGTGCAGCGCGAGTTGGGATTGTTTGATGAGGCGGTGGCAAGTTACCGCCGGGCAATGGAACTCAAACCCGATTATCTTACTGCGTATAGCAATCTGCTGTTCACGCTCAACTTTGTAAGCAATCAATCTGCCGAGATGATGATGGCCGAAGCCCAAGGCTTTGGCAAGATGGCCACCCGGTTGGCGCGCTCCTTTAATAACTGGCCTTGCGTTGCCGAAAATGTTCAATGCTTGCGCGTGGGTTTGGTTTCCAGCGATTTACGTATGCATCCCGTGGGATTTTTTCTGGAAACTGTGCTGGCAAATATTGACCCGACCCGCATTGAACTTTTCGCTTACCCGACGCTACTCAAAGAAGATGAACTGACTGCGCGAATTCGTCCTTTTTTTAAGTCATGGAAACCGCTCAGAGGTTTAGCCGACGAAACGGCGGCACGCTTGATTCATGATGATGGTGTGCATATTCTGCTTGATCTTTGCGGGCACACGGCAAATAACCGCCTGCCGGTGTTTGCGTGGAAACCGGCCCCGATCCAGGCAAGTTGGCTGGGGTATTTTGCCACCACGGGTGTTGCAGAAATGGATTATGTGCTGGTAGACGCAGTGGGCGTAGCGGAGAATCAGCGCGATCAATTCACCGAAGCGGTTTGGTATCTGCCCGACACGCGGCTGTGCTTTACTCCCCCAAGTGACGACTTGCCCGTGACAGCATTACCCGCGTTGAAAAACGGCTTGATTACCTTCGGGTGCTTTCAGAAATTGTCCAAGGTGGGCGATGAAGTTCTATCCGCGTGGGGCGATATTTTTGCCGCGTTGCCCAAGGCAAGGTTACGCATGCAGTGCCAACAGTTGGGCGAGCAGGAGCAAGAAGAACAACTGCTTGCACGTTTGCAGCGATACGGCATTGCCGCAGACCGTGTGGAACTCAAAAGTGGAACAACGCGCGCAGCGTATCTGGCTGCCCACGCCGAAGTGGACATGATACTGGATACGTTCCCTTTTCCGGGCGGCACCACTACCTGCGAGGCACTGTGGATGGGTGTGCCGACGCTGACCTTGGCAGGTGGCCGCTTACTGGCCAGACAAGGTGCCAGCCTGCTGACAGCCGCAGGTCTGCCAGATTGGGTGACGGAAAACAGGGAAGAGTACATCACCAAAGCGATTGAGTTGGCAGGCGATTTGCCAAAGCTCTCAACCTTACGTGCCGGCTTGCGGCAACAGGTGTTGGCATCGCCGGTATTTGACGGGAAACGCTTTGCCCTGAATTTGGAACAGGGGGTGTGGGGGTTGTGGGAATGTTATCGGGATTGTCAGGAAACTCTGGAGAGTTTAATTTTGCAATGAAAATTTCAAACAAGGCAAACTGGAATGGCCAAAGCTAAAAAAGGCCGGGAGCCGGCACAAGACCGGCTCAATCAGCTTATCGCGTTTTACAATGCCAAACACTATTTGCAAGTGGAAAGCAGCGCGCAGGTCTTGGTTAAACAATATCCCGAGTCCGGTTCTGTTTGGAAAATATTGGGTGTGACCTTGTTGACGCAAGGAAAAGACGCTTTACTCGCCTTGCAAAAAGCGGCACAGCTATTGCCGGACGATGCAGCGTCGCATTTCAATTTGGGCAATGCCCTGAAGGCACTGGGGCAACTTGAAGAGGCCGTAGCAAGTTATCGTCGCGCGCTGAAAATAAAATCTGATTATGCCGAAGCATATTGCAACATGGGCGCAGCATTGCGCGATTCGGCGCGATTTGAGGAAGCTGTCGCCTGTTACCGTCAGGCGCTGGCTATCAAACCGGTGTATCCAAGGGTCTACAGTAATCTGGGACTTGCCCTGAACGACTTGGGAAAATTTGAGGAGGCGGCTGAAAGCAGCAGGCGTGCCATCGAGATCAAACCTGATTACGCAGAGGCGCACAATAATCTGGGGCTGGCGTTCAAAGGCATGGGTAAACTTGCGGATGCGGAGGCAAGCTTTAGAACGGCGCTGGCGCTAAAACCTGATTTTGCCGAGGCTCACAATAACTTGGGTCTTATTCTGGGCGAATTCGGGCAATATGAAGCAGCAGCCCAAAGTTTTCGGCGCACATTGGAGATTAACCCTGATTTTGTCAAAGCATACTGTAATCTGGGTTACGCGCAACTGGTACTTGGTCAACTGGAAGACGCGGTAGCAAGCTTAAATAGGGCACTGGAGATTAATCCTGATTATGTCGAGGCGCACAACAATCTGGGATATCTTCAGCGCGAACTCGGGCAATTTGAGGATGCGGCAAAGAGTTTCCGGCGAGCCTTGCAGATCAACCCAGAATACATTGATGGGTTTAATAATCTGCTTTTTTCACTCAACTATACCGCGACAGGAAAATCCGCGGAGAGCCTGGATTATGCTCGCCAGTTTGGGCGAGTATCGGCCGGAAAAGTCAGGGCAAGATATACCGCCTGGCAATCTAACGTGAACCCGGATAGATTGCGCGTGGGTCTTGTGTCGGGCGACATGCGTGATCATGTGGCGGGCTACTTTCTGGAAGGACTGCTGGCGCATATCGATCCTGCGCACATCGAGCTGTTTGCCTATTCGACCAGTCACAAGGAAGATGAAATTACCGCGCGCCTGCGCCCCTATTTTTCGGAGTGGAAATCATTGCTGGGCAAAAGCGATGAAGCAGCAGCCCAATTGATCCATTCCGACGGGGTGCATGTTTTGCTGGATTTGTCCGGCCATACCGCGCATAACCGTCTGCCGGTGTTTGCATGGAAACCCGCGCCGGTGCAGGCGAGTTGGCTGGGGTATTTTGCCACTACGGGCGTGGCGGAAATGGATTATGTGCTGGTGGATGAAGTGGGCGTGCCCGAGGCTCAGCGCGATCAATTCACCGAAGCGGTCTGGTATCTGCCCGACACGCGGCTGTGCTTTACCCCGCCCAAAGTAGATATTCCTGTCGCACCATTGCCTGCATTATCTAACGGATATATTACCTTTGGCTGCTTCCAGAACTTGCCCAAAGTGAGCGATGAAGTGCTGGCGGTGTGTGGCGAGATTTTTGCAGCCTTGCCCAAGACAAGGCTGCGCTTGCAGTGCAAACAACTGGGTGAACCGGCCCAAGTAGAAAAAATGTTGAGCCGATTAGCGCGTTACGGGGTCGGCTCTGAACGAGTGAATATTCATGGCGCGGTTTCCCGCGAAGATTATCTGTCCGCTCATGCCGAAGTAGACATGATACTGGACACATTCCCGTATCCGGGCGGCACCACTACCTGTGAAGCCCTGTGGATGGGTGTGCCGACGCTGACCTTGGCAGGTGACCGCTTGCTGTCCAGACAAGGTGCCAGCCTGCTGGCGGCGGCAGGTCTGCCGGATTGGGTGGCAGCAAACAGGAGCGAATACATCAGCAAGGCGATTGCATTTGCGGGCGATTTGCCAAAACTATCGGCCTTGCGTGCAGTCTTGCGGCAACAGGCGTTGGCTTCCCCAGTGTTTGACGCGAAACGCTTTGCCCGAAACTTGGAAGAGGCTTTGTGGGGAATGTGGAAAAATATCAGGATCGATAATAAAGTGCGGTATAACCCGGAAGATTTCTGGTCAATATAAATCGATTAACCGATTGCTTCCTTGATGAGTGCATGCATCGAGGCATCAAGTTTATTCAGGGATTCAAGGCGCTGGTCTGTTGGATTGTTTTTCAATAAATCAATTTTAAGAATGTTGAAATTGTTGAATATAGAATCCCATAAATAGTGCGAGGGGTTAAGTTCTCTTGCAAGATCCAGATTAAGACGAATGATTTTCTCCTTCACGTCGCTAATTAACACTTGCCTATTTCCTATTGCCCTGGCCATTGCGATTAACAAATCTTCATATGTCGGTTCATAAGCCGCCAGCAAAGGGATGCCGTGCTTGGCAAACCAGTTTGACATGCCTAATTCGTAATGCGATACGACTTCATACTTGTCCGAAATCGGTTCCATCTTTGCCCACCAATCGATGAACGCCGGGGAATTGATGAGGGAGTTATTTTCAAAAGAGACCAGGTAGGATTGGATATGTCGTTCATGCTGATTTGAAATTGTTAAGCCTTTAACCAGAGGTTCGCCAACTGACGCAAGAAATTGACTCATTAATAAATGAGGGTTCAGTGTGATGAAGGAACTATTTAATAGTACTAGGCGCTTGAGTTTGCTTTTGTCGCCCAAAGCATCAATGCCAACTTTGTAGGACCAAAAATCATAGCCAATATTTTCCCGTTGAATAACCTTGGCAAAGGGAGATAGCCGGATTATTTCTGTATCAGTTATTCCGGTGGATACAAACACAATTTTCTTTGTTAGCTTGGAAAGGTATTGAACCAAATTAAACAGATCAGTTGCTACTTTACCTTCTTCATGAAAGTGTGCGATTACAAAAGCTAGGGTGGGATTCATAAATATCGAAAGAATTAATTACATATCAAGTAGCCCGCGCGGGCGCACTAATTCAGAATAGTTTGATCTGCATAGAGTGACGCCCACTCGGTTACCGGCGGTTTTGCAGCATGCAACCGGTAACCAAATGAATTGAACAACTCTTGCCATTCGGCGGGCGTCTTAAGATTGATATGACCCCATTGTAAATCCCATCCGGGGTTTGGGTCCGCAAAAGGCGTGGAGGAGAACACAATGAATTTTGGCTTAAGCTCGTTTTTAACCTTGGTTAAAATATTGATCAGACCTTCATCAGGGATGTGCTCAAAAACTTCGATGGATAACAGAGTGTCAACAGGGGCATAGTCTTTCTCAAAGAACTTATCAATGAAATATTTTTCGGCGAATTCAGGATGGTTTTCATCGAAAAAAGCTTTTGAAAACGGATTGCCGTCAATGCCCGCACAATCGATATTCAGCTTGTTCAAGCAATTTAGTAAATAACCCGGACCGGAGCCAATTTCGAGCGCAGTCGAAACGCGCAATGCATTTTTTACCCAATCAGCCAATCCCTCGAAAAGGCGACAATAGTCAGGATTAGTCTGGTTGAGCGCCATTTCGCATGAAATATCAAAAAATTCTTTATCGGTAAAACTGCGGACGTTGCCAAGCTCATCGTAACCTCTGCCGCTTAACTTGTTCAGTGTTACTATTTTTTCAATTGATTTTGACATTAATTTTAGCCAATTAAATTACTACATTATCGTAGGGTGGGCACGTATTTGTGCCCACGTTGAATTCGATACCGCGTGGGCACAAATACGTGCCCACCCAACCTAATTGAATGTTCTTAATTCCATCTTGATTGCAATTGCGAATAAGGTAATAGCTTGCTTTAATCAGGAACCCCACTTTGCCAGATAACGTAGATACTTGTCTTTCCATGGCGGAGTATCAAATGCTCCGCCGCTTTGATGGGTGAGACAGATAGGCCAAGTGCCCAGACGCAAGCCATTTTTTCTCGCACATCGGCAAAAATCCATGTCATAGAAATGAAAGTCAAAAAGCGGATCAAATTGAACTTTGGTCGCATTTAATCTGGATTTTTTGGCGGCTAGAAAAACGCCATCCAATAGCTCACATTGCGCGGGTGTCTCTCCATATATTCCAACATCACCAAAGGGCCGGTTGCCATGAGCCACGCTGCCGCGAAAATTGGACCTTTCATCCCAATTAAGAGCGGCATCGACAAATGGCCAGGCTGGCTGATTTGGAACCCGGCGACGGTTGCCTACAACGCCAATAACATCATAAGTTTTGAGACCATGAATGATGCGGTCGCCAAAGAAAAAATCATCTATCCAAACATCGTCGTGCATGAAGACAAGAATTTGATTGCCTTCCGGATTGAAAATGCGAGCGTTGAAAATGTCGGGAAGGCCGCGTTTGTTTTCAAATGCAATATTTGCCCGGAGCCGCTTGTCTTCGGCAAGTCGCGTTAGCGAAATACCCAATGCGGATGTTTTCCAGAATTCACTTTCGCTCATTCTTGTGGCGCTAATGATCTCAATCATGTGAAAAATAAGAAATTATAAATATCAGAAACACAGAATTAATTTTTGATGCTAACCCATAACAATTACAACAATGTTAAATAACAGGGAATGGAAATGGAGATGTAGGTGGTGAGCTGTTTGGTTTGCTTCATGAAACGCGGTATTAATAGATGATGTGATCACTTTGAAGAGATCGTATGCTTGATGCCCGTCCCTACTAGTCCGTTCGGACTAGTAACCAGCCCCCGTTTGTTCAATTAATTTCATATTGAATTGTTAAAGTACTGCCTGCGAAAAATAGGCTCGCGGAAGTCGGCGTGATCGGCAGGGTGGGCTATTTCCGCAAATAGTTATCTCCCCAAGTACGTGGCAATGTTGCCGTTCCCCCCGGAGGGGGAAGGGAATATATAAATTAACGCGCCTTAATCAGGCTGCAATGAATGAGCGTCAAACTCATTGGATTGATAGACCGAAATTGGTAATGAATTGATGAGATTGACCCCGATATTATGGCTGTGTGCAGGACTGATGGGTGTTGGCACTGGTCGGGCAGAGCCACTACCGGAGACTGCACCGGCACCGGCCCCGGTGAAGAAAAGCAGTTTCAATGTGATGGAGTACCGTATTGAAGGCAATACGATGCTTTCTGCAACCCGCATCGAAGAGGTGATGTACCCGTTTCTCGGCGAAGACAAGACTATCGCCGATGTGAAAGCGGCGCAAAGCGCGCTGCAAGCAGCGTACAGTGACGCGGGGTTTTTGACGGTGCTGGTGGATATACCGGAGCAAACGATAAAAAGCGGCATCGTGCGCCTGAGCGTGACCGAGGGCAAGGTGTCAAAAACCCGTGTGGTGGGTTCGCGCTATTACGATCTGGGCCGCATTCTGGCCAAGGTGCCGGAATTGGCAGAGGGTAGCGTACCGTATTTCCCCGGCCTGCAGAAAGAGATGGCGGATTCAAACAGCGTGCCTGGTCTCAAGGTAACGCCGGTGCTGCGTCCGGGAATAACACCCGGTTCGGTTGAGGCCGATTTGAGGGTGGATGACAACTTGCCGTTGCATGGCAGTGTTGAACTGAACAACTATTCCAGCCCCAACACCCAGCCGTTGCGGGTGATAGGCATGTTGAAATACGACAACCTGTGGCAACAGGAACATAGCATGTCATTGCAGTACCAGACGGCACCGAAAGACCCGAGTGAAGTGAAAGTAATTTCAGGAACCTATTTGATTCCGTTGGGCAGTTCGGGCAACCAGTTGGCGCTGTATGTTGTTTCTTCCCACAGCAATGTGGCAGCAGTGGGAGACACGACTTTGCTGGGGCAGGGTGATATTTTCGGGGCGCGTTGGGTTCTGCCTGTGGCAAGCGGGCCTGGGTTTTACCACAGCATTACGCTGGGTGTGGATTACAAGAATTTTAATAACGATACAGTGTTGTCCGGTGCGGATACCGGACATACACCGATCAGTTATATCCCGTTTTCGGTGGCCTATAGCGGCACCATGCAGGACGGTAAAGGCGGCGCAAGCGATATTAATGCCACGATCAATTTCAAGTTGCGCGGGGTGGGCGACCAACTGACGGATTGTAATGGGCAGATGACCTCACAATTTGAATGTATGCGGTATGACGCTACACCGGATTATATGTACCTGCGCGCTGGTATCGACCACACCGAGCCGGTGTTTTGGGGAATGTCTATTTTTACGCGGGTGGATGGACAAATTACCAGCGGCCCGCTGATTAGTAACGAGCAGTTCGTGGCCGGTGGTGTGGATAGCGTGCGCGGCTACTACACGGCAGAGCAGGCGGGCGACAATGGTTTGCGCGGTAGCCTGGAAGTGCGCGGCCCGCAGTGGGGCGGGGGCACGCTGAATGATTTGCACGTGCTGGCCTTTGCCGACGGGGCGAAACTCACGGTGGTTAATCCGCTGCCCTCGCAGACAGCATCATTCAACCTGAGCAGCGTCGGGTTTGGACTGCGCGCGCAGGCGAGCAATGCGAATTTGACGCTGGACGTGGCGCGTCCGTGCAGGGAAACGCAGTACACAACAGCGGGCAGGATACGGGTTGAATTTAAGGCGAATGTGTCGTTTTAAGAATGCCGTCGGCGGATAATTTTGGCAAGCAAGAATTGACGTTGTGCAAAATATGAGTAAAATAGACTCAATTAAAAACACAAGGAAAAGAATCATGGCCAGACTAAACGTTAACATTACTGAGGAACTGAACACTAGGCTCGACAACCTTGCTGAACGTGACGGCATCACCAAAAGCGAGCTTTTGCGTAAAGCAATTGCGCTTGTAGAGTTGGCCGTTAATGAAAAATACCGGGGCAACAAACTTGCGATCACCGACCAGGAGCAGCACGTTCTTCGTGAAATCGTCGGCGTTTGATCGGTGCCTAATCAACAACCAATCGACCTCGGTGCTGCGATGCGCAATCTCGGGGGCATGGATGTCACCGTTTCTCCATCGGAAACGCTAGAGGATGCGGCGCACCGTCGATGGAAGGACAAGACGCTGTTTATTGCAGGTTTGACCTTTCTTGTAATTTTGTTTCTAGCTTCTTTTGGCATGCTTATCTTCGGCAGCCAGTCTCCTGATGACAAGAAAATTTGGATCACTGTGCTTACAAGTCTTGTCTCAGGCGTTATTGGTTTCACGATCGGCAAGAAATCGTAGAACCTACTAGTCACAACTAACAAAGATTTAAAGAATAACAGCCAGTTTTACTGGCTGTTATTCTTTGTGCCAGCTAAAAAATCAACCCTTTTTCAGAAGGGCTTGCCCTTCGGAGGATATATTTCGTTATGCTCCTACAACATTGGGTACATTCAATGCTTCTTTCCCAGTATTGCAAGTGGGTAACTTTGGTAACACCTGCCAGCCGCTGACACAATTGCAATAATCTGTTTGTTTAGTTGGTATCAGAACACCCCGGCGCAATGCCGGGGTTTGGGGCGCGTGGATAATAGTGATTGGCGCAGAGGTAGCCGGGCATGCAACGTTATGATTCCCCGATTTTTGCAATGTTACAACCGCTTTTCGGTATGTTTCAAGTCCTGTAATTAATTTCCCACTAGTCCGTTCGGACTAGTAATAACGCTCCATTTGTATTTTTAGTTTCATATTGGGTTGCTAAAGTGCAGGCTTAGAAGAATTTGGTTTGCAATAGGCTGAGGTAATCGCCGGGATGAGTGTTTTCCACAAAATTGATTGGTTTGGTTTTTGTCATCGCGCTGAAGAGGAACCATGCACTCGGTTTTGAAAGCTGATAAAGCGCGGTGGAATCTGGGAATGTCGCGCTCAACTCACCCTTTGAGGGAACGACGAAGTGGCGGGACGACGAATTTTATGCTTCACGAAACAGTTCAACATGAAAGTTGACTGAGAGGTACACCATGAAAAAGAATACGCAAAAAGTTCATACGATCAAATCACGTGCGCCGCAATTCGGCAGATTGACTGTGCTGGTTGGCGCGCTTATTGCCACTGGCGTATTGCCGCCGTTGGTGATGCCGACTGCTGCTGCAGTTGGGATGCCGCCGTTGCCGAGGCCGTCGTTACCGGTGCCTATGGGCTTGCCTTGCGGGGGATGTACTCTTTCAACTCAGTCATATGTTCCTGCGAACGTTTATGCCAGCTTCGATCCGACCGGTGCCCTAAACTCGCAAAAGCCTTTCGTGACAAACGGCAACAATCTGACTATCAACCAACAAGCTCAAACTGCCATCCTCAACTGGCAGAGTTTCAACATTGCTAACGGCAACAGCGTCACTTTTAATCAGCCAAACAGCACATCGAGTACGCTTAACCGTATTTGGGACTCGCAACCAAGCGTCATCGCCGGTTCGCTCAACGCCAATGGTCAGATATATCTGATTAACCAGAACGGCATTATTTTCTCCGGCACGGCGCAGGTGAATACAGGTACTTTAATCGCTTCGTCTCTCAATATCAGCGATGCGCTATATACGGCCGGATATTTGACCAATACGTCAGGCACGCCAGATTTCACCAGTTTTAATCCCAACGTACCCAGTGGCTTTGTGCGGGTGGATACTGGTGCTTTGCTGAACGGTTCGCGCGTGATGTTGTTTGCGCCGGTGGTGGAAAATAGCGGCAAAATCACTACGCCGGACGGACAGACCATACTGGCGGCGGGAACCAGCGTTTATCTCGCGGCGAGTCAAGACCCTAACCTGCGCGGCCTGTTGGTTGAAGTTGATGTAAGCGTACCCCAGTTGGATGCAAATGGAAATACGGTAATGGTTTCATTTGCCGGTCAACCGGTTTCCGGTCTTGCAGACACGACCAATCCTCCAACTCTGACCAGTCATCCTGCATACGTTCTGAACAATGCGGCGGGAACGGTGACCAATACAGCTACGACCTATAACACTGACGGCACCCCCAAAAACTACATTAGCGCGCCGCGTGGCAATATCACGCTGGTGGGCTATGCCGTCAACCAGGACGGATTGCTTTCCGCTACAACCGCAGTCAATGAAAACGGCACCATTAAACTGGAAGCGCGTTACGATGCATGGGACGCATCTGCCGCATCTGGCGCATTGCAATCAAAAGTAACTCAAAATACAAATTCGAATAATATTCTTAATGGTGGTGTTGGCAGCGATGGTAACGCCCCCTATGATATTCGTGCAACCCAAACCGGTACTGTAACACTTGGCCCAAACAGTAATATCACGATCGCCCCGGAAAGTGCCAGCACCAGTACCGTTACTGCGGGACAAGGATTTAATCCCTCAATCGTAGAGGTGATGGGTAACACGATCAACATGCGAAGCGGCAGCAGTATCGTCGCCCCCGGCGGCAAGGTGACGCTGGCTGCAATTAGCAGCATTAATGCTTCTGCTCCTTCGGATGGATCAGGTTCAAACGTTTACCAAGAGATCACATCAACAAATGCTTATAGTGGTTTTTTAAATCCGGGTTACATTCCGAGTTCTGCCGCTGGAGATACTGCCAGAGTCTTCCTCGATAGCGGCAGTAAAATCGATGTGTCGGGTAGCACTGCAACGGTTTCCGTTGCGCAAGATATTCTGTCAGTGCAATTACGCGGTACAGAATTGGCAAACTTTCCTTTGCAGACGAATGGTTATTTGTGGGGCAAGAATGTCTACATCGACATTCGCCAAGGATCAACTTTAGTCAATTATTCGGGTGAAGAAGCGCAGATTGCACAGGGCGTGGCGCAACTGACTTCAGCCGGGGGAACCGTCAAACTTTTTTCCACAGGCGATGTTGTCGCCAAGGCAGGCTCTCTCATTAATATATCCGGAGGTCAGGTTGACTATACCGGCGCAATTATTCCTTCGACCACTCTGATCTCAAATGGTGTGCAATACAACATTGCCAATGCACCCGGAAATATTATTTACAATGGAATAGGCGGGACGTATTCCGTTAACCATGCGAAATGGGGTGTGACAGATAGTTACAGCACGATGTCCGGCGGCGATATTCGCGGGATATGGGATGCAGGCTATGTGCAGGGTCAGGCAGCGGGTACCCTGTCCATAGTGGCACCCTCGGTTGTGCTAAATAGCACCGTGACAGCCAATACGGTTGTCGGCACTTACCAGACGCAGCCTTATGTTACACCGACCGCTCTGGCAACAGCCGGGCTGACAGACAATTACAAAAATACCTGGCAGATGTTGCCGGAGGGTGGCACGCTCAGCATCGGCGATAGCTCTGCTTCAGGTACTTTTTTTAATATTTATAATACAAGTAACACCGCACAAAACTATGTGACGAATTCCAATATTACGTTTCAGGCAAATACGCTGTCCAGTTCTTTTGCAGTAGGCGACACGCTACCAAGCGAATTTGCCGGTACGTCCAGTACGCCCGGTACGGTTTATATTGACCCGCAATTAATTTCCCAAACCGATGGGATTGATAATCTCTCGCTCAGCACCAATGGCATGATAACGGTGAAATCCGGTACCACGTTGACGCTGGCACCCGGCGGCTCGCTGTCTTTGCTAGCTGATATCATCAAAATGGAGGGTTCGATCTCTGCCCCTTCAGGTACGGTATCGCTGAAAACAACCTATACGACTACGACGACTTCCACCATAGCCGGGGAAATCAAAATTGGTGCGGATGCTTCCCCCAGCACCATTTCTACCCGTGGCTCGTGGGTTAATGAGTCTTCCTTGCAAGGAGTGAGCAATTTAAGCACTCCGCAGTATATTAACGGGGGCAGTATCACCATCAAATCGGGTGGAAATCTGGATATTACGGCAGGCAGCGTTTTGGATGCCTCAGCGGGAGCCTTGCTAAGCTCGTCCAATAAAGTAACGGGCGGCAATGGTGGTGCGATCACATTATCCGGAAACTTTGATCAGGCAACTAATCCCTACGTTGCTCAGCTAGATAATCTTAACCTTTACAGCTACGGGGTGGCAGGAGGCAAAGGCGGTGCGCTAACTATCAGTGCCGGTGATATCGTCATCGGGGGTACTGCAAGCAATGCACTGTCATTGTCCGCCGACTTTTTTAGTACGGGAGGATTTTCAAGCTACACGCTGAACTCGGCGGGCGGCTTGAACGGTATTCTGGTAGAACCCAATACAACCGTTGTTGCGACCAGCCAAACGCTGGTGTTGAATGCGACAGACTACAAGCAAGCCAGTGGCTCGAACATTTACAATTTTTCAACGCCTACCGTATTGCCGGATTGGGAGAGAATCCCCGTTAACGTAACCCTTAATCTAAACGCTAACCCTAATAATAGCAGCCAAGCGAATGGTTCATTAATAGTTGGCGAGGGTGCGACTATCAAGGTTGATCCTACTGCAACCATCAAATTGTGGTCCGACACCCAGCTTACAGTTTTGGGTACGCTGGATGCACCGGCCGGAACAATTGATTTGGAGCTCAATACGCTCCTGGGGAATGGGAATGTCAATTTTAATAATTCTTCAATTTGGCTGGGTAGTCAAAGTGAGCTGTTAAGCACCGGGGTGACGAAGCTTACCCCGAGTTCAACAGGGTTAACTCAGGGGCAAGTGCTTAATGGGGGCACTGTCAAAATAAACAGCAATATGTTTGTTGTAGCCCAACAAGGATCGTTAATTGATGTCTCGGGAACTTCAACCTATCTGGATTTGCCTACACTCAGTTCAGGCGTTCAGATTTATCAAAAAGGTCTGGTAGCGGGTAATGCTGGCTCGGTGAATATTTCTGCCACCGAAGGTGTATTTCTGGACGGAACCATGAAGGCTGGTGTGGACACGAGCACCGCCCAAGCCGGTAGTTTCTCATTGGCTCTTACTCCCCAATCAGGCACTTACAACGGCTTTCGTTCGAGCACATGGGAATTGTATGTGCAATCTTCCGGCTCAGGTACGTTCGTGAGTAAAGTAGGTGATAGTGTTGCAACCTCAGATTTTACTAACGTGGAAGGAATGGCGTATGTAGATGCCAGCGCGCTTAAAACTGCGGGCTTTGATCAGATTACGCTCACGAATTCCAATCTCAACGGCTTGATTAGTTTTGCCGATCAAACAACGCTTCAGGCCAGACAAAGAATTACGCTGGACGCGCCAATTATCGAGCTCACCGGCAATTCAGGCAGTGCCAGTGTCAATTCTGCTTATGTCAATTTGGCCAATAGCAATGTTTCAAATCAAACTGCAACTGCGCCAGCGGCCGGGAGCGGCGAATTTACGGTTTCAGCTCAGTTGGTTGACTTGACGGGGAATATTTCCGTATCCGGGATAAATCAGCTTGCGATTAACAGTGCCGGAGACATAAGGCTTAACGGAGTATTAAATTCGCCGACTGGTGCAACCGCACTGCAAGGGTCATTGTCGACTCAAGGTGCTATTAGTTTGCAAGCGAATCAGGTTTATCCAACCACGATGAGCCAATTTTCGATTAACTCCTCCACTGGTGAATATGCAGCAGTGGCAGTGAATACAGCGGTTACTGCCTCAGTGACTAGCGGGAATATCGTCAATGTAGCCGATACTTCCAAGCTTGCGGTGGGTGATAGCGTTTCGGGAGATGGTTTCCCTGCGGGAACAATAATTAAGTCCATAAGCAATGGCACAACTTTTGTAACCTCCCTTGCCGACACTAACGCTACTGCCACAGGCGCATCGCTACAAATTGCCAGTGGGAGAGTCGTTACTGTAGCCGATACTTCCAATCTTGCAGTGGGTGAAAGCGTAACGGGAGGTGGTTTCCCTGCGGGAACAGTAATCGCGTCCATTACCAATGGCACAACTTTTGTAACCTCCCTTGCCGATACCAACACTACTGCTAATTCGGCGAGCACGATAGTTAACGGTAATTTATTTAACAGTAATTTATCGGGTGGTTTAACTGTAACTGCTGGTGATATCAGTCTCGGCAATTATGTTAATGCTAATCCTACGGGCGTAAAAGTAGCAGAACTACAAGTCTTTCTTCCGACTAACACAATCCAAATCAAGCTTAACAATAATGCGGCAGGCGTACCAACGCAAAGTATTTCACCGGTGATGTCTGCCGGTGGACAAGTTACGCTGAATGCGGCGACGATAGATCAGGGTGGCGTATTAAAGGCGCCGATGGGTAGCATTGCTTTGAACGGCAGCCAAAGCGTTAAGCTAGACAGTGGCAGCCTGACTTCGGTTTCTGCAGACGGTGAAATTATTCCCTTCGGGTCGATACAAGGCGGTTCGACTTTGGTTTATAACCTGGGTTATTCCCAGAATGGTTCTCCCAATTATGTGACGATTTCAGCCGCAACGCTTCCGACGAAGCAGATTAATATTTCCGGAAATAATATTGCTATTGCAAATGAAGCTGTAATAAAAGGAGTAGTAATAAAGGCAGCCGTTGTCGATTTATCCGGCGGCGGCGATCTCTACACCAACGAGTTTATCCCCGGTTCAGGTGGTGCGCCTAATGTGCTTGATCCTACAGCCACGACGGCGAACACTTTTGCAATTATTCCCGGCATATCTACATTTGCCCCGTATGACCCGCAGTTAACGGGTCAGTATAACTCCAGCGCTTCCAAGTCTGTCTTGACTGTAGGCGAGACGGTTTATCTGGCTGGAGGCAATGGATTAAGCGCGGGATATTATGCGCTGCTGCCCGCAAGCTATGCTTTGTTGCCGGGCGCTTACCGAATCAATCTGACCTCCGGGTATCAGGATATGTCGCCTAGCCAACCAGTTAACATGGTGGATGGCTCGCAAATCATCGCCGGTAAACTCGGCGTGGCCGGAACGGATATTTTAAGTTCACGCTGGTCGGGCTTTACCGTTGAAACCGGAGCTATGGCGCGAACACAATCGCAATATCAAGACAGCTATGCAAGCAGTTTCTTTGCAACTCAGGCGGCTGCGAATGGCACGGCTGTTCCTTTGCAGCCGCAAGACGCAGGCCAGTTGGTAGTAACGGCCATTGCCAATAATGTAACAACGCCAACGTTGAGTTTGAACGGAACCTTTGCGGCTAGTCCGGGCAAGGGTGGCGTGGGCGCGCAGGTTGACCTGAGCATCTCGGGCGGCAAATTTGAAATTGTAAACGGTATCGGGGCGGACAACGGTTACGTGCAGTTAGACTCAACATCTTTGACCAATATGGACGTCAACAGCCTGCTGATCGGGGGCGTTCGAGGTCAACCGACAACGCAGACGGTAAATGGAATAACTACCACCACAACCCCAATCACTGTGGGCGCGACCGATGTTTTGGTCAACAACGCCGGTAGCGTATTAAGCGGGCCGGAAATTATATTGGCGGGGACCAACTCGGTCACGGTTGCTTCCGGTAGTAGTATTCAAGGCGCGGGGACGTTTGCCGGGCAGGCCAACAATTTGGCTATAGGAAACACCACAACTGGCGTCAGCGGGGATGGTGCATTATTACGTGTCTCCTCAGGCCCGAAAGTGGCCGTTACACGCGCTAATCTCGGCACCGCGACGCCGTTTTTGAGTATTGTGAGCGGCGCGACGGTGGGTGCGCAGAATAATGCAGTATTGCTGGACTCGTCTTATAAAACTACGGTCGATAGTTCTGCAATATTAACCGGGCAGTCACTGAGTGTTGCGGCGCAGAACATTGATGTCGGTACGAATCCGAATGCTTCGGTTTCGTCTCCGACTCTGGCGTTGAGCGGTACGTTGTTAACGCAGGCGCTGGCGTTTAATGATCTCACGTTGCATAGTTATAACGGCATCAATTTTTACGCCTCGGGCAATCTGGACGGACAATATGCCAGCACGCCGCATGTGCTGAGCAATCTGGTGCTCAATAGCAGTAGCCTGAACGGGTTTAACGCTTCTGGAAGCAATTCCATTTATGCCACAAATGTAACGCTGACGAACACGAATACCAGCGCGGACACTTCTACTGTACCGGCCTATAGTGCCGGTAGTCTGACTATAACTGGCAACCAAATTACGCTGGCGGGTGGAAGCCAAGCGATTCAAGGGTTCGATAAGGTTACATTTAATGCAACAAAGCAGATCATTGCGCAAGGCACGGGTAGCATCACAATCGATGCTAAAGATACGACTGTTAATCACGACCTGGTACTGCAGGCCGGACAGATTACCGCTGGTAACAATGCCAGTCTGACCATTACTGCCAGCAATGAAGCTGTCTCAATTCTACCGGTTGCCGGAGCAACCGCATCGGCGACCTCAGCCTTGAATGCGAAGCTGAGCATTGTCGGCGGGAGCATTGCCGATAGCGGCATTATTGATCTGCCGTCGGGTTCAATTACGTTGCACGCCACAACTGGCGACGTGACGCTGGCGAGCGGTTCCATTACCTCTGCCAAAGGTTTGAGCGAAACCATTTCCGGCCAAACTGTGTATGCGAATGCAGGCACAGTAGGGCTGACCTCCGATAGCGGCGCAGTCAATATTAAAAGCGGTGCGCTGGTGGATGTGAGCGGTGCAAGCGACGGAGGAAATGCGGGCAGCATCAATGTCTCTGCAATTTATGGTACAGCAACAGTGGCGGGTAACTTGCAGGGAAGTGCGACTGCGAACTTCGCGGGCGGTTCGTTTGCATTGGATGCCAATACGCTAGGATTGATTCCCGGCTCAACAACTGGCAATTCACTTACCGATCTAAATGCTACGCTGACCACAGGCGGTTTTACCACCTTGCGCGATATTCGTGTGCGTACCGGCGATTTGATAGTCGCACCGGGTACGGTCGTGCAGTCACAGACTTTCAACCTGACTGCAGATACCGGAGCGATAGACGTGTTCGGCACGATCAACGCATCTGGCACTAATGGTGGAAATATTTTGCTGGCGGCCAATGGCAATGTGACGCTGGAAAGCGGTTCTTTGTTGGATACGCATGCCACTAGCGGAATGTTAAGCAATGCAGCCGTGGCAACGACGAATGGTGTGACAACAGTAACGGTGGCCAGTACGGCCAATCTTGCGGTGGGCGAGCTAATTTCCGGCGATGGCTTTCCTTCGGGAACAGTTATTACGTCTATTACCAACGGCACCACTTTCGTGACCTCCAACGCTGACACAAATGCCAATGCCACGGGCGTAGCATTGCAAGTCGGCAATAGCGGTGGCAATGTCGCGCTGGAAACCACGACGGGTGCGATCAACATGATGAAGTCTGCGGCCGTGCAAATCGACGTGCGCGGCGGCAATGGCGGAAAAGTACTGTTACGTGCGCTGCAAACCAATGGCGGAACCGATCTGGCAGTGAATGTGGCGAAGAACCCCGACGGGACTTCTAGTACTGGTTTCAATATCAGCACGGGGGCAAATGTTTCGCTGGAGGGATTCAAGGTTTATAACAATGCTAGTCTGTCTAAACTCGCTCCAACGGATGTTAGCGGTTCCGATATTGCAATCAACTCTAAAGATGTTGCGGCGAACACAAACACAACATCCTTCTTTTACAATGACGCACAGACTTTTGCCAATAATGCCGGCGCCATCCAAAACAGACTGGGTATCGGCTCCAATATAAGTGTAATACCCGGAATTGAAATCGATAGCGTTGGTAACCTGACGCTTAAGGCAAACTGGGATTTATCTGCTTGGCATTTTAATAGTGAGCCGGGTGTTCTTACATTAAGGGCAGCCGGTAATCTGAATTTCGGCTTGGGCACTACTACAGCCTCATTAACGGATGGGTTTACTGCCAACACCCAGATTAAGTCTACGACTACATTTGCACCAACAGGCACCCCATCCTGGTCATACCGGTTGGTGGCAGGCGCGGACTCGACCAGTGCTGACGTAATGGCGGTGAACAACACTATAGCAAGTGCTGGCGGCAATGTTGTACTGGTGTCCGGCAGCGCGACCGGTAGTGGCTACAAGATGGAGCAAATAAGCACCGGTACGGGGTTCATTGATATTGCAGCAGGCGGCAGTCTGACTTTGGGTAATGAAGAGTCAGTGATATATACCGCCGGACAGCTTGCAACGGGAATTCCAGTAACGAGCAACATAAATAAAGGCACATCTCTTTTTGGTGGCACGACTGGAAACTATTATTACGGTGTGAACGGCGGCGACATCAATATTCAGGTCGATGGCAACGTTAATGGTGCAGCCACCGATCAACTGATCACGGCTTGGCAATGGAGACCCGTCAATAAGCTCGGCTATGCAGGTGCATTACAAGGTTCGTGGTGGATCGATTTAGGGTCTTTCCGTCAAAATATCGGCGCACTGGGAGGCGGCAATGTGAGCGTGACTGCCGGTGGTGAAATCAATAATTTGTCTGTGGTTGTACCTACCACGGGTTATGCTGACTCATCCAACACCATCCATGTTTTGGGTGGAGGCAATTTGAATGTGACTGCCGGTGGTAATATTAACAGCGGTATCTTTTATGTCGGCAACGGTCAGGGTACGATTGTGGCCGGAGGCGATCTGGGCGCAACACCAAGTGCGTCATCAGGTGCAACAGCAAGAGTGGATAGCACCGGCAACCCGATATACACCATTTTGGCGCTGGGGCAGGGCAATTTTGACGTGAGCACGGGCGGTGATCTGACTTTACAGACGGTGTTGAACCCGACTGCGTTGAGTCAAGCAACTACACTGCTTGCCGGTAGTAAAACACCGACTTATTTTTTCACCTACGGCGATACCAGCGGTATTACCCTTTCAAGTCTGGGGGGCAATGTAAAACTAAAGAATGACACGACTTCATTCACATCTTCCTTTAATTTGAACAGTAGTGCTGGTGGGATAGCGCAGGCAACAGTGTATCCAGGGTCGTTGCAGGTGACAGCACTGGATGGAAGCATTACCGTCAATCCTATGACTTTGTTCCCCTCGGCAAACGGTAATCTGAATCTTGTTGCCGCAGCGGATATCAATCTGAACAGTTCGGGATCGGAGTCGGCAACAATAGTAATGTCCAATAACGACCCGGCTACACTGCAGGCCAACTCGCCGGTCAGCAACACCAGCGCCGACAAAACCTTTTTTCCTGATCTGACCATCGGCAATAGCATTATCCATGCTTTGGATGCCAATCCGGCGGTTATAGCTGCCGGGGGCAGTATCTTTGGCGACAACACTGTCAGTCTAAACTCAGCCAATCTGGTTTTGCCGAAAGCAGTAGAAATTCAGGCTGGGCAGGACGTGCAAAACCTTTCACTCAGCGTGCAAAACCAGAACAGTACGGATACCACCAGTATCGTGGCAGGCCGGGATATCGTGTTTACTGCTACGGATGTCGCCACGCCAGGCATTAATGTAGCTGGCCCCGGACAAGTTATTTTGCAAGCCGGGCGCAACGTGAATCTGGGCGAATCCAATGGAGTAACGACCAATGGTAACCTGGCCAATTATCTGTTGCCAGCAGGCGGTGCCAGTGTCACGGTGCTGGCCGGTGTTGGACAAGGCGCAACTGACACGCAGGCATTCATCGATAAATATATCAATCCCGGCAAATCATCCAACTACAACGCTGATCTGGTTGCCTTTGCCAGTGCCTATGGGGTTACCCAGAACTCTAGTTCCTATGCTGATCTGGTTGCTTTTGTCAGTGCCTATGGGGGCAGCCTGAATTCTAAAGCCAGCTCTGAGCTAATCGCTTTTGTCAGCAATAATGGTGCCCCTGCGAATCTTAGTGCTGCGCAGGCGTTTACCTACTTTGTTTCTATGCAGGATAACTTGAAGTCAAACTTTGTCGCCACACAGAACATCAGCCCGGCACAGGCGTTTGCCGACTTCAATTCCATGCAGAATTCGCAGTCAATCTTTGTAGCGTCGCAAAACACCACCCCGACACAGGCGTTCACCGATTTTACTTCCATGCAGAAAAACTTGCAGGCAAGCTTCGTCAATCAAGTGTTTTTCGATGAATTGGCGCAGTCGGGAACAAGTGCTGTAACCACGGGGAATTATCAGCAAGGCTATGCTGCGATTGCAACCCTTTTCCCAACGACTAACAGTTATCTGGGGGATATCAACCTGTATTACAGCCAGATCAAGACGGAGAGCGGTGGGGCAATTAATCTGCTGACACCCGGTGGCAGTGTAAACGCGGGTTTGGCTAATCCTTCATCTTCTGGTCCTGTAAAGACAGCGGCACAATTGGGTGTCGTTACTGTGTCCGGTGGCGATGTGAATGCTTTCGTCAATACTGATTTTACGGTGAACCAGTCGCGCGTATTTACCTTGCAGGGTGGCGATATTCTGATGTGGTCTTCATACGGCAACATCGATGCGGGTAAGGGTTCAAAGACGGTTTCCTCTACGCCGCCCCCGCTGCTGGTGGTTGATCCGAAAACAGGAAGTTTTACCGTGGATGCAACTCAATCTGTGGTGGGTAGCGGTATTCGCGTGTTGTTGGCGAACCCGGATGTAGTGCCGGGCAACGTGGAACTTATCGCTCCGGTGGGCACGGTTAACGCGGGCGATGCGGGTATCGGTTCCGCCGGTAATATCACCATCGCCGCGCTGCATGTGGTGGGCGCAGACAACATCAACTTCGGCGGCACGTCCGCCGGGGTGCCGACTACGGTGCAGGCACCGGTCAGCGTCAGTATGGGTAGCCAAGATGCGAGCAAAGCAGCCGAACAGTCCACGCAGAGCATTAATAACTTGACCGACTTGGCCAATGCCAAAGACTTTAAGCCCACCTTCCTGTCTGTTGATGTATTCGTGTTGGGAGATGGCGCGAATCCATAAGGACTCCATTTGTTAATCCAGCGTCGCGCCGGGAAATAATCCGGTGCGTCATTATCCTGTAACTTGAAATTGCGAAAATAGAAACATGAAAACGACAACTGCCCGGCGCATCAAATCACTCTCAATATTCTGCATTGCGGCTCTGGCATTACTGCCGGGTCTTTCTCATGCCTGGTGGAACGGGGATTGGGATACACGCAAAAAACTTACGTTGAATACGGCTCAGGCGGCCACTAAAGAACCCCTGACTCAGGTGCCGGTGCTGGTGCGTTTGCATACGGGCAATTTTGATTTCGGCAATGTCAAAGATAACGGTGGCGATATTCGCTTTGTAGCCGAGGACGACAAAACGCAGCTCAAGTATCACATCGAGAAATTTGATGCAGTCAACGAGATGGCGCTGGTGTGGGTGCAGGTGCCGAAATTGACGCCCGGCAAGGCCGACACGATCTGGATGTATTACGGCAATTCCAAGGCGACCCCTGCCGATGATGTCAAGGCGACTTTCGATGCGAATCAGGTAGCGGTGTATCACTTCGATGAAACCGAGGGCTTGCCGCAGGATCGCAGCGGCAAGGGCAATAATGCAACACAGTCCGGCGCGAAAGTGGGCGAGGGTTCTCTGGTTGGTCGGGGCGCTACTTTCGACGGCGGCAACACGATCACCGTCCCTGCCTCGCCCACGCTCAAGTTAGTGGCTGCGCAGGGTTTCACCGTTTCGGCCTGGATCAAGACGGCCGTCGTGCAAAACAGTGCAGTTCTGTTCCAGCAGCAGGATGGGCCAAAGTCAATCAGCTTGAGTATCTCCGGTGGCAAACTCGTTGCCGCCTTTGGAGCGACGGAAACGCCGAGAACCATGGATGTTACGCCGGGAGTGTGGCATCACGTGGCGCTGACTGCCGGGCAGGTTCTGACCGTGTATCTGGACGGGAAGGAGATCGCGCAGGCGCCGGTCACGCTTGCCGATATGCAAGGCGACATTACTTTCGGCAAACTCTTTACCGGCGAGATGGACGAACTGAAATTGTCCAATGTGGCGCGTTCGGCAGACTGGATCAAGATCGAGGCGGAAAGCCAGGGGGCCGATGCACTGCTGGTGGGGTACGGTCAGGATGAAGCGAACGGCGGTGGCGGTACTTCGTATTTCGGCACCATCTTGCATTCCGTTACAACAGACGGTTGGGTGGTGATCGGAATATTGATTGTGATGGCGTTGATCAGTTGGGTGGTTATGGGGCTGAAAGCAGTCGTAATCAGCAAAGTGCAAAAAGGCAACAAAGCATTTTTGCTCGATTATGGCAAATTGTCGATTACCGAAACTGCGAAGCTGGATCAAGCCCAAACTGAAGAAGATGCGGAGATTGAAAATTCACAACTGCTGATCGCCCTCTACGGCAAACATGATCATTATCAGGATTCGACTCTGTACCATATTTATCACACCGGAATACAGGAAATCAAAAATCGTTTCGCCAATGTTGAAGCATCGCAGCAATATCTTTCTCCGCAGGCAATCGGGGCAATTAAGGCCAGTCTGGACGCCACACTGGTACGCGAGAATCAGAAACTCGGCAGTCTGATGGTGTTGCTCACCATTGCGATTAGCGGAGGCCCATTTTTGGGTCTGTTGGGTACGGTGGTGGGTGTGATGATTACTTTCGCCGCGATTGCGGCGACGGGCGATGTGAACGTGGCGGCGATTGCGCCGGGTATCGCGGCAGCGTTGGTGGCGACGGTGGCGGGTCTTGCCGTGGCGATTCCCGCATTGTTCGGTTACAACTACCTCGGCAGTTTGATCAAGAACACCTCTGCGGATATGCACATTTTTGTGGATGAATATATCAGCCGCATTACTGAATTCTATTCCCGCTAGAGGTTGCAATGAAAGTTCAAGAAGACAATGAACCGTTTGACGAAATCAACATTACGCCGATGCTTGATCTGGCGTATGTGCTGCTGATTATTTTTATCATCATGACTACGGCATCGGTTCAGGGTATCAAGGTTAATCTGCCCCAGGCCAGCAAGACGCCTGCGCTGGCTAAGCCCAAGACCAAGGCCATTACCGTTGCGGCAGACGGCAAGATTTACCTGGATACTTACCCGGTTACGTTTGCCGAGCTGGAAACGCGTTTGCGCGCCTACAGCGCGGAAACGCCCGATCTGCCCGTGATCATCAAAGGTGATGCGAAAGTGCAGTACGAAAAGATTATTGATGTGATGGATTTGTTGGGACGCCTCGACATTACGCATCTGGGATTGGTCACGCAAAAGGCAACGAAATAGCTCGTGCGTTCGCCCATGACTACGATTCCGGTGACATCCAAAAAGCGATATCGCAAGCATTTGCCGATAATGGCGGGTGCGGTTGTGCTCTTGCTGGTGGTGGTTGCCGTGGTATTGCTAATCAAGAATTTTCTCTCGGATTCCGACGGACCGAAAAAACGCAAGGTGCAGATAATATCTTTGGTTAAGCCGCCGGAACCGCCTCCGCCTCCGCCGAAGCCGCCGGAAGAAAAGCCGCCGGAACAACCCAAAGAGGAAATAAAGCAGGAAGAACAAAAGCAGGAACCGGTTAAAGCCGATTCACAGCCTCCGGGGCCAAGCGGCCCCAGTTCGGCAAACGGCGATCCCAGCTTTGGATTCGGACCGGGTGGCGGGGGCGGCAGTGGCAGTCGTTACGGGTATTTCGCCGGGCAGCTTCAAAAAGGAATCATTGACCAATTTAATCGCAATGAGAAATTGCGCAATAAGGAATACAAATTGGGGGTCGCGTTTTGGATTGAGAAAGACGGGAGTTTTTCCAAAATTGAATTGCTGGATTCGACCGGGGATAAAGAGTTGGATGCGCTGTTAAAAAAGGAGTTGATCAAGTTTAAGTTTGAAGACTTGCCGGAAGATTATCCCAAGCATATTAAATTGAGTATTAATTCGCGTTAACAGGCTGTTACAAAGTTCAGCCAGCGCCGTTGTGCGTTTTTGCTCCCTTCTCCCGCAGGCGGGATAACCAGCGACTTAGCTATCGTATTTTGATAGCTAAGTCGAATGGCTAGTTAGATCATCAGAAGGGCTGGGGATGAGGGCGGTGCGATGAAACGAAACTAGTTAGCACTCGACGCCCCTCACCCTAACCCTCTCCCGCCTGCGGGGAGAGGGGATGGCTGAACTTTGTGGCGAATCAGAAATAACTTTAAGCAACATCCGGGAATGAATAGGAAACCATGTATGAACATTAAAGGATTAATTTCAGTTTTTCTAATTTTGGGCTTTATTGCCGCCCCTGCTTTTGCAGAAGAAAAAGTGGAGAAAACGCAGCTCGAAGTAATACATCAATCGATTCTAAATCTTATTAAGCAACTGGCTCAAAAAGGCATCTTGAGCAAAGAAGACGCGGAAAAAATGTTGAAAGATGCGGATGAGTCCAGCGTCAAGTCGGTTGCTGTGCAGAGTGCATTGGCGGCTTCGGCTGTGGCGGCTCAGAGCGGTGTAGCGGCGGCGAACCCGGAGGCTCAAAGCGGGGTTGCTGCGGCAAGTTCCGTTCCAGCGGTTGAACCTGTTGCGCCGGGTGTAGTGCGCGTGCCTTATATTCCGGAATCGATGAAGATGGAGATGACTGAAATCATCAAGCACGAAGTGCTGGCACAGGCAAAGGGTGAGCGCTGGGGTGATCCCGGTGCGCTGCCGGAATGGCTGAGCCGCATTTCCTTCGACGGGGAGTTTCGTCTGCGCAATCAGGACGACAGGTTTCCGGTTGGGAATATTCCGCCATCAAGTTACAACCCGGTAGGGTTAACCCTGATATCAAATACTACCAATACGCACGATTACTCGCGTATATTGGCGCGCTTGGGCATGAAGGCGCGCGTGAGCGAAGATACGATTGTGGTGTTCCGGATTGGCACAGGCAACACGAACAGCGTTCCTTCCCCCAACCAAACCATGGGAAATCAATACAACAACTATGGCATGGAACTCAATCGGGCCTATATACAAAGTAACCCGTATAACTGGCTTGAGTTGAGCGGTGGGAAAATGCCCAATCCCTGGCTCAGCACGGACTTGGTCTGGAGCGACAATATTAATGTTGAAGGTGTGACTGCAAAGCTCAAGCCACAATTAAGTGAACAGTGGTTCGGGTTTATGACGGTAGGCGCATACCCTTATCAAGATATACAGTCTTCGGATACGGTGATGGCAAATTCCAAGTGGCTCTACGCCGCACAAATGGGCGCGGGATGGCAAGCGCTGGACTCTTCTCTGGCTCAATTTGGCATCGCCTATTACGATTTTCAAAATGTAGAGGGTATAGAGAATGCGCCGCTGGGTTCGCATTTCTACGACTACACAGCGGCACCTTATATGCAAAAGGGCAATACGCTGATGTTTGTCAGCGCCGCTGGTGAAGTTCAGAGTAATTATCTTTATGGTTTGGCGTCCAAATTTAAAGAGCTTGATGTCACGGCCAAGTGGGATTGGGCAGCGTTCGATACGACCCATATTATGCTGACAGGTGACTATGTCAGGAATCTGGGATATGACCAGAATGAAATTACCCTGCGTACCGGATTTGCCGCACCGACGCCCAGAATCAGCGGGCGCGAAGTCATGGTGAGTGTGGGCGTGCCTAAAATACAACGCGCGGGTGAATGGCAGGCCAGTGTGGCATACAAATACGTCGAGGCTGATGCGGTGCTGGATGCGCTGACCGACCAGGACTTCCATTTGGGCGGTACCAATGCCAAAGGTTTTGTCCTTGGTGGCAGTTACGGCTTGGACAAGAATACGTGGTTAACGCTGCGCTGGTTGAGTACGGATCAGATTGATGGCGCACCTTTGTCGATCGACACTTTGCAAATTGATTTGAATGCGCGTTTCTAATTGCGGGAGATTTTCAATATGAAAAATAGAATTTCGCAGTGGTTATGTTTTATGACAGCAACTTTTGTGCTGAGTGGCTTTGGTTTGTCCGGCGCGTGGGCAGCAGCGGACGCCGAAAAAGAGGCCAAGCATGAAATGCGCAAAATACAGGCGCAATTGTCTGAAGCTCAGAAAGAAAAAGCGGAGCTTGCCGCCAAAGTTGAAGAACTGAAAAAGCAACTTGGTGAGGTTGGAGCAAAAAGTGCGGTATTGGAAAAGAAGACCGGCGGGCAAAAAAAGCAGTTTGCCGAGTTGACCGAGAAATTTCAGGAATCCGAGAGCAATTTGCAGAAGATGACATTACAGTATTCAGAAACCAAAAATAGTCTGCTGCAAGTTCAGAAAGAAAAAGAGCAACTGCAAAAAGAAAAAGAGCAGGAGCAGAAACGGCTTTCAGGAGATGTCCAAGTTTGTGAGAAAAAAAATGACGAGTTATACCGTATCAGTGTGGATATCATCGAAAAGTATCGGGCTAAGGGTGTTTTCACGGCGCTGATGCAAGCTGAGCCATTCACGCAATTGGAGAGTGTCAGGATGCAGAATCTGATGCAAGAGTACAAAGACAAAACAAATGCAGCCAAATTGGCGACTACAGCCAAAGCAGATGCCGTCGCACCGGCGGGGGTTGCATCTGCCAGCCCGTCTAAAAATGGGGCCGGCGGAAATGTAGCTGCTGGCGCGCCAGTTAAGCCTGCCGACAACAATGTTCAGCAGACGCCGCAACCATAGCTATTTTGCACGGGAAAAGTTCCCGAAAGTTTGGCTGCCTTTGCTCGGGTTGCTGGTGTCTTTTTGTGCGGCAAGCAATGAAGCGCGCGCCGATATTTACAGTTTTACAGATGCGAATGGTACGCAGAGTTTTAGCAATGTTCCAACGGATGAGCGCTATGTGCTTATGTTGCGAACAGATGAGCCGACTGAGCAGCCGGCATCCGTTGTGCGCAAAATACACGAGATAAACCGTTCGCAACAAAAAACGCTCGTACCGGAAATCAACCGTGCCGCCTTCACCTACCATCTTGACCCGGCATTGTTACATGCGGTTATTGCAACAGAATCGGGTTATGAAGTGAATGCGGTATCCAACAAGGGAGCGTTGGGGCTGATGCAGTTGATGCCCGAAACTGCGCGCCTTTACGGTGCGACAGATCCTTTCAATCCTGCCCAGAATATTCAGGCCGGAGCACAGTATTTGAATATCCTGTTAAAGCGTTTTGGAAACAACTTGTCCCTGGCTTTGGCTGCCTATAATTCGGGCGAAAGCAATGTTGTCAAATACGGTGTACGCATCCCGCCATTTCCCGAAACCAGAGCTTATGTGCCTAAAGTGATGGGGCTATACCGCAAGTATCAGCGTCAGGTTTGGTGATAAAAAATTCTTCTGTACATCAAGCCTGATTTCAAATATGGCTATGACTAGCCTTTTCATTATTTTGTAATCTTGGCGACATACAATCACCAATTGACTCGGATGAGCATTCTCTATAACCGAAAATAGAGTGGTTGTTGCGCTTATCAATCCTGCATTTTCGCCGGGAACAATTTTACCCTGCGGTTATATATGGTTTTATTTACAATTTTTTTAACTGCGTCCAAGGTGGACAGCTTGGTTGCGCGGGTTAGTCATCAGATGTCGAAAACTGGTGGAGCGTACCTATGCAATTCGATATAAAGGTAATGCGCAGCGGTGAAGGTGTCTGCACAGTTTCTATTGCGGCCTTGAATGAAATTGATGCGGCCAGTGTGGCAAAAAGTCAGGGATACGCCGTACTAAGCGTCAAGGCAGCCGGTAATGCCCTTGCGCTAGTTAAACCTCGCCGGACTTTTGCACTGGTTTTGTTTAGTCAGGAGTTACTGTCTTTGCTGGATGCCGGCCTGAGTTTAATTGAGGCCATGCTTGCCCTTGCCGACAAAGAGCGTCATCCGGATGCAAAGAAAGTGCTCGACTCAATCATTGCACGTCTTTATGAAGGTCAGACTTTTTCTGCCGCGCTGGAAGAATTTCCCTCTGTCTTCCCGGCGCTATATATCGCCTCGATACGCGCCAGCGAAAAAACAGGCGGACTGGGTGAAGCGTTAAGCCGATTTGTGGCGTACCAGACGCAACTTAATTTCGTAAAAAAGAAAGTGATCAGTGCTTCTATCTATCCTGTCGTATTGATGGCGGTGGGTGGCATGGTGATGCTGTTTCTGCTGGGGTATGTCGTGCCCAGATTTTCTTCGGTCTATGAAGGTTCACGCACTACGCTTCCCTGGCTGTCTCAGATGCTGCTCAAATGGGGACTGCTTTTGCAAAACAATGGATTGTTGTTGTTTGTAGTAGCCGTGGCCGGCTTGGCCGCTGCGGTATTTGCTTTTTCGCGCCCGTCAGTGCGCGAAGCACTGGTGAGCAAATTATGGCGTATTCCGGCAATCGGAGAGCGCATGCACGTGTATCAACTGGCGCGGTTTTACCGCACGCTTGCCATGCTGTTAAAAGGCGGCATACCGGTTGTCAGCGCGCTGGATATGGTGTCGGGACTTTTGCAGCCGACGCTGCGGGGTAAATTGCTACTGGCATCGAATAGCATCCGTGAAGGACAGACGATTTCACAGGCGATGGAGGCCAATGAGCTGACCACGCCGGTTGCGCTCAGCATGCTGCGCGTGGGTGAACGCAGCGGAAATATGGGCGAGATGATGGAACGTATCGCCACTTTTCATGATGAAGAAATGGCCCGATGGGTGGAGTGGTTCACCAAATTGTTCGAACCGTTGTTGATGGCGACGATGGGTGTGGTGATCGGGGTGATTGTGGTTTTGATGTATATGCCGATTTTTGATATGGCCGGGAGCATTGAATGAACACGCTTACGGAAAAACTTGAGCCGGAATTAACGGTGGAAAACTTTCGTCAGGCGCGAGCCAATGCGAAACGTCTGGGACGCCATACTACTGAAATACTGGAAGAAGATTATGCACTGACAGCGCAGGAGTCGATTGCAGCGATGGGGCGCTTGTTTCACTATCCTGTGATGGATATGCAGGCTTTGAATAACTGCACGCCGGATTTTGACAGTCTGTCTTTTACCGAAGTTGCCAAGCGGGGATGTATCGTATTGCGCGATGAAAAACAAAATAGAATGGCCGCTTTTTGTGATCCGTTTGAAGCCGAATTGCAGGAATGGGCCGAAGCCGTTTCCGGACGTTTTTATACCTGGTACCTCACTCATCCGACAGACTTTGCCGCTTATCTGGCGCGCTATGAAGAAAACATGCGCGCGATGGACAGCATTATTTCCAGCAGCGAATTTTCTTCCGGCGATACCGGGCGGGTTGATGATCTCTCGCTTAAAGGGATTAGCGAAGATACCAACCCGGTGGTCAAGCTTGTTCACTCCACTTTGTACGACGCGCTTAAAGGCGGCGTGAGTGACATTCATATTGAATCCCATGGAACCGGGCTAAAAATAAAATACCGTGTTGACGGTGTGCTGATCACGGCAGGAGATGTGCCCGGAATAGAGATGGCGGAGCAGGTCATATCGCGCATCAAGGTGATGTCAGAGCTGGATATTACCGAGCGTAGAACGCCGCAGGATGGTCGCTTCAAGGTGAATTCGCAGGGGCATGAAATCGATTTCCGCGTCTCCATCATGCCTAGCAGTTTCGGCGAAGATGCCGTACTGAGAATTTTGGACAGGCGCAGTCTTTCGGATGAAATGGAAGGCTTGCGACTGGAAAAACTGGGTTTCGATGCAGAGAGTATGGCGCGCTTCAGACAGCTTTCAAACGAACCCTACGGCATGGTATTGGTGACCGGCCCGACCGGTAGTGGCAAGACGACTACACTGTATGCGGCGATCAGCGAGATTAACAATGGTGAAGACAAGATCATTACCATTGAAGACCCCGTGGAATATCAGTTGCCGGGAATTCTTCAGATTCCGGTAAACGAAAAGAAGGGACTGACTTTCGCCAGAGGCTTGCGCTCCATCTTGCGTCACGACCCCGACAAGATCATGGTGGGTGAGATTCGCGATCCGGAAACCGCGCAGATTGCTGTGCAATCGGCACTGACCGGTCACTTGGTGTTTACCACCGTGCATGCCAACAACGTGTTTGATGTGATCGGGCGCTTCACGCATATGGGTGTTGATCCCTACAGTTTGGTATCGGCGCTGAATGGCGTGTTGGCGCAGCGTTTGGTGCGCTTGTCCTGCGTCCACTGTGCCGAGCCGTCCATACCCAGTGCCGAGTTGCTGAAAAGTTCCGGTATTAGTCCCGATACTTTGCATGAATATAAATTTATCGCGGGACGTGGTTGCGGTCTGTGTCGCGGCACGGGATATAAAGGGCGCAAAGCAATTGCGGAGATGTTGCATCTGAACGACGAAATCAGGGAACTGATCGTGGCCAAAGAGCCGATACGCAAAATTAAAGAAGCAGCGCGCCGCAACGGTACGAGATACCTGCGCGAATCGGCGCTCGCCTTGGTCAAGCAGGGTGAAACCACGTTACAGGAGATTAACCGTGTTACCTTTGTGGCGTGACAAAGTACGCATCGTGCTGTGCAAAGATCGTCTGATCGTTTTGCATTATCAGGGCGGCAGACGGCCCCGTATTCACGCGAGACAGGTATTTTCCTATGCCGGGCAGGAATCCGGATGGCAGCCTCTACTCGGCCTGCTGGAAAGCGTTTTAAAAAATAAGGAATGGAAAGCGGCGGACACGCAGATCGTTCTGTCTAATTACTTCGTGCGCTTCCTGGTGTTGCCGTGGAACGAGGCACCGTTGTCCGCAGAGGAAAAAATTGCTTTGGTGCAACATCGTTTCGACGAGGTTTATGGCGAGGCCAGTTCGGGTTGGGATTTTCGTCTGAATGAAGGTACATTTGGAACGCCGTCGATAGCCTGTGCCATCCCGCAACAATTGCTGGCACAACTCATCGCGCTGTTCGCGACTTCGCCCTTGCGGTTGAAATCGGTACAGCCCTATTTGATGACAGCTTTCAATGCCTGCCGCAAGGAGTTGGGTAAAGACCCGTCGTGGTTTGTGCTGGCGGAGCGCGACAATATTTGTGTCGGATTGCTGCAAGACGGGCAGTGGTCCAGCATTCGATTGCGACATGTTGTCTCTGACTGGTTTGAGGAAACGATGCTGATGTTGGAGCGCGAGTCTTTGCTGGTCACCGGTGGGAACAAACACAATAAAGTATTTGTTTTCGCCCCGGAGACTACAAATGTGGCGACGATAAAACGCGAGCCCTGGGTGATAAGCCGACTCATGTTGAGCCCGCTTCCCGAACTTTCCAAATTGGAAATGGCGAACTTTGCCATGGCTACGGCGGGGATGTAATTATGGATGCGCTTAAATTGGATTATTTGTCTTCCGGCCGCAATTTCTGGCTTGGCGCCGTGGCGCTGGCAGTGGGACTGTCCGGGGCAGCCTATGTGGCTTGGAGTTACCACGCAGGTAGTCAAAAAATCGCCCAACAGGAAAGTCTGATTGCGAGTATTCGCACCGAAAAAGCGTCGCGCATGGATCCTCTGCCGGTTGAGACAGACACTGAACAAACTACGCTCGAAACCGCTCAGGCGAAGGCTATTATTCTGGAACTCAACTTGCCGTGGAAAGAGTTATTCGCAGCGGTTGAGTCCTATCAAAAAGATGATGTCGCGGTGCTGTCGATTGAGCCGGATTCACAAAAGGGGCTCGTGCGTATCACTGCCGAAGCGAAATCGCTGGACAGTATGGTGACTTATTATGCGTACTTGCAGAAGACCCCGTTGTTCCGCGAAGTCGAATTAGTCAGCCACCAGCTTCAGGATCAAGATCCGCAACAGCCGATTCGCTTCATGCTCCAGGCTAAATGGGGAGTTCATCCATGAACCGTTTTTTATGGGTTGCTTCGCAGTGGATGAAAAATCTGGGTTTGCCCGGTATTGCGGGCGTTTTGCTGCTGTTTTTTTCGCTGGCCGGATATTTGTCCCTGACGTTTTGGGAAAAATCCAAAATGGAAGTGTTGACTCAAGACGAGGCTGCCGAAAGAAAACGTTTGGATATGTCGCGCTTGAATCCGGCGGGTGATGTGAGTACTCCGGGAGCGCAGTTGCATGCCTTTTACGGGTTTTTTCCGGCACGTCAAAAAGCGCCGGGTTTATTTAAAACCATTTACGGCGCGGCTCATGAAGAATCAATTCGTCTGGAACAAGGGGAATACAAATTCAATCTTGGGAAGTCGGGAAGAATTGGCAGCTATCAGGTTAATTTGCCGGTAAAAGGCAGCTATATTCAGATCAGAAAGTTTATTGTCAAAGTTTTGAACTCGGTGCCGTCGGCAGCACTGGAAGAAGTGAGTTTCAAGCGCGATGCTATTAGCAAAGGCGAGCTTGAAGCCAAAATTCGTTTTTCCATTTACATGAATGTGATTCGATGAATATCTCGAAACAACATCGTAGTTGGTTACTGGGCGGAGCCTTGCTGTTAACAGTCGCGGCAACGGCTGCGGTCAATAGTCAGGATGATGGACAAGTTGAGGCTGTTCATCGGGAGAGACCAAAATCAAAAGAACCAATAACCCCTGAACCAAATCAAAAGTCGGCGCTTTTGGCGGCATCGAGTGTACCCGAGGTGCCTTCGGATTTGCTTGTGGACAAATTAAAAAGACCGGCATTACCCGAAGGTGTAAAGGATATGTTCCCGGTCAAATCGTGGTATGTGCCGCCACCTCCGCCCAAGGTTGTGCCAATAACCCCTGTTGCTCCGCCTTTGACTTTTCAGTACATCGGGAAAATGCGGGATAACGGGGATCATGCTGCAGTATTTTTAGAGAAGCAAGGTCGTATCTTCATTGTTCGTGAAGGGGATACCGTTGATAGCAAATATCGGGTGGAATCGATTATTCCTCCCGTAATGACATTGACTTATTTACCTTTGAATATCAAACAAACTGTGCAAATTGGAGAAGTAAATTGAAGTTACGGTCTATAGGAGTTTTGCTGTTGCTCGCGACGATTTTGGTTTTGGACGGATGTGCCAGTCAACCGTCGCGCGATTTTAAAGAGGGCAAAAATAAATTGTCGGATGGACAGCTTGAGCAGGGTTTGGCGCAGATTGAACAAGCGACCAAGGCTGATCCGGAAAATGTGGAATACCGGCAATACCTTTTTAAACAGCGTGAACTGGCGGTGAACCAGTTGCTCGGCAAAGCGGATTTTGAGCGATCCAAAGATGCCTTTGAAGAAGCCGCGAACGACTATAAGCGCGTACTGGCCATCGATACAAATAATCAGCGGGCACGCGATGGTCTGGATCTGGTACTGGGAGACAAGGCGCGCAAGCAAGAATTGGCCGAGGCGCTGGACCTGTTTAACAAGGGTGATACGGATGGGGCGTCTGTCAGACTCCAAACAATTCTTTCGGTCAATCCGTTGCATCACGAAGCCAAAGCGTTACTGAAACAGATAGAGGAAAAAAATACTGAAGATCGTGCAATATCGGGTTCGCCGTTTATGCGCAAGGCTTTCAAGAAAACGCTCTCGCTCGAGTTTCAGGATGCAGGTATCAAATCTGTGTTCAACGTGGTAGCCCGCGTTTCCGGATTGAATTTTGTATTTGATAAAGATATCAAGCCGGATTTAAAAACTACAATTGTCGTCAAAGATATGATGATCGAGGATGCGATCAAACTGTTGCTGGTCACCAACCAGTTACAGCAAGAAGTGATCAATGAAAATACCATCATCATTTATCCCGACACGCCGGCTAAATTGAAAGATTACCAGCAGCAGGTGGTCAAGAGCTTTTATCTGGCTAATGCCGATGTTAAAAAAACGATGGAAATGGTTAAAACCATTCTCAAAGCCAAGGATGTTTTCATTGATGAACGCAGAAATTTGCTGATCTTGCGCGATACGCCCGAGGTGATTCGTCTGGCGGAAAAATTGATATCGGCTCAAGACTTGGCTGATCCTGAAGTTGAGTTGGAAGTTGAGATTCTTGAAATCAGCGATACTCGACTTCTTAATCTGGGATTGCAATATCCCCAGCAAATCGGTGCCAGTGTCGGTACAGCCGGCAGTTTTACGCTCAATCAATGGCAAAATCGGGACTCGAATTTTTTGACCTATACTGTCTCTAATCCGGCCCTTACCCTTAATTTGCAAAAAACCGATACCGATGCCACGCTGCTCGCCAATCCGCGCATTCGTGTAAAAGATCGGGAGAAGGCCAATATTCATATCGGTCAGCGTTTGCCAGTGCTGACAACGGTGTCAACCGCCGGAGTGGGGAGTTCGCAATCAGTGAACTATATCGATGTAGGTCTCAAGTTGGATGTGGAACCGAGTATCAGGCTGGATGATCAAGTTGACATGAAGGTCAAGCTGGAAGTGAGTAGTGTGAATCAAACGATTACGACAACTTCAGGCACCCAAGTCTATGAACTGGACACTCGGAATGCGGATACGGTGTTAAGACTTAAAGACGGCGAAACTCAAGTTCTGGCCGGCTTGATTCAAAAAAATTCATCCTCTACGGTGAACAAGGTTCCGGGTTTGGGAGATTTGCCTTTGTTCGGCAGGCTATTTTCAAATGACAACAGCAACAAGCAAAAAACGGATTTGGTTTTACTGATCACGCCGCATGTAGTCAGGAACATGACTCGCCCAGACAAACTGGCTAGCCAATTTGCGTCCGGAACCGACAGTGTCATTGGTAGTGCCCCAAAGCCAAGGGAAATCTTGTTGCCTGTCGAAGTTAAAGTCGTGCCAGTCACTCCGTCGAAACCGGCTGACATGCCAGTCGCATCGGCTACCCCCGTTCCCGCGCAGCAAGCGGGTAACGTAAAGCCTGATGCAACATTCGACGGAGCGAAGCAAGAAGCGAAAACGGATCGTCCGGCGGTGGCGCCTGCTACCCCATGAGCGTAACCGCTTTTCACAAATATTTTAAAAGTGGCAAAAGCCATTGTGGTTTTACGCTGGTCGAATTGTTGATTACCGTTGCCATTGTGGGAACTTTGGCGAGCATCGCGATGCCGATGGCAGAACTGGTGGTGCAGCGTAACAAGGAAGAAGAGCTTCAATCCGGATTACGCCAGATTCGTAGTGCAATCGATGCCTATAAACAGGCGGCGGATGAAGGGCATGTTACCAAACTGGTGGGTGAATCTGGCTATCCAAAATCGTTACGGGATTTGGTTTACGGAGTTGATAAAATTGATGATCCGAAAAAGAGCAAAATATATTTTTTAAGAAAGCTCCCGCGTGATCCTTTTGCTTTGGACGCGAATGTGGCCGCTGAACAAACTTGGGGTAAACGAAGTTATGATAGCGGCCCGGACTCACCACATGAGGGAGTCGATGTGTTTGATGTCTACTCTTATGCCAGCGGGATCGGACTTAACGGAATTCCTTACAGGGACTGGTAATGAGCAAACGGAATAGTGACAAGGGATTTACGCTCATTGAGTTGCTCGTGGTGATGGCGATCATCGCGATGTTATTAAGTCTGACGGTGCCGCGCTATTTTCATAGCGTTGATAAATCCAAAGAGGCAGCGTTGCATTCCGACTTGCGCGGGTTCCGCGATGCAATAGACAAATACTACGGAGATACCGGAAAGTACCCGGACTCATTGGATGATCTGGTAGTGAAAAAATATCTGCGAGATATTCCCCCCGATCCTTTGACCGGAAGCAACCAGACCTGGGTTGTCATTGCTCCCGAAAATTCTTCCCAAGGCAAAGTTTACAATGTCAGAAGTTCGGCGCCCGGTAATGCCAGAGATGGGACGCCGTATGGCCAATGGTAAAAAATCAAGAAGGATCGTGCTCGATGTTTTCGGGATTTTCCAGTGAAGTAACCTGACCAATCAGTAGTCCCTGGAAGCCAACAACTCCCGCTTTGACGAGGCGTTCAAACCATTCCTTTTTCTCGACGCAAGTTGCGATGACCGGTATCCCCAATATCGCGGATGTTTTAACCAGCCAAGCTATATATTCACCATATTCGGGTACTTCGGCACAATGGCGCGTGAGGTCGGTTGCCAACTTGAAGTATGCAGGGTGCATTTCAGCCAGCTCGGTGATGGTGGCCTTTTGCAATCCAAATTGATCAATGCCGAATGACAATCCGTGGCTCAGCATTGCTTCCGAAAAACGTTGTGCATCTTGCGGTGATGCAAGCAGTGTTGATTCAGCAAGCTCAAGAATCAGCGTGTTTTTATTCAACGAGGAATTATCAAGCTGATTGCTGAGCCAGTTGGGGAAATCGTAGTCGCGCAGCGTGCTTGGTGAAATATTAAACGCGTAACGTACCCCTGTGGCATGCTTCGATTTCATGATTTGTATGAGGCTGAGAAGGCAGTGCCTGTCGATTTCCGTAGCGAGGCCGTGCCTCATGGCCATGGGCATAAATCGTCGCGCTTTTACCAGTACACCGTCGGCATCTATCACCCGCGAGTAAACTTCAAAATGTAATACATCGGGTATTTCTTGAAGTATTTCTCCAATTTGGCCAATGACCGGTTGTGCGTAAAGGATGAGGCGGTTGCCCGTCATGGCATCTTGCAGAAACTTTTTCCATTGTCCGGATGGTAATCCGGTAGCTTGAATATAATCGACAACGCTGTGACCGGACTTGAGGGCACGGGCCAGTGCTTCGTCCACTTTGGCGAGCGCTTCGCCGGATGTATTGCTATAAAACAAACGAACGGCCCCTGCCGAGCAGCGCACTTCACTGGACAGGTTGAAATTGTGGCAAACATTTTCAAGTCTGAGGATAATTGCATCCAGCGTGTCTTTGAGTGTATTTTCCGTGGTGGATTCCAGGAGAATCGCGAATGTGCTTCCTTGCACTCTGGCAAGAAACGTCAGTTGGGGAGTCGACTCAATGGCTGCGACCAGAGCACGCACAAAATTGTCACCTTGTTCATGCCCTTCCAAATTGTTTAACTCGGCGAGGCCTCCAACCTGAATTAAAGCCAGGGTGTACTCACCCAAGGGCGATTCCAGCAACATTTCAATATTTGCGATCAGACTGCGGCGATTGCCGATGCCGGTCAATGAGTCGGTCAGGGTCTGTTTACGGAAGTACTCTGCCAGATTCTCCAACTCTGTCAACATTTTGCTGACAGAGTTGGAGAGCATGTTGAAAGCATTGACGACTCGCCCAAGTTCGCGCGTGCGGGGGATGGGAGAAATGACGGGAAATTGCCGGTTGGAAATGGCGAGCGCGGCATTTTCAATTTTCTCGAGCGGGCGCAGAATAGAGCGCACCAGCGTCGCCATGAGCATCATGCTGAAGATGATCGCCGCAGATAGCCAGATTGTCGCGTCTTGCATCAGTTGCCATAGTTCTTTGTAGGCAAACGCGGGTTGACTGGCGACCGTGACTTCCCCTGACTGTTTCCAACCGGAGGTGACGAAGGCTGAGCGTACTGGTGAATCCAGTTTGATCAATTCGGGAAGCCATTCCGGTACATCCCCGTTTGTGGACGGAAGCGTTTTTTCAATAATTTGCTTACCAGTTGTGTCAAGAACGGCGATGCGTTTGTAATAGCCGCTATCGAACACCGCTTGCACTGTTGTTTCCAGCAGTCTTGAGTCTTTTTCGCGCAATGCCGAGTTGATGGCAACGGCTAATGATGTAGCCGTGTCTTGGGCGTGAGCACTCAGTTGACCCTGAAAATAATGCTGCAACCGTAATCCCATGCCCACAAAAAGCAGGGAAAATACAGCCAATACGACAATCAGACTGCCGATCAAAAACTGGTTTCTTAGGCTCATTGTGTTCTCACTATTCAAATTCTTTCTTCATGTGTTCGACCATGGCGTCCCATTTGCGAATAGCTGCTCCGCTGAACTTGTCGGATTGTTCACCATTGAATTCATAGACCGGCAATAGATCAGGACGTTTGCTTGCCGGCAGCATTTGCGGCAAGAGGTTATCAAGCAGCAATGGTTCGGCTTCGGGAGTCGGATAATAGGCAAGCACCATATGATTTTCTATCTTGTCTTCGTGAACCGCTTTAACGTAAGTTAGACGCAAATTTTTGGCGGGGATTCCGCCTTCGCGTAAAGAAAAATATTTGCCAATGACAAAATCCTCACAATCACCGCCATTGCTGGCGATGAGTTCGGCGGGAGTAGCCCAATAATCCTCCACGCCCCAATGCACGGAATCCTCAACCTGGGGAACTTTGTTAATCAAATCATTAACAAAACTTAATAGGGACGCATCATTTATTGACGTCTGCTTAATGCGACTCAGAAGCAGTTGCCGGGTCTGCGCCAAATGGGTTGCGCCAGAGTTTCCGAAGCGCTCGGCAATGCGGGCAAAATATATTTTGTTCATATTGGTAAAATATTCTTGGGCAAGGTTTTCTGCCAGAGACAGAAAAATTACCAGCGAAAGAAGCAATAGCGCGACTCCGTTTGTTGCAGCTTTATACAAAGAAGTCGTTTTGCTTCCAGCAGGAGATGACATGTATGCCGATTTCTATTTTACGGTTGCGACAAAAAACGGTTAGCAATTATTTCCGCACGTTAAGTGCCAAACACAATGCGGGCTTGTTTCAAACCGGAATCAGGCATGCGCTACGGCGGGTTTGATCGAGTTCTTTTTACCGATATCCGCCAAACGTTGTGCATGTATACCAATCAAGCGGTTTAAGTTGTCCAAAGAAGTCAGATGCAAGTACGCAACATGAAGCGCACCGGATTGGAACAAGTTGTAGGTGGTTTCAGGCGTGAGTTTGGACAGCCTCTCGGTATCGACCGTAAAGAATCCGGTCAGATCAAATGACTGACCATCATTCAGTTTGAAATTCGCCGTCTGCTCAGACAGCAAACCCGCATCGGCCAATTGTTTAACAAGCATTATAGTGGTATCGGTTTGCGCTTTGTATTCTTGCAAGAATTGTATGGCTTGACCCAGAAAGGCGGAATTCTTGCCATCAATAAACAAAGGCTCTCCATGTTCCTGGTTGACACATTCAGAAGCTTCGTCGATACATACTGTCATCTGCTCATCTTCAGCTTTTGTCATGGCAGGAACGAAAGGATAACGTCGGATGAAAGCCGGTGTATAGCGCGCAGTCCATTGACCATTTTCATCGACAAACAAGTTTTGATTATTTTGCAGACCCAATATCGCGATAGGCAAAAAATGGTCGCTTTCTTTGATGAAGACGACGGGAAATTCCTTGATCGCCTGATTCAATTCAGCCGCGGCGACAATTGCCGTCTGGCATGAACGTGCAAAGAAAAAATTGCCGTCGCTTTGGATGCGGATATTTTGGTGCACATTCCGATCCAGTGCAACCGGGCGTTCGTAGATTTGCATAACAGACATAGCGTTCCTCAATGAATAATTATCACAAGCCATCTACTTGATGGTCTTTACCTGTACAAAAGTATCTCATCAAAGTGTTGCAGTTGTGTTTCGCCTGTAAATATTTGATAAGCGTTGCGGGATAGAGTTAAGGAAACACCGGATATATTCACGAATTGAATCATCGTGTGTTAATAGCGAGAGTGCCAAAGCGAAGAGAATGGAGATGAAGTAAGCATGGCGCATTATCGAAGCACAACGCGGCCAAAATCCAGAATTCGTGTTCACATACAGCGGGCACCGTGTTGGCACCATGAATAACAACGGATGGCAGCACGCACGTGCCAAGGTTAGGCTGGAGAATGTACGCATCCATGATCTACACCATATGTATGCAACCGCCTACGCCTTGCCGGAGTTCAGCAAGAAGACCGAAACGCACTGATAGGTCACAAGTTCGGCATCTATTCCGGAGCGTTACGTCAGCGCTGATATTGGCCGATTGATTAAACTGTCCAATTTGGCGCTTGACCGCCAAGGAACTCGCACTTTGTTGCGTGTGGTTAATGGTTGATTTACGTTGCCGACCAGCTTTATATAAACGTAAATGACGGGAACTGACAAGTTGTTAGTGTAGGCGTGGTGATTGTAATTACACTACTACCCAAGCAGGCACTGAGTAATAGCGCCGCTAAGGGCATTGCAATGCGAATTACTTTACACACCTGATTCAATCCAAAAGTTTTCACGCAAGTTCCAATTCATTTCAGGTTTTTCAGTTAGTTATCCAGATACGTGACATATTGAATATGCATTTTCCCAACTATTTTCCGCAGAGATGTCAGACAATCTCTAGGTTACTTGAGAATTTTGCTGTTTCAAATTAGGCTTACCAGTGATTCGCCAATATTTTAAGGCCACCAAAAATATTTTCATACTAACAAGTTCGAGAACTTGAGCAAAAGTTGAGCCTAAGAAATCACAGCCTTCATCAAAAAGTACACATCCCTTAGCCGTGAGCACACGGCGTTGGATGACACTGCTGTGTTCCACGAGGCCGCGCATTTACTAATCGTCCTTGTTCAGCGCGGCAGTGAACGCCTTAAAGCCAACCCATCCCCAATAGACCCGATGATTGGTAATGAATCCGTTCGCGACGTCCATCATCTCGATGAGCATCTGGCGCAATGGGTAGATCGTAGGCCAACAGTTTCGGCTGAAAGTTCACCAGAAAGTGATACGTTTTTGACTACAGGAAAGAAAAAGGAGCTAAGCATTTCTGCCTAACTCCTTGAGTTGTTGGTGCGCCCGAAGAGATTCGAACTCCTGACCCCTTGGTTCGTAGTTCGCTAGTCGAAACGTAATGCAATGATTTTATTATTTTTATTAACAAACCCCACATCCCCTTCAACAACTGTATTTCAATGTTTTTAACACCTCTGTTCCTTCAAAGTCCCTTCAAGGATTTGAAGGCTGAATAATATCTATCAAGCAAAAACTACCGATACATGCCCCTCGGTTCGAGAGCGTGGAGCCGACTTAACAACGATCTCAACATCACGACCAAGACGTGTGAGGCAATCTAACATCTTGGATTCGGAAATACCGCGAAATTGACCTCGTAGCAAACCAGACAGTTTGGGTTGTGTTATTCCTAAAAGTTCTGCTGCTTGAACTTGTGTTAACTTGCGCCTTTTTAGGATGTCACCAATTTTCGTAGCCAATTGCGCTTTGACTTGCATTTCTTCAGCGTCAGGCAAGCCAAGATCAGCATATACATTAGTGCTTCCGCGTTCGATATTGTTCATTTTTTTAGTCCTTCTGCATGCTGTTGCGCTAAATTCATACGAGTGCGTATCAAATCCATATCCTGCTTAGGTGTTTCTATACCTTTGTGAGATTTCTTCTGGAAACAATGAAGCACATATACGGCATTAGCAAACTTAACGGTATACACGGCACGGTAAGTACTACCGTCGTCGTCCTCAACCACTTCCAAGACTCCTGCCGATCCAAAACCCTTAAGGGGTTTGGACTGCGAGTGTTTTCCACCATTCTGCGCCAAGTGCAATGCGTAACCAAACACATCAACGACATCTGATGGCATTGCAAGTAAATCCTTCTTGGACGAGGCAATCCATTCAAGTGGTTTCACTGTCGGTCTATTCATGAGTTAATTATACCCAAAAAGGAATAATCATCAATCAATATAATTTAGGAACTTTAAGCTGTTAATCACAAACAACTCAAGGTAAGAAAACAGCCATATGTTTGCCATATCTCGTTAATGACTATTTCTGCTTCACTTAAAGAATTGCACAACCTCAACCATTGCCTTGGTATCGAGCTCACAGTATTTGAGTAGATTTGAAATTTTTTGTTCTCGAATAGTTTGATCTGTCCCTGGATTGATGATGTCCAAGTAGGCAAGCTGGGCCAAGGTACCGTTTTTTACATCTTCTAGTTGCGAGTAATCCAGATGCTGCGCTATCGTTGGCAACACAGCCTTAATTGACCATGAACCTTTCATTGCTGGATGGTAATAATGGTTTTGTAGCCATGGCAGCAAATTGACCAATCGATCAATAATGTTGTTTATGGGAACATCAAGATCCGGACAGAATTCAATCAAGCTTTTTAGCACCGTACTTTCAAAAATACCGTACACAATAATTGGTCCGTCATTTTCGACAGCGTCGATTAAACTTTCTGCAAAGGTGCGCATGGGGGCATTACCACTGGTGTCTAAAAACTCTCGATGCTCCAACATTCCGCTCTGTCTATCTATATGACAAGACCATTGGAATGGTAACTGCTGATGAGGACGTGTTCCAGCCCAGCGCGGAATCGCAAAGTTGATCGTTTCGAAGTCCAGGTAGAACTGCGGATAAGGTAACTTTTCAAATTCGGTTTTCAGGATTGGAGAAATAATTGGCAGATTTGTACAGGTGGATTGCCAGACCTTTATATGCCGGTCATTGGTAAGTAGTCCAGCAGGAATGTTACGCACATCCTCAATGCCAGCGTCTTGCAATTCAGTGATAACCTTTCGACCATTCGGCAGAATAGACACTGGGTATTCGGTTTGCTCTGATTCACAATTTTCTTTGAAATCACATTCTTTGCAATGAGTGCGCATCCGTGTATGCGGGATTGGATTCTTCAGAATATCCCGATGATTTGCTAGCCAAGCCGGAACGTCCGGTAGTAATTTGTTTACAGCTTCAGTCACATCCTCTTCAACAAGTAACCCATCATAGTTTCCATCACCGGCATACACAAAGCTAGTGTCGACGTGCGCAACAACGATATTTTGGATTCTGACACCAGCTTTCTGCGCTACCCATACCTGAATCGCGCAGTCACTCAGGTAATGCTGTTTGACGCTGCTTGAAGATTTGACCTCAATCATTCGCCAACCGGATTTTGTTGGAATCATGATGTCGGCACGTACGAAGCAATTTTCATAAAGATAGGCAGCTTCAAATATCGGCGCATCAATGGATTGCATCAGTGTTTTGGTTTCGGCAACCGCTAAATCTGGCTGATCAACGTGCTCAACCAGAATGCCATTCGGATAATTGCGCCTGGCAAGGTTACCAATTTCAATTCCTTTTGAAATATTCAGCTCCGAAGTAGCAGAATGGATTGCCAGTTCAGGATTATAGGTTTGCAGCCAAAGTTTTTTGGGACATCTGAGTCCAGAAAGGACTTTGGATTTCGTTATATATCTTGCCATGTCTTTATAGTATGGGGTGAAGAGTCAATGTCTGTATTGGACACAGTGCATCATTAATGTCGTGTCAGGAAATTTACGGTCAATAACGTCTTGATAGACATTTGGTTGTCATCGTAAAGTTCTTTGCTGTCCGTATTGGACGGGATACAGCCTCTGCAAATTGTGTAATCCATATTAATCCTTCCAAAAATCTTTAAATCTTTCTGGTGATAATTGAGTGTACCGGACTGTGTGCTGGATGTTCTTGTGGCCAAGATAATGTTGAATCGACCGGGTGTCCTGCCCTGCCTGTGCCAATTTGTATCCGCAGGCATGGCGCAACATGTGCGGATGAACTGTAAATGGGAGTTGAGCCTCCTGCCCTGCCCTATAAACAATTTTACGAATCGCGTCCGATGTCATTGGCGCTTTGCGTTCGCTACTAAATACGTAGGGCAACGTAGAGTATAGTTCACTTTCCGTGTCGCTACACTGGGTCATGCTGGCGCTTATCTTCGCGGCATACGCGCTGATGAACCTTAAGGGCATGTTCCCGAGCGGCAGCCACGAGCGCGAGATGATGGCAAACTGGCACTATACGTTCGGACTGAGTGTACTGATATTGGTGTGTGTGCGCATCTGGGCTCGGATTGCAGGTCCGACACCAGAAGTCAAGCCGCCGATTCCAGGTTGGCAAATTGATATTTCTAACTTTATGCACACGGCCCTTTATATGCTAATGATCTTTCTGCCGGTTCTTGGCTGGCTGGCGGTATGCGCCAAGGGGACTGTCATTTCGTTCTATGGGCTTGAGCTTCCCTCACTGGTAAATGAGAACAAAGAATTCTTTACTTTGTTTAAACGCATACACGAACGTTTTGCCACGGTCGGTTATTTCCTGATCGGGCTGCACGCTGCGGCTGCCCTGTTCCACCACTACTTCAAACGCGACAAGACGATGAGCTTGATGGTGCCATGGCTGAGAAGGCGCACGGGGCGGTGAACGCACAGAACCCAGTGCTTAGCAGAGCACGGGGCTGTAACTTCAGCAGCACTTTATAAATGACCGCTTGTATAGTTGGGCTGGTGTGATTGGCTTTTTTCTGGAATAGTTGGTGAAGGAGGCTCACAAAATTACTCAAGAAGATATGATCCGACCTGAAATCGCATCGATTAAAACTTTCGATATTTCATCTCCCCGCTTTAGTTCAACCAGATAGGCTGGGGCAACCGGCTTAATCCCAATTTGTTCAGTTAAAGCGTCATTAGGGATAATGTTTTTTGATGGAACCAAAACAGAAGAAATCTTCCCTCTTGAAAAACATTCAACATCGCTCTCGCTTTTTCCATCAACAAAACCAACTATAGAGGTCAGCGCGATAATTCCTGCTGCACCCGGCAATATTCTTGATATTTTCACGTAGATCACCTAAGTTATTTTCTTCGTATATGGCTTAAATTAATTGTTCATATATGACATAGTCGTTTGAGCGGCATAACTGAATATAGTTCAATAGATATAAAGTAATCGAATCCTGTTTGAATTTAAATAACGCATCGTCATGGAAATGTTGGTTTTCCGTTAGGATTACGTTAGGGTTGCGTTAGAGAAAGTTGAAAATAAATATTTAGAGGTTAAACGGATTTTGTTTTGTCAACGAATCAAAAGATGAGCCGTTATAGCCCGTGACCTAGTAGGTCATAAACGTTTATTAACTTTGTTAGGAGTATTACATGAAACTGTTGTCAACTTTGATCGCTGCTGTATTCGCTATTGTTTCTTTCTCTGCTGTTGCTGCTGATGCAGCTATGGCTCCCGCTGCAAAAACAACTGCTGCTGCTCCTGCTGCTAAGTCTGACGCTAAGCCAGCTAAGAAACACAAAAAGGCAAAGAAGGCTAAGGCAGAAGCTAAGGCTGATGCTCCAGCAGCCAAGTAATATTGCATCACTTAAAGAAGCGGGGGAAACCCCGCTTCTTTATTACCACCTTTCACTGAGCCAACAGAAATATGATGAATTACTCATTGATGAAAAATAGCCTTATAAAGGCTGTCATTATTGGCATAGTTCTGTTGCTAAATTGCAATTTGGTTTTTGCGGAACCTTTTAAACCTTGGAATCAGCTCTCACCAATTCAACAAGAGGCTTTGAGTCCACTTGCCTCACAATGGAATAACCTCCCCTATAAGCTTCAAAGCCATCTATTATTCTCCAGCAAACAATATCCAACACTGACGCTTGAGAAGAAAAAGCTATTTCTTAGCAGGCTCCAAGCATGGAGCAAGCTAACACCAGAGCAACGTGAACGTGCACGTCAAAAATACCTGGCTATTAAAAAACTATCGGCTGAAAAACAGGCCGAACTACGCCGTGCTGCAATAGAAAAAGCAAATAAAAATTCCGCAGCAAGTAATGTGCAAGCTGCCAGCTCCATAACGCAGACTATTGACGCCGCACAACCCGCTAGCACTGTCCACCCATAACTCTAAGCTTGTATTATTTAAGCAACAAAATAATGATTATCTGCAGCTCGGTAATTTTCATTCGCACAAAATTTTGAGTGAGGCCTATTGCGATGCAAAAGATTTTATTTCTTCTTATTGCAGGATTCGCCGGATTTGCCGGAATGGTAAATCCTGTAGACGCAGGATTCTTTTCTTCCATAGGGCCACTTTGCAACGTTCGACTACGGCAGTTTTGTGGCGTCAATTTGAGGAAATGAATGCTAGAAAGTGCGACTAACATCAGATCAAATTGATTTCTTAATTTATCGACGTAAAAGATAAGGCGTTAGGCAATGAAGAGAATCAATATTCATTAACTCAGTTGAAAATATTTCATTCTATCGATTGACGAAAATAAGCAACTATTCAATCAATAACACTGACCCTAACGGGGTGAAAATCATTGATTGTCAGTAAGTTAAGAGTTCGCGATTTGTTCAGCCATAACTCGCGTTGTATATTATATTTGCGCGAAGAAGGGTAAATGCAAACTTGGAAGGGGGAAAATGCGCCCCTTTTTAGGGGGCGCGAATACATACTAAGGGAGGTCTTACGTGCAACTATCCTGTAACAGATGCACGTGAGTAGAATAGTCCGATTTTTTCATCATAGCGATCACTTTTACAATATTTTAAATTGCCTAACGCTTCCTTGTAGCTCATGTGCTATTTGTTGAGAACAGAGCTAATATTTAATGGTGTTGGTGATGGTTCCAATCGTGCTTGCATTTTTGAAAACAATTCGCACCACGAGCCCCTTGCCATTTACTGGCGTGGATAACACCACCCTCGCATTATGAATTCTCGCAATTTCATCTACTATCGCCAAACCTAGGCCACTTCCATTTCCTTTAGCATGACGGCCTCGGAAAAAACGTTGTAAAACTTTGTCCTGCTCTTCTTCGTTTATCCCTGGACCATCGTCCTCAACTTCAAGGATAGGAGAGCCGGCCAAAACATAAGTCCTTACCGTCACTTTGGCGCCCCTTCCGGCATGCTCAATAGAATTGTGTATTAAATTGGATAATAATTCCTGAGCAAGAGAAGCTTGTCCGCTTATGACTGCCGGTTCCAATTCAAATCCCAAATCAATTCCTGCAACACCGGCTCGGTGAGACCACTCATTGGCCGCCCAGGTACCTACGTCTATAAGCTCCACGGGCGCAAAATCTTCCTTAGTTTGAAAGCTTGGATCAGTGCGGGCTATCGTTAGCAATTGATTAGCCAGTTTGGCAGATCGACTTGCCGAGTAATGCAGGCGCTCCAATGTGGGCTGCATTGAGTCAGGATGCGGCTCCATGAGCGCCAACTCGGACTCAGTTTGCAATGCCGTCAGCGGCGTTCTCAATTGATGAGCAGCATCAGCGATGAATGCCTTTTGCGCTTTGCTTGCTTCATTCAAACGACTGAACAACTGATTGAGCGTAGTCACCAGAGGTTGTACTTCGCTGGTTATGTTTGGAGCATCCAGTGCCCTGAGATCATCGAGAGAACGATCCGCAAGTTGAGTTCGAAGGTCTTGCAGCGGACGCAAAGCGTGTCGCACCGCGATCAGCATGACGCCGGCAGTGGTTAACCCCAAGACCAAAATCGATAAAAGTGTTGCTACTAATGCCTGATAGTGCAGCCTGTCGCGCTTTAATAAAGTCTCGGCGATACGAACTTGGCAGGGATGTTGCCCGCAGTCGACACCATAAATCAACATGCGAATTCTTCGATTACTAATTTTTCGATCTACATAGCGCAACTCACCCGTAGCGATTTCCTCTTCGCTAGTGTTGAGCGTTGTATCCCCGGCCAACATTTTGCCGTTTGGGTCAACGACCAAAAAGAACTCGGTATCAACTTGATCGGTACGAAGTAAATGTTCGGTTTCCGGAGACATTTCAAAACTAACTTTGTTGCCATTCTGTTTTATAAAACTGGAGAGTGCGATTGCAAAATCACCCATTTGATGGTCGATTTCCAATTTTGCCGGTAGTAGCGTCAACCGGTATTGCACAACTGCCGCAATTGGCATGATGACCAGCAATGGAACCAACAGCCATAGGAGCAACTGTTGTTTAAGGCTGCGGGTCATTTGCCGACTCCTCCACCAAATAGCCGAACCCGCGAATCGCTCGAATGGAAATTCCGGCACCAACAAGTTTCGCCCGAAGTCGGGAAATATAAACTTCGATTGCATTGCTTGAAGGAGATTCGTCCCATCCCGAAATTGCATCCAGAATTTGTTCTTTGCTGACCACCTTGCCGGCATTATTGAGCAGATAGACCATCACTGCCCATTCGCGGGGTAATAACTCCAGAGGCTTATCTGATAAAAAGGCCCGCTTAGCAATCAAGTCCAAGCGCAAATTACCCAAAATTAGTTCGTTATGTTGACGCGCATGGAAACGCCGTGTGACTGCTTGAATACGCGCAAGTAATTCGGTTAACGCAAACGGTTTTACAAGATAATCATCCGCGCCAAGTTGAAGGCCATGCACCTTATCTTCTACTGCATCTCTTGCGGTGAGCATCAATACCGGCATTGCCTCATGATGCGAACGCAAACGCCGCAAAACTTCAAAGCCATCAATGCCGGGCAATCCGACGTCCAGAACTACCAGATCATAGACAGCTAACTTTATAGCGCTTGAAACAGTTTCACCGTTTTGACTCCAATCGACAATCCAATTTTGCGAGCGCAAGGCTCGGGCAGTCGTTTCCCCTAGAGAGAGATCATCTTCCACTAACAAAATGCGCACGAATATTGTTCCTTGCTTTAGTTTGGCCTGCATTTTTCAGGATCACTTGGATAGCTGCCCTTACTGGAAATATATCAGACCGCGTGCATTTATAAAGAAACTTTCCACTGTCAGCTTCCTGAAAGGTTTGGCACAGCGTCTTGTAAGCCTGTTCACTTAGACTCCGTGCGTTGTCTCGACAGACTGTCGGGTTTGCTTACGGATAAACGATCGAAGATTAAAAAATGACAAATCATAGTGAAAGCTTTACCAATGAAAATGCTCACAAGGCACGCGCTTTGCCTCGTAGAACGCAGTTAGCCATTATCGTCGGCATCGCCTTGTTGGGATGTGCAGCGTGGCTTGCAGTGCGTTATATGTCTGCTACGCCAGTGCCCTCAGCCCCACGTACAGCGCCACCGGGAACCTTTCTCCCCACAAAATCACAATTGGATAGCCTCAAGATTGCGCCTGTTCAGGAAATGAGTTTCCGAGGCGAACAGGTAACCGACGGTGTCATCGCCTATAACGATGACACAACGACCCCTGTGTTTTCGCCTTATTCAGGTCAGGTTACACATGTCATCACCCAACTCGGCAGCGTGGTAAAAAAAGGCGATCCGCTGATGACGGTGGCGGCATCGGAATTTGTGCAGGCCCGAAGTGATGTGTTAACGGCTCGCGCGCAAGTCACACTAGTTTCAGCAAATGAAAAGAGGTTGCACGAACTTTATGATTTAAAAGCGGTTGCCCAAAAAGACTGGCAGCAAAGCCAATCGGATTTGGCATCTGCGGAAAGCAATCTGCGCGCGGCGCAGAATCGTCTGCGTATTCTTGGCAAGTCAGATCAGGAAATCAGCACCATCGAGACTGAAGGAAATGGCGCCAAGATGAATCCGGACGCGTTGGTTCTGGCACCCGTTTCCGGCACAATTATCCAACGTCAAGTCGGTCTTGGACAATATATTCAGAGTGCCTCGGCTGGTGCGAATAATCCGGTATTTACGATTGGGAATTTATCGTCGGTCTACCTGATTGCCAATGTGCGCGAAGCTGATGCACCCTTAATGCGAATTGGCCGACCAGTCGAAGTACATGTGCTGGCTTTACCGGAGCGTGTGTTCAAAGCCAAAATTACCTGGGTAGCACCGGCGATTGATCCCAACACGCACCGCTTGCCGGTGCGGGCTGAAATCGCCAATGCAGACGGTATGTTAAAACCGACGATGTTTGCCAACTTCAATATTGTGACCCGTGACGAGGTAAAGTCGATAGGCATACCGCAAAGCGCAGTGGTGTATGAGGGGAGCGACGCACATGTGTTTGTTGCCAATGCCGATGGCTCGGTAGCGATTCGCCAAATCCGCGTCGGAAATACGAGTGGAAACATGCTAGAGGTCACTTCTGGTTTGGTGGCTGGAGACAAGATTGTCACCAGTGGCGCTATATTCATTGATCGAGCAACAGAGGGAAGCGAACAATGAATCGTGTCGTCGTATTTGCACTCCAACAGCGATTCGTTGTGGTGACCATGCTGGTTATCCTGTTTATTATTGGGATTGTCTGTTTCGCCAAACTCAATATCGAGGCCTATCCGGATCCCGTTCCACCACTGGTGGATATTATTACCCAGAGTAGTGGTCAGTCGGCTGAAGAGATCGAGCGCTACATCACCATTCCGCTGGAAATTCAACTCGCCGGCATTCCGCACGTCACTTCTATTCGTACCATTTCTTTATTCGGGCTTTCCGATGTCAAGGTGCAATTCACTTATGACGCTACCTATAAAGAAGCAGAACAACAGGTCCTCAACCGATTAGCCCAATTGCCTCCGCTACCCAACGGGGTCATGCCGCAAATTTCACCGACCAGCCCGATAGGTGAAATATTGCGCTACCGCGTGTTCGGCCCGCCGGGTTATTCAGTGCAGGACTTAAAGACAGTAGAGGACTGGATGCTGGAGCGCCGTTTCAAAGCGGTACCGGGTGTGATCGATGTTAATGGTTGGGGCGGCAAGACCAAGGACTATGAGATCACTATTGATCAGTCCAAGTTGTCCCGCTATAACCTGACTATCCCGCAAGTACTGGCATCGCTCAACAACAGCAACATCAATGTCGGCGGTCAAACGGTTAACTTCGGTGCGCAGGCGGCGGTGGTTCGCGGCGTCGGCTTGATCCACTCGATGAACGATATTCGCAATACGATGCTGACTTCAATCAACGGTGTTCCGGTGTTGATCAGTGACATCGCCACGGTGAGCGTCAGCAATCTGCCGAGATTAGGCATAGCGGGCAATGATGATAATGACGACATCGTGCAAGGAATTGTATTGATGCGTCGCGGCGAGCAAAGCACGCCTACGATCCAGCGCGTGCAAGCCGAACTTGAGAAGATTAATAGTTCGGGGATATTGCCGCCGGGTGTTCATATCGAGCGCATCTATGACCGCAGTGAGTTGATCAGCATCACAACGCACACGGTTCTGGAAAACGTATTGGTCGGTATCGTGCTGATATTTTTAGTGCAATGGATATTTTTGGGTAACTTGCGCAGCGCGATTATTGTCAGCGCCACCGTTCCGTTTGCCATGTTCTTTGCCATCATTATCATGACCATTCGCGGAGAGTCGGCCAATTTATTATCGGTTGGAGCGGTAGATTTCGGCTTGATTGTCGATGCAACGGTCATCATGGTGGAAAACATATTTCGTCATCTGGCACAAACCAAAGAGGAGCGCGACACCCGGACTCCGTTGTTCATGCAACAAATGACTCCAAATACTTCGTTGCACGGCATCTTTGCCAAGATCGCCTTCTCAGCAAGAGAAGTTAACCGCTCAATATTCTTTTCAGCGGCAATCATTATCGCAGGCTTCCTGCCGTTATTTACTTTAAGCGGCGTTGAAGGACACATCTTCGGTCCGATGGCGACCACCTATGCTTATGCCATCCTTGGAGGATTGATTGCGACCTTCACCATCGCACCGGCACTCAGCTCCATACTTTTAACCAAAGATGTAACCGAAAAAGAAACATTTTTAGTGGAATGGATGCGGCGTGCTTACAATCCCATGATTGAGTTCGCTTTGGTTAACCGCACCCTGATTCTGACTGGTGCATTGCTGTTGATCATCATCGCCGTTTTGGCGATGAAATCTTTGGGACTCGAATTTTTACCCAAACTGGAAGAGGGAAATATGTGGATTCGGGCATCTATGCCCGCTTCTATTTCTCTGGAAGAAGGTAATGCTTATGTTAACCGTATGCGCACCTTGCTCAAAAGTTACCCCGAAGTTAAAACAGTCATTTCTCAAGATGGGCGTCCAGATGATGGCACCGATGCGACCGGATTTTTCAACGCAGAATTTTTTGTGCCGCTCATCCCTTTTGATACTTGGCCCAAAGGCGTTAATAAAGAAAATTTGACCGAAACCATCAGTGCAAAAATGCAAGAAGAATTCCCCGGTATCGAGTTTAATTTCTCGCAATACATCGAAGATAACGTTGAAGAAGCATCGTCAGGTGTCAAAGGTCAGAACTCGGTAAAACTATATGGTAACGATCTTGCCACGTTGGAAAAAACAGCAAAACAAATCCAGGAAGTGATGGCGACTGTACCGGGCATTACCGATCTTTCAATTTTCAAAGCATTGGGGCAGCCGACCGTTAAAATTGATATTGATCGTAGCCGTGCCGCCCGTTATGGCTTGGCTCCCGGTGACGTTAATGCTACGGTTCAAGCTGCAATCGGCGGTCAGGCTGCGGGCAATTTATACGAGGATGGCAGCGACCGGAATTTTCCGATGACAGTACGCTTGGCTCCTAATTACCGCCAAAGTCTGGAATCAATTAAACGCATTACGGTTGGCGCACCCAATCCGAACGGCACCGGAGTTGTGCAGATTCCGCTCACCGATGTTGCCAATGTCAAACTAGTTTCCGGTGCTTCATTTATTTATCGGGAAAATCAGGAACGTTATATTCCGATCAAGTTTAGCGTGCGTGGTCGCGACTTGGGAGGTGCGGTAATAGAAGCGCAACAAAAAGTAGCCGAACAGGTAAAAATTTCCGGTGGCTATCGTATGGAATGGGTTGGTGAATTTGGTCAGCTGGAAGATGCGATAGCCCGCTTGAAGATCGTCGTGCCTTTGAGCATATTGCTCATTTTGATGCTGTTATATTCAAACTTCAACTCAATTGTCGATACCTTGCTTGCGGCGAGCGTCATGCCGATGGCGCTCATCGGCGGGATATTTGCATTGTATTTAAGTGGGACGCCATTTAGTGTTTCCGCTGCCATCGGTTTTATCGGATTGTTTGGGATCTCGGTGATGGAGGGAATTATTGTTCTGACCTATTTTAACCAGATGTTGGAAAGTGGTTTGACCCGACCGCAAGCGATTCTGAAATCTTGTCATACCCGTTTACGTCCGGTGATGATGACTTGTAGTGCGGCTTGCGTTGGCCTTTTACCTGCAGCCTTCGCGACGGGTATCGGCTCTCAGGTACAAAAACCTCTCGCACTTGTAGTGGTGGGCGGTATCTTGTTGGCACCGATTTTGATCTTGGTCATTCTGCCTTTGTTGATTGACTTTTTTTCGCGTCGACAAACTTTATCCAACCAAGATGCCGCAAGTGTTATGGAGGTAACAGAATGAACATGAATTTATATTTCCATTCTTTTTGCAGCAAGTGGGGGAGCGTTTCTAGCTGTCTAGTGATCGTACCGCTTGTCATTTTGACCGGCTGCGCCGCCGGCCCGGACTTCAAACGCCCGGAAGCGCCCAAAGTAACAAGCTACACCGTACAGCAACTGGCTAAGGACACAGTTGCAACTCCCGAGTCCTTGCAAGGTGAAGCCCAACACTTTGTGGCATCCAAAGACATCCCCTTTGACTGGTGGAAACTGTTTCAGTCGCCTCAACTCAATGCGCTGATTGAACGCACCCTTAAAGCCAGCCCCACCATTGAAGCGGCTCAAGCCGCCTTGAAACAAGCACACGAAAATGTGGTTGCCCAACAGGGGTTCTTCTATCCTACTGTGAGTGTGAACTACTCACCCTCGCGTAATAAGCTGGCGGGCAACATGGGGGGCAACTCGCCCGGCCTGCAACAGAATGGCGACAACATTCAGAGCACACCGTCTGCTCCCGCCTATTACACTTTCCACACTGCGCAACTCTCGCTTGGTTATGCACCGGATATCTTCGGTATTAATCGCAGAATGACCGAATCTGCTCAGGCACAGGAAGAATGGCAGCAAATGCAACTGCAGGCGGCGTACATCACGCTGGTTTCCAATGTGGTGGCTGCCGCCTTTCAGGAAGCGGGCTTGCGTGCACAGATTACGGCGATCAACCGCATCATTGCGATCAATCACGAAAACCTCGACATCATGCACCTGCAACTGGACAGGGGCTATGTGGCCGAGATTGACGTGGCGGCGCAGGAAGCGTTGCTGGCTCAATCCGAACAAGCCTTGCCGCCGCTGAACAAACAACTGGAACAGACGCGTGACTTGATTCGCGCCTTGGCCGGAAACATGCCGAATCAGGATGTGCCGGAAACATTTGAGTTGGCGGATATGCTTTTGCCGGAGGAATTGCCCCTGAGTTTGCCCTCCACGCTAGTTGAGCAACGTCCTGATGTGCGTGCCGCCGAAGCCCAGTTGCACAGTGCCAGCGCGCAATACGGGGTTGCCATTGCCAGCAGATTGCCGCAATTCATGGTGACGGCCGACATTGGCGGCATGGCCTCTTCACCGGAATGGATGTTCCGCAGCGGGGGAACATTTTTTAATCTGACCGGCAATATTACCCAGATATTGTTTGATGGCGGCACTTTGAAAGCCAAATCGCGGGCCGCTGAGCAGGCGCTGGTACAAGTGGGTGCGCAATATCGCAGCACCGTGATTACCGCTCTGCAAAACGTTGCCGACACCTTGCACGCTATTCAGGCGGATGCCGAAGCACTTAAAGCGGCAGCACGATCCGAGCATGCCAGCAAAACCGTACTGGATTTATCCACCAAACAATATCAGTCGGGTTATATCAGTTACCAAAATCTGTTGGCGGCGCAGCAAAGCTATCAGTTGTCAGTGGTGACGCTAGTGCAGGCGCAAAGCGGACGCTTGGGCGATACCGCCGCGTTGTATCAGGCGCTGGGCGGTGGCTGGTGGAATCGTTCTGACGACAAAATCAACTGAAGGTTGTCATCTAGCGAATGACCGATATAGGGACGTTATATTAGAACCTCGAATGACGGTTCGTGGCGGGAGGTGCCTTCCCTGTTGCGTAATGGCGATATATATTTTGATACGCGCTCACAGCATCTTATGTTTGTTGGCACCGGAAAAGGGCAGACAAAGATAGCCGTCGAGTTTGAGCCGCTAAAAACCAAAAAAAAAGGAGATTTGAATCGTATCGTCACCGCATTCAGGGTGAGCGATATGGACGTTTCGGGGATGGTAAAAGGCGGTGTGTGGCTGATTGTGAAGTAGCGCAGCCGGATCGGGGTCGAACCGATATAAGCGATGAATGACCGCCCTGTTCCCGCATCCAGGCACCGACTGCTTGAGTATAGTATAAGGTAAATATGATTAAAATTGAAATAACCGATTCAGGCGTGCTGGATGCCTTTAATCGGCTGATCGCCTTTGGCGAGAGCCCCCGGGGTGTGCTTGAGGCTATTGGTGAAAAAGTGATCGACTTCACCAAGCAGCGATTCGAACTAAGTGTTGATCCTTACGGCAATCCCTGGACACCCAATTCACGCGCTACCCTTGAAGCCTTGCTTAATAGCCAATCAGGTAAGTTTGTGAAATTTTCTCACCTCGGCACCAAGAAAGAAAAGTGGTCGCGGATTGGTGTCAAAAAAGGCTATTTTAAAAAGGATGGCACATTAGGAAAAAAAGGCCAAGATTTGATGATGGGAAAGAAGCCGTTAATCGGCGAATCAAAATCTTTGTCGACTCAATTTTCTTATCGTGTCATCGGGGATCATAGCGTCACAATTTTTTCTTCAATGGCTTATGCCGCTATGCAGAACTTTGGTGGAACTAAGGCTGAATTTCCCAACCTTTGGGGGGATATTCCCGCGCGCCCGTTTTTTCCGAATACAGAACAAGGTTTGCCTGCCGACCTCAACGAAGATATTATGAATGTGTTGCGAACGGCGCTTGAAGATTCGATAGGCGGTTAGGTGCAATCTTTGGTTTTTGGTTTAATTTTTGAGTCAATTTCCAAATCTTATGAGTTGCCGGGCTGGGCAGAAGCAAGCTGATATTTTATTTTTACCTGTTAAAAATTATTTTTAATTGTCTGCATGTTATCCCATAACCCGGCAGGTTATCCCACCTATTTATCTCATTTTTCCCTGTTATTTATCTCACGTCGAATCAGGTTCGGGTTACGTGGCGACGAAGAGCAAAAAGAGTAAGATACGTCCGGTGTAAAATACAGAGCGGACATGGCTGTTAGTAAAGGCAATCAGGCAAATGTCGGCCAGTTAGAGTCAGTCAATAATGACCGCTTTGCGGCAGGCAGTTTTGACCTCGGCCCCAGAGGCACAAAAGGCCACCACTTTTCTTGACATCCCACACTAAACTCAAATAAAGTTCGTCCACTTGCAATCCGTCACCCGCACATCTCGCCGCACGCATGGTGAGAGGCGCTCCGCGAATTCCCCAGAATAGGACTGGCGCAGGTAGAAATCCCGCAATGACGGGATGTATCGCCAGTTATAGCACGTGTTCGAAAAGGGGATTTAGTTGACTGTACATACCAGCCAGATTTCTGCTATGTAAATAGGACTCCCGTGCAAACTAATACTTGACTAAATTACTTTGGTTATGGTATGTTCAAAACACACATTAGGCAGTTTCACATTAAGGTGTGCATTGGTGACTAGGTCGTCACATTCCGCAGGAAGGTCTCTACAGGAGGTCGCTATTATGAGCTTCGAATCATCATACAAGGAAGTTGATAGGGAAGAATTAAAGTTCGCCAGCGAGCTTGGTTGGCTTGCTGTTTTGTCGTTAGCCGTAATTACAATCGGTGCTTCAATGCAATGACATTAGTTGATGATTATCGAGTAAATCGAAATGTTGGCGACGTCTCTAATCTACGGGAAATACAAGATTGGAAACGTCGCATTATTAGAGAGGCTATTGTGCAACTTTCTGGAGAAAGGCTTGTTGAAGGACACTTCTAATTTGAGTTGCTAACTAGCTCCATGCAGGCTTTTTTAGTACCTGTAGAAACGGAGGGCATCATGGCTGCATTTTTCGGAATTGATGAACTAAATGCGCAGGATTTTATCGACAAGGGAATTGCGTGTATCCCTCACACGGCGGATGGAAAGCTGGATTTGCACGCCGTAGTCTCGCCCATCAGAAATAAAGATATTGTATTTATCAAACACTGTACAACTGATTCAAGCCTTCATATCAAAGCAGTCGGTGTTGTGCAGTCCGAGTATCTGATAGAAAGAAATCGAGGGGCATGCGTGCCAGTTACCTGGGTATGGCAGGGTGACACGGTACCGGTGAATGTTGATGAAATGCCAGCCATCTGCGGCGAGCAAATATATGAAGAGCACAACATCATGGTGCAACGGCAGATAGTAGATTTACTGCGGGATGATTCCTCATGGAGCATGCGAGATAAAACCGACGTTCCCGGCTCCCCTAGGGCGTAAGTTGAATATTGACCGTGTTAACCATAAATTGCATAACAACAAACAGGGGATAATTATTATCGGTTGGAGGTAAGCATGCTTACAGCAACCTCAAAAATAGACGACTTGATCGGCGGCGAATATCGGCACGGATTTTATACGACACTGGAAACCGATACGGTGCCACCCGGCTTGAATGAGGACATCATTCGCATGATTTCCGCGCGAAAAAATGAGCCGGAATTCATGCTGGAATGGCGCTTGCAGGCTTATCGTTACTGGCTAACAAAGACCGAGCCGGAGTGGGCGAATATTCACCATCCGCTGATCGACTACCAAAGCATCAGCTACTACTCCGCGCCGAAATCAGAGAAGGACGGGCCGCGCAGTTTAGCGGAATTAGACCCTGAGCTGCTGCGAACATATGAGAAATTGGGCATTCCACTCAAAGAGCGGGGAATGTTGGCAGGTGTGGCAGTAGATGCAGTGTTTGACAGTGTCTCGGTGGCGACCACCTTCAAAGAAAAACTGGCCGAACTCGGCATTATTTTCTGTCCGTTCTCCGAAGCAGTAAAACTTCATCCCGATCTGGTAAAACAATATCTTGGTTCGGTCGTACCATATACCGACAATTTTTTTGCCAGCCTCAATGCGGCCGTGTTTAGCGACGGTACGTTCTGTTATATCCCAGCCGGTGTGCGTTGCCCGATGGAGCTTTCCACCTATTTTCGTATCAATGCAATCAATACCGGACAGTTTGAACGCACCCTGATCATCGCCGACAAAAATGCCTATGTCAGCTATCTGGAGGGATGTACCGCGCCGATGCGCGACGAGAATCAGTTGCATGCGGCAGTGGTGGAGTTGATCGCTCTGGAAGGGGCGCAGATTAGATATGCGACGGTGCAAAACTGGTATCCGGGCGACAAAGCTGGCAAGGGTGGCATCTACAACTTCGTGACTAAGCGGGGCGATTGTCGTGGCGATAATTCGCACATTTCATGGACGCAAGTAGAGACGGGCTCGGCCATCACCTGGAAATATCCCAGCGTGATTTTGCGTGGCGATAACTCAATAGGCGAATTCTATTCGGTTACGCTGACCAATAATTTCCAGCAAGCCGATACCGGCACCAAGATGACTCATATTGGACGCAATACCAGGAGCACAGTGATGTCCAAAGGCATCAGCGCAGGACACGGGCAGAATACATATCGCGGTCTGATCAAAGTATTGCCTGGCGCTGAAAACGCGCGCAACTTCACACAGTGCGATTCTCTTCTACTGGGAAATCAATGTGGAGCGCACACCATCCCCTACATCGAGGTGAAGAATCCCAGCGCCAAGGTGGAGCATGAAGCATCAACCTCGCGCATCGGTGAGGACCAGTTGTTTTATTGCATGCAACGCGGCATTGCACCGGAGGAAGCCGTTTCGATGATCGTGAATGGCTTCTGCAAAGTTGTGTTTCAGAATCTGCCGATGGAGTTTGCAGTGGAAGCACAGAAGCTGCTGGGTGTCAGTTTGGAAGGCAGTACCGGCTGATGCGCGGAGGAGACGAATATGCTCAGCGTAAAAAACTTACATGCGGGTATCAATGACAAAGAAATCTTGCGCGGAATAAACCTTGAGGTGCGTGCTGGTGAAGTACACGCCATCATGGGGCCGAATGGCTCTGGCAAAAGTACGCTGGCACAGTTGCTTGCCGGGCGTGAAGGCTATCAGGTTACGTCGGGCACTGTGCGATATCTGGAGCGGGATTTGCTGGCGATGTCGCCGGAAGAAAGAGCGCTCGAAGGTGTCTTCCTGGCTTTTCAATATCCGGTCGAGATTCCCGGCGTGAGCAATGCGCTATTCCTCAAAGCTGCACTTAATAGCTTACAAAAACATCGTGGTTTACCCACGCTGGACGCGATGGAGTTTCTGAATATATTACGCGACAAAATGAAACTGCTGGGTATGGACGAGATGATGCTGTCGCGAGCTATCAACGAAGGATTTTCCGGCGGCGAGAAAAAGCGTAACGAGATTTTGCAGATGGCTGTGCTGCAGCCAAAGTTGGCAATTCTCGATGAGACAGATTCAGGTTTGGATATCGACGCACTCAAATTGGTGGCCGACGGTGTGAACTCAATGCGCAATCTGGAGCGCTCCATTGTGCTGGTCACCCATTACCAACGACTGCTGGATTTTGTCGTGCCTGATTTCGTGCATGTGTTATCGAAAGGCTGCATCGTCAAGTCCGGCGGTGCAGAACTGGCGCGGCAACTGGAGCTGTACGGTTATGGGGGGCTCGAAGATGAACACGCAATGCGTAAAGCGGCTTAGCGAGTTCGACTTGAATGCTCAACTGGCATCATGGCAAAACATGGCGTTGGAACGCGTACCGCAGCTTTTGCCGGGGCAAGGGATAGCGTGGGTGGAGAGAGCGCGCCGATCTGCGTTTGCACGATTTACTGCGCTTGGATTCCCCTCGCGCAGAGACGAGGAATGGAAATATACCGACGTGGCTGTAATCGAAAAACGCAGCTCACTTGCTCCGGATGATATTCCACCTGCACCATCATCTGAGGCCACCCTGCTAGCCTGGACTCTGGCTCAAGAGAGCGTGCATTTGATGGTATTCGTGAACGGCCACTATTCTGACGAGCTATCAGCGCCGGGTGAGTTGCCGATTGGAATGCGCTTGACGAGTTTGGCGGAGTTGCTGGACAAGAATGCTGACTTACCCGAAATATATTTTGACCAATTGCATGAACATACAGAATTTGGGACGCTTAACAACGCGTTGACTACCGATGGCACTGTGCTGATTCTGGCACCAGAAACCGTGTTGCTTAAACCTGTTTACATATTGTGCATTGCAAGTGGGCGCGGCTCGGCAATCTATCCTCGAAATATCGTCATCGCAGGCAACAATTCCCGCGCCACAATCATCGAGCATTATTTCGGCATGCTGGAGGCACACAATTTCACTAACGCGGTAACTCAACTCAGCCTCGGAGCCGGTGCCGCAGTGCAGCACTGCAAATTAATACAGGAAGGAAGTGGTGCCTTCCATATTGGCGGAATACATGCAGAACAAGCCGCCGGTAGCCGGTTTGATTCACATTCATTTGCGCTGGGTGGTCGCCTCGTGCGCAACGACATCACCTCGTGTTTGAATGGCGAGGAATGCCTGTGCAACTTTGATGGTTTGTATCTGCTGGAGGGCAGGCAACATGCGGATCATCACACTCGCATTGATCACTTGGCAGCATCAGGAACAAGCCGGGAGTATTACCGGGGCATTTTGGATGGCGAGTCACACGGGGTATTTAGCGGCAAGGTAATCGTGCATCCCCATGCCGTCAAAACGGATGCACATCAATCCAATCGCAATCTTTTGTTATCGCGACTGGCCGAGGTAGATACCAAGCCGCAATTGGAAATATTTGCCGATGATGTGAGGTGCACGCACGGTGCAACAGTCGGCCAGTTGGATGAAGGAAGTCTGTTCTATTTGCGCTCGCGCGGAGTTGATGCGGAGTTGGCACGTTCGTTGCTGATTTACGGCTTTGCCAATGACATCATCAGGCGAGTCGAAGTGCCGAATCTGCGGACATGGATCGAGCATCGGGTGCTGAATCGTTTGCCGCAAGGCGAACAGATCAAGGAGATGCTATGAAACTGTTCGATAGTTTTCTCCATTACGGAGACATCCAATCGCAATTCTGGCGTACGGACTTCCCGATTTTGGGGACAAAGATTCATGGCAAACCGCTGGTGTATCTGGATAACGCGGCCACCACGCAGAAACCGCAAACGGTGATAGAGGCCGAGCGTGATTATTATCACCACTACAACGCCAATGTGCATCGGGGTATCCATAATCTCAGCCAGCGTGCCACAAGTGCCTATGAAGATGCCCGGACAAGTGTGCAGCACCTAATCAACGCGAACAGTTCCAATGAGATAATTTTCGTACGCGGCACTACCGAAGCGATAAATCTGGTTGCGCAAAGTTATGGCCGCAACCGTCTGCGGGCGGGCGACGAGATTATTTTGAGCCAAATGGAACATCATTCCAACATCGTTCCCTGGCAGATGTTGTGTCAGCAAACCGGTGCAAAACTTCGCGTTATTCCGGTAGATGACAGCGGTGAGTTGCAGCTGGATGTCTTCAATAGCCTGTTGAATGAGCATACCCGATTGGTGGCGGTGACGCATGTCTCCAATGCCTTGGGGACGATCAATCCGGTCGGAGACATCATTGCGCTTGCCCATCAATATGATGTGCCGGTGCTGCTGGACGGTGCGCAAGCCGTCGCTCATTTATCGGTGGATGTGCAGAAACTGGATTGTGATTTTTATGCATTTTCAGGACACAAACTGTATGCCCCTACCGGGGTTGGTGTGCTGTATGGCAAGGCTGCCATGCTGGATGCCATGCCTCCGTATCAGGGCGGCGGTGACATGATCCGCGCGGTGAGTTTCGAGGAAACTTCCTTTAACTCGCTGCCGTACAAATTCGAGGCTGGCACACCCAACATTGCGGGTGTAATAGGCTTGGGAGCGGCAGTCGATTATGTGAACAATATCGGTTTTGAAGCGATTATTACGCATGAAAAGGAGTTGCTGAATTATGCGACTCCAATGCTGGCTGCCGTGCCGGGGCTGACTATCATCGGTAACGCACATGAAAAAACCGGCATTCTTTCATTTGTATTGGAGGGGATGCATGCACATGATATCGGCACGATACTGGATCGCCAGGGCGTGGCGATTCGAACCGGCCACCATTGCACGATGCCGTTGATGCAACGATTCGGCGTGCCGGCTACGGCGCGCGCCTCGTTTGCACTATATAACACCCCGCAAGATGTAGATGCGCTGGTGGCTGCGATATATAAAGCGAAGGAGGTATTCAAGCCATGAATGAACTGCGCGAACTTTACCAGGAAACCATCCTTGACCATTACCGTCAGCCGCGCAACTTTGGCCGACTGGCCGATGCTAACCGCAAAGCTGAGGGCTTCAACCCGCTGTGCGGAGATAAGGTAACTTTGTATCTGAGAGTGGAAGATGGCGTGATTCGCGATGCTGGCTTTGAAGGCTCCGGTTGCGCCATTGCGACTGCCTCTGCCTCGCTTTTGACAGAGAGTATCAAGGGCATGCGTGAAAATGAAGCGCTGAATTTACTGGAGAAGATTCATGGCATGGTGATCAGTGGCAGCAAAAATACTGATATCGGAAAGCTGGAAGTATTGGCCGGTGTGCATGAGTTCCCGCAACGGGTGAAGTGTGCCACGCTGGCTTGGCATACTATGAAAGCAGCAATTGAGAATATTGAGGCACCGGTGACAACGGAATGAGGTGGCACATGAACAGCACGGTAGAAATAACTGAACAAGAGCAATCGCAAGAACAAACGACAGTACAGGATGAACTGGCAGCACGGGTTGTCGGGATGTTACGCACGATTTATGACCCGGAAATTCCGGTGAATATCGTCGACCTCGGGCTGATATATGAGCTGGGGGTGCATCCTACTGGAGAGGTGAATGTTCTTATGACCCTGACCGCACCCGGTTGTCCGGTTGCGCAAAGCTTTCCAGAGAGCGTGCGGGCTGCGCTGTTGCGCGTGGAAGGTGTTAGCGAAGCAACGGTGGAATTGGTGTGGGAGCCGATCTGGGGGAGAGAGCGAATGTCGGAAGTCGCACGATTTGAGCTTGGCATGATGTAAAAAGGTGCATGCAATGAGCAATTGGCTGGATGTCGCAAGCGTTGAAGAATTTGCACTAGACACTCGCCGCGTAGCTTATGTGGAGGGAGTTGCCGTGGCCGTTTTCAATCTGGGTGGTGAGTATTTTGCCATCAAAGATGCTTGTTCCCATGATGGGGGCGAATTGGCTAATGGGAAGCTGGAAGGTGATGTGATTATTTGTCCGCGTCATGGCGCACGCTTCTCAATCAAGTCGGGAGCCGTGTTGTCACCTCCAGCTTACGAGAACATTCACACTTACGTGGTTAGGGTAGCCAATGGCAAGGTGCAAATTTATACAGGTTGAGCAACCCATTTGATAGATGTGTTATCACATCGGTGTTTATCCTATATCGCTCGACAATTTAACTGTATAAGATTTTGATTCGAATAAGTGGAAACAGATCACGATTCAACCAAAGGTGTAATTCATCACGCAGTGATCATTCAGAATTTCTTTGAAAGGAGAAAATCATGAAAATCGGAATTCTAGGGTCAGGTGACGTAGCCAAGGCACTGGCAACGGGCTTTCTAAAATATGGATATGAAGTAATGCTTGGTACGCGTACACCTGCCAAGCTTGGCGAATGGGCAGCCCAAAATCCAAAAGGTCGGATTGCCGGTTTTGCCGATGCGGCAAAATTCGGCGAACTGGTGGTGCTGGCGGTTAAAGGTAGCGCCGCGATTGATGTGCTACATCTCGCCGGCGCTGAAAATTTTACTGGAAAACCGGTCATCGATGCCACGAATCCAATTGCCGACATTCCCCCTGTTAATGGTGTATTGAAGTACTACACCAGTCTTGAAGAATCCCAGATGGAACGTTTGCAGCGCGCGTTTGGCAACGCGCGCTTTGTCAAAGCCTTCAATTCAGTCGGCAACGCATTCATGGTAAATCCGCAATTTAAAGGTGGTAAACCTACCATGTTCATTTGCGGCAACGACGATGCAGCAAAGCAAATGGTGAATAAAATTCTCGACCAGTTTGGATGGGAAACGGCAGACATGGGCAAAGTTGAGGCAGCCCGGGCCATTGAGCCGCTGTGCATACTTTGGTGTATCCCCGGTTTTCTGCGTAACGATTGGGTTCACGCATTTAAATTGCTAACTTAGAGGATTTATAAAGGCTTTAATTGCTAGGAGTGCCGTTTACCTAATCCAAAATGCACTCCAATCTTTAAAAGGATAGGAAATTCAACTGCACAAGTCAATTTATTTCCGGCCATTTTCGGCATCCCCACCCCAAGCCAATCCCATTCTCATCTTCGCATCCCTGAAAAAGCCTTCACTTCGTCTTCCTCTTCCCCAAAATCGTAGTAATTTCCCCAAAACCCGCCCCACCCTGAACCCGATGCACAGCCCTTCCCAAAGCATGCTGAAAACTTCTTTTCACCAAGCGACACTCTGATCAAATTCGATTTCCGGTTCCGGCTCGACTATCACCCATTCGTGATCACTACCTGCCTGCGCAAAATTCGCTGCCAATTCCCACAGCGGTGGCCCGCGTGCAGGAGCGATTCTCGGTGGCTGGCTTGATTCGCCGATATGCTCCAGAATCTTCCTCACGTCACTCGCCTCGTTGATGAAGGCGATAATTCGCATCTGGGCTTGGCAGATCGGACAGGTTAAGGGGAATGCTTCATAAATGCGCGCCAGCAGCATGGCCCACAGATAGTGCGACGCACGGCGAGGTTTTTCCTCTGCTCCGGCGGCATCCGCAAGCGGCAAAGACGGTGCAATCACCGCCACCGGAGCCATTGCGATGACTGCCGCGCGCAGGGGCGAGTTGGGTGCCAGCACACCGTAATAGCGATGCCGATGCGAACGGGGTGGCGGCACTAATGCTGCGATTTTACCGATCAGTTCCAGCGGTGTCAGCACCAGATCGCTTGAACCATCAAGGCCGGGCTTGGGACTGTGGTAGACCAGATGTTCGGCATCCAGTTGTTGCAGATGTTCCAGCGCGAAGGGTGGGCGTGCGCAGTAACGCAGCAGACGCTCCAATCCTGCCCGGTCTTTCTGGTTAATGCATACCGAGGCATCCACTGAAAACCCGCCGCCATGTACCCAACTGCCCATCACCTCAGCATCGCCCTTGTCAAACAGGCCGCGACGGACGAAAGTGCGCAGCACAAGCCTTCGAACCTCTGCTTGTACCTTGGCAATGGCGGTCTCATCAATCCATGTCTCCGCATGAAAATCCACCCCCGCCCCATCGCCAGCATTGGCGGCTGGCTCAAATACCCCGTCAACGATACAGCAGTGAAAGTGGACGTGCTCGTTAAGGGACGAGCCGAAGCGGTGGATGAAGGCAACCGCGCCTATTCGGGCTTGGGCATTGCGCCGTGTGTTGCACGAAGGGCATACGCCACGACCTTTGCAGGAGAAGGCGATCAGGAAGTCGTGTCCGCACTCGTCACAATGAGCTCTGGCGAAACCGTGCGCCAAAATTCCGCATTCGAGATAGCGACGAAAGGCATTCTCCACATGAGCAGGCGGCGATTCATTGTATTCCCCGCTTGAAAGTGCCAGCCAAGTTTCGAAGTGCGTCTGAACAGTGCGATACCACAGCGTCTGTTCGGGACGGCGGCGCTGGTAGCACTGGGTACGGGGTGCGACAGATTTGGCGGGGGCTTCCACGGGGTAATCCCATTCTGAATTTGAGGCACATCAACCGTGCAGAGACAGAATGGGGGGAACGTAGCCCGAACAGCGTCAACAGGGAGGAACGGCAACTCGCCGGGGTCGGCTTGTGCCTTGTGGTCGAGGTCTGACAGCGAAATGGAATGATCGTTCCATTTTGATGCAGCACTGCTGCAACAAGTCTGTAATCGATACGGATGAACACAAGGCAAACAGCACTGCCTATTGACCGAGCAGTGTTAAAATGCCCGTCATGCTCAATGACCGTGCGCAAATCCTGCTAAAGGTTACTATGAGAGAAATTGACTGGCTGCTCCTCTGCACATAAGAGCCATAGATGTTAGTGATGGCAATCAGTCAAGTGTCGGCCAGCAAGCGATCGCGCTGGGAAAGCGTGGAAAGGGGGAATCTGTGATGAGACAGTGAAACTCTTTACTGAAATCCAGCTGGTGTAAGTCCAGCCCGGTCAAAGCAGTAGCGTGCAGGCCGGTAGCGAGTGTTGCCATTCGCCGGGTGACTGGCGGGTGCGAAGCGTACACAGCAAGTAAGTAGGCCGTGAGGGATGAGCTCCGAAATTGGTCTGATCGTGATGCCGACGCCGTGCAGTTGGCGGAAGGCAGTATCCGACGCACCGTTATGCGAGGTGTACTCGGGATCGCCGGAGTCGCTAGCCCGGGGCATGCTTACGAAGGATTTCCCATGAACCCAGGAGAGCTCTCTGCTTCTCCGTTAGTTGGGCATTCGGTGACGCCCAAACCAAAGTCACCCGGTCTCCGGGGAGAGAGGGTTCCCCGAGAGAAGCGAATAACCCTCAAAACGGAGTCTCCTGCAACCGAGGGAAACCGGAGGTGCAGGCAAGGGCAGAGGAGCAGTCTTACGAATCCATAGTACCGTTGAAGTTGGAGAACCGCAGGGCTCCCGCAAGGGGCGGCCACGGTATCCACCGGAGGGAAGGGATGAACAGGAAGATGTATTGATGAGGAACCACATGCACGAGACTCTGAACTCGATAAGGTATGTCAAATGGAACTGAGTCAACTAGCCGAATTGGCTAAGCAGGATGCAGGACGCAAGTTTTACTCGATCGCTCACGTTCTGACGATAGGAGCGCTATGGGAAGCATTTGATAATTTGCGCAAGAACGCCGCCGCTGGTGTGGATGGTGTCACGTGCAGGGACTACGAAGGGCGCCTGATTGAGAATCTCACAAAACTGCACGAAAAGCTGAGGAGCAACACCTACCGCGCGCAACCGCTGCGACGAATCTATATTGACAAGGAAGACGGGAAGAAGAGACCAATCTCAATCCCTTCACTTGAAGACAAGATCGTACAGCGAGCCACGGTGGATGTTCTCAACTTGATATTCGAGCAGGACTTTCTCGATTGCTCTCACGGGTTTCGCCCGGGACGAAGTGCGCACGATGCGCTGGATGAAGTTGGCCAAGTGATTTGCCGTAGGCCGATGGAATATGTTCTTGAGCTGGATATCACTTCCTATTTTGATTCGATTGTACGGAAACAACTCATGGAGATGGTCGAGCAAAGGATTAGTGATTCAAGCATTCTTGGATTGATAGGCAAGTGGATCAACGTAGGCGTAGTGGATCAAGGGCGACTCTTGATGAGCGAAACGGGAACCGGCCAAGGGCAAATCATCAGCCCGTTGCTGGCAAACATCTATCTTCACCACGTGCTGGATGTGTGGTTTGAGGAAGAAGTAAAACCGCGCTTGAGAGGAGAAGCACACGGAATCCGCTATGCCGATGATGGGCTGCTTTGCTTCCAGTACAAGGAAGATGCAGAACGCGTATTGGAGGTTCTGCCGAAGAGGTTTGCGAAATATGGCCTGACCCTTCACCCGGAGAAAACCCGACTGATAAAGTTTGGGTGTAGTGCCTACTTTGAGGCGAAACGGAAGAAGGGTTCGACAGCAACATTCGACTTTCTGGGTTTTACGCACCGGTGCGCATCAAGCCGGGCTGGGTTCTTCATGATTCATCTGGGTACGATGAAGAAGCGCCTGCGGAGAGGGCTTAAGGCCATTTCTGCATGGTGTCGGGAGCATCTGCATGACCCGTTAGAATACCAGCAGCGGATACTCAATGCGAAACTGCGAGGTCACTACCAGTACTACGGCCGACCGACGAACTATCGGAGTTTGACGAAGTTCGAGCATACGGTGCGCAGCATCTGGCGAAGGTGGCTTGCTCGCAGGACGCGAGGAAGGCGCCTCTCATGGGAGAAATTCTGTCATATACTGGCGCGGTATCCTTTGCTGCGTCCGCGCATTACTCATGCGTGGTCAACACGGTGAATCAGCCTGACGAACCCACTGCGGTAGTCCCGCACGGTGGGGTCAGTGAGGAGTGGGGAGGGTAACCTCCCTGCTTACTCGGACCTTCATTGTTGTTACTTATTTCTCCCTAAATTCGCCCATTGCAGACGCTGGCGATCTTATAAATATGACTTCGGCAGTGCCATTGGAATGTCGGCTATGGGTGGGAAATTATAATTATTAGCGCCGAAGGTCAAGGCACAAGTGCGCAACTAATTTTTCTAAAATAACAAAATATCTCTCTTACAATTCTTAACCAACGACTCCCTGACCAAGAAATTTTGGTCAGTTATGCCCACCGATATTTGGTGGGTTTTTTTGGATTGAATTGCTTTGATATTGGAGTGTAGTATCAACTCCAAATTTAGGAACAAAAAAAACAGGGTTTCCCCTGCTTTTTTAGGTGCTGCTATATTACTTGGCTGCTTCAGCCTTCTTTTCTTTCTTTGCTTTCTTATGCTTCTTAGCTGGCTTGGCTTCAGATTTCTTTTCATCAGTTTTAGCAGCAGGTGCAGCCTTTGCAGCAGGCGCTGCAGCTGGCGCCATTGCTGCATCAGCAGCAACTGCAGAGAAAGAAACAATAGCGAATACAGCAGCGATCAAAGTGGACAACAATTTCATATTAAAGCTCCTAACTAAATTAACAAACGTTTATGACCTACAGGGTCAGGGCGATAACGTCTCATCACAGGAAGCGTTGACAGACAGTTTGAAAAACTTGATCTATCCTTCGAAATTAGGTAGTTGATCTAATTTTCTGAGCCTTAAATTCAAAATTAAATGTTTATCCCAACGCAAAACCAACACTATCCTAACGCAATCCTAACATTCGCCTAACGTTCACCTAACTCAAGATTTTATAGAATCTCGACATGAACAATTGTAAGCAAATTAATCACACATTTTAGCTCGGCAATGAAATATTTATAAATTGACATACATCGTGAAACTGTTTTACTAAAACCAAGGAGAATTAAGAATGAAAAAAATAGCTACCGTAATAATTGCTTTGTTAGTTGTGGCTTGTGCATCGCCTAAGCCCAGTGCAACGCCATCAAATAGTGAAAACAAAACTGCTGCGACTACAAGTCCAGCATCTGGAGCGGTAGTGACTTCATCTGCAACTCCTTCAGTGCCAACGCCAGCTTCAACTGCCTCTTCCTCAACCGGTTCAGATGCATCTTCAAAAATGGCAGCCGATGTTAGGAAGCCACATAACGAAAGCGTATATTTTGACTATAACGAATTTACCGTCAAGTCTGAATTCAAGAGCGTTATTGAAGAACAAGCCGAAAATATAAAGAATCACAAAAATGCAGCCGTTGTATTGGAAGGAAATGCAGACGAACGTGGAAGTGCCGCATACAACTTAGCGCTTGGAGAAAAGCGTTCGACAAGCGTGAAGAAGCTGTTAGTGACCTTAGGTATTCCAGCCAGTCAGATCAAAGTGGTCAGTTTTGGGAAATCTAAACCGAAAATGGATTGCCATGAAGAAAAATGCTGGCAAGAAAATCGTCGTGTTGACTTTGTAATTAAATAATTACGCAAAATTTGAGTTAACAAAGAAAGTTGGGAATTTCTCAACTTTCATTGTTACCTAAAATGCCCAATTCGACTTTATCATTTTATGAAAGCGATACTTAAATGATTGAGTCTATAACAGCTATTACGATCATTATGCTATTGCTTGCCTATTTCCGTCCTGGCAAGACTCCTCCGCTGGAAAAACCATTGCATATAGTACGAACTGGGAAATATCAAATGATACTCGCTGCGAAGTTAAACTTGGCGCAGCCATTCTTGGAAGACGTGGCCCAACGCATCAGGCCACAAATTGTCGGAATTGATGGTTTTGAGGTTCAATATTTTGTAGTTCGTGACAAGCAGGTTAAAGCGCATGGTAGCAATGAATATTTGTTAGCAATCGGCTGTCGCAATCAAATGCTTTCCTTTTATGCGGCGAACCCTAAATCCAGCAAACCAAATGAATATTTGGAACTGATTGAGGGATATTCAAATGATTTTTCAATCGACTTCCCTAGTGAAGATATGAATAGACAAATGTTAGGTGCTATTGTCGTCAATGCAATAATGGCTGTAGCGGAAGATAAAAATATTGACGTAATTCGATTGACTCAATAGTGCTAGAGCCAACCTGTTTAACGTTTTAGAAATTACTAACGAGTCAGTTCAAAATAATCAATGGAACACAATTGTGTCAGCGAATCAAACATGTTCGTGTAATGCACTCGGGAAATATCGTTCATGAAAATACTTTTTGTAGAAGACAATCGTGATCTGGCTACCAACCTTTATGATTACTTCGAAGCACGGGGACATGATGTTGATTTGGCATACGACGGGTTAACAGGTTTAAAATTGGCGACTGAAAATGACTACGATGCGCTCGTATTGGATTGGATGTTACCCCAATGGGATGGGGTCTCAATTTGCAAGCAATTGCGAAAAAATGGTGATGAAACTCCAATCCTGATTTTAACAGCGCGCGACTCAACAGCTGACAAAATATTCGGTCTTGCTGCAGGTGCAAATGACTATATGATTAAACCTTTTTCAATGCGCGATGTTGAATCCAGATTGCTTGCTTTTGTTCACGCTGAGTAACTAAATGTAATTCAATTGGATTACAGAAATTGTAATCGCGTTTATTGTAGGTGGATTTCTTTACTTGCTAAACTATCATCTAAACCAAGTTCAAGAAGAAAACCAAAAGCGACGTAATGCATTTATGCATCAAACATACGTTTATAAAAACAAATAGGTTTTAACCTTATAAAAATATTCAAAGTAATACAGATTTTCAGCGATACCATTGTGTTAATTGACTATAGCAATAAACGATAAATATTTTCAGTCTTTAACTGCTAATAAATGTCTACCATTTACCTTTTTGATACATCACGGAATTCGAAAATTGAAACGCCATAAAATAAATATAAAACAGCAAATCAATTATTTCACCGTGATGTTTTTATGCATCTCATTTCCTGCATTTGCCACATTAGACATTGAAGTTGTTGGAGCTGGGGAGCATCAAATACCAGTCTCAATCGTGCCGTTCGCGGGTGAAGAAAAGTTATCACAAAGTATTAGCCTTATTGTCGCTGCAGACTTAGAGAGAAGCGGCCTTTTTAAACTCGTTGACCCAAAGAAACAGTCTCCTCATCTGGTCAAGGATATTGTCTATTCGTCCTGGACCGGTACAGACGCCATAATCATTGGAAATGTGGTATCCAAAACAAAAAACCGCACAACCGTTAAATTCCAGTTGATGGACACGGCTTTGCAATCAGAATTGCTTGCGACTGTTGTGACGGAAAAAAATTCCGAAGTTCGGGCGATTGCGCATCGTATAGCAGATATTATCTTTGCCAGACTTACTGGCGATCCGGGTGTATTTAATACACATATTGCTTATGTAAGCCATCAAGGGGAGGGTTATCAGCTTGTCGTAGCAGATAGTGATGGATATGGCGAACGTTTAGTTTATTCATCTAAATCCATCATCATGTCTCCAGCTTGGTCGCCAGATGGGAGTCATCTTGCATTTGTTGCATACGAGCATGATCAGGCCGTAATTTATATCCAATCAATGTTAACGAACCAGAGACTGGCCGTTGCCAACTTTCCAGAAGGGGATTCTGCGCCAGCATGGTCACCCGATGGACAGCTAATTGCATTTGCTCTTACTAAAGATGGAAATTCTCACATTTATGTTGTTCGACCAGATGGCTCAGAATTACAGCAAATGACATTTGACGACGAAATTGATACAGAACCCAATTTCTCCCCGGATGGCCAGAACATTATTTTCGAATCAGATCGCAGTGGCAAAGTACAGATTTATCAAATGCCAGTTGATGAAGGTGAGCCAGAACGGTTGACTTTCGAAGGAGGCAACAATTACTCGCCGCACTACAGCCCTGACGGAAAAAGTTTTGTGTATTCGAGTTGGATTGATGGTCAGTTTTATATTTCAACTGAAGACTTTCAGTCTAAAAAGGTGCAACACATGACAGAAGGAGGATGGGACGAAAATCCAAGTTTTGCGCCTAATGGCAAGATGATTCTTTACGCGACTGAAATTAACGGACATGGCGTGCTAGCTACCGTTTCAGTTGATGGTAGAGTTAAGCAAAAATTGGTGTCTAGAAACGGAAACATTCTTGACCCATCGTGGGGACCGCTAATAAAGCAGTAGGTCTGGAATTACCAACTTATTTCATTCTCTAACGCTTTCGTAACACAATCCTAACAAAATCATAACACCATATCTCGTAGAATAATTCAAGCCTCAGTTAATGTAAATGAGGATATCGAGGAGTTGTCATGAACTTAATAAAGAAGTTTTTGATTGGCGCACTTATCCTTTCGTGCTTAGGATTTGTTTTGTTTTTGAATATAAAAAAGGATACTCCTAAGGTAGACGATGTCAGTATCACCCATCCTTCGAATGCTTCGTTGCCTCAATCAATAATTCAACCGATACCAGCAAGCGCTCCTGTGCAGGCATTAAGTGCTGTACCTAACGAGCATTCAATAAAGTCAACATTACCCACCTTGGCAAAAAGCGACAAGTTTGTTTATGAGGCTTTATCGGCTTTAATGAGCAATCGTACGCTTATGAAGCTTGTTGTTAATGAGCGCATCATTCGCAATATTGTCGTGACTACAATTAATCTAACGCAGCTACGCGCTCCTAGAAAAGATTCACCGTTTACACCCCCAGCAGGAAACTTTCTTACTGTAGACACAGCGGGAAAATTAACCACCAGCCCAGAGAATGAGCTCAGATACACGCAATACGTGAAATTTGCCGAGGCAGTGGATGCCAAAAAACTAATTGATCTTTACATACGACTGTATCCTTTGCTACAAGAGGAATACAAAAATCAAGGTTATTCTACTAAATCATTTAATGATTTGGTTATTGATACATTAGATGATCTGCTTGAGACCCCCGACATTAGTCAACTAATTGTGTTGATTCAGCCCATCTATTTTTTTCTGTTTTCAGATACTGAAATAGAAGATCAATCTGTAGGACAGAAAATAATGCTTCGACTCGGTTACAAGAATCGCAATATTGTAAAAAGTAAATTGCGTGAAATTAAGAAGCAATTACAACTTCACTCTGGAGAGTTGAAAGACAAAAATAATTAAGTGGCTATATCCATGTTGATTAAGCCTTACTAGATAAGTTTTTAGCAAGCTAAATCTCTGAATGTATATTTAAAGGTTGATTTTGTGGGTCTTTAAGGGAAAGATATTATGGACAATAAAGATTCGCCGAATATAGATGAAATATACAAAGCGATTGCACATTCATTCCGTAGGGAAATGCTGGGCTGGATGAATCATTCGAAGAACACATTGGCAAATCAAGAATATTCATCCAAATTGGGTATTTGTGCAGGTAATTTTTTTAAAAATACCAGCTTA
>CAVTCF010000006.1:0-158236 GCA_963733265.1 uncultured beta proteobacterium
CCTGTCGCACCGGTAATCAGCACGTTCAGGTGTTCTTTCACCCATCCGCAATCTGCCAGCTTGATGATCAGCGAACGGTCCAAGCCTCGCGCGGTTTTGAAATCGATATCTTCCAGCGCCGCATTCTGTTTCAGTTTTGCCAAGCGCAAACGGGTCTGCATACGGCGATTGTCCCTCTCTGTCATTTCTCTATCCACAATCAAGCCTAACCGTTCTTCGAATGGCATCGTGCGAATATCCGGAATGCCTTCCTGCTCTTGCAAGGCGTGCAGCATACCGGTCAGTTTCAGTTGTTTTAATTTGTCCAGCGTGGGGTGATGCATCATGGTTTATGCTCCTGTCAGTGGTTGTAATAGATTGCTACGATTAATGGAAATAGCCCGGACCACGAATGTTGTCGTGGAACAGGGGGAGGCTGCTTTGCGGGATATCTTGCGGCAGCGGTTGTTTGTCCAACTGGTGTTTCAGGATGGAATCAACGGAGGTGTAGCTGATGGCGTTGGTGGCGCAAGCTCTGCGGCAAGCGGCTTCGACCCGCTCGTTCCCGTAGTGTTTGCCCAGACGGATAATGCCCGCAGCCGCGCGGAATGCCTGCTGGGGATGTGGCTTGCGTTTGATCAGCGCTTCGATCAGTTTGCTCGTGTGCACACCGACTGAAGCGCCCCAATTCACGATGCGTTCCGGTGTCCATTCGGCCATTTTGCTATGCGCCTCGGGCATGTGCGCTTTTTCTGTCGAATGTTTTTTATTGCCGAAGTGCAATCTGGCGTGGCTGGCGACACGCTGCCCTCGATAGAATATCTCTACGACATACTCGCTGAAGTTAACGTCAAGCTCTTTTCCAATCAGCTTATAGGGTGCCGAGTAATAATATCCATCACCCAGATCAACGTGGTAGTCCAGCCCCATGCGAACCTTTTTCCATTCACTGAAGATATGACGCTGTGCGGGCAGGGAACGCATTGCCGGATAGTCGATGGTGCGAAACAACGATTCTCTGCATTCGGCAAGCTTTTTGAATGGACGCTGATTAAGACGCACAAGCAACTCTCCAATTGCCTCATTCAGTTCCGCCAGGCTAAAGAACGCGCGATTGCGCAGGCAGGCCAGTATCCAGCGCGTCACCACCAATACACCGCATTCCACTTTGGCTTTATCCCTCGGCTTTCTGCTGCGCGCAGGAATCACGGCGATACAGTAATGATTGGCAAAGTCGTGATAGCTCGGATTGGTGTCCGGTTCATAGCGGCACGTTTTGCTGACACCGCTCTTGAGGTTGTCCGGCACCAGAATTTCCGGGGCTGCGCCGAAGTAGTCGAGCATGCGGATGTGACTGCCGATCCAGTCCGGCAGGGTTTGGCTAAAAGTCGCTTCGGCATAGGTGTAGTTGGACGCCCCCATCACGCCGACGAAGATTTGCACCTGAAGAATCTCACCGGTGTACCGATCCGTAACCGGCATCGTTTTACCGCAATAGTCCACGAAGCACTTTTCGCCCGCAGGATGTTCCTGACGCATCACGGCATCGAGCTTGCCTGCCCATTTAGGTAAAACCTATCTGGCTTGCGCGCTGGCACAGAAAACCGGCTACCGCAAAACGGCGTATGTAGTCACTGATTGTGCTTCTGGCTACCTGGGTGCTTTTTGATATCTGCCGGTCCGACAGATCGAGGTCAAACTTCAGGCGTAGTATTTCTCTTGTTTTACGCATCGACAACTTCTCCATATCCGTCCCTCTTTCCGAAAAAAGGGCGAATGGTAGGTGAATATTATCTTGCGTCGATCCCTGACCAGGGGTGGCCGAATCACACCGGAATCGGTGGCCGAATCACAGCGGAATCAGTGGCCGAATGCTAATGGAATCGGGGGCCGAATGTGCGTGGACTGGGTGGCCGAATGACCGTGGAATACGCAAATGCGCATTCCACGGCATTCTGCCACCCATTCCGTTATGATTCTGCCACCTAATCCACGATCATTCTGCCGGGTCAGTCGGAGCGAAGCGACGCAAGGTTTTTAGGTTAAGGTTTTGTTGTGTCGGTTGTCAATTTTTCCAAGTCTTTGCGCATGGTTTTTCCGCTCAAATTGATCTTGTACGCGTTGTGTACCACTCGATCCAGGATTGCATCTGCCAGCGTTGGGTCACCTATTGCCTCATGCCAATGTGCTACCGGTAGCTGACTGGTGATGATCGTTGCACGCAGGTTGTAACGGTCATCCATTATTTCCAGCAAATCGCGCCGGTGTTGATCGGTAAGTACGGCGAGTCCCCATTCATCAAGTATCAAGACGTCCGCCTTGGCCAATTGTCGTATCATCTTGGCGTAGCGGCCATCGGCACGCCCTATATCCAGTTCCTGAAACAAGCGCGTCAGCCTAACGTATTGCGAACTGTATCCTTCGCGGCAGGCTTTGTGCGCCAGTGCGCAAGCCAGAAATGTTTTGCCTAAACCCGTCGCGCCCGTAATCAGCACGTTCAGATGTTCCGTCACCCATTCGCATCCAGACAGCTTCATGATCAAGGAACGATCCAGCTCGCGCGGAGTTTTGAAATCGATATCTTCCAGAGCCGAGTTCTGTTTCAGCTTTGCCATACGCAATCGTGTCTGCATACGACGATTGTCTTTCTCGGTTAACTCCCTATCAACAATCAAGCCGAATCGTTCTTCGAACGGCATAGTGCGGATGTCCGGGATACTTTCCTGTTCTTGCAAGGCGCGCAGCATGCCCATCAGTTTCAGTTGCTTCAGTTTGTCCAAGGTGGGGTGATACATCATGGTTTTATGCTCCTGTCAGTGGTTGTAATAGATTGTTTCGATTAATGGTAATAGCCCGGGCCACGCACGTTGTCGTGGAAGATCGGAAGGCTACTTTGCGGGCTGTCTTGCGGCAGCGGCATTTCATCCAGTCGGTGTTTTAAAATTGAATCAACCGATGTGTAGCTGATGGCGTTGGTGATGTAAGCTCTGCGGCAAGCAGCTTCGACTCGGTCATTTCCATAATGCTTGCCCAGACGGATAATGCCCGCCGCTGCGCGAAATGCCTGTTGGGGATGGGGCTTGCGTTTGATTAGCGCCTCGATCAGTTTGCTCGTATGTACACCGACGGATGCGCCCCAGTTAACGATTCGCTCCGGTGTCCATTCGGCCATTTTGCTATGCCCCTCGGGCATGTGCGCAGTCTGTGTCGAATGTTTCTTGTTGCCTGAGTGCAATCTGGCGTGACTGGCAACTCGCTCCCCTCGGTATAGTATTTCAACGACATACTCGCTGTAGTTCACGTCAAGTTGCTTGCCAATCAACTTATAAGGTACCGAGTAATAGTAGCCATCGCCCAGATCAACGTGGTAATCCAGCCCCATGCGAACCTTCTTCCATTCGCTGAAGATATGACGTTCCCCAGATAGAGGACGCATCGCGGGATAGTCAACAGTACGGAACAGTGTTTCGCGACATCCTGCCAACTTCTTGAATGGCCGCTGATTTAGCCGTGTCAGCAGATCTCTGATCGCTGTATTCAGTTCTGCCAAACTGAAGAAGGCGTGGTTGCGCAAACAGGCCAGTATCCAGCGAGTCACCACTAATACGCCATTTTCAACTTTGGCTTTATCCCTCGGTTTTCTGCTGCGAGCAGGGATCACAGCGATGCCGTAGTGGGTGGCAAAAGCGTGATAGCTCGGATTCGTGTCAGGCTCATATCGGCAGGCTTTGCTGACACCGCTCCTGAGATTGTCCGGCACCAGAATTTCCGGCGCTGCGCCGAAGAACTCCAACATGCGGATGTGGCTGCCAATCCAGTCCGGCAATGTTTGGCTAAAAGTCGCTTCGGCATAGGTGTAGTTGGATGCGCCCATTGCCGCTGACAGGACAGGTGCGTCCTGCGTAGCAAGAAAATGGAAGAAACCTCTAAATGAGGCAGCAAAATGCGTAATCGCAGATGAATAAATACTATTTATTTAACAAACCAGATTCGTCAGATCAAAGCCTGCTTCATGTAGGTACTTGTTCGGCGCATCCCTAATATTACTTATCCCGCGATTTATGTTGTTTTCATTCCATAGGCAAGTCTTAACAGTGCCCTTGCCATTATTTTTGACTTCGTACATTAGATCATCTGCGGCTTTGATCATAGTAGCGATGGATTGATTTCCATTCTCAAACCATACAATTCCCAAACTAGCGGCAACGGGTGGAAATTGGTCTAAAGCGCGATTCACAATTTCAGAAATGGTTTTTCCTGCCACTACGGCATCTTCGTATGTTATTTCGGTAAGGACTGCCGCAAATTCATCTCCCCCCATTCGCGCAACAATATCGGTAGAACGCAGCGCTCCTTCGAGTGCTATCGCAGTTGCAAGTAATGCGTTATCACCTGCATCATGGCCAAGGGTATCATTGAGAGTTTTGAAGTTATCCAGATCCAAGAATACGACAGCTAATGAACGTCCTTTTCTTCTTGACCTCTCAACTTCTTTTGTTGCTTCCTCAATAAAGCCTCTTCGGTTCGCAAGCCTCGTCAAAGGGTCATGCATGGCTGCAAAGGACTCTTGCTTCAAGTGTGAACGTGTCTCTGACACCAAAAAGGCGATCAAGCCAAAAGTGAAAATGCGTGTCAGGAAGTTTAACCACGGTATCCATCCATGACTCGATTCAAGTTCTGCAACAAATCCTGCAACAAGCCAAATCAAAGCAGCAATGAAGACCATTAACATACCATTCAAGCGTCCGCCAAACCAGGCAATAGTAATGACTGGCAACAACGCCAATGAAGATACTGAGAATTCAGCGCCAGACTCCATGCGCAAAGTTCCGATAAGAATAGTTATGCCAAGGCACCCAATCCATAATATCCACCGGCGCGAACCTTTCCAGTGATCCGCTAATAAAAAGTTGGTATATCGCTTTTGCTCTGACATTGAGAGTAATATTCACATAAATTAGAATCGACGGAAAATTATCAATAGCGTCAACCAAATGAGAGGGCGACATGTTAAATAATATTTGTAAAATTATAACTGTTTCAATGCTAGTTCTGATACTGACTGCTTGCGGTTCTGTTCAGGTCGGAAAAGATTTTGATATGCACACAATCCAGTCAAAGATTGAGCGAGGCGTCTCAACGCAAAATCAAGTGACCGCTTGGATCGGAGCGCCTACCGGCACGGGGGTTAACATGGATGCAAACGGCGAATCACTTAACGAGTGGACATATTATTTTGCATCGGGAAAATTATCCGACCTTTCCGGGGCCAAAGTAAAAATGTTGCAAATCAGATTTGATATACAAGGAATTGTCCGCAGTTACAACTGGTCAAATTCTGATAAATAGCCTGACTTTAAATATAAAAGGAAGTTACATATCAGAGAGCGGCTTGTCCGCATGTTCCTCGTCTCTAATTTGTAATTTCCCAATCAATTCAGTCAATTTGTCCTCTAGTGTTATCAATGATAATGCTGATAAGGAATTCAACGCTTCAGGAAGAATGCCCTCACTAGGCCCTGGTGCATTTGTTAAAACTTTTTCTGCCTCATTGCTCACGAGCAGACCAACGCGACGCTGGTCTTCAGTACTTCTTTCTTTAATGATTAGCCCCCGACCAACAAGCTTTTCTACAAGTTGGCTACACGTAGAAGGATGAATCGACAAACGTTCCGCAATTTCGGATACGCCCGCATACGGTTTTTGTGACACTTCATGAAGTATCCACAATTGGGAGCCGGTAACCCCACATGTTTGTTCAACATCTCGAAACTGCTGCCTCACAGATCCAAAAATGATCCTGAACTGTCTTAGTACTTGAGTGGATAGTTGATCTTTATTTCGTTTGTTCATGGCTAGATACTACGTGAAAGAAATTTGAAAATGTTGAGATGTTGTTCATCTATACGACTAATTATGCCATGAATAATGTTTATTTCATTTATTATTGTATAAACTATGTTTATGTCAACGCGTCTTCTTCCTAAACGTTATTGGGAACGCAACGTTCATTTTTATCAACAAGTGAGGAGCGATATCATGAATAAATTATTAATAATCATTGTGTGCTTAGTGTTTTCAGCATGTGCCACACAAAAACCGAATTCTTCTCAGATTCCGGCAACTAACGATGCCAAAGTTACAGAGATAGCAAAACCAGTTCCCCCTGAAGTAAACACGGCATCCTCAGATAAGTTATCTGCAGAAGCACTTGAGGCTGCTAAAGCGGAAGAATCGGCAAACGCTGCCGCTGCTGCAGCCAAAGCAGCTTCGGTAACTCTTAATTCAGCGAAGCAATCCCTAGCGTTAAAAAGCATCTATTTTGATTTCGACCAGGATGTAATTAAAACAGAATACAGAGCTTCACTAGAGGATGCTGCAGCGCTATTGTCAAACAATAAAAATGTAATAGTTACCCTTGAAGGAAACGCCGATGAGCGAGGCAGTGCCGAATACAATCTAGCTCTAGGTGATAGAAGGGCAAGATCAGTTCAACACAGTCTTGAGATTTTAGGTGTACAAAGCTCACAGATTAAAGTAACAAGTTACGGAAGTTTGAAACCAAAACTCGAATGCCACGAAGAAAAATGCTGGCATGAAAATCGTAGAGTTGACTTTGTTCCGCAGTAATTTATTCCTGTATAAATCTGAGTATGCAGAATACCAACTATTCTGCATACTCAGAGAAACTAATTCCATATCTAGCTCTCTCTATACACAAATTATATGAACCCAAGTGCAGCAATCGGAAAGTTGCTCAGAACGCGCATTTATCATCGTTTCGAAAGGCTTATAACAGCAGGCCAAGTGACATTGATTTCAATCATGATCCTTGCTGCTTCGTGGGGACTGGCTGTAGAAACTTATCATCTTGTCCTTCATGGGGCATTTGACACCTTGGACCATAAAGCTTTTCAAGCCGCTTTTGGCATGATCATGACCTTGCTGATTGCCATCGAGTTTAATCACACGAACATGCATGTGTTCCTAAAAAGCAGTCGTGAAATCATCGTAAAAACGGTGGCAATGGTTTCCATACTGGCGGTAGCGAGACAATTTATCGTTTTCGAAATCGAATTAACTTCTCCTTTGGTGATCGCTGCATTAGCATTTTTGTTAGTTACCCTTAGTTTGGTTTACTGGATTATCGACAGCGCATCGTCCTCGAAAGAACACAAATGAAAAGGGGGATTAAATAATGAGACCAATTTTAGAAATCGTTCTGGGTTTATCCATGGCTGTTTGCACATTAATAATTCATAGTATTGGGATGTATTTTGTTATGCATCGTTTCGAATTGCACTGGTCCAAATACCTTAATGAAAAAAGCGAAATAAGAAGACAGTCTTTTTTTGGGTTTCTGGTCTTTTTAATGCTACTTACGCATCTTGTGGAGGTAATCATTATTGCCGCAGCTTTATGGACCATCCAGGCATTTGAAAGTTGGAGGACTGCGTTTTACTTCACAGGTGAAACGTATACCACTTTAGGATTTGGTGATGTATTGCTTCCGCACGATTGGAGACAATTGGCGATGTTTATTGCAATGTCAGGATTGTTTGCATTCGGTTGGTCAACGGGAGTACTTGTCAGTATCGTCGGTAAAACCTATGAAGCACAATTTTCCAATCTTCGTAGCCGTGATCATCAATCGAAAACGAACTAGGAGAACTCCATGTCCACCACTATTCTAGTAATCGGGTTAATAATATTTTTATCACACTTTCTGTCGCTGCAATTCCGAAAGACCAGCATACCCGATGTTTTGATACTGACGTTCGTTGGGATTTTGATTGGCCCAATATTTGGTTTAGTGAGTCCTTCAGATTTTGGCAAACTCGGATCGCTAATTGCGACCATTGCTTTGGTGGTGATTTTGTTCGAAGGCGGAACTTCGCTAAAGTTAAATGTACTTGGCAAATCCTTAGGGACCACTGGCGTATTAGCGATAAGTTGCTTTGTGTTGACTACAATCATCGTTTCAACAATAGGATATTTTTTACTTAACTTATCAATTCTTCCAGCAACACTTCTTGGGTTTACGCTGGGCAGTACATCTTCGGCTGTAGTGATTCCGCTGGTAAACGCTTTGCGTTTATCTGAAAAACCAGCAACAGTTCTTGTACTTGAATCAGCCATGACTGATGTTCTCAGTATTGTTGGTGTATTCGCTTTGTTGCAAATACATTCGCAAGGGGATATTGAACCTGGAAAGTTAATAGGAAGTGTATTGGCAGCTTTAGTTTTCGCTGCTGTAATTGGTGTTGCGGGAGGTATAGGCTGGCTGTTAGTTCTAGGAAAAGTGCGTGATTTCCCTAACACTATATCTTCAACACTCGCATACGCATTTATCCTGTATGGTCTGACTGAGTTTTTGGGCTATTCTGGCGCGATTGCTTCACTTGCATTAGGAGTCACACTAACGAATTTCGAGAAGTTTGGTTTGAACTTAAAAACCAATGGCGAAAAAAAACTTGTACCACTTAATGATACTGAGCTTTCCTTTTACTCAGAAGCGGTTTTCTTGCTGAAGACTTATTTCTTTGTCTATCTTGGTATATCAATTCAATTCGGTAGTTCAATACAGACCTATGCTGCTATTGCGATGATAATTGCCACATACCTAATGAGATTATTACTAACTCGCTACGTTGTAAGTGGTGATAGTTACGATTTGCGTGATGCGGCTATTACGTCAATGATGGCACCCAAGGGTCTTGCTGCTGCTGTACTTGCGACGCTTCCTCTTGAGGCTGGAGTGATTGGTGGAGAAATAATCCGTGATGTTACCTACGTTGTAATTTTAGTAAGCATTTCTCTTACGGCAGTGCTGGTCATGCTGTATCCAAATCGGATTTTCCAGCAGGCTTACTCTCGGATATTAAACAAAGCGGCTCCTCTTAAAATACCACTGTAATTTCTTGGAGTTAATTAATGATAGAAATGGTTCCAAATTGGCATCCAAAATTTGCTAATGTCCAGAGGCAAAGGATTTTAATTATTTTAGTAGGATTCGCTGCATTTGCCGGAATAGTAAATTCTGCTGTCGCAGGTTTATTTTCATCAACTGGTCCCGTCATCGTGATCTACGCTGGTGAAATTTTCCAAGGAGTTGCTAAAGGCAATTTCGACGGTTCTGGAACGATAAAGATTCAGTCGAGCTCCAAGCCAGAAGTTACTTGCGTGGGACAATTCACCTCCAGTGCAAAACTTGGCGGCGTCGGTGAGTTAAAATGCAGCGACAATAGCAGCGCGAGATTTAATTTTCAGCGTCTGAGTATGCGTCGTGGTTACGGAACGGGAAATTCTAGTCGTGGGCCGATGAGTTTTACCTATGGACTCAGAGCTAATGAATCCATCCCATATCTGAAGTTGCCGCTTGGCAAAACGATTAGACTGCACGGAGAAGATGTGGAACTTGTGGACGAAATACAAACAGTCTCAGCAACGATTCCAATATTAGTCCCGACCTCATCAGTGCCTGAAAATGTACGTGAACAGATTCCATATCAATCTCACTAATATCATGATCCTTCATAAAAATAATTTTAATACGTGAGGTAAATATTATCTTGGAGTGGAAAAGGAGATTAGTATTTTGGAGTGGCGCAATTAGCGTTGGGCTAATCGCAATTTTGTTTGCTTTGGCATGTGAATATGCAAACGGAATATTCATAAAGCTATTAAACATTTCACCATATCTCCCATTGATAATAACCCCAATTGGATTTGCTCTAATTGTGGCTCTTACGCGCAAATACTTTCCGGGATCGCAGGGCAGTGGCATTCCTCAAGTTATTGCCTCTCTTGATCCAAATGAAAGCACGGCTATCAGAACTCAAGTGCTCTCCATTCGAGTGGCTGCAGGGAAGTTTGTTCTGACATTTTCTGGACTACTGTTTGGTGCTTCAGTTGGGCGCGAAGGTCCAACCGTGCAAATTGGAGCTGCAATTATGCATACATTTGGAAGCTTAGCTAAATTTCCAAAACACGACATTGAAAAAGGATTAATTCTCGCTGGAGCAGCTGCTGGCGTTGCAGCTGCATTCAATACACCGCTGGCCGGAATTGTGTTTGCCATAGAAGAAATGAGTCGTTCTTTTGAGGAACACAACATATCAACCATTCTAATGACTGTGATTATTGCAGGGATTACTTCGCTTGGATTAATCGGCAATTATTACTATTTCGGCCATACATCAGCTTCACTTAAATTTGGTAGCGAATGGAGTGTGGTTTTAGTCTGCGGTATCTTTGGAGGCTTACTTGGCGGCGCCTTCAGTCGTGCGATGATTGAAATTAATAGAGGACTGCTTGGTCGATTGGGTAGTTGGATGAGGTCAGAACCGATTATGTTTGCTGCTTTATGTGGGTTCACCATTGCGTTGATTGGTCTGGCTTCAGGAAGTACAACGTTCGGCAGTGGATATTTAGAGGCCAAAGCTATACTTGAAGGAAATGAAACTCTTCCAGGCAGCTTTGGACTGCTTAAATTGCTTGCAACATTTGTTTCCTCAATCAGTGGCATACCAGGTGGAATAATGGCACCATCACTTTCTGCGGGCATTGGGTTTGGATCAATTATCGCACAATTCTTTATCTCTGTCCCTGCTGGAGCGACGATTACGTTAGGAATGGTCGGGTATTTCTCGGGTGTTACTCAAGCTCCGATAACTGCATTTGTTATTGTTATGGAAATGACAAACAACCACGAAATGATTTTGCCACTCATGGCTACTGCATTCATTGCAAAAATTTGCTCAAGACTTATTTGCCCAACACCATTATTTCATACCATGGCGAACAATTTCCTTCCAAAGCCTAAGTAAAGTATAGACACACTTCTAAGTCGATCGAATTTTTGCACGTTTAGATTAGACAAAAGAGTTAGCACTAACGATGTCCTAACGCTTCCCTAACGCTCCCCTAACACAGCCAGACAAGAAACAAGTTTAAAATTCATTACGCCTATCTGTTACGAATAAGAATTTTGGGCAGGGTACCTTGCCTGATTGCTGTAGCGATTGTACTAGGCAATGCTTCAGTGCAATTTTTCCATAGATGAAATGACGTTGCAAAAGGTGTCATTGTTCTATTGATCGCAGTTATTTAGTTGAAGTTCAAATCTGAAGGAGAAAGTTATGTCATTATTAATTGCAAGCAATATACAGAACAATCCGAAATATCTTCAACTCGTCAAACAGCGCGACGCTCTTTCTTGGACACTTTCAGCTTTAGTCTGCCTTATGTATTTTGGTTTCATCCTGATGATTGCTTTTGCGCCTGATGTTCTTACCCATCCGATTTCGGCTACTAGCGTAATCCCTATGGGTATGATTCTTGGGGTTGCAGTGATCGTTGCATCAGCACTTCTTACTGGTGTTTATGTCTACAAGGCGAATTCTACATTTGACCCGATTGTCCATGAAATCGTGAAAGAGGCCTCCAAATGAAAACATTAAATATCATTATTTTCGGGATGCTGTCGTTAGCTTCAGGAATTACACAAGCTGCAGATGCTGTCGTATCTTCTGTAGCGCCTGTCGTTGCTTCAGCGTCAGGAGCTATTGCAGCAGCTTCTGCTGCTGAAGTTCCAATAAACTGGCATGCAGTCACAATGTTCTTAATATTCGTTGTGATTACATTGGTCATTACTTATTGGGCAGCGACGCGAACCAAAACGGCCACCGACTTCTATGCTGCCGGACGTGGGATTACAGGATTACAAAACGGGATGGCTATTGCCGGCGACTACATGTCAGCCGCGTCTTTCCTTGGAATTGCCGCACTGGTTTACATGAACGGGTTCTATGGATTGATTTTCTCGGTTGGCTGGCTGGTAGGTTGGCCCATCATTTTGTTCCTAGTTGCGGAACGGCTCAGGAATCTTGGCAAATACACCTACGCAGACGTAGTTTCATTCCGTCTCAAACAAGGGCCTATCCGTATCATGGCAGCTATCAGTTCCTTGATTGTTGTAATCTGGTATCTGATTGGGCAGGCAGTCGGTGCAGGTCAATTGCTCCATACTTTGGTTCCTCAGGTTTCATATAGGGAATCGATTGTGGTTGTCGGTGCGCTGATCATCATTTATGTCACCTTCGGCGGAATGAAAGCGACAACTTGGGTTCAGATCATCAAGGCCGGCCTGTTGCTGGGCGGGGCGACTTTGATGGCTCTGGGTGTGATGTCCCACGAGGGCTTTAGCTTCGAAAAACTGTTCTCTGATGCGGTTGCAATTCATCCCAAGCATCTTGATATCATGAAGTCTGTAGTGCCAATTGGTGCCAAGGCCAACCCTATCGAGTCGATTTCACTCGGGCTGACATTGATGTTCGGGACAGCAGGATTGCCGCACATACTGATGCGCTTTTTTACCGTGACCGATGCAAAAGCAGCACGTAAATCAGTATTGTACGGAACCTGCTTTATTGGCTTCTTCTACATACTGACTTTCATTATCGGTTTTGGTGCGATCGTTATGGTTGCCAACCAACCCGCCTATGTGGCTGACATCTCCAAGAGTATTCTGGCTCTAAAAGGGGGAGGTAGCATGCCTGCTGTGTACCTATCGCATGCAATTGGTGGAGACTTTTTCCTCGGCTTCATTGCTGCGGTTGCCTTTGCAACGATTCTTGCGGTGGTTTCCGGTCTGACTCTAGCAGGAGCCTCGGCCTTGTCGCATGACATCTATGCGAGCGTGATCAAGAAAGGTAAAGCTTCCGAAAAAGAAGAAGTGTGGGTATCAAAAATGTCAGTAATTGGATTGGGCATCATAGCTGTTTTACTGGGTATTGCTTTTGAGAAACAGAATGTGGCCTATATCGTCGCGCTGACATTCTCGATTGCGGCTTGCACAAACTTTCCTATCTTGGTGCTATCAATATTTTGGCGCGGACTCACTACTCGGGGTGCAGTACTGGGTGGTTACACCGGTATTTTGGGATCAATCGGGCTATTGATCATCGGCCCAACCGTATGGACCAAGGTATTGGGTATGGGACCTGCAATTTTCCCTTATGACTTCCCGACCTTTGTTGTTCTGCCAACTGTGTTGATCGTTGCTTATATTGCCTCGGTAACAGATAACAGTGAAAGCGGTCAAAAAGAGAAAGATGCTTACAATGCACAATTGATTCGCGCAGAGACAGGCTTGGGTGCAGAGGCCGCTGCTGCTCACTAAGTTATAAAAGTTGTCCTTAAGATGAACCACCGAGAGCGATCTCGGTGGGGTATACAAGGGAGTTTCCTCCAGGGAATGAATCTCACTCATTAATAAATTTTTCAAGTCAGCAAATGCTACAAAATAAAACGCGAGTTAAAATTTGAAGGGCAACGCCTGACTTAAAGCGTATCGATAATACTAATACGTCAAACTTTCATATTTCCCGAACGCTTCTTATCTGGAAGTGAATTCAAAAAATATAATCACCTGAGTGAGGTAAAAAAGTGAGTTCGGCAAACTTCAAACCGGACATTCCAATCCGTGATTTTTACAAAACCATAAAGGTCAGCATTGACTGAATACAGAGCATTCTTTGCATTTCACCCTTAGGTCGGCAATGGGTTACTAGCCGTCATTGAAAAAAATAATTTCAGCCGTATTTCAACGTCTCCTATAGATTGCATAGCAGTCATTCATTTTTGATAAAAATAATCTATTTCAATGACGGCTAGTAACCGATTGTGTTGAAAAACTCTCTCGATTTTTGACGCTGCGAATAGTATAATACCGCATGTCGAAATAAGCTGGGAGCCTTGATATGATTGGGTTACAGACGGATCAACAAAAACGGCTTTTTTACTCTTTTGACCTTGAAGATCACGTTCCACAGAATCATCTCCTTCGCGGCATTAACCGTCACCTCGATTTAAGCGATTTTCGGCAACATCTTTCTGAATACTACAGTCATACCGGCAGACCCTCAATTGATCCTGAACTAATCATCCGAATGCTGATCATTGGTTACAGCTTCGGCATTCGTTCCGAGCGTCGTCTTTGTGAGGAAGTGCATCTAAATTTGGCATATCGCTGGTTCTGCCGATTGAGTTTGGAAGACAAGATTCCCGATCACTCCACCTTCTCCAAGAATCGTCATGGTCGTTTTCGTGAGAGTGGTGCGTTCCGTCATGTATTTGAGCGCGTGCTGCAACGTTGCATGACCGAGGGATTGGTTCGCGGGGAAGGATTTGCCACCGATGCGAGTATCATCAAAGCAGATGCACAGCGTGCGCGTAGTCTAAAAGGTGAAAGAGCGATGGATTGGTGCAAGCGCGAGGAAGCGTTGCGCCCGGTTCGCGAATACATAGCTGCACTGGAAGAAGCGAACGACACACCTGATCCAACTAAAATTATTTCAATGACGGATCCCGCCTCAAGTTGGACTGGCGCAAAAGGTGGCCCACCATTCTTTGCCTACTCGACCAATTACCTGATCGATCTTGAAGCAGGCATCATCGTCGATGTTGAAGCTTCGGCTGTCAGCAAGGCGGCAGAGGTCGACGCAACCAAAACCATGATAGACCGAGTCGAAGAGAAGTTCGAGATCAAGCCAGAACGTTTGGTGGGTGATACTAACTATGGTTCCGCCGCCATGCTTGGCTGGCTAGTGGATGAGAAGAAGATTGCACCCCATACGCATGTGGCCGACAAATCGGAGCGCGATGACGGGACGCTTTCTCGCAGTGATTTCCAATGGGATGAGAAAGCCAATGAATATCACTGCCCGGAAGGTAAAACTCTACGCAGCGATTGGCGCCCATTCAAAAATCCACGTGATCGAATTACAAAAGCAGATACGATTATCTACCGCTCTAGGGTATCGGATTGCGCATCGTGTCCCAATAAGGATCGCTGCTGTCCGAACACCACGTTTCGCAAAATCGCACGCAGTATTTATGAAAAAGCCAGGGACGTCGCAAGAGACATCGGCAAAACAGATGCCTTCAAAGAATCATGTAGACAACGAAAGAAGGTGGAGATGCTCTTTGCGCATCTTAAGCGGATCCTAAAAATAGACAAGCTGCGATTAAGAGGATTCAGCGGGGCACAAGATGAATTCCTACTGGCGGCGACTGCGCAAAATCTGCGACGAATGGCTAAATGGCTAGTACCTGAAGTACAGGAGGAGAAAATAATGCCTGCTTAAAGGCCGATAAGGGAAGTCGAATCGTCAAATCTAATCTTGCAACTCTGCGAGTTCAAAAAAATAAAATTCAAATCAAAATTCAGGCCGAAAAACGGTAAAATTATTGAAGAGTTTTTCAACACAATCAACCCATGTGAACTTTCGGCGTTATGGAGCCATTTCGTTTCCGGCGTAATGGCGCCAGTAAATGTTCGGCGTAATGGCGCCACTTTATTTCCGGCGTAATGGAGCCAGTAGATTTCCGGCGTTAAGGCGCCACTTTGAAACCTGATTTGGGGCTCGAACTTTCATCGAACAACTAGACTTCCGGCATTTTGCCGGGAGAGGTTGTGAGTAAAAGGAGGTTCGAGATGTATCAGTACCGAAATGTTTTGGTGCGCATGCGCCGGGGCGATTCAGATCGGGATATTGCCCGGTCTAAAACGATGGGGCGCAAGAAGATCGCGCAAGTGCGAGAGGTTGCCAGTGCACGCGGCTGGCTGGGTCCCGAGTTCCCATTACCCGATGACGGCGTGTTGTCCGCGCTGTTTGCGCACAAGGGAGGTTTGCCTGTCAGTTGTGTTTCAACGCTGGAACCTTGGCGCGAGCAAATAACCAAATGGCACATAGCCGGCATCCGTGGCACCACCATCCACGCCACGCTGGTGCGCAACCACGGCTACACCGGCAGTTATTCCGCGATGCATCGCTTTCTGTGCCAGCTTGTTTCCACGCAACTGCCGGATGTCCCGTTGCGCCTGGCGTTCAAGCCAGCAGATGCAGTTCAGGTCGATTTCGGTTCCGGCCCGCTTATCACCGATGTGTACACCGGCGAGATATTCAAGACCTGGTTCTTCGTGATGACCTTGTGCTGGTCGCGCCACCAGTATGCCGAGTTTGTGCGCGATCAGACCGTGGCAACTTGGCTGGGTTGCCATCGACGCGCGTTCGAATCGTTCTCCGGTGTGCCGTCACGCGCTATCATCGACAACGCCAAATGCGCGATCACCAAAGCCTGCGTCTACGAACCTGATGTGCAACGGGCCTATGCAGAATGTGCCGAAGGCTACGGGTTCAAGATCGATCCCTGTCCGCCACGCGATCCGCAAAAGAAAGGGATCGTTGAGGCAGGCGTCAAATACATCAAAGGCAGTTTCCTGCCACTGCGCGAGTTCCGCGATCTGGATGACGCCAACCGCCAGTTGCAGGCCTGGGTGATGAACGAGGCTGGCAACCGCATTCACGGCACGACCCGCGAAGCCCCCCTCAAGCGTTTTGTAGAAGTTGAGAAAGGTCTGCTCATTGCATTGCCCAGCGTCCCGCCTGAATTGGCAAGCTGGGCCAAGGTGTTGGTTCACCGCGACGCGCATGTCCAATACGAGACCAACTACTATTCGGTGCCGTTCCGGCTGATCGGTTGCAACTTGTGGCTGAGGGCGACTGACACGATGGTGACTGTGTACCGCGAGCACGAGGCGGTTGCCAGTCACGTGCGACTGATGGGGAAAGGACTGCGCCACACGGTAACCGACCACATGCCACCCGAAGCACAGGCGTGGCAAATGCAGGATACGCAGTGGTGTTTGAACACCGCCTTGCAGATTGGCCCCGCCTGTCATGCCATGGTGCACGCCATGTTCAGCGACCATGTCTTGATAAAAATGCGCGCAGTTCAAGGCGTGCTGCGGCTCAAGCAGAAATACGGCGCGATCAGATTGGAAGCCGCGTGCTCGCGCGCCAACCATTTCGGCACGCCGGGTTACCAAGTGGTCAAGTCGATTCTGGCCAAAGGGCTGGATCAGCTCACACCTCTACTGGCCTTTGATGCCCTTGCTACCACGTACACCGAAGGCGGACGTTTCTGCCGCAACACCCAAACCATTCTTCAATGAGGACTACCATGCATACAATTCCAGAACTGACATCCCTGCTCAAACAACTGCACCTGTCCGGCATTCTTGATTCACTCGAAGCCCGCAACCGCGAAGCCATCGACCGCAAGCTGGCCTACACCGACTTCCTCAGCCTGTTGATTCATGACGAAGTCGCCAGGCGGGAACAAAAGAAGCTGGATATGCGACTGCGTCGCGCAAGCTTCCGCAACCAAAAAACACTGGAGGGATTCGACTTCGACCGACTGCCCAATCTGAACCGCACGGCAGTTCATGATCTGGCGACCTGCCGTTTCATTGAAGAGAAAGTCGCCGTATTGGTTGTGGGGCCGTGCGGAACCGGCAAAAGCCATCTGGCGCAGTCGCTTGGTCATGCGGCTGCCCGTCAGGGTTATGACGTGTTGTTCATTACGCAGACCCAACTCCTGAGCAGTTTGCGCGCAGCTCAGGCCACCGGCAATTACGCGCGGCGATTTAAATCACTGGTCAAAGTGCATCTGCTGATCATTGATGATTTCGGACTCAAACCCTTGCGTTCACCGGAAGATGAAGACTTCCATGACTTGATCGCCGAACGCTACGAGCGCGCCGCAACCATTCTGACCAGCAATCTCGACTTTGATGAATGGGGTGAAGCATTCGCCGCAAATAAAATGATCGGCGCAGCAACACTGGATCGATTACGCCACGGCGCGTATCGCGTGGTTTTGGATGGGCCGAGTTACCGCGACCCGCAGCCAATGCCGGAAATGCCAAAAACGCCGGCAAAGAAAGGAGGTAAACCTACTCAGACTTGAGACAGGGCCGTCAGCAACAAATAGAGTAAATAATGCGATTGCAAAAACAGCAAAAATCACGCATTCTTTACACCCAGTTTGAGCCCCTGAAATGACACTTCAAAGTGGCGCCATTACGGCGAAAATCAGTGGCGCCTTAACGCCGAAAAGTGACAACCCACTCCGGTCAGTCGAAGTTGAAATCAGGTTGCCGCACAACGGTCATTCGTTAAGCACAGCAAACGTGAATCACGTTTTAAGAGTTTAAAGGTAATGTGCTATGTCTATTCCCCATTGATTACCGCTTGACCGTACTAACGGATTACGTTAGTATTAACTTCATGGAAAAGCGCGCGCCTCACTATAAATTGCAAGAAGTATTAGCCATTGTGTCTGCGCACGGGTTGGGTGTATTTACCGCAACCGCCGCTTTCAATGCCGCAGCGATGGGGTTAAGTGAAGATCAGGTAATCGCGGTGGTGATGTCAATCACCCGTGCGATGTTTTACAAGAGCATGACAACAACCAACGACAGTAGAAAGTGGCAAGACGTGTATCACGTCCCTTGTCAAAATGGCAAAGCTGCCTATATCAAGCTGACGTTGCAGGAGGGTGTGGTCGTGATTCAATTTAAGGAGAAATAAGTCATGAGCGAAAGACAATGTGGCAGTTGCGGTGCTGCCGGAATGGTGCGCGAAGTCCGTGACGTTGCGCGTGATTTTCGTGGGCAAACGGTGACCATTGCAGCAGTGGATGGTTGGCACTGCCCAACCTGCGGGGAAGTTGAGTTTGCCAGTAAAGCGGCGGCAAAGCATTTTTTTGCCAAGGCTCAAAATGAGCAACAGACAATCATCCAAAGTGAGGCTGAGCGGGTACGCCAATGGCGCAAGCATTTGGGACTGACGCAAAAACGCGCGGCAGACTTGTTCGGCGGAGGTATCAATGCGTTTTCTGAATACGAACGAGGCAAGACGCAACCGTCTAAATCGACGGTGCTTTTGCTCAAGCTGCTCGACAAACATCCCGAGTTACTGAAAGAAATTGGAGCTTGATCTGGCCGGTGAATGATTGATAATTTGTTGGAATGTTAGACGTGACCCCATGCTTTCTGTCCAGATGGTTCAGTCCAACAAGGTTTATCCGCCGCCGATAGGTTGCGGGGTAAACAAGCTTGGTGAGGGCGGCAGATCAACGCTATTCATTAGATTTCTCGGAGCGGGCCATTGTGAAACCAGCGATTATTCAAACATCTGATAGTGACAAAGTTCTGAGTTCAATCATCTCGTGCATTACTGACATCGAGTGCTCAGAATATTTTTCAAGCCATATCGGTAATTCTCAATCCGAGCAAAAAAGGATTGTTGCTAGTTTCCAGGCTGCTGTAAAATCTAAACTTGCAGATACAATGCCAAGAATAAAATGGAGCATGGAGCATTGCCCCAGTAAAAATCGCGATTCCATCGATATCTTCGGAGATGGAAATGGATTTGTCGTGGCAATTGAGTTGGACAAAAACCGTGCTGATCAAGTTGCCAAGAAGTTTGTTTCAAGAATGGCAATACTTCCTCCAACTAAAATTTATTTCATCTCACTTTGCTATCCAGGCACAGAAAACATGAGCAAGCCAGAGTGCGGAAAGTACTTCAGCTATTGTTCGACGTTGGCTCTCAGAATGGGTAATCACTATGCCGGTTTCATCATCGAGTAGAAATCTAACGAGTATGGTTAAGCATCATGGTGTCCTTTATGCATAACGCTAATTTCAGTATGTGAAAGCAACATCAGCTCTCGCCCAAAAAAGCTGGGAATTGAACCAATTGAGATTAAAACTTTGCCTCTAATTTTTTACAATTCATAACAGAATGGTCAATCATCAGGTAGCCGTTCTTTTCTTTTGGGCTACCCGATATTGGACCTGTCATAGGTGAATATACAACCCAATCTACATCTGAATTGGTTCTGTCAATTTTTAGCACTTCATAATATGCTAAAAAATTATTCCCCTTGCCGTATTTTCGAAAAAATGGACTTGGATGTTTCCAGTCTTTTAAAACAAAAATTAAATGGTCGTTTTCAGAATGCCAATCTCTTAAATATTCGCCACTTTTCACTTCGCAGTTATCTGAGTAAATGTATTCTGATTCTGATTGATTACATAGTGACAAAGTAATATCTGGAGAATGTCCGCCCCCCTTTACCAGAATGCTATTTTCAATTATTTCAAAAACTTGATGAGTATTTTCATTATCATAAATATTGTTACCTTTTTTCAACTTATCTGGAATGCCCTGAACTGTGTTTGGACCCTCGCAAGATAAAATGATACTTTTGATTTCTGATGCTACTGCTTTTGCCGTTCCACTAAGTTCTTTAAGTTTATCTACAACTTGTGCCGGACTACACCCCTCGCATGGCAATGATTCAGAGTACACAACTTTATTATCAAAGATATTCTGGATGCTCAATGCCAAGAAATAATTTCCACCTTGCTTGGTGACATTGGCAGTAGCTATCAATTCAGACTGAAATGCTTCTGCTATATTCTGCATACAACGAGTTTCATCACATTCGGTATGATTTGGATTTCTTGTTTCTTTCATGAATATCTCATGAGCTTTTTGTGCAACTCGCTCACCTGAGAAAACGTCATACTTTTGCTGCAAACCTTTAACGAGTGCAGTCTCCATCGCGCCAGTCAAACTCCTATCTTCATCTGGCACACGTAGAGGCATAAGAACGAGGTGTTCTTTTGTAGGCTTTTCTGACTTTTGCTTCCCGTTGGTTACGGCATCAGAATGTAGTGATATGGTACTCAAGCAAAATGTCGCAATGAATATGACGAAAATTTTATGCAGTTGATATTTTGGAAAGTTCACCTGTTTTAGCTTTCTGATATTTTAATGCTTCTATTTCGAGTCTGGCTTCGAATCAGTTTGAGCATAATGTTTGGGCTGTAATCAAACTGATTCAGCGTCATCGGGCGATAGAATATTTTTGTCCGAATCCAAATACTCAAGGTTAAACTGGGCTTCCCGGTGCCCTTGATCAGCTGCCTTTTTATACCACTTTTTTGCCTCATGTATATCTCGAGGAACTCCAAATCCGTTATCGTACATTTCCCCGAGATTGTTTTGCGCAATATCATACCCTTGCTCTGCTGCCAGCCTATACCATTTCATCGCTTCATTATAATCTTGAGCGACACCATGTCCATTGGCATACATAGCACCAAGATTATTTTGTGCCTTAGCAAAACCCTGTTCCGCAGCAAGTCGATTCCACTTTAATGCTTTCTTATAATCTTGTTGGACACCTTGGCCTTTGCGATACATCACTGCAAGTTTAAATCTTGCGAATGCATCACCATTCTCCGCAAGCGGAATAAACAACCGTGCCGCACCCACATAGTTACCCGTTTCGAATTCACGCTTTGCATCAGACAATGGATCAGCAATTGCTGGCTCTGAAGAAAAAAGCAAATATATACAAAAAAGAAATAACAATTTTGGTGATCTACTCATTCTTGTTCTCCTCAAACTGATGTCTCAGTTATTCAACAGCATAGAGTGTGCCAATAGATTGAAAAATCGTTCAGGGCAGCACTGATATTGATGAGGATAAAGAAATTGAGATAGCTAATGCAGTTATTGTTCGTTTTCTTGACAAAATTTTGTCGCTAATCTATGTGGAAATGACAATTTGCGGCAAATTATGTGATATCCGGTTTATGACATATCGAAATGCATTATTTTTTTGCTTCTTGCTAGTCGAGTTTGAAGGGGAAAGTTAATTAAAATTTGAATGATGACGCAGTTCAGGCTTTGGCACGAAGGAATTGTAGCAACCTGCGATCTCGATGGAAGAAAGCGGCCATTCGTGAACGGCAGTAGATGGCCGATAGTGACTATTTTGCATTGTACACATTCAATGTCTCAAGCTGAAAGTACAGCGGCCACTCATTTTAAATTCCACTTTCGGCGGCAGGTAACCCAAAGAAGTAATATGCTTTGGCGAATTGCTTGCCGGAACGCGGTCGTTAGTGAAGTGCCTCTGTCAAGACGATGCAAAGTTCAAATTTGAATGATTTGTTGCAACACTGAATTTCTATTCAACTCGTGTTATTAACTGCCAGATTGAGGTCGTTGGCAGCAAGCTGCATGCGATTATCTTGGTCATTCATCGCCCCCCCCCCGACTTTACCTTGTTTGCCGCCATAGAACGTTCTAAAGACCTTGCAGCAGCCGCTTCCCATGCTTCCAGAGCTTTTACCTCGGCAGCCTTAACCGCGTCGGCAGCTACTTCCGCTGCATGCAATAGAAGTTCGGCAGCCACTCCCGCTGCTTTGAGATTGACTGCTTCTCTTGCCTTTTCTACTGCGTGGAATGCGGCAAGCCGAACAGCTTCTGCACGCAATAATGCCTCTTCTGCTGCAGCAAGTGTTTCATGAACTTCTTTCACAATATCACCTGATTATTTAAGGTTAGGCGCAAATACATAAGGTGCATTTTGCATGCTTCATCTTGCTCTTATTCAGGAATAAATGTTACTTATCTGAGCAAATAAGAAGTAAGGAACGATGTGCCGTAAATGACACTTCTCGGCAACGTCTTGTGTATAACAGCTTGCCATGAAGCTGACGCTCTCGAATATTCACTTATGGCCGGACTGAGACTCATGGTCATTTATGACTTCAGCGACTCTTATGTACAGCTAAGCTGTCCTTCATTGTTTTTCAGCCAGTAACATCGCTCAAGACAATTTCAAATTGACCCGTGAGGGTTTTCTACCTGGTGCAGCCTTCGGAATAAATCCGCTAATTCGACAGCTCATACTCTCTATTGGCTTACCTTTAATATAGCGAGTCGTTTGACACACCATCACTTCATTGTTTGCAGCAAGAACATTCAACTGAACACGAATTTCTTCAACCGTGAGACCCGTGGCCTCGGCAATCTCCATATCGAATTTTTCGCCATGTGATTTAAGATACTCAAGAATAGGGCTCATTTGAAATGGAGAGTTATGGAGGCCGGATTTTGTCCTGCCTTTCATTACTAAAATTACTTCTTCACGCCATTCACAGCAGCCTTCAACGAGGCTCCCGCTTTGAATGCCGGAACTTTAGATGCCTTGATTTTGATTGCTGCACCTGTCGCAGGGTTACGTCCAGAGCGTGCGGCACGTTTGCGCACTTCAAATGAACCGAAACCGACTAAGGAAATGTTGCCGCCTTTCTTTAGCGTTTCGGTGATAATTTCGATCAGTGCAGCGATGTTGCGATCAGCACCTGCTTTTGTATTGTCTGTTTTTGCTGCCAGCGCTTCGATAAGTTCTTGACGATTCATTTTGTTCGATTCCCCAATTTAAATATATTGATTATAGAAAAGATTCCGGTTGAGATTGTTATAGATATTCCAGCTGGTTGCAATAGGAAGTTGAAATTAGAAACATGCAGCACACAAATGTGCTTAGCTCAAGGGATCGACATTACTGCTCATGCAGGTCCATCGTTGCAGCCTCTGGTCAATATACTGTTAAACTTATATTGCCTTATCGCGTTTAATATTACCAATCATCATTACAGATATCGATATGGGTATCATCATCTGTATGATAAATATTCATTGGTAAATAACTATAAACAGGATCAGTCAAGTAATCGTCAATATGGCGACGCTTGATGATGTCAGTTTCATCATCTGTTTTTCCCTTATTCGACATGATGACGGCAGCAATAAATATGACTCCCAATAAAAAACCCATTGCGTCTGATAACATAAATCAATGTCCTTGGTTATTTGCGCAACAATAATGTGTTTTCTTTTACATTGCTCAGGGCAGATTTCAGTTCATTTGATTTATTTTGAACTGTCAGTGCGAAATGCTTTGCCCCTTGCTTGACATCTTCACTTACTGGCTGATGGCTGGACATCACTGATGTCATCGCATGAATTAAAAATGAATTCATGCTATGAAGTTCTGCATACTCATCGACCAGTTGAATAATTGATTTAACGTTCAATGGTTCCACATCTGACTCATTACGCTCAAACAAGCTCATGTGACCCCCCGTGTTGAGTGGAATTTTTAGTCTTGATTGGATAAATTTTGATTTTCATACTCATTCTCCGCTTTAGATGTGCAAGATAGCAAAACCGGCCCATCTGCCGAAGAACAATTTGATGAATATCGAAATTGAATATACACGATGAAATAAAACGCCAGCTATATAAGCTGGCGCTTGCCCATATTCGTTCAACATACGGTTGATAACGATCAACCCTTCTTGGTTAGAATCGGAACATGGGGCCTATCAACAGCATATTGCTTCGCGTATAGCCTGAATCGTATGTTTCAAAACCGACTCGCAAACCATTTGGAAGAGATCGCCCCAGATCAATACCGAAACCAATTTTGACAGCACTTTGGCTATAGGACGCCGCACCACCCGCACCGTTAGAGGCAGACAGCGTCGTTCCCATGCTACCGTAACCAATAAGGCCATAGACATCAAAATCTTTTGCAACAGGATAGAAGCCTAGGACATCCAATGTATAGGCTGTCGTGCCAACATTAGCAGCGCCTGCTGTAGCGCCGCCGTTAAAAGCAACGTCACCCTCAATTGCCACATATCGATTGATGTCATAAACAAGTTGCCCAGCCAATCCATACAATGTCGAGGTACTCAAATTCGGCATATTGCCTGTTGCGCTTGCTTGACCTAAAGCCAAATCAAATCCGTAACGCCAGCCTTTTACTTCGGCAGAAACAGTTGAATCAGCACTAGATGTTGCAGGAACGTCCCCTGGCGATGTTTCGGCCAATGCTGTGCCCGAAATCCAAAGTAAACAGGTTGCCAACATTCCAATCATCATTTTCTTCATTAAACTTTCCTTTATATCAATACCCAAAACGGCAATTGTGTTTTAACAATCGACACTAATCTCAAGAATTAAAACCGAGAAATCAAGCTATCTGATCATCTTATGGATTAATCTGCTCTTTTCCGTCGACTTTGTGACTGACATTGGTTACAACGTTGTTCTGGTCTAACGTAACAATGAACAAGTGGCTCCATGTGGGAGACACCAGTGGCGCATATCGAGAATAGGTGTAGGCGTAAACAATGCCACTGCCGAGCTTGTCAGCGACCAACGGGTATCGAATATTGCCAGACGGTTTGCCCATGATGGCAACCACCTGATCTTTGGTTTGCCCCTTATGGATTTGGGGTATTTTCTTCACGTCAAATTCAGTCTTTTCTTCATCCACCGTACTATTAAACTCTTCACCAATTAATATATCGTTGAAGAATGAAAACGTCAGCGTTCTGCGCGGGATGATCGATCCATAAAATCCATTAAAGCTGGGTGCGCCAATGTATGTGACCAGATTGATCTTTTCATTGTTGATTACTACATCATTTTGACGAATTGGATTAACGCCGGTGACTTGTTTTTCAACTTCTGCCGGTTTTGATTTCCCAATCGTAAATGCATCCGGAGCCGGCCGAACAAAGTTGGACGAGCATCCGGTTATCATTCCTGAACCAATTACACATACTACCGCTACCATGGCACTTCGCATCATTTCTTTGTATTGCATTTTCTACTCCTTCTGGTTAAATAATTCGTAATCTAATTTTGCTCAATGAAGCTTTTTCAAATAAGTGCCTGTTGTAAAAAAGAGGCTGCTCCCATCCGTAGTAACACCCATTCCATCCGCCATACTTGGAACGGTTGTCACCGTGGCCGTTGCAATATCAATCCTTCGTCCAGGTAAACTACCGGATGCGCCCATTTGCACTACATAAAGTGTCGTGCCATCGGTTGCGAGTGCACGAGGTGTCAGGGTGGCCGATGTCCCCACGCCATCTAACTGCCCAGACGTCGTCACCGAACCCGCAAATGAGTTCATTACGCCGGTCGCCAGATTGACCGTTTGAATTGAAAAGCCATTGATGATGTATAAGCGTGAACCGTCAGTTGTCATTTCAACAACCGGTACGGCAGTAAGTTGCGTTATTGCGTTGCTACTCAGATTGATTTTCTTGATACCGCTGTAGTCCGCCACATAGAGATTCACACCATCGGTAGTCATTGCATTTGGATAACTAAACCCTGACAGATAGGTACTTACGGTATTGGTTGCGAGGACAATTTTCTGTATGACGCCAGCTGCGTAATCTGCTACATATAAATTAGTCCCATCAGTCGTCATGGCGCGAGGTGTAGCGTTACTCAAAGCACCCGTTCCTAGCAGCAACGAATAAACCCCTGTGGCAGGATCAACCTTGTAGACGGATCTCGCCACAATATCGACCAGATAAATGAACGTTCCGTCCGTGGCCACGGCCTCGGGGCCCGATAGTCCTGAAGAGACTGTGGTCACGGCACCCGTTAAAGTGAGTGGATATCGTGCTCTCCGAGAAATTCCCGACGTTCCGGCTTACCAGTGACAAAATCAGTCTCGATTATTTGAAATGGCTTTTCCGATCAGGGCAACTCAATCGAATCGCGGAAGACCAAATGACGGGTACCCGCAGGTAGAGGCGCGGGTCTCTAGTAAAGCAAAGTCCAGTACATCAAAGCAAAGTCAAACCCAGCCGTTAGAGAAGGGAATTACTCCGGCAGTCAATTCAGGTGTAAATGCTGAATGGTTAGCAGGATATGAAACTGCTGAGAGTTGTAAACCTGCATCCCCGCGCACCGTCCACTGGCTTGCGCCCTGCATCGCCCGCTGGTTCGCGCAGAGACGGGCAAGGCGAGGCAATGCTTATTCGGTCGGCTACGCCGGTTTGGTTTGTTTTTGTGAGGCGTGGTCGCTGCGCGGTATCGTTCACAGCAGAAGTGCATTTTGCTTATCGCGGCAACGTCACGGTGCAGGCATGAACCAAGTGCGCCTTCACCGTCACGCCACCGCTGACGTGTGCGGGTCGTGCGCGCCAACAAAAAAACCATGCCGGACAAAACCCCGGCACCGGCTTTTTCATTGCCACACACCACCCTAAGAGTCAGGCTTGGTCGCTGCGCGTTCTGTTTATTATCCCCGCCCACCCAGCCTGTCAGGCTGCGCGGGGTCGCGCTACGCTGCTCCTTTCCCGCTCATCCTGCCATGCTTCCCATCCGCCCCAAGTGGCTCCCCTCATTCAAAATGTGGAAGCGATGCAACAATGTGAATATATTTCGCAAGCCGTGCATGGTTTGATTGCCGTACCTTATAATTCCAACAATCAGAACGCAACAATCGGGGTAATGTATGTCTCAAATGTCCGACGATCATAATCAGCCGCAGCCGGTTTCAGCACCGCCGCCAATTGCCCCGAAAAAATTCCTGACCAATCAGGGCGACAACACCTTGAGCAAGCGGCTGGAGAAAATTCTGCCGCAGACGCATGACTTCGATTGCCTTGTCGGGTATTTTTTTATCAGCGGATTTTTCCGGCTTTACCCTGCGCTGGAGTCGGTAACAAAAATCCGTATTCTCATTGGCCTGATGAATGAACAGGTCATACATGGCTTGATCCAGATTACCAAAGACACACCGGAAGAAAATCCCCCGTCCACTGCCGAGGTTAAAAATACCTTTGGCGGGATGCTGCGCAAGGAATTGGTTGAGGCACAGGATACGCTTGCCATTGAGACCGGCATCCAGAAATTTATCGAGTGGATTCGTTCCGGCAAGCTGGAGGTAAAGCTGTATCGGGAGCAGAACATCCACGCCAAGATTTACATCATGACCCCAGAACAGGCAACGCCCGATGTGCATCACGGCTACGTTATTACCGGGTCAAGCAATTTGTCCCACAGCGGGCTGGAGGGCAATCTGGAGTTCAATGTCCTACTCAATGAACCGGAAGAGCATGACTACGCGCTGCATCGTTTCAACGAACTGTGGGCGGATGCCGTGGATGTGAAAGATGTCCATGACACCATTATTGATACAGTGGAAAAAGAATCGCCCTTTGCTTTTTTCACCCCGCACGAACTCTACCTCAAGTTTTTGGCGGAATATTTCCGCGATTATCTGGGCGACCGTTCCAAGCTGACTATGGGCATGCTGCCGCCTTCTTTCAAGAAGCTGCAATATCAGGAAGATGCCGTATTCACTGCGCACCAAATGCTTAAATCCTACGGCGGCGTATTCATTGCCGACGTGGTGGGCTTGGGTAAAACCTATATGTCGGCATTGCTGGCGCTACAGCTTGATGGCCGCTGTCTGGTCATTGCACCGCCCAGCCTCCTTGATGAAACCAGCCCCGGCTCATGGCGTAACGTGTTTCGTGACTTCGGCATCCCCGGTCACAAGTGCGAGTCTATTGGCAAACTCGAAGAACTCTTGGAACAAGGTGTTGAGAGCTACAAATACGTCTTCATTGATGAATCGCACCGCTTCAAAGGCGATTCGACCCAGCGTTACGAATTGCTCACGCGCATTTGCCAGAACAAGGGCGTGATTCTGGTTTCCGCCACCCCATACAACAACACGGTTGACGACATCTACAGCCAACTGAAACTATTCCAGCCGCCCCGCAATAGCACCATCCCCGGCCTGCGCAATCTGGAAGCGTTTTTCGACACGCTGCGGAAACGCATCAAAGGTCTGCATCGTCTCGATGATGCCGAGGCATACATCGCGGCAGTCGGGCAAAATGCGCAAGAGCTTCGTGATCGAGTGCTCAAATACGTCATGGTCAGGCGCACCCGCAGCGAGATTGATAAGTTCTATGGCGACGACTTGAAGAAGCAGAATATCTGGTTTCCCCAAATTAACGATCCCGTCCCATTGCTTTATCAGCTCAACAAGACGGAAAGCGCCGTCTTCACCAGCACCTTGGAGCGCATCACCAGCGCCGATTTCCATTGGGCGCGTTATCAGGCACTGAACCCGGACTATTACACCGGGCCGACCGAAGACCGCGCCGTGCAGGGGCAGCGCAACCTCGCCAAATTCATGAAAATCCTGCTGGTGAAGCGACTGGAAAGCAGCTTCCATGCTTTCAGGGAAACCCTTGACCGTTTCATCAAAACCCACGAGCTTGTTTTGCAGGCGCTGGATGATGGCTTTGTTTACACCAGCCAGAAGTATAGCCACAAGGTGCTGGAGTTCATGGAAGATGGTAACGATGCCGCCATTGACGCGCTCATTCTGGCAGAGAAGGTAGAGAAGTTTCCTGCTGCGGAATTCACCCCCACTTTTCGCCAGCATGTGGCGTCTGACCTGGATACTTTGCGTTCGATTAAGCAATCATGGGCAAGCGTCAAGCGCGACCCCAAGTGGGTGGAGTTTGAGCGCGAACTCACATCGCAGCCGGGCTTCAAAGACGGGAAACTTATTATCTTTAGCGAATTTGCCGACACAGCCCGTTATCTGGCGGAACGCATCCAAAAGGAAGTTGAACCCAAGACCCTGCTGTTTAGCTCTGACTCCAGCCCCGAACAGCGCCGCGACGTTATCGCCAACTTCGATGCCAACAGCAAAGGGCGCGGCGATTACCGCATCCTTGTCACCACCGACATCCTTGCGGAAGGTGTGAACTTGCATCGCTCCGCCACGGTCATCAATTACGACATCCCGTGGAACCCCAGCCGCATGATGCAGCGGGTTGGGCGCGTGAATCGCGTCGGCACCAAATTCAAAACCATCTTCACCTACAATTTTTTCCCTACTGACGAGGGAAACGATGAGATTGCCCTGACCGAATCCGCCAAATCCAAGATACACGCCTTCATCAAGTTGTTGGGCAACGATGCGCGCCTGCTGACAGGTGACGAGGAGATTTCCTCACACAACCTTTTCGACCGGATCAACACCAAGAAGGCCGCCGAAGGCGACGAGGCCGAGTCCAACAGCGAGTTGAAATACCTGCGCCAGATTCTCGATGTGAAAGAAAAACAACCTGAACTGTTCAAGCGCATTCTTTCCCTGCCGCGCAAGGCTCGCTCGACCCGATTGCACGCGCCTGAACCGGCCCCGGCGGATAAGCCGGATGCCGCACCTATGCCGGATCGCCCCGCCGTGATTACCTATTTCCGCCAAGACCGGCTGGATAAATTTTTTCGTGCCCATGCCCATGCTGGCTTTGCCGAAGAGCTGGATTTTTTCACCACTGCCGAAATACTCGAAACCACGCCCGACGAAGCCAGACAGACTATCCAGCCGGAACAGTTCTATCCGCTATTGGATAAAAACAAGGCCGGATTTCAATACGCCACAACCCCAAACATCGAAAGCATCATGCCTGCAACGGCATCGGGCAGCGGCAACGAGGCGATTATTTTGAAGCGGATGCGAGCCAAAGATTTTCGCAACTGCGATGCGTACAAAGCGGAAGATAAAAAATTCATCAAACAGGTTGAGCAGATTGTTTCAGAAGGCCGGGTCGGCAAGCACACCGTGCGCAAGATCAAGGAGGCATTCGATAAAACCGATGCCCCACTGGAAATGCTGGCGATTATGCGCAAAGAAATTGCCGACCAATATCTACTGGGCACACCGCACAAAACGGACAGAAACGCATCGTCTGCGCCTCGGGAAGTGATTCTTTCCTCATACCTCCCTTAAGGAATTTCACCGCAAATGGACAAGACCTCAGCCCAGCGTATCGTTCGCGAAACCTTCAAGGTAGCGTTCGACAAGAAACGCTACCGTGACTTCATCAATGAACTTTGCAACGGTTTTGATGAAACAAAAGACATTTCCTCAATGCGCATACCCGATGCGTTTTCCGACCATATCAAGAGTTGCCAGCGGCTTGGCACCTTTGAATCCACCGATGGCGAATTGGCAGACGTGCTCATCGTCCACCTTACCGAATCATTCAAGCTGGAACGCACCCGCACCGCCTTGCGTGATTTTGTCGCCCACAAACTCAAGCGCGATGAGAGCTACAAGGAAGCGGGCCTAGTCGCCTTCGTTGCGCCCGATTCTCAGTCATGGCGCTTTTCCTACGTCCGCATGGAGTATGAGACCAAGCGCGACCCGGAGACCGGCAAGATCAAAACGGAAGAGCGCCTCACCCCTGCGCGCCGCTTTTCCTACCTCGTCGGCGTAGACGAGGAATGCCACACTGCCCAAAGCCGATTTCTGGCATTGTTGCAAAACACCGCCGACAAACCCACGCTCGCCCAAATCGAGAATGCTTTCAGTGTCGAGTCGGTCACCAAAGAGTTTTTCGGCGAATATGCACGACTGTTTGTAGCCACCGAGGCCGCGCTGGCCGCATTGGTGGAAAAAGACCAAGCACTCCGCGACGACTTCACAGCCAAGCACGTTAATACCGCAGACTTCACCAAGAAATTGCTCGGCCAGATCGTCTTCCTCTATTTCATTCAGAAGAAGGGCTGGCTCGGTGTAGCCAAGGGCGGCAAATGGGGGGATGGCCCGCGCAACTTTTTGCGCCAGTTGGCTACCCAAGCCATCGAGAAAAAGCAGTGCCTGTTTAATGATGTATTGGAGCCGTTGTTTTACGACACCCTTGCCACGGATCGCGGCCATGAGGCATGGTGCGAACCTTTCCAATGCCGCATCCCGTTTCTCAATGGCGGACTGTTTGAACCCTTGGCCGGATACGATTGGGAGAATATTGCTGCCTGAAACACTAGAACCAGCATGGCTGATTGAAATAGGGTTGAAAGCCATTCACCCCGAGGCAGAGTTGCGTTTTCAGTCTGCCGCAGAGATGGCAGCGGCGCTTCGGATTCAGCATGTGCCCATCAGCATCAACCGAGAAGTATTGAAAGCACACAGGGCTGTTATTGCAGGGGAGAAAGCACTGAAACGGTCAGCCTGGCGGTCGGCAGAACGCCACGCGCTCGTGGCGTTGAATCTCAGCCCGCGACTTCCTAGCGCACTATTGCTTGCCGGTCGTATCAACTTGATGCTCCACAAAACAGAAGAAGCCTATGAAACGCTCAGATTAACGCAAGAGGGTGCGAGCCAATATCTTGCTGGTATGGAGATGGGCTGGCTCCATTTGCAGCGGGGCGATTTGCCAAGGGCACTCTCTACACTCAATGATGAGGTCACGCGAAACCCATTGAATTTTGAAGCGCATTGCTTATTGCTTGAATGCTACTGGCAGGCGGGGCGATACGATGAGATGAAACGAGTAGCTGACATTTTGTTTGAAGAAGGATGTGGGAGTGACGCTTTTCAGAATGCGCGCCTTTTAGCACGTTTGGGGCTGCAAGAACTTAGCCGTACATGGCTTGAAAAAGGCATCGATAAAGGCACTAACAACCCTTTCGAGGAATACAACGCAAAAGTGGCTCTCGACGGCGCGGAAAGGCTTGGGGGTTTGAACAATATGCTTGAGAAGCTGGTATTTGAGGACTTTCGTTTTGGATTGCCCGCAGCCAAAAAATCAGCCAACACCATCATTTTAGAGATGGGGGAAAGAATCCTGCGAACGTCCGAAAAACTCATCTCAATCGGCAATCTTCCTGAGAACACATTTCGTCTGCAAGATCCCACGATTAGCAGGCGTCACGCCGTTATCGTGAACACAGCTAACGAGGTCTGGATTTATGACCTGCACAGCACCATCGGCACTTGGACAGATGGAGTGCGAGTCGAACGCAAGCGGATATTGATGGGGGTTCACGATGTCTTGATTGGAAATGTCGCGATTCGTGTACGTGCCAAAGATGATCTTATTGCATAAGACTGGTGTGTGGCAGATTGGTTTTGTTGCAGTGAATCTGGATTACGACGGCAGGAAGAAGCGTATGCCCCTCGACTTCCTTGATGCGGCGTGGCCGTTCTTTAATTAACGGGGGCAGTGGGCGTTGTTTTTGATGCGCCAGATGGGTGGGGTAACATGTTTGTGACTCTATCCTCTTCAGCAGGCTCAAGATTCTTTTCTTGCTCTTCGGCTCCCGGCGATTCTCCACTCAGCGCTTTGCGTTCTGTATCGCGCTTTTCCAACTCTTTCTCCCAATAGTCAGCAAGTTTTCTTAGGTGAGCCACATGGTACTCAGGCACCTCGCCAAACAAAGGGTCTTTGCTGCCCAGAATAAAAGGTTTGATAACGTGACCGCCTGTTTTTGCGATGAACCGTTCGCAGAACTCCTTAACCTCGTTTGCGCCGATGGATTCGACTTTGCTGATAGTGTCTTCAATTTCGATAAGGGCATCGTCGTTCGCAGTATCGATCCAGAAAAATGGATAGTCGGAACCGTCAAACACCCCCTTTAATGGCACACGTCCATCGTAGTGAAACTGGAGTTTTTTGAATGGGAAATGTTCGTCATTCGGCTGGTTAACTGTTGCATGAGCCAACAACAAAGCCAAATCTACCGTAATAGCCATCTTGCGTGCAGATGCGAGCGTGGCAACACGGAATCCAGTATCGACCGATGGGCCAATGAAATCACGAAATCCTTGCGGCGAGTCTTTACCGTAGTAATCCCTTAGCAATATGAGGTTAGAAAGAATTGGATCGCCCTCGGCAATATCATCGCCCGGAACGGAAATTGACGGTCGCAAGATCACTTCGGCGTTGTTGACGGGAAAGCCCGCCAGCCATGCTGTAGCTTTCAGGTCAAGCATGGGGAATTGCGATTTCATTACGCCACGATGCTTGTTGATTGCATCAACCCAAGCACGAACGGTAATCAGAGCCTCGCGATAATCAGATAGTGTCTTAACGTAGAGCAGCTCATCACCTGCCGCTTTCCATAGCTCCGGCGGTTCACCCCTCGGCCATTGAAATTCACTTTCTGCTGTGCGGGATAGGTGTGTCCATGCCGCTGAAAAAAGCCGCTCAATTTCGCGGTAAAAACTGGCAATGGGTGAAAACCACGGCTCTGCTGGCAAATCGCCAGTCGGATCGTGCTTGTGTGATTTGCGGTCTTTTGCGGTCGCCTGCTTAAACGCGGTGGAATTAACAATGTCAACGCTTAAGAATAGGCGTAACTTTGGCTTTAGAAAGGCTGGGAGGTTACTGATAAATTCGCTGTCGCAACTCACTCAAGACCCAATGCCTTTGCACGTACTGACGCAGCGGTTAGAGATACCTTAAATTGGGCAGCGACGACATAAATATCGCCATTAGCTGCTTGGTAGGATTCCTTGAATTGGGTGGAAGGCATTAGGAACGAGGCTGCAAACCAGTTAGCCTCATATTCTGTCCGATCCGCACCATAACGCGCTGCCTGCATGGGGCCAAGCTTGGTGTCTGCGGAAAGCCGATAGAGGTAGTGAAGGACGTAATGCCCAATCTCGTGACAGATGGTGAATCGGTCTCGATCTTGAGAGGTATGCATCCCCAGAAAAATTTCAAATTCGCCTTCTTTTTCTACACGTATCGAACCGGATGCGCTGTTATCCAGCTCCCAAAAATCTTGATAAGTAACCTTGCCACCAATGCGCTCGACAATTGGCTCTAGGTCAGAACCGGCTACATAGCCAATTTGCGCCGCTATTCTTTCTGCAAGCGATGAGACTGATTGCTTCGTCAGAAGCGACGCAATAGGTGGGCTATACTTTTGCTCAGGCATATAGTTATTTACAATCAAATGTTACGCGCCAGAATTTGCGCGGAAAGGTAACAAATTTTTACAGCAGAATCAAGAGGTGTAACGCGAACCAGACGCACACTATACTTGAGAGTCTTGCTCCCCGTAGCACTTTTTGACCCATCCCTGTTTGGCAAACAGCCGTAATATTTTTCGTCAAGCCTTATTTGCGGAAAAAGTTTCTGGGTTCCAAAATCGTCCGCGTATGTGTCGGCTGTTCCTGAATGTTTTTCTACATCAAGCCCGCTGCCTACCCCCCCCTCATGATGTATGGCGGTATACCTGTCAGAACTGGTAGGTTGGAATGTGCTATTTTTCGCTTTGATGCTAGCCCGGTGCTAGCCAGCAAAGAAAAAGGGGTCAGGCTATTAACCTAACCCCTTGATTTATTGGTGCGCCCGAAGAGATTCGAACTCCTTACCCCTTGGTTCGTAGCAAGTTAAATAACACTTTCCCCCTAAAATACTATCGGACAGTTTCGGACATTGCCGGATAGTAAATAATCAATTAAATCTAGTTGTTATCTATTAATATTGGGCGTATAGTTCGTCCAATACGGTGCGACTAGATTCTATAACAGCCGCTTTCCGGTTTACCCATGGGTTTACCCATGAGAATTCGACGGGGGTTTGATATGACAAGGTATCCGAGGGGCAAAAAGGGCGGCAAGTGGACAATTAAAGAGCTGGATGCGGTCAAGGCGGAATGGAAAGGCGACACGTTGAATGATGGCGGCGGGCTGTCTGGCGAAGTCCGTGTTAATTCCGATAATGTGTCTATTGTGTTTCGCTGCGCTTTCAAGTGGCAGGGCAAAGTGACTTGGCATTATTGCGGCACATACCCGACTAGGGACATGGCGGCAATTCGTGAGGAGCGCGATAAAGCGCGTGACTTGGTCAAGTCTGGCATTGATCCACGCGCCAACAAGGTCGCGGCCAGAATCGAAGCGCGGGCCGGTGTTGATGAAACCATTCGTGCCGACGAGCAAAAGCGCACCGAAGCCCTCACCTTCAACGATCTCTACAAGGTATGGATCAAGGATGGCGTGAACCGCAGCGACGGCAACAAATACATTACCCAGTCATTCGGCAAGCACGCCATTCCGGTGCTGGGCAATATCGAGGTGCGGCATTTAACCGAGAATCATTTGCGGGATGTTTACCGGGCAATCATCGCCGCAGGCAAAACAGCCACGGCGGTCGAGCTATCCAAGGACATCGGGCAGATGTTGCGCTGGGCGGAAAAGCGCAAACCTTGGCGCGCCTTGCTGATCGACGGCAATCCCGCCGAGCTGGTAGACATCAAACAGCTCGTCCCGAACGATTACACCAAAGAGCGCAAGCGGCAATTGAGCATTGAGGAAATCATCAAGCTGCAAACGACATTCGATACAACGGCACAAAATTACGCGGACGCGCCACAAAAGATTGGCACTGAGCGCCCCCTGAAAAAGGAAGCGCAAATCGCTTTGTGGCTGTGCCTTGGGACTATTTGCCGCATTGGTGAATTGCTGATGACGGAATGGAAGCATGTCAATTTTGAACAGCGGACGTGGTTTATTCCGGCGGCGAATACCAAAGGTGAGCGCGGCAGAAAATGCGACCAGCTTGTTTATTTGTCCGACTTCACGCTCGATCAATTCAAACAACTGCATGTCCTGACGGGTGATAGCGAATGGGCTTTCCCGGCACGCTACAAAAAGGGACACGTCTGCGAAAAGACCGTCAGCAAGCAGGTGGGCGACCGGCAGGTAAAATTCAAGAGCCGCACCCGCAAGCTGCAATGCCGGGTGGAAAATAACAGCTTGGTGGTGGGTGATGAGGAATGGACACCCCACGACTTGCGCAGAACCGGCGCAACGTTGATGCAGAAATTAAAAATCAGCCGCGAGGTGGTCAACCTTTGCCAGAACCATGTGATTGGCAGCAAAGTTGACCGGGTTTATTTGCTCGATGACTACGCCGATGAAAAGCGCGAGGCGTGGAATAAGCTGGGCGACAGATTGGAAGCGATTCTCAATGCCACCAATGTTGTCAGCTTGAAAAGTGCATAGCCACCGGCACGGCCACGCCACCTTCATTCGAGCGCGCCAACGGCACTGCACGCGACATGCAGGATATTGCGGGGTGGGTGGGGGCAAAAGCAAACACCCATACAACCGCCTGTGAGGGTGTCTGGCGGGCGCGAAAAACAAAGGCGTGGATCAGCCTGCGCCATGTGATCAAAGAATGCTTTGGAGCCGCCCTGCCCCCACTATCCCCCCATTCGCCGGTTGGTACTGCATGTATGGGCGCATCCCTATTTTTTTGGACGGGTACAGTTGCCGCCAGACGTGGTGGGATTGGCATGGGGGGGTAGGTGGCGGGTGTGATGCAGAAAAGAATTTAAGAACAGCCGATAGATACGCGGCCAATTTTAGAAATCCGAAACTTTTAAGGAAGCGGTATCAAGTTTTCTTCAATTCCTACTTTTCCCGCCACGCCGTTAATCTGCTCAGCAATAGCCCTCAACTTACGATAGACACGCGGCTCCTCGGTATATTCAAGCATTACCTTTTTTAGCTTGTCCGCTAAAACATTTAACTCATCTTTTTTCTCATCCTTCTCACTATCGCTTATCTCAACAAAATCGGCAAAGAAATTAACCTGCCAAGGGCCATCTTTAGCCTGTGAGGCATGTGCGTTGAGAATGTCGGCCAATTTGCTTTGGGCGAGTTGAACGCGATACTCCTCCAATTTCTTTGCTGACGTGTTGCAGAAAATAACTCGCGATATGCCCGCATGATTCCGCTCAAGAAGAATTGCTTTATTGAGTGCTGGGCCAAAGACAATCGGATGTTGGTCATCATCAACCTGCCAAAATATTTCACCGGATGTAATTGCCCCGCGACAATAAAATCCTTTCAGCATCATAAAACGAGAGAGGCGAAAAATTGAGAGCAAAAGTATGCCCAAACCTTTCGCTGAATTTTCAGCACTAAACATCACGCTATCTGAAAAAGGCCGACTTTCAATCAAGGGTTGAAGTGGTTTTTTCTCACCAAGTCGAAAAAAGAATTCTTCAGCATGATCAGTCTTTGGAATCGAAAGCGCATCAACAATTTGCCCGAGTAGTTTGTTGCGTTCCTCTTGAGGTTGCGCGTGGTGGTAAGCATCTGATGTCTTCAATACTATCTGAGTGAAGCCGAGCAAATCAACAAACCCTACAAATCTTGTTTCGTATTGACTCTTCGGTGCATCGCTGAGCGCGATGTCTTTGTCAGTCTCGGATGAGGGGGTTACATCTGCGGGCAATTCTGGAAGACTATCCAGGTCTGACGTGGAAGGTTCTTCGGTGTTCAACTATTTGCCTTTTGTTTCGCTTTTTTGATCCACTCCTTAAAGTAAGTCGAGATCGTCGCAGTTGATATTTCAGCTGAGAAATTAAAGGGATCGTTGTAGACTGGATACCAAGGGCTATCTTGAAGGTGTGTGAAATTAGAAAGGCTGATAGCAGAGAGTCCGCCATACAACTCTACCACGCGCCTAACCAATTTCTTCTGATCTTCGCTTAATATGCCGCCCTCGTTTGAGAATGGATGATTAACAGGAATTTCCCCTGAGAAATATATTTTGAATTTGTGATAGACAGAAGGAACTACCGGGCCATATTTCCAAGCCTCGATAGCGTCTTCAAATAAGGAGGCATCATTGTTCACTGCCAAGTGAATGCCTTGGGCAAGATAGAGCAACTTTTGCAGTTTCATGTTGCTGATGGACTTGCCGGTTTCGTGTGCTACACGAATTACCTCATTAGCCACATCAACTGCACTCAAAGTGGTCACGCCCAATCTCCTCTATACAATATAGTGATAGCATAACATATGAACGAGGCAAGCGGTTCGGCTGATGGGCGGCGCAAACTGTTCCAATGATGGGAAAATGACTTGCCACTTACTAGCGCGAGGCAACTGTCATCCCGCTAAAAGCCAAAGCGGCTTGATGGTTTACAGCATAGTCAGCAAGCAATGTAATGGGAGAATTATCCAGCACTTGTTATCGGCAGAGACCTACACAATCCGTTCGAACATTTTCTTCAAATACACTTGCCCACCGTCAGGCATAAACAACACATTCCGATCTTCCAGTTCTGCTTGCTCGCAGGTCACGTTCAGCAGGTTTTTAAACTGCGTCCCTGAAACGATAAAGGCATTCAACGTCAGCTTCGGATCACCCAGCTTTTTCTGTATCACCTTCACTTCTTTGTATAGCCCAAGCTTGGGGTCGTTCAGGTTCATCTGGCGCAGACCTTTGGGGTCAATGAAATTCAGCCATTGCTCGCCGGTAGCATCGTCAACCAACCACAACAAGAAATCCGGGTAGAAGTTGCCTGCCAAGGCAAAGCCCAAGCCTTTGGCTTTGGTGTCGGCATTGCGCAGCAGGTAAAGGCTGCGCTTGCCTATCACCTGCAAACCAAGGGGCGACTTATAGAACGCATCGAGGTCGCGCACAAATTGAACTTCGCTGGGAGCATCGAATGACAGCGGGCGCATTTTCAGCGGCACCGCACCATTGTTTATCGATGAGCCATCCAAAGTTGAAAACAAGGGGTAATACAGATGACTGCCAAAACAAATGGCGACCATTTGTCCAGCATTCCATTGGCTCGCTTCACCCAGCTTGCCGTCCTTCACCAGAGACTGAAGAACCTTAAGCTTCTTCTCGTATTCTTCGCCACCATCGTCGTTGTCTATCTCGAAGTGATACACCTTGAGCAAGGCATCATCGTCTTCTTTCACGTTCACGATGTCGTAGAACTGGCCTTCATAAGCCGTTTTCAGCGTCTTGTAAAAACGGTCGGTATAGTCTTGCAACAATCGGATGAGGATGTCTTCCTGCTTGGCTATGTCGGCGATGTTGCGAATGGCCAGCTCGGCTTGCGGAATATAGAGCGTGTACCAATCATCGCGGGTTAGGCAGAAATCCATCAAGCGCGAACGTTCCAGCCGCAGGTTGCTCCAACTGCGTAATTGTTTGAATTCCTGCACCGCCAGATAAATCCGGTCGAAATCAAACAGAGCCATGGTGTCGCTTGCGATCTTGCCTTTCTTGCGGGTGTTGGCATCTGCTGCTGTGTTGATTTTATTCTGCGTGCTCATGGCTTCTATCTTTGGATATAAATCCAGTTCGATATGAGCGTCTTTTATCTTGCCTTCAAACTCGGCAGGCACTTCATATAGCCATGGAAAATGAGTGCGCTTGAATCCTTTGATCTGGTTGTCTTTGTAGCCGTCCTTCAGCGCCAGCGTCTTGAGCTTGTTCGTTGGTAGATTGGTTTTGGTTTCAAAATCGAGCTGGATCATTTCATCGGAAGTCGCCACTCCCTCTTCTTTCAGATATTCCTTGAAGGTGGCCATGTACCCAGCATTCACACCGAAGATATTCAGTGTTTCCAGTCGCTCAAGGTGAACCCCTTTTGGCCGTTGACTAGGCGTGCTGCGTTTGAGTGAATACTCCTTGCCTTTCAAGCGCACACCGCGCCCGAATAATTGGATGATTTGCGAGCCTTCGCCTTTGCCCATGTTGAGCAAGCCCATCGTGGAGACGCGCCAGCTGCTCCAGCCTTCGGTAAATTTGCGCGAGCCTATCAATACGTGCAACTGGCTATCCTTGCTGTTCAGCGTACCGAACATCGAACCGCCAAAGTCATCCGCCTCGGTGTCGAATAACTTCAGATTTTCAGCCTTCTCGGCTTCCCTGAAAAATCCGGCATCATCACCGATATTGATCAGACCAAAAGGTTCGGCATCACCGACGCGCAACGCCAACTCACCCTTGCTGCTCTTCAGGTTGACCACCTTCAACCGCTGATTGGCATCGGCATTGAATAGCTTCTTGAGAATGTCGGCATAAACAGCATCGGCAGTAAATTGCATCAATGGCGTAAAGCGATTATGGAAAATATCCCGGTCTTTGGCATCCAACAAGCGCGGAGTATTTGAAAGCAGGTCTTTGATCCAAAGCTTGGTTTGAACATCATCATTCAGAAAACCGGCCAGGAATTTCAGCACATCCAAAATATCCGAATCCTCACCCGACACGGTATTGCCGACAAACACCCATAATGGCTTTTCGATGTTGAAGTCGGCCAGCTTGCTGCGGTTTGCACCCCACAAATATTGCTGCTGATAAAAGCTCAGCAGGCAGGCGGTGAAATATTGGCGGGCAGTGTCTTCCTGCGTGTAATCCTCATCCTTCAGGTTGAGGATCAGCGATTCCTTGCCGTAGCCGTCTTCGTAAAAAAACTTGTAGGAGTAGTCGAACAGAATGCTTTTGGCGTAAATCTCCCGCGTCGCCAGCGTGCGCGCCCTGCGCTTGTCTGCGCTGGTCAGCGTCAACTGCTGCTTTTGTGCATCGTCCAGTTTTTTCAGGTTGGTCGTATCAAACAGAACCTTCGCTTTTTTCTTGCGCGTTTCCTCTTCTGCCTTGAGTACCGTCAAGCCTTTCGCCACCGCCTGCCCGAAGGTGGCGGAATACTCGAAAGCAAAGCCGCCGCGAACCAGCGCTTCACGCCTGCTCATCCAAGCACCGGCTGCCGTTCCCGTGCCGCGATGCCCCTCATCCACCAGCACCAGATTGTTGCCCTCGAAGGCTTCAACCGCGATCGTCTTGTCGCCCATCTCATCGCCCAGCTTGTTGATGTCGATGATCTCAATCGTGCCTTTGAAAACGCCGCTACGGTTTTTATCGAATAGGCGGCAGAAACCAAAACCCGAGAGCTGCAATTCCGCCAGATGCTGGCGCGACAAGCCTTCATTGGGCGTGAGCAAAATGATCTTGTCCGGGTAAGCATTTTTTTGGCCGCTCTGGAAGTATTGCAGATACTGCTTGATGTTGATATGCAACAGCAGCGTCTTACCGCTGCCGGTGGCATTCCAAAAAGCCAGCTTGTTCAATTCGTCCGCATCAAATGGCTGGAAACAATGCTCCGCCTCCTTATTCGCCACCAAGTCGGCGTTGTAAGCCTGCATTGCCTCATTCAAGCCATCCAGCAATTGCTGCCGCTGGTTGAAATACCAGTCCAGATAAATCTCGGTAAACAGCAGCGAGAGATACTGGAAATACTTCATATTGAGCACGGCGCCTTCGATCTTGTTGCGCTGTTCGGTGATGGCATTCCAGTGCTGCACGATGTTCAAATCGTAGCGGCGTGTATCCTGTTCGCTGATGCGATCCACCTCGAACAGATTCTGGTGCAACTCGTGGAAAAAACCGGTTTGACCATCCTCATCTATACCCTCGTGCCGGTCTTCACCCAAGCGGTTTTTCAGTGCGGCCAGACTGCCGCCTTTGAAAAACCCCATCATCCACTGGTTGAGCACCAGCTCCTTGTGGAAGCTGCGCTTTGCCATTACACGCTCTCCACTGCAAACATGCGGCTTAGAAACTCCGGCTCGATTTGGCGGATTTTCAGTTTCTTTTCATTGCCGCCTTCGGAATCGAGGCCGACGAATACGGCGGGGATGTTGTGGTCGCCGTTGATATAGACGACCTCGAATTCGCTGTCCGCCGGGTTAATCGCGAGCTTGTTGCAAAGACGGTTCAAGGTTTCGTAATCTACCAGCGCCACGTCGCGCCACAACACCAGCGTTTTCTCACCCGTCGGCAGCCAGCCCGTGACCGACACAAAACCCTGCTCCCGCTGCATGTCGATATGCTTCACGCGCAAACCGATCAGGTAGTTGAAGGTTTCCACCAAGTCTATACTGCGCTCTTGATAAGCCCCCGCCGAATCCACCGCCACTTTCAGCTTGCAGTCAAAGGGCTTATTGAACTGTTCCACCGATAGCAGCGAGCCACGGCTTTCGATGTCCAGCAGATAGCGCAGCAGGTAATCTTCTTGGGCTGATTGCGGCAGGGTGTCGAGCAGGCTTTGCTGTGCTTCACTGCGGCGCAGTTGCAAATTATTCAGCGTGTCCTCATAGCTTTCAATTTCCATATACTTGAACAAACCGCTTTTTGGCGAGTTGTCTATGGCTGAGCTACCACCAAAGTAAGTTCGCTGCATTCGAGGAATAACTTTGGTATAGAAATAGTCACTCACTTCAACAGCAATAAATTTTTTACCCATTTGCAACGCTACAGACGGTGTTGTGCCACTGCCCGCAAACGGATCAACAACAAAATCATGTGAATTTTTCTCAGATGCTAATCCGATAAATTTTGAAACAAATTTCTCAGGTTTCTTGCCTCCGCTTATATCCACGCCCCCCTCTTGCCGACAATTGCCAAAGTCTCCAGCAAAATCATGGAAATTAGCAATTGGAAGATCCTTTGTGGCATTGCCATTCTTAAGGTTTTCCAGTGTGGACAATGGGATACCAGAATAGAATTTACCTTTAGTCGCGTCCTCTCGTTTTGGGCCAGTAAAGTATCTATATCCAAGCCCATCCTCCCCAATGCCAAAGACCTTGTACATACACCCTAAACCATCAAGCTCTTTCCTCGGTGCTAAATTGAGTTCGAGAAACTCGCCTGAGCTACCTTTTTGTCTGGCGAGCGAGCCAGTTGCCCAAGTCTCTTTTAACCCCTCGAATGTTGGCGGAATTTTATTGATTGAGTAACTGCCCGGTTTGAATATTTCTACCTTCTTGCCTCCTGCTTGTATCTCTGTACCTACCGACAATTCCGAGATTTTCCACTCAAACTTGTCTATGCTGTAAGGAATATTTTCTTTTATCGGGGAAAAGGATTTGGCACCCTTTGACAAGAGAAGAACTCGTTCAATGGTTTTGTGGTAGTCACTATCTTCGGAAAGTGTCTTATTCGGATACCTCACTTGAACAAAGAAGCTAACTGGCATAGCCAAACCTACATTACCTGAAGAAACGAGACCTTCCAGATTCCCCGCCTCGCTGTCATCAATGCTGCAAAAGATAGCTCCATCATCTTTAAGTAAATCCGTAACAGTTGCCAGTCGACTACCAATGAAGGTAATCCAAGTGCTGTGCGTATAGTTATCCTTATATAAAAATCCGTCTTTTCCAGTGTTATATGGAGGGTCAAAATAACTGCACTTCACCTTCTGCCGATACCGTTCCGTCAACAAGCTCAACGCCTGAAAGTTGTCCCCATGTAATAACAAACCATCGAGGTTTTCATCCAGATTATCCACTGCTGCCAGCAAGGCGTGTTTGAATGCCGCATCAAACAGGACGGTATCCGCCATTAAGTTGGGATGCGCCTTCAGGTATTCGACGCTACCCGCTTTCGCTTGCACGAACAGGTCGGCTTTGCCGCCATCCAGCATTCCCAGCGTTTCCCATTGCTCCCATTGTTGCGGGTTGGCGGCAATCGTCGGGTAAAGGCTTTCCGGCACACGGTCGAGCGTGATGCAGTAGTGCGTGGCTACGACAAATTTCTTTTTCAGCCAGAGCTTTTTTTGGAAGTCCTCCAGTTGCGCAAGGAAGGTAATCAAATCCAGCGCAATGGCGCGCAGGGTTTGGATCAGGCGCAGATTTTTTTCGATGTCGGCAAACTTTTCGGCATTCTGCACGTCATCGAGGTGCATGACTTCGTTCTTGATGTAGAAGTCCAATTCCTTCCGTAGAAAACCGCCTAAATCCTTGTGGATGAAGTAGTCCGCCGTATTCCTGGTGGTGTAGCTGGTGAGGCATTTTTCCAGCAGGGTGCGCTGCAGGTTCGTCTCGGTGGGTTCACGCTTGCTCAAGGCCAGCCAGCGGGTTTTGACGTTAACGTCGGCCAGCACCTTTTCTACCGCATCGAGCACCAGCGCGTCTTGCTTGCTGCCTTTGGGCATGGCCTTGTATTCAAAGCGCAGGACGAGTTCGCCATTTTCTTCGGTTACTGGCTGCAAGATTTCTTCACATTCGTCACCTTCGTCATCGGCGATGGTGCGATGAGTATCTTTCTCGATCAGGGCAAAACGGCGCTCCTTGTCGTTGTCCTTGCGGTTGTCCTTGGCCGTGTCCGCCGTGGACAAACGAAAGCGCACGCTGCGTCCATCATCCAGCTTGAATGCATAGTTGGAAAAGTTTTCGCCGCTCTTGGTGTAATACTGGTCTTTGTTCGCCCAGTGCAGCATCACTTCTTCACCGGCATAGGGGATGGCGTAGGTGTCACCCTTGTAGCGGCGCTGGCTGATAAAGTCGCCGCTGTCGTAGTAGCGGGAAAAGAAGGTGAGCAGGTGCGAGAACGCCGCATTTTCGTGTTCGGATGTGCCGACGCCATATTCGGCCAGCTTTTGCTTTAATTCACGCACCTTGGGCACGGTATCGGGATCGATGCCATCGGCGCGGTATTGCGCTTCTTTCTCTTTAAGCTCCTTGTGCAAGCCTTCCACATTGGCCGCGCCGGAAGCCGCCAGGCTTTCGCCCACCTTGGCCTTGAGGCGATTTTCCAGATAGTCGTTGATTTCCACTACACGGGCATTGAGGATGCGATAGACGCCAAAATCCAGTTCGGGCCGGTCGATCTGGAATATTTCTTTCAGTTTCTTAACGAGGTCGTCGTATTTACTCATGGTTGGTTCCGTAAGTGTGTTGCGTGTATTCGGTTAAATCATCATCCACGAAGGTTAGACCTAAAAAAGAAACCCCCCATGGTGCGCAGTTCTTACGGAATGCGTGGGGGGTGTTGTTGCAACAATCATATTGAGCGTAAAAGAGTTCGTCAACCTATATAAAGGTGCGGATACTGCTAATATGTCAAATCACTTCCCATTCAATCGTAAATAGCCGCTTTGACTCCGTTTTTTGGGTGAGACGGCGCTCCAGCGATTCTATCAGAGTATCGCGTTTTTCGATGATGCTGTCTTCGACCTGGAAAATCTCTTGCCGCTGGCGGCGTTGTTGCTTTTCCAGCTTCTGAATCTTTTGCTGAATTTCGTGTTGCTCATCAAGATTCGTGGCAAGCCTTGCTTGGCGCTGGAAGATTTTTATTTGTTCCTTGGTGTCCTTAAGCGCTTTTTCCGCTGCCAGCACCAGATCATCCGCCCACTTTTCCAGCTTTTCACGCGCTTCATTGAAGTGCTGGCTATTGGCTTCCAAGGATTGGCTGATGGTTGCCTTGGCATGGCGCTGTGCTTCGGCAGCGAGCCTTTGGGTAATGGTATCGGGTAGGATGGCCGCGCCAGTATTTTCCGCGATGCAGTTAAACAGCTTCTCGCAGGTTTCCTGCTCCAAGGGCAAGCCTTGGTCGTCAATGGCGGAAAATAGCAGATGCTCTTCGCGCTCATAGCTTTCAATTGCAAGCGCGGTCAAGGTTAGCGCAGTAATCGGCCCTGTGCCGCAAATCGCGCCGAAGAAACACGCCGATCACCGAACGTGGCATAGTGGAATGCGGTGCTGCGGAAGACCGGAATAGCAATGGTGCATATTGCCCGAAGGTTAGCGTGGTCATGGGTGACGTCATCGACATTGGTGAATCGGCTTGGCGTTATAGGGACGCCGAGCCCTTATCCCGTTTAAGAGAGTGAGCTGGACGACGTACCCGATGCAGCACCACATTCCAAAACGAATGATGGAGATAATCATGGTGCAACGCAAGCAAAAAATCAGTATCAAAGCCAGCAAATCCAGAGAAGCATTGACGATCACCCACCCCAATGCGGCTGGAATCGATATCGGCAGCTCTTCCCATTATGTATCTGTACCGCCAGACAGGGACGATGAACCTGTCCGGGAATTCCCAAGCTTTACGGTTGACCTCAACGCCTTGGCCGATTGGCTCGACGCTTGCCGGGTCGACACGGTCGCGATGGAGTCTACGGGCGTGTACTGGATACCCTTGTTCGAGCTTCTGGAGTCGCGCGGCTTCAAAGTGTTTCTGGTCAACGCGCGCCATGTCAAAAATGTCTCGGGCCGCAAATCCGACGTACTGGACTGCCAATGGCTGCAGCAGCTCATGACCTACGGCTTGCTTCGCGGCGCGTTTCGTCCGACGGATGCAGTGTGCGTACTGCGCGCGCTGTGGCGTCAGCGCGGGATACTTTTGAGAAATCAGGGTACACATGTGCAACGCATGCAAAAGGCGCTCACGCAGATGAATATCCAGCTCACCAACGTCATCTCGGATGTGGTTGGAGAGACTGGGCAGAAGATTCTGCGCGCCATAGTCGCCGGCGAGCGCGACGGTCAAGTGCTGGCCGCGATGAAGAATGCGCGCATTCGCGCCACCGCTGATGAGATCGCAAAAAGCCTGCAAGGCAACTGGCGCGCCGAGCATCTGTTTGCGCTCAAGCAGGCGCTGGATATGTTCGATTTCATCGGCACACAGTTAACCGAGTGCGACAGAGAGATTGAGGCGCAATTGCAAACCCTGCAAGCTCATGACGGAGAACCGGCAAAGGGAAAAAAGCGTGGCCGCACCCGCAATGCGCCGAAGTTTGATCTGCGCACGCAGTTGTTCAGGATGTGCGGAGTTGATCTTACGCGCATCGACGGCATTGATGTCACCACCGCGCTCGCGGTAATCTCCGAGACGGGAGCAGACATGTCTCGCTTCCCCACGGCAGGGCACTTCGCGAGTTGGCTGGGACTGTGTCCGGGTACCAAGATTACCGGGGGCAAAGTGATGAGCGGGAAAACCAAGCGTGTGGCAAACCGGGCGGCTCAAGCATTGAGATTGGCCGCTGCCGCATTGCGTAGCAGTCAATCAGCACTCGGCGCGTATTTCCGCAGAATGTGCGGGCGCATGGACAAGCCCAAAGCCGTAACTGCCGCCGCGCACAAACTGGCGCGCCTGATCTACACCATGCTCACCAAGGGCGAGGAATACACCGATCAAGGACAGGACTACTACGAAGAACGCTATCGTGAAAGAGTGCTGCGGCAACTGGCACTGCGTGCTGAAAAAATGGGTATGAAACTCGTCGCCAGTGAACAACCCGCTTAATTCCACTTTTTACAATCAATAGGTTGGGAGGTGTTTCTTAAGAGATAGCCGTGCTTGCCGCGCAGTGCCTCTATCAGATGCAGGCGTGCGGGGTGTTGGCTGACATTAAAAACGATACGTGCTGGCGGCGTATCCAGCGCTTTGGCTTGGTCAATAACAAACTCACCCAAAGGATGCGAAAGGCGATAAAGATACGCACCATACTCGGCACGCATTTCTTCGGCGGTTTCGGCGGTGTGCGGCCTATTTGAACTTGGCGTTGATTTAGAGATGAGGTGATAGCGGCCTGCCGCAATTTCCGGTGTTGGCGGCTTGGCGAGGTCGAAGACCAGAGCGGCATCGTCAAACTTCGCCCGTTCATGCAACATAAAGTGCGATAGCGACCAGAAGCGTTTGCTGAAACGGTCAAGCTGAGCTTTTGCATCACTCAACTGGATGCGCAGACGCTCATGCACATCTTCGTCAAAGTTCTCCAGCAACATTTTCCGGGTGTCGGTCATCCGTGCCTGAATGCGTTCATCCATTTCCGCTTGCAGCGTTTTGAAAGCCACATCAATTTCTGCCGGGGTACGGCATTGCTGATAAATGGACAGGATGCGCTTTTCAAAATCCACGCCGGATTCAATGCTGCCCAACACGTCATCGGATGCTCCAAACACGCCATTGAACAAGTTGAATTTCTCGGTCAACAGTTCCAGCACACGGCGGTCGGCTTCGTTGCGCTCGTTAAGGAAGTTGATTACCACCACGTCATGCTGCTGTCCGTAGCGGTGGCATCGGCCTATTCGCTGTTCTACCCTTTGCGGGTTCCATGGCAGGTCGTAGTTGATGACCAGCGAACAAAATTGGATGTTGACCCCTTCGGCTGCCGCTTCGGTAGCAATCATAATGCTGGCCTGATCGCGGAAATGTTCAATCAGTGCGGTGCGAATATCAATGTCTCGTGAATCTGCGATACGGCCTGTGCCTTTATTGGCCGTGAGCCAGTTTTCATAAATAGCAGTTGCTTCGGGGCTATTGTTGGTGCCGCTGAATTGAACAACCTGGCCTGCGAAACCGTTGGCTTCCAGATAGTCCTTCAGGTAAACCTGAGTGCGACGTGATTCAGTAAAAATAAGTGCCTTGCGTTGTGCGCCGATGGTAGCCATTTGCTGGAAGCCAATTTCCAAAGCACTTAGCAGGCTGCGTGTTTTTGTATCGGTGCCAATGCTGCGTGCCCAATTGGCTAATTTCGCCAGCAAGTCGATTTCTTCTTTTAACTGCTTTCTGTCGATGGTGAGCGCGGGAACATTGCTATCTTCTTCGGGGGTATCGATGTCCAGGATTTCATCAAGCAGATCATCTTCAAGGTCTTCATCGGCAATTAGCTGTTCAGCGAAGTCCAGGTCATCTTGAATTTTTTCATCGCGCAATGCTTCCAGCCTGACCTTCATTGTTTCAAGTGTTCCGGCAATCGCCAGTGAAGAGGAGGCCAGCAGTTTGCGCAGAATCAGTTCGGTAAGATGCCGCTGGCGATGCGGAATTGCATAGCTGTTCTGCCGCAGCAAAAATGCACTGACGGCTTCATAAAGCTGGTGTTCATCATCGGTGGGGCGGAATGGCCGGGTAATAGCACGCCGTTCTGTGTAGCGGATATATTCCGTGACCTGATTGCGTAAGGTGCGCCGACAAAATCCAGATAAGCGTTGCCGCAAACCCTCCAAGTCACCGCCTGCCGAGACATATTGACTGCGGAAGGCATTCACATCGCCAAACAGGTGTTCATCAATCAGCGTCGATAGGCCATACAATTCCAGCAATGAGTTTTGTAGTGGTGTCGCTGTCAAAAGCAACTTGCGGCAATCTTCTGTTGCCCATCGAATACCTTGCCCAATCTTGTTGCTTTCCCGATAAGCATTGCGGAGTTTGTGCGCTTCGTCGATAACTACCAAATCCCAAGCAATGGATTTCAGTTCATCGCGTATCTTGCTGGCGTAGTTATACGACAGGATAACGATAGACTTCTGGCTAAGGGGCGAAAGCCCTTTCTTTAAAGCATCGCGCCAGGTTTTAGCATCCAGCACGACCGCAGGCAAATTAAACTTTTCTTCCAGTTCCAGTGCCCATTGTTTGCGCAGGGAGGCGGGGCAGATAACCAGCAAACGCCTTCTACGTTCAGACCAGTATTGGCACAGGACAATTCCAGCCTCAATGGTTTTCCCTAAGCCTACTTCATCGGCAAGCAGTACGCCTTTGGATAGCGGGGATTTGAGTGCGAATAGTGCGGCTTCAATTTGGTGTGGATTCAGGTCAACACTGGCATCGAAAAGGGACTGTGACAGACGGCCTACGTCATTGGCTCCATGCCGCCGCGTAAGTTCGTGCGCGAAGTATTTCGCATGGAAGGATGTGATCATTTGCAGTAGCTCGCCGACAAATTGTTCTAGTTCATATCAGCCTGAGTTGGCTTGATAGGTGGTTCAATGCTTTTAAGATGTGCAGTAATGTACTGTAAAGTCCGGCATAATCCAAATGAATTGATGGTGCATTATCCAATAGCGCGAAAGCAGACACACCCTTAGCCTGCTGTTGCTGCTAACTAATTTAAGGTGATAACGTGAAAGGCACGCAACATGGGTTTAATTGCATATGCATATGACACACCGGAAGGCATAGAAAACAGGCTGAGTTTTTGGCTTTCAATGGATGAGTGGGGAATTGCCGAAGCGACTCAAATCATCGCAGACATTGACCCTGACCAGTCAATAAAGTCAGGCGCAAAAGGTAATGTTATTTTTCAATCTGTAAAGCTGTTCACAGGGCATCAAGTGCCAGAAGAGACAGACGAAGATTCTCACGATGATAGGTTTGATGGGTGTATATGTAATGATCACTCGTGTGCTCATTGCGAAGCAAATGGAGAATTATTTGCCTACGCACGAAAGTGTAAAGACATATCCCGGCTTTTGAACAAGCGCTCTGAAAACTTAACTTATGCTTCACCTAAAGTGTGGATAGATCGGGCGCTTGCCAAGAAAATTGAAATCCCTTGGATTGAGTGGGCGAAAAAAAGCGGCCTATTGCCGGTTGGCTTGGCAGAAAATGTTGTACCGATGAAGCAAGCCAACACCACGGAAGACAAACCCCTTTCTACCAAGGAACGCGACACCTTCCTAATCATCATCGCGGCGCTTTGCGGCGATTCTGTAATTACACCGGCTGACAGAGGGTCGGCCAGCCTGATAGCAAAATTGACGGAAGGAATTGGCGCACCAGTGACAGACGATACCATCCGCAAAGTGCTGGCAAAAATTCCTGATGCGCTGGAGAGGCGCAAGAAATAATGAAAAAACCTTGGGAAAATGATAGCTGCGAACATGTTCAGTCTTACTACACAGTTTATCCTGTACCGGTGGCCGCTGCCCTTTGGTGTGGCGTTCCACCCGACGAAATTGATGAGCATTTGAAAATCGCCATTTTGGTACACCGTGCTATTTACCGGCACCCATACATCAAGTGCCTTGAGCCACGATGCAGGGCAATTCACGAAGCAATCGAGAAAGGCGCATTGCCAGTTAGTCGTGAAAATGGGAAATCCTTTGATGGCTCAACAGAGCAAGTAGCCCCCGAACGGCGGCATGTGACTCGACAAAACTTGAAAGAGTGGATAGCGACAGAGTTCCCAGCGGACAAGCCTGCATTTCTTTTTGATGAAATAGAGCGCAAAACCCATGCGGCAATTAACGCCGACGCATTTCGCGCATTGCAAGTTGATAGAGACTCGCTACAAGCCAGAATCGAAAAAGCCGAGACGTGGGCAAAGGGAATGATTGCGGAGAAAAACGCGCTGCTGGGTGAGCGTGATTCGTTACGGGCGATGGTTGATAAGGCTATAACAATGACCGAGCGTAATACCCTGCTGACAATCATCGCGGCGCTTTGTGACTATTCTGACATCAAGCATCAAGAGCGGGGCGCGGCGGGAAAAATAGTCAAGATGACCGAAGAGATCGGCGTGCCAGTAACCGACGATACCATCCGCAATGTGTTCGGAAAAATCCCAGATGCACTGGAGAGTCGCAAGAAATAAAACGACTTCACGTTTGAATAAAAAAGGGCGCGATGATGATTCACGGATATGACGACGAAGATATTTATTACTTGGGAATTAAACACAGATTATTTCATTTGAGCATTCAGGAATCTGCTGAGATTATCGCCATAGATATGTGGGTTGCGGGCGAATTCCCAAACGTTGAAGAGCCTGACGAATGGGGCGGGAGCGACCGCGATCCCAGATTGCTTGCTTTGCTTGGCGATCAGATAAAACAATATAAAGAACTGATTATTGCCGCTGTCGATTCTGGGCGATTAAAGGCGAAGAACATTACCCGAAACTTTGATGAATCCCTAATTGAGAATCGGGCAAGGATTCGTATTGGAAACTTAGAGAGGTGGCTTAACGATCATGGCTATGAAGCAGGCGAAGTCTTTACAGAATGGATACAAAACGAAGCGGAAATAGAGTCCAAATTAGAGGAAGAGTTCGATTACTTACGAGCTTTGAGCCGGGCGGAAAAAGGGGTCATCGAGTATTTGCCGCGTATTTCCGATGGGCCTGTTCGATTGCACGAAGTTGATTCAATGGAACATGAAAACTTGGTGTCGGCATACAAAGCGCTTGTTATCAGCCATGACAGATTAGCGACTTTGGCGTATGGCGACGGCAATGAACAGATTGAGAAGGCTGACGCAAAAATTGACAGGCCATTGACGACCAGAGGGCGCAGGACACTGCTAACCATCATCGCGGCACTTTGCGAATATTCCGCAATCGACACGATGGGCAGAGGTGCGGCCAGCCAGATAGCCAAATTGACCGAAGATATTAATGCGAATGTGACTAATGAAACAATTGCAAAGGCGCTTGCCGAAATCCCAGATGCGCTGGAAACCCGCATGAAATAAAGCATCATCACCGAATTCGGAATCCATAAAACCGAATTCGGCCTTAACCCGAAGCTGGGTTGCCAGAATGTAGCCATGTTCAATAACGCCCTAGGAGGCACAAACATGGTTACTACAATTCTCAGACTTCCAACCGTATTGCGCGAGCGTGGCAGGTCGCGTAGTTCTCACTATCAAGACATTCAGCAAGGATTGTTCACCCGACAGGTTTCGATTGGCTTACGTGCCGTTGGCTGGCCGTCGGGTGACGTGGTTGCAATCAACGCGGCGCGCATTGCCGGAAAATCTGACGACGAAATCCGCAAGCTGGTGTTGAAGCTGGAAGCAGCCCGCAAGACTGCTGCCTGAGCGGGATGACGGTCATGACACACAACGCGACAGTTTCCACTGCTGAGCCGATGAAAACCGATAAAACCGGCGAAACCGACTTGGTCAGCAACGGCGAGTTTCTCCGCACCGTGTTCGGCGACGATCTGGCCGATGTGCGCCCGGTAGTGGTCAGCTTCGCGGGGAACCCCACGAGAGCATCCGGCAAGGTCTGGTTTGGCAGTCCGTGGCTGGGCAGCGTCGATATGGCAGCGAACCTGCCTGGCGATGCCAACAACTACTTCAGCCTGGCGGTATTCAAGCCCGACGAGGCGGGACAGTATCGGCGGCAGAAGGCGCGCTTTCATGCGCTGCATACGGTGATGCTGGATGACGTGGGCAGCAAGGTCGCCATGGAGCGGCTGACGTTACCGCCGTCGTGGATGCTGGAGACTTCACCGGGCAACCATCAGGCCGGTTATCTGCTGCGCGAGCCGCTCACTGATGGCCTCGTCGCCGACAATCTGATGAATGCCATCGTCGCTGCCAACTTGTGCGACCCCGGCGCAAATGGCCCAAGGGCGCGCTTGGCGAGACTGCCGGTGGCGGTGAACGGGAAGCACGCGCCGCCGTTTGTGTGCCGGATGCTGGTGTGGTCGCCCGAGTTACGCTATTCAACCGAGGAGCTGGTCGATGGTCTTCAGTTGGAGATGGCGCAGTCCGCGCGCCCCAAGCGTCAGAGTAGCCGCACGGCGCAGGAACGTCCTTCCGACGGCGATCCGGTATGGATTCCGCGTCCCGATGAGAATGCCGTTCTGGTCGCGCTGCGGAACATTGGGCTTTATCAGGCTCCGCTCGGTGAGGGCAAGCACGCCATTACTTGTCCATGGGTAAAAGAACACACCGGGAAAGCGGATGGCGGCACGGCGTATTTCGAACCAGACGACCTCTGGCCTATCGGTGGCTTCAAGTGTCTGCACGGCCATTGTGCCGAGCGGCATGTGCGCGATCTGCTGAGGTCGCTCGACATCGAGGTCAGCGCGGCGCGCATGAAGCCGACTATCCGCGTCATGGCGGGTGAGCTGAATCGTGTGGTGGATGCAGCCGAGCGCGAACTGGCGCAGTCGCGCCGACACTACCAGCGCGGCGGTCTGATCGTGACCGTGGTCACTGACCCCGGCACACGCGAAACCCGCGTTCAGGATATATCCCCGCCAGCCCTCGTGCGCGCATTAGCGGGTGCTGCGACGTGGGAGCGCTACGATGGACGTTCCGAGGATTGGGTGCGTGCCGACCCGCCAGCCCGTCATGCCACGGTGCTGTTCGATGCGACCAGTTATCCGCACCTGCCAGTTTTGAACGGCTTGGCGCGCCAGCCCTATCTGCGACCTGATGGCAGCCTGATGACGGCAGCGGGGTATGACACGGCCACCGGCATGTTCGGTGTGTTCGATGCGAGGGAGTTTTCTGTCCCTGATAAGCCGACCCGCGTGCAGGCCGAAGCCGCGCTGGTGCTGCTGAAAAGTTTGTTGGTGGAATTCAGTTTCGCCGCTGATTCCGATCTGGCTGCTGCCTTGGTGGCGATGCTTGCCGCCGCCATCCGGCCCAGCCTCGCACACGCGCCGATGATCCATGCACGGGCGCATATGGTTGGCTCCGGTAAATCCTATCTGTGCGAATTGATCACGGCCTTTGCCACCCCGCAACGCGGCACACCGACTACATTTCCCGCCGATGACGAGGAATGCAGAAAGCTGCTGCTCGCGGAGTTGTTGCGTGCGCCTGCCGTGGTCGAGTTCGACAATCTCACCGGCGATCTGGTGGCGCACAAGAGCCTGTGTACGGTGCTGACTTCGGAATTCATGAGCGGGCGCATCCTTGGTGTTTCCAAGACAGCCACCGTCAGCACGCGCACCTTGTTTCTGTCGAGCGGCAACAACGTCGGGCCGGTGCAGGACATGACCCGGCGCTGCATATCCATTCGCCTTGACCCCGGCTGTGAAACGCCTGCGGCGCGCAGTTTCACGCGACCCGAGCTAGTGCGCGATGTGTTGCGCGAACGTGGCCGCTATGTTTCGGCAGCCTTGACCATCGTGCGCGCATGGGTCGTCACCGGCAGGCCGAAGGCCGTCTGCAAATCGCTCGCGGGCTACGGCGACTGGTCTGACCTGTGCCGCCAGCCGCTGTTGTGGCTCGGCTGCGCTGACCCGACTGTGTCCGTGTTCGAGGCCATGACCGAAGACCCCGACCGCGAAACACTGGCGCGTCTGTTGGCTTCGTGGTTCGCGGTATTCGGCAAAACTCCGGCCATGGTGCGCGATGCGGTTAAGCAGGCGATTACGTTCAATGATGAAAACGTCGAACTGCGTGAGGTGCTGCGCGACATTGCCGACGAGCGCGGCGAAATCAACCGCCGCAAATTAGGCTGGTGGATCAAACGACACGCCGGTCGCATCGTCAATGGCCAGCGCTTTGTCCGCGCCAGCGGCAACCGCTCGGCAGAGGCATGGCAAGTTGAGGTGGTTGAATCGGTTTCGCCGGTTTCATCGGTTTCCATCCAGCCGAATGAAAAAAGTGTCAGCGGCACTACGGATAACAGCAACGCCTATGCCCGCGCTAGTCGCGGCGCATAACTAACCCGGCTGAGTTAATCATGAAAAAACGCCTGTACAACCCCAAGCGCGCCAAAACCAAGCGCAACTACACAGTAGGAGAGATTGCCGACCTGTATGACGTACACAAAATCACCGTGCGTGCGTGGATCAAGGCCGGACTCCCAACCCTCAACGACCAGCGGCCAATGCTTATTCTCGGCGGCGACCTTGCCGCTTTCCATCAAGCAAGGCGGACGAAAAATAAACAGAAGTGCAAGCCGGGGGAGATGTACTGCGTCAAGTGCCGCGCGCCAAAAAAACCTGACGGTGAGGTGGAATATCAGCCGAAAACAGCAATGCTGGGGAACCTCGTCGGTATCTGCCCGGACTGCTACACGATCATGAACCGGCGCGTCAGCTTGTCCAAGCTGGGACAAGTTCGCGGACAAATGGACATAACGATGCCGCAAGCGTTGCGACACATACACGAGATTGGCGATCCTACCGTAAACATTAACTTCAAACAGGAGGCAGAATCATGTTGAAACATAATCCCGGCAACGAGCGCATCAAGCGTATTTATTTTATCTATTTGAAGGAAGCGAAACGCCAGAGTGAGCAGTCGGTGGATGCCGTCGCCAAGGCGTTGGCCAGATTCGAGGAATATACCCATTTCAAGGGCTTCAAGGCATTCCATCACCAGCAAGCGATTGCGTTCAAGAATCATCTGGCCAAACAAAAAGGCCAGCGATCCGGCGAGCTGTTGAGCAAGGCGACCTTGCATTCCACGTTGTCCGCGCTTCAACGGTTCTTTTTTTGGCTTGCTGGGCAACCCGGTTACAAATCTCAGTTCACCTATTCCGATGCGGATTTTTTCAATATATCGGGCAATGATGTGCGCATCGCAACAGCTCAACGGGAGCAAAGATCACCAACCATGGAACAGGTGAAGCATGTTATTGCGACGATGCCACGCGCGACTGAGATCGAGCGCCGCAACCGTGCATTGCTGGCATTTACGCTGCTAACCGGCGCGCGGGTCAGCGCCATGGCATCCATGAAGTTGCAGCATATAGACCTTGCACAGGATTGTGTGCATCAGGATGCGCGTCAGGTTAAAACGAAATTCCGCAAAACCTTTACGACATTCTTCCTTCCGGTGGGGGATGAGGTTCGCGAAATTGTTGAAGAGTGGGTGCAATATTTGCAGAAGGAAAAGCTTTGGGGAAATGATGATCCTCTGTTTCCTGCTACGCGAGTTATCGTCGGCGCGGCACAACAATTTGAATCGGCGGGGCTGGATCGAAAGCATTGGAGAGGCACTTCAGCAATATGCAAAATATTCCGTGAAGCCTTCGAGGGAGCCGGGCTGAAGTATTATCACCCGCACAGTTTTCGGCATACGCTTGTCCGGCTAGGTGAAACCACCTGCAAAACGCCGGAAGAGTTTATGGCATGGGCGCAAAATATTGGCCATGATGGCGTGCTTACGGCATTCTTCAGCTATGGCGAGGTTGCTTGTCAGCGTCAAGGGGAAATCATACGGGGCTTGGCTACACCACAACAGGCCGGGCAATCGGGGGCAGACGCAATCGCGGAAGCAGTGTTCAAGAAATTGCGCGCATCAGGTGTGGACGTGCAGATTGGTTGAGCGCGATGAAATCATTCAGAGCTATTGCGTACCGTGTTTTCTGCATCATCCGACGGCTTGGATTGAATCACTAGAAAATAGGGTGGGCTTGGCGTCCATGTTCCGAGATGCCCTTCTGGTGGATCAACGCCGGGTATCGGTTTGCGTGGCAATACATCATCGGTTTCAAATTCGGGGCGCAGGTAGTGGACGCTCATGATGTGTCCCCGCTAGTTGGAGTTTGTTTTCAACTTCACTGCAAAATCCGCCACGCCCACCTTGAACAGAAACTTGGCAGCGGCATCCAGAGTTTTGAATTGCCGCGTTTCGCGCTTGGCAGTTTCCAGCGGGTTGCCATCGGCGACGATCATGTAGCCTTGCGCCATGACGGCGTAATGCACTTGAATGTGCTTGAGCGCATTGGCGTTGAGTAGCAGTTTTAATTCCCGTTCAGTCATGATGCTTCCTTGTCGCTGGTTTCTAGCAATCCGAAAAGTTCGCCCTGATCTACCAGCACCAGCAAGTCACCCGGCTTGACTTGGAGAAACTGGCACAGCTTGGCAAGCACTTCGCGGTCGAAGCTGTTCACTTTGTCGTAGTAGTAGCGGTCAATGGTGGCACGGGCTATTCCGGTTGCCCGGCACACGTCGGAAACTTTGAGACGCTTTGCGCCCAAGATAGTGGATAAGCGGCAGCTAATCATAAAAAGCCTAGCAATAATTATTCGATGTCGAGTAATATATGCTAACAAATGAGTAATGTCGAGTATAAAAAAATAGGAGGGCAATTTGTTAAACAACGTGCTGCAAGTCTCACTCAAGGAATTCAAACGTGGCACCAAGGTCTTTCAAAGGAAGCGGTTGAAGTTTGGCCCAGTGCTGCTCGCCTATGAAAATGGCTTCCTCTCGATTGAATCAGGCGAAGTGACTAGCGTCATGAATGCCATTGGCGAATGGCATGGCCGGGCGGTATTTTCCCCTAATATTTTGCAAGCGCTTGCGATGTTTCCCCCACTGCAAGACCCCGTTCAAATTTCATACGACGGCGAACATTTGTTTGTAGGCAGCATGAAAATCATTTGCCAGTGGAATACTGTCAGCCAAGCATTCATTGAAGACTTGGAAAATCCGAGCTTGATAGACTTGCTGGCACTTAAAGAAACCGTCTCCCGGTCTGAGATTGGCGGATCAAGCTTGGGTAGGCAAATCCGCAGCGCGCACGAAAAGGCCGAACGCCGCATCATGAATGCAGCCAAGCAATTGCAGGACTTGGAAATCACTGAGGCGGAAATTCGAGCGCTCGTTGATATACGGATTGTGACTAGGCTTCAAGCGGGCAAGCAGCCTGCGGCGTGAGGGTAATCATTCATTGGGGAGCCACTTGGGGCGGATGGGAGGCGTGGCCGGTGAGCGGGAAAGGAGCAGCGCAGCGCGACCCCGCGCAGCCTGACAGGCTGGGTGGGCGGGGGCAATAAACAGAACGCGCAGCGGCCAAGCCTGAATCTCAGGGTGGTGTGTGGCAATGAAAAAGCCGGTGCCGGGGTTTTGTCCGGCATGGTTTTTTTGTTGACGCGCACGACCCGCACACGACAGCGGTGGCGTGACGGTGAAGGCGCACTTGGTTCATGCCTGCACCGTGACGTTGCCGCGATAAACAAAATGCACTTCCGCTGTGAACGATACCGCGCAGCGACCACGCCTCACAAAAACAAACCAAACCGGCGTAGCCGACCGAATAAGCATTGCCTCGCCTTGCCCGTCTCTGCGCGAACCAGCGGGCGATGCAGGGCGCAAGCCAGTGGACGGTGCGCGGGGATGCAGGTTTACCCAAGGCAAGGGGTGGCAGTGCGGACGGGTGCGGCCATGCCTTTGCTTCACTTGGCCGCTGGGGGAGGGGGGGCGTTAGCGGGAAAGCGCCCCCCACATAAGCCGCGAAGCGACCACAACAAGACAAGACATAGACCGGCACGACCATGCAGCAAAAAGCGAAGGGGCGGCGCAACACCAGCCCCGTTTTGCTGCCCCTCACCGCAGGTGATGGAATTTGACTTTGACTTGTGTGGCGATATTTACCCGAAGGGCGCAAGACATAAAGGCCTCTTATGCGAACCCGAAGGGCGGGAGTTTTCCGGCGCTTGCGCTTTGCATAAGACGCCTTTATGTTAAACACCGCCACACACATAACCGGCGCAGCCGACAACGCCTTGCCAGAACGTCGAGAGGGGCGCGGCACGTTCAGGCTACCACTGCACCAGCAGCCTGCGAACGGCGAGCGCTTGATGGCGTAGCGGACTTTGGCGAAGCCATGAAGTGCGACGGCGTGAAGCGGCTGCGGCAACGGAGGGAAACCAGAGTGTAACAGCGCGCAAGCCGATGGCGGCTTTATGCCTTCGGCGCTCTCTCCGACTACTCATGCACTAGCCGACAGCGAACCGCAAGCCCTTGGCGAGGTACTTTTCGCGAAGGGCGCAGTGGTGAGGTGACGGCGGTAACGGAGCGGACACACTGGGCTACGGAGCTAAAGCAGAGGGCAGGATCATCGCCTTCTGCGCTCTGTCCGATACCACTGCGATAGCGAAGGCGCGGGGCTTGCGCTTTATCTTGCAAGCGCCGTGACTGAGCGGTCAACGGAAGAGCTTGAGAGACTGCGACTGCGGGAATTGCTGAAGCCGGTTCAATCGCCTAGCAAATTTCTGGTTTACCCATGGGTTTACCCATGAAGCGTAAAAAGAAAAATGGCTTGCCGGGATTAACCTGCAAGCCATTGATTTATTGGTGCGCCCGAAGAGATTCGAACTCCTGACCCCTTGGTTCGTAGGGCGAGTTTCTGTTTTTAGGGCTTTATTAATCAACCGCTTACGATGCCCGCAACATCGAAAACTAGCCTCAAATAGCGCTGAATAGCGCCATTAGTGCCCTGTCACGTGACAAATCGGTGACAGTAGATTTTAGCTTAGGCCGCGATTGCATCTGGAAAATGATGCAATACCATTAATGCATTTTCAGACACCGCACACATGGCGTAAGGTATTCCATTCAGATCGGCAAACTCAACCTCCACTACATCTGGGGCAAGATTTTCCACCACGGTTCCAACTTGACCACGGCGAAGATGTTTTTCAGGTATATCACTCGTAAGTGCAACAACTTCTAATGTTTTCATTCGGTACCTCGCAATACGTAGCAACTAACTAATCGAGGAACATCCTCGCCTGTTTTGATTATCCAAGCAGTCCGAAGCAAAGCTTCGCGACTCCCCCATTTTAAGACTAAATCAAATGTTTAGCGGCAACCATATTTATCAGAGCCGGTATCTTTGTACCATATGGTAACCAAGATTTCTCTCTGACCGCTGGTAAAGCAAAAACTGCTTTTAATGCGCAATAATGCTTTTTGTTTCACTGCGTAGGCAATTTCAAAACTATTGGGTGCTTAATGATCACCAATGCAACGGTTTCCTTGCTGCCTTCTTTTTGGTTGGCACAACATCTGGCAAAAGTGATTTAGAAAGCTCATCATCAAGAATGTAGTGACGTGTCCAATTTGCCAACTTCTCCAATTCAGTATTGCCGCGCCTGTGGCGATTACTATTCGGTTCATGTAATGGTGCAACGATCCCGACGCTACATTCAGAAAAGTCTGCTTGAATGGCTTTGACTGCAGGCACTAAATCAGAATCGTTGGAGCAAATAATTACTGTATTAGCTTTGCCTTGTGCAACGTCACGATAAATAGAAAGCGCAATATTGACGTCGGTTTGCTTTTCCTCAATACGCCAAACTGAAAGTCGGTCTTTCTTGTCAGGCGGATCACGGAAGGTCATTAAACGAGCTTCCTCTGCAGTATGGTATCCAAAAATGATTTCGATCTCACCGGGATACTTTGCATTAAGTGCTCGGTGATATTCATTTTGCGCAGTAACTGAGTTCACACCATGCGAAGCAAACTTGCCCATGGCTGGCGCGGTAAAGTATTTCACTACTTCAACAGTAGTATTCGGCAATTGCGGTTTTAATATCTGATCGCGAAAAAGGGCAACTAAGTCCAGCCACTTGTAAGTGGTGCCTCGGAGTCTACTGTAGTAAAGGTTGTATCCGTCAATATAGACGATTGCACGTTGCTGTTTCATAAATTCCGATAGGTATAAATGACAAAGCCACCTTTCGGCGGCCTTGTCGCCCCAGTTGGTCATCGGAAACCCGACTCCAATAGGGGAGAGTTGTTTGATTATGATATGGCGACATAGATACCTCTGTCAAATTTTTTCATCAGTGGCTGCAACGCAAGCTAAAAATCAGCTAATTTATTTTCAACCATTTGGAAAGCGTCTCATACCGAAGCACAATCAATACCCGCAGTACTATTTAAATTGCAACTTTTCTGCATTGCAGGGTGCAAACCAAGTTTAAAATCCCAATATTCTGGCTATACATTCCCAATCAGACGAGACAATCTGGCTCTTGTAAATCGAATCATCCAATCGGGTCGATAACAATTCGAGGATGGCTTGAAAGAAACTAAAGTTAGTCCTTGTAGTCCTTGGACAATAAGATATATTCCTTTTGGTATTTATCAAACAGAGTTTGTAAGTCAGCTTCTTCAAGAGTTTTGGGGTAAGGGGGAGTTCCCTTGCGTTTCAGAAACTTCCACAATAATTTTATTGCGTAGTAATGATCAGTAAGAGTTCGAATTGCCAATTGCTCCGAGTTATACCATTCGTGAGCATGTTGCTTGCCAATTTGATCTGGCCCCTTAACTCCCTTCGAATTCTTGCAAAATTCAAAAAATAGTCTAATACGGCGGATGTATTTACGGCGACTGATTTTGCCACCCTTCTTACAATATTCATTTAATCTGAATTCCAATTCATACCACAACATATTTACGTCCTCCTATGTAAGAGTTCATAATTTGAGTCCTAGAGTGCCCGAGCTCCTCAGCAATTATTTTTCTCGCATTGAGATCCGTCTTCTTGTCTGCATGAGGCCCCGGAAGGAGAGGTGAATTGAAACCAGTCAATTCTGTATATCTCTGGCACGCGTACCCGGCTCTGAGGTCATGCAGGCCGGTCGCACCGAGAAATTTCTGTACTGCTTCGCGAATTTTTCTAAGACCGCCTTCTCTCCACGACCGCCAACTCTGATCAGATGGAATCATTGATTTGTCTTTACCTTGAACAGTTGCGGCCAATTTTAGAGCTTCAATTTGCTCAGTCGAAGTGATTGGAATCGTGCGTTTACGGCCTCCCTTTGTCCCGCCAATAACCGTAATTTCATTTTTTGACAGAGCCTCAGACAAAAGTTTTCTCGCGTTAGCAAGACTCGCCTCTTTTGATCTCAACCCGAGTTCGCGGCACAAAGAAACGATGGCAGCGGCACGTTCACCGAAGTAAACAGATATTGAGTTTAGGCAACTCGTATAGTTAACACGATCCAAGCTCGCGGGAATGGTGATCCTCACCTGAGATTTCTTCGGGATGCCGCAGTCCTTTGTCGGGGAAATCGATCCCCAACGACCATGGGTGGCTAGGTTCATAACGCTATTGATTGCAGAAATATAGTTTTGCGCCGTGCTGGCCGCCAGTTCTCCTTCTGCGACCCGATGCGCCAACTCCTGTCCATAGTCGATAATTACCGCGACGCTAATATCTTCTAATTTCTTAATGTCCGGGTTGTATTCTTTTAACTCCTTAACAAATTTATTAAAGCGGGCTGTTTGGGTGCCGGCAGTGGAATGACTTTTAAATCCAAGTTCCACCGAATCTTTTAATGCAAACCCCACCGACTTTTTCATGTCACGCGAACCTGATCTAAAATTTTTTGCCATTTCAATCTCCAATCTCAAATATCCAAAGTAATAAATAAATAACAATAAAAGCGATAAAAACTGCAAGAAGACAGAGGGGAGGGGCTAGATTTGGCACCCGCCAAGTCCCCCTCTGTCAAAAAACAAACTTCATTTGCGCCCCAGTGGCGGGTGGTAAGTGTTACGCAGCGATTGCAGCTCGCGCAGGCGTCCACAAACAAGTTCGTTTTCCGGTTTTTATGGGCTGCCGGACAGCTGTGGTTTAGTTGGAGTATTTCTGCGCAGAAATGAAAATAAAGGAGGCTTGAGATTGGGAAATCGCGCAACTCTAATATAAAGAGATGTGCTCCGCATTCGTCGCGTGATCGCGTCTTCCGGGTTTCCAGGCCCAGACCTTTTTTCATTTTGCGAGTGCAGCATGAATCCATAAATAACTTCTGGAATTTGCTGCGGTATGATTAGAAAATATTCGTTTGAGAACATTTTCGTCCGTGTCCATATTTAAAGAAACTCAATAGGGGAGCGGGGTTTTACTGGTCGGCCAAAGGCCGTCTCTGTGTAAATGTCGAATTTAGGAAAACAATAACGACAGATGTTTTGAAGACATGGAAAACCACTTGTTGCTGGTGGTGGGCCATGAATTGAGGTTTATCCCAACTTGGTTTTGTGAAGTGGCTCATTTTATTGAGTCGGTTTGAAATGTCGCTGCGTGCGACGCCGATTCTCAGCTGCGCTGAAGAAACCTTTGACTGTCAGAAGAACTCAGTCGCGAATGCGTTCGGAAGTCGGAATACATTCGCTACGAAGTTCGTTATAACAGACGGATCTAGTTTGGGAGTGAGACAGGCGCCTTTCGGCTGGTTTGAATTGCTGCGCTATCTTTAACGCCGTCAGCATGTGGCGAGTCAGAATCATAATGCCAGTTTTGCGATTTGTCACTCGCTTTTTACAACAATATGACCAAATTGGCTATGGTATAGCCTAATTGAAGCTGATGAGCAGCAATCCGCGTGCTTATTATTCCATCAGAGCGACCAGCGTAGCTCATTCGATATGAAAAACAAATAAAAAAAGAACGATCGTTCTGATGTGCCCATGACATTTCAACTATATGATGTAAAAAGTAAAAAAAGATATTGTTTGATTAAGCAATAAATAGTAAGCTTAAAGTGACAAATTAGACAAAAAGTGATTTGCTTAAATGAACAGATCTTTGGAAATACCAGTTCAAGAAGTACAGCGTCGCATGAATACTGATAATCCCTGGTGGATTGCAGGGCAGGGGATTGAGTCAGAAAGAGCTAACTGGCCACGACGCGCTTACTTCCCTTTTTTCTACGAATTGGTGAGTGAAACATCGGTACGCCGAGCAGTTGTATTGATCGGTCCGCGCCGAGTAGGTAAAACCGTCATGTTAACGCACGTCATCCAAGCGATACTGGACGAAGGTAAAGCAGGAACGACGTTATTATTCCTGTCATTGGATACGCCGATATATTCTGGGCGCTCACTTGAAAGTTTGGTGCGTCTATTTATTGACCTACACCGCCATCCGGCAGATCGACAACTTTGGATACTCTTCGATGAAATTCAGTATCTTAAAGATTGGGAAGTGCATCTTAAGTCACTGGTGGATTCCTTCCCTCATATTCGGTTCATCGCTAGTGGTTCCGCAGCAGCCACCCTGCAAATGAAAAGCCGCGAGTCCGGTGCCGGGCGATTCACCGACTTTATCCTTCCACCCCTGACGTTTGCCGAATACCTCTCTTTTATAGGTCGTGAAAAGGCGCTGATCATAGAGCAGGGGATAGATGCTGAAAACAATGCAGTTTATCTTGCGACCAATATTGACGCGCTGAATGAAGAGTTCATCAATTACCTGAACTACGGCGGTTTTCCGGAAGCAGTGATGAATGCGGCAGTACGAAGCAATTCAGCACGGTACTTATGGCATGACATTATAGATAAGGTCTTGCTCAAGGATTTGCCCAGCCTGTTTGGAATTAGCGATACCCAAGAGCTCAATCGCTTTTTTAATGTGCTCGCCTTTAATACTGGCGATGAGTTGAGTCTAGAGTCCCTGCACCAACATGCTGGCATGAGTAAACAGCGTATTACGGATTATCTGGAATATCTCGAAGCAGCCTTCCTGATTCAGCGCGTACAGCGGGTAGATGACAATGCCCTTCGCATGAAACGGGCACGTACCTTCAAGGTATATCTGACCAACCCCTCGATTCGAGCTGCTTTGTTCGGGTTCGTCAGTGCAGAAGATGACGCAATGGGACGACTGGCCGAAACGGCGGTTTGGAGTCAATGGATGCACAGTGCCCATCTATCCACGTCACTGCACTATGCTCGCTGGAAATCTGGAAGGCTGGATTTGGAGGTAGATATTGTTTCCGTGAATCAGCGAACGCAGAAACCCGACTTTGCCGTGGAAGTGAAATGGTCAGATCGAATTGTGGATACACCAAGCGATTTGCGTGGGTTACGTGAATTTGCAGCAAAACACCCATTGATTCGTAAGCCGTTACTAGTAACTACTCGAACTCTGACGGAGCAAGGTTCGCCTGATATTCAATTTCTTCCCACCAGTTTGTATTGCTACTCTATTACTCGTAATTTGATGAGACATAATACTTATTGACAATCAAAAAGCGGATGCTAAAAAAATTGGTGCGGGTTTCTGGAAAGTGCCGTTACTTTCTACTACTAAGTAATGCCAATTAGTAACTAGCCAACATACGACTCGTTACTCAAAGGGACCGGTTAGTAATTCAGTGTTACTAATTATTACTAAACCGGTCGTTATTACTATTTAGTATTTCAGTTAGCACAAGCAGCACAACTTGGAGCGATGCTACGACGCTTGCCGTAATGACTAATGCAAGGCATGAACGCGTTGGGATGGCGTCAAATGCTACTAAAATTACGTACTTTAGCAAATTTATCTTCGCTATCAATTCAATCGAGGTGCTACATTCCTATTGCAACTAGTCCCAATATACTTAACAATCATGAACGGAATCATTTCCAAAATAAATTTTCAAGCAAGGGAGCCGTACAAAATGAATCGTCAAGAACTCATAGAAACACTCGCATCAAAAACAGATAACACCAAAGCAGGGGCTGACCGCAACGTCGCCGCACTGATTGAAATCATCACTTCCACGTTGAAGAAGGGTGACAAACTTGCACTGGTTGGCTTTGGAACATTTGAAGTCCGCAAACGTGCTGCACGTGTTGGTCGAAATCCGGCAACTGGCGCTGAGTTAAAAATCAAAGCATCCAAGGTTCCGGCATTTAAGGCTGGTGCATCGCTAAAGGCTGCAATAAACGGCGTCAAAAAGTAAATAATGACATGACCGGTGAAATGCCGGTCTTGTTGTATATGAATGAAATTCTTCTGTACCTAAAATCACATGGCGAAATAGACGATACTGAGATCGCTGCTGCGACCGGTTTTTCACTTGATTTAACTCGACTTCATTTGGTCGAGTTGGCTGCAAAAAATGAAGTGATGATTTGTCAGTCAACACGCTATGTGAAGGGAATAAAGATAGAGAGTATGAGCTGTCGAATTAGTGGATTTATTCCCAAGGTTGCACCGGGTAGAAAACCCTCGCGAGTAAACTTAAAGTTGTCGTGAGCAATGTTAATTATCAGCAAAAATGAGTGGCTGCTTCACTGCACATAAGAGCCATATTTTGTTGTGATGGATGAGGGACTGCCACCGGCCGATTGTGTTGAAAAACTCCCTCGATTTTTGACGCTGAGAATGGTACAATTTCTCCTGTCTAAATAAGCTGGGAGCCTTGATATGATTGGGTTACAGACAGATCAGCAAAAACGTCTTTTCTACTCTTTTGACCTTGAAGAACAGGTCCCTCAAAATCACCTCCTTCGCGGCATTAATCGCCACCTCGATTTAAGTGAATTTCGGCAACATCTTTCTGAGTACTACAGCCATACCGGCAGACCCTCAATTGATCCTGAACTAATCATCCGAATGCTGATCATTGGTTACAGCTTGGGTATTCGTTCCGAGCGTCGTCTTTGTGAAGAAGTACATCTGAATCTGGCATATCGCTGGTTCTGCCGTTTGGGTTTGGAAGATAAGGTTCCTGATCACTCCACCTTCTCCAAGAATCGTCATGGTCGCTTTCGTGAGAGCGATGCGTTCCGTCACTTGTTTGAGAGTGTGCTGCAACGTTGCATGACCGAGGGACTGGTGCGCGGGGAAGGATTCGCCACCGATGCCAGTATCATCAAAGCAGATGCACAGCGTGAGCGTGGTCTAAAAGGTGAGAGAGCGATGGATTGGTGCAAGCGCGAGGAAGCGATGCGCCCGGTTCGCGAATACATTGCTGCGCTGGAAGAAGCGAACGATACACCTGAGCCAACGAAAATGATTTCAATGACGGACCCCGCCTCAAGTTGGACTGCTGCACCAGGTGGCCCCGCATTCTTTGCCTATTCGACTAATTATCTGATTGATCTTGAAGCTGGCATCATCGTCGATGTTGAGGCTTCCGCTGTCAACAAGGCGGCAGAGGTCGATGCAACCAAGACCATGATCGAACGTGTCGAAGAGAAATTCGAGATCAAGCCGGATCGCTTGGTGGGTGATACGAACTATGGATCTGCCGCCATGCTTGGCTGGCTAGTAGATGAGAAGAAGATCGCGCCCCATACCCATGTAGCCGGTAAATCGGAGCGAAATGACGGGACACTTTCTCGCAGTGATTTCCAGTGGGATGAACAAGCCAATGAATACCGCTGCCCGGAAGGGCATGCGTTACGCTGCGATTGGCGTCCGTTCAAGAATCCTCGTGATCGAATTACGAAAGCCGATACGATTCTCTACCGCTCAAGCCAACCAGACTGTGCAGCATGCCCGAATAAGAATCGCTGCTGTCCGAACACACCGATTCGCAAAATCCCACGCAGTATTCATGAAAAGGCCAGAGACGTTGCACGAGCCATAGGAAAAACAGATGCCTTCAAGGAATCATGCAGGCAACGTAAGAAGGTCGAGATGCTCTTTGCGCATTTGAAGCGCATCCTAAATATGAACAAGCTGCGATTAAGAGGATTCAGCGGGGCGCAGGATGAGTTCCTGCTGGCGGCGACTGCGCAAAATCTGCGACGAATGGCCAAATGGCTAGTACCTGATGCACCGGAGAAGAAAATAATGCCTGCTTAAAGGCCAATAGGGGAAGTCGAACCGTCAAATCTAATCTTGCAAATCTGCGAGAGCTACTAAATAAAATTTAAATCAAACTTCAGCCCGAAAAACGGTAAAATATTTCCAGAGTTTTTCAACACAATCGGCCATCTCGGGACGTTCGACTATGGCCGCTTGTATGGTTGGGCTGGTGTGATTGGTTTTTTTCTGTAATAGTTTAAAAGCCGAGGTGGAGGGGCCTATGGCCGCATCTGCTCTCCTTGCTGAGAGACAGACTCGCAAAGAATTCCCCCACCCACACCACCCAGCGTCGATGAGGAATCTAGCGGCTACGACCGCCGATTTGACCGCAAGCTAACGCCGGTGTGTCCACCCCAGCATCCTTGATCTTAATCACAGGAGACACATCATGCAAACTCCAACCAAAATACTTGATATTGGCGGCGATGTCGCCAAGGATGAAATCGTCGTGGCCTGTTCGGAGGGAAGTTTTCCAACACGCCCACTCGCGAATCAGCGCACTGCTTTGCGGGCCTTTCTCAAGAAGCTACCTGCTGGCAGCCGCATCGGCATGGAATCCACCGGCATTTATCACGAGCTGTTTGCCAACTTGGCTCACCAGCTTGGCTTCATCGTTTTTATACTTAATCCCAAGGATGCCCGCAATTACGCCAAGGGTGTTGGGATGCGTGGCAAGACCGATCGGGTGGACGCAGAACTTCTAGCACGCATGGTCGCACACGAACACACCAAACTACACGCCTGGATTCCGCCCACACCGGAACAATACGAGATTGCCCAGTTGATCAAACGCCGCGCCAAAATGACTTCCTTGCGTGCAGCACTCGGCATGTCGCTCAAGGGCGTGGATGGCTTTGGTACTGATCTCAAGTCGCTTAAAAAGCACTTCAATCAAGTCATTGCGCACATCGACCAGCGCGTCAAAAAGCTTGTCGAGGCAAATCCAGATCGCAAACAGCATGACGCGAATTTGCGCACGATCGACGGCGTCGGTCCGGTAGTTAGTGCTGCGCTCGTTAATGCGCTTGACCGTGTGCCCGTGAAGAACGCAGATGCCTTTGTTGCGTTCACCGGCTTGGACCCCAGGCCGGATGACTCCGGGCAGCATCGCGGCAAACGGCGTCTGTCCAAACGCGGCCCTTCCGAACTGCGACGTTTACTTTTTCTGGCTGCATTGTCTGCTGCAAAAACGAAGGTTTGGCATCCGCTCTATGTGCACTATCGCGATAAAGGTCTACCAAGTACTGCAGCTTTGGTCATCCTGGCTCGGCGCATTGCGCGCACAGCTTGGTCGATCTACACCCATAAGACTGTATTCGACCCGAAGCGACTAATAAACGCCTTGACATAAACCATAGAATCTTTACGGCAGGCAATATGGCTATTTTAAACGAATTTCAACCCACCGATTTTTTGCTTCAGACTCGCCCTTTTTGTTAGTCACAAGTGGATCACGGCTACCTCGACCTACTGTAGTAACAAGTCTAGTATCAATTCCTTTAGCTTTAAGCATCTCAAATACACGAATAGCACGTTGACGCGAAAGCTCATCGTTGAAGTCATCGGTGCCGATCACATCGGTATGCCCGATTATAATAAGTTCAGGGGCAGGCAATTTCTTGATGTCACTCAACATATCCTGCACAATATTTTCTGATTCGGGTGTTAATTGCGTATCGCCAAAATCAAAGAACAACAAATAGGATCTAGGACTCGCAGGAAGCGCCTCAATCAGTTCTTTGTAACGCAGATTAATGGCTACTTCATCTACTTGCACCGTTCTAATTTCATTTTTGTTTACAGCTGCCACCATATAGGGGCGGTCAAGTACAACGGTAGCTCCTGCTTTTAATTGAACGACAACTGCGCTGGGTGAACCATCTGGTCGGGGCAACAAGATCACACGCTCAGAGGGTGTTGCACAACCAGCAATTTGCATCACCGCCATAAGACTGAATATAGGAAAATATAGCTTATTTGACATCGTGAACCTCAACAATGAAGTCTGTACCACGAACGCCAATTACCGCTGTAGGTGTCGTTACCTTTATGGCTCCGGGATTCAACCAACCAATGAGGCCAGTAACGAAGCGCAATGTACCTTTTAGTATTGATGTTTCGACCCGACCTTCTCGTGTAACTGGATTAAAGGAGTATCGGTCAATGACCATTACAGAATTTGGGCCAAGGCTAAGCAATGTTTCATCGCTCATGCTGATGCCGACACTGCTCCCCATTTGCACACTGACGCGATCATTTTCTTGAACAGTATCACCAACCTTCGCTTCTAATTGGGTAGTCCCGCGTTCAATTATTACCTGTCCGCGCACGGTCTTTATTATTCCAGCTTCGTAAGCAAATACAGGTTTTACAAAAACCAGAATAACAGCACAGATAGCTATGAAGGCGGCCCAATTATGTTTATGCATTTTTTTATGATTATTTTGAAAATGTCAGTCTGAATTTAGGATGTGGATCACCGTACGCCTGCCTTATTGCAAACACCGTGCGGAAGCACGCGGAGCATTCGACTACGAATTATTGCGACAAGTGAGTCAGTTCTAGGTACAAATCCACAGGTAATGCAGATTGATCCGCTTTTTTACATCAAATTGGTGCGGGTGAAGGACAGCTCGGTGCTAATGAACAGACGTAAATACCAGGGGATTGTCGGTGAGTTAACCTACACAGACTGTTGCGGGTTACCTGCTGCGGAAAGCGGATTTATTAAATTAGTGACCGGTGTTATTTCAGGTTGAAACTCACGTTGTGCAGAATGCTGAATGAGCAAGCTCTGCTAGGAACAGACTATTGAGGTTGCCAACCAATTTAATTAGTGCCACGATGTACCCAAGTAGAAATCGTTCATAGCGAAAGTAGGTCGCTCAATATGAGACAAGAAGACCCCACATTCATTGCTCTCTACGACTACACCAAGGCGTTGGCAGTTGCTCTGGGACATCGTGATCTATTAACGCGCCTTCATTCTGATCGCGTGTTTGGCCTTTCCGAGGAAATAGCGGTGGCTCTTGGGCTGGCTAAGAAGGACTTAGGTATTCTTAAAATAGCTGCTTTGTTACATGATGTTGGCAAAATTGGAATACCTGACAATATCCTTCTTAAGCCATCGAAACATGACGCGGTTGAATGGGAGAAAATGAAAGAGCACTCAACGATAGGTGAAAATATCATGTCTTCGATTGAAATCGAAGGCGCGCCTCGTGCCGCTCTGGTAATTCGACACCACCACGAATACTACAATGGACTTGGTTATCCAGATAGGCTCATTGGAGAGGATATTCCAATTTGTTCACGCATTATCTCAATCGCCGATAGCTATGATGCGATGGCCGTAACAAGGTCATACCATAAAGCAAGAACGCATTTGGAAATCATGTCTATTTTACAGTCCGAAACGGGGGGCAAACACGATCCGAAACTAATGCAGTTTTTTTTCAAAATCATCGAATCCAGCAAATTTAAGGCAGCCACAAATTAACTTTTTTAATAATTCCCCACAATCTTTATCGGAAAGTTGCCATGCCCACTTCGGGTTACCTGTTGCCAAAAGATGAATTTGAAATCGTATGTCTGAAAGTTGTTCGACAACCGTCAGTCAATAGTAAGATAGACGAAAGACCATGTCCGGCCAACAACGGTCATAGGCGAGCGACTGCTTTGCTGCAAGGAATTGGGTAACTTTTAGACATTCCAAATCAACTTCAGCAACACAATTACTTTTCGGCGATTGTTATTCAGGAAGGGCAGGCATAAAATAGCTTACTAATCACAAAAATACTTATATGCCGAGTAATTGTCTTGTTGCCTGGATGGGGCGAACCGATCTTAAAGCTGCTGCGGGTGAGCGCGAGGCTGGCCTCGGCCCCATTGCGCAGGGTGTGCAGGCGGGCAAGTACGATTCAATCTATCTTCTCAGTGATTTTTCGGCAGCGGAGTCGAAAGCTTATATCAAGTGGCTGACACCTAAGACAGATGCGGCGATTCACCTCCGCACAGCCAAGCTGACATCGCCCATCAACTTCGGTGAAATTTATGAGCGTGTATTGGAGGTGCTGGAGACAATTGATCGGCACGGAGCGCAACTAACCTATCACCTTAGTCCCGGCACTCCGGCCATGGCCTCGGTCTGGATACTGTTGGCGAAAACGACCCACCCGGCTAGGCTGATTCAGTCATCCCCACAATCAGGCGTCCAGGAAGCCGACATTCCTTTCGATATTGCCGCCGAATTTATTCCCAAGCTTCTGCAACAATCTGATGAGCGGCTAACTTCTTTGGCACAGGGTACGCCAGAAGAGAGTGCGGAATTCAGCAGCATCATCCATCGTAGCGCAGTCATGAAGCGAGTAATCGCGCAGGCCAGGCGCGTGGCCATCCGCTCGATCCCGGTGTTGATTGAAGGTGAGAGCGGCACGGGCAAGGAGTTGATGGCTCGCGCCATCCACAAGGCCAGTCCGAGAGCGGACAAGCCTTTCATCGCAGTCAACTGCGGTGCAATTCCGCCCGAATTGGTGGAGTCCGAATTCTTTGGCCACAAGAAGGGCTCCTTCACTGGCGCAGTGGCCGACCGCAAGGGCCACTTCGAACGCGCCGACGGCGGAACCATTTTTCTGGATGAAATCGGTGAGCTACCCAAAGCGATTCAGGTCAAGTTGCTGCGTACACTTCAAGAAAGTGAAGTCACTGCTGTCGGCTCCAGCGAGCCCAGAAAAATCGATGTCCGTGTAGTTGCTGCCACCAACCGCACGCTGATCAACGAGGTTGCCGATGGCAATTTCCGTGAAGACCTCTTTTATCGACTGGCGGTAGCCATTATAAAATTGCCGCCATTGCGCGAACGGTCTGGCGACATTTCATTACTGATTGACGTGCTCTTGCGACAGGTAAACAACGCAGCTACGGATATAGGTATCAAACATAAGAAAATTTCTGTATCCGCAAAAAACCTTATGCTTCAGCATGTCTGGCCGGGCAATATTCGTGAACTGTTCAACACCTTGCAGCGAGCTGCCGTCTGGTCAGACGATGAATCCATTAGCTTAGAAGCAATCAAAGACGCGATATTGCTGTCACCCAAGGCAATGCGTGGTGATGATGGCATTTTGAATCGCTCCTTAGAGTCCGGCCTTGAGCTGGAAGCACTTATGACTCAGGTAGCACGGCATTACATTGAACGGGCACTCGATCATACCCGTAACAACAAGACGCAAGCCTCTAAACTGCTAGGTTTTGGTAACTACCAGACCTTCACTAATTGGATGAATCGCTACGGTGTAGAACGATGAAAAAAGAAAAATCCGACAAGCTGGCACGTAGATTGCTGAGATGTGTGCATCCAGTAATTTTATGCAAGAAACATTATGCACGCCTCCCATACAATTTCGCTATCGCAGTCGGCCACCTCGGTCGAAGGGGGGCGTGTGCAATCTAAGAATTTCGAGTTTCTGCGTAATGCTCGCGCCGATCTGGCTGCCCTGGGTGGCTTTGCCGAGCATTATGCTTTCAACGACCCAGCGGGATCACTGGCTAAACTTCGATTATTTACCGAGCGAGTCGTCGATCTGGTCTATGACGCCTTCCGCCTACCTAAGCCATACCAACCAAACCTGAATGATCTTCTGAATGAGGATGCTTTTCGAGCTCGGGTTCCGACCGTAGTATTGACCAAGCTGCATGCACTGCGGATGCATGGCAACAAGGCCGTTCATGCCAACCAAGGCACAACGCCAACGGCACTGGCCATGGTACTGGAAGCGTTCGATATTGCCCGTTGGGTGTTCGTAACCTTTGACGGTGGGCTGGTTTCAGGCATTCATGCCTTCGTGCCACCCACGCCACCAGCCGATGCAAAGAAATTGGAGAAAGATCGTCAGCGCCTGCTTGCCCAAATTGCTGAGCAGGAACAGCAGATGCAGGCAATACTGCAACAACTCGAACTGGCAAAAGCCCAACAAGTAACCGTTGAGCGGACTGAAGATGAATTGCAGCAGTTGGTTGCCAATGGTAGTGCTGCCGCAGATCAACTCGCTTTTGACGAGGCAACTACCCGACAGCGGCTGATCGACGCCATGCTCGTTTCCGTTGGATGGAAAGTCGGGCAAGCTGGCGCATCAACTGACGAAGTTGGCCAGGAGATTGAAATTCCGCAACCGCAGAACAAGACCGGCATCGGCTATGCCGATTATGTCCTGTGGGACGAAAACGACAAGCCTCTGGGCGTAGTTGAAGTCAAGCGTACCTCCAAGGATGCGGATGTCGGACGCACCCAAGCCGAGCTTTACGCTGATGGCCTTGAACAAAAATATGGCCAACGCCCGGTCATTTTTTATACCAACGGTTTTGACATCTACATTTGGGACGACGCCCAGAAGCAGACGCCACGCCGTCTGTTCGGCTTTTACTCAAAAGAAAGCCTGAAATACCTGGTCTTCCAGCGCCACCACAAACTGTCGCTCGACACGCTCACTCCGAAATCAGAAATAGCGGGCCGGATGTATCAGATCGAAACCCTCAAACGCATTTGCGAGCGATTCAGCCTTGGCTATCGCAAATCGCTTGTCGTGCTGGCTACCGGTACCGGCAAGACCCGTGTCGCTGTTTCGCTGTGTGAGCTGTTGTCGCGTGCCAGATGGGCTAAGCGCATCCTCTTTCTGTGCGACCGGCGCGAACTGCGCAAGCAGGCGGATGATGTTTTCAAGGAATTCCTGCCCGGCGAGCCGCGCATCCACATCAACTCAAAAACCGCTGGCGACGTGACCAACCGTATCTATCTCGCCACCTATCCGGCGATGATGCAGTGCTATGAAATGTTCGATGTCGGCTATTTCGACCTGATCATTGCCGACGAATCGCACCGCAGTATTTACAACCGCTACCGTGATCTGTTTGTCTATTTCGATGCGCTCGAAGTGGGCCTTACCGCCACGCCCGTTCAGTTTATTTCCCGCAACACCTTCAAACTGTTTTCCTGCGAGAACGACGACCCCACTTCGTATTTCGGCTATCAGGAAGCCATCAGCCATGTACCGCCCTACCTTGTGCCCTTCGAGGTCTATACACATACCACCGAGTTTCTGCGGCGGGGAATCGAGTACAAGAAACTTTCCAAGGAGCAGCAGGAGCAACTGGAAAATGACGAGGCCGATGCACAGTCCATCGACTACGACGATACCGATATGGATCGGGTCGTGTTCAATAAGGACACCAATCGCGCCATCTTGCGTAACTTGATGGAGAATGGTCTCCGCGATGCAAGTGGTTCCCACCCCGGCAAAAGCATTATTTTCGCCCGCAATCACAACCATGCAGTATTTCTGGCGGGGATATTCGATGAGATGTATCCCCAATATGGTGGGGAGTTCTGCCGAGTAATTGATAACTACGATGTCCGTGCCGAGCAGTTGATAGACGATTTCAAAGACCCAAAGCATACGCTCACCGTTGCCATCTCTGTTGATATGCTGGATACCGGCATCGATGTGCCCGAAGTTGTTAATCTGGTGTTCGCGAAGCCGGTAAAATCCTATGTCAAATTCTGGCAAATGATCGGACGGGGAACTCGGCTATGCGAAAATCTGAATGGGCCGGGTCAGGACAAAACCAAGTTCCACATTTTTGACCACTGGGGCAACTTCGCCTATTTCGAAGAGAGTTACCGCGAAGCCAATCCTGCGATCAGCAAATCGCTGCTGCAAAAGCTTTTTGAGACCCGCCTACAATTGGCTGATACCGCGCTTGCAGTTGCGAAAGCTGATGCCTTCGACCTGGCCATCAAGCTGCTTCAGGCCGACATCGCGGCACTACCGGAAACCACCATCGCAGTCCGCGAGAAGTGGCGCGAGGTGCGTGAAGTCCAACGTGCTGGAGTGTTACCGGCGTTGAGTGCCGCAACGCGTTCATCCCTGCTCAAGGACATTGCTCCTCTTATGCAGTGGCGTGATACACGAAACTGGGAAGCAGCCTACCAGCTTGACCTGCTGATTGGGCGGATGCAGAGCGAACTGCTGAAGAAATCAGCCGAGTTCAATAATCTGCGGGACGACCTCATCGGCCTCGTTGCGCAGCTACCCATTAACGTCAATGTCGTTCGCGACAAACTGGCCACCATCGAAAAAGTACGCAGTGGTGATTTCTGGAAGCTGATCACTGATCAAACCGATGTGGCTGCACTTGAATCGTTAAGAGAGGAATTGCGCGGAATCATGCGGCATCGCGTGGATGGGCCTACCGTCGGCGGCAAACCGCGTGTTCTGGACATTACAGAAGATGCCAGCAAGATCGAGTTCGGTCGCCATATGCCAAAACTTGAAGGGACTGAATTGGTGGCGTACCGGCAACGCGTCGAGCAGGTGCTCGCTGGCTTGTTCGACACCAACCCGACATTGCGAAAAATTCGTCGCAGCGAACCCGTTGCCGAGTCAGATCTCATGGCCTTGGTCAGCCTGGTGCTTACCCAACATCCTGACGTGAATCTAACCTGGCTGACCGAGTTTTACCCTGATACCGCTGGCGATCTGGCGACGGCAATCCGTACCATCGTCGGCTTGGAGCCTGAAGTTGTGGCCGAGCGCTTCGGCGAATTCTTCGCTCGGCATCCACAGCTTTCGGCCAAGCAGCAGCGCTTCATGGCATTGCTGCAAAACCACATCGCCAAGTTTGGCATCGTCACTCTGGACAAGCTCTACGAGTCACCATTTACCCAAGTCAGCGAGGATGGCCCCGATGGCGTTTTTGATGATGCCGAGGTTGAAGAATTGATCGCAGTAATTGATGGCTTCCACCCTGCCAGCAATCAACGTGTCAACCAATAATTAAGAACAGGAGAGATTCGTGGACAGCCAATTCCTTGCCCTAGTTACAGCCACCATCGGCCTGGCCCTTGGCGTGCTGATTACCTGGCTACTGACCCGAGGCAGAATTACCGCCGCTGCCGAGCAGGGTAAAGCCGGGGTTGCGGTCGATCTTGCCATGGCAAATGAACGAGCGCGCTCCATTGAAGCGGAACGTGGGAAACTGAGTGAGGCGCACGAGCAACTGCAATCACAAGCAAATGGGTGGAAGAACGAACTCAACCAAGCCCGTGATGAGCTTTCCAAGCTGAACGAGCGGGCCAGTCGAATTCCTGTGCTTGATGAAAAATTGGTTGGATTAGAAGGTGCATTGGCAGAAGCGAGCCAGCAGGCCGCCGTCTTGCGCGAAGCCTCCGGTCGCATCAATGCCGAGCTCAAGGCTGAGCGCGAGACCCTAACCTCACTACGCAGCGAATTCCAGGCGGAAAAGTTACAGCGCACACAGGCCGAGGCGCAGGTCAATAGTCTCACCACGGAAATGGCTGAACTGAACACCCGCCTTGATGCCGAACGCAGACAGGCACAGGAAAAGCTCGCGCTGCTGCTGGAAGCCAAGGAAGCACTGTCCAATCAGTTCAAGAGTCTCGCCAACGACATTCTGGAAGAAAAATCCAAGCGTTTCATCGAACAGAACCAGACCAACATTGGCCAACTCATCAATCCGTTAAAGGATCGGATAATGGAGTTCAAAACCAAGGTTGAGGAAATTCACACCAAGGATACAGAGCAGCAGGCAACGCTCAAAGCCGAGCTGACTCAACTGAAAGACCTGAATCGCCAAATGACCGAAGAGGCACACGGTCTGGCAACGGCACTTAAGGGGCAAGCCAAGAAGCAAGGCAATTGGGGCGAGCTGGTTCTCGGCAATGTACTTGACCGCTCTGGCCTGCGCGAGGGTCAAGACTTCAAGCGCGAGGTCAGCTTCAACACCGAAGAAGGCCGCAAGCGTCCGGACGTCATAATCTACCTGCCTCAGTCGAAGCACTTGGTCATTGATGCCAAGGTCTCTTTGAATGCCTATACACGGTATGTAAATGCTGAGGACGATATCATTCGGCAGCAGGCATTACAGGAACATGTCAGCGCGGTTGCCAGCAGAATTCAGGAACTATCGAACCGAGCCTATTTCGAGCTGCCTGGCCTCAATTCGCCTGAGATGGTCTTCATGTTTATCCCTATTGAATCTGCTTTTGTCGAGGCGCTGCGGGCTGACGAGAATCTGTTCCAGAAAGCCATCGAGCAGAACGTGCTGGTAGCCACACCGACCACGCTGCTGACCAGCCTGAATATTGTGCGCCAGCTTTGGCGCTTTGAAGAGCAAAACGCTCATACCGCCGAACTCGCTGACCGAGCCGGAAAGGTATACAAAAAACTGGTCACCTTCCTTGGCAGTATGGAAACTGTGGGCAAACAGCTCGACAAGGCAAAAGAATCCTTCAACTCGGCCATGGGGCAACTCTACACCGGCAAGGGCAACCTGATTGGACAAGCCAAGGAATTTGAAAAGCTGGGCGTGTCTGTGCAGACCCCTTTACCCGAACATCTGGTGGCTAAATCGGCTCTGGAACTTGAACACCTGCCCGAGGTTACCGAAGGCAACGAACTGGAAACCAACGAATTATGATCACCAACCAACTCAAAAACGACATCGACCGCCTGTGGCTGGAATTCCATACGGGCGGTATCACCAATCCGCTCACCGTCATCGAGCAGATTTCTTTCCTGATGTTCGCCCGTCTGCTGGATATCGAAGAAACCCGCTTCGAAAAAATGGCAGGCCGCACTGGAAAATCGCCGCACAAGAATTTCAGCCCCGACCAGCAAAACCTGCGCTGGAAGAACTGGAGCGAATATGGCGGCGAGGAAATGCTGCGCCATGTGCGCGATCAGGTTTTCCCTCACCTGCGCGACCTGGGCGGCAAGAACACCACCTTCGGCGAATACATGAAGGATGCTACCTGCATGGTTTCCAAGGCGAGTCTGCTGGTGTCCGCCGTTACCCAGATCAACTTGTTACCGCTCGGCAATAGCGACATCAAAGGCGACCTCTACGAATACATGTTGAGCAAGCTGAGCACGGCTGGCATCAACGGCCAGTTCCGCACCCCCCGCCACATCATCAAGCTGATGGTCGAACTGCTCGACCCAAAGCCTACCGAAGTGGTGGGTGATCCGGCCTGTGGCACGGCGGGCTTTCTCGTCGGCATCATGGAATATCTGTGCCGACAATACTCGTCGCCGGAACTGGTGGAAACCTTCGAGGATGGCAGCAAGAGTTATCCCGGCGACAGGCTGGAACCCTACCGTGAGCATATCCAGAACGCAATGTTCCACGGCTTCGATTTCGACGTGACCATGCTGCGCATCGCTGCCATGAACCTGATGCTTCACGGCGTCGAAAATCCGGATATCCATTATCAGGATACCCTCTCCAAAAACTTTCCAGAGAAATTCAGGCTGCAAGCCGAAGGGGGATTCGACGTTATCGCTGCCAACCCACCCTTCAAGGGCACCCTGGACGAAGAGGATGTGCATCCATCGTTGCTGAAGAAGGCCAAGACCAGGAAGACCGAACTATTGTTCGTTGTCCTTATCCTGCGCATGCTCAAGAATGGCGGACGTTCGGCCACCATTGTTCCAGACGGGGTGATGTTCGGCTCCAGCAAGGCGCATGTGGCATTACGCCAGCATTTGATTGATGAAAACCAACTGGAAGCAGTGATCTCGCTGCCCTCTGGCGTATTCAAACCGTATGCTGGTGTCTCCACGGCCATCTTGATCTTCACCAAGGGCGGACGGACGGATGATGTCTTGTTTTACGATGTGCAAGCCGATGGTTTCTCCCTCGACGACAAGCGCCAAGAAATTCCCGAGAACGACCTGCCTGACGTGCTGATCCAGTTTCAACAACACCGTACCGCCAGCGCCGACTTTCGTGACCGTACCGCCAAGGCGTTCACGGTACCTGTAGCTAACATTCGCAGTAATAAATATGACCTGTCGGTTAGCAGGTATAAGGAAACGGTACATAAGGAAGCTCAGTTCGACCCGCCCGCCGATATCCTTAGGCGGATGAAGAATTTGGAGGCTGGGATCATGACGTATATGGATGAGTTGGAGGCAATGCTTTGATGGATTTTACGTGCCGACCAATTGCTGAATGTGTTCGCAAGGTTAGCCAGATCGCACCCGCCAGCAATTCCAACGACCAGTTCCTATACGTCGATCTCTCTTCCATTGATAAGGATGAAAAGCGGATTGTTACGGCTGCGGTACAACGGCTAAATTGGGAAGATGCACCCAGCCGGGCTAGGCAACTCGTTCAGGCAGGGGACATTCTGGTATCTACCGTTCGCCCCAATTTGAATGGCGTGGCACAGATTGATGCAAATTACGACGGAGCTATCGCATCAACTGGTTTCTGTGTGCTGCGTACAAAACCAGATGTTATTGACTCGCGCTATTTGTTTCATTGGCTTTGCAGTCCAAAGTTTGTAGCTGAAATGGTGAAATTGGCTACAGGTGCGAGCTATCCGGCAGTTTCGGATCGAATCATTTACGAATCATTGATTCCGCTACCAAGGGACGTAAATGAACAGCGCCGCATCGCCACCATCCTCGATAAAGCCGATGCCATCCGTACAAAACGACGCGAAGTTCTCAGGTTCGCCGATGAATTCCTGCGTTCGGTTTTCCTCGATATGTTCGGTGACCTATTTTTCGAGGCGAATAATGAATGGAAAAAGTTGAGTGACTGCACCGATTTTATTGACTACCGGGGCAAAACTCCCGAAAAGTCAGATAGCGGGGTACGCCTGATTACAGCGAAGAACGTACGTGACGGCGTCATCAATATTGAACCAGCTGAGTTTATTTCAGAGGCAACTTACTCATGGTGGATGAGTCGCGGCTATCCTCGGTCTGGTGATGTTTTATTCACGACAGAAGCCCCGCTTGGCAATATCGCTGTTCTGAATACGCAAGAGCCAGTTGCTATTGGACAAAGGCTTATTGCTATCAGACCTCGCGAGATGCTGCGATGGGATTACCTAAGCTGGGCATTGCGCCAGCGTATCGTCCAAAGTGATATTTTGTCTCGTTCCACTGGATCAACTGTTAAGGGTATCCGTTCTGCTGAACTTGTGCAGGTACGAATTCCGATTCCAGGAAAGGTCGATCAATTGAAGTTCGAAAAAATCGTCGCTTCAATCAACCATCAAAAATCGGGAATGCAAGTGTCTGCACAGCAAGGCGATCTTCTCTTTCAATCGCTACAGCATCAAGCATTCCAAGGGTATCTATAAGGATAAAAGCAATGGCGATGGACATCGAATCAATCAAGGAGCTATTCACCACGTTGCGTTACGTTCGCACCCGCGACACGACTCGGTTCGACGAGTATCTGTCCCCAACGACCGGCCAATACCTCTATCTCGACAAGGAACGCGCCCTGTCGTCCTCTATTCAAGTCATCATCCATCCCGACCTGAAACTGGAGCCTTTTATTGAGTTGCCCGGCGTGATATGTCCCACACCGGATAAGCTGATGAAGGATGCGCGTCTACGTCAATTCCCGGAGTGGGGCGGGACGACGCTAATGCTGCACCATGGCCGGGTGTTGAGTGTGGCATCGCCGGAGGCGCTGGCACATTTCCTCAAGGTTTTCGACACCCCGGCAGGTGGTGCGCGCGCAGGGGATGATCTGCCGCCGCGCCTGACCGCCATCGAGCTGGAAAACTTCAAGGGTGTGGGCGGGCGCGTCCGCGTCGAGCTGGCACCCATCACACTGTTGTTCGGCGCCAACAGCGCGGGAAAGAGCACCATCCTGCAAGCCTTGCAATATGTGCGCGAAGTGCTGGAGCGCCGCAACGCCAACCCGGATCGCACGCTGTACGGTGGGGATTTCGTGGATCTCGGCGGTTTCCGTAACCTCGTCCATCAACACGATCTCTCCCGCCGCATCGGCATCAAGCTGGAGCTGAACCTCAATCGCGCCAGCCTGCCGGATTTGGTGCCGGATACATTCGATGAATGGCAAACCGACAATGATGAAGTCTGGGATTTTTATAATTTGCTGCATGAGATTCGGGGGCGCGCCGAGACGGCCAGCATAGAGATCACGGTCGCGTGGAGTGGAGTGCGGTCGTCCGCCATCGTGGTCGGCTACGATGTGGGCTTGAACGGCGCGTGGCTCGCGCGCATCAGCAGCCTCGACGATGGCCGCGATGCGGAAATCAAGATCAATCCCCAAAATCCGGTTTTCGTACGCTATCGCACTCAGCAGGAAATTGATGACGAAGCCAGCCTGCTGGAAGCGATCGGGGCGCCGGATGATGCTGCGTCAACGACCGACCAGCCATCGGCTGAAACCGCTGCAAACGAAGCATCTGCTGACAACGAGCAGGACAACCATCCGTACTCGCTTTGGCCTAGCATCCGCCACCGCCTCAGAGAGGCGGAAATCGAGGGAGAAGGACGGGGGTTCCGCCAATGGCTGAGTACGGTTGATGGGGCGTTGCCCAGGATGGAGCCGTTGCTCTATGTGCCGACCGGCAAGGCTGCCGGTTCTGCGGCGGTGTACATGGCACGCGAATTCACCGCGTTCCTGTCCTCGGCGATAGTCGGCCCGGCAGTGCAGATTCGCGATCATTTGCGCAAGCTGCGCTATCTCGGCCCCATACGCAATGTGCCGGATCGCGATTTCGCAGCCTCGCTCACGCCGGATGAGGCGCGCTGGGCGGATGGAACGGCGGCGTGGGAAACCTTGCTGACGGGCAATGCCGCCTTGGTCGGCGAGGTCAGCGCATGGATGTCGCGCGACAACAGGCTTGCCACGGGCTATGAGTTGGAACGGCGGGCTTTCAAGGAAGTGGATGTCACGACGCTGAACTGGCTGATGCGCGCAGCCGATCCCGATGCCGGAGTCCGCAGCGAGCCGGAACTGTTGCGCCAATTGGAGCAGACGCCGGAGAAACAGCGGCTTGACCTGCTCGACGCGAAAACGGGGATGCGCGTGCAGCCGCGTGACGTGGGTATCGGGATTTCGCAGGTGTTGCCGGTCGTAGTGGCGGCGCTGGAACCCTCCTCGTCGTTGGTCGCCATCGAGCAGCCGGAATTGCACATTCATCCGGCGGTGCAGGTCGGCCTCGGCGACCTGTTCATCAAGGGCGCCAAGGAACACGGCATCAGCTTCCTGGTCGAGACTCACAGCGAACATCTCATCCTGCGTCTGCTGCGGAGGATACGCGAAACGGCGGAAGGAGAATTACCCCCCAACACCCTGGCGCTCAAGACCGATGATGTCAGCGTGGTGTATGTGCAGCCCGGTGAGGGAGGCGTCAAACTGGTTCCCTTACCAATTGATGAAACGGGCGAATTCACTACTCGCTGGCCCAAGGGATTCTTCGACGAAAGAGCCGAGGAGCTATTCTGATGATCAAGGAGTTCGCGCTTGAGCCGGATGTGTTGGCGGTATCATTTCGGGATTTCAGCTACTTCATCGAAAAGTTCGGGGTAGCGCAGGGGCGCGTTATTTCGCGTTTCCCGAAGGACTGGAAGCGGATGGTGTACGAGGCAGCACAGGCCAGCCTGCGAGGCACCAAGGAATTGAGCCGTATCGAAATCAGGCTCAGAGCCATCACGGATGATGTGCTGATTGCATCGCGACGCCCCAGTGGCGATGGCACACAACCTTGGCTGACCAGAGCGATGAGCGAGCATGGCCGCCAGCCGTTTGCCGCCATCATCGCCCGCGAAAATCCAACAGCACATACCGAAGTGCTCGTCGCCGCCGACCTGGATGATTCCGATTTGCGTTTTCAGGCTGCTGGTCAGCGACACATTACTCGCACAGCGGCAGAGATCGTTGATTGCGTGGGTTTGCTCCTTGGTGCGTCAAAAACGGTGAAATTGATCGACCCGCATTTTGATCCGCGCTGGCCGCGCTGGCGGAGAATGCTCGGGCATGTATTGGTTGCTTTAGGCAACAACGGGCAGACCGGAGTAACACTGGAAATTCACCGCGCGGATAACGCGTTGCCCGGCAATTTGAAACACTATTTCGATTCAAGCATTCCAAAAATGCTTCCTACCGGGATCACCGTACAGGTCTTCCTGCACCCGGAATCAGCGATGCATAACCGTTTCATCCTCACCAGCGTTGGTGGTGCCTCATACCACACCGGCCTAGACGATAACGAGGATGGGAAATCCACACCCACGGATTTAGTGTCGTTATTGGCACCGGGCATATTTGCAACAGAGTGGACGACATATTCAAGTCAAACGGCATTTTTGGTCTATCCATGATTGGGTGAACGAGTGATGACCCCAGATAAATGGATCAAGGAGTTATTAAACAGCAAGAATCTTGAACGTCCTGATGGGCGGATGCTCTATGGCTATCGGTTAAGTAATGAAGAGTACAAATCATTACGCGAGATGCTGGCTTACACTGCGGATTTCGGAGAGCTGGACGAGGTATCAAGCCGAATTCGCGGATTTTCGGCATTGTTTGTCCTCTATGCTGCCGAATGGTGGCGGCGCGAATACCAAGGTGGGGCATGGCGGTGGACATCAATCATTAGCGCTTTTGGCGGTAATGCGAAGGAACTTGATGCTGCAGCAAGAACTAGGTGTGTAATTAGCGGCTTCGCATTCTGGGGACATCGTCCAGATGGAGAGGGCAAGAAATTCTTTGGTGCAATCGTCGCACACGGTGGGCTACCGCTTAACCTCATTGGGCAAGGTGGCGGCAAGTTGGCTTCGATCATGGATTCCACGTTGCGCCTCGCAGCGCGTTACCACTGGGACAGTTTGCAAATCGTCAATGCAATTGAAGAGCGGGCTGAAGAGTTTCCGGCAGCAAGTTTGCGCTGCCCGGAAATCTACCAGTTAATTGCCAGCATGGTTGTTGCGGTGCTGGAGCTGAAGCAGGAATTCCGTCTTACGGGAATTGCAGATCCTGTGGCCGTTTTAAATACGCAGGAACCAAGCTGGCGCCTACGTTTCCCACTTTCCTTAGAGGACGCTGCTGCTCAAGCATTATTGTCAGGGTTAGTGAAAGAGGCTGCACAGCAGCTCATGTTTGCATCCTCCGTCATATTTTCTGTTGAGAGAATGTTGCGAAAAACTGCGGACGGCAAGTATGAATTGACCTCAGTGCTGGCATGTCCACAAACTTTGGCTGCCGACACACTGGCAGAATTGTTTGGCTTGAACGAATTGCCGCGCTACTTCTCGATTGATGTTCAGGTGGATGAACGCAAACCGTTTTGCGAAGGTCGCCAGATTCTGGGAGCGGATACAGCAACCGTGTCGCTTGCTGGCGGCAAATGTGTTTGGAATGGTGTTGATGCCTGTTCGGAGCATCTGCTCTATCTGCGCGGACAAAGCGGTGATCTACGGGAAAATCCGCTTCCGATTCCAGGTGGCGCTGAACTTTCTCAAGATGAGCCATGGATTTTCGTTTTGCGCGATGGGAAACTAAGGTGGGTTGGTGCGGGCAGTGCGCGCGTTCCAGAAGAGGAGGCGGTCGTTGCACTTCCTGGTGGGTGGGGAATTGAACCCGCGAACGCAGACTCAATAGCCGACATTGTCGGACATTGCCATTTGGGCGATCAACAGATAGCGCTCTATTCTGTGCGCGGTGAAATGACGTTGAGAAGATGCGAACAGCATTATCGGATTCGCACCAAGCAGGCAACGAGCGCGTCCGACACTTATGTGTGGGAAGGTCGCCGAATTGCTTACCCTTCCAGTCCACAGCCAGTGTTTATCGGAGTTCCGAAGCTTTTTCGCTATCCGCCTGAAGGTGAGCGTAGCCGCGTACCGACTGCAGAACTGCACTGGTTTGCGGCGGGAACGAACAGCCGATTTGAAGATGCAACAAACGCACATGGCCCGCTTGATGTCTACTTGGTGCGGGAGGGGGAGCGGCTGGCTCGCTTTCGTTTCGTAGTGCTGGACAGTTCAGCGCGTACAGACTTCTCATCTAGTACATCGGCAAGCGAAGGACATATTCATCTGGAGGGTTGGGGCTGTTCGGACGTTTCGATTGACGATCAACCTGGACTTCATTGCAAAGTTGAACAGGCCGGACGTGGTGTAAAACTACTTCTACAGGGCGGCGATGTCCCACCTGAGTCAGTAAGCGTTGTCATGCGTTGGCAACGTTGCGCACAGGAGTTGCGAATAAAGCTGCCTTTCCCCAGTGCGGGCGGTCGGTTTTTCGATGCAAAGGAACAGCCATTGCGCGAGGGGGATGAAATCGCACTTCGCCATCTGACCGGTGCGCGTCTGCGTATTTTTGATCGCAATCCACTGGCACCTAAGCGGTATGACGTGTCGCTGACGTTGGGGCAAGGGAAGCGGGAAATGCGTAGCGCCGATCTAAAAATTGAGCATCCAATTTCACTGTTACCCAACGGTTCGGCAGAGATCAGGCTGATTGACCTGCAAAAGGACATAGAGAAACTGATGAGTTTCTCGGACGAGTTGGATGCAACCGTGAATGTGGCGGTGCTTGTGAGTAGCAGGCCGACTACAGCAGTGCGAGTTTCGCGCTATGAGACTGTGTTTGAACGAGACTCTCTTGCTGTAAGTTTTCCTCCAAAAGCCATTGAGCGATTAGATATGGCATCTCTGGAGCAAATTATTGTCAAGGCAGCACCGTTAACCAGCCTGGGTGGAGCATGTATCCAATTGGAGCAAGAATACTCAGAGGGTGTGCCTGTCGCATGTTGGCAAGCTGCCGGACTGAATGCCACTTATTCGCCGTGGCTGATTTTTCCGGATGACGCATCCAGCGTTTTTTTCAGGCCGACGATATGGGGTAGGTCAGTTGATTCTCCTGAGATGGACACAAATTCAGGTTGCCCGCTCGCACAGGCGATGGCTATCCGGGAAGCGGAAGTCCGGATGGAAACTATAGCGGCGATACTCGACGCAATGGCAACAGACTTCAACCACCCATCGTGGCAATTGATGGAATATTTGTTGGAAACATTCCATCACTTGCCGCTCAGCAGCTTGGATGTCTTCCGGTTGATTGGGGCGCAACCGACGGCTGCTGTTTCCCTGTTGCTGCGCAGCCAATTTTCAGAAGATCGGTTGTTTGAATTTGCCCGCCGACTGCGTGACGAATTGGGCTTGGTATGGGAACTTGCCTCTATTGATATATGGCGGAATGCTGCCAGTAAGTTATATCAATATTGGGTTGCAACGCTTGGGGAAGATGATGCAAAGGCCAGCTTTCCGATTATTCTTAAAGTCCGTCTGGATCGGTTAGCAGGTGAGCATCCGCCCCTGCAATTGATGCTGGATGTGCTATTGCTGGAATTGACCAACCATCCGAGTGATGCGCTTGTTGAGGTTCAGCGCGTTTCGCAGGGAGACCGCTTGGCATTTGCGTACCAGCTTTGGCGCGGCCATGATTCGCTGGCGCAAAATCTTCTGTTTCGTGGTCATGCAAATGATGCGGAATGGCCTGAACGACCACTGTTTGAAGCAGCCTTTACAGGATTCCTCGAAGTCGTAGCTGATTCGGTGAAGAATAAATTGAATCCAGATATTGTTAAAAAGATGTTTTGGATGGATACGCCTAAAGATTTCAAGGTGTCGGTTGCAAATATCCCGGTGCTTTGCGCGCTTTGGGCTGTTACCGGCACCAGCCAGGAGTGGTGGAGAAAGCCGGAACGCAGGCTGGCGCTCCGCAAGATCAAAGCATTTGACCCCATCTGGTTTGAGCAAGCGTTTGGTAAGGCTGTTGCAGCCTGTCTCGCGTTAGGTATCCTCGTGCCGGGAGAAATGAATGTTGGGTACACCAAAATAATGCCCACCTGAATGACAATCAATCAATAAATTGGTGTTCGATGAAAAAACAATATTTCTCTTCCCTACTACCTGAGCTTTCGACTCGTGCAGCGCGTGCGACTGTGAGCCGTTTGGGGTTTTCAAGCCCTGAGTTAAGAGCGTATCTGAGCGAACTTTTTTCGCGAGGGTTTGGCGAACCGGGAAGTTATCTCGGCGATCCGGTTTTCGAGGCAACTTTTGGCTGGGAACCGGCTGACCAGACGATGACTTCCTTGTCACCTGCGTTGTTGTCTCCCAGTCTAATCGGGGCAATGGACAAGCCTATGGGGAGCGAGGCAAGCGACTACCGTTTTCCGCGCGACATCGCTCCTTATAAACACCAACTCGAAGCATGGGAATGGCTGACACGCGAACAGCCGCAGTCGGTTGTTGTAACCAGCGGGACCGGATCTGGAAAAACCGAGTGCTTTATGGTGCCGATACTCAACTCACTGGTACGCGAGCATGAGGTGAGCAGAGCTAAACTGGTTGGCGTTCGCGCGCTGTTTTTGTATCCGCTAAACGCACTGATTCAAAGTCAGCGCGAGCGGTTGCATGCATGGACAGGAGCATTTGGCGATGCTGTCCGGTTTTGCTTGTATAACGGACTGACGCCACAAAAGGAGCCTCAGCATGTACGGGACAAAACCCCCAATCAGGTGATCGACCGAGAGGCACTGAGAGCCGCGCCGCCACCCATGCTGGTAACCAATGCCACTATGCTGGAGTACATGTTGGTGCGAGCACAGGATGCGCCCATTCTCGATGCATCGCAAGGCAAGCTTCAGTGGATTGTGCTGGATGAAGCACATACCTACATTGGTTCGCAGGCTGCGGAACTGGCCTTGCTGTTGCGTAGGGTGCTGCACGCCTTTGGCGTTTCGAGCAATCAGGTTCGTTTTGTCGCAACCTCCGCCACCATAGGCGATCCTCACGGCGAGGCGGGGCAACAATTGCGCGCCTTTCTAGCTGGCTTGGCTGGTGTGGATGAAGACCGTGTACATGTCGTTACCGGGCAGCGGAAAATTCCTGACCTGTTGGCGGGTAGCGCGCAATATCAGAATGCCCCTCTCGAAGAGCTGGAAGATATATTGCTGGAGGGCGGCGAACGGTACAACGCCTTATGCGCGAATCGCACTGCGCGCCGAATTCGTCAGATGTTCGTCCCCGGTGCAGAAGGAAAACCCGCCAACTCTTTCTCTGATATTGCACCAGCCATTCTTGGGAATGATTGGCGGCAGCAGCCAAACGCAACTGAAATTACGCTACGCTGGCTCGACTTGCTTACCAGTGCAAAATCAGCCGGAAAAAATGAGCAGCCGTTCCTGCCGTTGCGTCTCCATGCATTCCACAACGTGCTGGCTGGATTGTGGGCGTGCTGCGATTCTACCTGTGCGTGTAAAAGTGGCACGGCACTTGATTCCCCGGAATGGCATTATGGCAAGATTTACACGGAAGAACGCCGACACTGTGAATGCGGCTCGCCAGTATTTGAACTGCGCTCATGCAATGACTGCAACACCACTTTTTTGTGGGCGCAGCGTATCGGCCCCGACCGTGATGGAAAGTACCACCTGTGGCAAGTTCAAGAGGATTCCGATGACGAATTTTCGCTAGATGTTGAAGTGCCCGAGGACGATCTGGGAGGGGACGAACAGGATGGAACAGAAATCTCCGCAATTGCATCCCAGAAAAAACCAGTGCTAATTGCAAATGGCTACGCGATTGGCACAGGAGAAGCTTTGATTGAGCGTATATCTTTGGTATTCGATCCGCCAGAAATTTCGGATGCCATCAGGCTGCGCTTGAAGGATGAGCAGGATGGCATGATGGTTTGTCCGGATTGTGGCGGACATCATGGCAATGGGAAGCTGATGTTCCGCAAAGCCATTCTGGGCGCACCTTTCTTGTTGAGTGAAATTATTCCAACTCTGCTGGAGTATTGCCCTGACATTGAAGGCAAAGGTATCAGTCCGCTAGAACGGCCTTTACGCGGGCGGCGCATGATTACCTTTACCGACAGCCGGCAGGGTACGGCACGTATTGCCGCAAAACTGCAACAGGACTCCGAACGCAACCGAGTACGCGGCCTGATCTACCAGCACGTAGCGCAGAAAACTCAAGCGGGTGGCAATTTGGAAGTGGCGGCACTTCAGCAGGAAATAGCTACCTTGAAAATGGTAAATAATTCTGCTTTGTCCAAGTTGATTTTGGAAAAGGAAAATAAACTCGCAGCACACCAGCCGAAGCCCATCACTTTTAATAATGCTGCGGACTATTTGAGCAGCGTCGAGGCGGACACCAAAGACTGGATACATCAGTATTATTCCGATCTTGATCCCGCAGAATTTAGTGGGGCGACGGGCAAGGAAAAACTTGCGCGCATACTTGTCATGCGCGAGTTCGCGCGCAGGCCGAAGCGCGCAAACAGCTTGGAAACAATGGGGTTGGTGGCGGTTCGTTATCCCAAGCTGGAATCGGTTACGCAACTGCCAAAGTTTCCAGATGGAACGGCAAGACTGACCTTGCCTGAGTGGCAAGACTTCCTGAAAATTGCGCTAGATTTTCATGTTCGGGAGAACACATTCGTTAACCTCCCTGATAGCTGGCGAAAATGGGGTGGTCAGCGACTGTCCGGAAAAAAATTACTCCCGCCAGAATCGAAAGAGAAGCAATCCAACCAAATCAAGAAATGGCCGCAATGTAATCCTGCCGGGATGCAAAACCGTTTGGTGAGGTTATTGGGCTACGTGTTGAAACTCGATCCGGCCTCTGCCCACGGTCGGGATGCTCTTGATGGAATCTTGAGATGCGCGTGGGATGATTTGACCCGCGTGGGTCTATTGCAAGTCGCAAGCACTGGACGCTATCTCGCTTTGGAGGATATGGCGTTTGCCCCTATCAGCAAGGGATGGGTATGCCCGGTAACACGGCGCGTACTGGACGTAACCTTGAAAGGTGTGACGCCCTATCTTCCCAGAACGGAGCCTACGGATAAAGTTGCGATCTGCAGACCGATTGAATTGCCGAAGTGCTTCTTACTGGATAAGGATTTCCCCTCAGCCGACGAACGGCTAAACGGGATACGTCAATGGCTGACGGATGACGCTACTGTTGTATCACTCAGAGGAGAAGGTCTGTGGTCTGACCTGAGTGACAGGATTGTCGAGGGCGGTGGTTATTTCCGTGCGGTTGAGCACTCGGCGCAGCAGCCCGGCAGTCGCTTGCAACAATATGAAAATGATTTCAAATCCGGGCGCATCAATCTGCTGAGTTGCTCGACGACCATGGAAATGGGTGTTGATATTGGCGGTATCACCGTTGTAGCAATGAACAACGTGCCGCCTCATCCAGCAAATTATCTGCAACGCGCGGGGCGTGCCGGGCGCCGCTCGGAAACACGCTCTGTCGCACTGACTGTCTGCAAAAACAATCCCCACGATCAATATGTTTTTGCGAACACCCGCTGGGCATTTGAAACTCAGTTGCCCGCTCCCAGCATAAAACTTGAAAGTGCGATTATCGTGCAACGGCACATCAACTCGATGCTGTTGGCGAATTTCTTGCGCACGCAACTGGCCAACAATGGCGATCTGGTCAAGCTCAATATGGAATGGTGGATGCTGCCAAAAGATGAGGCGCGCTCAGATCGATTCATTGCTTGGGCAAAGTGCTTTGATGAAAAACAAAGTGGTAACTTGACGACAGGGCTGCGCTCGCTGCTGCGTTATACCTGCTTCGATGGCATCGTGTCGCTGCATGGCTTGATTGCGGAATCCGCAAAGATGCTTGTCGCATTTCGTACCAAGTGGTTCGATGAGTTTGATGCCGTAGAGTTGCAGATCAACCAGTTTCAGGGGGCATCCAAGGAGAAAGACCCCGCCTACAAAGCGTTGCAAATACAGAAAAGACGGTTGACTGACGAGTATCTGTTGAGGGAACTGGCTGCGGGTGGCTTCCTGCCTGGATATGGTTTTCCGACAGATATTTCTTCCTTTGAAACACTGACACTTGATGAGATTAAGCGAAACGAAACACGCAAGAAAGACGAGCGCGTAGACAACCTGATGCGCCGCAGGGAGCTGCCGAGCCGCGATACGGTAACGGCGTTGAGAGAATATGCGCCGGGTGCAGAGGTGGTGATCGATGGTCTGGTGTATCGCTCCGCCGGAATTACGCTCAATTGGCACGTCCCTGCTTCAGTGCAGGCGGTCAGCGAGATACAAAATATCCGAGAAGCATGGCGTTGCCGCTCCTGTGGCTCCAGCGGCACGACGGGTATGGCAAATCAGCTTACTCAGTGCCTGGATTGCGGTGCTGCGTTGCCACCTGTTCCAGATTGCCGTTTTACCTATCTGGAACCAGCAGGATTTTCCGTTGATCTCTACGAGTCGCCGCATAACGATGTATCGACTCAGACCTTTGTCCCCGTTGAAGCTCCGTGGATCAATGCCAATGGTGAATGGCTACCCATGACGAACCCCCAGCTGGGTGCTTACAGGGCAAGTCCGATTGGCACGGTGTTTAACCATTCGGCTGGTACTAATGGTCTGGGTTATGCCATTTGTCTGGCTTGTGGTCGGGCAGAACCCATGATCAGCGCGTCAGATGATGGGGAGGTTGAGCAGGGCGGTGTCGCATTGCCAAAAATCTTTCAAGCCCCTCATCGTCGGCTGCGGGGTGCGCAAGGAGGTGAAACGGCGTTGTGCGAAGGCAGTAGCTTTTCCATCAAGCCCGGCATGCGACTTGGTCATGAAGCGACAACAGATGTGCTTGAACTCATGCTGTATGACTTGGATGGACGCCCTTTGTCAGATCGGCGTGTGGCGTTTTCACTTGCGGTGGCGATACGCAGTGCTATTGCCGCACTGTTGGGCGTCGAGGTTTCTGAGTTAGGTTGTGATACCAAAGAAATTCGGATGAATAGAGAGATTGGACAGGCGATAGTGCTGTTTGACCGTAATGCATCCGGCTATTGCTCTTCGGTTTCCGACCGGTTGCGAGATGTTTTGTTCAAGGCAAAAGGAATTTTGAGCTGCTCGGCGAATTGTGAAGGGGCTTGTCAGCACTGTCTGCTGCATTTCGATACTCGCTTCCGCATGGATGATCTGAACCGCCATGCTGCGTTGGAGTTCTTGACGGATCGCTGGCTGGACGAATTTCAGCTTCGGAATGAGGACGCCCAATTTGGACGTGGTACTCATGCGGAATTTCAAACACTGCCAGAGGCGATCACTCGGGAACTGGTGCGTCCGGGCGTAGAAGAGCTGCGGTTGTATCTTGCGGGCAACCCTTCCGAATGGGACATCGCAGCGTCACCGTTGCGGGGGTGGGTGCAGAAGTGGGCATCCTCCGCGAGTGCCATTAAAGTTGTACTTTCTCCCGATACCGTAAATGCCATGTCGCAGGCGGATCGTTTCGTACTGTCTATTTTGTCGAACCTTAACGGAGTTTCTGTCTGGACTGGAGAGGCACCGCCTTGTCAGGCTGGTGGACAGACAGTCGCGGAAATAATAGCTACTGACCGCGATCCGTGGGCATGGGCATATCGTTCTAGCAACGCTGCTTGCCCCAATGCGCAATGGGCGATGGGCACGGACTTGCTAGTGCGTGGTCAGCCTCAAACAAATGGGAATCTATTGCAGCAAATTTCAATAGTTTCAAGCGCACCTGCGGATATGAAGGGGAAAGTTCATCGGTTTGAAATTAGAAGTGAACTCGATGGTGTATCCGAGGGATTTGGACGGCGGTTGCTGGCAAAGCTGGAGGATGACCTTGGAGCCGATCTTATCAGAGGAAAAGGGGAAATAATTCGTGTTACCTACCATGACCGCTATTTGAACGCGCCCCTTCCAGCCGCGCTACTTCTTGATTTTATTTCAGCGCTGAAAATGGCTCATAAAGACCGTTGGTCTGTTCAGTCAATCGAGTTGGTGGTTGCGCCTTTCCAAGAAGACAAAGGCGGCTTTAACCGCCCCATGTATTTGTACCACAATTGGCCGAACGTATTAGATCGCGCCTCAGCTATCAGTGCTGCATTTGACTATTGCGGTATGGACACCGACCTACGCAGCATGGATAAGCGTGACGCGCTGCATGCCCGTCTTTTGGAAATCGAAACCGATGACGGTCATCTGACAAAAATATGGCTGGATCAAGGATTCTCATATTGGCAAGCACAGTCGCCATATCGGCAGAATTTGCGATTCCCATTTGCCGGTGAACCAAACGAACAGGGGCAGACGATTGCAAAGTCTAGTGTGGACTTGGCAGGGCAAGCTTTTCCAACGTATTTGTTTGTTGAGCGATGACTGTTTAGAACTTGTTAGAAGGCTAAACTGAAGAGGCGTCTCCGAACACAATGTACTTCTGAAAGAGGTTGTTTGCTTTGTATGGCGAGTGTCTCTTATCAGGAGACGAATTCAGATGATCGTATGTCGCTTCAGGGTTACGTGGCGACGAAGAGCAAAAAGAGTAAGATACGTCCGGTGTAAAATACAGAGCGGACATGGCTGTTAGTAAAGGCAATCAGGCAAATGTCGGCCAACTAGGGTCATTCGACTATGGCTGCTATGCGGCGCTCTATTTGAGACTAGATTAGCGTGCTTGTATGACAGTTTTATTGTCACACGTGCCTGTCAGGCTGCTCCTTTTTTGGTCGGGGGCGGACATGGTGTGGTTGCTGTTGTGGTGGATCGTTGTTCGGATCAAGGCGTGGTTCTCGCATGTATCCCGGCACAAGAGCGGCAATCGGATTCACGGTTTTAAACCGGTGATTCGGACACAAGCCAAACCGGCTTGGGTGATTCTGGAAATCATCCGCCTCAAAGCCTTGATGCCCGATGCCGGTTGCCGCACGCTCGCCAATATCTTCAACCGGCGTTATACCGCCAGCCGCAAGATGAGTGTGGGTAAATCATTCGTGGCGGACACGCTGCGGCAACATCGGTACGAAATCGAAGTCATGCGGCGCAAGATCAAACATCGCGTGCCGCAGGCCATGCCGCGCAATCTTGTGTGGGCGATGGACTTGACGGGCAAGGCGGATGCGGCGGGAAACATGCACATGATCTTCGGTCTCATCGATCATGGCAGCCGTGCCTTGCTGAACTTGACGGCATTGCCCGACAAATGCTCGTGGACTTTGCTCGGACACCTGTTTCTTTCCATCGGGAAATACGGCAAGCCGCGCGCCGTGCGAACGGATAATGAAGCGTGTTTTACCAGCCGGGTATTCCGCGCTGTGCTGATGCTGGCAGGCATACGCCATCAACGTAGCGAGTTGCACTGTCCTTGGCAGAACGGGCGCATCGAGCGGCTGTTCGGCACGCTTAAACAAAAGCTGGATCAGTGGGAAGTCGCGGGTTTTGAGGCGTTGAATGGTACGTTGCTCGAATTTCGTTTCTTCTACAATTTTGTGCGTCCGCACCAGAACCTGAATGGCTGGACACCTGCAGAAGCTTGGACGGGCGTGAATCCTTTTACTGCAAAGATCAAAAGCGCATATTGGTTCGAGGCGTGGGATGGGTTGTTGCAAGGCTATTATTTGCGGCGCTGAAGCGACGCGCAGAAAAATTAATGGACGGACAATAAAACTGTCCGGGGTGGCGTTCGACCAATGCTCTACCAGTGGCAAAAATCGCTTCGGGTTGCTGACTCAATGATAAAAATATGAAGGAGAAAAGTCGGTTCGATGAAGTGGCGTTGACAGGGAAATTACGGGAAGGTTAAAGACGAAGAAAATTCGGTGTGCCGGAATTCAAAATTGCTTGGAGGACAGGCGGACGGGACACATCAATCGCGCAGGTGCGGTTGTTGTCGGCATCAAAAACAAAAGTTGAAACATAACCGTGGGGATCGATGAGGCTGAGTGGCTGTGATAACTTCATTTATAGGAATGTGTAAGAATTTGAAACCTCAATTTTCGACACAAGCCCTGACTTGTTTAGATAAATAAACACAAGGACAGATTTATCAAAAGCACAATTCTCTCCCCTGATATTTGACTGGTATCGTTGTTGATATTCGTCGTAACTAAATTCAATTCCACGGCTTTTCAGCACAAGCTCGGCTTTTTCACGAGAATCGCCGACATGCAGGTCTTTGTGCAGTTCGGCGCTAATCTTTTCTTTGTCCAAATCTGCGCAGCATGAACTAAGTGACACAACGGCCAATACCACCCAAAGAAGTTTCATCATTGTGGCTTCGAATAAACCGACTGCACTTGATTTGTATTTGGCTTGTTCGGGTAAAGCAAAAATCCGCCCGCTGCCGAGTCTGCCGCCGAGGAGCTATTCCAACCACCTGATACAGCTCCGCCCAAAGAGCCTGTTGCTCCACTTGTATTGACAAGTGGCGAAGGGCTGTAATTCAGATTCGGTGATGGCTGTCCCATATCAGCACCCGGTGCAATAACTATCGGCGCCGGACGTGTTCCAGTCAAACTCTGTACAAAACTTGATGCATAGGAATTGCTGTTTGGGCCTAAAGGCCAATATGGGATTTGGTTTTGATTGGTGACGTTTGCAAAATTTACAGCATCCTTAACACTAATGCTGAAATCTTGTTGGATTACACCCACATTTTGCGTCGTATATACGCTACTTGGTGTATCTTTAAAGGTTGCATCATAAGGTCCGCTAACAGCCGTAATCGAGCCAGCACCCAACCCCCCGCACAGGACGCATCCTGGTTGCGGTCCAGCCCGCGTTGCGTACTGTTGCCCGGTTACTGTGTCGGTAAGTATAACGACCTGATGGCTTAATCCAGGTGCAATTGTATGTGTGTAGCCAATTGTAATTTGTGTATCTAGTCCACTCGGATCGTTCCCATTTATGGGATTTGATTCGGCATATGCATAGAAGTTGACCCCAGCCTTAAACTTCATTCTGTCCTCGCTGATAAACCGACCTGTAACCGGATCATAATACCTAGCCCGTAAATAATACAACCCCGTCCCATCATTCTCCCTTCCAGTGAATTCCATCCTGTTAACCGCCGTTCCCGTCGTAGCCTGAGTCTCCCCAAACGCCCAATACGCCATGCTCGCCTGTGTGCCGCCGTTAACATCCGTTTCCGCCTGCACGCTCATCACATGATCATGCTGGAACAGGTAAGGTACAAGAGTCCCGCTCTGGCTCACAAAACCCGCCACCAGTTCGTCAATGGTGCTGCCCCTGAAGTATTTCTCAGTCAGCACGCCGCTTTGTTCCACCGATTCCAGATGCTCGCCTTCAAGGAAGTAGTTGGTGGTACCCAGAACTCCGCCCACTCTGCCGATGCGGTAATCCATCGGGTCGTATTGGTAGGTCTCTGTCATTCCGTTGCTCAACGTAGCCAGACGACCCTTCGCATCCCAAGTGTTGGCTCTCGATAAGCTGCCGCCCTGGCTGCTGAGCCTGCCTTCGTTGTCAAAGATAAAGCTGGAATCCAGTGTACCGGTGAGACTACCGAGGTGTATTTCTTTGAGGCGATTGTTATAGGTCGGCGTATAGGCGGTGATGCTGCCGGTTTGGGTGGCCGGATTATAGATATAGTATTTGGTAGTGCTGCCGGCAGCACCTATCGTGAGTCCGCCGCGTGTGGCGGTGAGCCTGTTGCCGATGTGATCGTAAGTAAATGCCTCATCATTCGCCACTGCGGGCGCACTCACCACCGTCAGGCGATACAGCGCATCCGGCGTATAGCTCGTGGTGCCGGGATTGGGGCCAGTCGCCACTGTCAGGCCAGTGATGTTGCCGACGCGATCCCGCGTATAGCTTTGCCCCACCACCGGCGTGCCCGTGGCATCAAAGTGGTTCATGGTCTGCAACCAGCCGCCATTATCGTAGGTGTAAAGGCTGAGTGCACCGCTGCTCATCGTTCTCGATAGCAAGCGTCCGGCATTGTCATATTGGTAGTTGACGGTGAGATAGTCCGGGTTGGACAGTGCCACCAAGGTTCCCGCACCGTCGTAGGTGTAACTGGTGGTGCTGCCCTGATAGGTTTTTTTGGTTTGAATGCGGCTGGACTTGTCCCAGGTGAAACCGAGACTGTGGGCACGGCTGTCGGTTTTGCTGGTGAGGCGATTCAGGTTGTCGTAAACCATCGAATAGCCGATGGTGTTGTTGGCGACGTAATTCAGGTTTCCCTCGGGGTCGTAGGTCATCGCTTCGCTGCTGCCATCCTTCAAATAGCTGACATTGGTCGGGCGGTTGAGGATATCAAAAGTGGTGTTGGTGATTTCAGTCAGGCGGTTGGTTTTTTGATAAGCGTTTCCGGCTTGGTCGAGGGCGTACTTGGTAACAAAGCCGGTGAAGTCGATTTCCGTTGCGGGGCGCCCCAAGCCGTCATACGTCCACGCATATTTGCGCCCTTCGGCATCCACCTGAGTGAGCGGATGTCCGAGCAAGTCATAGGTGGTTGCCGTCGTGCCATTCAAGGCATCGCGCACCAGTACCGGGCGGTTGAGTTCATCGAACTGGCTGCTGACCGAGCAGCTGTCCGTATTCTTGGGTTGTAGCGCAGCGCTGGCATTCGCATCAATGGCGCAAATACGGTTGCCATCGGCATCAAATTTAAAGGAGGAAACATAGCCGTGCGGATCGGTGACGGTCAGAGGCTGGCCTATCGCATCAAAGGTTGTGATGGTTGTTTCCTTGTTGCCGTTAGTGACGCTGACGGGATGCCCCGCCAAATCGTAAGCGGTGATGACCGTGCGGCCATTGGCATCGGTCACCGAGGTACGGCGGTTCATGCTGTCGTATTGGTATTGGAGGGTATGTTTTTCCGGGTCGGTGACGCTGACGACATTTCCCGCGTTATCGTAAGAATAAGTGGTGACGCCATTCATGGCATCGGTCTCGGTCAGCACGCGGTCGGCCGCATCGAAGGTGCGTGTGACTATTACGCGAATGTCAAACCCAGTAGCCTTCTTGTACTGGTTGGTCACCTGCCAAAGCTGCCCATTGGCATCAAAACTGTTGGTGGAAAGATTGCCTGCGGGGTCTTGCACCTGAATAGCGCGATCCAGCGCATCCCAGGTGGTCGTGGTGGTGAGATTAATCAGGGTGGCATCGGTCGGGGTGTTGCGGCGTGGCAGCGTTTCGGTCAGCTTGCGTCCGAGATTGTCATAGGTATAAGTCTTGGTAACAGCCGTGCCATCCCAGCCTGTCACGGTCTGGTTTTGCACGTTGAGATGGGCGGCAGTGTCGTAGGTATAGCTCGTGATGCGTGTTTTGGTGGTATCGGTCGGACTCAAATAATCGGTTTGCGATGCCAGTGTTGCGTCGCTATTCCAGCAGTAACTTTTGAGCAGAACGTTCGATACGCCGGACAGGGTTGAAATGGTGACGGTGTTGGGCTTACCCGCCGCAACACAAGTTCCTGTGCCGGTATAAAAAGTGGTGGTGAGCACCGTACCGCGCTTGTCTTTGACGGTAGCCACCTGATCGTAAATGCCGTAGGTAGTATCAACGGTCTGGCCCAGCGCATCCTGCTCGCGCGTGACATTTCCGAAGGTGTCCGAGGCGGTGTTAAACGTTTTATCGCTCTTGTAGCTGTACTGGGTCAGATAACCCAAGCCATCTGTTTTGCTGTAACGCAAGCCATCCGCCTGATTGAGGAACATCAGGATGGCACCGTCCGGTTCCGTCAATTTGGTCATGCGCCCCGAACTGTCGTATTCATAATCGCGAATGCCGCCACGGGGATCGGTCACTTGCGTGCTCTTGCGGTATAAATCGTAGTCCAGCGTTTCGGTATTGTTCAGTGCATCATGATCGTTGAAAGCGCGACCGTTCTGATAATAGGTAAAGGTGGTCTGAACACCGCGCAGAGGTTTGGCGACAGTAATCAGGTTGTGCGTACCCGTGGTGTAACCGTAGCTGAGCGTCTGAGTTAAGGGATTCGTATAGGAAACCAGATTGCCATTTCCGCTTGTCCCAGTGACGCTGTATTGCCAGAAGCGTCCCGACCAATCGGCGATTTGGCTCAGGTGATTGTTGATATCATAAGTAAAGACAAGACCCGTGCGACCGGAGATGCCCAGATTGTCCGCGACGGTGGCAATACGTCCGTTAGCGTTATAGGTAAAGTTCAGTTGATTACCCCAAGGGTCGGCAATCTGGATTAACTGTGCAGTGATGCCGGGCGTGGTTTTGAGCGTTCCCGTGGGAGATTGAAATATATATTTGGTGCCGTTTCTGAATGTGAGGGTATGTTGCCCTGCAACTGGCGTATCGAACGCGAGGTTGTCGAATTCGCCTTGTGGAGTTGTGATCGCGTATGTGGTTTCGTTGACCAGATAGTTGTGATCTCCACCACGCTCGTCGGTATAGGTAATAGAGCTGGTCTTGCCGTTACCATTTTCCGGTGCCTGTGCCGGAGTGCAGTTGGGGCAGACACCATAATCGTTGGCTTTGAGACGCATACCGTAGCTGTGTACCCAGCCATTCCCCAAACCCAGATCATTGGCGGTAGCCGATGGCGCACTGTTATAGGTGCGAGTAAAAGCATAGTTCAATCCTGCGCGCCCCTTGATGACGAAATCGGTTTCGTCATGAAAGTTATTTCCGGTGACGGTAGACACCGGGTCTGTAGTAGACGGTGTTTTAACGATATTGTTATTGGCCTCGGCGATGGTGTTGGCGTTGGTCAGCGTCGCGTTGTTAAAGGTGGGGACGGCTGAGACAGGTGATGCCACCCCCGGAATCACCACCGAAGTGGATTGCTGAAGCAATGTGCCATTGGGCGGAACGTAGCCACCGGCTAGTGCAAGGCTAGGCATGAGCACGATCGCAGATATGGACAATGCTTGCTTGAACTGTTTGAGAAGCTTACGTGTCGGCTGGCGCATGATGGTCACTTTTCGGTTCACTTTGAGAGAGGTCGGGCTCATGGGCACGTCGAGCTAAGTGTGCTGTCGTTGAGGGAGAATGTCTGGTCGTTGGTGATGCCGTATGTTTCACCGTTGATGTTGCCCGTGACAGCATCGTGGGTCTTTTGAATGGCGACACCGAAGCGGTAATATGAACCTACCGACAGTTGGGAAGGAATCACGTATTCACCCCATACCGAAGCCAGATTTTGCTGATCAAGGATTTTTCGGATGCACCCGATCTGGGTTGTCAACTGGGCATTATTGGTTGCCGGTAGTGCTCTGAACACAAGGCTCGTGCTCGGTGTGAAGAAGTTGAAGTAGCTGGCGTTCGCTGCGACGGCGCTGTTCAAACAGCCTTGCAGGTCGCCAAGCAAAACAGTGGCAGTCAGATTGGTGTAGGTAGTGCCGTTGCAGGTCAAACTGGTATTGTTGTGGATTGTGTAGGTATAGCCAAACCCAATTGATCCCAAAACGATTCTGCCGCCCAGCACCTGTACACCAGTGAGGCTGTAGGAAAAATAACCGCCGTTAACGTACACATAGATGACCACCGTGTATGTGCCATCGGCTGCAGTGGTTCGCAACAGATCGAAAGACCAAGTAGAAGTAGTTCCTGAAAAAGACGGGCTACCAACCTGGAATCCTGCAGGCGAGACAATTTGAATGCTACTGGGTATGTAGGGCGACGTATTACCGTTGTAAATATAACCGCCGTCTTTATTGCTCAGGATCGAATTGACCGTGATGCTATAACTTCCATCCGCCAGAGCACTCGTTTCATTAACGTAGAAATTGTAGGTAGACGAATTGGCGGCTCCAACACGCACAAAGCTCGGCGCTGACAATGCAAAACCCGGCGAACTGGTTAGAGAGGCAGAAATAATATCTGCGGTCGGGAAATTGGCGCTTGTGGCACCCAAGGCGATATTGCTCAAAGGCGTCGCCGCTACGGTTTGGTTAGTCAGCAATGCGTTGTAATTTGAATTGTAGCCGCTCAGCAAACTGTCGTAACCATTGGTTGACGAGTATGCCCAAATAGAAGTAAGCGGATCGGTGGCAAGTAACCCCGTCACATCTGGGCGCATTGCGTAAAAACTGCTTGCGCCGGTACCGGTGTATCCATAAGACAGATAACTTTGACCAAAGATGCTCCACATATTGCGCGTAAAGCTGCTGGGTACGGTGGTGCCGTAACCGAAGCTCGGATACATTGTGACCACTGTATCGGTACTGGAATTCTTGACTGGGTTGACAAGCGTTGCGCCATTGCTAAGCGCAAGCTGTATACCTCGCACCGTTGAAATAGCGTCATAGCCTGTCAGTTGCTGCCAGGTTTCGTGTTCCAGTGAAGAAGCCATATGGCCTATCAATTCGAACTGCGTATTGGAGTAAGTTGACGGTTGATTGATGCGCCAACTACCGGCGATACGAACGCCCTTCATATCGATCAGAAGACCACCGGGTAATACCGCGAAGGCGGTACCATCGATATATTCGACATCGTAGGTTGAACTGACGACACCCAAAAACCCGGTAATCGGCGTCTTGACTTTATTGATGGCATCCAGCTGAGACATGCCGTCGCGCATCGATGCGTAGTACTGGTAACCCGCCACATACAGAAGTCCGCCCGTCATTGCATCTAGTGCCGCGCTATCGTCGAGTAGTCTGGGGTCTGTCGCAGCCCAGACTCCCGTACCATTGATGTCAACATAGGGTGTGCAATTGAGTCCCGATACAGGATCGCAGGCTTGACCATTTGCGCCGGGATCAGCCGGGTTGAAAACGATTTTGTATTGCTGGTTGGCTGCCAGCAATTGTTGCGAGGCGCGATGTACCTGACTCCAGTTGGAGGTTTCTCCGCCAGTGGCGATCAGGTAGTAGCCACCAACGATTGCGTTGTAGTTGGCTGTAATAGTTTGGTCGGTGGTGGTTGCATCCGGAGCCGGTGCGCCATCCATCGTGACTACCAGTGAAAAGGGTGAACCCAATACGATGGTCTGACCGTTAATAATCAGACTACCCCCTGTCAGGATTATTGCACCCCCAACCTGAGTTCCGCCGAGACGGAAGAGTTCAGACATATTGCTTCCCGTTTGGTTGAAGGTGAAAGTGAATCGCTGCGTTGCTGCGTCAACCAGACTGACCGTCGCGGTGCCAAGATTTATGCTGGCACCGAATTGAGCCGCGGCTGTTACATATTTCATCCACTTTTTGGGTTCAATGGACGGGAAAGCAACATCATGGTCTGCCGCTGAGTTGTAACGGCGCAAGCTGCTCACAGTTGCAAAGGGCAGAGAATCAGGCAACAAGCCGTCGGATTCAGAAACTATGCCGGTGAAGTCGGGGATGTCTTCCAGCGTTTTACCCGGAGCGCTCGTCTGCAACCATGCCAGAACCTGTTCCTGATAGATTTCGAGCGGATTCTTGTCGCGCCTAGTGAGGTCGTTATTCGCCAGTGCGCTGTAATACGCAGTGTAATTGAAAGTCTGCGTCGAATATGGATCAAGTCCAGACACCCTTTGTCCGCGCTGCTTGAAAGAGGGATCAAGTGGCACCCAGTCACACAACGCGGGAGTTGTATTGCAATTGATCGTAGTTGGGCCTGCTCCGCGATAATTGCCATAAGGGATCAGCGCTTCAACCCACACATGCTCGAAGTCAATGGTCGATTTGTCAGTGGCAAGCACTGCATTCTGAATGCCTTGATCACGGAGGAGTCCATAAGCGAGATCAGGGTTTTCCACAGCGAGCCAGTTCATCACGTTGGCTGCAGACAGATGCACTGTGCCGACAACATAGCGGGCGGGTGTTCCCTGTGAGCGCAACATGGCGATCAGGGTTGCCGCAAGGTCGACATCGTTCCCTCTTCCACCAAGGTAGGTATTGATGGCACCGGAACGCGCACCGTGATAAAGCGAATAATCGTAGTTGTTACGGACGTATTCAAAAATCGCCACCGGATTCGCCAAAGCATCGGCCTGAACTCTCAGGTCGGAAGCTGCGCAGCCGGTATAAGGTGTTGTGCCACCGCTGCAAAACATTATTTCATGCGAACTTAAACTCGTATCGCCTATAACAGTGTCAGTTGACCAAGCTGGTAAGGTATAGCCCAGTAGAAAAACCAGACAGAGCGTGCGAATAACGGGGAATGATTTCACTTTGAATTCCTCGGTGAGTTATTAACGATGATGAGTAATTGTGGAAATTGAAGGCGTGGGCTCTGGTACCTGCTGCCCAGCCTCGCGCAATGCTGTATTGCGTTCGGCCATGACTTCCGTCAACGTTTTTGGACGCAGCCGATCCCGCAGAGCGTTCAGGCGGGTTGCATCCGCTGAGGTCACGCTGCTGATGTTAATAGCGGAATTCACTTCGTCCTGTAAGGCATTGGATTTTGCAAGAAGCTGTGCGGTATGCTCGTTGTGAGCATTACCCCGTGTCGGCGTTGTACTCAATGTTGAGTTAGTCCGACGAATCGTATCCAATGTTGCGCGCACGGCATCGAATTCTCTGATGCCCGAGGTTTGAGTTCCTGTCTGTGCCGATTCCGATGGCATTGTTGACGCTACGGTCGCAGGTGTTACGACCGAACTAGGTTGCGGCAATAGTTTGGGGTCAACTCCTTTTCCACCAGTCAAGTGCAGACTGGATTGTTCAATCAGTGACGCAGGCTTGTTTGATCCGGATACATTGAAAGAACGCTTGCCCACATTTACGCTCGGTGGCGTATTGAAAAGCGTCTTGATGGCATTATCCAACGATGCGCCGAGTGCTTTTACATTCTGATGAACAGTTTGCTGTGTGGGGTCGGGAATAAAACCCTGACGTGTGCTGAGCACGGCTCGTCCGAGAACACGGATGGATTGAATATCTTCCGAAGAAAGTTTTCCGGCAAGTTGGGGAACTTTGGGAGTATTCGCCGGTATGTTCGTCTGCGCCATCGCGCCGACAGATATTACACAGGACGATATCAGGACGACCACCTTCAATGCTTTAGTTTTAATCAACCCGACAAACAGAATTTTAGAATTCATGACCGGTATCCTTTATTCTGGTTTGATTTTCTAAACACCATGATTAGCAATAAGCCAGCCAGCATTATTTCGCCCCACTCAGGTAAGGTCGGCACATCGTTATCCGTGGTAGCCACAACGTAGCCAGGATTACCTGTTTCCACAATAGTCGTGGCCGTCAAACCAGCGACCGGTGCGAAGGAAGTAATTTTGTTGTTGCTCACATTCAGGTACGTGAGATTCGTCGCGTTTTGCAGGCCGGTGAGATTGGTGATATTGAGGCCCGATGCATTGAGTATGGTGAGTTGCTGAATTTGACCTAAGGTGATCGCATCCAGTGCTCCATGTCCAAGTGCTGTGTTGATTGCAGTTCGCAAGGCATTGTCGGGAACGCTGATAAGTACCTTTTGCGAGGCCAAATCTTTTCCGGCACCGGCGGCCACAGCACGCAAGGAAAGACCGGTCGCCAGAATATCCTCGCCCCAGCTACCGTCAACTGCCTGCTGACTTTGCAAAGCGGCGAGCAAGGTTGCGGCGTAGGTGGAACTTGGATTGCTGCGCAGATTGGCAACGATGGTCAACGCAATCTGTGACACAGGGGAAGTCGTGTTCACCTTAGCATTCAATGCACTGAGTCCATTGATAATGGCGGCGGGCACTGCACTACTAACTGCCTTCAGCGGGATCAACGCAATCAAAACTTGTGCTGTCGTAATGGGATCGCTGGTCGTTTCCTGTCCCAGTGCCCATCCGGTATCTGTGCCGGTCAATTGAGAGGAAGTCAGATAAGCGACTGCTTGAGAAACATTCGTGGTCACGCCCTGTTGGGTCAGTGCCTGAAGTGTGAGCGCCGTATCCAGCGGCGACCCCTGATATGTTCCAGATAATCCAAAGCCATTGTTGCCCGGCCCTGGAGTTGAAAGGCTCTGAGCAGTCTGCAAAACTTGAAGATCCGCACTGACAGACTGACTCGCGGCGCCTAACGCCATTACACGGCGGGCGGTAAAATCTACGTTCGCGGGTTCATGGTTGGCAAGCCAGGCTAAACCACCGAAATATGCCGCACCTTGTTGATTGAGCGCTCGCAACGCCATCACTGCTTCGGATGTTTGGACGTATTTGACTGCATCAGTGGCACCCCAACTGCCGTCGTCAACGTTGCGCTGCAGGGTGAGCCAAGAAGCTCCGCTACTGCTCGAAGTCGCAAGAGTGGCAAAGGCAGCGGGCACACAGAGTACCCAAGATAAAATCGCCCCCAACAGAAGAAGATGCCGCATTTCATTTCCCCTAAAATATGTTCCCGAACTTTGTTCAACGTTCTACAGAAAACATTAATACTGGTACGCTGGCCGATGTTGATGACGCGTCAAATAGACACGATAAAGCTTGAATTGAATTTTTCGCCTTGAGGATTGCGTACCCCCTCCATGTGGGGAACACTCAGGAACTGTTTATAAACAGTCAAAGAGATTGTAGCGAACAGTCATGACAGTTATAGCTACTCGAAATCTATTTTTATAGTCCGAACGGACTATTTGAGTTATTAATTTTCCTGCGGTGATTCCTGAGGATTTTTTAGTTGGTAACTTGTCCATCTGTCCGCGACTGAAACAACCAGCAAGGCAGATGCTATCGCCAGGACCAATGGGCCGCCAGTTTGCAGAAAATCATTCCAATAGACCAATGTATGTGGTTCCAGATTAGGGACGTACTCCCGAAAATCCCACATTGCGCCAACAAATGCGAGTGGTGAGTTCGTGGCTACGAGAAACGCTGCCACAGGAACACCAAGGAGCAAGCGTAGCAAAATGACAAGGTTGGTTTTGGCCTGCCACGACAGCAGAATGGTGAGTAACACAGTGATAGGCTGTAATACGCTGCCCACTAATACATTTGGCTCAAAGAAGCGACCCGGTTTAGGCTGCAATACGTGAGCGCCGATGATCATGGGACGAATCTGTGCGGCCTTCAACTGAATAACGGTGTTGTTTTTTTTGTTGACAACATTGATGCCGTCAACTCTGAAACTGTCATCAATCGTTTCGATTTCCCATGCAATAGTCGGCAGGATGGGCGTAACAAGTGAAGCGCCAAAGATTTCTCCCAGAGAAAGCAGAATGGCCGCAACGACAATGAGCCTGAACGCAAAATTACGTACTTGCGGTTTCATGTTGTTTTGCGTCACGTTCCGTATTCTGGAACCAGTAGAGCGCATACAAACCGACAATCGCAACTAACGCGATGGGGCCTAACGTGCCGTGAATCAATTTGAATAACGATGGATCGGAACGATAGGTGTAGAACAGAACCACCAGCCTTACCTGATTTAAACAGAACACCATCAGAATCCCGATTCCCAGTCCGGCGAACCTGCGACGCCAAGGCATGACAACCGCTGAGAATGCTGCCACGAGCATAAACATGATCTCGGTTCCTTCGCATCCCTTCATCACATTTATTCCACCGCCCGGTGCGCGCAGTTGGTTTCCCATTGCTTTGACACCAACTTCCGGCGTAATCGCCTGGATCAGCGCTGCGGTCGGAACGACCGTCAAGTCACCGATAACGAAATGTTCAAACGATGTACCGCGACAAGCGTCAAAGCTCATTTGCAAAACAAAGAAGACTGACAAAAAGAGCAATGCTGATCCCCAAATAGGCAGCGGTTTTGGTGGCCTGTCGATACGAGCGATGAATTGATCGTAAGATTCGTTTTCGAAGCTCATGTATAAATCCTCAGACAGTTCATGGTGCAGCCAGATGAAAAAATGCTCGAGGGAGAGTGCTGGGTAATAATTTCGATTATCAGCGGTTGATATTACAGTTTCATTGCATTCTTAAACGCGCGCAAAGCATATTTCAATGCCTCAGTCTAATTCGGCGACCATCTCCAAAACAAAATCATGGCGGGCAAAGAAAGTTCAGCCACATGCGCTAAGAGGAATTTGCCCGCAAGTTGAATGACTGCTTCACGCCCTGAGTCACTCGGTCAAGTCATAATTGCAGATTCTGAGACATTGGCCAGCAGAGTCGATCCTCTATGTTTGAGTGAATTCAAATAAACGGATTCGTCATACGGAGTCCGGGTTTGCCAGCAACGATAAAGTATTCGTATCCATTTAAATGCCAGGGCCCGTACTGCTACTCTGTGAGTGCAACCCTTTTTGCGTTGCTGCTGATAATAGATCCCAGCCCAATATGATCTCTGTATGCTCGCCCCCGCCCACTCAACAAAGGTCTGACGCAGGAAGGTTGGACAGGCGAATCGCCAATGCACCCAGCATTTTTTGCCGCTACGCTCAACCACCGGAGCAACCCCGGAATAGCGCTGAATTTCTACGGCACTAGCATAGCGTTCTCGATCCTCGCCAAAAGCGACCAGCAGTCTTGGTGCCAGAATATTTCCTGCGCCTGGCAAGGCAGCGAACAGATCATAATCAGGCAAGCTTTTGGTGACGGTATCTATCTCGGCATCAAAGCGATCAATTGCCTTTAGGAGGACACGCAACTGCTCGACCAATGCTTGAACGAGTAATTGCTTCGGATGGATGATGGCTTGATCCTCGGTCAGTGATGTTGCCGCACGGATACCCTGGATACGTTCCTCAACAAGGTATGCCCTGTTTGCATTATGCAGGCGGAAGAAAGATTTCAGTGTTGCATTCCTTGCTCGCTTGACGTGTTTAAGCGTCGGCCAACGATCCAAGAAGTCACAGAAAATCAGCGTGTCTCTATGTTCGAACCAGTCCAGCACTTGAGGGTAGTATTCCTTGAGCGTACTGGTCATGAGGTTTGTAATACTGGTCACCCTGTTGACCAAGTAACGGCGCTCTTCGACTAATGAGCCCAATGTCCTCATGGCAACACTTTGTAGTTTGATGGGATGAAGCTTATCTGGGTGTCGGAGCAATATATCCAATGCTATTTCAGCATCGGTCGGGTCGTCCTTGGCACCGCTGGGAACAAAGGCTTCACGGTATTTGGCAAGTGTTGAGGGATGTACAGGAAAGAGCACGATGAAATCATAACGCTGCAACGCAGAAACGATGGGGCCTTTGGCAAGTTCAAGACAAACTGCAATCGGGCCACCGCCAAATCGATCACGCAATGAGTAAGCCCATTTTGCGATCACTTCCGGTGTGTGATCCATAGTTCCAAACTCTCGCTGATCTGAACCGGCTGCTTGCAAACAAAAGTCGTGCTTCCTGTCGGCCCAGTCGAGGCCAACAAAGGCGGTGAAAGAAGGGATAGATTGGGAGTTCATAATCGCCTCCATAAGTGGTAAATTACATAAATGGACATGCATGCATGAGTTCTGCGAAGCCAATATAGAGAGCCGGTTGGACGGCGAGCCCTGAGTATTCGTTAACGAACCCAAGCGCACCTGCTGATTCGAAACTAAAGCGGAAAACATCGAATGTTAGCGGCAACTATTCGTAATCTGCAGGTGCATGTCCTGCCTTCACTGGCAGATACCTGTCAGCTGTGAGTAGTATCACTGAAAGAGGACGGAGTGACTATATTGCGGCAAGCAATTCGTAGTGCTCAACGGCAGAAATGGGTTAGATGGAGTCATCCGGCCCACCCGATTTACACCCGTTTCTACGGCCGTTGTACCTCAGTTAAGCGACAGTCGATTACCCCATTTTCGTGCCTGACTTTTGCCCTCAAACTCCTGCGTGCTGAATTATCTACGCACGGAGTTCATATTCGATAGACCAACTCAGCTATCGGTAAACGATCCCCAGTGATCTCTAACTTATCCGAATGTTCTATCAGCCGAACAAGATACCATTTTTTTGGTTCCTGCGTTTCCCAGCACACTCTGATTTTGAAATACGCATCGATTTTAAGCGAAGTTATTATTTCATGATCTCTAAAACGGGCATCCTCGACCGACAAGCGGCTAATCACTTCCAGAATTGCCTGCGGTTGAATTGACGGAACGAAAATCAATAAATACCTCGTCTTGAAATTGGCATACCACTGAACCCGATATTCCTGATCACCGTACATAACCGTCAGCGATTTTTTTATGAAGGACTGGCGCGTTTTTTTCGGATGCCATTTTTGTGTGCACATTTGCTTTGATGACTTTTTCCATGCTTCAATTTCAGCCTGTTCCTCTGCATACGCCTGCATTAATTTTGCTATTCCTCTGGGGATATTTTGAGGTTCAAAGTACTTCCAGTATGAAAGCCGGTAGAGCACATTCATCTGATGAATAAAATTGAATTGCCGTTTCCGTATCATCCTGGCTAAGGCAAGGAATGGTGCTATGTATCCCATCCACCAACGATTAATAAAAAACCTGATTTTTTGAATGAACTGTTTATTCATGTGGTTCCTCGTCTATAATATTTGTACAGTTTCGAATCGAAGCTGATTCGAACAATAAATTTTGCAACTCACCCATAAAGCAACCTCAACATGACCCGTGCCGAACTTGTCGAAAAACTGTGCTTCAAATTTCCAGCATTGCAACTAAAAGACATTGATGTGGCGGTGCGCACGATTCTTGATGGCATTACAAATACGCTGGCTCAAGGGGGCAGGGTAGAGGTGCGTGGATTCGGCAGTTTTGCGCTGAATTACAAACCGGCACGCAAAGGACGCAACCCAAAAACAGGTATTACGGTGATGGTGCCCGCCAAATACAGCCCTCACTTCAAAGCTGGATTGGAACTGCACGAACGTGTCGACTACCAAAAATCCTGATTTGTCAGTGCAGATAGACTGAACCTCGCAGTTCTGTCAGCATCAGCAATTCAAAACGAGCGACGGTCGCATCGAATATTCGATTAAATTCATCTACCACCGGATGCGCCAACGAGACTTCCAGTGCCTTGAATGATCTTCCATGATCTTGCTTGACGCAGACCCCAATGGCGTCCATTGCCGATATTGCATTTTGCGAATTCACCTCCATGAGCACGTATTTTTCTTCGTCCAATAATCCGTATACCAAGTAAATGGAATCACCCTCGCTTGCGATGGCATGACGAATGGCTCGACCAATGCTTGGTCGTGCCGATTCCTCTAGCAACAGGTTGCGCATAAAGATCAATTCAATGTCGTCCGCATTCGTCACAGCGATTTGTTCTATGATCACTTTGAATTCGCCTGCGATCCCATCATAAAAGGTATCCGTCTCATCGATGAGGATCAGTGCATGATGATAGCGTTCACCCTCCAAGGTCCGAATCCTAAATCCCAAGAATAGGCATTGTTTTAATTCAATCTTGCCGCCTGGTGTTTTGCGCACATCGTTAAAGATCTTCGGCTGAAACAAATGGCGAAAATTAAATAGTTGAGTTTGTATCAAAATGATTCTCCGTAATTATTGATCTGTATTCGAACAGGCAGGATCATTGGCTGCCGGCTGGTTGATGATTGCTTTCAAATGAATGTTGCGCGGGAGCTCGTAGTGTTTTAGACATTCGTTATAGTCATTAATTAACGTGTCCATCTTCTTCACATGGTCGAACTCGATCTGAGGCTCATCGTGGCAATACTGCAGGACATCCATCCGGGCATAAAAGAGGGCGGTGCGTCCGCACTCTATCCATTCATGTAGGGTGATTTGATCGTTCTGCTGAACGTATTGGATTATTCTGCCGTGTTCATCGACGTTAAGCGGTGGCCTGGGTTCTGGCAGTTCGTACTGAGGCATCCATTTGTTAAAAAGTTGGAGCACAGTTTGGAGCTCTTCCCACTCTGTCTGATTGTCCTGATTTTTAGGAAGCGATCGGATAAGGGCTTTTAGCAATGAACGTTCGATCGCCCTGCGGCCGAATTGAATCCACTGATGCATCTCCTCAGTCAGTATGACTTGGTCGATCATTGAGGATCCCCTTTGGGGCTGTCAGAACTGATTTGATCATTCCCCTTCGTCAATGAGCCGGTCTTAGGTAGCTCATACTGCGCCATCCATTTGTTGTACAGGTCGTGAAGCTTTTTGAGTTCTTCCAGCTCAATTGCATCGGCTGGCGTCAGGGTGCGAGGGCGGATAACGGCGTTCAGCATGGAGTACTCGATGGCCTGCCGTCCGGATTTGATCAATTGATGCATGATTTGTTTATTTAGCATGTGTAGATTCCTTTTCTGATTTTGATTTTCAGTTAAGCGGCTTTACGCAACGCTTTGAAATACGGTGAGGCCGGATAGGTGGTCACCAAACGTTTGCCCTCTTTAGGGTTGTCGGTGATCACTAAAATTCGTTTCTTATTGGGATTTAAACAATACCGTGCCTCACGCTTGCCTGATTCGATGTTTCTCATATCGGCCCAAGGACTGAGGCGCGATACTTCATGGACTCCCGAATCCGAGGCTAGCTCGACCAACTTCCGCCACGCCATGGATGTTCGCTTGTCGAGCGGAGTGTCATACAGAAATCGTTCGGCGAAACGATCCAAAATGTGCTGGGTAACGATGACATCTCCAATGCCCCGCACGTGGATAGTTTCAAACTGTGGCCGGCTGACGAGCAAGTCTTCAACAGCGTTTGGCACGAAACCCTCGAACCAGCGCTTATCTTTGCTTACGCTCAGTTGGCAGCCGGCATAGCGCGTTGTTAAAAATTGCGCAAAGGGGATTAAGTGCATCTTGTTTGATTTTCGAAGCATCAGTTTACGTATCGCCCCACTGGATACTGAAATTCGAATCCCGGCATTGCCGACGAGTTTTTGGCCGAGCACGCATTTTTGATCCAAGAGATGTTTTACGGCCGCAAGCTCCGCAGCAATAGCGCGGTCTTCAATATTTGCAGTAATCCGAATTTTTAGAACTCCTCGGGGATTAACAGGGCTGTTGGTCCAGTACACTAAAAACTGATCGGGTTCGCTGGTTGCTACGGCATAGGTTTTTAAAATGTTCATCTTGTCTCTCCTCAAAATAGGGTACGGGCAAACAACACCAGTAGAGAGATGAGGAAGGCGATACTGATAATCTGCCAACCTATGAGCCAGACTTTGTGGGGTGTCCAGCTATTGTCTATCGTCCCCACTACAATGATTTGATCTGCCGCCATCCTGATTTGCTGGTCACCAATGTGGATCGTGCCGAGGGTGCGAAAGAAATTGGTTTCATACTGCACGGTGACTCTGCATTCATCCACGCCATGTGGCTGAGTTGAGACGCCGTATTCGCGCATCAATTCGCAGCCGTCGTGTTTCAATATCAACACAGCCGGATTGATTTGCATCTGACCTGCGACATAAAAACCCACCCAGGCAAAATTTATAGTGGCGATCACAATAAGACCAAACAACCATCCTTGTGATCGATACCATGATTTCTTATTAATAGTGCTGCAGTCGTTTGTAGAACTGTTTTTAGTTGACGAACTATCTTGCATTGATGAATTGTGTTGCATGAACTTCTCCTTTGGTTATGGAAACATTTTGCCTAAATCTTCCATTTACCAAAGCTTTATTTTTTGAGTGTGATGCGCGGTTTTAAAACAACGATAAAATTTTGCGTTAAAAAATATGCTCCCCGTCATATATAGACAATGAAAAATGTTTTGTAGATTCATAACGGCTGAACAAAATTCGCTATTCGGTGAATGGTGAGGTTGTGCTAGGCTAAAAAGCTTCGACTCAACAATTCAAAATGAGGTCGGGAAAACTCATTCCGGCTGATAAATATATATGGACTCCGAGTGATCCGTTTTAAAGACCAGATCAGGCTGCATCAAGACGATATTGAACGAATAACTAAACTCACAGGGGATACTCCATCGGGGATTCAAACGGTTGAAGAGCTCAATACGTGGATCGATAGGCATATCGCGATGGAAAATTACGGTACACCCGAAAGTCTCATGATCGCGCTGCTGTTAGAGGGTGAGAAATTAGATTCTGAATATTGACGATAAAATAATTCTCCACGTCTCTCTTCAGCGGCGGCCAATAGCATTAGCCCCAACGTTTAATCCCCAAATAGGTCCGCATCGCCTTTCGCGCGACACTCAAAAACGCTCGTCAATTGTCACCATTTACGCGCTCAAAAGGAATTAATTATTTTGAGCATGCGAACAATATTCAGTCGGATACATTAAATTCTATTTACGACTTCGCGCACCAAAAATAATGCTTTGGTAAATCGGAGTTGTGCGTATATTTGGATACCTAAACCGAAAGGAGATGGTATGTCATTTGATGTAAAACTCGTAATAGCAGTCGCAGGATTCCTGTTTAATGTGGTGATGATGTTTGGCTTGCTCGGCGTCATTCACCGAACCGAAACGCCACCCCTCCTTCAACTCACTTTGATTCAACCCAGCTGTGAGTTCGTCAAAAAAATCGGCATCAAAGCGGACGTGAATAACGGGATATGCACGATTACCATTCGCAACCGAAAAAATCCGGATGATGAAGGCGGCACCATTGAAGACAATGGAAACCAACTTGCCTCCATCAGTAGTGGACAGGTAATCAGCCGGCAACAGCTTGATGATGGCAGTGATGAACCGTGGTCGAAAGCGCATAAATTGGCATTCAAATGGTTGCTCGCCCCTGCATTGTTCATGGCTTTTATTCTGTTTGTCTTGTCCTTAATCAAAGGTCTGCCAGAAGAAACCAAACCAAGATCCGAGAAACCGAAACCGGGCGAGTCTGAGGCGAATGCGGATAAACCTGATCACCCACTGGATACAGAATTACCCACATCCGGAATCTCGAACGATGACAAACCGGAGGATAAATGATGGAGAGCGCAAAAGAAAACATAGCGACAGAAGATCAGAAACCGTTGGTACAAGAAATCATTCAGCTGAGCGATGATTTTGGCGAGTTTGCGCATGTCAGTTCATTTCTGTGTCACGCCCTGGCCAATGCGCTGGCCGAACACGAGTGGCTCGATCAGGACATCATCGCTGGTGGCAGATTATGTTCAAACTGGTTGCAAAAGCGCACATCTCAATTGCGGGACGAAATGCGGCATGTACAAGAACGCTACATCGATGAGAGTCAGAATGCAGCTGATCCGACACATTCAGCACAGGAGTAGCAATCAGATGCAAACAGAAAAAGGAATGAAGTGCATTAGGGTAGGGCTCCTGTTAATTTGTGGCTGTATCAGTGTGATGTTGTCAGGCTGCTCAAGTGATCCAGTCAAAGTCGCCATGATGCAGCAGGAAAAATCAACTGCAAATAATTCGGTCACATTTAATCCGCGCAATCCAACATTCAAACTCGTTGTGGATCAGGATGATCGGGTAGCAAATATTTGCAGTATGTCGCAACAGTGCGAGGGGCTAACAAACGATGCCATTCTCATGTCTGAGGATAACATTGGACTTGGCTACTATAGTGCCAAAATTGATTGCGGGCATGGTTTCGTAGCAGGCCAAAGTGGATTCGGAGATTTTCGACAAAATCGAGAGTGTGACAGCCGATTCTATTCTACCTCGAGCTTGTTTTTAGTTCAGTGTATCGGGTTCGGCGTTTTAACTTATGGTCTTTGGACCGTTATGATGTGGACTGCACACGAGAAGTCGTTTGACATCGACGCGCTACGCGAGGTATCACTCAATGCGCGCTTGCCTGAATTGAAGAAGTTGCTGTTTTCACCAGAGACAAAACTTAACCGAGGCGATTCAATATCTGTGCTGTACCTCGATCTGGACGATCTTGATGCAGCCTACCAGAAAATCATACATTCTCCGATGAATGAAGATAGTGTCGTTCTGATAGATGAAGACAGTCTCAAGCCCCTGTATGTCCTGAATATGAAAGCGTATCAGAACAGAGAATTGCCGGTGGCGGTCAATGCAGAGATTCTGGATATGCTGTCTGTCTTGCAATCACGCGGTATGCCAAATCAGGTTGCCAACGATCCAGTTATACAAAATCTAACGCCACCCACAATTGTGCAGCCAATACACCAGTCACTGCCGCTATTTAAAAAGGGGGAATTTGAAACGCTGAGTGATTTTAATGAGCGGGTTGCCAAAACCAGTGCTGAGATTAATGAAGCTAATGACCAACTGGATCAACAATATAAACGCGATGTAGAAAAACAGAAGCAGTACGTCAGTGCGTTGAAGAAGTCGCTGCAGGAATATTGGGATGACAGGGCAGAAGAACAAACCGACCTGATTCGGAAACTTAAAAAACATAAAGCCAAATTGGCCCGGTTGTTGTATGCCCTGAACCTTGGGAAATTTACGGCAAGGGATATGGAGTATGACGTAGAACATCGCTCCTTATATTTTATGGCCGAATCTTCACGCTACGGTTTCATACAAAAGATGGTGGCAAAAGTGCCGACGGATTCAGCAAAACTGATGAAGGGGGAGGCGCAATATGAGCTGATGCCGAAACTAAGTGAGCGGGATGGGCTGGTTAAATTGGAAGGTCTCACATTAGTAGAGACGCAATCGGGTGATGATTTTGATGCGCATTACACGGATATCAATTACACGCCAGACGAAGTCAGTGTCCGGGTTGCGGAACGAAGCGAGCCAATTAAGCAGGGAGTAGCGGAAATCTTCAATGTTCATGTGAATCCACCGCAAGTCATTGAAGACACCCATGTGAAAGCAGTTTTATATACAGATGTAATAAAACACACCAATGCTAAAGCACCGGCCTGGTATGTGAATCCGGAACCTTCGGCCTATGTAAGGGGTTTCGGCGAGGGAACGACTCATGAGCAAGCAATGCAGGATGCGCTCAAGAATCTGGCCTACAGCATTAAAACAACCATTACGTCCTCCATCGAGATTCAACAGGACACTCAGTTAGGAAACCATCCTGTTGTTACGGAACACACGAAAGCCGAAACCGACGCAGATTTAAAGACAGGAGATTATTCGGTGATCAACCAGGAAGAAATGGATGGCCATAAATATGTGGTGTTGTGTTATCGGTGTAGTGGAAATTGAAAAATAGTAAAAAAATTGAGTTTACCCGGCAAATTTTGGTGATTTCCTGGCATTTATTTACGAGGAGTCGCGAAAACCGCGTTTTCTCGCCGAAATATTGTCGCGCAGCTGTGCAATTATTTCTCAACTAATTATTTCGTTGAGGGAAAGATATGAAACTTAAATTTAGTAAACCAGATCGCAGTACCGTAATTTTTGTTGGAGCTCTATGCGTGACGTCTTTGGCGTTGGTTTTGTCTGTGGTTGCAGGGTTAGATAGGGCCAGCGGACTTTTTGATAAATTCCTGATGGCTGTGTTCTACGGCACATTTTGCCTGATTAGTCATTTGATCCTTTCGCTGACTAAAAAAAAGCTATCTATTGCTTTACGTTGTTTGGTACCAATTGTTTGGCTTTTTAGTTCAATTGTGACAACGAGCAACCACGTATCGTTCTTAATCAAAGCTAATCGTCAAGCTGGTGAGGAGAGAGCCAAACTTTCGATTCCAATGGAATTTCATAACAACGAAATGAAAGCAGTGGAAGTCGCTAGGTCAGCGATATCCGCTCGCAAAAAATCAGAAATAGAAACAGATATTGCAGCAACAATAGATCAAAAAAAAATTCGTGCCCTGGATAGGGAATTGAATGAAGCCAAACGGAGGGATGTGCTTGACGATCGTTTTCTGGATTTGAGTCACGACTGGGTGGGAATCCAATCAACAGAATCAGTGGATCCATTCTTTCGCAAAATTGCGGAAATAACGAGTATTAATGATATTACCGTATCCATTATTTTTGATTTTTGCATGTCGATATTTTTGGAAATCGCTGGCGTCATTTTGTGGAGTGGGTATTCTCAATGCAAAAATGATGATCAAGAAAAAAGCGAGAAAGTTCAATCTTCAGGAGATCAGATAATCTCCACGAATAAGCCATCTGTTAATGAAATCCGCGCCTTTTTAGGCTGCGCTCAGGAAACGGCTGCGCAAGTTCATCGCACAATTGGTGGGCAACGTAGACGTACACGAAAATCTAAAGCTCTGCCACCGAACGAAATCGTGGTTGAGAATCATCCTATGGTTGCTGAAAAGAAAAGGCTGAACAACAGATCAACTGAAGAAGTTTAAGTGATGAAACTTCAAGAAGTGCTTCGGAAAAGTGTCAACCTGTGTACATTGTGTGGACGACGGTTGAATGCGGAAGTGACGTTTTAAAAACTTTCCGTAAAAGAACCATTTTATGGAAAGTTCACACAATGACATTACGTAACAATGTGGTTTTGCAGTTCCCAAAAAAAGACACACCAATAACTGTTAATCGGAAAGTTCCAATCCGGCTTGCGAACGCGAAGTACCGCAGCCGAGAGTACTTGACCGAGTTCGAAGTAAATCAACTCATTGGTGCAATCGCGAAAGTAGGTCGGCATGGACACCGAGATGCCACACTAATTATGCTGGGATATCGACATGGTTTAGCCTATCAGGCCGAGCTAGCAATTCTGTTAGGTGGCGTCCGCCATAAGCACGTTCCATACCTTCAAATTCTGCACTTCATACAACTAAGCTGAATACAAAAATTGCAATCGCCGAAACAACTTTCAACGATTACAATTTTTGGTTATTACTACAGCCGTAACAATCGACTTTATCGCCGATGTTTTGCTGCGTCACGCACATCCTTCTCACTTATCATGCCCGTTTCTTTTCGCATAGTTGAAAGCTTCGCATTGGGCGAAAATTGCGGAATTGGTACTGAGAGATTCTTGTTAAATGTGTCACCACGTTTTTGTTGAATTTCACCATCTTTGTCACGGTGACGATTATCTAGTCCAGGTTCTTTCATTTTAATACCCTTTTTAAATGCAGCCTGATGTCAACTTGCAAAGATTTTTCAGTTGAGTCATTATTCGGCTGCCAGTTGATATGAAATTTTGGCCATCACCCCTCAAGTAGACTCTCCGACCAAGGACATCTAGTTGAGGGGCGTTTTTTTTGCTCTTGCAGCGGCCATTTTTTGCCGCAAGAGCCGATTATCTTCTCATCACATCACCTTTTACGTAATTACTCAAAACCACTATATCTAGTGTTCCGACAGCTAATTTTCGCTAATTCTAGTGCATCATTCTATTTATGCAAGCAAATTCTATACCTATTTAATTATTTTTCATGAGGTTAAACTGATCACCCCTTTCCCCGCTTTTTACCATTGCATCGACATCTTCCCTGTACAGAAATCACAACTGAGTTGCCCTTAGTGATACCCTTCGCACCATCTTAATAAATCAAATAAAAAATGTTCGAACAAGCATTCAAAAATATAGACGACGTACTCTGGAAAGAAGCTGGCTGTGCCAGTGAGTTGGACTACACCGAGCAAACGTCATGGCTGCTGTTCCTGAAATTCCTTGATGGCCTAGAGCAAGACAAGGCAATGGAAGCCGAACTGGAGGGAAAGAAATACAACTTCATACTCGACGCACCCTACCGATGGGAAAGTTGGGCTGCTCCCAAAGGCAAGGACGGTATCTATGACGGTGCAGTGGGTTCTGCAGGCTTCTTGTGTGAATCTTTTGACTACCTGAAAGCGCTGCCTAACCTGACTACCAGTGACATCAAGACATTGCAAGAACGCACCTTCTACCGCCAAAGCCAACGCCGAAAAGAATCTGCATAATGCCATAGCACTGTTTGAAAGCCACTTGCAATCCGTCTTTGCAGATGCTTGGCAAACTGGTGAGTTGGTAACGCTCGCCGACTTGGCGACTGACATTACGGACGGCGATCACATGCCACCGCCCAAGGCTCCGAGCGGTGTTCCGTTCATCACCATCGGAAATGTCGCCAAGAATACTCGCACAATTGATTTTACTGATACGTTCATGGTGTCGAGAGAGTATTTTGACAAATTGAAGGGTAATAAGAAGCCGCAAAAAGGAGATGTGCTTTACACGGTCACGGGTTCGTTTGGTATTCCTGTTTTGCTTAATGTGAATTATCGGCGCATAGGAGCCATTTCACTTTCGGCGTTATCGCGCCACTAAATTGTCGGCGTAATGGCGCCACTTTATTTCCGGCGTAAAGGAGCCACCGGATTGTCGGCGTTAAGGCGCCACTTTGCCATTTCTGATCAGAGGCTCGAACTTTCACTGAACGGCTAGACTCCCGGCATTTTGCTAGGAGAGGCCGTGACAAAACGGAGGTTCGAGATGTATCAATACAGACAGATCCTGGTGCGTATGCGCCGGGGGGATTCCGACCGGGAAATTGCCCGATCAAAAACCATGGGGCGCAAAAAAATCGCCGATGTTCGTGAGATTGCGAACGGGCGCGGCTGGCTTGTCCCCGACAGCGTACTACCTGAAGATACCGTACTGGCATCAGTACTTACACGCAAAGAGGCATTGCCAACAACCTGCATATCGACACTGGAACCGTGGCGCAAGCAAATCACCGATTGGCACGCCGCCGGCATTCAGGGGACGACCATCCACGCCGCGCTGGTGCGCAATCACGGCTACACCGGCAGCACCTCCGCGATGTACCGTTTCATCCAGCAACTCGTCGTCGATGAAGTGCCGGAAGTGCCGATGCGGCTCACGTTCAAACCGGCGGAGGCTGCTCAGGTGGATTTCGGTGCTGGCCCGCTGATGACCGATGTGCATACTGGTGAGATTTTTAAGACGTGGTTCTTCGTGATGACCTTGTGCTGGTCGCGCCACCAGTATGCCGAGTTCGTCCGTGATCAGACCGTAGCCACCTGGCTGGGCTGTCACCGCCGCGCCTTCGAATGGTTCGGTGGAAGCGTCTCTCGCGTGATCATCGACAATGCCAAATGCGCGATCACGAGGGCTTGTATATACGAGCCGGAAGTGCAGCGTTCATATGGCGAATGTGCTGAAGGATACAACTTCAAAATCGAACCGTGTCCGCCCCGGGATCCGCAAAAAAAGGGCATCGTGGAATCGGGCGTGAAATATATCAAAGGCAGTTTTTTACCGCTACGCGACTTTCGTGATCTGGACGATGCCAACCGGCAGTTGCAGGATTGGGTAATGACGGAAGCGGGCAACCGCAATCACGGCACCACCCGCGAAGTTCCGTTGAGACAGTTCGCTGAAGTGGAAAAGAGCCTGCTCACCCCCTTGCCCGATGTGCCGCCACAGCTCGCCATCTGGACCAAGGTCAAGGTTTACCGCGACGCCTATGTTCATTACCAATACAACTATTATTCCGTGCCGTTCCGGCTGGTTGGACATGATCTCTGGCTGAAGGACAGCGACACCATGGTGACGTTGTATCAAGAGCATGAAGCCGTCGCCAGCCATGTGCGGTCAAAGTTGCGTGGTGAGCGCAAAACGGTGAATGACCATATGCCGCCGGAGGCGCAGGCATGGCAGCTTCAGGATACGAAATGGTGCCTGATCCAGGCAGAGCGCATTGGCCCTGCCTGTTTTGCCATGATCCATGCGATGTTCAGCGACGGGGTGCTGATACGCCTGCGAGCAGTTCAGGGAGTACTGCGGCTCAAGGATAAATACGGCGCAGTCAGGCTGGAGGCTGCCTGCTCGCGGGCCAACCACTATGGCACGCCAGGCTACAAGGTGGCCAAGAGCATTCTGGAAAAAGGACTCGATCAGCAAACCATGCTGGCAGCCTTTGATGCGCTGGCCAGCACCTATACAGAAGGCGGTCGTTTCTACCGCGATACCCACACCATTATTCAATAAGGAACATCATGAACCCTATACCAGAACTGAGCACACTGCTTAAACTACTGCGCCTGTCCGGCATCCTCGATTCCCTTGAGGCTCGCAACCGCGAAGCGATAGACCGCAAACTCTCGCACACCGAATTCCTCAGCCTACTGATCCATGATGAGGTTGCACGGCGCGATCAGAAAAAGTTCGATCAGCGCATGCGCCGCGCCAACTTCCGCAATCAGAAATCGCTGGATGGATTCGACTTCGACCGCCTGCCCGGCCTCAATCGCGCCGCAGTTCATGACCTCGCTACCTGCCGTTTCGTCGAAGAGAAAGTCGCCGTGCTCATTGCCGGACACTGCGGCACCGGCAAGAGCCATCTGGCGCAGGCTCTGGGACACGCGGCAGCCCGTCAGGGCTATGACGTGCTGTTCAACACGCAGACGCAACTGATGAACAGCTTGCGCACTGCCCAGGCGATGGGAACTTACGAACGACGTTTCCAGTATCTGGCCAAAGTCCATTTGTTGATCATCGACGATTTTGGTCTCAAACCTCTGCGCTCGCCCGAAGACGAATATTTCCATGACTTGATCTCAGAACGCTACGAGCGCACGGCAACAATTCTGACGTCAAACCTCGACTTCGACGAATGGGGGGCAGCCTTCCCGTCGAACAAGATGATCGGCGCAGCCACGCTGGATCGCTTACGCCACGGCGCTTACAAGCTTGAATTGGACGGCGAGAGTTACCGTGGACTGAAGCCGATGTCAGAAAAAATCACGCCCCCCGCGAAAGGAGGCAAGCCAGGGGCAAAATGATGCAGCCCCATCCTACTGAATGACACAACGGCGGCGCACGCAATTGCAGAAACGCCGCCGTTGCAGCATGCGACAAACTTGAACTCGAAGGTACTCTGTAAGGATTGAAAATGTAAAACGGCAAGGCAAAACGAAGAAGCACCTATCAACTAGATCAGATCAGAACAAAGTTCTTTTACCCAGATTCAAAACCCTTCCCGCACTAAAAATCCGCGCCCCCAAAATACACACAACAACAGCAAAAATCGCTATTGCAAAAACAGCCAAAAACGCGCAATCTTGCACCCCAGTTTGAGCCACTGAAATGACCTGTCAAAGTGGAGCCATTACGCCGAAAGTCGGTGGCGTCTTAACGCCGCAAATTTACACTTAAAGAGCATAGAGAGTTTTGCTTCCAACGTCACATTGGGTTAGTTCGCCCAAAACCTGACGTTGACAGTGAGTGGCTTTACTACTTGTTACTATCGCCGCAAATTTTCAAGCAGGCAAATGACGGCGCAACTGGAACAGCCCAAAAAACCGTTTCTCTAAAACTGCTTCGGGGTTATCAAGTTCCACGCATCTCTCTGGCACTTCAGCGTGCAACCGTAGCAAAACTCAGTGCCCTCCACGGAGAAACTCAACGTCTTGAATTTATCTACAAGCAGAAACTAACCGCCCTCGACGACCTGAAAAAGTCGCTGCTGCACCAGGCATTCAGCGGGGCACTGTAGCGATGAGCATCGCTCGGCTACTAATGACCTACATGGAGAAGTGAAAATGGAACAGAAGTCGCTCATTGTTACTAACGGTATCTATTATCTGGGCATTCTCAACGACATAAAAAAATCGAAGGATCATTTTAAACCGATTTATGAGGCTGTTACAAATGCTCTTGAGTCCATAAAACTCACATATACAGATGGTGGCAGAGGATCGATTAACATTAATCTATTTTTTAAATCTAGCACTATCCCCAATGAATTCATCTTTGATCAAATTGTCATCGAAGACACTGGCATTGGATTTGATGCTGAGAATTTCGAAAGACTGGAAAGATTTAAGGATACCCGCAAGGGGTTTTTTAATAAGGGATCCGGCAGATTCCAGTTCCTTCATTTTTTTGAAACAGCCAAATATGTAAGTATCTACAAAGAAAACGATAATTTCATGCAGCGGAGTTTTACTCTATCCAAACAGTATATAAATAAGAACGCCATAATATCAGGCCACAATGTGATTAAGTCGGGCGCTGATTCCAAAAAAACAGTATTAACTCTGCATGGGCTTTTAGACGCAAAAGATGTGACGATGTACAACAGTATATCGGCCAATGAACTTAAGGATATAGCAAGACCAACAAAGCCCAAGATTACCGGCACCATAATGACCCAGAACAAGAAGGTCATATCAATACTCCTTTGTTAACATCAAAACGCCACCTATCAAGTAGAATTTCCACACACCCGGCGGGCAGTCAGTAAACTCGATTTCTCGACTCCATAGCAGCTCGTCATTGCCATCGTCTGCTTTGATTGTTGCCCTGTTTTCAACCTCGCTTGAATCCAAGATAACGTGGATAAATGGCTCGGTCTTCTGCAACTGTATTAACTCAGTGCCGACGATGTCCAGAAACCAATAAGCGCCGTTCGCTGCATTGTCGGCAAAGAACTTAACCCCATCTGTGAACTTCATTTGCCCGAGTGCATGCCGGTAGTAGTGGTCTGTTCCGGTAAATTGGGACAGTCCGTTTTCCAACTCTGTGCTGTTCATGTTTTTCTCCTTCAAATAATGTGAATTGCCCACGCAAGCGAATGCCTGCCGATGAACTGGCATTAATCGCTTGGGGGGTGACTACAGAAGACCTCGTTTAGGGAGATAGCGGAATATCCACTACCATGCCCTGATCTGGCTCAGGCAATTCGATAAACGATACGCAGAGGCATTGCACCGTCCATGCACTCTTGCGAGGTGTTGATTCCGTCGATTACGGTGTAGAGCGCATCACTTCCAGAAATCGTTTCCTTCAGTTGATACATGCCGCCCTGATTTAGCGCCATTTCAAAGTCAGGGTAGCTGTCCGTTGACCAAACTCCTATACGATAATCAGTATCCCGTGGCATTGCATTGATTGCTTCCAAGTTTAATTCTTTCCAGTTTCCGTCTGACATTTTGTTGCCTCCTGTTTTGTGAATTGCCCACGCAAGGGAATACCTGCCGATGGACTGGCATTGATCGTTTACGTGAGCAACGGGTGTGTGACTACAAAATCCCACGCTCGGCAAAGCTGAGTACTGAATTACCGGCCACGATGAAATGATCCAATACACGAACGTCCACCAGAGCCAACGACTGTTTCAGCGCATCGGTTAGCAATCGATCTGACTGTGAGGGTTCGGCAATTCCACTGGGATGCGGATGATAAGTCTCCCTATTACTGTTGCGCTACAATATTATTATGATACAATCATGTTGTTGAGTAGCCGGCTTTCTTTAAAAGCCGAGTAGCTGGGGAGGTTGAAGCGAAGTGCCAAGAGTTGATCCTTCGAAGTTAAATAGGTGGCGCACTAAGGATGCGGCGGCGACTCTCGCCGTACTCGCTGACTATTCAAAGCTAGACTCCACTTTTGAACCTATTAAAAATCCATCCACGACGCGGTGGCATGCAAGAGTTCAAGGTTGTGACTTTGAGCTATTGCTGACGGGACCAAAATTCTTTGATACCCGCGCCGAAAAGGGTGGAGGTGGCGCTATTGATTTGGCAATGCATTTATTCCGTGCCGACTTTAAGACTGCTACTGGCATACTTAGAATGAGGGGCTTCTAGTGAAACTTTTTTTCACTGGGCCAGAATTCGTCTTAAATGGGGCATCACGCCCGGAGATTCCATTTTTGGTCGACGATGAAATGGAACTGGTCTCTGCTCCTAACCAATACCTGCGCTATATCGCCACGGTCAAGGGGCGTATTCTGCGCCCGGGCAGAGGTCGGCATTTTCGACTTTTAGCAGCATCCAAAAACCGGGGCACGTCGTCCGGGTCATGCGAAAAATCGCAGTCCATCTCAAAGATGAACTCATAGCCGCGTTCGAGCGCCCACTGGAAACTGGCGATGTAGGCGCGGCCCAGTCCGTTTTTTTTCTGCTCGTGCAGGACATGAATTTCTGGTGTTTGAGCGAGTTCGTCTGCGATTTTCCCCGTGCCATCCGATGAATTGCCGTCTACCACCAACACGTCCACGCCGACCGGCAGCGACAATAGTTTTGCGCCACGCGCGGGAGAATTTCCCTTTCGTTGACGGTTGGCACGATGATAAGGGTCGGGTTCATACTGGTGATGGCACAAAATTAGCGGGAAACGTGATGAAAACAAACGGCAATTGCTGTAGCGGCGGTCTGTGACCGACGCATATACATTCAAAGAAAATAGCGACGCTCATAGAGCGCCGCTACAAATTGGTTTCCGCGGCAGCAGCGGTTTGAGCGGGATTAATGTTATTGAGCCTCTTGATCTACTTCCTTTTCGTAGTATATCGCTACTTTATCCAACATTTGCTCAAGTGTGCCCGATTGTTCTCCAATACGGATCATGCCTGGGACAAGAGGTAGAAAATTAGGGTCTTTACTAAGAATGTCAGATAAAGCCACGCCCCCTTTAATTTTGGTAGCTGCTCTATTTAACGAATCCTGTATATGAACATTTGATACCGCTTCGCCGGTAATCTCTAATACTTGTAGTAATGGAACCCCGCTACCAACTAAAGTACAGGAAGTACGGGCAAATCTGGACATATATATTTTCATAAATAGTCCACCAATTGGAGGGGTGCTCATTTTTGCTCTATCTTGTTGAACGCACGAACCTGGCTGGCGAAATCGACGGCGCGGCGTTCGTCCAGGCCGTTCGCCATGGCCAGCGCCTTCGAGTGGTCGGTGATGGCGATGTAGCCGTAACCCAAGGCGCGAGCGGCCTCGACCATCTCTTCGAGCGTGCCGCGCCCGTCGCTCTCTTGAGTGTGCATGTGCAGGTCGCCGCGGATATTGGCCAGTTCGAGCAGCACGGGCAGTTCGCGCCGTTCGGCGGTTTCGATCTCGCCCGAATTCTCGCGCAATTCCGGCGGAATCCATTCCAGACCGAGCGCCGCATAAATCTCCTCTTCGCGGCGCGAGGCCACCACCGCGCCGCCGTCGAGTCGCGACAGGCCGTATTCGTTCAACGTCAGGCCCATCCGCTGCGCGCGCTGCCGCAAATGGACATTGTGTTCCTTGCTGCCGGTGAAATACTGCAGCGCCGCGCCATAGCTTTCTTCGGGCACGGCGCGCACATCCACCTGGATGCCTTCCAGCCCGAAGCGCGCGCTGGCCTTGCTGTCGCCGTGACCCAGGACTTCGTGTACCCGCGGATGGGCGATAAACCGGTCGAGCGCGGCCTCGGCCCCTGACCCGCTGACCAGCAGGTCGAGATCGCCGACGGTCTCCTTGCCCCGGCGCAGGCTGCCCGCCGGCGTCACCCGTTCGACGCCCGGAGTTGCGCTGAGATACGCCGTCAATTCCTCGGCCGTGGCCGTGGCGAAACCGAGCAGAAACCGGCCGGCACTTTGCCGATAGTGGCTCAGGCCCCGCAGGATCTTCTCTTCGAGTTTGGCGCCCATGCGCGGCAGTTGCTGCAGCTTGTGGTCGATGCACAACTGCTCCAGTTCTTCGAGGGTCGAAACGCGGAAATGGTCCCACAGGGTCCGCACCGTCTTCGGGCCCAGCCCCGGGATTTTCAACATCTCCAGTGCGGTCGGCGGGTAGCGCTCGAGAAGCTGGTCACGCCGTTCGAAGCTGCCGCGGCGGCAGATCTCTTCGAGCACCGCGGCCAACCCCTTGCCGATGCCGGGAATTTCGGTCAGCTTGCGGGATGGGTCTTTGCGGACGTCTTCGATCCGTTCCGGATAACTCTCTATGACGCTCGCGCCGTTGCGGTAGCTGCGGATGCGAAAACCGTCCTCTTCCGCGATCTCCATCAGATCGGCGGTCTCGCTCAGCAGTTGTGCAATCTCGATGTTTTCCACGGCATCTCTCCCTGGCGAGATTTTAGTTGCCTGCGCGGCCGGAACTACTCCGGACAGTTCTGCCGCAGGCTGCGCGGATGGGGCTCCACATGGACCAGCACGTCGGCCACCCATGGTAAGTCCGCCTTCACTTTGTTCCGCACCTGTTCGGCGATGGCGTGAGAAGCGCGGACCGTCAGATCGGGATCGACCTCCAGGTGCAGGTCCACGTGGTACCGCAGCCCCGTCTTGCGGGCGAAGCACTTCTCCACGTCCAGCGCGCCCGCGACCGTCCTCGCGGAGGCGCGGATGGCCTTCATCGCCTCAGGCTCGGGCATCGTGTCCATCAAGTGCAGCGTGGTTTCGCGGACCACCCGGAAGCCCAGCGCGATGATGATGACGCCGACCGCTACTCCGCCGATCGGGTCGGCGTTACGGCACACAACCGGGAACACGACGGCCAACCCGACGGCCGCGAGCGCCGCGCCGCCGGATAACATGTCGACGGCGTCGTTCCACGCGTCCGCGATCAACGCGGTACTGCCGATCCGCCGCCCCGTGCGCATCTTATAGGCCGACAGGAAAGCCTTCAACACAATCGAAAGCACCAGCGGCCACATCGCATATGCCGCCGGCGCATGCCGTGCCGCCGAGAGCAGCACCATCGAGCGCCAGGCGATGACGATGCCCATCAGCCCCAGAACGTGGCCCAGCAGCAGCCCGGTGAGGGTTTCAAAACGCCCGTGGCCGTAAGGATGATCTTCGTCCGGCGGACGGGCGGCGACTAAGAGGCTGATCAGAACGGCCAGCGAGGACAAAACGTCCGCGGCGCTCTCGACTCCGTCGGCCACCACGGCCTGGGAACCCGCCTGCAGCCCGATCAGGATCTTGACGACAGCCAAAGCTCCGCTGATGGCCATCCCCGCTAGTGCCGCGCGAATCCCGAGCTTTACTGCATCCACTTCCATCGAGAATACCGCATTCTCGCCGCCCGCTACGTCTCCGTCTTGCTCCATTATCTTGAAAGCATTACACTTGAAACACAGTCTGAGTTGTGCCCACAAGGGTGCGTCCGCCGGGACGATGGCATGGCGCTCTTGAGCGCGCCCGGGATAGCGCCTCTCCGATGGGCTAGCCAGTTCTGGCAGCGGCACGCCGGCTTCTGCCGTCGCGGCCGATCGAATCATGATAGATTGAAACCCTAACTTGTAAGGAGGGGCAAAAAATGGAAGAAATCAGAAAAGCCCCAGCCATTCCGAAGCGTCCCGGTCTCGACAAAACAGCTCAGAACATTCAGGAAGCGTTCCTCAACAACGCTCGCAAGGAAAAGATCTTCCTGACGATCTACCTGATGAGCGGAGTCAAGCTCTCCGGCCGCATCAAGAGTTTTGACAAGTACTCCGTGATTCTCGAAACCAACAACCAGGAACAACTGTGTTTGACGCGAAGCAATCCGAGCTTTTCACCAAGGAACTTTCTAAAAATGATCTCCGCGGCTGCATCGGTGAATACTGGCATGGGAATCAACCGGCTCATCATGTCATTTACCTTTATTGCTATGCCGGGCAGCCGTGGAAGGCGGCGGAAAAACTGCACCAAATCGTCAAGTCACAATATGGCAGCCAGCCCGGGTCGCTGTGCGGCAATGATGACTGCGGCCAGATGTCGGCGGTGCATATGTTCACCTGCATGGGTTTTTATCCCGTTGTTGAACGAGCGATTATTATGTACGGCGCGCCGCAAATCCCCAAGGCCGTGATGCAGCTTTCCAACGGGAAGAAATTCACCATGACGGCGGAAAACATTTCCGAACAAAACATTTACGTTCAATCCGTCAAACTGAACGGCAGGATTTGGGATTCGCCGTTCCTGCCTTACCCGGCGTTGAAAAATGGCGGCAAGATCGAATTTAAGATAGTGAGGGGTTCCCCGGCCAACCACTGAAACGCGAAGATCACGGTAAGCAGGATCCACGGGCGCCGCCGCGGGCTCTCCAGAGCGCGGCCAGTAGCCAGCAATGCCCAGGGAATCCAGGCGGCACATGCCGAAAGGTTATAAATATTGCCGAGGGAAAGCACCGGTCCACTTAACATGAAGACGATTGCCGCGCAGAGAGCTCCCCAATAGGTCTGGCCCCACGAGCGTGCCAGCAAATAGACGCCGATTCCCGCCCAAGCGAAATGCACCAGAAAGTGCAACGTAAAAGCGATATTTATGGGAAGGAGAATAATGAGGAGGGTGAAAGGATAAAAGAAAAGCAAGTTGGGATTTGCCAGCACGGGCTGACCGTAATTCAAATAGGGATTCCAGTAAGGAAGAAAACCCTGGCGGCAGAGGTCGTGAATCAGGCGCGCACTCGGAAAGGTGTAATTATAGACGTCGCGATAAAAGAACATCGCGGAGGTGAAAGTTACCTTCCAAAAAATGGCGAACAAGGTAGCGACGATGACCGCCACCGCCGCGATGTCAAATCTAAGGTCGGAGGTCCGAGGTTCCAATGCCGGAGTGTGTGATCCGATGCCGGACGGCGAAATGTCGGGTAGGATCTCGGCCATTTCCTTGTTAGTGCCCGCCGGCGTAGGGAATGCTTTTTAGCAGTTCTTCGTCAGGATTGCTGCTGGACTCGGGGGTCTCTGGGTTCGGGGGAAAGAGGATTTGCGCTGCGCCAACTCCCCGGGGAAGGAGTGGTCCGACGGGAAGCGACGGAATCGATTTGCGGGCCTCTAAGGCGGGCGAAAAATTGGGCCCGGAAAGCGCCACCAGGTAGCCGGGGTCGCGCCAAGGCCGGAAGGACCTTTCCACAATCGAGAGCAGAGTTGCCTTCAGGTGATCCACAACAGCTTGATTTTCCGGCAACTCGGCGACGTTTTGTTGTTCCGAAGGGTCTGTGGGCCAATGATAAAGCCGGCTGCTCCCAAAACCGGGGCGGCAAATAAGCTGCCACTCCCGTGTGGTGATGCTGATCACGCCTCGGTGGTCCGGCAAGGCTGGGTTCTCCAAGACTTCCGAGAGAGTGGGTTCCTCGGGCATTTCTGGCGCGTAGCCGGGGCTCCATAGTCGCGGCCAAGCTGGCCCGCCGCAGCACCTCCCCCTTCATTCCCGACCATCCGAGAACCGTGCCGAAAATTCGCTGCGTTTTGGCGATGTCCGTGACGCGAACGCGAGCAGGAATTCCCGGCCCGGCCATAATCAGCGGCACGTGGAGGACCTCGCGATATAGGTTCAAGCCATGCGAATAAGTGTCGTCATGTTCGCCAAAACCCTCTCCATGATCAGCCGTAATGATGACATAGGTATTGGACCATTCGGGAGCTCTCTTCAGAAAGGCCAGCAATTCCCCAATTTGACTATCGATATAGCTGAGCGAATTGTCGTAAGCGGCGATCACCCCTTCGCGTTCGCCGGGGGGAAGATAAAAGCGGCATGTTTCAGACGTAAACACCATGCGTTTGGCGTTCTCGGAAATGGTCCCGTAGCGATGGCTGTAAGGGGCTGGGACTTCGTAGGGCTCATGGGCATCGTTATAATTCAGGAAGAGGAAGAACGGGCGGTCGGAGCGGTGATCAAACCAGCGGTATACTTCTCCGTTGAGTTGGTGGGCGGTAAACTGGTTAAAACGGCTGCGATGGAACCACTCCTCGCTATACGACTCAATAAAATCGCGGCCAATGCGGGTAAGGTCCAGGCTGAAGCCGAGACTTCGGGTGCTGTCGGTATAAGTTTCAAATCCGCGGCCCAGCCCGCGGGAGATGATGCCATAGTACGGGTTGGCATTGAACCCCGCTGTTTCGTAGCCGTCCTCACGGAGAATTTCCGCCAAAGTCCGCGGCTCTATAGCCCTATAAGTGCCCGCGCCATGCTGATGGGGCAGCAGGCTGGTAAACACGGAAAACATCGAGGGCAGCGTCCACGAAGAGGCGGAGATGGCATTCTCGAAGAGAACTCCGCGCTCAGCAAACTGATCAACGTTCGGCGTGGTATTTCGAAAGTATCCGTAAGAAGAAAAATGGTCAGCGCGAGCGGTGTCCAATACGATCAGGACGATGTTGGGGGATTGCGTTTTACCGGCGGCGCGGGTCGTTGACTCCACCAGATGATCGGGAAGCCGGGAGATTCCCAAGGCAGCCGCCAGCGTGGCGATCGAGGCAAAGACGACTCCGGCCCAAACTCTTTGCGGCGCATCCGCCAGGAAGCCCAGCGGCGACCCAGGCTTCCGAGTAGCCCACAGGGCTGCCACTGTCCAGGCGGAGAACCCGGCAAACAAGATCGTGGGGGTGAGGAAGTGCTGGAAGGCAATTATTGATCGAGAAAATCGCAGTACGAAGGCCAGATATTCGCCCGTCAATCCGGCTAACCCGGCGATAATTCCCATACCCAACATGCGGGATCTTGGCAAGCTGGCGAGGAATCCCGCGAGCAGGCCCAGCAACCCAAAGGCCACCGAGGTCAGAAGCGGAGCTAAGAACCAGATGGAGGGTGGGAGGGGAAAGTCTGCGAGACGCAAGCAACGGGCTTCGATCAGTCCGAGAACGATTCCGGCGCTTGCTCCGAGCAAGCCGACCCTGCCAATAATTGTCTGTCGATCGTGGGGGACGGTTGTCACTTTCTGTCACCAGCAGATCTTAAACTGTTTCTAACCCTTAGCTTTGGCCGACATGTAAACGTGCTCAACAGGGATGCCAAGCCATTGCAGGAAATCCCCTTTCCCACAAATTATTTGACTTTGAGACGTTTGCAATGAATAACACCTCTGGAGCGGCCTTGCGTTTACCACTCATGGTAAAAGCACGCCGGGTGCCAAGGTCACATTTTGAGTCGCTTGAATATCCCTTCGGGGACTAACCTTACCATGAACATTATGACCCGCCAAAACCAGGGCACGTAGACCACATTTTTTCCGGATTTTACGGCATGATAAATGTCCCGCGCCACGGCCTCCGGTTGAGCAACCAGAGGCAATTTCGCCTTTCCAAATACCATTCGCGTGTCGACGAAGCCTGGCTTCACGGTAATGACTCGGACGCCACGGGGATGGAGTCGGTTACGCAGGCCCTGAAGATAAGTGGTCAGGCCGCCTTTCGCAGATCCGTAAAGGTAATTGCTCTGGCGGCCGCGGTCGCCGGCGACCGAAGAAAGAGCGCAGATAAATCCCTTGCCCCTCTTCTCAAAATGGTTGGCCATGACATTAAGGGCAAGGGCGGATCCGGTGAAATTCGTATCCAGAATCCGGCGAGCTTCGTTCAAATCCGCGATCGCCTTTTCGTGATCTCCAAGGTATCCGGTGCAGAGGATGACTCCCTCGAGCGAATCGCCGGCTGGGTTGATGCATGCCGCGAGCGCCGACTCAAGGGCATCGAAGTCCAGCACGTCTACTCTCTCGGCGCGGACACTCACGTTGTGGCGCAGATTGATGTCGGCGGCGAGAGCTTGCAACTCTTCCAGGTCGCGGCCAGCCAGAATCAGGTTGTGCTGGTGCGCGGCAAATTCCTTTGCTAAGGCCCGGCCGATGCCGGCATTCGCGCCCAGGATTAGAACCGTTGACAAGAAAACTCCTTCATTGGTGATTTGCGATTTGTGATTGGTGATTGACGATTTGGTGGATGCGGGGGGCTCGCTTGATGAATGACGATTTTCCGATCGGCCACGCCCGATTAAACATGCGCGAGTTAGACAATTCACATTGCCAATCGGTAATCGACATGGGTCAATCACCAATCACAAACCACCGATCACCAATCACCAATCACAGATCGACAATCTTCAGCCTCCGCGCCATGGAAGACGACATCAGCCTCTTCGGGTCCAACTTCCGCTGGATGCCTCGGAAGGATTCGAGCTTAGGGTACATAACGGCAAAATCCTCGGCGCGCACCACGGCATCCTTGGCCAAATAGATTCGGCCGCCGTGATCGAGAGTCATGCGGTCAAGTTCCTGAAGAAAGGGGACAAGTCCGCGAGCCACGGGAATATCCAGAGCCAAAGTGTAGCCCCGGAGTGGGAAAGATAGCAGCCCGGGCCCGGGTTCGCCGAATCGCTTCAGGACGGCTAGAAACGATGCGCGTCCGGAGCGCGCCAATCGATCAATAATCGTGCGCAGGCCGGCGCGTCCGCTCGCCTGCGGAAGCGCGATCTGGTATTGGACAAAGCCCCTCTTTCCGTACATGCGATTCCAGTGGTTGATGGTGTCGAGCGGGTAAAAGAACTTTTCCAAGCTCACCAGTTGCCGCCCCACTGTGCGGTGAACGGCGTAGTAGGCGGTATTGAATGCGTTCACCGTCAGGCGGTTTAAGGTCCCCGAAGGGAAGTCGACGAAAAGATTCCACCGTGGGTTGGTGGGAGCTGCGAGCACCTGCGGCAATCGGGCGGGCACTTCGGCCCCTGCCGCATGATTCCCCCGCATGAGCACGCTGCGGCCCATGGTTTCTCCGGTCGCGAGGGCGTCAATCCATGCCACCGAGTAATCGTAGCGGTCGTCAGAGGCTTCCATAGTCCCTAGGACTTCTTCGAGATTCTCAGCTTTGTGATAGTCCACCAAAACATAAGCCGAATCGACCCGCCGCAGCCGCAATCGCGCGCTCAGAACAATTCCCGTCAGGCCCATGCCGCCCACGGTGGCCCAAAAGATCTCGGGATGTTCGGTCGGGGAGCTCAGCAACACCTCGCCGGTGGGGGTGAGCAGGCGGAAATCCAGAATGAAGTTGGAAAACGATCCGTCCTTGTGGTGATTCTTGCCGTGAATGTCTGCGGCGATGGCCCCACCCACGGTCACAAACTTTGTTCCCGGAGTCACGGGGAGAAACCATCCACGGGGAAGGAGGTACTGAATGATTTCGGCAAGGCTCACACCGCTTTCACATTCGAGTACACCGGAGGCAGCGTCGAAGGAAAGGAATCGGTTCAAAAGGACGTGCCAAATCACGCCTGCATCTTTGTTCACAGCAGCGTCGCCGTAGCTGCGCCCGAGACCCCGAGGTATGTACGACGATTGCAGTCCTGAAACCAGAGTGGCCGCTACCTCCGCGCGTTTTTCTGGGCGAAAAACCTGGCACGATTCCACCGGATAGCGGCCCCAGCCGGAAAGCTCTCGGGTTTCGAAGGTAGGGTTCATAAAGCGGTCAGCTTTCTGCGATCAGCTTTCAGCGTGCAACAATGATCCGTCAGACTTTATCGCTCCCGAAGTGTGGGGAAAAGCTTTTGGGGGGCCATCCGACTCATAAAGCTCAGATCCGATGGTTGAAAGCCCAAAGCACGAAGCCGCTGACTCTCTGCGTTCAGAATTAATCTCTTTTCGTCTGCCTCCTCGCGAAGAGCTCTCGGTTCGATCAAGCTGATCGCTGACTGCTGACTGCTGATCGCTGATTGCTGACCGCCGACAGCTACAGATAGATAATCAAAACTACCGCTATCGCCCATAAAACGACCACCGATAGCAATACGGGGTCTGTAAATAACGACCGCGTGGGATTTCCTCCCTGGTCGCGATGGTGGATGAGATGGAGATAACGGAAAATGCCGAACAGGACGAACGGGATGGTCATCTCCAACCGCTTGCCGGGGAACTTGCTTTGGACCTCGGGCGACAGCGTGTAGAGGGCGTACGAAACTACCGTGGAAGCGGTAACGATGCTAATGAGTTGGTCCAGAAAGTACGGCGAGTATTCAGCCAGGATGGCCCGATGGTCAGGAGCGCGGCGCCCCAGAAGAACCAGTTCATGGCGGCGTTTGCTGAGGGCAATGAAAAGCGCCAGCAGCGTGGTGCACACAATCAACCAGGGAGAAATGGGAACGCCAATCACTAATCCGCCGGCAATCACGCGAAACAGGAACCCCGCGGCGACGATAAAGACATCCAGCAAAAAAACTCGCTTCAAGAAGGTGGAGTAAAGGACGTTGAGCGTGAGGTATGCCGCGACGACGCCAAAGAAAGTGGCATTCAGCCTCCATGCCTCGATCAACCCCGCGGCGCCAAGTACCGCGCCGGCAATGGCCGCCGGCACGGCGTCAAGCTGGCCGGAAGCGATGGGTCGAAGTTTCTTGAGGGGATGATGCCGGTCTTCTGAGGCATCCATGATGTCGTTCAAAACGTATGTGGCGCTGGAGACCAGGCAGAACACCACGGCGCCCAACAGGACTTGCCGGCATCGGTCCCATCGCGTGAGGCTCTGAGAAAAAATCAGCGCGGCGAAGATGAATCCGTTCTTGACCCATTGCTGGGGGCGCAGGGTCTCAACCAGCGCCCGAAGGGTGGAGCGCCGGGGGAGCGCTGTGCTTCGAGCGGATGAGGATGTTTCGATTGCGTCCGAATCTGTGCTTGGCTGGCCCGACATCATCACAACTCCGCCATGAACGGGAACTCTTGCGCTACGAGACTGGAGGGCTCAACTCGAAGTTTCTCGAATTCGCACTCGGAGTAAACGAGGGTGTCAGTCGGGACCGCTGAAGTGAAAATCTGGTAGGCAATGCGGCTCCGGATAAGGTCAGGGAATTCCTTGCGCACGACTACGATCAAGTCCGCGTCGCTATCCGCCGTCCAGTTCCCCTTAACCAGGGAACCAAACAAGTAGACCTTGGCGACCTCCGGGTGCGCGCGTTTGGCGTCGGTGTTGCGCAAGTTACGGAGCACTTGGTCCAGGTCGATGAATCTCACTTCTACAGAACTACACGATTCGTCGCGCATGGTTAAGAAAGTCCTGACTGTCCGTTCCGTTAAAATAGTCCGCCGGACGGCCGGAAGCAAACCCGTTGGGGTAGCGGGAAGTGGCGTCGACTTTGTCCAGCGCTTGGGCGCCTTGAATGACCTCCTGGGTAACGCTCACGGATGGCGGGAGACTTCGCAGATTCTCCGTGATGGAGTGCCCCCGTACGGCTTCCCGGAGCGCTTGGACCAAAGCTTTCACGTCTTTTTCCGCCCCTTGTTCGGCGATGAACGCTGCCCATTCATGATGTCCTGTTGAGGCAGCCGTTTTCCCGAATGCCAGGTCGCTTTCCGCCTGCTCCAGCCAGTCTTTGGATCGATCCATGGGTCCGCTCTAGGGCCAGTCTATCACGGAACGGGATTCAAAAAGCCGAAGGGCCGTGAAAGGCATTTTCGATTAATCCCAAGTGGGGGTTGCGGCAGCCGGTTACGGGATCATCCTCTGCGGAGTCGGCCCGGCAGCGCGCTCACGCGACTTCGCCAGATACAACAGAGGGCACCTAGTGCACCTGTAATTGCCGCGCCAGCCTTCGAGGCGTAACATCCAAGCAGCCGTAGCGTGGACCTGTTCTCTAGGTCCGCGGCTTTTCATTGACAAGCGCGGAAGAACCGCGGTACCAACAAAACAGGTCCGCTACCAAGGACGCCGGGAGATCCAACCTGGCCCTATTGAACTGTTATAATGGCGGGGGAGGAACATGATGCTCGCGAATCGATCGATAGCTCGCTCGACCGTAATCCCCGTGCTTGCGTATCCCGATGTGAATCAGGCCGCGGCCTGGCTGTGTGACGCCTTCGGATTCAGCGTGCGTCTGCGCATTGGCAACCATCGCGTGCAGTTGAATGTGGGCGATGGAGCGGTGACCGTGCGGGAAATGCGCCCTCACGAAGTTGACGCGGCGCTGGGCACAGGATGCTCGATCACGATTCGCGTCGAGGACGCCGATGCCCACTGCAACCGGGCCAGAACCCACGGGGCGCGGATCACACAAGAGCCGGTCACTCACCCGTACGGCGAGCGGCAATACAACGCAACTGACTTCGCCGGACACTCGTGGACCTTTTCGCAGTCGGTGTCGGACGTCGATCCAAAGGAGTGGGGCGGGACGGCGGAGCAACATTGATCGGTGAAGGCGATTTCCAGACCCCGTTCCTAGCGGCGGAACGATCTGGATGGCCGCGGCGATCTGAGCGATGAGGCGCTGGCCGAATTTACGGACTTCTTTCTCCGGACCTGCATCGATCAGGTTGCGTTTTTGGAAAGTCTGATGCAGCCGGAGCGATTGCGGGTGCGCATCCTGACGTGGGCGGACGAGGAAGTCAGGCTGGGCGCGCTGCCCCCGAAGTCGGGCAAGATCCTTGAGGCGGTGCTGTACCGTGGGGAACTGCCTCGCAGCGATGCGGCCGATATCGTCGGGACGGGTGCGGCACGCCCGGCGCACGGTGTCCGCGCTTGTCGAGAAGGGCGCGCTGGCGTCGGACAGCCCTCGCGCGCGCCTCCGCCTCGTCTTTCCCGCTACGCTGGCCTCGCGCTGGATGCCGGGACCGTTTCCTGAAGCGATGGGGGCGGTCGATTAGCGACCGCGATAATTAGGGAGCCCAGTACCGATTTGGACAATGCCTCCAAGGACATTCGGTAAACGGGAGACCCGAGACTGAGGAGCGGCAGGTGTCGGGATCGAAGAGGTCGCGCGCTATTCCCCACTTACGGAACCATCCACCCCAGCCAGTAAGCTTGCGCCAAGGCGATCAGGCTGAGCAGCAGGGCCAGCAGCAAGCTGTGGCCGAGCGTGGACCGCACCACGTCACCCTCATGCCCCACCAAGCCTACCGTAGTCACACCGACGGCGATGTTCTGGGGAGAGATCATCTTTCCGGTCACTGCCCCGGAGGAATTGGTGGCGGCCAGCAGGATGGGATTTACCCCGATCTGATGCGCGGCGGCGACCTGAAGGTTTCCGAACAGAAGATTGCTGGATGTATCGCTGCCGCTCAGGAAACAAGCAATCCAGCCCAGGAATCCGCTGACCAGGGGAAACAGTTTCCCCATACCTGCCAGGAACGCTCCTAAGGTGTAAGCCATTCCCGAGTAGTTGTAAAGATACGCCAGAGCAACGATCAGTCCGACGGTCAGCGCGGGCAGGCGAAGCTGGCGCAGAGTCTTTACTCCGGCCGCGGCCACCACTCGCGGCGAGGCGCGCAGAAGCAGAGCGCTGAGCAGCATCGCCGTGAGCCCGGCGGTTCCGGCTGCCAAGGGTTGGAATGCGAAGGCGGCGGCATAGGGCTTGTTGTAGAGAGTGATGAAAACGGCGTTGTGCAGGAAGGGGACCAGCAGGTTTTGCTGGCCGCGGGCGAAAAGATGGAAATAGGACCACGCAATCATGACGGCCGCCAACATCCCCCAGGGCGTCCAGGCGGCGAAGGATTGCCCGACCGTCAGGTGCGCTTCCGGCGCGCGGGCGGGCTCAGGTTTCGTCGAACGGGCGTCACCGGCCGGCGGAGTGGGTTTCCAAACCCGAAGAAGCCCAATCACGCAGGCGGTGGAAAACATGGCGGCGACCACGTCCACCGCGTAAGGTCCCCAGAAATTCGAGCAGGCGAATTGAGCGAGCGCGAAACTTCCGCCACCGACGAGCGCAATCGGCCAGGCCCTCTTCAACCCCTTGCCGCCAGCGACGACCCAAACCAGGTAAGCCGGCAAGATCAAGGAAAGGAACGGGAGTTGCCGCCCCACCATGGCGGAAAGCTTCATCAGGTTCAGGCCGGTCACTCCGGCAAGCGCCACGATGGGGATTCCCAGTCCGCCAAATGCCACGGGGGTGGTGTTGGCGATGAGGGCAAGGGTCACGGCCTGGCGCGCCGTGAATCCCAAGCCGAGGAGCAGAAATCCTGCCACGGCAACCGGAGATCCAAAGCCGGATGTGCCCTCCAGCAGGGCGCCGAAACAGAACGCCACCAGGATCGCTTGCACGCAGGGGTCGCCGGAAGCGTGCTCGCTCATCCAGCGGCGCAGCAAATCGAAATTGCCAATGTCAACGGTGAGGTTGTAAAGCCACAGCGCGGCGAAAACGATCCAGAGGATGGGCCAGAGCGCATAAACGAACCCATACAATCCGCTAATCGCGGCCAAGGGCACGGGCATGCCCCACACAAAAATGGCAAGGAGGAACGCGGTGGCCAAGCCCAGCGCGGCAGACAGCGCCCCACTCTTGCGCAGGCCGCCCATCAAAATCAAAACCACGGCCAGCGGCAGTGTGGCGAGAAGCGCGGAGACCCCCAGGCTGTGCGCCGGCGCGAGGGGCTGGGGCCAGATGAAAGCCAGGGCGAGCGAGTGACCAGTGACCAGTGGCGAGTGACGAGCAGCAAGGTGGCTTGCGCATTGCATAGCACCGGTTGCGGGAGCTTGAACATACGTTACTAGCATGTATCGTCCTAGCGCGGATTGCTCGCGTGGCACCCGGCGATGGGCGCGCCATCCGGCGCCGCCCGATGTCTGCCTACTGCCTTCTGCCTTCTGCCAACTGCCTACTGATTATGAATGTCTGCCAATTCCTGCTCCGTAAAGCCCACCAACTCCGGTTCGATGGCGAGCGCCATGCCGGTTTTCGCCCGAACGGTCTGCCTGATGTGTTGAGCAAGGGCGATCACATCTGCTGCGGTCGCGCCCCCCTGGTTGAGCAGCACCAGCGGCTGGTTCTCATTCACCTGCGCACCGCCAATGCGATGCCCCTTGAGGCCGCAGATCGAAACCAAGAACGCTGTGGGAATCTTGATTTGGTCACGCGAGGGGAAACGTGTCCGCATCTCCTCCAGGCGGGCCAATTCCTGCAAAGAGAAGTTGCGCGCGATCTTCTCGTGCAGCGCCGCATATTCGGCTTCCGAAAGCGACAGGTTCTTGAAGAACGAGCCGGCATTCCCGCCCTTTTCCTCGCGCGGGAAGGGAAACTTGCTGTCGCGGATGGAGATAATGGCCTGGCGGATCTCCTTAAGCGAAGGCTGGTTCGTCCCGCGCTCTGCAAAATAGGCCCGAAGATCGGGGTAGTCAAGCTGGGGCCGCCCGCGCTTGGTCAGGCGAAGTGTAAGCCCCAGGATAATGAGCTGCCCGCGCGCAGTTGTGTTGAAGATGCTGCGCCGGTAGCCAAAGCCACAGTCTGCGGCGCTCAAAACGCGGGGCATGCCGGTGGAACTTTCCATAACCCGCGCCGACTGCACCACGTCGCTCACTTGCTGGCCGTACGCGCCGATGTTTTGGACGAGCGCCGCTCCCGCCTGCCCGGGGATGTGCGAGAGGTTTTCAATCCCCCACCTGTCCCGCTCCACCGCCTGTTGGACGACGTCATCCCACTTCTCTGCGGCGTTTACCTCCAGGGTCACCGCTTCGTCGTCTTCATGAAGGGTTTCGACTCCACGGCAAGTCGGATGCACTACGACGCCGTCGAATCCGCGGTCACTCACCAGGATGTTGCTGCCGCCTCCGAGGACGAAAAGCGGAAGCGCGCGCCTTTTGGCTACCACCAAGGCACCGCGAAAATCGTCCAGCGCAGCGGCATGGATGAAATACCGCGCGGGTCCACCGATCTTGAAAGTCGTGTAGGGCTTGAGCGGTTCCGCCTCTTTGATCACGAGGCCCGCGGCGCCGGTTGGAGAAGGCATAAGGCGTGATTGTAACAGGTCAATGGACGCGCCGCTCCTGGCCCGCCCAATATTTTTCGCGGAGGACTTTCTTCAGGATTTTCCCGGTTCCACCTTTCGGCAGGGAATCGGCAAATTCAATGGACTTGGGGATTTTAAATCCCGCGAGATGCTTACGGCAATGATTCAACAGTTCGGCTTCGCTGCATTCGAGTCCGGGCCTCAGGGTAATCACGGCCTTGGCGACTTCTCCCCATTGTGCGTCGGGAATTGCAATGACCGCGCATTCGAGTACGGCGGAGTGCTGATAAAGCACGCGTTCAATTTCCGCGGAGGCCACGTTCTCGCCGCCGCTCAGAATCATGTCCTTGGAGCGATCGACAATGAGGATGTACCCTTCCTCATCGATCGTGCCGAGGTCCCCGGTGTGAAACCAACCGTCGCGAATGGCGGCGGCCGTGGCTTCCGGCTGGCGCCAGTACCCTTCCATCACCACGTCGCCGCGGACGACGACCTCGCCCACCTGCGTGCCGTCGGCCGCCACGTCGCGCCCATCGAGATCGACCACGCGAATCTCGGTGCCCGCCATGGCATAGCCTGCTGTCGCCTTGCGGCGAAGATTCTCCTCTTCAGGTTCATCCTCGAGGTGTTCCTTGATGTGGGCCATGGTGATGACGGGCGATGTTTCCGTGAGCCCATAACCCCCCTTTGCTACACAACTGGGGATTTTCTTTTCCACCTCCCGAACTAGAGCGGTGTTGGTGGGAGCGCCGCCCATCATCACTTCATGCACGCTGCTCAAATCGTGGCGGGAAAAGTCCGGATGGTTCAGCAGGGCGATGACCATGGCGGGAACCATGTGCAGACGCGTGACCCGCTCGCCCTGAACCAGCGCCAGGACCGAAGGGGGATCGAACTTCCGCAGCATCACGTGGCGCCCGCCCGAGAGGGTGAAGATATGAGGCGCGCCCCAACTGTTGACGTGAAAGAGCGGCACCGTATAGAGGTGCACATCGCGGTCGGAGGCGCTCATCCCCAGCGCGGTGTAAAAGGCGTGCAAATAGAGATTGCGGTGCGTCAGCATAACCCCTTTGGGATATGCGGTCGTGCCGCTGGTGTAAAACAGTTCGGCCACGGAGTTCTCGTCAATCCCGCCGTAATCAATATCGGCGGGCTCGCAAGCCGCCAGCAATTCGTCGTAGAGCTTTTCCTGCGCCCAGGCCGGCTTGGCATCGCGCAGAGAGATGTAGTGCTCAATCGACGGCGCGCCCGGCCGCAGGGCTTCCACCAGCGGGAATGAATTCGGGGTCGAAGCAGAGCACACGAGGCGCGGCGTCATTCAGAATGTAAGTCAGTTCTTCCGGGGCAAGGCGGATGTTCATGGCCAGCAGGATGGCGCCGATCTGCGGCACCCCGTAGTAGGCTTCCAGCAGCCGATGGCAATTGAAGCTCAGGTAGGCAACGCGGTCGCCCTTTTGCACCCCCAGACGCAAGAGGGCGGCGGAAAGGCGGTCGGCGCGCTCGTTGAATTGCCCATAGGTGAACCGGTCCTTGCCGCACACGACGCCGACCTTGTGGCCAAACAGTTGCGCCGCGTGCCGTTTGAACCGAACAGGTGTTAGGGGGAGCAGCATTTGCACCTCTCCTCAATCTAATGCGTGGAAGCGTACCGGTCAGAGGCATCGCGAATGGCGCGCATCAGTTTCTCATTCGCGCCGCCCGCGCGCAGACGGTCTTCCGCTGCGCGATCCAACCGGAAGTTGACGCCGTGCTGCCGAATCAGGGTGAAAAGGCGGGCCTTTGCATGACACACCCCCTGGAATGTAATGTCCTGAGAAGTCTCACTTTACTCTAAGGTATTGATGATTTCAATCGCCTCCGCGTCGAGCACTGGGCGGGTGCCATGACGGGGCTCGTGGTAGTAGAATGCACTCGTGATTCGGCCCCCATGCAAGCGGGTGTTGGCGGGCACTTTACTGAAGAGGTTTTGTAACCGATGAGACACAGCGCAAACGGCTTTCCAGAAGTGCTTAGAGTTAGGACGGCCCTTTGGACCGTCGGTGCGGCCAGCATTGTGGTAGCGGGCCTGATGCTTGCTCCGCTCAGGCTGTCCGCGCAGCGTCAGCAGGTTGCCTGGAGTGAGCAGGAAAAGCCCATCGTGCAGGCTTTACATGGGCTGCGCTCTCTTCCTGACGATACGAGGGCGGGGACGACCAAGCAATTGGCCCTCGGCATTCGCGCACTCCCAGCGGGCGATCACAAGCTGATGCTGGCCAATGGCCTCGCGAACCTTTCCACTGAAGGTGACTTTGGCCGCGACGCCCTGCAGGCGGTGGCGACCACGCTGGCACGAGCGGTTGCGGAACATCCGGTCCCGGAAGACCGCGGCGAGCCGGCCGAGCCGTACCTCGAGTTAGCTCAATTGGTACGCTACGAACACGTGCAGGCTTCTGTAGACTCACCGCAGTTTGGCAAGGCCATGGCAGAACTCGAGAGGTACGACCAGGACCGCCAGCAGGCGGACTTTACGCTGACCGACCTCAATGGCAAGCCGTGGAGCCTGAAGAGCCTCCAAGGCAAGGTCGTGCTGGTGAATTTCTGGGCCACCTGGTGCCCGCCTTGCCGCAAGGAGATGCCCGATCTCGACGCGCTGTACAAGCAGTTCCGAAAACAGGGGTTGGTGGTCCTTGCCATTTCCGACGAAGATGCGGGCAAGGTGAAGCCCTTCATCGCCGAAAAGGGAGTTTCTTACACCGTGCTCCTTGACCCGGGCCGGAAGGTGAATACCCAGTTCCACGTCATGGGCATTCCCAAGACGTTTGTTTACGATCGCAGCGGGAAGCTCGCCGCCGAGTCGATTGACATGCGCACCCGCGGTCAGTTTCTCGGCCTGTTGGCACAGGCGGGGCTCGAGTAGCCCGGCAGAGTCTCGATATTCCCGCGAGCAGCGGACAGGCGGCAGGCGAAGAGAATGCCCAAGATCCATCCCGCTATCGCCAGCACCAGCTCTTTAATGTTAGGTAGATTTAACCCGAGGCCTAGTTGACCTTGGGAGAATTTGCGCTCGCCGGTGGTTGCAAGTAGCTTACCGGGGAGCTGACAATGTCGACTTCGACTCGCGTCAAGCCCTCGCCCGTGAACCCGAGCTGTTTGGCCGCCGCCCACGAGACATCGATCAGTCGCCCGTCGACTCCCGGGCCGCGGTCATTGATCTTCAATAGGGTGGATTTAAGATTCTTGAGATTGGTAACCCGGACCCTCGTGCCCAAGGGGAGCTTCCGATGAGCAGCGGTGAGTTTATCCTTATCGAACAATTCTCCACTCGTCGTGGGCATTCCTTGGCGCTCCATCCCATACCAACTCGCCATTCCAATTTGTGCCTCGGGTGTTCGGGCAACCAGAAACAAAGGTCCTGGGTGGACCTGGGGTCTTGCTTCGGACTTCGGTGACAGAGCAATCAACCCCATCACTGCACAGCCCATAACGATTCTCCGCATTCAACCTCCAATCGGAAGAATTCCTCTCAGCGATGGATCGCCGGAGGAACCACAAGAATAGACATATGAGGGCTGGAAACACACCGATCCTATAGTGTTCGCCAGCGTTTGTCAAGGGTGTTAGAAAAGGTTAATAGTCTTATTAGTCTATTTATTGTGGGAAAGGTTTTTATTATTAGTCCAATTAGACTAATAAGTTTTACGCTCACCCTGCCAAAGAATCATCGGCTCTCCAGAGCCTCTCTGGATGGCCGCGTGTAGCCCTCACGATTCCGGCTATCTTAACGACGAGGCCAATGGCGTTCCCTGCGCCCCCGAGGGCTGCGTGAGCCCCAGTCTTGCGGCCAGAGTTGCGGCCAGGTCGATAGGTTGGCAGGGCGTGGCGTAGAACCCCGGCTTAAACGCGCTTCCCCAAAAAATCAGGGGGACCTGCGAGTCATAGTTCCAGGGACTTCCATGGGTGGTGCCCGTGAAGGTCGAAGAGGGAACCGCATAGGGCGCATACACGAGGAACACATCGCCGCCTCGCTTGACGTTAAAGCTGTTGGCGGCTTTTCGGGCAAGAGGGGAGTTGGGCAGGCTCCCCGTAAGAAACTGAGTGCGGGTAAATGCGGCCTCAACGTCGGGTAGCGATGCCGCGGCCTCGGCGGCGACCTCCTCAGCCTTCGACTCTGCCACGCTCCTCGCCTTCAGCGTGTCCCGGTTTAGAAAGAGATAAACCTCGTCCTCTGCCTCAATCCAGGGACCTGCGCCGAAGGCTTGCGTCAGAGCCTTCTCCGCCGCGTCGCGGACAGCGGCTGGCCGGGCCAATCCGATTCCCAGTTTGTGCTCCTGAATAAAAGCCGGCGTCGGCGCCACCCCGTGGTCAGCGGAAAAGGCGATCCAGACATTGTCCAGCCCCACCGTTTTGTCCAAATCGTCGAAAAATTTGGCCAGGTAGCGGTCGGTTCTGAGGGTGACGTCCGCCACTTCCGCGCTATAGGGCCCAAATCGGTGTCCGATGTAGTCATTCTCGCTCAGGGACACGGTCAGAATGTCGGTTTCCGGGCCTTTGCCCAGATGCTCGCTGCGGACGGCGTCCGAGGCAAAGCCAAGTTCAATCTGGTTCATGAAAGGGGTGTTGTCGAGCCAACGCAGAAACTTAGCATCGGGACAGGAGACTCCGGCCGAAGGTTGGAACTCCGAGAGGACCTTGCCGTTCGCGTCGGGAGTCTCCGGCAGCGCTTGCCACTTTTGTCCGCAATATGATTTCGCGGGGGTCTGCTTATCGAAATCATCCACCCATGTCGGCAGCGCCGGCATGTAGTAGGTGCTGGTAACGAAGCCGCCCAATCCTGTGTCGTACCAATAGGCGGCGGAAGGAGTATGTCCGCCCATCAACACGGCTGCACGGTCTTTAAGTGAAATTGAAACGGCCTTAGCGCGGAAATTGGTGGCGATCCGCAGCTCATCGCCCAGGGTGGAAGCTGTCAGGTTCCGGGGCGAAAAGCCCGGCGCGGCCCCGCCTTGGCCGCCACTCGCTACCTCGTGGGTGCTCGAATCTTCGACGCAATAGACCTTACGTTTCAGCTCGCGGTCATACCACTCGTTCCCGATTATTCCGTGGATGTTGGAATAGGCGCCCGTCAGCAAGGTTGCGTGCCCGGGACCAGTGATTGTAGTGGCGTAGTCGTACCGGCAATCGGTAAAGACCGCTCCGCCGTCCAGAAGCCGGTTGAAGCCACCCTTGACGAAGTAGGGCCGAAAGCGCATCAGGTAATCGTAGCGGAACTGGTCAATCACCAGCACGACGACCAGTTTCGGCCGGCTGGGTGAAGCGAAGCTCGCGGCCGGCTTGAGCGGCGCGCTCCAGGCAAGCAGGATAATGGCAGCGAGCGAGCAGAGAACGGTTTTCCTAAGCACCTTGACTCCTCCTATGATGAGCCCAAAAGTGTATCAGACGGCCCTCATGATTGTCTCGCCGGGAGAGTTATCGTGCTTGTTCTTTTCGACGATCCGACTCAGCGTCCTCTTTTAGTAGCGCGGGCGGGGCGTGGGCATCCTGCCCGCGCCATTCGCGAGAGCGGGACGCTCTCGCCCCAGCGGGCAAGATGCCCGCGCTACGGGCGTTCAGGCAGCCTCCGCCTGGGCTTGGGTTGGCGCCGAGGGACGCTTTGTCGATACTGAGCGCGGCTGCTTGCTTGTGTTTTCTTCAACATAGCCGGATGCACCTGCATTTTCGTGTGCGTCGTGGCCGGCATTGGCCGCTGCTGTAGCGGCGGTCTCCGACCGCCGCGGCGTTGATCGGAGATACGTCGATCGGAGATCGACGCTACAGTCCGCGGGCAAAACGCCCTCTCCCGCGTCCTCCGCCTCAGACTGCGCCTGCGACGGTTGTTCGGACGTCTTGGTTTGGGCTTGCGGCTCCACGGCTTCCTTTTTTAGCTTCCGCAGCTCATTCCCCAGCCGCGCAAACTCGCGCACGCACGAACGTTCCTCGCGCCGCAGCAATTCCAAATCCTTGTCGATCTCCGTCACCAGCAGGTCGCGGGCCCGCGCCGAGAGCGGAGCCTCCTTCGCGGCGATGGCTTCTTGCCACGACTCCGCCGCCTCGCGCAGTTCGGCGTCCGCCAGGTTCCACAATTCTTCCCGCAGCGGATCGCGGTCACTGCCCTCGGCTACGGGAATCTGGGGACGCGGCTTCGGCGGACTCGTCGTTCGTCTCTTCCTCGATCGTCTCGTTCCATTCCTCGTCGCTCATGGCGCCGGCAAGGGCGGGCGGAGCCGGGGTGCTGAAACTCGCGGGGAAGCGCAACTGGCACAGTAAATCGTGGATCTCGTCCATGTTGGTGGTCGGGTTCTGTTCCCTCACCTCCCGGCAAAGCTCGATGCATCCGCCGGGCGTATAGAAATCCGGACGGGCCACCGCGCGCCGCAGGGATTCGAGGAAGTTCTGCACGCCGGCATAGCCCTCGTGCAGTTCCTCGGCGGCTTCGCGGCGCTTCTCCTCCGCCCGGCGGATGTGCGCGGCCGCCTTGCTTTCCTGCAGGCGCTCGGAGCGCTGGATGCGCCATTGCAGGCTGGCGATGCGGCCGGTGATCCACTCCTGGTAAGCGTTGGCGGGGCGAAACTGCTGGCGCGCGCCCTCCGCCAGGGCCGCAAGACCCTCGGGGTCTTCGCCCAGCGCCACCAGCGCCTGGTCGCGCATTGCGGAATAGTAGCCGTGGCGCAGGTTGGCGGCGCGAGCGCGCTCCTTGCCTTCTGGCGTCGCGGCGCCGCACGATTGCTGCGCATTGCGCTGGTGCGCCGCCAGGTTTTTTTCGGTCATGGTTTGCTCAATGAGGGACATAGAAAATCCTTTCTAGGGATTAGGGGTTGGGGGTTAGGGAATAGGGAGTAATTATCCTCCGGCAAAGCGCTTTACGGTGGCTGGCCCTCCAAAGGGGCCGGACCGCCAGTGTCGGGAAGAGACCCCTCACCCGACCTCGTCCCTCGCCCACCCTCTCCCCAGCGGAGAGGGAAAAAGCCATCGCGCGCCGTAGCGCGCCCAACACAGTATTTGCCCTCTCCCGGGGGGAGAGGGTGGCCCGCGCCGCGCGCCTTCCCCAGCGGGCGCGGGACGGGTGAGGGGTCTTTGCCCCACCCATGAGCCCTTACTCTGGTAAGTGTTAAACTCTTGCTGCCTCCCCGACAGAGCCGGGCGATATCCCACCGGATTAGGGACACGGCAAACGGGGCACCGGACGCAGGTTGCGGTATCCGGGAAACGTCGTGTGGGCACAAAGCAGGCGGTGAAATGGAAATACCGGGGCGCGGAGAGCGAGTGAAGATTACTGCGCTCATGGTACAATTGTAGCTCAGGCGAGTATCAGTTGTCAAGTGATTTAATTGACCAAATTCCTACCGGCAGGAAGAAAAATTCTGACAAATCGCAGAATTGAAGCCAAAAGTGATATTTTGTCCACCCGCGCGCCCACGGGCGCAGATCGCTCCGCACTTTTTCGCCGTCTCGTAGCGCAAGGCCCGCTCTCCGGCCTTGCGGTTCTTTCAGCATGTGCAGGTGAGTCAGGCGCAGCCGCGGACAACTTGGAATATCTTGTTTTTGGCGGGGTGAGCGCCCGCGCGCCTGGAAAAGCCGCAGGGCCGGAGGGCGGGCCCTGCGCTACGTGCCCGATCGATTTCCCCAAGACTTTCCGCCGTAAAAAACGCGGGTGGCGCATACATTGTCCTCCAAAGTATGTGCCCCCAAGGTCGCGGTGTGACCATCAGGCCTAGGACGGCACCCGGCTCATCGACAAGATTCAGCGGTACTTTGGGAAGTGTCGCATACATACCAAACGGTGTATGCGCCACCCATCGGAATCGGGGACTCCGCGCTACCCGCTCAGCGCGGGCTAAAGATGGTGCGCCAGGAATCCGTTGACGCCTTTCCCTTTTTCCGATCCCCAGGTCCAGTACATTCCGAGGTATGCGTAGTTTTCAGTTTGCCCGAAGGCTGAGTGCCCGTAGGCAAACAGAATTTGCCAGCCGGGATTTTTAATATAGTAATAGCCGCCAATATCAACCATCGTCGAGGACATGGTCTGTGGTGTCGCAACGCCTTCCGGTCCATGGGAGAAAACTTCCGTTCCCAGCGTGAACTTCTTGCCGATGTCCCTCTGCACCAGCCACCCACCGTAGGTGAAATTGCGATACCCGGTCTGCGGGACAATCTGGTATCCGGCGCCGCCGTAAGTGGTCCAGTGCCCCCAGCTTTTCTGCACCCAGATCGGCAGTTTGTACCAGACCTTCCCGACTCCCAATCCTTTGGCATAGTTGCCGGTCGGCACTTCCAGCATCGTAAAGGTGCCAAATTCAGGGCGGTGCTTCGTTTCTTTTATGAATCGATACTTCGCTCCCAATTCCATGTCGGTCAGACCGTAGGCGGTTGGGCCCACTCCAGAGGGAAAATACAGTGGATTGTTGGAGGGAACGATGGCCCCCATGGGCACGATGATGTGCAACTGGAGATTGGGAGCCGCGCCCCAATTGGCTTCAAACGCCGGGGCCACCGGATCGGTTTCCACCGGGGTGCCGTCCGAGCCGCTGAAGAGGTAAACCTCGTAATGCCGGAATTCCACGGGCTCCGGGTCGTCCGTCTGGAACGGCGGTCCCGCCCAAAGGTTCGTGGCGGCCAGCGTCAACAGCAGGATGAGCGCTATTTTTGTGTGAACAACGTTCATTCATGCTCCTTGAGAGAGTGGCACGGCCATCCCGTCCGTTTTAAGTCACGGCGAAGACGGCCGTGCCGCCCGAGTCATTTTCCTTGCAACAGATCGGCAAACGGAGGGAATGTCAGCAATATTCCCAAGACCAAAAGCAGAAATGCCGTGGCATTGACCTTGGCGATGGCAACGCTTTTCGCCCGCCAGCGCCGCGCGAGGATGAACCACGCCGCGAGCCACAGCAGAATGGCCACGGAACTCACGCCGGAGAGCGGGCCTGTTGGCAGGTAAAACGTCAACCCTCTGGCGATAGGCTTGGAGGCATCCGCGATCACCGCAAGTATGCCCAATCCAGCGCAGCCAATTCCCGCCGACAAGATGGCGGCCGCAGCAGGGCCGTTAGGAAGGCGAGCTTCCTCCGGTATTGTGATCCGTTCCGCTCTTTGAGGCTGCGAAGGACTCATTGGCTTTTTCCCCGCAAGTGTATTGTGGGACCACCGCTCACCGGGGCGTATTTGTTAAGCATTGCACCAAAGAACCCTGCGACCCCCGCCGCTCCAAACGCCACAAGGCAAACGCCAGCACGGCAGTGCGGACTTGCGGGTGATCCCTTATGGATAGCCGGTACTTCGTCAGAATATAGGTCACCATGGTCATGGCGATGGGCGCCATCCAGGCGACGTATTCCTTCCACTCCATCCCCAGGTCGTGCCAGCCCGCCGTCGTGGCGCTCGACTTCAAAAGATACCGCGGGTAGAGGGCCAGGTCCGTCAATCCCGCGGGCGGAACCGCGCGATACCACGGATAGATAACGTAAGCCCCCGTCAGGACTGCGGCCCAACCGAGCGCAACCATGCCGAAAAGGTAGAGGCGTTCCAGGGACTCGCCCTTGAGCGTGAGTTGTTCTGGCTGCGCGACGAACTTTGATCGGCAGAGTTCCACGACGAGTCCGAAAATCGCCATCAGAAAGAATGCGCCGAACAGCATCCCATGGAACACGGTGACGAGAGCGCGCAGAGTAATTTCCACTTGGAATCTCCAGAACCAATGGCGGGCCGCCCTGTTGGCCCGCGACCGTTAGTGGTGATGCTCGATGCCAAACATTTCGCCGAAAAGTTCTTGCACACGATGGCGCGCCACACGCAACGCCTTGCGGCCCAATGGAGTGATGTTGTACACGCGCCGCCCGGATTTCCCATTACGCTCCAAGTGAGCGCGCAAATAGCCCTTCTTCTCCAAGCCGTGCAAGATGGGATAGAGGGTTCCCGCACCCAATTTGTAACCATGGCGCGCAAGTTCCTCGGCGATCCAGACTCCGTAAACTGGCTCTTCCGCCGCGTGATGGAGAATGTGAAGGCGGATCAGCCCCGAATAGAGGCTTTTATCGTCCATATTGATTTTCAATGCCCTGTTTCGATATCGAAATTGAATATAGAACGAAGAAAGGTCATGTGTCAACCGGGGACTGGGAATGGGATTTGGGATGCAGCCGTAGCGCGGACCTGTTCTGGAGGTCCGCGGTTCTTCTTCCGTTGGCTAGGAAAAGCCGCGGTCCTCCAGAACAGGTCTGCTACGCTCTCCATCCATTCACTTGACTTTTTTCAGCAGCAGCGCCCAATCCAGCCAGCCGGGAGGTTTGGGGACGGTCCAGACAGGTCCCTGGACGGTGGGCAATGGAACAATTTCTCCAGTGACGGCGCTAAACCACTTCGCGTCGTAAGTCCCTGGTTCGAGCTTAAGAGAGACGTTGCCGCAGGCCTTTTGAGAATCAAAATCCTCTCCGCTGCCGCACGCCGGGCGCATGGGGAGATATACGGCATAAATCTCGCCCGGCTTGGCGAGGCAATAAGCGCCGTTATCTACCAGTTCGTCGTGTGGTTCCGTTTTCCACCATTCGAAGCTGGTGAAGAAATCCACCATGTGCTCGTACCCTTTCAGCATGACCATGGTGTCGTCGCCGCGCCCGTTAATCCATCCGCCTCCCGTATCTGGCCAGATGTTGGTGCCGCGGCGCGAGCTTTCTCCCGCCGTCCCATACGCCCCGGCCATGGCGATCTGCCAGGCCATCTGGCGCAGAACTTCCGCGGAGTCTCCGGGCGGGGGCGGCGCCCATTGGGGATAGTGGTCCTCGTAACCGTACTCTTCGTTGGTTTGGGGAATGATGCGGCCGGTCTTCATTTGAATCTGCCGCTCCTCCAGCATCAGGGTGTGCTGCTCGCGAGTCCAGTCTTGGATGGAGGTGAAGCCCATCCACGCGGAGGCGCGGTCCTGGTGCTCGCGATGCACGGGGTGGCTCGAGGCGAGGTGATGGTAAGGGTCCCAGCTCTCGATCAAGGTCCCGGTTTCGTGCGCCCACTTCTCGTCGCGAAAGCTGTCGAGATCGTCGCCCAGGTCGTAGGTGTAATTGGAAAACGCGCCCAAGCGCGCGATCGCGTAGCGGATGTATCGCCGCTCATCCTCGCTCCCTGCTGCAGGCTGATTCACCGGTGCGCACCATGCGTTTAATTTCATCACGCGTTAGTCGCTTGAATTGACCATTTTTTAATAGCCCTGAACGATTACTACCCGCATAAATAGCAATCTGCTCGTCGGGTATATGATGTTCTGATAACTGATTAGCCAACCACCACACTGAATCATAATATTGCGAAAAAATGATACACCCCAGCTCCAGCCAACCCTTATCAAACAAATAATCCACCACTTGTTGATATTTTGGATCATTTTCTCGATCGGATTCCAATGCGTTTAAGCATTGCTGCAATAACTTGATTTCAACTGCCGTAAGGTCTTTCATTGTCTCCGTAGCAGTATTTTCCGTGTCGTCTTCATCTTCAGACACCAACAATTCGTTATCAGCTTCGGTATTCCATTCAGTCAGCAATTTTTCTACGGTTCGGTGGCCTGCATACAATGTGCTACCAATCCGGCGAAGTAACAGCATTTTAAAAAAGCCAGCACCTTTAACCCGTGTGCTCAGTGCAGTACAAAACTCTTCCGCCAAGGTATAAGCACGCTGAAAATAAAAAGGCAAAACGATTGATTCATGAGCTTGCCCACCAAACAACTTAACCTTTACCGGTTGTAGATAAGGCTCACCGGTTGTAGATAAGGCTCACCGGTTGTAGATAAGGCTCACCGGTTGCAGAGTCTATACTATTTTCAAGATAAGTACGAATACTGACAAATAATGGTATTTTACACAATCCCCGCACTTTTAATCACACCCCTCTTTCTGTTGATCCGAAGAGACACGGGCGTAGATGGCGGCTATTTTCATGGCTTTCTCCTTTTAGTCCTGTGGATTCATCAATTCGGCGTTCCCGGTTCGGAACCAGGATGGCAAAGACTTGCTCCATTTAGGTAACTCGCAAAAAATACCCTCCGCTAATTTTCTTCAGGACACCCCTTAAAATCGATGTATCCTACCGACATGATTTTACATATCGAAATTCTTAGCCATGACCTTTGATTAGGCACTTTGGACAGGTAATGTTATTTTAAGTGCATGAAACAAGAAAAACCTTATGAAGACATTAGTTTGCTTGATTTTCAAGATAAATTTTCAACAGAACAGAGCTGCTGGGATTACTTGGTCAAAATGAGATGGCCAGACGGAGTCAAGTGTTGCCATTGTGTCGATAGCAGGCTGGACTTCATACAAACACGAAAAGTGTTCGAATGCCGCCGATGCCATAAGCAAGTCTACGCTACGGCAGGCACAATCTTTCATAAAAGCCGGGTTCCTTTGCGTAAGTGGTTTTGGGCAATTTACCTCATGGCGACCTCTAAAAAAGGTGTCTCAATGCGGTATCTCCAAAACCAACTCGAACTGGGTTCATACCACACCGCAGGGTCGATGGGGCATAAAATCCGTCAGGCGATGATCCAGCGCGATAGTCTTTATACATTGGGCGGCACTGTTGAAACAGATGAAATCTTCATAGGTGGCAAGCAGTCCTTGGATGAGCGGCGTTCAAAAGGCGACAATAAAACTCCGTTCCTGATTGCCGTGGAAGAAAATCCTGGCGGGGGGCCAAGGTTCTTGTCATTTGAAGAACTCGAATCAATTCATGAAGAACATGTGATGCCTGCAATAAAAAAGCATGTGCGCACTGGGAGCAAAATAAAATCCGACGGTTCGGGCGTTTATGTTAAAGCCCAAAAAGAAGGCTATAAACTTGATCGGTCAGTTGCAATGAGAGAGCCTGAAAAAACGCACGAGCATTTGAAATGGATTAACATAATCACATCCAATTTAAAGCGTTACCTCCTTTCTACCCATCATGGGGTATTCCCTAAGTACAGAAAAGTTTTTCTCGCTGAGTTTGCTTACCGCTTTAACCGAAGGTATTGGCCAAACCAAGCCTTTGATAGGCTTCTGTATGCTTGTATTTACGCAAATCCTGCTCCATTACCTGTGCTACGTGCCTAATCAAGAATACCGGGTTTCAGAAAGATTATGCGCAGGCTTATTGTCGAATATGAGCTATCTACAACGATCAAACAAGGTTATAACGCTTATGCTGCAAATGGCCATGACTGCAACTTCTATCTGAGCAACATGTTACAACGATTAAAGATGCCGCTAAAAAATTAACCGGCGCAAAAAGGCGGGCGTTTCAAGCGCAAGTGGCCATTGATTATTTGAATTAGAAACCTTACTTGGCTGAAAAAACCTTTGGTTGGGATCGCAAGGCGGTTGCGCTGGGGTTAAATGAACACCGCACTGGGCTCGTTTGTTTTGATGATTTTAAGGCTCGCGGCAATAAGAAGACAGAAGCAAAAACGCCACAACTGGAAATCGACATCGTTGCCTTGGCCGATCCAGAAAGCCAGATTGATCCCAAGTTTCAGACACTGTTTAAATACACGCGCATCACCGCCAAAGCCATGCGTGAGGCCTTAATAACCCAAAAAGGCTGGGCACATGAACAACTGCCCTGTGAAAAATCCATCAGTAATATCCTGAATCGCTTGGGTTTTCGTCTACGCCGGGTGCAAAAAGCCAAGCCGCTCAAAAAAGTTTCGGAAACAGATGCGATCTTCGACAACCTTGATGAGGTCAACAAGGCATCTGATTTGCGTGAGGATTCGTTACGCATATCGATCGACACCAAGGCCAAAGTGGACTTGTGCGATTCATCGCGGGGCGGCACATCACGCTGCAGGAAAGCCGTAAATCCTAAAAACCGCAGTTGAACATATCTCTGCCAGGGTGTGATTAAAAGTGCGGGGATTTTAAAGCAACATTATGCAGCCATTGCGGTGTTCTGATGTTCCCAATAGTTAAACCAGTCCTCATTTGCTCTTACGACGCGTAGCGCTAGCATCGACCCAACATTAGTCACTTTCCACCAGGCACCGGGCAACTTTAGCCGTTTCTGAATGACATAACGGTGCGCACTTTCAATCTCTCCTGAGCCAATGGGTAAGCCTTTTTCTATCGCGCCCCGGTAATCCAGTTGGTCAGTACGATTGCTTAAATAACGGTGGCAGGCACGCACAGGGGCTTTATCATTGTCAATCCCGTCAGCTTCCAGGTAGGGGGTTAAGTTAACGATGACAACAGCATATTCATTGTTTTTTAAAAGACTCTTCTGGGTTTCCATCCAGACTTGAGGACTATTCTTGGCAGTGGTTTTTGAGGCTGCGGCTAAGTATTCGCAAACATGGAAAAAATCGACAAGATAACTGGCTTGTGTGCCAAATTTAGCGTTGGCTTGATCCGCTATCCAACAGGCACCGTCACCTACGCCATGCCAATGGGTTTGCGTCCCAAATCCAGCGGCAACTGCACAGTTTAGCAACGCTTGTCCGGCGTCATTGACAGTGCCGCCAAAGGTTGCGTCGAACTTGGGTGTCACACTACCTTGCTCGTGAACTAAGGCTAAACGTGCCTCTTGCCAATGCAGCTTTTTTTGTTTGCGTTTATCGCCTTCTTTTTCGCTTATCGTGACAATTGGCAACATACAGCCATCTATTTCACCGATTTGTTGTCGGCAACCGGGGATTGTCGACGGCAAGGCCATCGTCTTCCGCTGCTGATGCATTTGTTCGGCATGAAATTCAGTAATCTTGCGGACAGTGCTCACCGGCATATCTATTCCATAGTGCTCCTGCAATTTTTTAGGAACTTGCCCAAATGCATGGTCGGTGCCAAAATCTGTCATTGCCCGTTACTGTCCAGCTCACAGTAAACCTGCAACCCTTTACGAGTGGTTGTTGATGCTATTAAATTGACCACCACTTCGTGACTGACCAACGGACGCCCACGCCAATTCATTGTGATAAAAGAAAACAGGCGATGCTCAATTTTATTCCACTTACTGGTTCCGGGTGGGTAATGACAAACGGTGATAGCGACTCCTAACTCGGTGGCCAACGCCTGAAGCTCACGCTTCCACAAACAAACCCGAGAGCCATTGCTTCCGCCGCCATCGGCTGTAATCAGCAGGCGTTGAGCTCCTGGATAACAGGAAGCCCCCATGGATCGCCACCATCGGCGAATGCTTTCGACTGCGAATTGTGAGGTGTCATGATCCGTCCCGACATTGACCCAACCCACGTTCAGCGTTGGATCATACACACCATACGGCGCAACTTTTCCAAGTCCAGGATCCTGAAAATCATACACCTCACTAATTCGGGTTGACCGGTCGGCTGCCATTCCTGCCCTCCTTGTTTGAAATTTCCAACTAGTTCCTTCTTTTAGGTGTCCACCGAGATAACCGGATCACCACGGCCCTGGAACGACTTCACTTGAGCATAGATATGCTCGAATTGGAGCATCGCAATCCGGGTGCGAACTCCCTTCCAAAGTCTTCCGATTGCCTTGCAAACTGTATCCTAACTCACGAAGCAGGTCTCCGACCATACGATGGCTGGTCTGATGGCCCATTCCAATGAGGGTTTTGGTCAATTGCCGGGTGCTCTTGCATGTCCAGCGCAACGGTGATTCGGGATCGCCCCGCGTCACAGGGTCAATTAATCGTTCCAAATCCGCCTTCAGTGTCGGGTCTTGATCGACCGTCCGTTTCCGTCCCGCTCCCGCTTTTCGAATACGACCCAGCGATAAGGTCTTTGCACTCTCAAGTTCCTCGCAACCCACGCGAATCGCTTCCCGGCATAAACCCGTTTCCCGCGAGCCAACAGATATTCCGCCTCGGCCAATAGCTAGAGCTTCAGCTCCAGCGACTAAGCGCCGTAACCGTTCGTCGAGATACGGCTCGAGTTTTTCAAAACGTTTCTTGATTGTGGCATTGTCCATGCCTAAAGCTTATCAAACCTTTCAGAAAATGACAGCTTTATTTTGTTACAATGACTAAGTCAACTAAACATAAGCCCTGGGTTTTTTGACGACGCCATAGGAAAACACAGTGAAAAAAATCATCACATTACTTGTTGTTTGCCTAATTATTCAAACGCCTGAAGCTTTTGCGGCTATCAATGGCCAAGGCATCCTTGACAATGTACAAAACCAATTTCAAACTGCTGCCTCTGGTTGGGCTTCAACCCTAACAGCCAGAGCATCCTGGTTGTTCTAGGTGCTCGCCCTGATTTCTATGGTGTGGACACACGGTATGTTATTGTTTCGAAAAGCTGACATTGCGGAATTTTATGGTGAATTCATCCGTTTTATTGTTTTCACCGGGTTTTTCTGGTGGCTGCTTACCAACGGCCCACAAATGGCACATGACATCATTGGTTCAATGCAAACTCTTGGAAATACGGCATCGGGAATCGCCGGAACCACGCCGTCAGGCATTGTCGATGTTGGCTTTCAAATATTTAATACCGTAGTCCAACAATCGTCAATTGCCAGCCCGATTACGAGCGCCGCCGGACTCATCATGGCCATCATAGTCATCACCATTCTTGCCTTGATCGCAGCAAACATGCTCATTCTACTTGTGACTGGATGGATACTCGCGTATGCGGGGGGTTTTTACCTGGGTTTTGGCGGTAGCCGATGGACTTCGGATATTGCAATCAGCTACTTCAAAACTGTCCTCAATATTGGCGTCCAACTGATGACTATGGTTCTATTAGTGGGCATTGGACAACAGTTTATCAATGCCTATTACGCCCAGATGGATGCCAACTTGAACCTGAACGACCTGGCGGCAATGTTGGTCGCTGCCATTGTTTTACTGGTGCTCGTTAACAAAATTCCACCGATGATCGGGCATATCGCTCAAGGCGGTGGAACAGATCGATTAGGTATTCAGTGGACGCGCTTCACTTTCCACGATTTAAAACGCAAAGGCGTGAGTGATACGACCGGCAATAAACAGGACGCGCGCGGACATAGAAACGCATCGATGTTAAATATTTATGACGTGAGATTAAAGACGGTCGAACCCTCTAGCGAGTAACTGGTTTGTTACCAGCTTTGTTACCAGGAATCATTCTTAGACAGTAACTTTATTTATAAGTTTCTGATTTTATTGGGGTGAACGACGGGGCTCGAACCCGCGACAACCGGAATCACAATCCTGACTACATCATACAAAACTATATAAATCAAATAGTTATTCGTTTGCCAAAATTAATAACCAATGTAAATAAGTCTAATAAAGCCATGATAATATTACGCACAGTTGCAAAATCGTTGCACTATTTAAAAACTAATCTCACCACTTACGAAAATGGAGCCTCTATTTTTTACGAAAGTTTTGGGGCATTCCCTCCCCCTAAAATTACTCGACCGCTAATATCTTCGTTTGCCCCAAGCCGAGTAACAATTTCAGAACTAATCAATTACAATCTTCACATATTAGTCAAGTGGCTTGCAGCTCATAAATCAAACTATTGCTTGTTAGACCTACCTGCTTAATATACATGTAATTTGATGGTAGATCGTACGCAATTCGAATGAGCCAGCATCGCATTAAAAGTGACATACTTAAGACATGAGCCATTAATAATCAATAACTTGCATGACTCGCCAAGTCATAACCTACTACATATTTACTACAATCGACACCAATATCATTACAGTGTAGTGACAAATTTACTACACACCTTAACCAAAGAACAATTGATCCAAACACTGAAAATATATAACTCTTCGGCATTGTCTGGCTGGCCCATGCCTACCGAGTTGCCGGTTACATCGAGACTTGGGGCCAACTGACCTGGTTCAATCCCATCGCGGCATTCCTGATGCTCGTAGCGTTTCTCCTCGTTGTGCTGTGGATGGCGACGCCGAACCCCATGGCTATGTGCGGAGAAAAGCTGCTAATGGCTGATGAGCCCGCGCGGGGGATACACCGCGTAACCCAGCATCTTTTCCTGTGGGGGAGTCGCGGCGTGGGCGTTTGTCCATTTGATAGTCAACGGCGATGTTGCCTCCTTGGTGTTGTTCGGTTCGTTGCTCGTTCTGGTGTTTATCGGAATGATTTCCATCGATGCCAAGCGAAAAAAGCTTGTGGCCAGCATTGGAACAGTTATGCCGCCGCAACTTCGATCATACCCTTCCAGGCCATTAAGGAAGGCCGGAATATGCCGGTAATAGCTGAATTCAAAGTCTGGCAAGGTTATAGCC
>CAVTCF010000007.1:0-29863 GCA_963733265.1 uncultured beta proteobacterium
TCGTATAGATGCAATTCCACCAAAAAATACGGCCGAACAAAGTGCGGCATCAGCTAATAGACTCGCATTAATAGTATTGCAGACAAGACGAGTAAAACTTTCTTCAATGGGTCGGTAGCATTTCAGTAACTGGAAATCCCGATGTACAAATACAGGAGGAACGTCGGGTAATACAACTTCAGGGTTAAGAAATGCAATTTTCCAAAGACCAGTTTTATTGCCGTTCGAAATAAGAGAATCCCACCATCGAGACAGGATGCGCCTCTCATCAAAGTTACTTGCAATACCGAGTAGTTTTTCTAGAAACCCCTGGTGCTCGATAGAATCGAGTTGGAAGCCCCTTCTCCCAGCCCACAAATCCGGAACAAATTTAGCTGTCCAATGAGCAAAATGAGTGAACAGTTTATGACGTAGTGCCAAGTCTCGCGGCACCCGAGCAGATGCCCAGTCTGGCCAAGTAGCACTGCTAATCTTTTCAGATTTTAGATCAGACTCTTCCATATCATGAGCGGAGCAGAGGACTTTCGATAACTTCGAAATTGAGTTTATTCATAATCAGAGCCAAGTGATTTGATATCTGCTTGCGCCAGGTTATGGGTGGCAGGGTGGAGAATCTTCCCCACGACGACTCGCCACGTTTAGCATGGCCAAGTAACGCGTCAATTAGCACCCCTGAGCATCCGCTGAGAAGTAATTGAGTTCGGATAAAGTGACGTAAAGAAACAAGTCTCAGTTGCCAGTGATCTCCGAGTAGTTCTTCAATTCTTTTTGAATCGATAGAATTTGGTGACCCACCGAATTCATTGAGCATAAATAATGGTGATGTTCCTCTCTGAAGAACATGTTGGTCATTCTCGCGATTTGGTGATGAAGATAGAGACAGAAGTGGAAAAAAATTCCGGGCATCGAGTTGTTTAAGAGCGTTGATGTTGGTCAGAGAAAGGTACTGACGTAATCTAGTGACATGCCGCGCATATGCATCTAACTGTTCCAATAAAATCGGATGGAGCCAGACAACGCGCGCATTGCGATAGCCATTTGTATCTTTTTCTGAAATGAAGCAGCAACCTGTCGCTCTGTCTATATCGAATTCGGCAGGGATGGGGTGGTTAACTGCGCGTATTCCTGTTGTAGCCATAAGGAATAAAAGAACATAGGCTGTGTATGTGTTGTGTAGTTCGTGAACAGGAGTGCCGGCAGCGTTACGTGACTTTTCAAGTGTATTGCGAATATCGTCGACGGTCATCCGGACAGTGCTTAACTTGGGAACATGCAGAGAACCAACAAAATGCTCGTCATCATTAAAAAGTCTTAAGAAAGCTGGCGTCAATGGATAATTTCTCGGGATTCGTGCCAATTCGGTTACGCGATCACAGGCACAGGCATACAATGATTCAAGGAGCCTAGTCGGAATAGCAGAATACACACTTGGATTGTGCAGGTTTGGTGTGCGCCCAGTAAAATAAGTAGACATCACATCATCGTTAGGTGAAAGTTGTGAAATCAATCCGGGGAGAAATTGTCCGACCCGATTTAATGTTAAGGTCGTAGTATTTTCCTGATTGAGTCTGCGCAACAGTTCACTGAAATCCAAATCAAAATTTTGAGAAAACAGGTTTGGATTTTTCGACGTGATTTTTTGCAAAAATGGCGCCAATGAATTTTTGATGTCGAGGATAAATCCGGTTTGGGACATAAGGGCACGAGATTGATCTTCAGGTGGCTTATGATTAGGGAGTTCGCACGGAAGCCAGATAGTAGACGATTTAGAGTACCAGACAATAACATTTGAGGCCGACAAAAATTCACCGGCATGTCTTTGAATCTGACTCAGCTCATCCGGTACTCTGCCGAGAAAGAAGCGGCATGCGCCCCATGCTGCAATTTGCAGGCGCAGGGAATGTGAAATGTCAGACCATGCATAGTGATCAATGTCATTCAGGACACCAAGCAGAACCCTGAGTTCAAATCCGGTCAGGGTTGCATGTGTTACAGGTAACTTTTGGTTGCCCATCTCAATTGCCTGTGCAACATAGCGCGCTTTCCGTCGGCTAAGTGAAATGCGATCAATCGCATTGAATGCTGAAGCTTTTTGGGTCTCAATTTCAACTGTTTGGCGTGTACTGCCACTGTCTTGTATCGGATCTGCATCGTCGTCGTCTTGCTCGGAGGCTCTACGCGATTCATTATTATCAAGATTAAAAATTCGTGTATTTATCGGACTTCCTAGTTCCTGCGGTTCTGAAAAAAGGTGGTGAACTTCGCTGACGCTGTCGAGTTCTTCACTATGTCGGGATGATCGCACTGAGCCTGTTGAATTGCGGGATGAGAGGGACCGTTGTTCCCATATGTTAGTTTCAAACCAAACCAGCACACGATGTAAATAGCTAAACCTTTTTTGGTTTCCGGATATTTTGAAAAAAAATCCAAATTGATGAAATAATTCTTCAATTCGTTTACATAGTTGAGCAGGCGTTAACGCAACGGTCGGTAGCTCGCGAAGTATTAGAATTTCGTTCTCAGTGGGATCAGTGAGTTGACGCAAACACAAACCAACGTTATAAAAAATATTTATGAATTGTTCAGGTGTAGTCGATCTGGCTTCTTGGAGCCTGGATTGAACCGGCAGAAACGAGGCAAGAAGCGCGCGGTACTGGGGTAGCAATTCAGAATATTTACTGAGTTCATAATAATATACACAGTAATGTGGCTTATCCTCGTAGTGAGGTCTCATCGTTTGGCGTTCGGGGTCCTCACGAGCAGTAGTGATACAGGATGTTACAGGGATATCGCCAGTAAGGATTCTGTCTACTATTAGATCGATTTTGGAGATAAAAGCAGCTTCGGATTCGTAGTTTAAAGGCTTGTACAGATCAAAGATAATCCGAAATTCTTCAAGAATTCGCAGTATTTTACTGAGTTCGTCAGGGGCGTCCAATAGGCTGGTTAGAGGGGAAATGATGCTGCGGACATAAGCCTCATCTTCACTAATTTCGAACTTGGTTTTCGAGATCATATTTCTATGCCAAACTAAATTTCGTCAAAAAATTTGGCAAAGCCAAGTGTAGTCTGGGTATTGGGTGATGGTTGTAAGAGCTTTACCAGTTTTTGGCGAGGTTCTTTTGTTATTCGGTGTAAAGTGGCATGGGAAACGCCAAGTATTTTGGCAATCTTTTGCGCGTTTGAGGCGTCTAGAAAACGTGAGGCTTCTTTAGAAAACTTAGTATCATCAAGAAGTGCTGAAGCAAGCAATGCTTTGGTTGCTTCGTCAGGACGACGCAGAAGAACCGAGCACAGAAAATCCAATGCTTCAAAAGACTGTTTGTTATCAAGATATTCTTTACTCAGCAGAGTTGCCTGAATCTTGGGTTGACGCGGTATCTGTTCGCCAATCAATTGTAGGGTTCGCCGCCCCCCCAACAATTGATAAAGTGGAACTTTCTGTTTTTTCGATTGAATATTGATTTGCTGGCCGGTGTCGACGACTAATATTGGTTGAAGTAATTGAAGCAGGGGGAGTGTATCTTTTTTTACTGCGGGCACCGACATTGGAAAAAAATTGCTGTTGTCTATCCAATTAAAAGTGCTGATTGGAACGCTAATCTGTTCGAAAGACAATTGAATGATTCGAGGACATGTACCCTGTAAAACTTGTTTATTACTTGGTGACATAATGGCCTTCAATTTTGACTAAATAAATCAGACTCTAAATTTGAAGCAACAGATAAATAACCATAAGTTAATTTGCTTGTGAGCGAATACATGTTTCTAGCAGTTTAATTTTACATGGCAAATTTCCATCCTGAGGACACGAAGCTAAATGATTTTATCCAATTCGTCTGCGGTAACCGGCTCACGCTCGGCACGTCTGATATGTATAACGTCGACCTCTGTGAGAACGCGGTAAAAAGCGAGAAATGTGCCTCCAGCCACGACCAGACGACGGACACCCGGCGACAACTCGTAAGGTGGCGCGATCTCTGGATTGTTTTCAAGCTCCAACACGGGTTGCTTGATCTGCTGGATCATTTTCTTCGCAAGTAGTGAGCCGCCAGTTTCTTTGTAATACTCCTTGATTTTCGCCATGTCTTCCTTGGCCTGGTCAAGTAATCTAACTCGCATTGTCAGCATCCAGTTCTGCTTCTAACTCGGCAAAAACGTCCTTGGCGTCATGCCATACTGCATCAGGCGAATTAGCAATTGCGATCCTTTCGTCCAACAAACGCTTGAGATCTCCAGCCTCATGATTTTTCTTCATGGCAATCGAACGGTCTGGGCGAGTATGTCGATCAGCATCGTCGTCAGGTCGCCACTGCGCCACCGAATAGTGCCCCCCTTCCAAGCCTAGTTCGCGTACGATCTCAAACGCCTTGATCGGATTTACGAAACGGCGCACCTCTTTGGATACCGAAGCAATAAGCATTGCCGATCCATTGCGAGTTTCAAACTCTAGGGCGAACACGCTGCCCACAGGCCGTAAGTTGGCAGACAATACCCCACCAGAAGCTGCCGCAGAACGAGCCTGTTCAATAGTGAATGTTTTCATAATATCGCTAACTATAATAAGTAGATGATTTATTGTAAATCATGCAGCTATAACTATCAATCGTTGTTTTTGTTTAACATAAAACCTGTACATCACACCTGCTGTTATCGCGCGATATTACAGTGCAATCCATGTATAACTTCTACAGGTAATCCGAAGAAGTGCTTACTTTAATACTCAACTTTTGAAGCCGCAAAAACGCAAAAAAGAATGACGATTCGTCTCATAATGAAATTGTAATAATTATAGTTGTAAATTTGCGGCGTTAAGACGCCACCGACTTTCGGCGTAATGGCTCCACTTTGACAGGTCATTTCAGTGGCTCAAACTGGGGTGCAAGATTGCGCGTTTTTGGCTGTTTTTGCAATAGCGATTTTTGCTGTTGTTGTGTGTATTTTGGGGGCGCGGATTTTTAGTGCGGGAAGGGTTTTGAATCTGGGTAAAAGAACTTTGTTCTGATCTGATCTAGTTGATAGGTGCTTCTTCGTTTTGCCTTGCCGTTTTACATTTTCAATCCTTACAGAGTACCTTCGAGTTCAAGTTTGTCGCATGCTGCAACGGCGGCGTTTCTGCAATTGCGTGCGCCGCCGTTGTGTCATTCAGTAGGATGGGGCTGCATCATTTTGCCCCTGGCTTGCCTCCTTTCGCGGGGGGCGTGATTTTTTCTGACATCGGCTTCAGTCCACGGTAACTCTCGCCGTCCAATTCAAGCTTGTAAGCGCCGTGGCGTAAGCGATCCAGCGTGGCTGCGCCGATCATCTTGTTCGACGGGAAGGCTGCCCCCCATTCGTCGAAGTCGAGGTTTGACGTCAGAATTGTTGCCGTGCGCTCGTAGCGTTCTGAGATCAAGTCATGGAAATATTCGTCTTCGGGCGAGCGCAGAGGTTTGAGACCAAAATCGTCGATGATCAACAAATGGACTTTGGCCAGATACTGGAAACGTCGTTCGTAAGTTCCCATCGCCTGGGCAGTGCGCAAGCTGTTCATCAGTTGCGTCTGCGTGTTGAACAGCACGTCATAGCCCTGACGGGCTGCCGCGTGTCCCAGAGCCTGCGCCAGATGGCTCTTGCCGGTGCCGCAGTGTCCGGCAATGAGCACGGCGACTTTCTCTTCGACGAAACGGCAGGTAGCGAGGTCATGAACTGCGGCGCGATTGAGGCCGGGCAGGCGGTCGAAGTCGAATCCATCCAGCGATTTCTGATTGCGGAAGTTGGCGCGGCGCATGCGCTGATCGAACTTTTTCTGATCGCGCCGTGCAACCTCATCATGGATCAGTAGGCTGAGGAATTCGGTGTGCGAGAGTTTGCGGTCTATCGCTTCGCGGTTGCGAGCCTCAAGGGAATCGAGGATGCCGGACAGGCGCAGTAGTTTAAGCAGTGTGCTCAGTTCTGGTATAGGGTTCATGATGTTCCTTATTGAATAATGGTGTGGGTATCGCGGTAGAAACGACCGCCTTCTGTATAGGTGCTGGCCAGCGCATCAAAGGCTGCCAGCATGGTTTGCTGATCGAGTCCTTTTTCCAGAATGCTCTTGGCCACCTTGTAGCCTGGCGTGCCATAGTGGTTGGCCCGCGAGCAGGCAGCCTCCAGCCTGACTGCGCCGTATTTATCCTTGAGCCGCAGTACTCCCTGAACTGCTCGCAGGCGTATCAGCACCCCGTCGCTGAACATCGCATGGATCATGGCAAAACAGGCAGGGCCAATGCGCTCTGCCTGGATCAGGCACCATTTCGTATCCTGAAGCTGCCATGCCTGCGCCTCCGGCGGCATATGGTCATTCACCGTTTTGCGCTCACCACGCAACTTTGACCGCACATGGCTGGCGACGGCTTCATGCTCTTGATACAACGTCACCATGGTGTCGCTGTCCTTCAGCCAGAGATCATGTCCAACCAGCCGGAACGGCACGGAATAATAGTTGTATTGGTAATGAACATAGGCGTCGCGGTAAACCTTGACCTTGGTCCAGATGGCGAGCTGTGGCGGCACATCGGGCAAGGGGGTGAGCAGGCTCTTTTCCACTTCAGCGAACTGTCTCAACGGAACTTCGCGGGTGGTGCCGTGATTGCGGTTGCCCGCTTCCGTCATTACCCAATCCTGCAACTGCCGGTTGGCATCGTCCAGATCACGAAAGTCGCGTAGCGGTAAAAAACTGCCTTTGATATATTTCACGCCCGATTCCACGATGCCCTTTTTTTGCGGATCCCGGGGCGGACACGGTTCGATTTTGAAGTTGTATCCTTCAGCACATTCGCCATATGAACGCTGCACTTCCGGCTCGTATATACAAGCCCTCGTGATCGCGCATTTGGCATTGTCGATGATCACGCGAGAGACGCTTCCACCGAACCATTCGAAGGCGCGGCGGTGACAGCCCAGCCAGGTGGCTACGGTCTGATCACGGACGAACTCGGCATACTGGTGGCGCGACCAGCACAAGGTCATCACGAAGAACCACGTCTTAAAAATCTCACCAGTATGCACATCGGTCATCAGCGGGCCAGCACCGAAATCCACCTGAGCAGCCTCCGCCGGTTTGAACGTGAGCCGCATCGGCACTTCCGGCACTTCATCGACGACGAGTTGCTGGATGAAACGGTACATCGCGGAGGTGCTGCCGGTGTAGCCGTGATTGCGCACCAGCGCGGCGTGGATGGTCGTCCCCTGAATGCCGGCGGCGTGCCAATCGGTGATTTGCTTGCGCCACGGTTCCAGTGTCGATATGCAGGTTGTTGGCAATGCCTCTTTGCGTGTAAGTACTGATGCCAGTACGGTATCTTCAGGTAGTACGCTGTCGGGGACAAGCCAGCCGCGCCCGTTCGCAATCTCACGAACATCGGCGATTTTTTTGCGCCCCATGGTTTTTGATCGGGCAATTTCCCGGTCGGAATCCCCCCGGCGCATACGCACCAGGATCTGTCTGTATTGATACATCTCGAACCTCCGTTTTGTCACGGCCTCTCCTAGCAAAATGCCGGGAGTCTAGCCGTTCAGTGAAAGTTCGAGCCTCTGATCAGAAATGGCAAAGTGGCGCCTTAACGCCGACAATCCGGTGGCTCCTTTACGCCGGAAATAAAGTGGCGCCATTACGCCGACAATTTAGTGGCGCGATAACGCCGAAAGTGAAATGGCTCCTATGCGCCGATAATTCACAATAGTACTACTTTTGGAATAGGCAAGGGCAAGGTAAGTCGGAATGAGGTGACCAAACCTCATTTTTTGGCGATCAAATAATTGAATAGATAACGGGTTGTTTTGGTATTATGTGGTGCAACACGTTATTATTAAGTAAATTATTCAAAAAATAGTTAAGAATGATTCGTGAAATAATACATCAGGTTGCACGATAAATGACGTTACAGAACGTTTAAAACCGACTGTCAGGAATGGATTCCGAAGCCGGAATCCCGCCGAGCGCACCAATCAAGGTTAAAACTGGGCACTGATTTTGTACCCTTTTTATTTGCTGCATCGTTTCCGCCAAGGCGGCTTTGCTGCCTCTGATGGTTGCCGTTTTGTTTTCCACGACGATCTCATCCACCAGAATATTCAGATAGCTTTTAGCCAACGACGAGTCGGCATTAAGTAGCTTTTGCCGTAGCACCTTGCCGAGAATGTCTACCTGACTGGTTTTGAGATATTCAATTTCGGGCATCGGCATCACGACGCACATTCGCCAATTCAATGAACAATGCCTCACGAGCCGCCTTGTGCTGTTGGGTGTTGACACCTAACTATTACAAAAATTACAACGCCAATCTGCGCATATCAGAAAGGAGATGGGCGAGATAAGTGGTAAAGCGCGCGGCGGCGGCACCGTCGATCACGCGGTGATCGTAGGAGAGTGACAACGGCAACATCAAACGCGGCACAAATTCGCCGTCTTTCCACAGCGGTTTCATGGCAGAGCGCGACACCCCGAGGATGGACACCTCCGGCGCATTGATGATCGGCGTGAAAGCCGTGCCGCCAATACCGCCCAAACTGGAAATAGAGAAACAGCCGCCTTGCATTTCAGTAGCAGAGAGCTTTTTCTCACGCGCCCGCGCGCTGATCTCGCCCAGCTCTTTGGCCAGTTGCACAATGCCCTTTTGGTCAACATCGCGCACCACCGGCACCATCAAGCCATCCGGTGTGTCCACCGCCACCCCGATATGGATATATTTCTTCAGCACCAGATTTTCGCCGCTGGCATCCAGCGAAGCATTGAAGTCGGGGAAATGTTTCAGCGTGATCGCGCAGGCTTTGAGCAAGAATGCCAGGGGCGTAATTTTAAAACTCTCTTTGGCATACTCGCTGCCGAGCTCTTTGCGGAAGGCTTCCATCTCGCTGATGTCGGCTTCTTCAAATTGTGTCACGTGCGGAATCGTCACCCAGTTGCGGTGCAGGTTGGCACCGGAAATCTTCTTGATGCGCGATAGGGCCTTGGTTTCAATCGGGCCAAATTTGGCGAAATCGACGACAGGCAACTCCAGTACTTGCAAGCCATTGCCACCGGCTGCACCCTGTTGAACGAGCGCTTGCTTGACGAAGTTCTGTACGTCATCCTTGGTGACCCGGCCTTTTTCACCGCTGCCCCGGACTTGGGGCAGATTGACACCCAGTTCTCGCGCAAAGCGGCGGATGGACGGGCTGGCATGGGCGCTTGCTGATGTGGAAGCGGGCGCTGTCACTGTCTGTGCGGCTACCGATGGGGCAGGCGCCGATTGGGCGGCGGGGGCTGCGGCGGCCGTTGGTGCCGGAGCCGCTGCGGGTGAAGGTGCCGAAGCAGCAACAGTCCCACTCGCCTCAAGCGTCAAAATCAGCGCACCTTCCGATACCTTGTCGCCCACTTTTACTTTAACTTCTTTCACCACACCATCGAAGGGCGCGGGGACATCCATGGTTGCCTTGTCGGTTTCCAATGTCAGCAGGGGTTGCTCTGCTTTAACCGTATCGCCTGCTTTCACAGAAACTTCAATAATCGGTACATCTTTGTAATTGCCGATGTCCGGTACTAATACGTTTTTAATTTCAGCCACTTTGTTCCCCTTGCCTTAAACCGTTGTCGGGTTCGGTTTGTCAGGATTGATCTTATACAGCTTGATCGCCTTGCTCACTTCGCTCGCCGCTATCGCGCCTTCGTCCGCCAGCGCTTTCAACGCGGTAATAGTGACGTAGTAACGGTCCACTTCAAAGAAGCCGCGCAGTTTTTTGCGCGTATCCGAGCGGCCAAAACCGTCCGTCCCCAGCGTCTTGTAACGCGCTTTGACAAAAGGACGAATCTGGTCGGCATAAGCGCGAATGTAGTCCGTTGCGGCAACGACCGGTGTTTTGTCATTCAGGCATGCATCCACAAAACTGGTACGGGGCTGAGCTTCGGGATGCAGCGTATTCCAGCGTTCGCAATCAATCCCGTCGCGGCGCAACTCGTTGAAGCTGGTCACACTCCACACATCGGCGGCAACGCCGAAATCCTTTTCCAGCAATTCGCCAGCGGCAATCACTTCACGCAGGATGGTGCCGCTACCCAACAACTGAACCGCCGGTTTTTTGCCTTTACCCTTCTCCTTTGCCCCTTCACTAAACTTGTACATCCCCTTGATGATGCCTTCTTCCGCTCCCTTGGGCATGGCCGGATGCGTATAGTTTTCGTTCATCACCGTCAGGTAGTAGAACACATCTTCCTGATTTTGATACATGCGGCGCATACCGTCATGCACGATGACAGCCAGCTCAAAAGCAAAAGCCGGGTCGTAAGAAACACAATTGGGGATCGTTGCCGCTATCAGGTGGCTGTGACCGTCCTGATGTTGCAAGCCTTCACCGTTCAACGTGGTGCGACCCGCCGTGCCGCCGATGAGGAAGCCGCGTGCACGCATATCGCCCGCAGCCCAGGCCAGATCGCCAATGCGCTGGAAGCCGAACATCGAGTAGTAGATATAGAACGGGATCATTGCCACGCCGTGGTTGGCATAGGCGGTTGCGGCGGCGATCCAGTCGGCCATGCCGCCCGCCTCGTTGATGCCTTCCTGTAAAATCTGCCCGGTGGCGGACTCCTTGTAGAACATCAGTTGATCCGCATCTTGCGGAGTGTATAACTGGCCCACCTGCGAGAAGATACCGAGCTGGCGGAACATGCCTTCCATACCGAAGGTGCGTGATTCATCCGGCACGATAGGCACGATTTGCTTGCCGATATTTTTGTCTTTTACCAGGACGCCCAGCAGGCGCACGAACGCCATGGTGGTGGAGAATTCGCGGTCTTCGCTGGATTTTAGCAGTGCCTCGAAAGCATCCAGCCCCGGAATGTCCAAGGATTTTGCCACGGGTTGGCGGGCGGGCAACGTTCCCATCTCGGTACCGCGTTCGCGCAGATATTTCATTTCCTGACTGTCTTCGGCGGGACGCACAAAAGGCAGATTGGGTAATTGCTCGTCGGTGACCGGAATGTTGAAGCGGTCGCGGAATTTGCGCAATGCATCTTCGCCCATCTTTTTTTGCTGATGCGTTGGATTCTGCGCTTCACCCGCTACACCCATGCCGTACCCCTTGACCGTTTTGGCGAGGATTACGGTCGGCTGACCTTTTAGTTTGTTGGCTGCCGAATAAGCCGCAAAGACTTTAAACGGGTCGTGTCCGCCGCGATTCAGGCGCCAGATTTCATCGTCCGACATGTCGGCAACCAATTCCAGCAGTTCCGGATATTTGCCAAAGAAGTGTTGGCGCACATATGCGCCGTCTTTGGCTTTGTAGGTCTGGTACTCGCCGTCGACCACTTCTTCCATGCGTTTTAACAGCAGCCCGCTTTTGTCTTTGGCCAGCAGGCGATCCCACCACCGTCCCCAGATCACTTTGATCACGTTCCAGCCCGCGCCACGGAACACGCCTTCCAGTTCCTGAATGATCTTGCCGTTACCGCGCACCGGGCCGTCCAGACGTTGCAAATTACAGTTGATGACAAAGATCAGGTTGTCCAGTTGTTCGCGCCCCGCCATCGAAATCGCGCCCAGCGATTCGGGTTCGTCTGTCTCGCCGTCACCCAGAAAGGCCCAGACCTTGCGGCCATCCGTTTGCGCGAGCCCACGGTGCTGCAAATAGCGCATAAAGCGCGCCTGGTAAATGGCCATCAGCGGGCCCAGCCCCATTGATACGGTGGGGAGCTGCCAGAAATTGGGCATCAGCCAAGGGTGCGGATAAGAAGAAAGCCCCCCGCCGTCTACTTCCTGACGGAATTTGTAAAGTTGCTCTTCACTTAAGCGGCCTTCGAGATAAGCGCGCGCATAGATTCCGGGCGAGGAATGGCCCTGGAAATATACCAGGTCGCCGCCATGATCCTCCGTCTTGCCGTGGAAGAAATGATTGAAGGCCACATCGTATAAAGTCGCGGCCGATGCGAAGCTGGCAATGTGCCCGCCCAGTTCAGAAGATTCTTTGTTGGCATTCATCACAATGGCCATTGCGTTCCAGCGCGTCAACGCGCGGATGCGGTGTTCCAGCTCAAAATCGCCTGCGCAGCGATCTTCTTTGTCCAACGGGATCGTGTTGATGTACGGTGTGGTCGCGCTGATCGGCATGTCGTCGCCGGCCAGCCGCGCCTGATGGATCAACTGGTCGATCAGAAAGTGCGCGCGCTCTGCCCCTTCCTTGTCCAGTACGGACTGTATGGACTCCAGCCACTCCTGCGTTTCCTGCGGATCGTTATCGGATTTGTTGGTCATCTCTCTCTCCTCTTCCTTGGGTGCTGTGTTGGGCGGTTGTTACGATTGAGTTGGAACATAGCCGTGGTACAGCAAGCATTTTGAATTGCGCAGTAGAACAATGTGTTGAACGTAAGACACTTGTTTTGCGATGAATATGTAGAACAAATTTTATTTGACAAGAGGAATGAAAATCAGCGCAGTGGTCGGCTAAGCGCCGAACAGGATCAATCGGGCATTAACCCCAGTTCCCGCGACCAGCACGACAATTACCAGCGCAGGCACGAAGTAGTTCATGATAAGCCGGTTAGACATTGCCATCACAAATTGAGAGTGCTCCCGGCCAAACACCAACCGAAACCACTGCCACAAGTGCAAATACAGCTTCAACAATGCGCCAGAAATCATAACTCAACGTACCACGCCCGTAAAAATTAAACAGATTGCAAGTTACGAACTACTGCATCGCCCATCGCTGTACAGCCTACTTTTTGCATTCCGGCCTCATAAATGTCACCCGTACGCAATCCTTGTTGCAATACCTTGCGAACTGCATTCTCGACTTGTTGAGCTATGTCGCCCAGGGCAAAAGTGTAACGCATCATCATTGCAACAGACAAAATCGTCGCCAGTGGATTGGCTATGTCTTTTCCCGCGATATCTGGGGCAGAGCCGTGGCTTGGCTCATATAAACCTTTATTATTTATATCCAGCGAAGCGGATGGCAACATGCCAATTGAACCGGTCAGCATGGATGCTTCATCCGATAAAATATCGCCAAAGATATTTCCGGTAAGGAGCACATCGAACTGCTTGGGAGCTCGTACCAGTTGCATTGCGGCATTGTCCACCAACATGTGTGACAGTTCGACCTGTGGATATTCCTTCGCGACATCGGTCACAATTTCCCGCCAGAACATGCTGGTATCCAGCACATTGGCTTTATCTACCGAACAGAGTTTTTTCCCGCGCTTCAGTGCGATATTAAAACCGACATGCGCGACGCGGCGAATTTCAGATTCACTGTACACCATGGTATCAAAACCTTCGCGCTCACCTTTGTCCGAGAGGCGGGACCCGCGCGGTTGACCGAAATAAATGTCGCCAGTCAGTTCGCGTAAAATCATGATATCCAGACCCGAGACCAATTCGGGCTTGAGGCTTGAGGCATTGACCAATTCCGGATACACCAACGCAGGACGCAGATTGGCAAACAATCCCAGCCGTTTACGAATGCGCAACAATCCTTGCTCGGGTCTCATCGTCCTTGGCAGGGTGTCGTATTGAGGTCCGCCGACCGCACCCAGCAGCACCGCATCGGCTGCTAGCACCAGATTTTCCGTAGTGGAAGGAAACGGGTCACCCTCCGCATCATAGGCCGCTCCACCGAGGCGCGCATATTCAAGTTCTATCTTCAGGCCATTGCTGCGTAAGGCTTCCAATACCTTGACGGCTTGAGCAACAATTTCTGCGCCGATTCCGTCACCAGGCAAAATTGCAATCTTCATCTTTCTTAATTCCTCTTTTCCCTAAACTTAAATCGTCAATTAATCCGCATTTCAGATTCTCTGATGAAGATTGGGCCTTAACCAAGGATATAGCCAAAACCCAAAATTCAATTTAACCCCCGAGTTTTCAGGGGTGATACAAGATAAATTGCATACGGAAAAGTCGTTTCAGATATTTTTGAACAACGGACTCTTTAGTTGCTGGGAAGCATCTGCCGCAGAGAAGAATTTCTCCATGTATATGTCACGCTCGAAAAGTCGCCCCTGCATCAACGTCGAAATACAGGCTTCAATCATTGCAGGCGGACCGCACAAGTAAGCTTTGTGACCTCTGAAATCATTGTTGAAATGCGCTTTTGCTGCCTCATGCACAAAACCGCGCGCACCGTCCCAATTTGATTCCGCCGACTCGTGCGACAGAGCGGGAACGTAGGAAAAGTTGGGATGTTTGGCCGCTAGTTCAGTGAACTCGGTATGGTAATAAAGTTCTTCCCTGTTGCGTTGACCGTAGATGAGCGTCATCGGCAGTTCAGAATCGTTATTCAGCAGATCCTCAATCATTGACCTCGGACTGGATAGTCCGGAACCGCCAGCCATGAAGATTAACGGGACATTGGCCGATTTTTTGACAAAAAAGCGACCATAAGGGCCGGATAGTTTTAATTTTTCGCCGACTTCCAAGTGTTCGTGCAACCAACTGGTGACTCGTCCACCCGGTACGATACGCACGTTCAACTCGACTACCTCGGCATCCTGAGGCGCGCTTGCCAGCGAAAAGGCACGTGACTGGCTGTCGACTGCAGGAACCTCCAGATTGATGTACTGCCCCGCCTGAAAGTGTAGTGGCCGATCCAATTTCAACCAGATGCCGCGTATGGTTGGAGACAGGGCTTCGAAGCGCACTACTTCACCTGTGTAATCCTCGACTGGCAAATTTTCGGAATCGGGATCTTCGTCAATTTCAGCTTCGATTACCGTGTCGCATGCCAGACGTGCACAGCAGGCCAGCGTTTTACCTTCTTCACGCTCGAAGTCCATCAAGGCGAAGGTGGATGCCTCGCCGTGATCGACTTCGCCATCCACCACCTGCACTTTGCAGGTGGCGCACAGACCGTGACAGCAGGCGTGCGGCAGGTAAATGCCGGCACGCAGCGACGCGTCGAGTATCGTTTGCCCTTCTTCAACCTCAATGGTCTGGCCGAGCGGTTCAATGGTTAACTCGTAGCTCATGACATCACCCGCTCAAGAACCGCTGCCATTGAGACCTTTCAGGCCCGGAGTCTTCAGGCGCAATACATCCTTGTGTTTCAGACCCAGTTCCGCGAGCGTCTTTTTCAAATCGGGTTGCCAGGGCTTACCAGACTTTAGCCAGGTGGCAGTTTTGAAATCAACCTTTTTCCAATCCGGGTGATAGCCGAAAGAATTCGCCAGAATCTTTTCGCACAACTCACCGAACAACGTGGTCGGTGGAAGACTATAGGCGAACGGGGCGCAGAACATCAGATGGTCATCCCAGCCGACATAAAGCAGTTGTCCGCCGTGGAATTTGTCCTGAGTGTCGGCGGGGCTAAATTTGTAATCTTTGAGAGCAGTTACAGCCATTTTTATCTCCTAAAATTTGGGGTCGGGAGGACGGTTAAGTCCTCCACTCACATCAAGTGGTTAAGTGTTGTTCTTGGTAGCAAGACCACGCCAGGTATCAAAGTTCTTCTGATCGCGCGAGCCTTCGAAATCAAGGTTGTCCTTGCCGTGTTCAAGGTGATACCACTCCAGTACCTTGGCCAGCGGATTGAAGCCTTCGACCGTCGGATCGGTTCCTTCGGGGAAGCAATTGCCCTGATAAATTTGGTGCACGGGCAACCAAGCCTGGATGTACTTTTGCGGCTCGTTGTCAAAAATGTGCTTACAACCGTCCGAGCAGGTATGGTATTTTTCCCCTTCGTACTCGGATTCGCGATAGCAGATCTGGGTCGGATCATTCGGCTCAGTGAAAAGCATCGGAATCTGGCAAACCTGACACAACATGGGTAGCGTGTTGTTGTAAAAACGGTTGCCCTTCTCTGCTTCGTCACGCCAGTGAGTGAAACGCTCGCGGTAATATTTGTCGAAGGTGTTTGGGTACTTGGCTGACAGCCAGTCCATTTCTTCGTCATTGGGCATCCAGGTGTGGAAAGCTGCCGCGCCGCCGTACTGGTAAAACGTCGCCCAAGCCTGATGGGAGATGTGTTCCTTGTCGATGGAGCATTGTGTCAGACACTCAGGTACCTTGATGCCGTAGCGTGCCAGATCCCCAAAGAGGGCGCCACCGTTCTGTTCGAAATAGATTTCCCATGCTTCTTTCCAGCTCATCACGCGCTTGGGCAACATATAGTCCATCATCATGCCGACCAGCGTCAGCACACGAATGCCGCGCCATGCCCACTTGTCGATCCACTTCTGTACGATGGGCAGGTTGTCCGGATCCTGTTCCAGCATGAACTTGATGCATTCCAGCCCCAGGGTCATGTGGCGTGCTTCATCGGATTGGGCCGAAAAGCCGAAAGTCACTGTTGCCATGTCGCCGTTGTAAGCGGCGCCGGACATGAAAGGCACGAACAGCAGGTTGGTCAGCACGTATTCGAACGAGAAGCCAATTGCGATCATGTACTCGAAGGGGCCGGAACTGAAGGCGTCGTCGAAGAACGATTTAGGCACCGACAAGTACCAGACGCGCTCAAGCATGTGCTTGAAGTCATGGAAGCCGTCGTAGTGTTTGTTGTAATTGGACAAAGCGTGAATCTGCGTTTGCGAATGACGAACTTCATCAAGTGACTGCATCAGGCAGGCCACGCGGGGACCAACTCCGGGGAAATTGCGTCCGGCTGCTGCAAAGCCGCGATGGGCTACGTATTCCAGTGGCGAAATTCCGGTCAGGAACAGCTTGAGGGCGTTGATGTAACGCGCATCGGTCACGCCAAGGTGGCCGTTGTTTTGGGCAAAAGCATCCAGCACTGCGTACAACTTGCGCTCTTTCTCGGCCTGATATTTCCAGTAGGAATCCATAGTCAGACGGAAGGGATCTTCCCATTTATCCCAGTCGTGAATCTTGATGCCTTCAAATTTAGCTTGCGGGAAAACCTTGTCCATCGATTGATAGGTGGTTTCCCAGTCCAGGCCGCGGGTCATATGGGCATATTTTTCCTTGAGGCTCAATTTCTTCTTGTCGGCTTGCTTATCCATGTTTGTCTCCTCGTTAGTTTTTCCAGGTCAGGCTGAACTGGTCGTCATCTTCATCCAGATGTCCGGAAATGGTAATCAGGTTGATTTGTAGTTCCTGCAGGTCGAAATGGCGGCCAATGCGTTCCTCGATCGATTTACGATTGATAACGAGGCGGCCTTCGGCGTTGATTTTGACCATGGCAGGCTGTTCGTCGAGAACGGCTTTGGGGTTGTCGGCAAGAATGGACTCGACGATCGGACGGGAGTCATCATTGGTTTGAAAGGCGATAAATACAGTAGACATGTAACCTCCTAGATGACCAAGCCGAGCTTGGTGCAGCGTACATTGAATTGTTCAGCAACTTCCGTCAGGACGCTTTCTGCCTTGTCGCCGAAAGCACGTTTTGCGAGAGGTGCCAGTGCTTCGAGCACCGGGGTGCGATATTGCTTGACCCAACCGCTGATCAGCGCCTTGTTTTCGGCTGATTCGGCTGCGGCTACCTTGATTTGGGCATCAACCCATTTGGCGGTTTCTTCTGCCCATTCCCCCATGAAGCGGGTCATCATCGAGATGACTGTGCCGTCATTGGCAGAGAAGTCGGCGTCCAGATAGTCATAGAACAACGGGTAGGAAAGCCCTTCGAGTACCAAGTTCTGGGCAACGAAAATCTCGAACCAGTCCTGCACCACCAGAATATTCTCCACGTGGCGACGCAGCGGCTGCCACAACGCGCCGTTCAGCCAGGCTTCTTTGGCGGTATCCAAGGCCTCGGGACCTCCCAGCACCAAACCGATATGAGTCAAATACTGCGCTACTGCCAAGTGATCCATTGCGTGATAAAGACAGGGCTGGGTAATCGCTGTGCCATAACCATAAGCGGAAATAAACGAATTTCCCATATTGCCGCCCCACTCAACGTGACGCAGCGGCACCAGAATATCCAGTGCGGTTTGTTTCAGCTTGGCCGGAACCAATTCGGCCAGGCCGCGCTCTTCGATCATCTCGAAGCTGGATTCCGCCGCTTCCTGCTGGCGTGAGCGTGCGATGGTATAGGACCCATAATAAAACTGGCGCGGATCTTTAAGGGCATACCAGTCTTTCATCTGTACCTTGGTGCGGCGTACGTCGAACAGTTGCAGCTCCGGCTCCCACAGCGGACGGTAGTGAAAAATATCCGTCTGTTGGAGATCGTATGTCCCTTCCTGATATCGGCTGGCCGGTTTGTCGCCGAAGCGTCGCGCGATGTGGTCAAAAGTTTGACGCACCGGCTTGATGGATACTGTGCGTAAGTCGATTTGCATGTATTTCTCCTCTCGTTATTATTCCCGCGTGCGGGATGGTTGTACTGCGTCCTCAATTTCTTGCCGGGAAGCATTGTTCATGCGCGCCACCCAATCCCCTTGTCCGGGCTTGGCTGGTTCAAGAACAATCACATCATTGGCAAGGCAAAACTCATGAAAGGCTGCTTCTGGAAGCATCAGTTCGACGCATAACGCCGGATCGCCGATGGCAAACTCGAATTCAATAAAGCCGTCAGCTCGCTGCGCGCATACCCGTACATAACGTCTCGCGACATCGAAAGTGGATTCTTTGCGATGATTTTCCGGTTGTCCCATGCCGCCTCCCCCTATAACAGCACATTTATTTTTGTGCTTGGACACTTCCTATATCAAGGAACGTGCCACCAATTTAACCAATTGTTTTTATTGAGTTACCAAAAAATGGGACAGATTAGGCGCGAGATAAAAATTATGAATTGATCAACTAGTTTCGCTTTGGTTAATCATTTGATCAATTGCCGTAAAGCTAAAATTGCAAAATTCGCCAGATATAAAATATGTTTAAACCTTTTCCAAAGGCAGTAGAATCTAATGCTAATAGTGATTCTGGAATTGCAGTTGCATCAGGCGAAATAAAACAGAGAGAGAAGCGATGGCAATAATTAAGTATCCCGAGTCAAACGACTTGCGCGAGCTGGTTCATTTTTCCGAGAAAGATGGCACTATCTGGCTTGCTGAAAATCGCATGGTGCTCATGCACACTTCGGCCTTGGCAACATTCCGCAAAGACCTGATTGGCACGGTTGGCAAGGAACGCACCCGTAGTATCTTCACCCGCATGGGTTATGCCGCCGGCGTGCGTGATGCCGAACTCGCCAAACGTATTCGCGGCCATAAATCAATGACAGATGCCTTCTTTACCGGCCCGCAACTGCACATGCTGGAGGGCATTGTTCGCGTCACGCCCATCTCCTTTCATATGGACATCGAAAAGGGGGAGTTTGCGGGTGAATTTCTGTGGGAAAATTCTTGGGAACAGGAAATCCACATACGAGACTACGGTCAATCGAAGGAACCCGTTTGCTGGTCCCAGATCGGCTATGCTTCTGGCTACAGCTCGGCCTTTATGGGACGTTTCATCCTGTTCAGGGAAGTCGAATGCGAAGCATGCGGCAATAATAATTGCCGCATCATCGGTAAGCCGATAGAGGAATGGGATGTCGCCGAAGCGGATGTGGAAGCCAGTTACTTTCACTTAGACTCAATGCTTAGCCATATTCTGGAGTTGCGCAATCAGGTCGACTACCTGCGTACCACCATCTCGCAGCATACGAATACGCCGCACATGGTCGGGGTTTCCTCGAGCTTCAAGCACGCCTACGATTTAGTATCAGTAGCAGCCGCTACTCAGGTTTCGGTTCTTTTGCTCGGCGAAACGGGGGTCGGCAAGGAACGCTTCGCGCGAACCCTGCATCATTTGAGCAAACGCCAGCAAGGGCCTTTCGTTGTAATTAACTGTGCGGCGATTCCCACGGATCTGCTCGAATCCGAACTATTCGGCGTAGAAAAAGGCGCATTCACCGGCGCACAAACCTCGCGCATCGGAAAGTTTGAACGCGCCGATGGAGGCACGATCTTTCTTGACGAAATCGGCGAGTTACCACTGGCAGCGCAAGCGAAACTGCTACGCGTGCTTCAGGAAGGAGAAATCGAAAGGCTGGGTGATGACCATGTACGCAAGGTCAATGTTCGGATCGTCGCTGCGACCAATGTCGAATTGCAGACCGCGGTCAAGGAAGGACGTTTTCGTTCCGACCTTTTCTATCGCCTGAACGTTTATCCTATTCTGATCCCCCCTCTGCGCGAGCGGGTCGCCGACATCCCGCCGCTGGTCGAAAGCATGATGACCCGCTGTTGCACGCTATACGAGAAAAAACTGCTTGGTATAAGCGACAAAGCTATGCAGGCTATCAAGCGCCACCAATGGCCCGGCAATGTTCGCGAACTCGAAAACATGATTGAACGCGGCGTCATTCTCGCCCCGCAAGGCGGCTGGATTGAACTGGAGCACCTGTTCACCCACGTAAGCGAGGTAAAAAGCTGGGAATGCCTGATTTCTGCTGCTGGCAATCTGGAAAACAAACCCGAACCCAGCCGCACCTCAGCCTTGCTCGAAGCGATTTTGGGCAGCGGCATTTCTTTTGAAGATCTTGAAACCAATCTGCTTGAGGAGGCGGTCCGCCGCTCGGATGGCAATCTGGCTTCCGCCGCCCGCCTGCTCGGCATTACTCGCCCGCAGTTGCAGTATCGGCTAAAGAAGAAAGAAGCCTCCTGAATCAGTACGTAACCTGAGCTAACGCACTTTTATCCACCGCCCTTTTTCGTATCTATCAAATGCTTTTTTTGCGCATCGTTGAAGTCGTGTTTCCACTCGTAATAGTGGTTTCTGTGGGCGTTTGGGCCGGTCGGCGTCATCAGCCTGAGATGGACGTGGCGAACCGGCTCAACATGGACTATTTTGTACCGGCTTTGGTATTTGGCGTGCTGGCTGGCGGCGATTTTCGCATTACCCAATTTACCGGGCTGGCGTTGGGTGCCTTTCTGCTGATCGCCGGTGCCGGTGCTGTCGGGCTAGTTGCCGCGCGCTTATCAGGGGTGTTGCCGAAAACCCTTGTGCCGCCGATGATGTTCAACAATTGTGGCAATCTTGGCCTACCGCTCGCCATCCTGGCTTTTGGTCAGGATGCCATGCCCGCTGCGGTGGTGATGTTTCTAGTTTCCAACATGCTGCACTTCAGTTTCGGCGCCTGGTTGCTGGATCACCACGCCCGGCTACGAGACTTATGGAAAGTTCCCGTGCTATTCGCCGCCGTACTGGGTCTTGGCCTGAATCTCACCGGCATTCATGTCTGGGCACCCCTGATGACGGCAGTTCACCTGCTCGGGGAAATTTCAGTTCCCCTGATGATGTTTGCGCTCGGAGTTAGGCTGGCAAATATAACGTTGGCCGAGAGCCACTTGGGTTTGTTGATTGCCGTGCTGCGTCCGGTCACCGGTGTGGCCCTTGCCTATCTGGTCGGTTGGGCAGTAAATTTAACGGAAATAGAGAGAGCCCAAATGATCCTGTTCGGTTCCTTGCCGCCAGCAGTGCTGAACTACATCTTTGCGGAGCGCTATCAACAAGAACCCGAGAAGGTCGCCTCGATGGTGATGATCGGTAACATTGCCTCGCTGATTGCTATTCCGCTGGCATTGCTGCTGGTGCTGCCTCACTAGGTTAGGTAGACGAGAAATTCGAGAAAGGTTAAGAAATGGAGCAAAGAGCGGGATTTGAATGGAGCGATAACTTTCTATTGGGCTATAAGCCGATGGATGATACGCATCGGGAATTCGTTGAGCGGGTTGATGCTTTATTGACGGCAGACGACGCGATGCTCCCAGAGGCGCTGGCGGCATTTGCCCGTCACGCAGAAGCACATTTTGCCCAGGAAGATCACTGGATGGAAAGCGAAGAATTTCCCGCACGTGACTGTCACATGGACGAACACGCCAAAGTGTTGGCGTCGGTGCGCAAGATTCAGCAAAAACTTGCCGGGGGAGACGTTGCTCTGGCCCGCAAACTCGTGATCGCATTGATGGAGTGGTTTCCCGGCCACGCAGATTACCTTGATTCGGCCTTGGCAACCTGGTTGGTGAAGCGTAGACATGCGGGTGCGCCTCTGGTGTTTCGCCGTCTGACGCCATCAAAATAATGCAAGCGAAGACAGCTTGATCATCAGCTTGCTAGGCTTCCCCTGTAACTCAGTAAATTCCGGGGTTGCCCTGCGCACCCAATTTAGGCTTGTATTCGGCACAAAGGGCGGTTGTTGCTGCGGACAATAACAAAGAGTCAACGCCGACTGCGATAAAACGCGCACCTGCATCCCGATACTTGATGACTAGAGACTTATCTCCGCACAAAACACCACCGTATTTTCCGCCTTGTGCAACTTTCTTTAACCCACTCAGGATCATTGCCACAATCTCCGGATGATTTGATTCTCCGAGAAGACCACACGAAGCTGCAAGATCAGCGGCACCAAAGAAAATGCCGTCTACTCCTGGGGTATTCAAAATGGCTTCGAGGTTTTCGTAACCGGTTTTAGTTTCTACCTGTACCAGCAGGCACATCTGTTCATTTGCTTGATGGGTATAGTCGGTAATTCGTCCCCAGCGAGAGGCTCGGGCAAGCGCGCTTCCGACACCACGAATGCCTTGAGGGGGATAGCGCATGGCCTTAACCAGACCGGCGGCTTGTTCGGCAGTGTCGACCATCGGGATCAACAATGATTGCACACCGGTTTCAAGTAATTGTTTGATTAAAACATGATCCCCCTGCGGTGGCCGCACAACAGGTTGCGAACTATACGGCTCAATAGCCTGAAGCTGGGCCAAAATTGTGCGCAAATCGTTGGGCCCATGCTCGGCATCAATGAGCAACCAATCAAAACCTGCGCCAGCACAAATTTCCGCGCTGAATGTTTCGGACAAGCCAACCCAAAGCCCGTACTGCGGGATGCCGGCCAGTAATTTTTGCTTGAAGGTATTAATTTGCATTTCCATGCCGTAACGCTCCCGAGTAATTCACTTCACTAAAATTAGACTGATGAAAAAATCATGTCTTGTCAAGTAAACAGATGAAAGCGAAAAATTAATTTGTGACTGATGAAAACTTTTGTTTTGGCAGATGCTACGCAGTATTATGCTGAAAAAATGGCAGCACAGACACAGGAATACGGCTGAATTACTCGCCGTATGTAGGGCGAAATTTCCGTGTTACTTCCAGAATAGCGGTCAATATTGGCGACTCGTCATCGCTTCGATAGAGGCAGGCAAATTCGATACTGGGTACGGGATTAGCCTTGATTGGTCGGTAGACCACGCCCGGTAGTTTGAGGTTGCTGGTTGCTTGTGGCGCCACACAAATACCAAATCCGCTAGAAACCAGCGCGATGCTGGTAACCACGTCGGTGACCTCCTGAACAATCCTCGGCTGAGCACCTTCGTTAAGAAATAGAGCCATGACATCATCCGCGAAACCGGGCCGAGTGTTGCTGGGATATAGAATCAGCGGTTCATTGACAACTTCGGCTATACGAATTGATTTGTGACGCGCCAGCGGGTGCTTGCTGTGTAAAGCTATCACCAAAGGTTCGAAGAACATTGTTTCAATAATGATATCGGGCTCTACCGGCACATGCCGGTTGAAACCGATGGTGAGGCGCCGTTCACGTAATGCCTGTATCTGCTCTGCCTTGGTTTGCTGGTAGAGGGTTATCCCTACCTCGGGATAGAGAGTACGAAATTCAAACAGTATGCGCGGGATGTGGCAGAGGATTGCCGAACCAAATATTCCCACATCTAATTGTCCGACTTGCCCGCGACCGGCTTTGCTGGTTCGTTCCTTGGCAACGCTAACAAGACCCAGAATAGCCTGTGCATCCTTGAGTAGCAACTGACCGGCTTCGGTTAGTTCCACCCCTCTCGTTGTCCGAATGAACAGGCGACAGCCAAGCTCTCCTTCAAGTTGCTGAATCTGGCGCGTCAGCGGAGGCTGGGAAATATGCAGCCGAGCTGCTGCTCGGCCAAAGTTAAGTTCTTCGGCGAGGGTGACAAAATATTTGAGATAGCGCAATTCCATAGTTGGAATCAATGATACCTAAAAAGTATTGATTAATGCAAATATAGTATTGGCAAGTATTTCAGGCGAAACCTAGTATGGAAAAAAAAAGAGGTATACGATTTAAGACGTACCCGACAAAAATTTTAATAACACGCTAACCATAAAGTCTAAACGAGCATTTGTATGGCAATCATCGTGACCAATTGCCACGTATTGGCAATTGCTTGATTACGCATGGATTAAGGCCAGAAGGCGGCTCGTATTTCAGCTCAATTATTGGCGGGAAGTTTTGCTCAAAATTAAGATGGAGTGGTGTGTATAACCTGAAATAACAATAGGGGGACGGGTGAGTTCTAAAAACAAATCGAAATGGTCAAGCGTTAGGTGGTTGCCGGCAAAAATCAGTCTCTACGTTGTACAGTTAAGCGTACTGTCAGCCTGCTCGCAGAGTCCAGACATGACTGGAATTGCAGCAGAACGCGAGCGTGCGGTACAGCGCTTTGACATTAGTCAGTCGATTGCAAGCAATGGGAAAGCGGTAGTAGTTGGGACGCAGAGCGGGGTTGCCTTGGTTTCTGTGGATCAGGGAAAAACCTGGGCGCGAAAACTTTTGGGGAACACCTCATTGGTTGATATGAGCGTATGCGGAGACAAGGGCTTTGTGGCAGTCGATCATTATCACAAGGTATGGTCTGCAGACGTGGAAGGTAACAACTGGCAAGCGGCTTCGTTGCAGATACCACGTACGCCATTAGCCGTGACTTGCGACAGGCGAGGGAACTGGTGGGTCGTCGGCACCAATGCCGCCATTGCCGTCAGCACTGATGGCGGGAAATCCTGGAAGACGACCGATTTGGCAGAGGACAAGCAGATCACGACTATTCAGTTCGTTGACGATAAACACGGCATTGCGCTTGGCGAGTTTGGCCTGACCGTTTTCACAGAGGACGGCGGCTCGACCTGGAAAAAGGGCACAAAAATTCCCGGCGATTTTTATCCTCTCGCGTCATTGTTTGCCAACAATAGAGAAGGTTGGGTGAGCGGCCTTGCCGGCCAGATTTTACATACCACAGACGGGGGTAAGACTTGGCACGCGCAGGAAAACACCACGCACGCTACGTTGAACCGTTTGTTCATGAATGGAGGCATTCCGTTCGGGGTGGGAGCGGGCGGGGTGATTGCCCAATTGAAAGGTAATAGCTGGTACGACGTCCCCTATACGGATGCCGTTCCAGTCTTTCTGGGTGGAGGGGCTTCCCTGCCGGGGCAGTCAGCCATTGTGATCGGCGGCCCCGGGGGGCTATTACGCACAGTCCCCACACTGGCAGTAACTACAAACATATCTGAGAGACATTGACACCATGGTCAATAAAGTTCGACACACTATTACCCACGCCCTGCATAAGGGAGAGGAATGGATATTCCGTAATCCAAAGTACGTTCTATCAGCGGTCATGCTGGTGACTTTGATGTTCGCCGCAGCAGTTCCAAGACTGCGGATTTTTACCGACTTCGCGGATTTGCTGCCGCAGAATCATGCCTACATCAAAGTCTACAACCATCTGAAAGAAAACTTCGGTGGCGCCAACATGATTGTCATGTCGGTCGAAGTCGAGAAAGGGACGATCTTCAACGACGAAACGCTGGCGCTGATTAACGATGCCACGATGGGGATTGATAACTTGCCTGGCGTTAACCACAATCTGGTTAGCAGCCTGACGCATCGCACGGCACGGAAAGTTTTTCTGGATAGCCAGGGCGGCTTTGCTTCGGAACCGTATTACGATCCGCTTAAACCGACCCGCACCGTGGCTGAATTGGAGCAACTCAGGAAAGATGTGATTGCCAATCCGACGATTTATGGCCTGCTGGTGTCGCCGGATATGAAAGCGGCCTTGATCAAAGCGCAACTTAACGAAGGCGACATTGACTATTCGGCCACCTTCGCTGCCTTGCAGAAAGTAAGACTAAGCCTGAATAAACCCGGTCATCAAATTTATGTGACCGGCAATCCGGTGCTGATCGGCTGGGTGTATACCTACCTTAATCAGATCGTGGAAATTCTGGCATGGACACTGGCCCTGCTGGCGACACTGCTGATTGTCTATTTCCGCCGCCTTTACGGCATTGCTTTGCCGCTATTGGGGATTGCGTTGTCTTCAATCTGGGGTCTCGGCTTCATGGGTGCCATCGGCATCAATCTGGAACCGTTATCCTTGCCTATCCCCTTCCTGATTGCCGCCCGCGCCACTTCGCACGGGGTGCAACTGGTAGCTCGCTATTACGAAGAATTGGCGATTGTGCATGACGGCAAGAAAGCCGCCCGAAACGCACTTGAAGCGCTGTTTCGTCCCGGCTCACTGGCCATTATTGTGGACGCGCTGGGTATCGCCGTTCTAATGCTGGGTTCAGCGCCGTTTAATCACAAGCTGGGTCTTGCTGCGGGTTTCTGGGGTTTCTCGGTCATCTTTACCGTTCACTTCATGATTCCACTCGCCTTAACTATCCTGCCGACGCCAAAGGAGCATGTGAACGGCAATCAAGGCGTACGCGACTTTTTGGGTAAAGCCATGTCGCTGACCGGCGGCACCGAAGGTGGGGCGCGCTCTATTCTACTCCTGACGTTGATCGGTGCTATAGGCGGCAGCTATCTGGTGGCAAAAGTACAGATCGGCGAATCTGAGCCGGGATCGCCGCTGCTGCACCGCGATCATGACTACAACATTTCGACCAAAGCCATCAATACCCGATTCCCGGGCTCCGAGGAATTGCACGTTATCGCACGTACCGAGGACAAGGGCGGCATCAAACGTCCCGAGGTGATGGCGGCCATTGAGCGATTCCAGGCCTACATGCTGGCCGACCCGACCCTGGGCGGAACCAAGGCGATTCCGGGGGTGGTGCGCGTGGTGAACAAGCTGACGCACAACGACGACCCTCGCTGGATGCAGTTACCGGATTCTGCGGGTGATATTGGCGGCCTGATGTTTGCCTACATGGCATCCAGTCCGATTCCCGGCGCTTTGAAGGAATTTGTCAGCCCGGACGAAGATGAAGCCGACATGGTGTTCTACTACAAGGATCACAAGGCAGAAACCATAGAGCGCATCGTCGCCTTGGCCGAAGAAGGCATCAAGAAGATTGATGCTGAAGTTCCGGGGTTACACATTGAACTTGGCGGCGGCATTATCGGTGTGACGGCAGCGGGCAACCAGGCTTTGCACAAAGACCACATGATCATCATTCCTTCAGTGATGGCCTTGGCCTTCTTGACCGTGACGATCTATTACAGCTCGCTGCACGCCGGCTGGCTGATGATCTTGCCGATGCTGTTTTCGACACTGATGACCTACGCCTACATGGGAGCGCTCAATATCGGTATCAGCGTTAACACCGTGCCGGTGATCGCGGTAGGTGTCGGGGTGGGAATCGACTATGCAGTTTATTTCATGGATCGCATTCGGGAAGAGTTTTCGCATTTGCGCGACATGAAGCAGGCGGTGATCAATGCGGTGGCGACCACGGGTTACGCCGTCAGCTTTACAGCCGTGACGCTGATTGCCGGGGTGGTGATGTGGATATTCATGTCCGATCTGCGCTTTCAGTCTGATGCGGCGATTCTTCTGTCTTTTATGCTTATCGTCAATGCGATTGCCGCTGTGTTGATCGTGCCGTCCTGGTGCGTCGTATTCAAACCGAAATTTGTGACGAACGTTCATGTGGACGCTGACGGCGTTCTGGAAAATGATTAATAACAACCTTGGATCACAGGGGTGCGGTAGGGGGGTCTTTCAAAATGAAGTTAAATAAAACAGGGAGTGTAGACATGGAAAACAGGGTAAGAGTTGGAGGGCTGCTGAAGCTATGTGCTTTGGCAATCCTCATGACGACAGCGAGTTCACTATGGGCGGCAGATGATCACCTGCCAGCCTTGGGGGATGATGATTCACATTGGAAAACCGATGTGACATACGAAAATCACACGGCCGTTCGGCAAAGTCAGGGATTGTCGAAGTTTGCCAATACGTTACAAGCCGGTTCCGAAAAACAACTCGGCGACGGCTGGTCGGTACACAGCATTCTCAGAGGATCTTGGAATGGGGTGTATGATTTGAACGGCAGCAAATACGGTAAAGACGCCGGCGGCTCGATCGAGCTTGGCAGTACCGGTACAGGGGGGTCAGTTCCTTGGGGTCAGGGCATCGGTTATACAACCGTTAAAAATGCATTTGGCCTACCCAACAACGCATTTGTGGACTCTTACTCCAACAACCCGAATTCCGGTTTGGCTGTGTATGGTCAGGGGATTTACGGAGCGCCGGCATATGGTGCAGTGGATTGGGGTGTGCCGGTTCGACCCTGTGATGTAGACAGTCGCGGCTGTCGCGATTTTGGAGGATACGGAAACCAATCGCAAGAACAGTTAGCCTCACCAGAATTCAATAGTCACCTCGACTTCATTCGCGAGCTTTATGTGAAGAATACGATTGCTCTCGCAGATGGGAAGGATCTGTTTGTGAAAGTGGGCAAACAGCAAGTTGTTTGGGGACGCACCGACTTGTTCCGTGTGCTGGATGTGTTGAACCCGGTCGATTATTCGCGCAATAATATTTACGACGAATTGTCCGATATACGGATCCCAATGTGGATGTTGCAGACTGAATACCGCATGGGTCCAAGTGATTCCATGCAGGATCGGAATATCCAACTAGTCTGGAATTTCGACCAATTCCGTCCCAATAATCTGGGTCAGTGCGGATCGCCAAACGACATTCTCGATGCAGGCTGTACTTTCCGTGGGTTGGCAAACCTATGGGATAACGGTGGCACGGTCGCCAACTTTGCGGGAAATGGAACCTTGGCTACCAATTTCGGGCCGCATCAGATTGGTATCAGGAATATCGACCTGCCTAGCTGGAGCATAGAGAATACGCAGCTTGGCGCCAAGTATGAAGGGGTGACTTCCGGTGGCTTTTCGTTCTCTTTGAACGCATTGACTTATCGTTCGCAACTACCCTCATTGCATTCGATTAATGGCGCTGCCGTCAATCCGTTTACAGGTGGAAACGGCAATCTGAATCCGGCTGTTCCTGTCAGTAACCTGATCGCCTTTGACATGGTTTACCCACGCGTAAAGCTTCTTGGCGGTTCGATGGACTTCCAGCTTCCTAGTGTTCAGGCAGCAGTCCGTATGGAAGGTGCATTTACCGACGGTGAAGAATTCACCAATACGGCACGTAGCGAGCTGTACTCAGCGAATAAAGTGTTCAGATCAGTAATTGGTGTTGATCGTCCAACCTTTATTCCTTTCATCAGCGAAACTTCGGCTACGCTGATTTCGGGTCAGGTGTTCTATCAGCATATTTATGATCATGAGCTTTACCAAGGTCCATTGGGTCAGGTCGGTATGCCGGATTGGCAGAACAACTACATGATGACATTGCTGGTGCGCGGTACGTTGAAGAATGGCGTATTTAACCCGCAAGTGATCTTTGCCAGAGACTTCATGGCTACTGCCAACGTGATTGCCCCACAACTGGAGTGGAATGTCAGCAACGTGATGAAACTCACTTTTGGTCTGAATTACAAGTTCGGCAGCAGCGGCAATTACAGCTTTGACGATTGCCGTTCATGCAATCCTTACCCGCCATTTACAGGGACTGCAGCCACCGTCGGTCAGTCAGCAGGTATGTCCAGTATCGAGCCACTGGGCGGATTCCGCGCAGGCCCGATTGGCGCCGCGTTTAATCAAAACGATCTGTATTTCAAGTTGAATTACCAGTTATAACTTCAAGGAGATATCGCATGAAAATGAAACTGTTTAAGTTACTCCCGGTGCTGCTGGCAAGCCTCGCTGGAACGGCCTTGGCTGCCACCGAGGCGGATGTGGAAAATTCGTTTAACCCCTATAAAAACGGGGTGCCAACTTTCCCCGGGTTGACTCCAGGTATAACGATCAACAAGGCTAACGTCGACCAATTCAAGGATGC
>CAVTCF010000008.1:0-109995 GCA_963733265.1 uncultured beta proteobacterium
TCAGCTTCGTAAATGAGACTATTTACCAAAGGTCGGAAATACCTGAGTACGCTAACAGGAAGGATTCCCTTTTCTCCTGTGTCTGGACGAAGTCTCCACTTTGCCCACTCGACCAGATAATGGGTAATTGACCACATTTGTCCTGCGTACTCTTTTTGCAATAGATTTAAATTTGCATATGTCTGCTGCTGTTTTTCTAAACAGGTTAAAATTTTATGGGCTATGGCGCGCTGATTACTGAACAAAACTTGTGGAGTAAACGAAGCGGCATGAGTATGGAAGCCTTCAAAGGGTGCACGTGGGAGATTAGTTGGAAGTGTCACGAAATTGGAATCGTCAATAACTGCCCAGTTGGCGATCCGGTGAAGTCCAGTTTCTGGAAGAGAAAAAGTTTCGAAACGATCACACAGATATGAAGTGACGATACCCATGTGGTCAAGTGACAACGCAACCTGAACTGCTCGGATCAAATCTATCTGAGACCAAGTCTTAGGCCATGCCGTAATACCAAGACGATGAAGGGCATTCAGAAGAATGTCAGACTTGTCTGAATTTGCGAGCGAGTTTGTCCACAATTCAGATTCCTTCAGCAGAATTAAAAGAGTTCCAGTCAATGCATCGGGATACCAACGAGTCGAACTCGTGTATTTATTGTCGTCTTGATTCTGTAACATGGCCCATAGCAATTTACCATCGCCAGTCAGATCCGAACTACGTAACGCACCTAATGCTTTGAGGCGTCGTATAGATGCAATTCCACCAAAAAATACGGCCGAACAAAGTGCGGCATCAGCTAATAGACTCGCATTAATAGTATTGCAGACAAGACGAGTAAAACTTTCTTCAATGGGTCGGTAGCATTTCAGTAACTGGAAATCCCGATGTACAAATACAGGAGGAACGTCGGGTAATACAACTTCAGGGTTAAGAAATGCAATTTTCCAAAGACCAGTTTTATTGCCGTTCGAAATAAGTGAATCCCACCATCGAGACAGGATGCGCCTCTCATCAAAGTTACTTGCAATACCGAGTAGTTTTTCTAGAAACCCCTGGTGCTCGATAGAATCGAGTTGGAAGCCCCTTCTCCCAGCCCACAAATCCGGAACAAATTTAGCTGTCCAATGAGCAAAATGAGTGAACAGTTTATGACGTAGTGCCAAGTCTCGCGGCACCCGAGCAGATGCCCAGTCTGGCCAAGTAGCACTGCTAATCTTTTCAGATTTTAGATCAGACTCTTCCATATCATGAGCGGAGCAGAGGACTTTCGATAACTTCGAAATTGAGTTTATTCATAATCAGAGCCAAGTGATTTGATATCTGCTTGCGCCAGGTTATGGGTGGCAGGGTGGAGAATCTTCCCCACGACGACTCGCCACGTTTAGCATGGCCAAGTAACGCGTCAATTAGCACCCCTGAGCATCCGCTGAGAAGTAATTGAGTTCGGATAAAGTGACGTAAAGAAACAAGTCTCAGTTGCCAGTGATCTCCGAGTAGTTCTTCAATTCTTTTTGAATCGATAGAATTTGGTGACCCACCGAATTCATTGAGCATAAATAATGGTGATGTTCCTCTCTGAAGAACATGTTGGTCATTCTCGCGATTTGGTGATGAAGATAGAGACAGAAGTGGAAAAAAATTCCGGGCATCGAGTTGTTTAAGAGCGTTGATGTTGGTCAGAGAAAGGTACTGACGTAATCTAGTGACATGCCGCGCATATGCATCTAACTGTTCCAATAAAATCGGATGGAGCCAGACAACGCGCGCATTGCGATAGCCATTTGTATCTTTTTCTGAAATGAAGCAGCAACCTGTCGCTCTGTCTATATCGAATTCGGCAGGGATGGGGTGGTTAACTGCGCGTATTCCTGTTGTAGCCATAAGGAATAAAAGAACATAGGCTGTGTATGTGTTGTGTAGTTCGTGAACAGGAGTGCCGGCAGCGTTACGTGACTTTTCAAGTGTATTGCGAATATCGTCGACGGTCATCCGGACAGTGCTTAACTTGGGAACATGCAGAGAACCAACAAAATGCTCGTCATCATTAAAAAGTCTTAAGAAAGCTGGCGTCAATGGATAATTTCTCGGGATTCGTGCCAATTCGGTTACGCGATCACAGGCACAGGCATACAATGATTCAAGGAGCCTAGTCGGAATAGCAGAATACACACTTGGATTGTGCAGGTTTGGTGTGCGCCCAGTAAAATAAGTAGACATCACATCATCGTTAGGTGAAAGTTGTGAAATCAATCCGGGGAGAAATTGTCCGACCCGATTTAATGTTAAGGTCGTAGTATTTTCCTGATTGAGTCTGCGCAACAGTTCGCTGAAATCCAAATCAAAATTTTGAGAAAACAGGTTTGGATTTTTCGACGTGATTTTTTGCAAAAATGGCGCCAATGAATTTTTGATGTCGAGGATAAATCCGGTTTGGGACATAAGGGCACGAGATTGATCTTCAGGTGGCTTATGATTAGGGAGTTCGCACGGAAGCCAGATAGTAGACGATTTAGAGTACCAGACAATAACATTTGAGGCCGACAAAAATTCACCGGCATGTCTTTGAATCTGACTCAGCTCATCCGGTACTCTGCCGAGAAAGAAGCGGCATGCGCCCCATGCTGCAATTTGCAGGCGCAGGGAATGTGAAATGTCAGACCATGCATAGTGATCAATGTCATTCAGGACACCAAGCAGAACCCTGAGTTCAAATCCGGTCAGGGTTGCATGTGTTACAGGTAACTTTTGGTTGCCCATCTCAATTGCCTGTGCAACATAGCGCGCTTTCCGTCGGCTAAGTGAAATGCGATCAATCGCATTGAATGCTGAAGCTTTTTGGGTCTCAATTTCAACTGTTTGGCGTGTACTGCCACTGTCTTGTATCGGATCTGCATCGTCGTCGTCTTGCTCGGAGGCTCTACGCGATTCATTATTATCAAGATTAAAAATTCGTGTATTTATCGGACTTCCTAGTTCCTGCGGTTCTGAAAAAAGGTGGTGAACTTCGCTGACGCTGTCGAGTTCTTCACTATGTCGGGATGATCGCACTGAGCCTGTTGAATTGCGGGATGAGAGGGACCGTTGTTCCCATATGTTAGTTTCAAACCAAACCAGCACACGATGTAAATAGCTAAACCTTTTTTGGTTTCCGGATATTTTGAAAACAAATCCAAATTGATGAAATAATTCTTCAATTCGTTTACATAGTTGAGCAGGCGTTAACGCAACGGTCGGTAGCTCGCGAAGTATTAGAATTTCGTTCTCAGTGGGATCAGTGAGTTGACGCAAACACAAACCAACGTTATAAAAAATATTTATGAATTGTTCAGGTGTAGTCGATCTGGCTTCTTGGAGCTTGGATTGAACCGGCAGAAACGAGGCAAGAAGCGCGCGGTACTGGGGTAGCAATTCAGAATATTTACTGAGTTCATAATAATATACACAGTAATGTGGCTTATCCTCGTAGTGAGGTCTCATCGTTTGGCGTTCGGGGTCCTCACGAGCAGTAGTGATACAGGATGTTACAGGGATATCGCCAGTAAGGATTCTGTCTACTATTAGATCGATTTTGGAGATAAAAGCAGCTTCGGATTCGTAGTTTAAAGGCTTGTACAGATCAAAGATAATCCGAAATTCTTCAAGAATTTGCAGTATTTTACTGAGTTCGTCAGGGGCGTCCAATAGGCTGGTTAGAGGGGAAATGATGCTGCGGACATAAGCCTCATCTTCACTAATTTCGAACTTGGTTTTCGAGATCATATTTCTATGCCAAACTAAATTTCGTCAAAAAATTTGGCAAAGCCAAGTGTAGTCTGGGTATTGGGTGATGGTTGTAAGAGCTTTACCAGTTTTTGGCGAGGTTCTTTTGTTATTCGGTGTAAAGTGGCATGGGAAACGCCAAGTATTTTGGCAATCTTTTGCGCGTTTGAGGCGTCTAGAAAACGTGAGGCTTCTTTAGAAAACTTAGTATCATCAAGAAGTGCTGAAGCAAGCAATGCTTTGGTTGCTTCGTCAGGACGACGCAGAAGAACCGAGCACAGAAAATCCAATGCTTCAAAAGACTGCTTGTTATCAAGATATTCTTTACTCAGCAGAGTTGCCTGAATCTTGGGTTGACGCGGTATCTGTTCGCCAATCAATTGTAGGGTTCGCCGCCCCCCCAACAATTGATAAAGGGGAACTTTCTGTTTTTTCGATTGAATATTGATTTGCTGGCCGGTGTCGGCGACTAATATTGGTTGAAGTAATTGAAGCAGGGGGAGTGTATCTTTTTTTACTGCGGGCACCGACATTGGAAAAAAATTGCTGTTGTCTATCCAATTAAAAGTGCTGATTGGAACGCTAATCTGTTCGAAAGACAATTGAATGATTCGAGGACATGTACCCTGTAAAACTTGTTTATTACTTGGTGACATAATGGCCTTCAATTTTGACTAAATAAATCAGACTCTAAATTTGAAGCAACAGATAAATAACCATAAGTTAATTTGCTTGTGAGCGAATACATGTTTCTAGCAGTTTAATTTTACATGGCAAATTTCCATACTGAGGACACGAAGCTAAATGATTTTATCCAATTCGTCTGCGGTAACCGGCTCACGCTCGGCACGTCTGATATGTATAACGTCGACCTCTGTGAGAACGCGGTAAAAAGCGATAAATGTGCCTCCAGCCACGACCAGACGACGGACACCCGGCGACAACTCGTAAGGTGGCGCGATCTCTGGATTGTTTTCAAGCTCCAACACGGGTTGCTTGATCTGCTGGATCATTTTCTTCGCAAGTAGTGAGCCGCCAATTTCTTTGTAATACTCCTTGATTTTCGCCATGTCTTCCTTGGCCTGGTCAAGTAATCTAACTCGCATTGTCAGCATCCAGTTCTGCTTCTAACTCGGCAAACACGTCCTTGGCGTCATGCCATACTGCATCAGGCGAATTAGCAATTGCGATCCTTTCGTCCAACAAACGCTTGAGATCTCCAGCCGCATGATTTTTCTTCATGGCAAGCGAACGGTCTGGGCGCGTATGTCGATCTGAGTCGTCGTCAGGTTGCCACTGAGCCACCGAATAATGCCCCCCCTCCAAGCCCAACTCGCGAACAATTTCAAACGCCTTGATCGGATTAACGAAACGGCGTACTTCCTTGGATACCGAAGCAATAAGCATCGCTGATCCGTTGCGAGTTTCAAACTCCAGGGCGAACACACTGCCCACAGGCCGCAAGTTGGCCGACAATACCCCACCAGAAGCTGCCGCAGAACGAGCCTGTTCAATAGTGAATGTTTTCATAATATCGTTAACTATAAGAAATTAATGATTTATTGTAAATCATGCAATTGTAACTATCAATCGTTGTTTTGTTTAACATAAAACCTGTACGTTACACCTACTGTATCGCGCGATATTACAGAGCAATCCATGTATAACTTCTACAAGTAATCCGTAGGAGTGCTTCCTTTAATACTCAACTTTTGAAGCTGCAAAAACGCAAAAAAGAATGAAAATTTGTCTCACAATGAGATAGACATAATTATAGTTCTACTTTTGGAATAGGCAAGGGCAAAGTAAGTCGGCATGAGGTGACCAAACCTCATTTTTTGGCGATCAAATAATTGACTAGATAACGGGTTGTTTTGGTATTATATGGTGCAACACGTTATTATTAAGCAAATTATTCAAAAATTAGTTAAGAATTATTCGTGAAATAATACATCAGGTTGCACGATAAATGACGTTACAGAACGTTTAAAACCGACTGTCAGGAATGGATTCCGAAGCCAGAGGTGGTGGGTTCGAATCCCGCCGAGCGCACCAAATTCAGACTTACGGTCATGTGACCAAGGGTCATCAAAATCTACTACAAAATCTTGGTGACTAATTGGTGACTAAATGGTGACTGTTTGGTGACTTTGCAAAATCGGGATTGTTGGCAAATGCGAAATTTTGAGTATTGGTCTAGGTGACTATCCACAAATTCCATTGACGCTCAAATCATGAGTCGCCAGTTTTCTCATTGATATATTCCATCAAGTCTTCAACCTTACAATCAAAAAATGCGCACAGCATGTCAATGTTGTTCGTGACAGTGCTGTACCCCTTTTGATTGACCATCTTGGACAGCGATCCACGGTTGATGCCCGTGGCTTCGGACAGTTCAGATATGGTCACTCTTCTACCATCCTTAAACTGTTTCTCAGCCAGTAATTCAGTTATTCGAAATCTAATCATTGTGCATAAATGTTAACACTTGTGCATTAGTTGTTGCAATTTTTTTATTGTGTGTTAATATATCCGCACATTCGGGTATTTATAGAACCGTATGTGCCTTATACTAACCACATGGAGATTTGCAAACATGAATGGAACTTACTTAACCACAGATGCATTGGCTGCGCGTATCCACTATGACCCTAGAACTATTCGGGAACGCCTAAAGGATAGTGTACTGATAGAAGGCACTCATTATTTCCGCCCGTTTGGCGGGCGCAAGATTCTGTATATATGGGAAGCAATTGAACGTGATATGAAAAACTCTGTAAGCCACTTAGGCATCCCAATGGCAAACGGCGAGGTGTGCAATGGCTAGCATTCAAACTCGTAAAAGAGATAACACGATAATTATCGACTTCTACTTAAAAGGTATTCGCTGCCGAGAACAAACAGCTCTTACCGATACAGATGTAAATCGCAGGAAAGTGCAAAAGGTTCTTGACCGAATCGAAGCAGAAATTGCATCAGGAACATTTGACTATCGTCGATTTTTCCCTGGAAGCAAGAACGCAGAAAAGTTCGACGAAGCGGCACCGCAGTTAGCTGCCAGCCAAACCACTCAAACTGTGGCTGGAGCAATAGCGCAGGGACTTGGCCAAGTGAATGCTGGTGTCGCTGGTACGCCATTGTTTCGGGATTTTGCAGAAACGTGGTACGCAGAGAAAGAAGTCGAGTGGAGACGATCTCACAAGATAAACATCCGTGCCGATTTGGATGGGCGAATTATTCCACGGTGGGGTGATTGGGAGGTCGGCCGAATCACAAAACCGGACATACTTGGCTACCGTGCTGAGCTCGCCAAAGTACAGGCACGGGGCAAAACAACAATGCTGTCCAATCGTCGCATCAACAGAATAATTAATCAATTGAGGCAAGTTATCAATGAAGCCGCCGACCGGTATGATTTTCGCACACCGTTCCAGAATATGAAACAACTTAAGGTGAAGCGTACAGATGTCGATCCGTTCACACTGGATGAAGTGAAGATGATTCTTGCAGCCATCCGCCCAGACTTTCGCAGCTACTACACCCTCAGATTTTTTACCGGCATGCGTACTGGTGAGGCCGATGGGCTTAAGTGGAAATATGTGGACTTTGAACGACGGCTGATTCTAGTGCGAGAAACAATCGTGCTGGGTGAAGATGAATATACCAAGAACGACAGTTCACAACGCGATATACAAATGTCGCAAGTAGTCTATGACGCACTCAAAGCGCAAGAGAAGGTATCGCTTGGTAAATGCGAATATGTTTTTTGCTCGCGAAACTTGAAACCGCTCGATAACAAAAACGTAACGAATCGTGTGTGGTTTCCGATACTCCGCCATCTGAACTTGACGAAACGTCGAGCCTATCAAACCCGTCATACCGCTGCCACTTTGTGGCTGGGAGCAGGAGAGAACCCAGAATGGATTGCCCGGCAAATGGGCCACACCACTACTGAAATGCTTTTCCGGGTGTATTCACGCTATGTACCCAATCTGACCCGCCAGGACGGCAGCGCATTTGAGCGGCTGATGCTGCAAAGCGGTACAGCAAATCCAGCAGGCGCGGATACAGTAGATATATAATGCACTGCAAGCCACGCTGCACCACCCAACAAGGCGATACCGGTGATAATGGCCAACTGTGTGTTACGGGGCAACGCGCGAGCCTCGTGAGCATTTTCATGGGGGGTAGCTTCACTTTGAAATGTCATTTTTCTCTTCGATTATTTATCCGTATGTAAACCCGACTGCACTGTCGGGACGAGGCGCGGAGTCTAAGGGAACAGGCTTACAGGACACTGTGCCGAACCTTTCAGGAAGCTGACAGTGGAAAATATATTTATACACGCCCGCTGTCTGATATATTTCCAAAGAAGTTGGCGATACAAGTGAGCCATGAAAAATGGCTGGACAAACTTAAGCAAGGAATAAATACGTGCGCATTTTGTTGGTGGAAGACGATCTCTCCTTGGGTGAAACGACTGCACGGGCATTGCGCTCGCAAAATTGGATTGTCGACTGGAGTCAAAACGGAGAAGCTGTTTCTGGTGCTGTAAAGTTAGCCGTCTACGACCTGGTCGTGCTGGATGTGGGATTGCCGGGAATTGACGGTTTTGAAGTTCTGCGGCGTTTGCGCTCCCATCAAGAGGCAATGCCGGTATTGATGCTCACCGCAAGAGATGCGGTAGAAGATAAGGTGCATGGCCTGCAACTTGGCGCGGATGATTATCTTGTAAAACCGTTTGCGTTAACCGAATTGCTTGCGCGCATTCAAGCACTCACACGGCGATTCCATGCACGTCAACATAATGAACTGATTTTGGGAAATTTGCGCTTGGACTTGAGTGCTAAGCGGGCCTTTTTGTCAGATAAGCCTCTGGAGTTATTACCCCGCGAATGGGCAGTAATGGTCTATCTGCTAAATAATGCCGGCAAGGTGGTCAGCAAAGAACAAATTCTGGATGCAATTTCCGGATGGGACGAATCACCTTCGAGCAATGCAATCGAAGTTTATATTTCCCGACTTCGGGCGAAACTTGTTGGTGCCGGAATTTCCATTCGGGCTATCAGGGGGTTCGGCTATTTGGTAGAGGAATCGGCAAATGACCCGCAGCCTTAAACAACAGCTGCTCCTTTGGTTGTTGGTGCCGTTGCTGGCCATCATGCCCATTGCGGCAGTAGTTCAATACCGATTGACTCTTCTTCCTGCAAAATTGGAAATCGACCATCAAATGGGAGATTTTGCAATTGCACTTGCCAGTTTTATAAAACGGAATGGCAACAAGATCAATTTTGAAATGTCACCGGAAACCGAGCATTTACTTCGTACCGATCAGGTTGATACCGAATTCTTTTTGGTCGTTGACCCAAACGGCAAAATGTTGGCCGGGGATACAACGCTCAACACTAGCGAAGAGGAAATCGCTGCGGGTGAGTTGCGCTATGTAGATCGAAAAATTAGTAATCGAAGAATTCGCATGTTGATTTATGGTGTCGACTGCGGGCAACATACGCCACGACCTTTGCAGGAGAAGGCGATCAGGAAGTCGTGTCCGCACTCGTCACAATGAGCTCTGGCGAAACCGTGCGCCAAAATTCCGCATTCGAGATAGCGACGAAAGGCATTCTCCACATGAGCAGGCGGCGATTCATTGTATTCCCCGCTTGAAAGTGCCAGCCAAGTTTCGAAGTGCGTCTGAACAGTGCGATACCACAGCGTCTGTTCGGGACGGCGGCGCTGGTAGCACTGGGTACGGGGTGCGACAGATTTGGCGGGGGCTTCCACGGGGTAATCCCATTCTGAATTTGAGGCACATCAACCGTGCAGAGACAGAATGGGGGGAACGTAGCCCGAACAGCGTCAACAGGGAGGAACGGCAACTCGCCGGGGTCGGCTTGTGCCTTGTGGTCGAGGTCTGACAGCGAAATGGAATGATCGTTCCATTTTGATGCAGCACTGCTGCAACAAGTCTGTAATCGATACGGATGAACACAAGGCAAACAGCACTGCCTATTGACCGAGCAGTGTTAAAATGCCCGTCATGCTCAATGACCGTGCGCAAATCCTGCTAAAGGTTACTATGAGAGAAATTGACTGGCTGCTCCTCTGCACATAAGAGCCATAGATGTTAGTGATGGCAATCAGTCAAGTGTCGGCCAAAAGTGTGCATTCGTGAGGGGCGGCTTTGTGGCAAGCTGATTTTTTGCTTCCTGCCCGATTTAGAATTTTATTCAGATTAAAATCGGTAGGATTCTTTCCGTTTTGGAAGCATCCATTCTGACACTTGTAATTTGGATCCAATTTGAGCAACATTGTCGAAACACCTGTTGTTCCCGTCTTACAATCGAAGATGGGCTGGTAGTAAGGTGTGATTCGATCCTCACGCAGGCTGTCACGTAACTTTTCCGCATTGTCACGTACGGTACGTCCTGTTTGTATCTTGTCTTCCACTTGCTCTACAGTGCAGACACTATCCTTGCCGATAGCCTTGGCACGATATAAACCGATATCCACACCCGCCATCAGATCGGAGATATTCAACGCATCATTAGGGTAAGCGATGATTCCGATAGAAGTAGTGACATGAAATGTTTTTCCTGCAGGGGTTTCAAATTTTTTATTGCGTAATTCCTGTCGCAATTTTTCAGCCACTTCTTGTGCGGCTAACTGTGATGTTTCGGTGAGAATCATTGCAAACTCGTCTCCACCAATGCGCGTACACATATCTCCCTTGCGCACATTGTTGCGCAAAATATCGGCTACGCCGCGCAACGTTGAGTCACCACATGGGTGCCCATAGGTGTCGTTAATGTCTTTGAAATCGTCCAGATCCAGCATCAAAATAGAAAATTCGTGCTTATGCCGTTCCGAACGCTCGATCTCGTATTCCAACATTTCATTAAAGTGCCGTCGGTTGTGCAGCCCGGTAAGCGGATCGTGAATGGAGTAATACTCCAATTCTGACATTGTCTTGCTCAATGCTTTACTGGAACCAACCACCATCACCATTACCGCAAGAATAGAGCGTATGACGCTAGACTCTTGCACCGTCAACTTCTGCATGGAGCCATAAGCCACACCCAACACACCCGCAAGATTAAGCACGTCCATGTCTGGAACACGCACAGTAATAAGATCAATATCATTCAGCGATTCCGCGCTAACCTTGGCTTCGATGTCAAACTCTTCAATGTCGGTCAGGGTATCTTCCGGCAGATCGAGCTTGGACAGCATTTCGCGCACCAACTTAAGGATAGGAAATTCAACTGCACAAGTCAATTTATAGCCTCTTCCAATATGAAATGAGTCTAAAGGAATGTTGTATTTCCAACACGAAATGAGTCTGAAATTGATTTATCAGGTCGGTCATTATGCAAGGCATGGTGATCAACATGGAAGAAGCAAAACTACGTACCTTGGAGCAGATCAAGGCATTTTTGGACGGGACATCGGAAGTGTCATTTCGAGTTCCCAAAGAGGGACGCAATCCGTTTATTGAACGAACCCTCAAGCGGTTTGGCTATGCGCCGCTCGGGCGGATAGATAAAGGCGTACTGCTGCGCTACATCGAACGCATGACAGGCTTGTCTCGCCAGCAAGTTACCCGGCTGGTGCGACAATACCGCAAGGACGGAAAACTGACGAAACAACCCTGCGCACCCAAGCAAGGCTTCACCTACCGCTATACTGCGGCAGACGTGGCCTTGCTAGCCGAGATGGATGTGCTGCATAGCACCCTGTCTGGGCCTGCCACCAAAAAACTGATGGAGCGGGCATACCAGGTGTTCGGCGATCCTCGCTATGAGCGTCTGGCGGGTATTTCGGTTTCCCACCTGTATAACCTGCGCGGAAGCAAGCCGTACCAGAACAAGCGGCGACATTGGACCAAAACCAACCCGACGGGAATTCCCATCGGCAAACGCCAGAGCCCCGCAGCCTGACGGAATGCCTGGTTACATCCGCATAGACAGCGTGCATCAAGGCGACCAGGACGGGATTAAAGGCGTATATCACATCAACGCCGTGGACTGCGTGACGCAGATGCAATTTGTTGCCACTTGCGAGAAGATCAGCGAGGCGTATTTGCTGCCAGTCATTCGGCAACTATTGGATGGATTTCCGTTTATCATCATCGGGTTCCATTCTGACAACGGCTCGGAATATATCAACTATCAAGTTGCTTCCATGCTGGAGAAATTACGGGTTGAATTCACCAAATCACGTCCGCGACATTCTAACGATAACGCGCTGGCAGAATCCAAGAATGCATCGGTGGTGCGCAAGCATTTTGGCTATGCGCATATCCCGCAACACTGCGCCAGCTTGGTTAATGCCTTCTGCGCAGCTCACCTCAACCCTTACGTAAATTTCCATCGGCCCTGTTTCTTCCCGGAAACGATCACTGATGCCAAGGGAAAAGAGCGCAAAAAGTACAGTTACAAGGACATGATGACGCCTTATGATAAATTCAAATCAATACCGGATGCCAGCCAATACCTTAAAGCTGAAATCACGTTCGAACAACTGGATGCACAGGCGGCAGAAATGAGCGACAATGAGGCTGCCTTGACGCTCAATAACGCAAGAAAAAAACTGTTTAGAGATATCGCTGCGGCAATGAAAAAACGGGCTTGAAAAATCAAGTTGGCAAGGCAAAGCGAAGAAGCACCTATGAGTTAGACCGAACCCGAATAAATTAATTTACTCAGATTCAAAACCCTTCATTCAGACTCATTTCTGAATTGGAAAATACTTTTATTTCCGGCCATTTTCGGCATCCCCACCCCAAGCCAATCCCATTCTCATCTTCGCATCCCTGAAAAAGCCTTCACTTCGTCTTCCTCTTCCCCAAAATCGTAGTAATTTCCCCAAAACCCGCCCCACGCTGAACCCGATGCACAGCCCTTCCCAAAGCATGCTGAAAACTTCTTTTCACCAAGCGACACTCTGATCAAATTCGATTTCCGGTTCCGGCTCAGCTATCACCCATTCGTGATCACTACCTGCCTGCGCAAAATTCGCTGCCAATTCCCACAGCGGTGGCCCGCGTGCAGGAGCGATTCTCGGTGGCTGGCTTGATTCGCCGATATGCTCCAGAATCTTCCTCACGTCACTCGCCTCGTTGATGAAGGCGATAATTCGCATCTGGGCTTGGCAGATCGGACAGGTTAAGGGGAATGCTTCATAAATGCGCGCCAGCAGCATGGCCCACAGATAGTGCGACGCACGGCGAGGTTTTTCCTCTGCTCCGGCGGCATCCGCAAGCGGCAAAGACGGTGCAATCACCGCCACCGGAGCCATTGCGATGACTGCCGCGCGCAGGGGCGAGTTGGGTGCCAGCACACCGTAATAGCGATGCCGATGCGAACGGGGTGGCGGCACTAATGCGGCAATTTTACCGATCAGTTCCAGCGGTGTCAGCACCAGATCGCTTGAACCATCAAGGCCGGGCTTGGGACTGTGGTAGACCAGATGTTCGGCATCCAGTTGTTGCAGATGTTCCAGCGCGAAGGGTGGGCGTGCGCAGTAACGCAGCAGACGCTCCAATCCTGCCCGGTCTTTCTGGTTAATGCATACCGAGGCATCCACTGAAAACCCGCCGCCATGTACCCAACTGCCCATCACCTCAGCATCGCCCTTGTCAAACAGGCCGCGACGGACGAAAGTGCGCAGCACAAGCCTTCGAACCTCTGCTTGTACCTTGGCAATGGCGGTCTCATCAATCCATGTCGCCGCATGAAAATCCACCCCCGCCCCATCGCCAGCATTGGCGGCTGGCTCAAATACCCCGTCAACGATACAGCAGTGAAAGTGGACGTGCTCGTTAAGGGACGAGCCGAAGCGGTGGATGAAGGCAACCGCGCCTATTCGGGCTTGGGCATTGCAACCCGGGCTGTGTTCGCGCAAGCACCGTTCCACCTCGCGCAGAAAGATGCGCAAGACAGCACCTTGCAAGGCTACATCACGTTGCAAGTAATAGCGCAGCCGCTTGGGCACCGAGAGTACCCATTGACGTACCGGCAACCGGGGAAACACGTGATCGGCCAGATGCGCGGCTGTTTCGACCATGCGCCGTGTGTTGCACGAAGGGCATACGCCACGACCTTTGCAGGAGAAGGCGATCAGGAAGTCGTGTCCGCACTCGTCACAATGAGCTCTGGCGAAACCGTGCGCCAAAATTCCGCATTCGAGATAGCGACGAAAGGCATTCTCCACATGAGCAGGCGGCGATTCATTGTATTCCCCGCTTGAAAGTGCCAGCCAAGTTTCGAAGTGCGTCTGAACAGTGCGATACCACAGCGTCTGTTCGGGACGGCGGCGCTGGTAGCACTGGGTACGGGGTGCGACAGATTTGGCGGGGGCTTCCACGGGGTAATCCCATTCTGAATTTGAGGCACATCAACCGTGCAGAGACAGAATGGGGGGAACGTAGCCCGAACAGCGTCAACAGGGAGGAACGGCAACTCGCCGGGGTCGGCTTGTGCCTTGTGGTCGAGGTCTGACAGCGAAATGGAATGATCGTTCCATTTTGATGCAGCACTGCTGCAACAAGTCTGTAATCGATACGGATGAAGATGGCTGCTATCCGTTGTAAACCTGCCGTTCGCGAGTACAATATTCGACGGGCAGATCACGGCCAGTTTGCGACATTCGTGACTGGCCGTTGTCGGGCAGTTCATTTTTAAACATTCCGCAGCAATAACAATCAGTGAAGAGTTGTAAATATTGGGGAGCGACTGCTGAAGCTAGACGTAGATAGGCGTAAAAAAGCCGCCTATCCCCTTCTGAGGGACGGCGGCTATGTTGAGATGATTATTGAGCGTTATGCTTATGAATACCGTGTGAACGAGTAGCCCATAAAGCAGAAACAGAACGATAAAATCCCACAAAAGGCGAAAAGAACAAACTCCAACCATCTTTGAATCCAATCAGGAATCCTCTCTTGATTTTATTCATCTTGACCTCCTTTTGTTTACGGCCAGATCCGAGATGCACGGGATTTTGTTGTTATAAGCTCAGTGTACTGAAACCAAAACTTGCTTACCTGTTCTGGAAATCATATCCACTAGAGCATCAATTGTGAACTTGATGGTTTTTTTGTGGATCACATCAGACACGCGAGGCCTAGTAACTCCGAGTATTTCAGCCGCTTCAGTCTGTTTCAAATGTTTTTCAGCAATCCATTCAGAAATTTCGGTCATTAGGTTTTCCTTGATAGCCAATTTTTCTGAAATTTGCCTATCGGATTCAGCTAACATTCTTACAGCTTCCTCTGGCTCAAACCCCAAATCCAAAAACACGTTACCGTCTGCCGGTGTTATGTGCTCAGTTTTACTTCTTACTTTGTTCATATTTTTTCCTTTCCTGAACTAGGTCTTTATAGCGAGTTATTGCCAATTCTTTATCGTGATGACTCGTTTGGTTGGTTTTTTTCTTGAAGCAATGCAGCACGTAAACAGCTTCTTCAAACTTGGCTACGTACATTACTCTAAACCAACCGCTGTCAACATCAATGATAAGTTCATTGGCGCCTGGCCCAACATCTTTGAAAGGCTTGTAGTTATCAGGTTCATCGCCAGATTGAATCTTATTGAGTTGATACCCAGCCAAACCTCGAGCATTTGGAGTGAAAATATTCTCATCCTTAATATCTTTGTATGAAGAACCTCTCCATTCGAGCGGTTTTTTCTTTATTGCCATATTGCCTCCCGTATGATTGTATCAGAACTTATACACAAAGCAAGGTGGCAAGTGCAATGTTGTGAATTGCTCACGCGATTTCTCCTTGTTAAAAACGGGAGCATTAATCATCCCATCCGGGAAGAGAAATATCCCCGCATAGGTTGATAAATAACGCAAATATACGCGTCAGTTTTGAATGCCAAATGCATGGCTGCTTAGATTCACCCAGTGGATGAAAATTCTGAAAGGTTAAAAACGATGACGGCTACGCTCGATCAAACGAAGGCGTAATCGCTCTGAATTCCAGACGGTTTTAGGGTGTTTGGTGTTGCAGAATGCCCGAGGGCTGGCTGTACTACTTAGCGTCATCAGCGGCTGACGTGCGTATATTCTACAACCACTGGCGCATTTAATGCAAACACTACACGAAAACGCCGTTTCCAGGCACAAATGCAAAATAAAAGGTTGTTGATGCCGGTCACCTGTGACAACAATGGGTTACCTGTTTCCGAAAGATGAAGCAAAACTTGAGAGGCTGAAATAGAATACAGAGCGGACATGGCTGTTAACGAGGGCAAACAGGCAGAGGCCGGCCAAGGAGCGCCGCAAGTATGAAATGGACGCACATATGTCCGATGAGGAAAAGAAAGCGAATCTCGCCAAGGTTGATGCCAAGCTCGCTCTACTGGCCAAACAAGCTACGGCACACTAATTTATTCAATTATGGATGCGGGGACTTCTGGCTCCCGCGTCTACAACTTAACAGGCAGAGGCAAAATGCAAGCAGAACAGAGCATTCTTGATGTATCGCTAACACCGCCACCAACGAGTGTTGGAATGAAACTGAGCTGGGCAATCCTGGTAGCACTTTCGATCTGGTCATGGTATGGCGCGGAAATGAACCCCATGGCTCTATTCAAGGATTCGGGAAATATTGCCGAATTTGCCAAGGATTTCTTTGCGCCGAAATTTCAGGATTGGCGCCTCTATCTGAAAGAAATGCTGGTCACGGTACAGATCGCTGTCTGGGGCACGGCTCTTGCAATTGTGTGTGCTATCCCATTCGGGTTGATGTCCGCCAAAAATATTGCCCCGGTCTGGCTGAGACAACCTGTACGCCGCTTGATGGATGCCTTTCGTGCGATCAACGAGTTGGTGTTCGCGATGCTGTTTATTGTTGCTGTCGGTCTGGGGCCGTTTGCGGGTGTGTTGGCGCTCTGGATACACACAACGGGAGTATTAGCCAAGCTTTTCTCTGAAGCGGTTGAGGCAATTGATTTCAGGCCGGTTGAAGGCATCCGTGCCACGGGTGCAAACATGCTTGAGGAAATTCTGTATGGCGTCATACCTCAAGTGTTGCCGTTATGGATTTCCTATGCGCTGTATCGTTTCGAGCACAACGTGCGCTCCGCGTCAGTCTTGGGGATGGTTGGGGCGGGCGGGATCGGCGTTATTCTCTACGACTCCATCCGTGGTTTTGAATATGGACAAACATCCGCCGTCCTCATTATTACAATTGCCTCGGTCACACTGATTGATCTGATTTCTGCCCGTATTCGTCAATGGGCAATCTGAAGCAGTGATGCCAACGCCAACCAAATTTCCAGAAAGTCGCTTATGAATAGCCGTACAGTCGCACTCAATCAAGTCACCTATCGCTGGCCACAACAACCCGTGGTGGTTGTCTGCATCGATGGTGGAGACCCAGCCTATATCGAACAGGGGCTTCGTGATGGAATTATTCCCAATATCGCTCGTTTCATGCGCGAGGGGTTCAGCACCATAGCAGAAGGAACGGTTCCCAGCTTTACCTGCCCGAACAATATGTCGATCATTACCGGCGCCCCTCCTTCAGTACATGGCATATCGGGAAACTTTTATCTGGACGCGGCGACACATGAAGCTGTTGTCATGACCGGGCCGGAATTGCTTCGCAGTCAGACCATACTGGCTGCGTTTGCCGATGCCGGAGCCAAAGTGATTTCTATCACCGCCAAGGACAAATTGCGTAAGCAATTGGGTAAGGATTTACCCTTAGAGCGTGGCAACATCAGCTTCTCTTCGGAAAAAGCCAACCAGTGTACCCTTGCCGAGAATGGCATTGAAAATGTCCTGGAACTGGTTGGGATGCCGTTACCAGACATGTATTCGATGGATCTCTCGCTATTTGTACTCGAAGCAGGTGTGCGTCTACTCGAATTAGAACGTCCTGACTTGATGTACTTGTCGCTGACTGACTACGTTCAACATAAATATGCTCCCGGCGAATCAGTGACAAATGAGTTCTATCGTCGTATTGATGAAAAATTTGGACAATTGGCCAACCTCGGCGCTATCGTCGCGCTTACTGCCGATCACGGCATGAGAGATAAATCAACCCCTGATGGAAAGCCTAACGTAATATTCTTGCAGGATGTTCTTGATCAGGCATTTGGTAAGGAAGATGTACGGGTAGTTTGTCCTATTACGGATGCTTATGTGAAACATCACGGTGCATTAGGTGGTTTTGTAAGAGTCTGGTGTACAGGTGGCCGCACCACACCACGTCAAATTATGGATCTAGTCCGTGATATTCCTGGAATTGCAGCAGTCTATGACAAAGATACAGCTTGTAAGCAATTCGATTTACCCCCGGACAGGGAAGGCGACGTTGTGATAATTGGTAAAGAAAATGTGGTTATTGGCTCATCTGCAAACGAGCATGACTTGACAGGTTTGGGTGATGCCCGTTTACGAAGTCATGGTGCTGTTTCCGAAGCTCATGTACCTTTTATTCTTAGCGTCCCACTTGTGCAGGAATATGCAAATCGAGCAGCCTCTTCTCCGGTCAAGAGCTTTCAGATATTTGACTACGCGATCAATGGAGTAAAAAGTTAAATCGCTGTAGTGAATAGCTAACATGAGTGCCATCCCCTCACAATCGATTCGTATTGTCGCATTGCTTTGCCTTGCCGAAGCATTTAGCATGACTGGGTTTGCCGCCTACCCTGCCATTTTGCCTATGCTCAGCAAGGAATGGGGAATGACCGGGGGCGATGCGGGCTTGGTTAGTGGTTCCTTCTTCTTCGGCTACATGCTTACAGTCCCAATGCTCTCTGGCATTTCCGACCGGATCGACGCACGTACCGTGTTTGCGACTTCTTGCGTTTTGGCGGCAATTGGAATTGCTGGCTTCGCACATTTCGCCAATAGCGTGGCAAGCGGTATGATTTTTCAGGCGATTGCCGGGGCAGGGTTGGCTGGTACCTACATGCCGGGACTTAAGGCGCTTACTGATCGAATTGACGGAATAAGCCAAGCGCGTTTCATTTCGTTCTATACAGCAGCATTTGGAATCGGCACCAGTATTTCTCTACTTAGCACTGGCTGGCTCGTCGGAATTATGCCTTGGCGTTTGGCTTTCAACATATTGGCTTTCGGCCCCCTTGGGGCAGCACTGGTAGTCTTCCTTGGACTGCGGGCTCAAAAGTCCCATACCGCACATCATGCACCGTGGTTTCCTCGCATTGCTCCAATATTTCGACAGAAAAATACGCGCCGATACATCGTAGGTTACACAGCACATTGTTGGGAGCTTTTTGGCCTGCGTTCCTGGATGGTTGCGTTTATTGTCTTTGCCTATGACACACATCAGGCTATTCCTTCCATTAGTGCGACCGAAGCTGCAGCCCTTATCAATTTAGTGGGCTTGCCGGCGAGCATCCTCGGCAACGAATTGGCGGGGCATCTTGGCCGCGCTCGCTGGATCGCTGGCATCATGGCCGTTGCCGGTGTTCTTTGTTGGATAGTTGGTATTTCATCAACTTGGCCTTGGTGGCTAATGTTGACCATACTTGCCGTATATTTTGTAATGGTGATGGCAGATTCAGCAGCACTCACAACCGGGCTAATACAGGAGACACCTTTGGCGCAACGAGGAGCAGCTATGGGGGTGTATTCGCTGCTTGGCTTCGGCGCTGGTAGCTTGGCCCCTTTGGTATTTGGCATAACATTGGATGCAGCACTTAGTTACGGATCTTCATTGGCATGGACGCTAGCTTTGGGAACTCTTGGGTTCGGCGGATTTGTTTGGTCGATTTTACAACGCATTTCCAAGTAACTATAGCGGTCAGTAGCTGTGAATTTTTGAAATCCCATGGCTGAGTGGTGCCCATCAGGACAAGCTGGCATGTGAAAAACGGAATTCCGCTGTCTTTCTTATGGCGTTGAATCTTATGGCGTTGAATTCGCATAAGTCAATTGCAGAAAGGGGTTACTTGTTGCCGAAAAGTGGCAACTTAAATTCAGTGACTGGATTAGAATGAGAAAGCGGTCATTAGGGATTTTAAAGAATGAAATCACACTATCGGCCATCCAGGGACAGTCGACTACGGCAGCTTTGGGGAAGGCAAATTTGCAAATCGAGGGTGGGCTTAGTACATAACTCGGCTCATTGTAAATCGTGGCAACGCTCTCAAAAATGTTTTAGTATGTTGCTTGGCCACTCAGGCATCTACCCACAATTGGAGCAACAAGGCTATGCCTGAAATATCTCGTTTTTTTGGCATTGTGATTTACATGAACTTTCGCGAACATCCGCCGGTTCATTTTCATGCTGTTTATGGAGAGTTCGAGGCATTGATTACGCTGGATGGAAAGGTGTATTCTGGTAGCCTGCCATCAAGGGTATTGTCGCTAGTGAGAGAATGGCTGGCATTACACCGCGACGAACTCGCGCTAGATTGGAAATTGGCGCAGGAACGCAAACCGATTAACCCGATAGCCCCTTTGGAGTAACGTCATGATCCTCCACACAACCGAAGTCACGCCTTTGCCAGAATATAAACTCTCCGTTCGTTTCAATAACGGGGAAGCTGGAGTCATTGATCTATCCTCAGAACTGACAGGCGATATGTTTGCGCCACTGCTGGCACCTGAACTTTTCGCCACCGCTTACCAGCATCCAGAAATGCGCACTGCAGCTTGGGCTAACGGTGCTGATCTTGCCCCGGAGTTTTTGCTCGATTTGCTGCATGGTCGATTACAGCAAGCCGCCTGATTCAACAAGTTCGCCCTTTCCATTTACAGCGGAATAATGGGTGTCTCTAACCAACCATATAAGAGCCATTGGAGCTGTCGATGGTTGTCGGGCGGCACCCGGCCACTTTCTGCCTTTGGCGACTGGCAGCTAACTTGCAGTCTAATTTTTTATCTGCCAATAGATTTTGGTTGCGGTAGAGGAGCAAAACTTAGGAATCATAGACCTTTGCAAATTCGATGCTCTAATGCTACGTAATTAGTGAACACAATATTTGGACACCCTTGAATCGATTCGTTCGGCGCAATGCGCTATGTTTATTGACGCCCTACTATTGCAACTTACGAGTTACCATTCCACCTACGCGCATTCACAGCTGCCCGATTAGCACGAAGTGACTGTCAGTTTAGATTCAACTTTTCAATGTGGTTATTTTTCGTGCCACATCTCCATTCCAATCAACTACTGCAGCACGAATTCTTACTTCACGATCTGCACCTGCTGGAATAATAAACTCAGGCCCACGGTGATTACATTTGCCACATACTACTTGCACAAGCCCCACATGTTCGCTAATGCCGCTATTTCCTCGGCATTTAGGACATGGTTTGCAAATCAGTTCCACAAGCTCTTTCATTAATTATATTTTCCCACCTCGGAAAAATGTACTTCAATTTTCTGCATGCTTGCACCATGTTCTTTTAACTGTTTTTGATGGTGCTCAAGCAAATCGCCTTTACATATACTGTCCAACTCAACATCAGATTTTTTCTTTACCAAAGGTTGCAATTTAGCGATTGCGGTAGCAGCTTCACCAGTGAGTTTTGATAAGTCTGTTCCAGCAGGAACAACCACGCCATACGATCTTTTTGAATTGCTTTGATATGCATCAATTTTCATTTTTTGCTCCATTTTGGTTTATTGAAATAAACTTGTTATCGGAAGTTTGTCTCGCGAGACTGGCTCCGAAATACATACACTTAACTAGGATAGTGGCTGAATGTTCAACTTATACGCCTTATAGCTTCATCTAATCCGATTTCAACACTGACCTGAAAACCACCTGTTCTCTGAAAAAAAATTCCAGAACCATCACTCTTTTATGAAGCATCATCTAGTCCACCCCCATAAACCGCCCGACCAGCGGATCGTAATACCTCGCGCCCATGTGGGTCAGGCCGATGTCTTTGTCGTAAGGCTTGCCGGTGAACCACAGCTTGTTGTCCGTGGACGGCGGTTGTACCGGGTCGCCGTAGGGACGGTAGCTTTCTTTCCACAGCAGGTTGCCGGTCGCGTCCGTCTCCGCCAGCGGTGTGCCGCTGATGTCGTTGTGGTAATAGGTGATCACGTTGGCGACGATGGTCATGCCCACCACGGCGGACGTGCTGCCCAAATTATTCGCATCCCCGCCATACACCGCCGTCAGACTGTGTGCGCCGACGCTGGCAAAGGAAGTGGCCAGGCTCGCCTGCCCTGCCGAGATTGTGCCGTACCGATTACCTTTGCGCCATCTTTGAAGGTCACCGTACCGCTCGGCAAGTTACCGGTGAACGTGGCAATCAACGAGACAGGCTGCCCCAGCCCGGCGGGGTTGGTTTTTAAAGAGCGATGTTGCTAAAAACGGGGACTAATTGTTCGGATGCAGATTACTTAGCTTTGCAAAATCAAAAGTCGCGCCCCCCCTGAATCGACTCGTTCGGCGCAATGCGCTTGGCTTATTGACGCCCTACCATTGCAACTTACGCGCGTTGCTGTGCTATCGACCCCGGTTTTAACGTGGCAGCGAGCCAAGATATAACTTAAGCTGTTTCAGTTCTGCTGCTTCTTCGATGAAGTGCTTGCCAACAAAAATTTCTGTTTGTTCTTCTAGGAAATTAAGTGCGCCTTCGATATCTCCACTCAAATACAACGCAGCCGCATATCGCTCTGGTGCCCCGCCGAGACTGGCGATTTCCTTGCGAATACGCGGAAGCAATTCACCATAGCTGGCAAGACTGCGTATGTAAGGAATCCCATATTGCCCGATGGTATCAGCGAGGCGCGCCGCCTCTGGCAAAATATCGGTTTCAGTTTCAAAAATAAATTCTTTAACTTTGGGACATGCCTCACCGAGAGGGTAACTGATCGTAGTCCAGCGCCCCATTTGGTATTTTTCGCCTGCTGCAGCAGCTATCAACTTCATCAGGGGAACACAATGAATACCAATGTTTGGATTAACCCTCACGAAAGTGGAATGCACACCTTGATTAAGTCCAATCCAACCCATGAAATTTTCATCGAGGGCTAAACTTCCTATCCCATACTTCCTGCGAATACCAAGCACGGCGAGTGCCTCATAACAAGCGAGATCAATTACTTTAGGGTCTGGACGTTTGTTCATAATTATAAAAAACTCATTCTGAAGTTGGCCCACGAACTTTTATTCTGTCAGTAACATGTGAGTCAATCGTAGTGGGTTGGCCCGGTTTCAGGCCAGCCATCTCAGCATTTTTACCCACCGGTGTCACCTTAACGCCATTTTCGATATCCTGTTTGAGCTGTGTTTGCCCTGCACTCAAACCAGCGTTCCCCGTTTTAGTTTCGACAACGCCAAAGACCCCCTCAATCTTAGTCACAAAATCAGCCACTGTCCTTTGTCCTGTGCTGGTTATGAATGTAATTTGCTCGCCTGCAATTTTCTCAGCTCCTAGCTCGGCGCGGGTTATAGCCTCCCCAATCTTTCCGACAGTTGCGTTGGCAGCAAGTCGTTCAGCGGCTGACACTCCCGCTTTACCTAGCCCTCCGCCAATCATCGGCACATCACTTGTGGCGATTTCATTGGCTATCAAACCGAACGCCAACAATACTAGGAGCGGACTCCTTCCATCCGGATCAACAAACTTTTCCGGATTATTATTGGCATATTCATACCGATTAAACGACTGAACATTCCCCTCGTCAAAGCCCTTCGGATCCATCCCCATAAAGCGTCCGACCAGCGGATCGTAATACCTCGCGCCCATGTGGGTCAGGCCGATGTCTTTGTCGTAGGGCTTGCCGGTGAACCACAGCTTGTTGTCCGTGGACGGCGGTTGTACCGGGTCGCCGTAGGGACGGTAGCTTTCTTTCCACAGCAGGTTGCCGGTCGCGTCCGTCTCCGCCAGCGGTGTGCCGCTGATGTCGTTGAAGGATAGGAAATTCAACCACCCAAGTCAATATATTTTCGGCCCCGCTGCCCTGAGCCACCCCCATTTCCGTCTTCGAACCCCGGAAAATATCTTCACTTTGCTTTTCGCCTCCCCGCAACAGCAATAATTTCCCGAAAACCCGCCCCACTCTGAACTCCGTACACAACCCTTCCCAATCGCGCTGCTGAAAACTTCTTTTCACCAAGCGACACTCTGATCAAATTCGATTTCCGGTTCCGGCTCGACTATCACCCATTCGTGATCACTACCTGCCTGCGCAAAATTCGCTGCCAATTCCCACAGCGGTGGCCCGCGTGCAGGAGCGATTCTCGGTGGCTGGCTTGATTCGCCGATATGCTCCAGAATCTTCCTCACGTCACTCGCCTCGTTGATGAAGGCGATAATTCGCATCTGGGCTTGGCAGATCGGACAGGTTAAGGGGAATGCTTCATAAATGCGCGCCAGCAGCATGGCCCACAGATAGTGCGACGCACGGCGAGGTTTTTCCTCTGCCAAAAATTCGTAATTGATCTAGGGTCATGGTTAATCTCTTTGCTTGAACCACAATATGCGCGTGAGCGATCAATTTATCAAACGAATAATTTTTGTTTGAATGATCGTGTAAAGAGATTGATCTTTTTTGTTTGCGTTAGTGGTGTATTTTGCAAATGAAGAGCTGCTTAATTCACCAGATGGAGCTGCGCCGCGCCTGCAAATTTCCAGTGTTTATAACAACAGCACTGGATCTGCGCATTCGCTGAGATGGCGAATAAATCTGCGTTTCCTTAGTCCTAAACCGCTGGGCGATAATTTTCCCGTACTTATTTGAACAATCGTCTTTTTCGCCTGACATTTATGTTCGTTCCACCCCGTCGACCAGATAAAAATCACTGACATTTCCGAACTAAGAATTCCTTCTGTTCCCCGATGTAAAAAATCCAGCCAAAGCCTGATGTGGCACGGCGCTTGCGATATAGCCATGTGAAAGATGCCTGATGGAGGCGTCTCAAATCAAGGAGTTTTTATGTGTCAAAAATTTCAGGTTTCTGCTTTAAGCAGATATGTTTCTCTGGCGCTAGTCGCTCTTGCAGCTCCCTTGTCACAACCAGTCTGGGCTGCCGATCCCGGCACGCCTGCAACTACGACTGAGCTTCCCGAAGTGCAGGTTAAGGGCAAGCTGGAAACCAAGGAAGGAACGGCGGAAAGCGGCTACCGGAATACGACTGCCACAGCAGGTTTGTTCGGTAGTATGCCTATTCAGGATACGCCCTATTCGATCAACGTTACCTCCGGCGAACAAATCGAAAATCGGGATGCACACACGGTTTCAGACGCACTTAAGACAAATCCCGCAGTCGCTACTCTGATGGATACCGGTGCTTATCCTTCAATGTCCAGAGTAATGATTCGTGGCTTTGCGGCAGCAGACCAAAATGATCAGCGTGATGGTTTGGGTGATCGAAGCTTTACTTATGTTCCGCTGGAAAATGTTGAACGCATCGAAGTGTTGAACGGTCTTTCAAGTTTTTTTAACGGCTTTGCCGATTTGGGCGGTGTGCTCAATTACGTCAGCAAGCAGCCCACTGCAACCCCGTTTACTTCCGTGGCTACCGGGCAATATGGCGGCGGCATTGATTACCTGCATGTCGATACCAGCGGTTCCATTGATGAGGGGAAACGCTGGAGCTACCGGATTAATATGTACGGAGAGGATGGGGGTTCTTACATCAATGACAACAAGCAAAAACGTGACTTGCTCTCGGGCGTGGTCAACTTCCAGCTGAGTGGCAACACACTCATACATGCCGACATCTCGCATCAGGATCTGGAAATGGACGGCCTACAGTCATACATCAATGTTAATCCCGCTAATGGAATTATGGTGCCGGACGCATCTAACTTCAGCGCGAAAACACAATATGGTCAGGATTGGACTTTTAACAAATCGGAAAAGGATCTGATAGGTTTTGGGCTGGAGTCCTCTCTAAATGATACCTTTAATTTGCGCGCAGCCTATCGTCACGGAGAAATGTGGAGGGCTTACCAATATGTCGGTGATACCCTGACAAATAATTCAGGCGGTTACAGTGAAACGGCGACAGGAACACCGCAACAGTACGAACAAACGAATTCGGCCTATGCATTAGTGGATTCAGATTTTCATACCGGCAGCATCGGAAACAAGTTGACCTTTGGGTATACCGGCACTTCTTTTCTCTACACGCGGGGAGATGATGTGAGCAAAGCACTTGGTTCATCCAATATTTACAACACCGCAAGCTTTCAAAATCCGAACTTGCTCATCGGCCCGACTAACGTTTGGTATCAACAGGCTTTCAACAGTTGGGTTGTCGGTGACAAGATGCAGCTTAATGACAAGTGGTCATCGGTGGTCGGCTTTAACGATACGGAGTTAGTGCAAACACGATGGGGCAGCGGCAGCACTTTAGCTACTCCCAACTACACTCAGAGCAAAATAACACCCAGTTATGCTTTGCTTTTCAAACCGGTATCCGCGCTTACAACTTATGTTTCTTACGTGGAAGGCTTGCAGACGGGGGGCATAGCGCCGGCTACTGCCGCCAATGCGAACCAGATGTTGCTTCCCAGCGTTAGTTATCAATATGAATTTGGTGCCAAGGCCAGCTTGGGTCGCGTTGATATGACCGCCGCTCTGTTCGATATCGACGTGGTCAATCAATATCTTGATCCTGCCGACAACGTTTATAAGCAGGCTGGCAGAGAAGTTCACAAGGGGTTTGAAATCGCCGCTACCGGTAAGCTCACTGATCAACTGACTGTTGTTGCAGGCGGCACAATTCTGGACGCACAAATTACGCAAGACCCGAAATATAGCGGCAAAATTCCGGTAAACGTTCCAGAACAGCAAGCCCGTCTCTATTTTGAATACGCTCTGACCAAAATACCGGGGCTGACTCTTTCCGGCAGTCAAAACTATTCCGGAAAAAGAGCCGTGGACTCCAATAACTTGAGCTTTATGGAAGCTTCAACCACTTACGATGCGGGGGTTCGTTATGAAACAAAATCAGGCGGGCACAAATTAAACTTCAATCTGAATGTCAGCAATATTTTCGACAAAGCCTATTGGAGTTACTACAGCTCCGGCAACGGTTTGCTGCAGGGTTCGCCTAGAGTTATTTCTGTTACCGCCAAGATCGGTTTGTAAAAGACATGAAATCATTCCTGTTTAGAAGGTTGCTTTACCTGCTTGGTTTGCTTGCCTGCGGGGCGGCAACCTTCGCAAACAGTTCAGAGGACGGCAGCAGGGTTGTAGTGGATATGGCAGGGCAGGAAGTCAGAGTGCCGAAGGATGTCCGGCACATTGCCTGCCTGGAGGTGCTTTGTTACGAAAAGCTGTTTCTGCTGGGAGCCAGTGACCGGATCGTCATGATGATCAAGACCAATCCTCCCTGGATGCGGCAGACCAATCCCGCCGTGGACAGCATTCAACAATTGGCCTCCAACCCGAATACTGAAGAACTGCTGCGTCAGAGTGTAGATGTGGTGTTTCGCACTTATGGCTATCCGGCTCCGGGAAAGATAGAAACACTTGCACGGATGGGTGTGCCCGTTCTGGTATCTCAAATTATGGGGACGGAAAAGATCAATAGCATCGAGGCGTTTGTCGAATCACGGAAACGGATGCTGCGTCTTTTTGGGCAAGTATTGGGTCCGCAGTATGCTGCCCGCGCCGAAGAGTGGTGTGTTTACCATGACAAAATGGTGGCATTGGTGCGTTCTCGCACCGACCGTATCCCGCCGGAAAAAAGGGTCAGGTTATACAATGTGCGCGGTCCGGGTGCCACTCATACTAACGGCCTAGCCTCTCATATTTTTTGGTACGGTGAAATCGCCGGGGCGGAAATGGTGGTGAAGCATCATAGATTTGCAGGCAATGGCGAGGTCTCCATGGAGGAAATTCTGAAATGGGATCCGCAAGTCATCAACATCAGCCGTATGTATTCCGCCGACCTCGTTACCAAGGATCCACGCTGGGCGCAGGTCGCGGCGGTTCGCGCCGGTCGTGTACGTGAACTTCCGGAGGGCGTGTTCTATTCGGATGGTTCCACCGAAGGCGTACTGTTGATGCTCTTTCTGGCCAAGGAACTCTATCCTGAGTTGTTCCCCGATTTGGATTTGAAACGGGAATTCCGCAACTACTACGCACAGTTTTACCGTTATACCCTCAGCGACCGCGAATTGGAGCTTATGCTCCAGGGCAAAGGTCCCAATGGCTTGCGTTACAACGACATGAGAAATTAAATATGGGTAACCGTCCACCATCTTTAGAATCGCCGGAAAAACTGCACCGGCAACCAAGCGATTTTCTACCTCTTGCTCCGGGAGGAAAAGCTATAAGTTTACCCGCATGGAATTATGCCTGGAACCGTGTTCAGACTGGGCGTCTGGCGAATGGCGGTTGCCTGTACGGAGGGCAAACTGAAACTTTCTGGGCACCGTTGCGGGATTTGCTACACCTCACTAACGGTCCGGTCGGTTGCGGTGTCTATGGTCACGCAAACCGACCACCGCCAATCGGCCCGACGGGCATAGACGAATTTTCCAGTCTCAATCTGTGTACCGATTTTCAGGAGAAAGATATCGTCTTTGGTGGCGAAAAAAAACTGGCATTAGCGATTACCGAAGCGAACAAACTGTTTCCGCTGAATCAAGGCCTGACGCTTTTGTCCACTTGCCCTGTCGCGCTGATCGGCGACGACATCGGTTCCGTGGCCCGACGTCAGACCTTGACACTTAACAAACCTGTTGTCCCGGTTCATTGTGCCGGTTTCAGGCGCGGAGATGGCATAGGTGACACCCATGCCACCATCGCAGCGACCTGGCGGGATTGGGCAACTTGCGAAGTGCAGGCCGGGTCTCGCGATGTCACTTTGTTGTCCAAGGAGATGAACGGTGCCTGGCGTGAGATTGCCAGCCTGCTTGAGGAAATCGGCTTGCGGGTAACGGCTCGTTGGCCTGCCCAAGGCAGCACTGCGGAAACAAGTCGGATGGGCAATGCCCGACTGACCATCAGCGTCGGCATGGAGTATTGGGCCAAACGCGTGCAGCAGGTTTTCGGCTTGCCGTGGGTTGAAGTGGATTTTCTGGGAGCGGCGGCAACCCGCGATAGCTTGCGGGAAATCGCCGCCCATTTTGATCCGGAAGTAAGTCAGCGAGTTGAGGCATTAATCTCTGCGCAGGCGCAGGAAGCGGAAATGCAGATGGCAAACGCCCGCACCCGGTTGGAAGGCCGGCTCTTTTTTTCCTTCGGCGCTTTGCATCCTCGCGAGCTACGCGTCTACAGCGATTTCGGCATTCGCGCAGGCAGTGCTTTGCAAGGCTGGCCGGATAAAAAGGGGCATTGGCAGATGCCCGATCTAATTCGTCGTTATCAGGAAATGACACCAGACCAGGTTGAAGAACTGTTGCAACGGGTACAACCGGATTTGGTGGATGGTCTGGGGCAGGATAGTGCAGCCTTGCGCAAGCAGGGCTACGTCATTTTTGATGAGCAGAGTAAGGCAGACTTGAACCGTTCGTCCATTGGTTATAAAGGCACGGCGCGGCTGGCAAGCGTATTTCTAAAACTTTTTGATTCTCCGGTGCGTAGTTTGTTGCGAGCACCCTGGCTGCCATGATGATGCGACTATTCGTTCTTTTCTTTCTGCTACTGTTGGTGATTATTATTTCTTTCGCCATCGGGCGCTACCCGGTTGCACCGGGAATCGTGCTGGACGTGCTGGCTTCAAAAATATTCCCGGTTGCCAACCACTGGTCCAAAGAAACAGAAGTAGTGATCATGAGTATCCGTATGCCCCGCATTCTCGCCGCATTGCTGGTGGGGAGTGCGCTTTCCGTTTCCGGTGCCGCTTATCAGGGCTTGTTTCGCAATCCCATGGTGTCGCCGGGCATCCTCGGGGTTTCGGCCGGAGCCAGTCTGGGGGCGGCTTTGGCCATCCTGACGGGTTACAGCATGGTGGGAATACAGAGCATGGCTTTTCTTTCCGGTCTGGCTGCCGTGTTCGCCACCTGGGCAATCGGCAGCGGCTTGGGCAAGCGCAACGATCCGGTGCTGGTCATGGTGCTCGTCGGTATCATAATCGGTACACTGTTTTCCGCTTTCGTATCGCTGGTGAAATTCGTTGCCGATCCCTACAACACCTTGCCCTCCATCACCTTTTGGCTGATGGGTAGCCTAGCCTCGGTAAACATGGATGACATTGCGATTGCCGCTGTACCCATCTTGTTCGGTATCGCTGCACTTAATGCTATTGCGTGGACGCTCAATGTGTTGAGTTTCGGTGACGAGGAAGCCCGCGCACTGGGTCTGGAAACCGGGCGCTTGCGCTTTGTTGTCATTATTTGTGCCACGCTGATGACGGCTGCTGCCGTGGCAATCAGCGGCATCATCGGGCTGGTGGGGCTGATCGTCCCGCATCTGGCACGTATGCTGGTCGGGCCAGATCATAAAATTCTGTTGCCGGTTTCGGCCTTGATCGGAGGCGGATTTCTGCTGGTGGTGGACGATGCGGCGCGGTCTTTGTTTGCTGTGGAAGTTCCGCTAGGGATTGTCACCGCCATCATCGGCGCACCTTTCTTTATTTACCTGCTGAACCGCAGCCGACGCGCCTGGACTTGAGGAAAAGAACATGCTGAAACTGGTCAATCTAAATTGCGGTTACAGTCAGCGGACAGTGCTGAGTGATATCTCGCTGAACCTGAGCAGCGGCGAACTATTCTGCCTGCTCGGCCCCAACGGGGTCGGCAAGACCACCCTGTTCAAGACTATTCTCGGTCTTATCCCGGCCAGAGGCGGTGAGATTCGTCTCGACGGCGAACCGGTCGCACGCTGGTCGCGTCGCCATTTTGCACAATGGGTCGGTTACGTGCCTCAGGCGCATTCGCCACCTTTCCCTTTCAAGGTAAAGGATGTGGTTGCCATGGGGCGCGTGTCGCATATGGGAATGTTTGCCTCGCCAGGTCGCGGCGATATGGATATCGCGGAAGGTGCTCTGGATACGCTGGGTATCGCTTCATTGAGCGAGGCGATTTATACCGAGATCAGCGGTGGCGAACGGCAACTGGTGCTGATAGCACGGGCATTGGCTCAGGAACCGAAGATTCTGGTGATGGACGAACCCACTTCCAATCTGGATTACGGTAACCAGCTAAAAGTACTGGCGCACATCAGCCGGATCGTCGCCGATAAAGGCATCAGCGTTATTCTCACTACCCATTACCCCAATCACGCCATGCAATATGCAACGCGAGTGCTGGCCTTGGATCGGGATAAGAGCTACATCATCGGCACGCCCGCAAAGGTCATCACCGAAAATTATTTACGGGAAACCTATGATGTAGAAACCGAAATTCATGATATCGGTCTGCGTAATGGCCAGCGTACACGTATGTGTGTTCCAAATAGACACCCATTAGTCGGCCGGTAGTCAAGTGCAAAATATAACCATCGCAATCTAGTTGCGCTACTACGAAGCATAAAGCCATGCCACCTTGCTTTTTGCAAACTTAACCGCACCCGTTTTCTCATTCAATTGGTTGCGAAGAGAATCGCACCAGACACCCATCGAGATCAAGCTTATCGTAATGCTTTACGAAAGCCCTGACGGCTTTTGCCGTCCCAGAGAAACTTTGGTGCCAAGACGTGTCCAATTGGTTGTTACATTCAACGTGGCTGTCATTATTTCGACTCCAGTCCTTAAGTGGCTCACGGCTTGGGCGATTCAGTGTTGCACAAAACAGATGGCACAAAGGCGTTGTCCAATCATTCGAAGTGGTTTGACTCCAGTCCGTTAACCTGGCTCAACGCCTTTGGCCAAACTCTAAACAAAACATCTTTTTACGTCGAACGGTTGTTGGTCTCGCAAGATGTAATAACTTGCGCGAGCCAACTTGTGCGCAACTGACTTGAGCGCCACGATCCGATTGGTCCGATTCTTCTTGCGCTCATAAAAGCGCTTGGCCTCCGGGCAATAGCGTAACGCAAAGTTCGCCGCTTCCATGAATGCCCAGGCTAGATATCTATTACCGTTCTTGGTATTGCCTGATCCTTTCTTTTTGCCATTACTTTCGCGTAGACTGTCAACACAGCGGCAGTAAGAACTGAAGTTTCCGACATCCGCAAACCGTGACACGGGGCCAGCTTCAAGCATGATCGTCGTGGCCAGTACTTGACCTATTCCGGGAATCGTTTTGATGAGTCGGTATCCCGGTTGCAGTTTCACCTCCGATTCCAATCGTTCCTCCAGTATCTTGATCTGCTGCTGCAGTGCCTGGCAGATTATTCGGTTGGACTCCATCGCCAAAGTTACATCGGGCACAAAACCAAATGCTGCAACTGTTTCGGTTGTCATCGTCTTGACCTTCTCGCCGCTCATTCGACCACCGGTTTCCCGTACCAGAATGCCCTCGATAGATAAAATCTGTGCCGTCCGGCAGCGCACCAGTTGCATCCTCTTTCGTGCAAGATCTCGTACTGCACGTAGCTCCCGTGGAAAAATATAGCCCTCAGGCAATAAGCCAAGGCGCAGCAGATGTGCAAGGTAGGCTGCGTCTGCGAAGTCTCCGCTAAACTTCAGCCCTTCGTATTTCTTGATCGCCGAAGGGTTCGCCAGATGCACCTGATACCCCGCATCCTGCAAGCCATCCACCAGCCAATACCAGTTGTAGGTCGATTCAATCACCACACCAACGGTTTCCTCCTGGTATGGCGCAAGCGACGCCAGTATTTCATTCAGCTTGTTTGCCAGACGCTTTTGAAAAATGATGCGGTCTTCTTCGTCTGTTACAACCACCACGCTGTTGTTCGAATGCAGATCAATTCCGATATACTTCTTCATGTCGGTCTCCTTGGGTTAGGTTTGGTTCGCACCTTAAACTTTACCCTTGCTGCAACTACGCAGCTAGGAGGCCGGCTACATGATTATCATTCAGCAATGGCTATAGCTGTCAAAGGAGTTTGAAATTAACAAGTGTGTCTCTAGTAAAGAGTGTGGACAAGCCGCGTGGGCAGACGATAAAGCAGTCTGCCCACCCTACGATTTTTTCGAGAACAAATTTACCTTGCTGGATAGGTATTCAACTTTTATAAATAACCCGGAAAGTGCTTCATTGCGCGAACGTCTGGATGTGGTCGGTCTGGTTGTATTGCTGCATCTGTCGGTGTTTGCTTTATATTGGATGAAGCCGGAAGCACCCGCAGTGAAGCTCAGTGAAATATCGGTGTCCTTTGCCAGTATTCCAATGCGGCAGGCTAGCGTTATGCCTCAACCCAAGCCAATAACTAAGCCGCGCGAGCCCGACCCGGTTCCCGTCACAGAGCCTGCGGTGGAGGAAGTTGAGCCGCCCGCTGTTGTGCAGCCCGTTCAACAGGCAGCAAGTTTTCCGTCACCGGTGGTTCTGGATACCGAGCCTGATTACAAGGCGGACTACCTGAACAACCCGTATCCACCTTACCCGATAGCGGCGCGCCGCATGGGCTATCACGGCAAAGTAGTGCTGAATGTCGAAGTGCTTGCCGGGGGCATAGCGGGCGAGGTAATGCTGCACCAGAGTAGCGGCTATGACATTCTGGACAATGCTGCTCTGCAAACAGTGAAGACGTGGCGCTTTACTCCGGCTCGCCGATTGGGACAGGCTGTAACGCAACATTTTCTGGTGCCGATTAAATTTTCTTTAGAGGGTAGTTAAATATGAATAATCTCTTTTCCGTCAGTTCGCCCATCGTTTTTGCGACGCTGCTGCTTTTGACCCTGCTGTCCATTACGACTTGGTCGGTTGTTTTATTCAAGCTATGGAAGCAATGGCAAGGTAAAAATGATGACCGGGTTTTCAACGATAGCTTCTGGGCGGTTCGCGAATGGAATATGGCTGAAAAAGTTGCGCGGGATAGCCGGGGCGATATTGCGCGTCTGGCGCAAGCGGGATTTTCAGAGTTGAAAGCGCTGGGCGAGGTGCCGCATGACTTGAAACATGTGGGTGCGCCGCACGAGGTGCTAGAACGGCAATTACGCCAGCAACTGCAAAATATCCAGCGCTTTCACGAGCGCGGGCAAGCGGAGTTGGCAACCATCGGATCGACTGCCCCCTTCGTCGGTTTGTTCGGTACAGTGTGGGGCATTATGCATGCCCTGCAGGACATCGGTAAAAGCGGCTCTGCGTCGCTGGACATTGTGGCCGGGCCAATCGGCGAGGCACTGATCGCGACTGCAATCGGTATTGCCACTGCATTGCCTGCGGTACTGGCCTATAATTTTTTCCTGCGCCGGTTGAAAGTGCATTTAACCGATCTCGAAAATTTTGCCCACGACTTCATGCGATTGGCGCAGAAGCACGATTACAAGTTGTGAGGTTGCGATGAGTTTTGGAAATAATTCTTCCCAAGAAAACGGCATGATGAGCGAGATAAATGTCACGCCGCTGGTTGATGTGATGCTGGTACTGCTGGTGGTTTTTATTATTACCGCACCATTGTTGGTTCCCCAATTGCTCAAGATCAATCTGCCCAAGACCAATGCGGTAGCGCATGATGACAAGCTGCAAAAGATCAGTCTTGCAATTGATGCACACGGTGAAGTTTTGATGGAGTCAGCGCATCTCGATGATGCGGCGCTGGCAGAAATATTGAACAAAAGGGCAACCGATCCGCAATTCCAGTTGCAGATACAGGCGGACACAGCGGTAAATTATGGTCGCGTGGCACAGGTCATGGCAATTGCACAGAAGGCAGGGGTAAGCAAACTTTCCTTCCTGACTATCACCAAATAGACAGTGTCACCAGCCATTTAATCTACATGGGCGTAATGCCGTATTCTTTGTAGATTTCGTCTTGGGCTACGCGAAATTCTTCCATCGTAAAGTCGTAGCCGTTAAGCAGCAGATGCTGCCAACTGGCCGTTTCGTCATCCGAAAGTTCGGTGACTTGGCTGCGAAATTCGGTGTCGCTGCGCATGCGATGGATATAAGCGATTGCGGATTGTACTGACATTTAAATTACCTCCGTGATTAACAGGTTGAAACTGAATTAAACGACTGCGCTTGGGCGAGTTGTGCAGCGGGCTTTTTAAGAAACAAGTGTTCGGCAGTATTTTTTTGCTCGTCAAGTGTTGACCGGAGGATGTCTTCCATCCAGTAACGAACCCGGTCAACATCGGCATCGACAGCAGGAATAAAAGATTCGGCGCGATAAGCGTGCAATGCATCCGGTGCGCGCAACCGAATGAATGCCTGACGAACATCTTCTCTGAGTACCGGGTCGAGTCCGGCGCGGAATGTCCACATGTATTCGGGGATGGGGAAGGATAGGAAATTCAAGCGCACAAGTCAATTTAAAATTCAAGCGCACAAGTCAATTTATTTCCGGCCATTTTCGGCATCCCCACCCCAAGCCAATCCCATTCTCATCTTCGCATCCCTGAAAAAGCCTTCACTTCGTCTTCCTCTTCCCCAAAATCGTAGTAATTTCCCCAAAACCCGCCCCACGCTGAACCCGATGCACAGCCCTTCCCAAAGCATGCTGAAAACTTCTTTTCACCAAGCGACACTCTGATCAAATTCGATTTCCGGTTCCGGCTCAGCTATCACCCATTCGTGATCATTTCCGGCCTGTGCGGAAACCTCAGCCAACTCCCACAGCGGCGGCCCACGCGCCGGGGCGATTCGCGGCGGCTGGCTTGATTCGCCGATATGCTCCAGAATCTTCCTCACGTCACTCGCCTCGTTGATGAAGGCGATAATTCGCATCTGCGCTTGGCAGATCGGGCAGTTCAGCGGAAATGCTTCGTAGATGCGCGCCAGCAGCATGGCCCACAGATAGTGCGACGCACGGCGAGGTTTTTCCTCTGCTCCGGCGGCATCCGCAAGCGGCAAAGACGGTGCAATCACCGCCACCGGAGCCATTGCGATGACTGCCGCGCGCAGGGGCGAGTTGGGTGCCAGCACACCGTAATAGCGATGCCGATGCGAACGGGGTGGCGGCACTAATGCGGCAATTTTACCGATCAGTTCCAGCGGTGTCAGCACCAGATCGCTTGAACCATCAAGGCCGGGCTTGGGACTGTGGTAGACCAGATGTTCGGCATCCAGTTGTTGCAGATGTTCCAGCGCGAAGGGTGGGCGTGCGCAGTAACGCAGCAGACGCTCCAATCCTGCCCGGTCTTTCTGGTTAATGCATACCGAGGCATCCACTGAAAACCCGCCGCCATGTACCCAACTGCCCATCACCTCAGCATCGCCCTTGTCAAACAGGCCGCGACGGACGAAAGTGCGCAGCACAAGCCTTCGAACCTCTGCTTGTACCTTGGCAATGGCGGTCTCATCAATCCATGTCGCCGCATGAAAATCCACCCCCGCCCCATCGCCAGCATTGGCGGCTGGCTCAAATACCCCGTCAACGATACAGCAGTGAAAGTGGACGTGCTCGTTAAGGGACGAGCCGAAGCGGTGGATGAAGGCAACCGCGCCTATTCGGGCTTGGGCATTGCAACCCGGGCTGTGTTCGCGCAAGCACCGTTCCACCTCGCGCAGAAAGATGCGCAAGACAGCACCTTGCAAGGCTACATCACGTTGCAAGTAATAGCGCAGCCGCTTGGACACCGAGAGTACCCATTGACGTACCGGCAACCGGGGAAACACGTGATCGGCCAGATGCGCGGCTGTTTCGACCATGCGCCGTGTGTTGCACGAAGGGCATACGCCACGACCTTTGCAGGAGAAGGCGATCAGGAAGTCGTGTCCGCACTCGTCACAATGAGCTCTGGCGAAACCGTGCGCCAAAATTCCGCATTCGAGATAGCGACGAAAGGCATTCTCCACATGAGCAGGCGGCGATTCATTGTATTCCCCGCTTGAAAGTGCCAGCCAAGTTTCGAAGTGCGTCTGAACAGTGCGATACCACAGCGTCTGTTCGGGACGGCGGCGCTGGTAGCACTGGGTACGGGGTGCGACAGATTTGGCGGGGGCTTCCACGGGGTAATCCCATTCTGAATTTGAGGCACATCAACCGTGCAGAGACAGAATGGGGGGAACGTAGCCCGAACAGCGTCAACAGGGAGGAACGGCAACTCGCCGGGGTCGGCTTGTGCCTTGTGGTCGAGGTCTGACAGCGAAATGGAATGATCGTTCCATTTTGATGCAGCACTGCTGCAACAAGTCTGTAATCGATACGGATGAACACAAGGCAAACAGCACTGCCTATTGACCGAGCAGTGTTAAAATGCCCGTCATGCTCAATGACCGTGCGCAAATCCTGCTAAAGGTTACTATGAGAGAAATTGACTGGCTGCTCCTCTGCACATAAGAGCCATAGATGTTAGTGATGGCAATCAGTCAAGTGTCGGCCATGAACCGACGGTCGAGGACTTCAGCCAATTTAGGCAAGAACATAAAACGTGGTCTTTCCACAACAGTTACTGAATATTACTTGGAGATATGTATGAAGGGTATGTTTGTTATTTTGCTGGCAATTCCAATATTGGCAAACTCGGCCGAATTTACCCTTAACGGTAAAATTATTAAATCCTCAAAGGTAGTGATTGAAGCCAAATGTGCTGGATACAGTCTTCTAGTAAAAGAAGAACGTTATCCTGAAGAGGCGAGAGGTCAGGTTCCCGTTGGTTCTGGGATTGAAGGTTATCTTGGGGATGACCTTATCGCGAATGCCACTGCATATATACAAAGAGGTAGCGAAGAAAAACTAATTCCATCTGTTGCTAAGAAATATCAAAAAGCTGGAAAGCTTTCACGTGATGATGATCGCGTATATATACCTCGTCAGGGTTATTGCCTAAATGAAAATACTTTCTTACTTTCACTTGACTCAGGTGGCAACTGCTCTGATTGCGAGGTTTTAATTAAGTATCGAATCAACAAGGATGGCAGCATCTCGGATGCTGGCTTCCCTTCTGGGAAAGAGGCTGAAAAAGCAATGGCGCATTAACGATTGCCTTCATGCAATATAGCATTTTTCCACGGTCCGAAATGGGTTACAAGCAGTCCGATGAGCCTCCTGATTTTCTCCATTTTGAGCGTCTCTTGTACGTCGCAAAGCAGCCGTTAGATTTGCATAAAAAAGATCAACTCATCGGACTGCTTGTAACCCTCAAGAGCCAGTCGATCCTTCGAATTTGATTCCCTATTGCGGACATTCGCCAAGTAAGGCCAGTATATCTCTTATCGAATTTCGATCACAGCATCACCGGCGGCCAACATGTCACGCAGTGCAGGCAATATTCTCGAAAATGCCTCCAACAATACTGCCTTCCGGCAATTGCCTAATCGAACCCATATAACTTGTGGCGGGATGCTGCGTTGTTGATTGGCGAGCGCCTGAAAATCTTCATCCTTAGTGATGATGGTAAGGCCGCGCTCTTTGGCGTACTGCCAAATTATTCTGTCCTCAACTGCATCCAGCCCGACATCCTGAACATGGGCGCATTCCCAACCATTGGCTGCTAGATAGCGAGCTAAGGCCAAGGGCAACTGATTATCGACCAACAGGGTCATGCGGCGATCAGAATGGCATGGTCGGTCTGAGCTGCGGCATATTCAAGAGAAGCGAGAATGTCGCTTTCTTCAAGTGAGGGATAATCCTCAAGAATTTCCTGATGGGAAGCACCTGCACAAAGCAGGCCCAATATGTCGGTCACACGGATGCGCAAGCCGCGAATGCATGGGCGACCTCCGCACTTACCGGGTTCGATGGTGATTCGAGAGAGAAGACTAGGTTTCATGATTATTCCAATTCTATTGAGGTAAGCATATTAGTAAGTATGACGTTCACAAACCCGATAAGCAAGAGAGCTTCAATATTTGGCAAACACTAACCCAAAGCACTCATCGAGTTCTGCGAATTGGTTGCCCGAAAGCGGTCGTTGAGTCTTTTCGAAGGGCAAAGCGAATTACGCCGGATGTTTGAGTGTTTATTACTTAAGTTCTCTAATTGACTACCCTGAAGAAAAAGATGGAAACTTGCGAATGGTGGAGCATGGAATATTAGCTGCCTTACCGTTGTGCTTTTCGGCGCTGCGGAAATCATGTCCATCGCACTATCCAGCGCATTGCCGGACTGTTCCTGCAAATAATGGATTTGCGGGATGCTGGTCTGGGCTGCAATGTCCAGCTTGATTTGTTGCAATGAGTGCAGCGCACGATTGCGTAAGTCCGCCTGTGCATGTGCCTGGTCCAACGCTTGGTTACGGTACTGCGCGCACTGCAAACGTCACAGGCGTAGACTGCTTGAGGAAGTCCATATTGAGAGTCTTGGATAAAAGGGGGTAACGATGAATAGTTTTGAAGAAGACATATTAAACGACTCAACATCGCAAACTGAAGACGCCATTGAGAAAAGGCGCGAGTCATTTCGCCAAACCAACGCCTCCATGGCTCTAAGTGGATTTGTTGCAGATGAGGAACAGTTGGCGTTACAAGAAAAAATTATTCAAGGCAGATTAACTTGGAAACAAGCCAGTGCTCTGGTGTTTGCCAAATACAGTCAACCAGAGTAAGACCTTGGCCATCAGCAGGCCGTAAAAAGATATCTCAATCAAAACACTTAAATTGTGGGATATGCCAAATTTACAGTCTCCAGGTCGGCCTTATGAAAAGCTTTGCATAAAGCCGACTTTGCGTCGTCCTATCACACTCATTGGCCTTAAGCCAGCCTCAACAGCGGGTCTGTTCGCTTCAACGTTTGCAGAGGCAAGTAGCGCACGAATCGCGGTGGCTGCATCTGACGGCTGGAAATCGTAGACCCTGAGCAGTACCCACACAAATTCGCACAAGCACGGTAGCGCGACCGCAATCAATTCGGCATCGGTCAGTATCTTTGCGGCGACGCTCGCTTGAGCGGGATCGTCGCGCACAACAGCACGAATTAGAACGTTGGTGTCAACGGAGATTTTCATTCTTTTCCAGCCCAGCCTTGTGCAGTGGCCGCGTTGATTTCTTCTATCGTGGCTATTTTCTTTGTCCGGCCAGCAAGCAATCCGACGAAGCCGTCAATCGATCCGTTAACTTTTGCAGCTTTGAGCAAACCACGGCCATCTGGCAATAAATCTAACTCAATCTTTTCCCCAGGTTTGATGCCAAGATGTTGTAGCACATCTTTCCTAAAGGTCACTTGTCCGCGTGCGGTAACTGTCAATGTCGTCATAGCGATGTCCTCACAGTATCTGGAATAATGCCCACACAGTAATGCAAAAATACATTACTGTCAAAATACGACTTCTGGCCTTAAGAAGGCATAGTGCTTTCTGTATTAAAGACGGTTATAAAAATGGGAAATGAAGAGATCTCGTTCAGCAAACGTGACATTGACGTTAAATAATCACGCGACTAACTGGGAGACTTGGAGTCATTTCTACAGCCAAATATTAACTGTTGATATTGTGACATAATTCAATAATAATTAATAGAAGGGGGTAAATCGGGTTATTTAGAGTCACATTTTATAGTAACAATAAGTTAGACTATATAACGTATCTAATTGATAGTGAGAAATAAAGACGATTATTAGGCAAATAACACCGAGTAATATACAACTAGTTTGAATGGATTCCGAAGCTTAAGGTCATTCGGGCAGTTTGAGGTAAAATGACCGTAAGTCCCAACCTAGATTTCTTCATAAAGCGCCCGTAGCTCATTTGGATAGAGTATCGGTTTCCGAAGCTTAAGGTCATTCGGGCAGTTTGAGGTAAAATGACCGTAAGTCCCAACCTAGATTTCTTCATAAAGCGCCCGTAGCTCATTTGGATAGAGTATCGGTTTCCGAAGCCGAGGGTGGTGGGTTCGAATCCCGCCGGGCGCACCACATAAGGCTTTCAGGCCATCCAGGTTTTTCACAGAGCAAATTTCCAGCTCAAATATTTTAGTTGACCAGCGTGATTTTCGCATCACATACTTGTTTGTGACCAACACTCAAGGAAATTAAAGTAATTCTTCTGTGCCCATTCCGTGCCCAAAATGTGCCCAGCCTGTGCCCACTAAAACTTCATCGATAACGCCCAATCAATCATTTTGAGTGTTGGTCACCGTGCCAACCTGATAAATCAACATTAGCTCTCAATTGGCGGTACAAATTCAAATATATCGCCAACTGCACAGCCAAACAATGAGCAAAGTCGTTCTATTGTTTCCATATCTACCCTCAAGGATAAAACAGCGACTGACCCAACCAAACCAGAACTGGAGACAGTAGGGCAGTAATAATCGGCACAGTCGAATTGTTATCAAAATAATTGGAGACAAATATGCATCAAACGACAGATGAAGAATTTGAAACCGAATTGAAAAAGAAACCCTGCCCAGTCTGCGGCGTGATTGGACAATTAATTACACAGCATATGCAGCTCAAATTTAACTACAAGGGCTATCCAGTTGAGGTGGAAGGCAGAGGATGGTCCTGCATAGGGGGATGCGGACAGAAACTTATATCGGACGAGCTGAAAGAACGGTTAGATAACCAGACTAGTGTAATAGATGAAAGGATTCAAAACCAATACATCGTGGCTGAGCAAAAATTGGATGTCCTGACATGTCAAACCATTCACTAATCAGGCAAGCAAATTTGGCCGCCTACGAAACTTAGTACTGGTAACGACGAAATTACTACGGGGAACGAAATGAACAGAATCACTAGTTTCACATTTGCAACTTTTGTAACCGTTACTGCGATAGTAATGTCCGCAGTAGCGGCGCATGACCGGGGTAGCACGGTCATAGATAAAACGTTACTGATGGCAATTTCAGTAGCGATCTGTGCCGGAAGTCATCTTATCCCATCAATTTCCAAAACAAAACTGGCGTGGTTATTGTGGGTACTTTGTATGGTTGGTGCCGTTTATAGCCACATCACATTTTTTAGTTTCGCAAAACTGCGCGCGAACGATGACCGATCACAGTATTCCATTCAAAAAAATGGAGTGGAAAGAGAGATCGAAGCAACGCGGTCTGCTCTTGCAAGAATCGAAGCTCGACCAGTAGCGACAGTAGCATCTGAATTGGCCGTTACAAAAGGGTGGAGTAGGCGAAATGCACTAGAGGAAGAGCTCTCTGAAGCAAGGCGAGCATCTGCGCTCCAAACTGAAATGATAAAACTGACCAGTAAAGCAACAGTAATAGAAGTAACGGGTTCCGAAGACATAGTAACTTCGAGAATAGCGAAAGTAACGGGCGGTAACCAGGACAGTATCGAATTAGTAATTGCGTTGATATTTTCCATACTGATTGAATTGTTGGGTGCTTTTCTATGGCGCGAGGTTCTAATACGAAAAGATGAGAATCCTGCATTAGAGAGTCCAATAAAGTCAGATGCAAATTCGCATGTTGATCTGGAGAATGCCATTGCGACAGGAATAGTAAAACCAACGGTCAAAGGAATTCGGACATTTCTGGGATGCAGCCAATCAAAGGCAATGGAATTTCGACGTACCTACAATTTACAAAATAACGGAAAAAATAGGAATCTAACAATGTTTCAGAAAAACTCTTTCATGTAATTGAATGAGTAATCTGAAGTCATTCAACTTGTTTAGTTTACGCAAAAAAGGGCAAAGTGATGATACACAAAAAAACGCAAATATTTGAACGTACCATGATACTTCTTGTTGTCGCCTCGTCATTAATGGGGTGTTCGACCAATCAAAATAAGATATTTGAGCAACAAGAATATGAGGCAAAACGCAGCAACATCGTGTTCAAGGTTCAAAGACCAGACTATCAGATAGTGCTGGACAATGATAACAAGATTACTCAAATCTGCAATGTGGCAACCAGCTCACAATGTAATTTACCAAAGGGTACAGGCAAAGAAGTAGTCCAGATTTCAAACAGACAAATTGGCCTTGGAGGTTACTCGGCCATTACCACAGAATGTGGCGAGAAGAACATGTACGCACACAATAATCCAGTTGAGCGTATTGATTCCAGTGAGTGCAGCAGCAGATTTTACAGTATTAGTGATTATCACATTCCAGTCAAACTGATATTTGGGGTATTTACGCTGGGTATACCTGCTGTTCATTGCGGCGTAATAGTGTCGCATACAGACTCATGCAGTATGAACGCAACAGTTGACGCTCAATATTCTCTACCAGGAGGCGGGACAGCGCCAACAAATGATCCACAAAATGCTACGTATTTAGATGATTTAAATGCCTTCAATCATCCAGGAGGCGGAAATACTAACTATCAAATTCCCGTGCCTGCGGGTATGACTTCGCAACAATTTGATCAGGCGGTGCAATCCTCAGGAAAAAGTTACTCTGCACCATTCTATGATCCGACTGGAATTGCTGGACCTAACTCAAATTCTGCCGCAAATCAGATTATACAAGGCGCGGGCGGCACTACTCCAAACGTGCCCGGTGCAGTAGGTCAGTATTACTGGAATATTGATTATTAACTTTCAAAGACAAAACTGCATACATGCGTAAAAAAATATTAATTAGCCTGCTCGCTCTATATTTGCTTGCTCTCTTAATTTACTCAATTTGGCTTACACCATTTTTTGTGGACCAAAGAATCTCATCGAAGATACAACCCGGCATGTCTGGTTTGCAAGTCGCTAATGCGCTTAATATTTTTGAACCTATGGATACAAAAACCAACTCATATTGTGCACCACAAAATAAGGATAATTTCAGCAAAATTGCAATTTATAATGTAGGCAGCGTTCCATTGCTTCCAGTACCAATGGTTTTTGCGACAACAACTACATTTTGTTTTGATACTCAAGGTAAGTTGATTGCGTTCCAAACAAGAAGGTATTTTGATGGGCCTTAAATTGTAGCGCACCCCGCTTAAATCTTAACCTCAGCCAAATTACACATCATACGATTTGGCAAGATTTAAGCTGTTATATCACGATTGAATTCATAACGAAATAAAACGATTTGATCATAGGGATTATGAAATCGAATGTCCGCTAACTGGAAGTGAATTCTGAACATCGACTGTCGCTTCCGGGTTACAAGCCGACGGATGAGTTGATTGTTTTTATGAAAATACAACGGCTGCAATGCGACGTACAAGAGACACTCAAAATGGAGAAAATCAGGAGGCTCATCGGACTGCTTGTAACCCAAAGCCGCCAGCTGACTATGCAAATTGATTGCCGTAAAGGAGTCATTCGAATCGGAACCATTCAATGCATGAATCCATAGATGGTTGATCTTAGTACAACTGACGCGCAGTCCAACTTAACGGATCATTTCTCGCTATCCACTATCGGGTAATTCCGGCGTTGGTGCATGCAGTGAAGAATGGTGCAATCGCCAGTGCGGTTGTGCCTCACAAAAACTAGCGTGAAAGGCACGCGCTGACCGACAGGCAGCTCGCGGGTTCCGGCGACCACACCGAGGCGACCAGAAACAGCAATCGGGGTTGCAATCAATGTCCGCGCAGCTTGTTCGATGGCCTTGCGCATCCGCTTGGCAGCAATGGGATTATGCTTGGCATACCAAGCGATGGACTCTGCAAGTTCGGCAATGGCTTCTGGATGCCAATCAAGCTGCTTGCTTTTCGTTCCTGACATGCCGTTCTATCAAGTTGTCGAGCTCTTGCATGGCATCGTCGTGTGAGACACGCTTGACGCTTTGCATACGCGCCTTGACGACTTTGATGGCATGTTCGGTTGCTTCAAAGCCATCGCGCAGAACATGCTTGAGAACTTCATTGGGCGCGCGTCCTGCCTCATTAGCGAGTTTTTCCAGACGACGGGTATCGGTTTGAGATAGTGTCAGGGTATCCATGGCATCCTCCATAATAGAAATAATTATAGCGCAGCCATAAATCAGAGACTGAGCTTTTTCAACAGCGCAAAATTGAAATGAAGAAACCCCGCAGTAAGCTACGGGGTTTGATTCAGTCAACTCCACTTCTGATTCACAGTTGCTTTACATTTTTTCAGTATGGCCTGTGGCTACTCTCAATATTGAGAATACCCCTATTGCTCCAAGCCGCACGTTGCATTTTCGTGCAGCTTGCCCTCTTTGACTTCACTGCCCGTACCAGATCAGCACGCGATTATTGAAACAGTCATCAGCGACAAGACTCTGCCCTTTGAAGATAGCTAATCCGCAGGTGCCACCGTTCAGGCCGGTTGCGCCTCCCAATGATTGAGTACTGGTGCCAAAACCCGCTTGCCCCAGCACGACATCTGCCGCCTGCTGGTTGCTGGTGGGAAAGCTGTTCCACACGAGGATGCGGTTGTTGTTGGAGTCGCCGATGAAAAGTTGGAAACCGTTTGAGGTAACATCAGTTGGATAGTAGAAGGATTGTGCCGAAACTGTACCCGGTGCACTGGGTGTATTGTTTACTGCGGAAGAAAGCATATCCGGCTGACCGAGCACTACATCCGCCGCCTGCCCGCTGACGGTGGGGAAGGTATTCCAGATCAGCACCCGGTTGAATAAGCCGTCCGCCACTACCAGCTTCACCCCATCGGTCCACGCACCATAGATGGAGCCAGTAACCGAGGCTGTCGCCGATGCTGCAGTTGTACAGGTCGTGAAGTTCGGCTGACCAATGACGAGATCTGGCTGCGTGCCTGATACAGTGGGCAAGGTATTCCAGATCAGAAGCCGATTATGATCCGAGACCAACAGCTTGCCCCCAGCGATCATGACTGGATAGTTACTCTGCAGCGAATTCCGGGTGCAAGTGGCTGCTCCATCGCCAAGGATCACGCCGCGCGCATCGAACACCGTTTCACTGGTCGGCAGCGGCTGGTACAAGTTGACCTGATAGCCACCCGTGCTGGCATTCGGATAGACTTCGACGGCAAGCGCATTTGCTGCTGCCGCCGCGTAATAGTAAGGGATGATGTCGTTGTTGCTGCCCGCTGTAATAAAGTCAGGCGCCCCGAGTACAAAATCGGCTGGCGGGTTAAGTGCAGACCCGTTGGCCGGAATGGCATTGAACCCCAGGATGCGCTCATTGCCGTAGTCGTTGACGTAAAGCGCGCCATTGGTGCCGATGCCGACGCCCCAAGGCAGATGCATCCCGGTCTGTGTCGTCGCGGTGGCTGACTGTGTAAAATCCGGCTGACCCAGCACCATCCCCGCAGCCTGACCGTTGCTGAGCGGAATGAAGTCGACGCTGGTTCCGTTAATCGCGATGCTGGTGGACTCGCTTTGACTGGCCGTCTGGTAGTTAAAAGTGAGCGTCTGTGCGTACGTGCCCATGATAAGCGGCGCATAGCCCACGGTGAGCGTACAGGACGCAGCAGCGGCCAGAGTTGCACCGCTGGCGCAGGTGCCACCGCTAATCGCATAGGGCGAGGACAAGCCAAGCGCGGCAGCGCTAACCGTGCCCAGCACCAGTGCCTGACCACCTGTATTAGTTGCGGTGAAGGTATTCGATGCCGAGGAGCCGTCGAAAACTCGGCCGAAGCTATAGCTTGGCGCGGATGACAGCGCAAGATTGCCAATCGGGATGCCCGCGCCCTGCAAAGTGATTCCCGCACTGAAAGTCGAGCCGTTGCTTTGATAGCTCAGCGAGACCGCCTGCGCCCGAATCGCACCGGCTGCCAGTGGCGCAAAGTCAAAAACCAACGTGCAAGAAGCGCCAACCGCCAGCGACTGGCCTGTTGCACAAGTGCCGCCGTTGAGCAGATACGGGCCCGAAAGCCCAAGACTGGCGGAACTGAGCGTGCCCAGGCTCAAGGCAAGCCCGCCCGTATTGGTCAAAGTCTCGGTATGAGTCGCACCGGAGTATTCGTTGACTGAGCCAAAATCGTAGGTGGCACCATCGGAGTAGGTGATCTGCCCCGGTGGTTGGCCTGTGCCCAGAATCACCAGCGCAGCATTTAATGATGAACCGTTACTATCGTAGGAAAATTGCGCCGTCTGGGATGCAACACCGACCACAGTCGGCGCAAAGCTGATCGAAAGTGTGCAACTTGCGGCAGAGGCGAGTACTGTGCCTGTCGTGCAGGTTCCTCCGTTGCCGAGCGAAAATGGCGCGCTTAATCCCAGCGCGGAGTCAGTCAAAATCTTCAGGCTCAAAGGCTCGCTGCCACTATTGCTCAATGTCAGAGTAATCGTTGTCGTACTTCCGGGCGCAACCGCGCCGAAGTTTGCCGGCGTGCTTGAAAATGCGAGTTGGCCGAGCATATTGAGCGAAGACCCGCCAGCGACGCCGCCTACATTACATGCCGAAAGCAACGCTATGGCGCAGAAGAGCAAAGCCCCTTGCCATGTTCTCCCGACCGACTTTAGGCTGGCTACCCCGCGTATACTTTTCATATGATTATTTTGCATATCGATTTTTTCCCTAAGTGTTCGTTGCGTTGTTAATGTTCCGATGGCTGTTCGCCCGCCACTTGGCCGGTGGCGAAGTGATAGCTCAGCCCGATAGCGAGCGTCGACTGGGCCGTGGTATGGCTGTTGTCGCTACCGCTGACCACGAAATTGCGCCAGTCAATGTGGTGCAAAAAGAGATCCGCACTCCAACCGGGATACTGTGGGGGAAAGTATTGCGTGCCGATGCGCCAGGCAAAGGGTCTGTCCAGATAGTCAGACTGGTTCGCGCTGGTGGAATACGAGAAGTAGTATTTGCCGGCAAAATCGGCAGCCGCTACGACGCCGATTTGGTCGTTGACACGATAGGTCGCCCCCACACCGGCTAGCCAACCCCAGCCTTGTTCATTAGTTCGGTTGACTGACTGTATGTCGGTCTGTTGGCGCTGCACCCCGATATCCAGATCGATGCCAAGCGCCAGATCCTGCGTGATTTTCTTTGCCGCAATGCCATCGACCCAGAGTGCATTCATGTCGCGGTTCGGCACATTCATTTCTGTATTGCCCATGCGACCATGCTCATAGCGCGCGCCAAGCATCACATCAATGTCTTCAAATGCGTAGCTGGTGTTCGCGAACAGTAAAAGCGCCAAAACAATGCTCGTGCTCGCAATCTGTTTATTCATGACTTATTCCCTTTTTTTGGTATTTATCAGCGTCTGATATTTCGATTTATCCAACAAAATCAGTCAACTATTGGAACTTCCACACATAAAATTTCAGACTGATTTAACGATAACAAACATTGATATTTCGGAATATTCGAAAAACGCACACGATTATGTGAAAAACGCAAAAATGGCGAATTTGTGCTAATATTTTTTTAAATTTAAGCAAGTTCACCGAGAGCGCTATTTGCGATGCCTGAGTCACAACACATATCCAAGATCAAATTACCTCACTTGCCTTTTGGCGAGGCTGGCAGCGTTGTTCAATCAGATTTAGATGCGCTACACAATGAGATGTCCATAGTGATCCCATCACTAAAAAACTACGAGACGATGGATCGTGAGGGATTGTTTGCCTACAAATCGACAAGCGTTAATCTCAATGGCATGAAGATTATCGCTACTGCAAATACACCAGCGGCAGTTGAAGTAACCGACAACACTGACATCACGTTAATCATTCCGTTTCACGGTAATTTTGTTACTCGGGTTGGGCGCAGACATTATCAATGGCAGGCCAAACATTCAGCGCTTTTTCTTCCTTGTGTTGAAAGATGCGGGCAGGATATTGAGGTTGGATCACACTTAACATTTGATCTGTCAGCGGATCGTTTGCAGTCGGTCGCAAGAAGTATTCTAGGCGCATCGTTTGAAAAAAATGTTGATTTGCAACTTCACGCCGAACGTATGCCTACGCTGAATACACATCACATTTCATTCGATGAAGTATTCCGGCACCTGTGCGAAGTTGTTGACTCCTTACTTGATCAACCGGAGGCATTGGAATTCTCCAGTATAGATGATGTGTTTTACCGGAATATCGTACTGATGCTGCAACCTGATTTGTTTTTAACTGCTCACTCCGTTTCCAGTTTCAAACATTCGCGCCGGGAGGTAGATGAGGTTTGCGAATACATTCAGGATAATCTGGAAGGGAAATTGACGTTAAGTGAAATTGAACGTGTTAGCGGCATGTCTGCCCGAAAGTTGCAATACGCTTTTTTTGAACGCTTTGGTTGCTCGCCGATGCACTGGGTGCGTGATCAAAGGCTAAATCTTGTCCACCATCGCCTGAAAAATGCGCATGAGGGAGAAACGGTTACCTCTATAGCCTCGTCTTGCGGCTTCACCAATCTGGGTGCTTTTTCTGCTCTCTATCAAGAACACTTTAAGGAATTACCTTCGGCTACATTAAAGCATGCGTTGAAGTGAAACAGGATACGACCATGATGATTTTGATAAAGTTTTTGCTAAAAAGTCAGTTTCTAATTTTTCTAATTCACACAATTTACTCTTTTAGGTCAAAGATGTTTGTTAATGAGGGTCTTCAAACAAGTTAATCTAGGTTTGTTTAATCGACATTTAGTAGTTATCTAAAATTAGCGTACAGTAATTTCAACCCTGCGGTTGAGCGGTTCGGCAACTCCATCTTCCGTTATCACTGCTGGATCAAGCTCTCCACGTCCGATGATTTGAATGATTTCTGTCGGTATGCCACCCGTCACCAAGATATCACGCACTTCCGTTGCTCTATCAAAGGACAATTTAAGATTAGCATCCTTCGATCCCGTACGATCGGTATGTCCGATTACGGAGATTTCGGGCGCTGCTCGTTTAGCAATCTCTTGCTTAACATCCTCGATCATCTTCTGAGATTCTGAGGATAGATTTTTTCCATTTTCTTCAAAAAACAATATGAAAGAACGCGGCTTCTCTGGAATTGCCTGCATCACCTCTGGGTAAAGTTGCTGAACTTCCTTTTCACTAAGGGTCTTGCTTACCACATTCCCGCCTTTAACTTCTACTGCATGGTAAGGTTCCGTGACAAGAGCCTCTTTAGTTTCTGTCTTGATCACGATGGCGGAGGTTTTTCCGTCAACTTCGGGCAAAAGAATCATTGTTTCTTTAAAGGGGGGAGCAGATTGTGACGCCATCAACGACCAGATAAATAAACTAACCAGCCAAATAGATAATCCGTCCATAATTTAATTGCCCCCTTCCACAACAACAATAAAGTCAGTACCACGGATGCCAATTGTGGATGTAACAGTATGGATGTTAACCGCGGACGCGTTATGTTTCCCTAACAGCCCGGTTACAAAACGCATTGAGCCATGAAACACAGAGATCAGCATGTTGCCATCCCGACTGACTGGGTCATATTGAAACTCATTTAACTGTGAAACGCTTTTTGGTCCGAACGATAATAATGTGCCATCTTGTAATGTGATGCCTGCCGAACTATTTGGACCTGTAATAATCTTGTCTGCTTTCATCAGCTTCATTTTTGCCGAAGCTTGTATGTTCGAGCCGTTACGTAAAATACCAACCTCTCCTTTAGTTGATTTGATAGTGCCTACTGATTCATCGGCCAAAGCCATGACTGCAGAAAACATCAACACTAAAGCGCCACAGATCACATAACTTTTTCTCTTATTCATGTTTATATCTCAAGAATATTTTCGCCTGATATGATGGAGTTTTTTACAGTAAGGATTGTTACCTAAAATCACCATAGGTCATTCGCTTCATACTATTCATCAAACTAAACGCCACAAAGCCATTCCTGACAGTCGCTTGATGGCCGCACAACTTCAGATTGCCATCTTAAATATGATCGGCAGCAATGCAAAATACAACAGCCATATCATACTTCAAGATCCATTGGGCGCAACTAACCACAAGCGACATTACTGGTATTCAGCCACAGGAAACACTAAAAATAGTCTAATCGCTAGAGCGTTGAATGTATCAGTAGGACAAATTCACAACCTGCTGCAAATACTTTGCCTCTTGCAATTCCTGCACCACGAAATGCGTCACATCCGCACGGGATATCTTGTTCATGCGCTCGTTTTTTTCGAAATACCTGATACTCCGATACTGTCCGGTCTGAACGCCGTTGGTCAGGAATGCAGGGCGTATCAGTGTCCAGTTCAGGCCGCTCTCACGGACAATCTGTTCCTGCCTGTCTTTATCGATATATATTTGATTCAGCAATAGCGGCAGAATGACGCGATCATATAAAAAACCACCATGCCCGCGACTATCACCCGCCCCCATGCCGGTGATGCACAGCAAACGCGATACGCCCGTCTTCCGCATAGCCTGCAGCATTTTCTCTGTGCCTTGGGACAGCAGAGTGACCGATTTTTTCTGCAAAGGCGAGCCTAATGCGCTAACGACTGCTTCCACGCCACTTATCGCTGCTACCATTGCCTCAGTGTTCAGTACATCGCCTTGTATCACATCCAGACGGGGTAATAGTTCGGATGGCAAACGCGAAGGCTTGCGCACCAAAACTCGTACTTTCATGCCAGCCGCCAGTGCCTGTTTGCAAATTTCGATGCCGGTCGGGCCGGTTGCGCCCACTACCAGTATGGGGCGCGATATTGATGTCGTCATTGTGTAATCCTTTATTAGTGAGCGCGGCAAGATATGCTGCATCAGCACGGATGGTAGCCGATGAGGGGACGGATGAATTGAATGGAGCGGCTATTCTGGAGCAGCCCAACGCAGGAATGCCTTTATATATTCGCTATACCGGTTTGCCGGAATTACTTTCGCCCATAACGACTACTACCCCCCAATAAATCCACATGGCACACGTACCGGCCAAAGCAACATGGGGTGACCAGAAAGCTAAAATAGCCAGCACAACATAAAGCGCAATGCCCACTGCCTCGAAAGCGGCCAGCTTTCCAAGCTCCTTACTCATGTTGTCACCACGAGTCAGCAAGTGGGGCGTGGCGCGCAGATTAAGCGTAAGCACCAAAAATGAAGAAGAGATTAGAGCGGTGTACCCCGCATAAAAGGCAACAGCAACGGCTTCTGCGTTACTGCCTATGAATTGGCCAACCGTCCGCGTAGGAAAAGGAAATAATGCAATCAACAATAACATTAACCCGTTGAGATAGATGATACGCACGTTGGCCGAGCGCACCTCCCGGAAGGTCATGTGATGCCCCATCCAGATCAGCAGCACAACTGCAAAAGAGTTAAAGTAAGTCAGGTATGCGGGCCAAAGCTCAAGGATGTCCTTCCACAAGGAGATATTTGTTGCATCCGCACTGGGCTTGATTTGGATATCGAGTGCAAGAAGCGTGATTGCGACACCAAATATTCCATCACTAAAAGCTTCCAATCGTCCTGTTTCTTTATCCATTTACTCTCCAGTAAAAAACCTTGTGTTTGTTTAAATATGCGAATCTCGGCAACTGTTAAGTTGCTAAGGTTAGTATTCAGTGCGCAGCGTTATAAATCAGTCGTAAGTTAACTGGCTGACGGATGAATGAATTGAATAGAACGGCTATTCTGGAGCAACCCGCCCGCGGGGATGCCGAAAGTGCGTTTGAACAAGCGGCAAAAATGCGCCTGATCGGCGAAGCCGGCACGTAAGGCTACCTCTGTTAGGCTCATCCCGTCTCGCACGGCAAACACGATGGCCGACTTGATACGCTTCCACATCAGGAATTGTGAGAATGACACGCCGGCCTCCTGTACGAACAAGTGCCGTGTTCGCTCCGGCGAGAGATGTATCTGCGCCGCAACATCCTGCAATGTGATCTTTTCATGCAGATGTTGCTCCACCCAATCAATTGCTTGCTCGATACGTCTGTCGCGGGTGTTCGCCTGTTGTATATCAGCCGTCAACAATGCCAGCGCCTCCTCGGCCAACTCCAGAGCTTGCGCATTCTGCCACGCCCGTATTTCATCCATCCCAGGTGAGAGTGGTTTTGCCTCCAGCCAAGTCTCGGTTAGATCGAGAATCGACTGCCCATCCAGCATCTGCTTTAATTGCCAACCAGTGCGGCTCTCCGCATCGATGAATATGATCAGATTACTACCGCCCAGCCCATTACAGGCATGAGCCACATTTTGGTTGATGATGAGTGCGCGTCGGTCGGCGTACAGCGTCCCGCCAGTATTGCTGCTAAATGGCGCAGAAAGCCCCAGCAGAATCTGAAAACAATGGTGCCGGTGTACCGCCACCTGTGCATTGTGCGCCACGAAAGAAATGATGTTCTTTTCTTGATAGAAGGTAGGCATCGGAATGTGAGTTATTATGAAATGTAAATTGCCGGCTCAAAATTTCACAAGCTGCGGTTCGTCCATTTTAGCGAATGCATCACCAACATGAATAGATAATATTGCAAGATAGCGAAGTGGATTGGCACTGCAAATGGCAATGAAACGAAGTGCATCGTATCAAACTGGGTTGCCGGAAAGCGGCCGTTGGTGAGTGCCCGTTTTTGGCCGGGAATGCCCAGTCACCCACCGCAGCTTCCTATGGCGGCTATGTAGCAAACACCGGACGTATCTTACTCTTTTTGCTCTTCGTCGCCACGTAACCCACTCCGGTCATAGCCCTACACGAATTGATTGCCCGATAAAGGACGCCCATTAGTCGGCCGGTAGTCAAGTGCAAAATATAACCATCGCAATCTAGTTGCGCTACTACGAAGCATAAAGCCATGCCACCTTGCTTTTTGCAAACTTAACCGCACCCGTTTTCTCATTCAATTGGTTGCGAAGAGAATCGCACCAGACACCCATCGAGATCAAGCTTATCGTAATGCTTTACGAAAGCCCTGACGGCTTTTGCCGTCCCAGAGAAACTTTGGTGCCAAGACGTGTCCAATTGGTTGTTACATTCAACGTGGCTGTCATTATTTCGACTCCAGTCCTTAAGTGGCTCACGGCTTGGGCGATTCAGTGTTGCACAAAACAGATGGCACAAAGGCGTTGTCCAATCATTCGAAGTGGTTTGACTCCAGTCCGTTAACCTGGCTCAACGCCTTTGGCCAAACTCTAAACAAAACATCTTTTTACGTCGAACGGTTGTTGGTCTCGCAAGATGTAATAACTTGCGCGAGCCAACTTGTGCGCAACTGACTTGAGCGCCACGATCCGATTGGTCCGATTCTTCTTGCGCTCATAAAAGCGCTTGGCCTCCGGGCAATAGCGTAACGCAAAGTTCGCCGCTTCCATGAATGCCCAGGCTAGATATCTATTACCGTTCTTGGTATTGCCTGATCCTTTCTTTTTGCCATTACTTTCGCGTAGACTGTCAACACAGCGGCAGTAAGAACTGAAGTTTCCGACATCCGCAAACCGTGACACGGGGCCAGCTTCAAGCATGATCGTCGTGGCCAGTACTTGACCTATTCCGGGAATCGTTTTGATGAGTCGGTATCCCGGTTGCAGTTTCACCTCCGATTCCAATCGTTCCTCCAGTATCTTGATCTGCTGCTGCAGTGCCTGGCAGATTATTCGGTTGGACTCCATCGCCAAAGTTACATCGGGCACAAAACCAAATGCTGCAACTGTTTCGGTTGTCATCGTCTTGACCTTCTCGCCGCTCATTCGACCACCGGTTTCCCGTACCAGAATGCCCTCGATAGATAAAATCTGTGCCGTCCGGCAGCGCACCAGCTGCATCCTCTTTCGTGCAAGATCTCGTACTGCACGTAGCTCCCGTGGAAAAATATAGCCCTCAGGCAATAAGCCAAGGCGCAGCAGATGTGCAAGGTAGGCTGCGTCTGCGAAGTCTCCGCTAAACTTCAGCCCTTCGTATTTCTTGATCGCCGAAGGGTTCGCCAGATGCACCTGATACCCCGCATCCTGCAAGCCATCCACCAGCCAATACCAGTTGTAGGTCGATTCAATCACCACACCAACGGTTTCCTCCTGGTATGGCGCAAGCGACGCCAGTATTTCATTCAGCTTGTTTGCCAGACGCTTTTGAAAAATGATGCGGTCTTCTTCGTCTGTTACAACCACCACGCTGTTGTTCGAATGCAGATCAATTCCGATATACTTCTTCATGTCGGTCTCCTTGGGTTAGGTTTGGTTCGCACCTTAAACTTTACCCTTGCTGCAACTACGCAGCTAGGAGGCCGGCTACATGATTATCATTCACCAAGGGTGGATTTCAAGCAGTCAATCGCTTTTCCTAATGGAGGTAATTGACAATATTGCGGGTGGCTTTGCGCTCATTGTCAATTAGCGTAAACATAGCAATTTCAGTTGGCATTTCAGTATATGTAGGTGTTAGCAGATTTACCCTAAGTAGAGGCCTCAGCTTTTTTGTTGATAAATTCTTCGAGCCATTTCCTCGCTTCACTCAAATTAAGATACAGACTTGCGTAACTTTTTTGGAGCAAATGTTCAGGTAAAACCCAATCCCATTTTTCACGCTGTAGGTTTTGGGATTTTGCCAATAAAATATCGAGCGGGATATCTTCGTTGCAGCGAATAGGGGTAATTAAGTCTAGAACTTCCGCCATCGAACGACTTCCTTTTTGTATCTCCACGCCTAATCCTGATGCTATGGCTTCCATCCCCTGTGTCATAAGCATACAAGCCAAAGCCTCATTGCTGGCGTCACCAAGCCATGTTAGGAGAAATACCTCTCTGCCAAAATCGAGAGTACAAGTCTTTTTTAAGTTGAATCTTATGTAATTACTTCTAGCTTCAGTAAGAAACCGGCTGGCTGTTTCATCCAAAAACGCAGGAATGGATGTTTCTTCAAGAAGTTCACGCATGCGTTGACGGATTTTTGTGTCAACATGCCCACCACCACCTGAAAATGCTGGCGGGGTACCACCTGATGTACGAGTGACGTATATGGTCTTCTGCTCTTCATCGACCGATTCAACGCGCCATGTTTTACCTGCAAAGAGAATTCGCTGACCAGTAACAAGCATTTGATTAACAGGGAGTGTACCCAAAGTTTTTCCACCAGCTACGATTCTGAATTCCTCATCCGTGGCAAACGCCGCATAGAAAGTATAATGGTTAACAAATTTTTCACCTAAGCGGCCATGCAGCAGATCACCTGACGAATCCTGCATCAACATTTCCTTTACCCCCAAGTGCCTCACAAGCTCGACGAATTCCTCTTTGGTTACCACATAAAATGGGCTTTCTGGCCCGCAGAGAAGACCGTACAACTGGCCAATAGATGCCCCACCATTTTGAGCAACTACCGAAAGGATTTGCTGAATCAACGTTGAAAAATGCAAGCCATCAGCCTTGGGTGGTTCCAGCCATCCCTCCAGCAGCAATAAAATCATCGCTGCCATTTGAATGGTATCCAGACGCAACTCAGCCGACAAAGAGGATTTTTCATCTAACGCGTTTTCAATGCAGTATCCACGTAAAATTGCCGGTTCACCTTTACGACGACCTGACCTACCCAGACGTTGCCGTAAACTGGCCACAGATGGTGGAGAACCAATCTGTGCAACGCTTTTGACTGCTCCGATATCAATCCCAAGCTCCAAGGTGTTGGTGCAAATTGCTGTCGCCGGGCGCTCTTTTTGTTTCAGCGCCACCTCTGTTTCATAACGAATTTCTTTCGACAAACTACCGTGATGGGGCCAAAATTCGTTGGGTACATTTTGTTGTGCGCACAGCCGGTTTAAAAGGTGGGTGAATCGTTCAACCTCTCGACGTGAGTTTGGAAATACGAGATTATTTGATCCTCGAAGCGAGTTAAACAGATGCGTTGCTATCAGTGCCGGAGTAACGGGTTCGCGTTCGGCGGCATCTTGATCGTCAGCTTTTAGCTTGTTTGGTTTCACGACCAAAGGCTCTTCGTATCCTTTGACCATAATCTTTAATTCTGCATTTTGCGATTTGGAGTGAACTATTGCTACAGAGCTTGCCTTGCCAGGACGAAGAAAACCAGCTGCGAGACGCATATCTCCGAGTGTTGCAGAAAGACCAATGCGAGGAACAGTCCGTCCAAGCGTGTATTCAATGCGGTGCAAAAGCGATTGAAGCTGTTTACCTCGTTCGGAACCGATAAACGCATGCAGTTCATCAACTACAAAATATGCTGTGTGCTCAAAGATCGATTTGACAGAGGTTCCACGATTACAGAGAAACGCCTCTAGAGATTCTGGGGTTATAAGCAACACGCCATGCCGCTTGCTCATAAAACGTTTCTTGACCGTAGCCGAAACATCACCGTGCCATGGCCATACTGGGATGTCTAACTGCTCGCAGAGTCGTTCAAGCCGCCCGAACTGGTCGTTAATGAGCGCCTTCAAAGGGCTGATGTAAACAATCAATCCTGCCTGATTGGTTTGGAGTAAGTGGGTCAACGCAGGCAAGAATGCAGCCTCAGTTTTTCCGGCAGCTGTAGCTGCTGCAATAATTACATCTTTATCAGCATTTAGGATCAGAGGAATTGCCAACTCTTGCGCATCTCTTAATGATTCCCAACCCTCCGCCCAAATAAATCGGCGAATGCGTTCGTCCAGTAAATGAAATGATGAGCTATCGGACATCGCAGATTGGATTTAAGCGTGGGTTTATATTGTTACATCTTGAACGATGCAAACTCATTACCTCCGTCTGAATCTACTTTATGGTCAGCCACCCCACCCGTATCGGGTGCGACCACAATAGTACCTATCAGACTCTGCCATTCAACGCCCTCGTTCTGTTCGAGTATCGCAAGCAGATCGATAAATGCAGTAATTGTGGTTCCTGGTGTTCGAAAATAGGTGTCGCCTATTTTCTTTGAACAGTGTGCCATGAAGCTGGAGATACCATTGTCCGGCAATAGGTACTTTGCAGGTTCCCCTGAAGCGTACACATGGCGAATTTTATGCAGCAGCACATAAAACTCTTCCTGTTCCAGACTTGATAACCGGATCACGGGGCCGTTGAAGTCTACCAAGCCATCTTGTGCAAAGGAATTTTGTGTTAGGCGTCTTTGAAGTGCAGGATAGCTATATAACCCTCTTCGAGTGTCCATAAGGAATTCCGGGGTTCCGCCTAAAACGAAACCAAGTCCAACCGAAGTTCCCTGTAATGAATCGTTCAATATGCGCAGGAGTTGCTCGTAATTAGAGCTTCTGGCTTGTGCGTTTGAAAGTTTGTAAAGGTTAACCAGTTCATCCAGATTGACCAACAAACCTGAATAGCCCGCCAAGCGAACAAACCTCGCCAGCAGTTTCAGTTGATCGTATACCGCTGCATCGTCGATGATAGAGCGAACTCCTAGCACCTGCCTTGCGTCGCTCTTGGTAGAAAATTCGCCACGAAGCCAACGAATGGCATCAGTTTTTAGCTGTTCGTTATGTTCATTAAAACCTCGCCAGTAGGCAGCGATGACATCAGCAAAGTCATAGCCATTGACTAGCTCGGTCAGAAAATCAAGCTTTTGCCGAATCACCGCCTCGGTAGATTGTTCAGAGGCCGTTGCCTCCGCATTGGCTGTCGATATAAATTTCTCGACAATACCGCCCAATGCATTACCGTCCGGCCTTGTTCTGGTGGACAGGTTACGCATCAATTCAGCATACAACGATCTTGCTTGCCCGCTGCTGGAATGCAGCCTGCGGTCAGGGTTGAGATCGGCAGTTGTCACGACCAGTTTTTTTTCCATCGCTACCGAACGTATTAAATTCAGGAAGAATGTTTTACCCGCGCCATATTCACCAATGACCAGACGAAAGCAGGACCCGCCATCAGCAATACGGTCAATATCACCAACTAAAGTTTCTATTTCTCTGGTGCGTCCAACTTGAATCAGATGCTGCCCTGTACGGGGCACGACCCCGGCACGCAAGGACTGAAGGATCGCATCACGGTCTTTCTGGCGTATTGATGTCATTGTTCTATTTTCGCAAATATTTCTAGATTGATCGTAATTGGATCTTCACCATCGGTAAAGGCAAAGTCGTAAGTATCAAATGATGCTTCATTGATGTGCTCCAATGCCCCATCAAGCATCAAATCGAGATCGGCAGCCACATCCAACAGGTCTTCACGTCTCCACTGTGGGCGTGATAATAGCATTCTCGCCAATGCCGTATGTGACTCATCCAGTCCAAGGAGGCGCTGAGAATCATCAACTGCCTCAATTTCTGGTGCAGGTTCAGGATGATTGGCAATTTCAAGTTCGTCTTCCTTAAATATATCCGCCAGAAGAGTTGATACTTTTTCCGACTCACGTTGCAATTGAGCTATCCGTTGAGCATTGAGAGTGAATCCTGTTCCCTCGTTCGAAGTGGCTGCGGAAGCCGGTATAGTGCCTGACGCTACTGCGTGAATATCGCTAAATACCTTATTTGGATCAACGCCTATCGTTTTATAAATCTTTTTCAGGGTATCGACTTCAGCAGGTAATGCCTCGCCGTCGGACTGAGCTACAGTTGCCAGAAATGCCGCAATGGACTCCCTTTCAGATAAGGATAATGGTTCGAATTTCTTTTTTAGCCCAGCAAATGAAACTGGCATGGATTTTAGAAGGTTCAGATGAGCGATCAATCGGCGCTGATGGCTTGCTGAAAGGTGTGTCCACAAATTGATCTGCTCTTGAAGATAACTCATCTCTGTGGCACTAAACTCACCATCTGCCATGGCCACGGCAGATGACAACTGTAGAGTCAAAAGTGCAGCTTGATAAGCTCCGTTTGTGCGTGGCAAGTCATTGGTTGACTGCTCGGCAAACAAAACGACTGCATCCTCTGCTTTAAGAGTTTTGGCAGCACCCAAAACATCCGGCTCCATCCCGATGTGCGCTGATTCCAACACTCGTGCAAGGACAAGTGTTTTTTCCTTGGAAAGTATGGTTTTGCCATTGAGCTTCGACAATAACTCCTGAAACGGTAATGTGACCGCGCCCTGATCGACCTCTGACTTGAGTTCGGCAAAAGCCTTCTGCACATCATCAGGCCAGAGTGCTACAGGCAAGTAAATCAAACTATCAAGCGTATTTTTTGCCTCGGCATTTTTTGCGATCGCACGACTGTATGGATCTAAGGCATCGTTGACTGCATAGACGACTTGTTGCAGCTTCTTTAATGGCCCCGTTAAAATTGACACATCAGGCAAGTCACCGCATGTTTTGGTTAGTAAGGAATCGTTGACGCCTCTCAAACCTGCGGATGCTGGACGATAGACAACTTTTAGCTTGGTACGATTGGGAGACAAAACTATGCCAGAACCAAATATTTCGGTGTATTTCTGTTCGAATAACTTATCAAAATATTCCGGGCAACGTCTTGCTGGAGTACGCGTAATAATACCAGGTTCAAGCTTTGACCATGCACAAGCAAGGTGTTTTGGTACTGGAGCCTTATCTACTGCAGCCATTCCCAAACATAGGCGGATATAAAAAGGTAACTCGTAAGTTTTGGAAAGTTCGGGAACCTGCTCAAGATACAATTTATTGTTTTCAGGCATACCAAGTGAAATCCAATCAAGCAGCCCGCTCGCATACCCTTGAAACGATCCAGACTTACCACCATAAATGCTTAGCAAACGACGAATTTCCTGCGCTATAACAGGATAATCCGCTAGTATCGCGGAATCTGTGGATGCATCAATTATTACTCGGCGTTCGAGCCCGTAAAAGAACAGAAATACATAGCCAATATCAGCTTCTGGGTGTTTACGTCCACCAGCAAGCCACTCAAGATATGCACGGCGATCCGTTGCAGAAATATCGGAATAGCTTGGCCAATATGACAAATGCCCGACCGTAAAATCACCTGATTCTGAGACTAGTTTTGAAGGATCGATCAGGCATGGATCATTTGAGCCGTATCCGGCTTTTAATATTGTGCCAACATATACCATGCCACCGGGAATAGTAATTCCGTCAATTTTCACAGATCGCTCTGTAGGTATCCATTTCGCTTCACCATATCCTTCTGGGGCGACTGGAATTCGAAAATCAGCGGTTGCTAATTTCGCTTCGGGAATATTTTTCGATTCAGCATAAATTTCTATTTCCTCAATAGTGGCAGTACGTAATTTAACACTAGTATTTTTCTGCTTAACTCTATCGTGTTCTTTTATTATCTTGCCAAGCTCATTCAATATATATTGAATAAGCTTAAAAGTAGTTGTAACAGTAAACCAAATTAATTTAGTACTTAGTACAATAATAGCCACTATCAATTCAAACACGGCTTTGTCGGATTTCTTCCCCATTGGGCCTCCTAAAATTATTGGCTTAGTATATTGCTGCTTAGCTTACATGATTAGGGTTTTTGAGCATAAGTTTAACTTCACGCCAAAATGAGTAGCGATAAGATAACGAATGCAAGCACCAATGATTGCGGTTGCAACCCCCAGAAAACTTTACCGAGAGGCTTCTCGTATATTCGCGGAGTCCCTATTGACTGGCGGGTTGGGCATCATTTGTTTGGATGCGCCACTATTTAGTTACAGTAATCAGTCTTTGTGAATGAACCATTCGAGCAACCTTCGCAGGAATGGCGAGTTTCTTAAATCTTGGCTGAGCTGAATTTTCTGTGGGAAAAGCAGCTATAAGAATTCCCTCAACCTCAGGAATATGCTGAACGTCATTAACTATAAACGCTGAGAAAAAGTTCCAAAAATTGTAGTACTTGTCTTTCGGGCGATTGGCGTGCGCATGAATTCGAGAACTAAGTTTCGTTGCCCGACCAATGTAGTACGGATGATCGTCGCGATACAAAACGTAAACGCCGGGCTTCTGAAGTGGGCTCCATACCTCTGGCAATAATTGATTCCCGTTCCGAAGGTCTAACACTTCACGAGGCCACATTTTTAAGTATGCATTGACAATAGATTGTTTAGTAGTCATGAAATTGTCCTATTGGCATGAATGCCTGATGCCCAACGTAAAATTGAGAGGCAGGCCGCTTCTGTCCATCTCGAATGTAAAGATGGGCTTACTTGATTGAGGCATAGGAAAGAAGTTTATGAGATTGTTTAATGTAGCCAGAAAGATCATCAATTACAAAACCTCCATCAGTACCAGTATGACCACATTTATTTTGTGTGTCTTTATATGCAGCCAAAGTTTTGCGGAAACAAGTGACTTGCCAAAAACTTAAATACATCTCTAAGCGGTCAAAATCGGAACTGCTCACCTTACTAATGAATCTGTTGGATTCGAGTATTTTAATTTGTTGCAAGAGGGCGAGACGAATTGGCGCGGAAATCTCATTGAATTCTTTTCGTTTATCTCTTCCCAAGCTGAGCCTATGGCCAAGAATGAGGCCAAGGAAAAAAGTGATGAGGCCAACAACGATACTTTGCTCCATTGGTTATTCCCTATAAGTATTTTTTAATTGGAATATTGTTAAGCGGCAGATTTGAAAGTAATCGTGGCACGGGCTGGTTCGCGGCAGTTCCGCTCGAACGTTAGGTGTTTTGAACATCAGTTTAACTTCACGCCAAAATAAGTAGCTATAAGATAAAGTACGCAGGCCCCAATGATTGTGGTAGCAACCCCTATAGCAATTTTACCGAAAGGCATCTCGTGCCAATCATGACCGAGAGTGGATTTATCGGAGGTTTGGTTTGATACAGGATTTTGTGCGGGCAATATTTCAGAGGCTAACCATTCTTCGGCATATTTTTTCTTTAGCCCTTTGCCAAAGTGCCCTGCAATTAAACCGGAATTTACTTCTGTTATGCCAAGAAATTTGAATTCAGCAATGCTTAGATTGTGGAATGAGTTGATAGCTTGAGATTCTTCTTTTGGGTCAGCGAAAATGGAACCATTAGAAATGAAATTGTTGTAATGTCTTTTCATTTCTAGCCACGTTTCAATATCTATGCTGGTGTAACCGGCCTCAATTCCGCTGTGAGGTTTTGAACCATTAAGAATGACGAATTGAGTTTGCAGGCCATTGGGTATTTTGCAACCAACATTTACGGTAGTAGACATTTTGGTGAAACCCCTAACGTGATGCACAGCCCTATAAATGACTTAATCTTTATATCGGGGCAAGCGGATATACTAATATAACTCGCTTCATATCAGTTAGTAGCGTAAGTGTGACACTATCGGCATAGATATTGCCACCACGAAACAACCATATCCGGTTTCGGCACGACCCCGAACCACAGTATCAATTAGAACGCTATATGGCCGCCGCTCGCCGTCGTCTCTTTTTATTTTCTACATTGGAATGCTCAGCAAAGCTCCACCGACAAATGCTCAAACGTAGCCTGAGGTGTTACGGTACGGCCATTCTTGATGAATTTAACCAAACCGTACTCGGCCATAGTGTGCAATGAACGTGACACATTGGGGGCCTGTTTGCCGACTACCTTGGCTAAGGTATCCATGGAGTCAGGTTGTTGCTCACGGACAGCTTTTAGCAACGCCATGTTTTCGTCTGACAAGACCCAAGCCATTGCTGTTACCGATGGAAACCACACATTGGGTTCGTCGGCACCACGCTTACGCGTTCCTGCTGCAATAGCTAAAGACCGTGCTCGTTGCTCCGGCACCGTAGCAATACCCACTTTCAATATTTTGTTCATTGTGACACCTCTTTCAAAACGCGATCAACCTCGGCATAAAAGTCACTGAGCAACTGGTAGGCCGTATCGAACTCATAAAGCACTCCTGCATCTGTGGCGTGACGGTGCTTGTGATCATTCGTCGAGCTTTTCGCCGCTCGCGTCTACATTTACACCTGAGCCTGTCGGCGTTCCCAACCACGCGCGAACTTCCAATTGAGTTGATACGCCACGCTCGACATGCTTTTCAAAAATTTGCAAATCAAAGTCGTGACCTGCCTGGACGGTGCCACAAGCAGTGAGTATCAAGAGTAATAGAGAAGCTATTACAGGGCGAATAAACTTTGAAGACATAAGGGTGACTTGACTAATCACGTCTTTTCAAATCGAATGCCGACTGCTCCTGTCCAAAATGCTATCACTATCATCGGCAGGGGAACCGCAGCCAAAATTGATAACAAAGGGTGCGTTTTATACAGTAGCAATGCCAAGAGTCCGCAAACTACACCAGTGATATATCCTTTCATACGATCTCCTTAGACTGACAATTGGAATTAAGTTGCTCTTCCAAATTGGCGAGTTTTCGTAAACGTCTTAATGATTTACCCAAAGCTACTTAATTGTCATTCTACTCCCAAACGGAAGTAAAACATCATCACTTTCACGGCCGGCAATTCTTTGAGTTCAGTTTTTCGTGGCTCAAGTTGCTACTACTAAAAATCAACTCCAGTTCATCATCCGGGATGCCTTCTCCTTCAAGTCGGCGGTTTTGATAGCTAGGCTAGATTAACTACTTAAGGTAGCTGAACCCCGCGAACCGATAGTTCCTCCTTGAATATCCTTAAATATTCATTGCTTATATTGATCGTAACGCCAACAGGAACTGATTGGATTGTTCTATTAAACCCATCGGTTGCGGCAACGTTTCGGTCTTGACCAATAAAGAGGGTTAGTGGTTTACCGGAATTAATTGTTTGATTGAGCTTCGCGTTGGCGAGCCAGAAGTAATCAGTCCACCAACATGATTGTCCTACATTATTACTGCATGTTTTGGGTTTATTTAAATCATACCCATTCATCTGAGCATAGGAGAATTGCATTTTATTGCCTGAATCATCAATTAAATATACCGATGCTCCATATGTAAAAATTCCGCTATTAGTTTGATCAACTTTCAGAAAATAGGTATTACTATGGTTTGGATTATTATTTGTTACGCCCACATAAACACGCCCTGTTAATTGCCCCTTGTAATTCACATTTTCGTTATACATCCAATAGTAACCAGTTAAGGCCGACGAGGTATAAGTCATCACCTTTGAGCAGTCTGGACAACCGGGATAACCGGAATCGACAGAAATCCCCTGCCTGACGTCTGACTCGTTTTTGGCAACGGTATATTTTGGACTGATCGCACAACCAGAAATATAAAAGAGAGCAACAAGAAATATCGACGTGCGTACAAGTTGCATATTCATTACTAAATCTCCTTCATATTGAATTGAATAATTAGTTCGGTATTTTTAACTACTAATGCTGATTAATGTGAATGCCACCCTCAGTCGTTCTTGCATTTGCCATCAGCTACACAAGCGTCCCATATGGCTTGCCGCTTAGCTAAGTCTTGATCACGCGCTTGCTGGATTGCCTCGACCGTGGTGTCTGCCCCAGTTAGAGAGACGATCGCCTTGATTAGGGCGGCATTTTCTGCATCTGCTGACTTCTCATTTTTGTAGGCAATGATGACCTGTCCGACACGTTCGTTTTCCCCTTGAATTACGCGGCGAACGTCGATTGATTTATAGCTAGTCGCATCAAACACGGAATAGTCCAGAGGGTTCAAGGCGGCTCGCCCAGTCGAAGTAAAGTTATATATGTCGCCTGGAATACTGGAATTAAGCAACGCTTCACTGCCTAGTGAGCCATATTTTTCACCGCCAACTACAACAGATCCTATTGCAAGCACTCCGGCAAAAAACTTTCTTGCGCTAACACTGTTGTGCAAGGTGGCTGGATTTCCTTCTGAAATGACGAGATTCCTGAACAGCTCACTTTGACGCTTTGCGAACTCCGCTAATTTTGCCGGCTCCATTGGGATTGCCTTATCAACCTTGAAATTAATGGCAGATTGCGTCAGTTTAATATTTAGCGGTTTGAGCGAAGCGATCACACCTTGAACAACTGCATTGCCTTCTGAATCGCTATTAAATCCAAAGAGCAATGGAAAGCCGGGTACGTCATACCTTGGCCCTTTTTCAGAACCAATAGTAAATTTGGCTTTGTGATCTTTAACGTTATTTAGTGATTCTTTAGATGCGCTTTCATCACCTGACCATGAATCGAGTGCGCGCACTACAACTATATGCGCGTCTGGCGTGTCGAATTCAACGGGTATTGCGAATAGCCTTAGCGGAAGCAGTGAAGCGCAAATCAACAAGCAGAGTTTATAAAAATGCATAGATTTTTCCCTCTTCAAAGTTGCGAAATTGTCGTATAGCGGAATTAACAATAGTAGTGTAGCGCATACAACCGTATGCAGACAAGGCCCGCTGTTTAGGCAAACCTTGCCTACCTATGAAGGACAAAAAATTACCTACTAAAATATTTGGTGAAGTGCTGCAGGAACTACGCTTGCAGCAGGCTCTCACACAAGATCAACTTGCCGAAGCTGCTGGGACTGAACGTAGCCATATCAGTGCCCTAGAGCGCGCCGAAAAAGGGCCAGCGCTTGCAACGATTTTTAGTATCGCCGAGGCGTTACAGATTCCTGCTGGGGACCTGATTAATCTTGTTGAACAAAGATTAAAGACAACTAAACGTAGATAGATCCACTCCTCACTTCGATTAAAATTACATACAGTCCAATTCCTACTTCAATTCTGATATGAAAACTGATGTTTTGAATAATCCAAATTCCCCAGAAAATACGCTGGGAGACTGGTTGCAACTAACTTCCACCGATATTTCAAGTCGCACTGTTGTTGTTAATGGTTTAGATGTAACAACAGGTGCTTTACTGGCAATTATTTTGGAGTTTGCTGACAAACACGGCAAGTTATCGGAAATGTATGAATGGCTGACTTCAAAAGAAGGGCATGATTTTCTTCGCCGCGAGGAATATCAGCCCGCAGGCAACATGGTGAAAAGTGAGCTGTTTATGTTTGACAATGATTTGGATGATGATGTTGAATTGTCCAATCACCAGATCAATGTCAAGTTGCGTGATTTCATCGAGGATTACTTTATTCAATTCCAGCAACGACCTTACTTAAAATCCCCATATTAAGTATTCAAACCATTCAGCCATGTCAGATTGCCCGATAAGCTGAGATCAGATTTTATGTAAAGCAATCAGAAAAAATCTCTATCCACCTATTGCCAGTTCTTTATAATACGGGAATAATTGGCTTTATAAATTAATAGCCCGATAGGTGACAAAATGGCAACTACACGCGACACCATAGATCATGTAACGCTTTCCCGGCTCGTCGAAGCCAACGCCGTGAACGGCGCAAATATCATCGGCCAACCCGGAGGCTGGGGCGTGGTGATCAAATACGGCATGACCGAACGCGCCTTGGCCGCAAAACGCGGAACGGTTCGCATCTTCCGCAAGTTTGAAACTCTGGTTGGATATCTCAAGGAAATTGGCGTGGCCAAGTATCAGGTGGATGCCACCGGATACGACCCTGTTGCCCATAAACTCTCGCGCAGCAACGAGGGGGCAGGCATACGCATGAAAGCGGCACACGAAGCCGCAGCCTATGACAAATGGTTTCGCGCCCAAGTGCAGGAAGCACTTGACGATCCGCGTCCTGGCATCCCACATGAACAGGTGGAGAAACATTTTGCGGCCAAGCGCAAAGAGTTACAGAAGCGCATTAAGGCTGCTGCATGAGGCTTGAATGGAAACCGGCAGCGTATGACGACCGGGAACGAATCATGGACTTTATCGCTTTAGATAATCCGCAAGCCGCTATTGAAACTGACGCGCTGTTCAAAAAAACAGCGGACACGATTGCCGGTCAGCCCAAACTCTTCAAAGTAGGTCGCATGAAAGGCACCAGAGAAGCAGTGGCACATCCTAGCTACATTTTGGTGTATCAGGTATCGGACAACACGACTACGATCCTGCGCGTGCTACATACATCGCAGGCTTGGCCTGTTTGAGGAAATCAATATTCTGAGGCTTGGATAAAAAGGGGGAACGATGAAAAGCTTTGTAGACATGTTAAATGACTTACCATCCCAGCCTGAAGATCCTGTTGAGAAAAGGCGCGAGTCCTTTCGTCAAGCCAACGCCTCCATGGCCCTAAGCGGGTTTGTGGCTGACGAGGAGGAGTTGGCGATGCAAGAAGAAATTATTCAAGGCAGACTTACAACGGGACAGGCTTCTGCTTTGATACTTGCCAAATTCACTGAACATGAATAAGTTTATCCATTGCACATCTGCATGGTGTAAGCCGTAACTAAATCGATACTTCTTAAGTTTTGAAGACAGGCCACGGTGAAAGCCTCAAAGTCGGCCTTTGCAGACTATCGCGAATTTTCGATAATGGTGTTGGTTCAGCATATCTCAATGTCTGGTTCCAAGTTTTTCCGAACCGTTACTTCAGACCCATGCCAGCAAACAAATGCACCCTTACAATAAGTAGATTTTCCTGTCTCATAAATGAAGTTCACCAGCAACATGAACAGTCCTACCCCACTTTACGATATGGGCCGAAACTGACTGTGGCAACGAAGCTGGCCTGATTATTAGCCGATACAGTAAAATCTGGAACCTAAACGGTTAAAGTATGGCAAAATTAACAGGCTATTATGAGTCTAGAGATCACTTCGCAAGTGATACGATTGAAATACGATTAACCCTTGGAATGAAAAGTGACGTATACCGCTGAAATCTTTGGCTCGCAAATTGTAGCTGCCGGGTCGTTCAATCCAGCCATCTTTTCTCCAGACTGGCTGGAGCGGAATGGCCTCATTGGTACTCTGGACGCCGAGGCCGCGCGCAAAAGCCAATCGTTTATGGTGACTAATCAAGTTAGTTTAATGGAAACTGATTGGTTTACTCTGCAAGTGCTCGATAATCAGCTTTCCTTTACCAGCAAGGATGCTTTATCACCAGCCTTTAAAGATCTTGCTGTAGGTGTTTTATCTCTAGTGCCGCAGACACCCATTGCTGCAATTGGCATCAATTTTATGGGGCACTTCAGGATTGCAACTCAAGCGGAATATCACAAGATTGGCGATGTTCTTGCTCCCAAAAAAATCTGGAATGAACTTTTTCCTGGCGAGAACATTTCAGCAGGTGTTGCGGATTTGACCATCCTGATTGAACCTATAACACGAGGGGAAGCCCCAAAATCAGGTAATGCGGTTCGCATAACTCTTCAACCATCATCTCGACTAAAGTCGGGTGTGTATTTGTTATACAACGATCATTACGTTACTCATGAGGACGCTGCTGACAACTTAACTATGGCAGAATATGCCGCACGTGTTGTTGACGATAACTGGCAATCTTCTTGGGAAGAATCAATTAGAGTATTTGATGGTCTTATTTCAAAAGCATTGAGCGCCGAACAAGGATCGACAGCATGAGCTTAAACTCGATAACCCAATATTGCGCTTCCGAGTCTGATGTGTCCCACAGTGGATTACGGGGTACATCTTTATCTTCTTCACCTTTTTTGTCGCTCGTATCTAATTCATCATCTCCTACTATGTCACCGTTAGTAGACGCTTATGAAGGAGATGCGCCGTCATATATTCATTGGGGGACAGGAGTTACTAATTGGTTATCTAAACAGGAATCTATACCCCGTAATTTCGGACAAGCGCCAATTAAAAATAATCAAGATTATTTGGTAGCAAAGAATCAGACGCAGGAAAAGCCATACATCACTCCATTAATTGTTAAGGATCCGCGATTTGAAACCATCGACTCAGCCGTTATTCAAGTGTGGGAAGGTAGCGTCATTGAAGTTGATCGTGAGCTAGGAGTGATGCAAGTTTTTTTAAATGCCAAAATGGGTCATGTGACGCCACATACAGGCGAAATTGAGCTGCAGTGGGTTTCAGAGCAGGATATCGATCTTGTTCGTCCCGGGGCAATTTTTTATCTGACGCTTTTTAAGCGAAAAAAACGTAGCGGTATTGAAAATGCACAAGAACTTCGATTTCGCAGGCGTCCGTCATGGACGAAAAATCAAGTTGCCCAAGTTGAACGCGATGCCAAAATGATTCTTTCAAAGATGAAAGCACGGCCGATTGCGGAATGATCAATTACGGGATCGCACCAGCGTCTGACGAAATTGAAGTCACTCTATTTGGTCCTGGATTTGGCGAAGCAATCGCCATACATCTTGGAGAACAAAACTGGATGCTGGTCGATTCGTGTATTGATCCAAACTCTGATTCACCAGCTTCATTAAACTACCTCTCTTGCATCGGTGTTGATCCGAAACTGGTTCGTGCCATTGTTGCTTCCCATTGGCACGACGATCATGTTCGCGGCATTTCCAAAATTGCAGCATGTTGTCCAGAAGCAGATTTCCAGGTTTCGTCTGTTTTTAATGAAACAGAAGCGGCCACTTTTTTAGCGGCCTACAGCGGACACAATACTCCTGGCCTGTCACGCGGAGCAAAGGAACTTTTTGAAATTATAAAGCAGCGTGAGCAGGTTTATTATGTGAACCAGCGATCCAATATTCTTGAGCTTAGTATATTGGGTCGGCAAGTCAGAGTAACCGCTCTTTCCCCTGTTCATGCAGCGATCAGCCAATCGATTGCACATATGGCACAGTATCTTCCTAATAGTAGTGGAGGGGGGCCGATTAATGACGCGCCGCCGATACTGTCACCAAATCTTGAAGCTGTATCCATACATGTTGATTTTGGAGATGATGCGATATTGCTTGGTTCTGATCTTGAAGAACACTCATTATTAGGTTGGTCAGCTGTTGTTACCGATAAATGGAGTAGTGCACGACGATCAGCATCTGCATATAAGGTTGCACATCATGGTTCATATACCGGAGATAATCCAGCAATATGGACCACATTGCTCAGTACAGACCCAGTTGCATGCTTGACCCCATTTAATCTAGGGAAACATAGATTACCTACGGATGTCGATAAAGCACGAATTAAAGGCTGCGCGCCGCATTCCTACATAAGCTCTACATCAACAAGGAAGCCTGACTTGGAGAGTACCCAATTAAAGCGGCTTGGAGACATCTGCATGAACCTCAGCCGTCAAAATTCCGGATTCGGTGCTGTGCGTCTTCGTAAGAAATTTGGAGCTGCTAACTGGACGGTTGAAACATTTGGAAGTGCTGATAAGCTCTGACGCCACTCTTTATTTGCGAGCATCCAGTTTCATGATGCTACGCGGCAGCAAATCGAGCTAATGCAAAACACACGACGAATCTATTCCATATAGCGCTGATGGGCATCAGGGATTCTCTAATCTGGTGATGCTGTTTTCTGGCAATCAGGAGCACCATTTTGAACGTTAGTTGGTAAACGATCCACAATAGCCGCCCTTGTTACTTAATTTAAAATTCCGCATGCTTGGCGCCACTCAAACAAGATGGAGCCAGGATGAAGAATCGAACGGAATTTTGGGCAGCGCATGCAGCCGCCGTCAAGCGTGAAACAATTTCAGCAAGTGCCTATGCGAGACAGCACGACCTCTCGATTGCCGCTTTGTATTACTGGCAACGCAAGCTGAAATCAAATACCGTAGCGACTGAAGCCGGGCATAAAAAAAATTCGTGGCGCTACGCGTCGCTGAACCGCGTTCATGTCTCTGCACCCTGATATTGCCGTCCGGCCTGCATCTGGAAATGACGTCACTGCCCGCACCGGAATGGCTGGCTGGGCCGTGCTTTGCCGGAGTCTCGCTAATGCATCCCGGCTGCGATATCGAACAAGTCTATTTGTGCCGTGACGCGATCGACTTCAGGAAAGCGATTAACGGGCTGAGCGTGATGGTCGAACAGGAACTGGGTTTGAATCCGTTTGAAAGTGCGCTGTATGTATTCGTCAATCGTTCGCGCAACAAGATCAAGGTTTTGTACTGGCATCGCAATGGTTTTTGCCTGTGGCAAAAGCGCTTGGAAGAGGAGAAATTTCATTGGCCGAAACACAGCGAGACGAACACACAAACAATCACGATTAGAGAATTCGAGTGGTTGCTTGAAGGCATTTGTCACTTTTCGGCATTAAGGCGCCACTGATTTTCGCCGTAATGGCGCCACTTTGAAGTGTCATTTCAGGGGTGTTGCACAAAACAAGTAGTTACGGCGTAATCGTGGACAGAACACAGTTTTCTAGTCGCAAATGGGAAATCCTTGGCTTGTCAACAATTACAACAACCTGTGAATGATATTTCTGAGTATTTGCTCGGCTTTGGCGTTATCAATATTGTGGCGTGAATAGGACTTTGGTATAACGCAACTTTGAACTTCTTGAATACTTATTTGAGCGGTAAATCCTATTATAGTCTTACCTATTACGTGAGACGCAGCCTCTTTCCCCAAATTTCTTGCCGACTCCAAACAATCGCCGCAGGTAATAATTTCGATTTTCTTCCATTTCGATGTGGCATTGTAGAAGGAATTTGATGTGGCAGAAAATATCCATTCACCATGTTTGTTTTTGCGAACAATCTCTCGCTTGCTCCTCAAGCAACATGGACATTTCCACTCATCATTAAGCATATTCCAGAATTTAGGGTTTCCTACTTGGCCTGCATGCTCTATCTCGTTTGAAGTTGGGGGGAGAGATGGTGCGTGATGGGATTTTTCTCGCCATTCAGAAACCAATCTGGGTTGCTTGATCCTTTTTGAACCACTCAGTAATGATAGGACGCCGAAGGCTCCTTTTTGCTCAATAAAGGAGTTAGCTCTTCGACTAATTATATTTGGGTCGCAATTTAGGTTGCCGGGTTGAAACCAGTGTTCGTTATTGGCAGCAATTTCAGCAATGCGGTCAGCAATTTTCATTCTTAGAAGAAATGTTCCTTGCTGCTCAGCCCATATAGTCTTTGCGATGTCGATATCAATTTCATGGGATTTGTTTGGTTCCGACTTTACAATTTGAAAGAGTTCTTGTGGTGAAAATGAGAAGTCACGATGGGCCGCTGATGCCTTTTTCGCCAAAACATCAGCATTATTGCAATCAACACAGATAAGCGTATTTTCGTAGGCTGATATCATCGTTGCTGAGCGTTTTGCAAATTTTTCGGCCTGCTCATCCGCAACAACGACAGCACGTTTTACAGAAATTTCCTGGAAACGTCGTTTCAGCACATCTTTCATGTGGTCATGATGTTCGACCAAGTGGCACATAACTTCTTGTTTGTTATTTAATCGCGCCAGATTGATCTTTTCTCGGCCACATGCTGGGCAGGTGTAGCCCTGAGGAGATGCTACCCACCATGAGTTCATGTCAAATATTGTTGAGCCAAGGCGAATGGTTAGAGCAATCGAGAGTGGTGACATCACTCCGTCAATAGAAGTTAATTCCCCATTCTTAAGAGCGGTTATAACAGAAGCTTGAGCAACTTCACAGGTTGTCAATTCGTCTAGCATTACCTTCATTACCTCCAAACGCACTTCGCTATATTAACGCCAACAAATCCGGAGGCTACTCCGATATCTGTGGAACAAACAATAAATTTGCAAAGAGAACCCACAAGGCAGCGTAATTTATACCGCGAACTCGTCCTTCCGACCGGTCCCAACTCGACTTCGCAGGAAGATTTGTAATGGATATTTCCAGTCTCATGAGATCTGATTTTTTAGACCTAGTTTTCCAGTCTAGCGGTTCGGACACAATTTCAATGCCGATGTTTTTTATTTGATTAGTAATACTAATGAGATCAGGATCAACAGAGTTTTTGGAAGAAACTTTCCGAAGGACAAGTTTGACCTGATCAGGCTCGATCCCCATTAACAAAATTCCACGGGCGATGTCGGGTGCATCTTCAATATGCTTGCTGAAGTAGAGATTTCCAGTTCGTGGTCCAGTGCGTCGAATAAGACAATCAGCCGCCAAACTCAAAGCCCGCCTGTTTTCCACAATTTTGTAAGAGTGTTCCGTTGCCTCTATTATTCGCCAAAACTCTACACGGTCGTTCATAGCTCTGGGAAAAGCTGGAGGAGATAATGTTGCTTTCTCGTGAAGAACAGATTGCTTGGCATACATGCGCCGATAGGCGCTGTGAATTGCATCAATCGTTGTTGAACTAACCGAAAAATTTCTTGCAAGGCTTAAGGAATTATCAAGTTGCATACGTCGACTCACAAGTGTCATAAGAAGACGTAAATCAGGAAGAGCGGGAAACTTTAGCGATTCTTGCAACTTCTGAAGGTCTTCTGTAAGTTCAGCTTTAACTTCTGCATATTCCTTTTTCAGCTTGCCGTGAACACGAATATATTCACGCAAAAATTTCGTGGGCTGACCGGCAAGGTCACGGTACGGAGGTTTGTAAGGTGCAGAAGGTGAAAGTCCGCATATTCTACCCAGAGTCGGCACTTCCAATTCAGCGAACTTGTTTGCAAGAGCCATGTCCAGGCTGCGCATTGCAACCCAGTCGAGCAAATGAATATAACTTCTAAGGGTTGTGAGTGGACTCAAGTGTCCCATAAGAGCGGCGACTTGATATAAATGACGGCGATCGGGAGAAGCCGGTGTTCCGGCAATCCTCCTAACGAAAATCCGAGTGGTCAAGGTACGTTCACTAACAACCTACGATTCCCAGGGCAATACTATGATGTTGAGACAGGACTCAATCAAAATATCAATCGTGACTACGATCCAAATACCGGTAGATACGTTGAAAGCGATCCGATAGGGCTGGCAGGAGGTACCTTCTCCACGTACACCTATGTCAACGGGAATCCGCTTAGTTGGTCTGATCCACTTGGTTTAGCAACACTCGTAATTACGAGTGGTTCGTATGGTTACAACGTCTTTGGACATTCAGCACTGGCATTTACTGGTCAGGGTGTTTACAGCTACGGCACAATAGAAAATTATGGCAGTAGCACCACAGATTATCTCAACGGACAACTTGCAAACCGAAACGTAACAATCACAACTCTCAACACCACGCCTGAACAAGAACAGGCAATGATGAATTATTACAATAATAATTATGGGAAAGGTGCTAACTATTCGACATACAGCAACAACTGCGCAAATGCTGCTGCTGGTGCTTTGACGAACGCAGGACTAATAAACCCCCTACTTACAGATTTCACATCACCTTACGATGTTCAGCACTGGGCTTCAAGTCTGCCAGGGGCGTTGACGCAAACTTTGCCTCAGGGAAGTTCGTTCCCTACCAGCGATTTTGGAAGTTTCAACAAGTGATTTATAGACAAAGTTGTAGGCAAGCAAAATGAATAAAACAATTGTCGTAATTTTAGTGCTTGTAGTCGCGCCAATAATGTTTTGGGCTGTCATGTTTTTTGGTCCGGGAGGTACGGTCGATCAAAAAGCCACCTACGCTGAAATGCAGGGGGTTGAACATTACTATCGCGACAAAAAACTTATTACACCGTTTGTGCTTGAAAGCGAAAACGGATTGAGTCTTGTAGCTGTTGAATCAGGCGATAAGAATTTTCCCTATGCATGGCTTGACCTGACACTCGACAATAGGGAGGACGCAGATGGAGTTTTTAGGGTTGGGAGCGCCCCATGGAAACTGACCTGCGAACAAGTTAAGGGGTTATTGGCTACTCAGAAAATATCTGAAAAGGTCTCCGAATTTCTGACGCATCATTGCAATGCTAAGTAATTGGACACACCAAGACAGATTACCGACACAGCAGGAAACATCGTCTGGAGCTGGGACATTGCTGACCCGTTTGGCGCGAATCCGCCGAATGAAAATCCAAGTGGGCAAGGTGCCTTCACAAACAACCTACGATTCCCTGGGCAATACTACGATGCAGAGACCGGACTATTCCAAAATATAAATCGTGACTACGATCCAAATTCCGGCAGATATGTCGAAAGCGATCCGATGGGTCTTGCCGGCGGTAGTTGGTCAACTTACCAATATCTATCGCAAATTTCCTTGAATTTGTCCGAAAACAAAGGGTCTCGCAGAAAGGCGTGTTTGCCGATGGCAAGTGCGTCGGTAAGCATGCGTTCAGTTTGCCGAAAATAGGCTTGCTGCAAATCGACAATAGCCTGATTCAGGGTATGAATAACATCCTCGTTCTGCTTCAAGATAAATCGGTCAATGATGCCTTCGTTGAAAGCCTGAACTGCTACTTTTTCATCGGCTTTCCCCGTTAAAAGTATTTTTTTAATGGCCGAATTTTTAATGCGCCTGCAAAATTCGAGACCGTCAATACTAGGCATGTCGAAATCTACTACAACCACGGAAACTTGTTCGAAGCGAGGTTCGTTATAGACTTCACGATGAACCTTGTCCAAATTTAAATCAATCACGTGATGCGTCAGAGGCAAATCATTGGTATGGTGATAGCGTGAAAAAAATCGTTCTATCGGAGTAGTTGGATTGCTATCACTATTAAGAACCGCCAGAGCGTTCGACGGAGAGTCGTAAAGCTGGAAGGACAGATTTGGATCGAGTTGCAGGCTTAGGTTAGCAAGAAAATCAATGCTGTCATCTACGAAAAATACGGTAGTTGGAAAATAAAATGGAGGGATTGGATAATTACTCATAGCGTTTTTTCGTGAGGGAATGTCAAAGTGAATTCGGTGTACTCGCCCAGTTGCGATTCACAATTAATGGATCCGCCAAAGGAACTCATCACGCTTCGGCAAAATGCTAATCCAATGCCAGCGCCTATTGCGGTATCTGCAGACCAGGAATAAAAATGGGTAAAAATATGGGGCAGCACATCAGGGGGAATTCCTTCGCTGGTGTCCCTGAAAATCAACTCGTTGCTATCTGGTGTTTGGTTTAGATGGATAAATATCTCGCCTTTGCCTGCCTTGGCGATATGGAACAGGGCATTTTTCAACAAGTTGAACAAAACATGCACCATGAGCAACTCAATGCCGCGAAAATGGAAATCATAATCTGATTTCCATACTACAAGCTGTCTTTCCTTCTCGGATGAAAAAGGATAGCGCTGAAGTGAAACCTCTATACATTGTGCAACGGAACACATGGCAAATATTTCAGGCTTAAAACCGTTGATGCGGGTACAGCATACTGATATATCAATACCAGGAAATGGTGGTATGGATTTGGATGTGGTGCGCTCGTATACATCGGGAAATCTTTGGAATGGACAGTTTGGATATAACGGTTGGACAATGGACTTTGGGTATGTTCAGGTTACTAATCCCGCAACTCTGTGCATAAGTGAAGTTTACGGAAGTACGGATATTGGAAATCCATTTTTGGTTACGCAGGACGGAAGCCAACAGGTTCTTTTTGGAGTGTCTTCGACAGCCGGAATGCCTCCGTGGTCATTTCTATATATAACTAAGAATTTTTGGAAAGCTTCATGTGAGGCTTCAGGCAATGGACTAGTAGTCACTTCACCCGAGGGTAAAATTTATGATATGACGTACTTGGCAACGTCCGGGACGGGTGTCGTTGGCCAATTTATTTACAGATATTATGTTACAAAAATTACCGATAAAAACGGTAATTACATCAATATAAACTATCAGACTTCATCAACAAGTGGCAGTGCACTTATTACTGCAGTTACAACCAGCGATGGGCGAACGTTAACTTACTCTTACACAGCTGACCAATTGGCTTCAATTACTGATGGAACAAGGACGTGGTCTTATAGCTACATCGTCGGATCCTCCATAGGGCTGAGCGTCGGTACTTATCTGCTGAGTAAGGTCACGCTGCCAGATAACACAACTTGGGTCTATAACTACAACGGAAACCTTGGCACTAATTCAAATCCTTTGCTCTATGGTGGAAATGCAATTATTCCGGGAAGTTACCAAATTAATAGTGTCACAACTCCACAGGGAGGCGTGGTCACTTATCAATACGGTTGGACAGCTTTTAATATGACAGCTGGATATGTAGCAGATTACGTCGTGTTGTCAAAGTCGGTTACAGGAGGGACGACGTGGAACTATACTTATTCCCCCAGCACGGGTGTTACTGGCGCCGGAGATGGCCCACTAGATGTGACCGCTGTCACTATAAATGATCCCGTCAGCGGAACTCGGACGGATACCTATAGCCACTATGGATACAACACGATCCTCCAGTATAACGAACTTTGGAAAGTTGGTCTTCTCGTTAATAAAACCATAGGTACAAAGCAGACAGAAAGCTATAACTGGAGTTGGTATACGATATCAGATCAGCAGTGGAACATACGAAATAATTCGTGGACGATTAAGAAAGATGGTGGACTTTTCCAGCCGATTCTTCTCTCGAAAACAATCACGCGGGATGGGGGCACCTACACCACCACTTACTCCCCTATCGATTTTTTTGGCAACGCGTGGGGTGCAGTAGAAGTCGGCCCGACAGGACTGAGCAGAACAAAGGAATTCAATTTTAGCTTAGGGGCCTCTTACAATGATCCCAAGTGGATTCTGCACATGAAGACATATGAGTTTTACAACGGCTTAAATTTTACCAAGATACTCGATGCAAATAATAATGTTTTATTTGATACACAGGGCGGATTGCTTACAACCGCTTATACCTACAATATGGATGGGACTGCGGCGACAATGACCCCGCCAGGTGGTTCAACGTACACCTATGATATATACGGGAATCCAACGGGTTACACAGGACAATATCCAACTTCGTACGGTACATATTTTCGCGGGATACCTACATCAGAAGTGCAACAGGATGGTATTTCAATTACGCGAAGTGTCAGCAGTGCGGGTGTAGTTACTTCGGAAACAAACGGCAATGGAAATACCACTGGCTACACTTATGATGGTTTGAATCGCTTAACCTCGGTCGCTCGACCCATCAATAATAATGTGTCTATAGCCTATTCCCAAAATGGCAAAACAGCAACTCGTGGGGCGCTCACAGAAACTACCGTATATGACAGCTTTGGTCGGCCTACGAGCGTTGTTTTGGGCGGGGTTACAACCACCTACCAATACGATGGATTGGGGCGAATGACATTTAAGTCAAATCCTAACAGTTCGTCAGGCACCAGCTATGTGCACGATGATTTAGGCAGAGTAACCAAAGTGACGTATGCAGATGGTTCCTCAAAAAATTATGGGTATGGAGCAACGAGTCGTACTGTTACGGATGAGAACGGAAATACCACAACTTACAATTTCTATGCATACGGCGATCCAGATAAAACCTATGTAACAAGCATAGTTCCGCCGGACACAACAGCAACAATTACAATTGCCAGAGATGCGCTTGACCATCCTCTAACTGTTACTCAGGGAGCAGTGACAAGAAATTATTTATTTAATGTACTCGGGACGCTAGTTGCGGAGGGAGATCCAGAAATTGGTGCAACCACTGCAGGTCTTTACACAACTGCTTATACGTTTGATAGTGCAATGAATGTGTCTACGCGAAACTCCAGCGGGGTGATGACGAACTACACATACGACTATCATAATAATTTGCTCGGAGTGAATAATAATTCAGGCATGGAAAACACAACGAATACTTATTCAAAAACGAATAAGATTTTGTCGAGTGCGTTCAGTGGCAGTTTATCCTATCCTCCAGTAGGCAGTTTACAAACTACTCTTGCTTCTTCAACTCGCACTTTTACTTATGATGCAAACGATAATCTGGCATCAGACAATTTGTTGGTTGATGGCTATAGTTTGACCACAGCCTACTCGTATGATGGTAATGACAAGACAAGTTCAATTACTTATCCTTTATCGAATCAAATCGTCTCATTTACGCCTGATCCTCTTGGGCGTCCGACAGTGGTTTCAGGTTACGTGAGTAGCGCGGCTTACTGGCCTTCAGGACAAGTACAGCAAATCAGCTATCAAAATGGTACAACTTCTAGCTATGGACAAAATGCGCGGCTCTGGCCTTCTGCTTTTAGTACCCAAAGTACTGTTGCTGGTAGCCTAATCAGTTCAAATTATTTATACGACCTGACGGGTAATCTTACCAGTATTGCGGACAGCACTACTCCGGCCTTTAATCGATCATTTGGATACGATTCGCTAAATCGATTGACAACGATAACCGCCAGCGGCTCATGGGGGACAGGTCTGATCGGATACGACAGTGTGGGGAATATCACCAGTCAGACTTTTGGTACCTCGGGAATTGCTTATACCTATTTCAATAATCAACTCGCTTCAGTATCAGGAACCCTCAGAAATGCAAGCTACAGTTACGATGTTTTCGGTAATGTTGTAACTGATGGTGCGGGTAAAACTTACACGTACGATTACAAGCCAGCTCTTGTTGGGGTAAACAATGCCAACACGGGGGCTTTCATTTCTTACAACTACGATGGACTGAATAGTCGAATAAGAGTCCTGAAAAACGGCATCTACACATATGAGTTTAGCGACCAAAGCGGCAAGCTTCTTGCAGAATATGTGCCGAGCCAAAAACAATTGACTGAATACATGTACCTTGGCGGAATGCGTATCGCCCAGCGTATTTCTTATCATTAGCCTAGCAAGCTGCAACAGTTCATCAAGGTTTTGTTGATTGACAAGATGCGGTTTGATCTCTGGGCGCACCAGAATTGAATCGCACCAATCTCAGGGAGAAGTAGTGTGGGACACTTACTAAAAAGCATATGCAGCTTTGTGATAACCGCTGGGCAAGCAAATAAAGAGATAGAGGAAAGCATGGAAACATTACTAAATGCCCGGCGACTAACTGCAGGCTGGACGCTGCGATTGATGAGACGCACGGTTGCCATACTTTTTTTGTCTAGTCTGGCAGGAATCGCTCTCGCCGCTCCTACGGTGTCAATCACGGCACCAGCGAACAACGCGATTATTGGACCTGTGGATAGTCTGGTTACCACAGTCGCGACGGGAAATATATATGGGGCGGCAATGGCAGTCAATCAACTGACCAACAAAATCTACAGTTCACAAGGTATAGGCAGCACCAGCATAACGGTGATTGATGGTGTGACGAATGTTGCAAGTAGCGTCGCGGCAGGAAACGGTATAGTCGACATCGGAATAAATCAGAATACCAATAAGGTGTATGTTTCAAACGACGGAAGTCTCAATAACCTTCTTAGCGAAACCGTCACTGTGATTGATGGTGCGACCAACGCGATTAGTAGTACGATAGCTTTCCCCACTGGAAGCTATCTGAGCAACCTCAAGGTTAACCCTGTTACTAACAAGATCTATGTGATATATGCAGCTGCCGCTGCCACGAGCAATAGTTCGGTTATGGTGATTGATGGCGCCACCAATGCGACCACCTCTGTTGCAGTGGGGGCTAATCCCCAGGGTCTGGTGGTCAATACGTTTACCAACAAGATCTATGTATTAAATAATGGCGTCAGCACTCAATCAGGTCCAGGCGCTAGCACCGTTACGGTGATCGACGGGGCCACCAATGCGACCAGCACGATTGCGCTGCCCCCCGGCGCTTATTCGATCGATATCAACGAGACCACCAACAAGATCTACGTATTAAACGACTATGATCCAATGACGGTGATAGACGGCGCCACGAATACCACTAGCACCATTTCAGGGTTCAGCTATCCAAATGACATGGCAGTAAATTCGGTCACCAACAAGATCTATGTGATCGACGAAGATCTCAGCTATACGTTTGGTGATGTCAAAGTAGTTGATGGAGCAACGGGTAAGATTACCGCCACGATCAACCTGCCAACAGGGAGTTTCCCGTCGGACATTAGCATCAACCCGTTGACCAACAAAATCTATGTGGTTGACGGAAACAACGAAACCACCACGGTGATTGATGGTATTACCAATGCAGTCACCACGACGATCCCTGGGGCAATGGGAGCCGGTCTGAGTGGAGTTGTCGTCAACCCTTCAACCAACAACATATATGTGGCTGACACTTATAACAGCACAATGATGGCGATTGGCGGTAGCACTCAAGCGTTTGTTACACTTAGCGCAAATGCAGCAGAGGCAGGCGGTACAATCAGTCGGGTGGATTTCTACAATGGGGCGAGTCTGCTGGGTAGTGCCACCAGCGCACCCTATTACTTTAACTGGGCAGGATTGGGCACAGGTAGCTATACGGCGAAGGCGATAGCCTATGATGCACTCAGTGCATCAACAACTTCAAGTGTGTTGAACTTTACGGTGCCTACGGCAACTGTTCCGGGTGCACCGATCATTACCGGATTAACCTGGGGCAATGCACAAGCAACGGTATCGTTTCAAGCACCCGCATCTAATGGAAGCTCGGCAATCACAGGTTACACGGTAACTTCGTCGCCTGCAGGTGGAGTGGACAGCAATGCCGGCACCACCGGCTTGAGCCATGTCATCACAGGTCTCGTGAATGGAACGGCGTATACCTTTACGGTTACAGCGACCAACGCAATCGGCAGCAGCACTGCGTCCTCAGCATCGTATTATAGTGTGACTCCAGGTCTACCCGACGTGCCAATTAATGTCGCAGCAAGTGCTGGCAATGGTCAAGCGACAGTTACCTTTGCGGCTCCAGCAGATAATGGTGGTTCTGCAATAACAGGATACACCGTAAGTGTATATCCAGCAGATGGTGTGTCATTTCCGGCTAATGGTGTGGACAGCAATGCCGGTAGCACCAGTCTAAGTCATGTCTTCACAGGTTTGGTGAATGGGACCTCGTATTATTTCACTGTAGTCGCAACCAATGCCATCGGCACAGGAAACAGCTCAAACTCATCGAATAACGTGACTCCCTCAGCGACGGGTACCGTATCGGGAGCTCCAACCGGAGCGACCGCAGTTGGAGGTAATACCACTGCCACTGTGACTTTTGTAGCACCCGCAAATATTGGGGGTTCGGCGATTACGGGTTACGCGGTGACATCGTTACCTGCGGGCGGCGTAGACTTCAATAGCGGCTCGATCGGATTGAGCCACCTGATTTATGGCTTGGTGAACGGAACGGCTTATACCTTCACGGTCACTGCGACCAATGCGACTGGAAGCAGTGTTGCGTCAATTTTATCGAACAGTGTCACGCCATCCACCGTACCCGGTGCACCGACAATTGGTACGGCCACAGCTGGAAATGCCCAAGCGACCGTCACCTTTGTTGCACCCGCAAGTAATGGAGGTTCAGCAATTACCGGCTACACAGTGACTTCCTTACCCGCAGGTGGTGTGGATAGCAATGCTGGAACAACAGGGCTGAGTCATATTGTTACAGGCCTGATAAATGGAACGACGTACACATTTACGGTGGTCGCGACCAACGTGAGTGGATTGAGTGTTCCCTCAAACGCATCGGCGAGCGTCACACTTGCAGCCACAGTACCTGGAGCACCGACAATTGGCACGGCCACGGCAGGAAATGCCCAAGCGACCATTACGTTTACAGCACCAGCCTCAAATGGTGGTTCAGCAATTACGGGTTACACGGTGACTTCGTTGCCAGCGGGTGGTGTGGACAGCAATGCCGGAACTACAGGGCTGAGTCATGTCATCACCGGTCTGGTGAACGGTACGGCGTACACCTTCACAGTTAAAGCAACCAATGTAATAGGGAGTAGTGTTGCATCTGGGGCGTCGGCGAGTGTCACGCCAGCAGCTACAGTGCCGGGTGCGCCGACGGGCTCCACCGCAGTTGCTGGAAATACACAAGCGACAGTTACTTTTGTAGCACCCGCAAGCAATGGCGGCTCAGCAATCACAGGTTACACGGTGACTTCCTTGCCATCTGGTGGTGTGGACAGCAATGCCGGTACCACCGGGCTGAGTCATGTAATCACGGGTTTAGTGAATGGAACCGCCTATACCTTTACGGTGACCGCGACCAATGCGATTGGCAGCAGTGTTGCGTCCACCGCATCGGCGAGTGTCACGCCAGCAGCTACAGTGCCGGGTGCCCCAACGGGCCCCACTGCAGTAGGCGGAAACGCGCAAGCGACGGTCACTTTTGTTGCACCCGCAAACAACGGCGGCTCGGTAATCACCGGTTACACGGTGACTTCGTTGCCTGCTGGTGGTGTGGACAGCAATGCCGGTACCACAGGGCTAAGCCACATCGTAACCGGCCTGACCAATGGAACGGCGTACACCTTCACGGTCACAGCAACCAATGCAATCGGTAGCAGTGTTGCGTCCACCGCATCGGCGAGTGTGACCCCAGCAGCCACGGTACCTGGCGCACCGACTATTGGCACGGCTACGGCAGGCAATGCGCAAGCAACGGTCACCTTTGTCGCCCCCGCAAATAATGGAGGCTCAGCGATCACCGGCTATACGGTGACATCATTACCCGCAGGTGGCGTGGACAGCAATGCCGGAACTACAGGACTAAGCCATATTGTCACCGGTCTGGTGAACGGCACAGCGTATACCTTTACCGTGGTCGCGACCAATGCGAAGGGATCGAGTGTTGCCTCAACTGCGTCCAGTAGCGTGACTCCAGCTACGGTGCCAGGAGCACCGACTATTGGCACGGCTACGGCAGGTAATGCTCAAGTAACCGTCACCTTTACAGCACCAGCTTCAAATGGTGGCTCGGCGGTTACAGGCTACACTGTCACATCATTGCCCGCAGGTGGAGTGGACAGCAATGCCGGAACCCCTGGCCTGAGCCACATCGTTACCGGTCTGGTAAATGGCACGGCGTATACCTTTACGGTCACGGCGACCAATGTGATCGGCAGCAGTGTCGCGTCCACCGCATCGACAAGCGTGACTCCAGCTACCGTACCGAATGCTCCAACCATTGGCACTGCTACAGCAGGTAATGCCCAAGCGACGGTTACTTTTACGGCCCCAGCAAATAATGGCGGCTCAGCGATCACCGGTTACACGGTGACTTCATTGCCAGCAGGTGGAGTGGACAGCAATGCCGGAACTACAGGGCTGAGTCATGTCATCACGGGTCTGACCAATGGCACCGCATACACCTTTACGGTGGTCGCGGCCAATGCGAAGGGATCGAGTGTTGCCTCAAGCGCATCCAATAGCGCCACGCCTGCAGCTACTGTACCGGGAGCACCGACCATTGGCACGGCTACGGCAGGTAATGCCCAAGCGACTGTTACCTTCACTGCACCGGCCTCGAATGGCGGCTCGGCGATCACCGGCTATACGGTCACGTCATCACCCGCCGGAGGCGTAGACAGCAACGCCGGTACCACTGGGCTGAATCACATCGTCACGGGCCTGACCAATGGCACGGCGTATACCTTTACTGTGACCGCGACCAATGCAGTCGGCAGCAGTGTTGCGTCCACGGCCTCTGCGAGCGTGACCCCAGCTACAGTACCTGGCGCTCCTACTATTGGTACGGCCATGGCAGGTAATGCCCAAGCGACTGTTACCTTCACTGCACCATCCTCGAATGGTGGCTCGACGATCACCGGCTACACGGTAACTTCGTTGCCTGCTGGAGGCGTAGACAGCAATGCCGGAACTACAGGGCTGAGTCATGTCATCACGGGTCTGACCAATGGCACTGCGTATACGTTTACGGTCACAGCAACCAATGTAATCGGCAGCAGTGTTGCGTCAACGGCATCGGCGAGCGTCACTCCGGCAACAATACCGGGTGCACCAACGGGCCCAACCGCAGTAGGGGGTAACGCCCAAGCGACAGTCACTTTTGTCGCACCGGCCTCAAATGGCGGCTCTGCAATCACCGGTTACACGGTGACGTCGTTGCCAGCTGGTGGTGTCGATAGCAACGCCGGAACTGCCGGACTGAGTCACATTGTTACTGGTCTCACGAACGGCACCGCGTACACCTTTACAGTCACAGCCACCAATGCAATTGGTAGCAGTGTCGCGTCCACCGCATCGGCGAGCGTGACCCCAGCAGCCACGGTACCTGGCGCACCGACTATTGGCACGGCGACGGCAGGCAATGCGCAAGCAACGGTCACCTTTGTCGCCCCCGCAAATAATGGCGGCTCAGCAATCACCGGTTACACGGTTACATCCTTGCCCGCAGGTGGCGTGGACAGTAATGCAGGAACAACCGGCTTGAGTCACATTGTTACCGGCCTCACGAACGGTACAGCGTATACATTTACAGTCAAAGCGACCAACGCGAAGGGATCGAGTGTTGCCTCAACCGCATCCAATAGCGTGACTCCGGCGACAGTACCGGGTGCACCGACGAGCCCGACTGCAGTAGGGGGAAATACTCAAGCGACAGTCACCTTTGTCGCGCCCGCAAGTAATGGTGGTTCGGCGATCACCAGCTATACAGTGACATCATCACCAGCCGGTGGTGTGGATAGTAACGCCGGAACTACGGGGCTGAGTCACATCGTTACGGGTCTGACGAACGGTACGGCCTATACCTTTACGGTCAAAGCGACGAATGCAATTGGTAGCAGTGTTGCGTCCACCGCATCGGCAAGTGTCACACCGGCAGCCACGGTGCCCGGAGCACCGACCATTGGCACGGCTACGGCAGGTAATGCCCAAGCAACGGTCACCTTTACGGCCCCCGCTAATAATGGCGGCTCAGCAATTACAGGTTACACGGTGACCTCCCTGCCCGCAGGTGGTGTCGACAGCAATGCCGGAACTACCGGACTAAGCCACATCGTTACCGGTCTTACGAACGGCACGGCCTATACATTTACAGTCAAAGCGACCAATGCTAAGGGATCAAGTGTTGCTTCAACCGCGTCCAATAGCGCGACTCCGGCGACAGTACCGGGCGCACCGACAGGCCCCACCGCAGTAGGTGGCAACGCCCAAGCGACGGTCACCTTCGTTGCACCCGCAAGTACTGGCGGCTCAGCAATCACAGGTTACACGGTGACTTCCTTGCCAGCCGGTGGCGTGGACAGTAACGCCGGAACTACGGGGCTGAGCCACATCGTTACGGGTCTGACCAATGGCACCGCGTACACCTTTACAGTCACAGCCACCAATGCAGTCGGCAGCAGTGTTGCGTCCACCGCATCGGCGAGTGTCACACCAGCTACCGTGCCGGGTGCCCCGACCATTGGCACTGCTACGGCAGGTAATGCTCAGGCGACTGTTACCTTTACTGCACCAGCCTCGAATGGCGGCTCGGCGATCACCGGTTACACGGTAACTTCGTTGCCTGCTGGAGGCGTAGACAGCAATGCTGGAACTACAGGGCTGAGTCATGTCATCACGGGTCTAACTAATGGCACGGCTTACACCTTTACGGTGGTCGCGACTAATGCCAAGGGATCGAGTGTTGCCTCGACCGCATCCAATAGCGTCACGCCTGCAGCCACAGTACCCGGTGCACCGACGGGTCCCACCGCAGTAGCTGGCAATACCCAAGCGACAGTCACCTTTGTCGCTCCTGCAAGCAATGGCGGCTCAGCAATCACAGGTTACACGGTGACTTCCTTGCCATCTGGTGGTGTGGACAGTAATGCTGGCACCACCGGGCTGAGTCATGTAATCACGGGTTTGGTGAATGGAACCGCCTATACCTTTACTGTGACCGCGACCAATGCGATTGGTAGCAGTGTTGCGTCCACCGCATCAGCGAGCGTGACCCCGGCTACCGTACCGGGTGCACCAACCATTGGCACGGCCACAGCAGGTAGCGCCCAAGCAACGGTCATCTTCACAGCCCCAGCTTCAAATGGTGGCTCGGCAATCACGGGTTACACGGTGACCTCCCTGCCCGCAGGTGGAGTAGACAGCAATGCCGGAACTACCGGCTTGAGTCATGTCATCACCGGCCTGACCAATGGCACCGCATACACCTTTACAGTGGTCGCGACCAATGCGAAGGGATCAAGTGTCGCATCGAGCGCATCCAATAGCGTTACTCCGGCGACAGTACCGGGTGCACCGACAGGACCCACCGCAGTAGGTGGCAACGCCCAAGCAACGGTCACCTTTGTCGCTCCCGCAAGCAATGGCGGCTCGGCAATTACGGGATACACGGTCACGTCCTCACCCGCCGGAGGTGTGGACAGCAATGCCGGTACCACCGGACTGAGTCACGTCGTTACAGGTCTGACCAATGGTACGGCGTATACATTCACGGTCAAGGCGACCAATGCAATTGGTAGCAGTGTTGCGTCCACCGCATCGGCGAGTGTCACACCTGCAGCCACAGTGCCTGGCGCACCGACCATTGGCACAGCCACAGCAGGTAATGCACAAGCAACCGTCACCTTCACAGCACCTGCCTCGAATGGCGGCTCCGCAATCACCGGATACACGGTTACATCCTTGCCCGCAGGTGGAGTGGACAGTAACGCCGGAACCACTGGCTTGAGTCACATCATCACAGGCTTGGTGAACGGCACGGCCTATACCTTCACAGTGAAAGCGACCAACGCGAAGGGATCGAGTGTCGCTTCAACCGCATCCAATAGCGCCACTCCGGCGACAGTACCGGGTGCACCAACTGGCCCAACTGGAGTAGGCGGAAACGCCCAAGCGACAGTCACCTTTGTCGCTCCCGCAAGCAATGGCGGCTCGGCAATCACCGGTTACACGGTCACGTCATCGCCAGCCGGAGGCGTAGACAGCAACGCCGGTACCACAGGACTAAGCCACATCGTTACCGGTCTGACCAATGGCACTGGCTATACCTTTACGGTTACAGCCAGCAATGCAATCGGCAGCAGTGTTGCGTCCACGGCATCAGCGAGTGTCACACCGGCAGCCACGGTGCCGGGTGCACCGACGAGTCCAACTGCAGTAGGCGGAAACGCTCAAGCAACGGTTACCTTTGTCGCCCCCGCAAGTAATGGCGGCTCGGCAATTACGGGTTACACGGTAACTTCATCACCCGCCGGAGGCGTAGACAGCAACGCCGGAACTACCGGGCTAAGTCATATCGTTACAGGTCTGACCAACGGCACGGCCTATACCTTCACGGTCAAGGCGACCAATGCGAAGGGATCGAGTGTTGCCTCAACCGCATCCAATAGCGTGACTCCTGCAGCTACTGTACCGGGTGCACCGACTATCGGCACGGCTACGGCAGGTAATGCCAAGGCGACGGTCACCTTTACCGCACCGGCCTCGAATGGTGGCTCGGCGATTACGGGATACACGGTCACGTCCTCACCCGCCGCAGGCGTAGACAGCAACGCCGGAACTACGGGGCTGAGCCACATCGTGACGGGTCTTGCGAACGGCACGGCGTACACCTTCACGGTCACCGCGACCAATGCAATCGGCAGCAGTGTTGCGTCAGCCGCATCAGGCAGTGTGAGCCCGATGGCTCCGGCTAGCAGCACCAGCCTGTCATCAGGAACCAATCCCGCGCTTGCGGGAACCTCGGTCACGCTGACGGCGACAGTGACAGGGGCAAGCCCCACCGGCACGGTCACTTTCAGTGATGGTGGTGTGGGAATTGGTTCGGGTACGGTATCGGCCGGCACAGCGACGCTCAGCACGATCTTTACCACGGTCGGCACACATAGTCTGAGCGCAATTTATGGCGGCGATGCGAACAATGCGCCCAGTACCTCGACCGTGCTGTCACAGACGGTCAGCAAAGGGTCGAGCACGACGCTGTTGAGTGCTACACCCAACCCGGCCGGAGTGGGGCAGCCTGTCACACTGATTGCCACTTTCACCGGCTCATTACCGAGCGGTACGGTGACTTTCAATGATGGCGCAACGGTCTTGGGTACCGGCACGATCGCGGCAGGGCAGGCGAGCCTGGCCACTTCCTTCACCACCGTCGGTGCGCACAGCCTGACGGCAGTGTATGGAGGGGATGCGAATAACTCGGGCAGCACGTCCGCAGTGGTGGGCATGACCATCGCCGCCAACGTGATCACCTATTACCACAACGACATCAGCGGCACACCGCTGGCGGAGACGGACGCGACCGGCAACCTGCTGTGGAAAGAAAGCTACCGTCCCTACGGCGACCCGGTACAACCGCCGTCCACCGACAACAAACTGTGGTTCACCGGCAAGCCCTACGACAAAGACATCGGCCTGACCCACATGGGGGCAAGGTATTATGATCCGCTGGTCGGGCGCTTTATGGGGATGGATCCGAAATGGTTTGACGAGGGGAATGTTCAGTCGTTTAATCGGTACTGCTATGCCAATAACAACCCATACCGGTATGTAGACCGCGATGGGAAAATGGCGACGCTTCTCGTGCGCGAAGGTGTTTTGTTCTACGAGGTTGCCACTGCACTAGGTGCACCAATACTAGGTGGTTTGATTGCTGAAGGTATTTGGAATCTAACTCATCAAAGTTCAACAGAAGCGCCGACACCTACGCCACCGGCTGAAGGTGGGGGGGATGGTGGGAAAATTACTCAGGCTCCAGGCAACAAACCACCGTTTACTGGTGAGCCCGGATCAACCGTGCAGGGCGGTACAGGCAGCAGAACCTACGGTCCTGACGGTTATCCTCTGAAAGATAGAGACTTAGGGCATCCTGACGAAAAAGGTGCTGGTTCAGGTGACCATTCTCATGATTGGGATAGGCCTGAGGGAGGCGGAGCTCCGTCACATAATGATCGAGGTCCAGGTCGTGCACCCCGCCCTGACGATCCACCAGTGCCGCGCGGCCCCAATGTTCCAGCTGGAGAATGAACATGAAAACAGATGAAGTGCAGGTTGATCAGTATGGGCAAATCACTGGATGTGGTATTCACGATGCAGTAGTGCAGGCCTTCAATTTCGCAATAGATGATCGGTTCGACATCTGCTTGCGTGATGCATCTGGTAAGGATAGATGGATGTTTCTTCGTGATGTCGCCTTAATCGGTTTTAAAGATTTGGTGAACGGTACTATTCTTTCAGAGGTGTTCTGCTGGAAACTAGATGCTTCATCGGCAAAACATATTGAAACGAGTGAAGCTTGGCGTGTGTTATTTGGTGGCAATTACGTCGAGGGTGATTTACAAAGTCTTGTGTTCAAATCACAGGAGCGATATGCCACGCAATTCTTGGTATTCTTTGAGTCTTCATATGGAGGCACGATTGCTGCGATATGTCGCGAAGTACGCTTCGATCGCACGTAGCGCAGTAGGGCGCAATCCTTATTGCGCCGGATGTTGAAGTCTCTCTATCTCTTCTTCTTCAATAAATAAAAAGCCACCGCCTCCGATAACCCGGATGCAGTGGTCTTTCTTTAGTCGCCGTCTTTAGCTGCTGTCTTTCTATCGACCCTGCTGAGCCAGCACCCCGTCGAGCATCTGCATCACCAAGCGCTGCTGCGCCTTGGGCAGTTGGGCTAGGCGTTCCACCTGTTGTTGCAGCTTGGGGGCTGGTCCGCGCTTGGTGCGCGTCTTGGTTTCGTTCCCGAGCAGCTCATCGGTCTGCACCTTGAGTGCCTGCGCCAGCGAAGGCAGCATCGACACCGGAATGCGGCGGCGACCTACCTCGTAGGAAGCCACCATCTGCTGAGAAATTCCCAGCGTCTCGCCAAGCTGTACCTGCGTTAAACCCACGTCCTTGCGAAGCTGCGCGATGCGACCGCCTAGCACCTTGAAATATTCCTTCTCGTCTTGGGTCATTACGACAATCCATGGCTGTTGCGATTGCATAAAGATACCCCCGGTTTATTGATTGGTAGTTGACTGTACGCCAATATGGCGTAGACTTCAATCAAGTTATTTCCTGATTTACCCCCTTGACAGGTTTTTAGCGGAGAACGATTTATGGCACGCATCCCGGATACAGAGATCGAGCGGCTAAAAAGTGAAGTATCGGTAGAGCGCCTGATCGAGAGCAGCGGCATCGAACTGAAGAAGGCAGGCAAGGATTTAACCGGCAAGTGTCCCTTCCACGAAGACGATACCGCCAGCCTGGTGGTGACCCCGGCCAAGAACCTGTGGCACTGCTTTGGCTGCGGCGAGGGTGGCGGCCCCATCGATTGGGTCATCAAAAAGAACGGCGTGTCCTTCCGCCATGCGGTGGAGTTGTTGCGCGATGGCGTTACCTCTTTAGCTGCCGGGTCTGGATCGATCAAGCACGCCACGGTGCGCATGCTGCCTGCACCCGTGGCGCTCGATGCCGACGAGCAAGTCTTGCTCAACCAGGTGATCGACTATTACCACGAAACGCTCAAGACCTCGCCCGAAGCGCTGGCATACCTTAAGACACGCGGCATCGATTCGACGGAAGCCGTCGAGCATTTCAAACTGGGCTTCGCCAACCGCACGCTGGGCCTGCGCCTGCCGCACAAGAACCGCCTTGCCGGAGCCGAGATCAGAACCCGCCTGCAGAAAATCGGCATCTACCGCGAATCCGGCCACGAACACTTCAACGGCTCGCTGATCGTGTCGGTCTTCGATCAAAACGGCAACGTCACCGAAATCTACGGCCGCAAGCTGCTGGACTATTTGCGCACCGGGACACCGAAACATCTATACCTGCCCGGCCCGCATGTCGGCGTGTGGAACATCGAAGCGCTGCAAGCCAGCAAGGAAATCATCCTGTGCGAAGCCCTGATCGATGCGCTCACCTTCTGGTGCGCCGGGTATCGCAACGTCACCAGCAGCTACGGCATCGAAGGTTTTACCGATGACCACCTTGCCGCCTTCAAGGCACACGGCACAGAGCGCGTGCTGATCGCCTACGACCGCGACGAGGCAGGCGAGAGGGGTGCGGCCAAAGTGGCCGAACTGCTGATGGCGGAAGGCATTGCCTGCTTCCGCATCCAGTTTCCCAAAGGCATGGACGCCAACGAATACGCCTTGAAGGTGACCCCGGCGACGAAGAGCCTGGGAGTCGTCATCCGCAAATCCGTGTGGTTAGGTAACGGCAAACCGCCGGTGCGGTTGGAAGCTGAACCCGTGATGCCCGCTATGCAGACTGCCCCAGAACGCCCGTCAATACTGGCTTCCGAGGCATCCCCTTTAGCTGCTGCTGTTGTTGTTCCAGAAAATTCGCTTGCTCCATCCGCCATCGAACCACCCGCCTTACCCGCCAGCCCTATGCCCGAGACAGCGCGCGAGTTGCCGATGGAAATCAAAGACAACGAAGTCACGCTCACGTTAGGCGAAGGCAAGGACGCCCGCCGCTACCGCGTGCGCGGCCTGCAAAAGAATCTCGCGGTGGACGTGCTCAAGGTCAATCTCATGGTGGCCTGCGGCGAAGCGTTCCATGTGGACACCCTGGACCTGTACGCCGCCAAACAGCGCGCGGCCTACGTGGCGCAGGCTGAACAGGAAACCGGGCTGGATGGCCGCATCCTCAAAGGCGATCTTGGCCGCGTGCTGCTGGCGCTGGAACAACTGCAGGACGACAACATCACCCAAACCTTGCAGGCAGCGCCTGTGCCGCAGATGGAAGAGGCCGCACAGCAAGCCGCACTCGCCCTGTTGAAATCGCCCGACCTGACCGCCCGCATCCTGTCCGACTTCGCCGCCTGCGGCCTGGTCGGCGAAGAGACCAACAAACTCGTTGGCTATCTCGCTGCGGTTTCGCGCAAGCTGGACAAGCCGCTGGGCGTGGTCATCCAGAGCAGCAGCGCCGCCGGTAAAAGCAGTTTGATGGATGCCGTCCTGTCCTTCGTCCCCGAAGAAGACAAAGTGAAATACAGCGCCAGTCGGGTAGCCATGCGCGGTTGCCCGCGCACAGCCCCCTAAGAACCGTACATGGGTCTTTCGATCCATACGGCTCAAGCCTCGTCAAAGGCATCGTTAGACACCCGGCCACACCACGTCCATATCGGCATAATAATTCCTACGGCAATTGTGATGGTACATCTGTAGATTGCTTGCAGCGTCTGTTCCGCCTTCGAACATCTTCACAATATGACGAGTACTCCAAGGAGTATCCTTTGTGATTGGTTCTTGGCAGTGAGGACACATGCCATCTTGCCTTCGCCAGACCCGATAGAGCTTTCCACGACCGCGCGACGAGTTTAGCATTTTCTTACCCCATCGGGATTCGAAGTACGGCTCCCATTCGCGGTCATGTGGATTTGCGTCGGCTTTGATCTTGATATGCCGTTGGATTGGCGTATCCAATTCTTTCAGCAAGATGATCTCTCTACTCTTTCCATCTTCTTGTTTTTCTGTGGCGGCAAATACCCAGCGTCGGGTGCCTCTGGTCTTAAAGTATTTCTCTCTAATCCAACGTGCTCCTTTGGTGGGATGCCTTCTTGTCGCCCATTTCCATAGCGTTAACCAGACACTGTTATCAACACATTCAAAAGTTTTCTTGGCGACGATGTGGCGGTGATAGTTTGCCCATCCCCGTAATACAGGATTGAGCAGCCTGATCAGATTGGCCTGTTTCGCCGTCTTGTTGCCTTTGATGACTTCCCGGATTTTATCAAGGTGCGCTTTGATATTCGCTTTCGATGGCTTCATCAACAGCTTGTCGTCGTATTTGCGAATATTCCATCCGAGGAAATCAAACCCATCCCTGATGTGCGTTATTTTGGTCTTCTCCGGTGATAGAACTAAACCTCGTTCTGCCAGAAATTCAACCACTGCGGGTTTGACCTTTTGTTCCAGCCACTCTTTCGAATTGCCGGTGATGATAAAGTCATCCGCGTAACGTACCATGTGCATCTTCAAGCCCCTTGTCTTTTTTGCCGCAAATTTCTCCGCCAGCATCGCTTCAAGACCATCCAATGTCATGTTTGCCAGTACCGGACTGATGATTCCCCCTTGCGGGGTGCCAGCATCTGTGGGGAAGAGTTCGTCTTGATAAACGTATCCTGCCTTGAGCCACTTCTTGAGAATCGCTTTGTCCATTGGAATATTGGCGACCATCCAGTCGTGACTGATATTGTCGAAACAGCCTTTGATGTCACCCTCAAGCACCCATACCGCACTCGTCTTTCTTGCAAGAGAGATGAAGCATTGTTCTCCTGCATCGGCGGTTGAGCGTCCCGGTCTGAACCCATAAGAATTCAGATCGGCGGTGGTCTCTGCTACCGGTTCGAGCGCCAGCAGATGCAACGCTTGCTGTGCCCGGTCGATCATGCAGGGTATGCCGAGGGGTCTTTGTTTGCCGTTCTTCTTCAGAATAAAAACTCTCCGAAGTGGAAGCGGCGTATAACCCCGCCTCTTCATCGACGCAATCGCATTGGTCTTTGCCTCCGGTGTTTTCCAGATGATCTTGTCTACACCGGGTGTATTCTTACCTTTATTTTCTGTCACTCGTTTGACGGCTAATGCTTTGCCGCTGAACGAATGGGTTAGCAACCATTGCAAGGCTTTCACCTTATTGTATTTGCCGACCTGTGTTGCCTTCACAATACGCGTTTGCAGCCGCCTTACTTGTCGCTGAGCATCAATCCAACCGATGCCATTCCACGTCATGTCAAAGGGCGCACACGCCAGTGTTGCAGCGTCCATTTGCTCTCCCTTTGTTTAGATGGTTCTGCTAACCCTCTTGTGAAGAGAGACCATAAGGAAGTCTGCCCGATTTCTCGTGGGGTGATGTTTCAACCCCTAGAGCAGGCAACATAGAGCTTGTTGCGGGTCTCCGTATTGATGTCTCGAAAGCTCCCATTCTGCCAAGCTTTTACGTTGGCAGGATTCAGAACCACGCAGACATCCTGATACCGGTCTACGCCCTTCGAAGCTCCCCAGTTTTGAGAGTAGCAGGCGTACTTATGGTGCTCCTTGTAAAACAGCTTCACTGTCTGAGAATCTCTATAGAGGGCGAGCACCGCCTCTGGGTCATCCTCGTACCTGACAACACTTTCCCGATCATCGTGAGCTTCGATCAAAATACCGATCTTTTCTGTGATGAAATCGCAGACGCTCTTGCTGCATCGATGGCTCTTGTTGAGACTGTCTGTGTCGACTTTCAGCTTGGCAGATTTAAATCTGGATCTGTAGGCGTTATAGTCATTATGGAGGCTGGCGTTTACATTCCCGTCACGGCTCGTATCAAACGTGTGTTGGAAAAAGTCGCCAACATAGGTGGTGCGTAGCTTGGCAACACTAATTGCCATCAGAAAATTGAAGTCATGCCCCGCGAAGTCCTGGACTTCGTCCACGAAGAAGACATCGAAATACTTCTCCATGCGTGCCACGACAGCGTCGACCAGATTGGATTGCTCGACGAACTTGGCGAGTCGGTTTGCATAGAGCCGGCGACTGGAAGTTACGAAACGTCGGTCGTCTGTCAATGCATACCGAGGGAATGTCGGCGGGAGATTGAACGTCACGCCTTTAGTGTTCATTTTTGATCGAAGGAACGGCCGGTAGCAGAAGCCGTGCAGGAACCTGAAGTAGGTGTAGAGCGTAATGTTCGCCGGAAAGTAACCGAATCGCTGGATGATCTTTCTGCGCAGATTGTCGTGATTCGCCTCCGTGTACGTGACGATGAGGAACCGTTGCACGTCATCTAGGCTTGCAACAATCAGGGAGGTCTTGCCGGATCCCGCAACGGCAAAGATTACACTCTTATCCATTTGACGCTCTGCTGGATATACTCTGGCGCGACTAGCTCGCTGCTTTTTTCCTGAAGCAATTGAAATGCGGCGTCCGTCTTGTTCTTCAGCATGTATTCTTCGACGGTCAACCTGGGCTACCCGGCTTGCCATAGTTCGCCATTTCGCGCGATACCTGAAGCAGTTCGAACCGGAGACAGAAGTTCCGGATGAATTGGTCTTCGGCCCAGAGGCAGGCCGTGTCGCTCCACACATCTTCCATGATGAGGAAATCGTCCAATTGCTCGCAGCAACCCGCAAGATTGGACCTCCGGCTAGCATTCGACCTGCAATCTATGAAACCCTTTTTGGCCTGATGGCATCGACCGGTCTGCGAGTTTCTGAAGCCATCCATCTGCGTGATACCGATGTCGATCTCAAGCTTGGAATGCTCACCATCCGGCAAACCAAGTTCGCCAAATCGCGCCAGTTACCAATTCACCCAACTGCGGTTGCCGCTTTGATGAAATACCGCCGGCAACGTGCGCGGCATGTTTCCACCACCGCTGAGATGCCATTCCTGATTAGCAGTCGTGGTCGACGACTTGGGGAGCCACTCTGCGGACGTCAGGTACATCGCGTCTTCAACATGCTGCGCGACAGTCTGAACTGGGTAAATCGCGGTGCCCATGCGGCACCACGGTTGCATGACCTTCGCCACTATCCCGAGTCCCTGAATATGCCGAGTCATCTGTAACGGCGTATTGTTTCAAGCAGGAGTTGATGCATTTCACTCGGCATAGTTTCATCACCAGCCACAATCCGTGGTGCAACTGGAGATGATTATGACTCAAGCATTCAGGAACTCGCGCCGGCAGGCGCAGACGAGTTCGTTTCAAACATCCGTTCAGGCGTTTATCGAACAGAGGCAGGCTCAGGGATATACGGCAGCATCACTGAAGACATCGACCCGATTGGTCGAGGACTTCTCGGTCTGGCTCGATCAACTTGGGATCGATGGACAAGACCTATTGTCGAAGCATGTAACTGACTATCTCAATGATCGTTGGTTGCACCGACACAGACGACGCGGCGACGCCTTTACTCTCCATAGTTTTGTCAGGCTCATTGTCCCTGATGGATACAAGGCTAGCTACGAAGCAGAAGCTGTGATTGTGCCAGTCCTTCGGGTTCAACAGGATTTTGAGCAGTATCTGTTACGCGAACGCGGACTCGCCGCTGCGTCAATTCACTTGTACAGTGATTCGGTTGGACGCTTTCTCAAGAACACATTCGGCGACAGAGAGGTTCGGCTGGATCAAATCACATCTACCGATGTCGTTCACTTCGTACAGCTCGATGCGGCGCGCTTACACCACCCGAAGCGAGCTAAGGTTATGACCACAGCTCTACGCTCATTCCTGCAATATGGGCGCTATCGCGGCGACATCGTCGCCGACTTGCATACTTGCGTGCCTACAGTTGCTAACTGGTCTATGGCCGGAATTCCCAAGACGATATCGACATCGCAAGTGCAAAGTTTGTTAACTGGATGTGACCGTCAAAGTGTTGCCGGTCGTCGTGACTATGCAATGCTGATGTTGATTTCTCGACTCGGACTGCGTGCTGGAGAGGTTGTCGATCTGATGCTGGATGATATCGATTGGAACGAAGGGGCTATTAGCATTCGAGGCCCGGCGCAACGGGTAGACCGATTGCCACTTCCTTCTGATGTGGGCGCTGCCTTGGTTGACTACTTGCGACATGGACGACCACAGTGCTCTGTGCGCAACCTATTCATCCAAATCCATGCACCTCGGCGCGCACTGCTTGGTCCGAGTGCCATCAGTTGCATAGTACGACGCGCCCTGCTGCGCGCAGGAATTGATTCACCCACCAAGGGAGCACATCTGTTGCGCCATTCTCTGGCTACTCAGATGCTAGGCGGTGGCGCTTCGCTCGCCGAAATAGCAGAGATTCTGCGTCATCGCAACCCGCAAACAACCACGATCTACGCGAAGGTCGATCTTGTTTCGTTGCATACATTGGCTCTTCCTTGGCCGGGAGGTGTGCAATGAAGCCACTGACCAAAGCGATCCTCGACTATCTCGCGTTGCGTAGAAACTTGGGGTTCAAGCTTCGCGATGCCGGGATGGTGCTCGATAAGTTCGCAGCCTTCATGGAACAACGGAACGCCGAGTGCGTCACCACACAACTGGCGCTGGAATGGGCACAATTGCCAAGCAATGCGCAGCCATCACACTGGGCGCAGCGTCTGAGCCACGTGCGATGTTTCGCGCGCCATCACGTTGCCAGCGATCCGAATACCGAGGTTCCACCGCCCGGTTTACTGCCATTTCGTCCATCGCGTGCACATCCTTACCTCTATTCAAACGAGGAGGTTCAGAGTCTGCTCGAACATGCATTGCAATTGTCACCAGACTCGGAGTTGCGACGTTGGACTCACCATGCACTGCTTGGACTTTTGAGCGTGACAGGTATGCGCGTGGGAGAGGTGCTACGACTGAGGCTTGACGATGTCGATCTCGACAACGGGGTGCTCACGGTGCGCGGTACCAAGTTTGGCAAATCCAGACTGGTGCCGATTCACACCACGACACGGAACGTACTTGCAAATTATCGGACGCGGCGAGCCAGCTATCTGGGCGACTGCGGGGCAGTTCATTTTTTTGTGACCAGAACGGGCCATCAACTCGATGGCAGCGATGTCCGTCGCACCTTCTACGACTTGTCACGCCAAGTCGGACTGCGCGGGATGCATGACAGTCACGGTCCACGCCTGCACGACTTTCGCCATCGATTCGCCGTCGAGACCTTGCTGGGTTGGTATCGCTCTGAACAGGATGTTGAGCGCCGCCTGCCAGTGCTGTCGACCTACCTCGGTCATGTGCATGTGAGCGATACCTACTGGTACCTCAGCGCCCACCCTGAACTCATGACGCTGGCTATGTCCCTTATGGAGCAACGTTGGGAGGCACAGCCATGACCACGCCCAGCTTCCCCTCACTCCTGCAAGCCTTCTTTACAAGTCGGCTGATGCAGCAACTTCAGGCCAGTCCACACACCATCGGATCTTACCGTGACAGCTTCCGGCTTCTTTTACAGTTCGCACAAAAGAAACTCGGCGTTGCTCCGCAGAAGTTGACCCTTGAGCAAGTCGATGCGCCGTTGATCGCCGCTTTTCTCGACGATCTGCAAGCCAGTCGTGGCATCAGCGCAGGAAGTCGAAACCTGAGACTGACCGCCATTCGCTCGTTCTTTCGGTATGCGTCTTTCGAGATGCCATCCCACTCGGCACATATTCAGCGTGTGCTGGCAATCCCGAACAAGCGCTGCACCCGCACGCAAATCGGATTTCTCACGAGAGAGGAGATCGATGCACTTCTGCGTGCGCCCGACCTGCGCACGTATTCGGGAAGACGTGACCATGCGCTCATATTGCTCGCCGTTCAGACCGGATTGCGTCTTTCCGAGATCATCGGTTTGTGTCGCCGTGACTTTTGTCTGACCACCGGTGCTCATGTGCGTGTCGTTGGCAAAGGCCGCAAGGAACGCTCCACGCCACTGACCAAGTCCACAGCAAATGTCCTGCGAGCCTGGTTGCGTGAGATCGAATCCGGCGATGATGCGATTGTATTTTCCAATGCACGAGGCGGTCGGCTGAGTGCCGATGGTGTCCAGTACCTGCTTGCCAAGCAGGTTGCTCATGCTGCTCAGACGTGCACATCACTGGCAAAGAAGAAAGTGACCCCGCATGTGCTGCGACACACGATGGCCATGGAGTTACTACAAGCAGGAGTTGAACGTAGCGTGATCGCCCTGTGGCTTGGACACGAGTCAATTGAGACAACACAAATATATCTCGATGCAAATCTGGAAATGAAGCAAGCCGCGCTTGATAAAGTCGAGCCACAACCCGGACGAATCGGTCGCTATCGCCCCGATGACGCATTGCTCGCCTTCCTCAAGTCACTATAAAGCCATGGAATATGCCGACTGTAAACACAACGCGATGCTTCTAAACTCAACACCAGTACGCGGGCCGCCTATTTCACTCGGCATATTCCTGGACTCGGGATAGTGACGCCTATGCCGATGTCGGCATAGGCGCCACACCTTTGTCGTCAGGCGTATGTTGCTCTGGTATGCCGAGGGCACCAACATTGATCAGATGATGCTGGCGCTATCGACCTATATGGGCCATGCCGAGATCTTCTACACTTATTGGTATCTGACGGCTGTACCAGAACTAATGGCTTTGGCCGGTGGTAAGTTCGAGCAATACGCTGACCTAGCAGGAGGCTGCGATGAGTAAGCGCATTAATTCCCCACCGTCATTTGCTACGCTTGTGCAAGCCTACTTCACTGAGTACCTGACCCAGCAACGGGCACTTAGCCCGCAGACAATTGCTGTCTATCGGGATGGCTTCGTTCTGTTCCTCAACTTTGCCGAGGTTCGTTTGGGCAAGTCACCAGAGACAATAGCGTTAGCCGATATCACACCGGAATTGATCATAGCCTTCCTCGATCATCTGGAACGCCAGCGGCACAATTCAGTGCGTAGTCGCAATGCGAGATTGGCGGCGCTACGGTCGTTCCTGAAATTTGCAGGGCATCGAGACGTGGCATCGCTCCGGGTGATAGAGCGTGCTTTGGGGGTTCCGGTAAAGCGGTTCGAGCGTCCTATGTTCGGCTATCTGTCGCGCGAGGAGATGCTGGCGGTAATACGTGCGCAGGTCGGGCGCACGCAGAAGTGCATCGATCTCCTCTCTCGTGAGAAATCCGATTTGCGTGCGGGTGCAGCGCTTGTTCGGGATTGCCAGCACACGCTGAATATGTGCCGAGTGGGATGGCATCTCGAAAGACGCATACCGAAAGAACGAGCGAATGGCGGTCAGTCTCAGGTTTCGACTTCCTGCGCTGATGCCACGACTGGCTTGCAGATCGTCGAGAAAAGCGGCGATCAACGGCGCATCGACTTGCTCAAGGGTCAACTTCTGCGGAGCAACGCCGAGTTTCTTTTGTGCGAACTGTAAAAGAAGCCGGAAGCTGTCACGGTAAGATCCGATGGTGTGTGGACTGGCCTGAAGTTGCTGCATCAGCCGACTTGTAAAGAAGGCTTGCAGGAGTGAGGGGAAGCTGGGCGTGGTCATGGCTGTGCCTCCCAACGTTGCTCCATAAGGGACATAGCCAGCGTCATGAGTTCAGGGTGGGCGCTGAGGTACCAGTAGGTATCGCTCACATGCACATGACCGAGGTAGGTCGACAGCACTGGCAGGCGGCGCTCAACATCCTGTTCAGAGCGATACCAACCCAGCAAGGTCTCGACGGCGAATCGATGGCGAAAGTCGTGCAGGCGTGGACCGTGACTGTCATGCATCCCGCGCAGTCCGACTTGGCGTGACAAGTCGTAGAAGGTGCGACGGACATCGCTGCCATCGAGTTGATGGCCCGTTCTGGTCACAAAAAAATGAACTGCCCCGCAGTCGCCCAGATAGCTGGCTCGCCGCGTCCGATAATTTGCAAGTACGTTCCGTGTCGTGGTGTGAATCGGCACCAGTCTGGATTTGCCAAACTTGGTACCGCGCACCGTGAGCACCCCGTTGTCGAGATCGACATCGTCAAGCCTCAGTCGTAGCACCTCTCCCACGCGCATACCTGTCACGCTCAAAAGTCCAAGCAGTGCATGGTGAGTCCAACGTCGCAACTCCGAGTCTGGTGACAATTGCAATGCATGTTCGAGCAGACTCTGAACCTCCTCGTTTGAATAGAGGTAAGGATGTGCACGCGATGGACGAAATGGCAGTAAACCGGGCGGTGGAACCTCGGTATTCGGATCGCTGGCAACGTGATGGCGCGCGAAACATCGCACGTGGCTCAGACGCTGCGCCCAGTGTGATGGCTGCGCATTGCTTGGCAATTGTGCCCATTCCAGCGCCAGTTGTGTGGTGACGCACTCGGCGTTCCGTTGTTCCATGAAGGCTGCGAACTTATCGAGCACCATCCCGGCATCGCGAAGCTTGAACCCCAAGTTTCTACGCAACGCGAGATAGTCGAGGATCGCTTTGGTCAGTGGCTTCATTGCACACCTCCCGGCCAAGGAAGAGCCAATGTATGCAACGAAACAAGATCGACCTTCGCGTAGATCGTGGTTGTTTGCGGGTTGCGATGACGCAGAATCTCTGCTATTTCGGCGAGCGAAGCGCCACCGCCTAGCATCTGAGTAGCCAGAGAATGGCGCAACAGATGTGCTCCCTTGGTGGGTGAATCAATTCCTGCGCGCAGCAGGGCGCGTCGTACTATGCAACTGATGGCACTCGGACCAAGCAGTGCGCGCCGAGGTGCATGGATTTGGATGAATAGGTTGCGCACAGAGCACTGTGGTCGTCCATGTCGCAAGTAGTCAACCAAGGCAGCGCCCACATCAGAAGGAAGTGGCAATCGGTCTACCCGTTGCGCCGGGCCTCGAATGCTAATAGCCCCTTCGTTCCAATCGATATCATCCAGCATCAGATCGACAACCTCTCCAGCACGCAGTCCGAGTCGAGAAATCAACATCAGCATTGCATAGTCACGACGACCGGCAACACTTTGACGGTCACATCCAGTTAACAAACTTTGCACTTGCGATGTCGATATCGTCTTGGGAATTCCGGCCATAGACCAGTTAGCAACTGTAGGCACGCAAGTATGCAAGTCGGCGACGATGTCGCCGCGATAGCGCCCATATTGCAGGAATGAGCGTAGAGCTGTGGTCATAACCTTAGCTCGCTTCGGGTGGTGTAAGCGCGCCGCATCGAGCTGTACGAAGTGAACGACATCGGTAGATGTGATTTGATCCAGCCGAACCTCTCTGTCGCCGAATGTGTTCTTGAGAAAGCGTCCAACCGAATCACTGTACAAGTGAATTGACGCAGCGGCGAGTCCGCGTTCGCGTAACAGATACTGCTCAAAATCCTGTTGAACCCGAAGGACTGGCACAATCACAGCTTCTGCTTCGTAGCTAGCCTTGTATCCATCAGGGACAATGAGCCTGACAAAACTATGGAGAGTAAAGGCGTCGCCGCGTCGTCTGTGTCGGTGCAACCAACGATCATTGAGATAGTCAGTTACATGCTTCGACAATAGGTCTTGTCCATCGATCCCAAGTTGATCGAGCCAGACCGAGAAGTCCTCGACCAATCGGGTCGATGTCTTCAGTGATGCTGCCGTATATCCCTGAGCCTGCCTCTGTTCGATAAACGCCTGAACGGATGTTTGAAACGAACTCGTCTGCGCCTGCCGGCGCGAGTTCCTGAATGCTTGAGTCATAATCATCTCCAGTTGCACCACGGATTGTGGCTGGTGATGAAACTATGCCGAGTGAAATGCATCAACTCCTGCTTGAAACAATACGCCGTTACAGATGACTCGGCATATTCAGGGACTCGGGATAGTGGCGACTATGCCGACATCGGCATAGGCGTCACACTACGGCGATGCACCTATTGCAGTCTGGTGTCGACATCAGCGTCATCGCACTCTGGCTCGGCCACGAGAGTCCGGCCACTACTCATCATTACGTTGAAGCTGATCTGACAATGAAGGAACGCGCCTTATCCAAGCTTCACGAGCCAGACGTTAAGTTACAACGCTACCGTGCGCCTGACACATTAATCAACTTTCTAAAAATGCTTTGATTATGTGAAGTGCAAAAATCGCGTCAACCTCGGTCCATCAGTGGTTGGCGCGTATCATCAGAATCAAATCCACATAATCGAGCGGTCTACATAATCGGCCTTATGGAGCGCGGCACATAAGGCCGATCAAGAGTCATTATAGTGGACCCTGATTTTCAGACAATAGATTAAGGTGGTAACCTGCTGTAATTGAGGAGCAGGTGATGAGCGAAACGAAGCGCAAGAATTTTACAGATGAATTCAAGGCCAAGGTAGCACTTGAGGCGATCCGTGGTGTCAAGACGGTGAACCAAATTGGTCAGGAATTTGGAGTGCATCCGACGCAAGTTGGTATGTGGAAGAAGTTGCTGCAAGATGAGGCATCGAGCTTGTTTGATGCCAAACGTGGCCCCAAACCCGTCGATCCCTCTGCCAGCTCGGAGCGACTGTATTCCGAGATCGGGCGGCTGAAGATGGAGTTGGACTGGCTCAAAAAAAAGTCTGGGATCAGCCAGTAGCAGATCGCAAACAATGGGTCAGCATCATCGAACCACTGGCGCTGACCCGTCAATGCGAACTGGCGGGAGTCAACCGCTCCTCGGTGTATGCGCCGCAAATGGCTGCCAAACCGGACGAGCAGGAATTGACGTTGCTGGGACTGATTGACGCTGAATACACACGGCATCCGTTTTACGGCAGCCGCAAGATCAAGCGTTACCTGCGTGGCTTGGGGCACAAGATCAACCGCAAGCGTGTGCAGAGATTGATGGGCATACTGGGCCTTGCTGGTATGGCACCGGGGCCGAATACCAGCCGTCCGCACCCGCAGCACAAGGTTTATCCGTACTTGCTCAGGGGCGTGAATGTGATCCGCCCCAATCAGGTGTGGAGTACGGACATCACCTACATCCGGCTGCCGCGTGGGTTTGTGTATCTGGTGGCCGTGATCGACTGGTACTCGCGAAAAGTGTTGTCATGGCGGCTGTCGAATACGCTGGATAGTGGGTTCTGCGTGGGCTGTCTGGAGCAGGCATTGCAGGCGTATGGAACGCCGGAGATATTCAACACCGACCAGGGTTGCCAGTTCACCAGTGAAGTTTTTACCGGCGTGCTGTTGAAAAATGGAATTGCCATCAGCATGGATGGACGAGGTCGGGCACTGGATAATATCTTTGTGGAACGGCTCTGGCGTAGCGTCAAACACGAAGACGTGTATTTGAAAAGTTACAGCACAATGTCTGAATTGTTGATAGGATTGACAGAATACTTCGTACTTTACAACACGGAAAGGCCGCACCAGTCACTGAGCTACGAAACGCCGGATCAGGTCTATCGAACAGCGAGCGGAGGCGGTGCAAGGATTGTGGACAAATACAGTGAGAAAGAAAAAACTCACTCAGAAATAGAAACAAAAAAAGAAACCGAAAACCGGGGCAGCGCCGTTCCGCTGCATGATGAAGGTTACCCTCTTAAACTCGATGCATTATTGTCTTGACCGAGGGGTCCACTTTACATACGCACTTCGCTATATTAACGCCAACTAATCCGGAGGCTACTCCGACATCTGTGGAACAAGTAATAAATTTGCAAAGAGAACCCACAAGGCAGCATAGTTTATACCGCGAACTCGACCTTCCAATCGGTCCCAACTCGACTTCGCAGGAAGATTTGTAATGGATATTTCCAGTCTCATGAGATCTGATTTTTTAGACCTAATTTTCCAATCTAGCGGTTCAGACACAATTTCAATGCCGATGTTTCTTATTTGATTAGTAATACTGATGAGATCAGGATCAACAGAATTTTTGGAAGAAACTTTCCGAAGGACAAGTTTGACCTGATCAGGCTCGATCCCCATTAACAAAATACCACGGGCGATGTCGGGTGCATCTTCAATATGCTTGCCAAAGTAGAGCTTTCCAGTTCGTGGTCCAGTGCGTCGAATAAGACAATCAGCCGCCAAACTCAAAGCCTGCCTATATTCCACAATTTTGTAAGAGTGTTCCGTTGCCTCTATTATTCGCCAAAACTCTACACGGTCGTTCATAGCTCTGGGAAAAGCAGGAGGAGATAATGTTGCTTTCTCGTGAAGAACAGATTGCTTGGCATACATGCGCCGATAGGCGCTGTGAATTGCATCAATCGTTGTTGAACTAACCGAAAAATTTCTTGCAAGGCTTAAGGAATTATCAAGTTGCATACGTCGACTCACAAGTGTCATAAGAAGACGCAAATCAGGAAGAGCTGGAAACTTTAGCGATTCATGCAACTTCTGAAGGTCTCCTGTGAGTTCAGCTTTAACTTCTGCATATTCTTTTTTCAGCTTACCGTGAACACGAATATATTCACGCAAAAATTGTGTGGGCTGACCGGCAAGATCATGGTACGGAGATTTGTAGGGTGCAGAGGGTGAAAGTCCGCATATTCTTCCCAGTGTCGGCACTTCCAATTCAGCGAACTTGTTTGAAAGAGCCATGTCTAGGCTGCGCATTGCAACCCAGTCGAGCAAATGAATATAACTTCTAAGGGTTGTGAGCGGACTCAAGTGCCCCATAAGAGCGGCGACTTGATATAAATGACGGCGATCAGGAGAAGCTGGTGTTCCAGCAAGCCTCGGAAATAGGCTGTCACGAATAGTCTGAATTTGTTTGTCTTTTAATAACGCAGAATCAATAAACTGTGGTCGATCAGCTAACAGTTCCGGCTGGTCTGAGCCGAGTAACGCTAAGAGAAGCCAATTGGAGAAGGAATGGCGTAAGTGGTGAAAACAAAAATTGCTACGACCTTTCCCACAAATAATTTGAAATGCATCGGTCACCGGGTCTATCAGTTTCGATTGGAGTGGTGGTGTGTCGGGAGTATGATTTTCTGCGAAAATAAAATCAGAAAGTCTTTCCAAGATGAAACGTCGCTGATCCATGTAATCCTCAAACGCTTTGAATTCGTCAGGAGGAAGAAGCGCTTTCAACGGTATACGCCGAATGGATGAATGCGATTTAAGCGTTGCAAATTTGGACGGGCGGATAAGCAGAAAAGGTTCGCGACCAGGATGGTAGTCGCGAATTTGCAACATCTGAACTTCCCGTCTTCTGAGTCCCGTTCGGAAACCGAGCATGCCGGCAAAAAATACGTGATTTCGATGCAGAGAATTTTCAGCTAGATCATTTTGGAAATAAACGGTCTTAAATCGTCCAAACTCAGCTTCGGTTACAAGATTGGCTGACACATGTCCCTGCCCGTGCTCAGATGTATAACCGTCCAACTCTCGGAAATCAATATCAGGAACGCCGCAAATGAACATGAAATCGTGGAAACTTCGTAGCGTAGTCCAGACGCGTTCACGTTCGTCAACAACTTGAATACGTGCCGCTGCTAATTCATACAAGGTTTCAAATTCATCTACATCAAGGCTTAATAGATCCTCGGACTCAGCTTCGTAAATGAGACTATTTACCAAAGGTCGGAAATACCTGAGTACGCTAACTGGAAGGATTCCCTTTTCTCCTGTGTCTGGACGAAGTCTCCACTTTGCCCACTCGACCAGATAATGGGTAATTGGCCACATTTGTCCTGCGTACTCTTTTTGCAATAGATTTAAATTTGCATATGTCTGCTGCTGTTTTTCTAAACAGGTTAAAATTTTATGGGCTATGGCGCGCTGATTACTGAACAAAACTTGTGGAGTAAACGAAGCGGCATGAGTATGGAAGCCTTCAAAGGGTGCACGTGGGAGATTAGTTGGAAGTGTCACGAAATTGGAATCGTCAATAACTGCCCAGTTGGCGATCCGGTGAAGTCCAGTTTCTGGAAGAGAAAAAGTTTCGAAACGATCACACAGATATGAAGTGACGATACCCATGTGGTCAAGTGACAACGCAACCTGAACTGCTCGGATCAAATCTATCTGAGACCAAGTCTTAGGCCATGCCGTAATACCAAGACGATGAAGGGCATTCAGAAGAATGTCAGACTTGTCTGAATTTGCGAGCGAGTTTGTCCACAATTCAGATTCCTTCAGCAGAATTAAGAGAGTTCCAGTCAATGCATCGGGATACCAACGAGTCGAACTCGTGTATTTATTGTCTTCTTGATTCTGTAACATGGCCCATAGCAATTTACCATCGCCAGTCAGATCCGAACTACGTAACGCACCTAATGCTTTGAGGCGTCGTATAGATGCAATTCCACCAAAAAATACGGCCGAACAAAGTGCGGCATCAGCTAATAGACTCGCATTAATAGTATTGCAGACAAGACGAGTAAAACTTTCTTCAATGGGTCGGTAGCATTTCAGTAACTGGAAATCCCGATGTACAAATACAGGAGGAACGTCGGGTAATACAACTTCAGGGTTAAGAAATGCAATTTTCCAAAGACCAGTTTTATTGCCGTTCGAAATAAGAGAATCCCACCATCGAGACAGGATGCGCCTCTCATCAAAGTTACTTGCAATACCGAGTAGTTTTTCTAGAAACCCCTGGTGCTCGATAGAATCGAGTTGGAAGCCCCTTCTCCCAGCCCACAAATCCGGAACAAATTTAGCTGTCCAATGAGCAAAATGAGTGAACAGTTTATGACGTAGTGCCAAGTCTCGCGGCACCCGAGCAGATGCCCAGTCTGGCCAAGTAGCACTGCTAATCTTTTCAGATTTTAGATCAGACTCTTCCATATCATGAGCGGAGCAGAGGACTTTCGATAACTTCGAAATTGAGTTTATTCATAATCAGAGCCAAGTGATTTGATATCTGCTTGCGCCAGGTTATGGGTGGCAGGGTGGAGAATCTTCCCCACGACGACTCGCCACGTTTAGCATGGCCAAGTAACGCGTCAATTAGCACCCCTGAGCATCCGCTGAGAAGTAATTGAGTTCGGATAAAGTGACGTAAAGAAACAAGTCTCAGTTGCCAGTGATCTCCGAGTAGTTCTTCAATTCTTTTTGAATCGATAGAATTTGGTGACCCACCGAATTCATTGAGCATAAATAATGGTGATGTTCCTCTCTGAAGAACATGTTGGTCATTCTCGCGATTTGGTGATGAAGATAGAGACAGAAGTGGAAAAAAATTCCGGGCATCGAGTTGTTTAAGAGCGTTGATGTTGGTCAGAGAAAGGTACTGACGTAATCTAGTGACATGCCGCGCATATGCATCTAACTGTTCCAATAAAATCGGATGGAGCCAGACAACGCGCGCATTGCGATAGCCATTTGTATCTTTTTCTGAAATGAAGCAGCAACCAGTCGCTCTGTCTATATCGAATTCGGCAGGGATGGGGTGGTTAACTGCGCGTATTCCTGTTGTAGCCATAAGGAATAAAAGAACATAGGCTGTGTATGTGTTGTGTAGTTCGTGAACAGGAGTGCCGGCAGCGTTACGTGACTTTTCAAGTGTATTGCGAATATCGTCGACGGTCATCCGGACAGTGCTTAACTTGGGAACATGCAGAGAACCAACAAAATGCTCGACATCATTAAAAAGTCTTAAGAAAGCTGGCGTCAATGGATAATTTCTCGGGATTCGTGCCAATTCGGTTACGCGATCACAGGCACAGGCATACAATGATTCAAGGAGCCTAGTCGGAATAGCAGAATACACACTTGGATTGTGCAGGTTTGGTGTGCGCCCAGTAAAATAAGTAGACATCACATCATCGTTAGGTGAAAGTTGTGAAATCAATCCGGGGAGAAATTGTCCGACTCGATTTAATGTTAAGGTCGTAGTATTTTCCTGATTGAGTCTGCGCAACAGTTCACTGAAATCCAAATCAAAATTTTGAGAAAACAGGTTTTGATTTTTCGACGTGATTTTTTTCAAAAATGGCGCCAATGAATTTTTGATGTCGAGGATAAATCCGGTTTGGGACATAAGGGCACGAGATTGATCTTCAGGTGGCTTATGATTAGGGAGTTCGCACGGAAGCCAGATGGTAGACGATTTAGAGTACCAGACAATAACATTTGAGGCCGACAAAAATTCACCGGCATGTCTTTGAATCTGACTCAGCTCATCCGGTCCTCTGCCGAGAAAGAAGCGGCATGCGCCCCATGCTGCAATTTGCAGGCGCAGGGAATGTGAAATGTCAGACCATGCATAGTGATCAATGTCATTCAGGACACCAAGCAGAACCCTGAGTTCAAATCCGGTCAGGGTTGCATGTGTTACAGGTAACTTTTGGTTGCCCATCTCAATTGCCTGTGCAACATAGCGCGCTTTCCGTCGGCTAAGTGAAATGCGATCAATCGCATTGAATGCTGAAGCTTTTTGGGTCTCAATTTCAACTGTTTGGCGTGTACTGCCACTGTCTTGTATCGGATCTGCATCGTCGTCGTCTTGCTCGGAGGCTCTACGCGATTCATTATTATCAAGATTAAAAATTCGTGTATTTATCGGACTTCCTAGTTCCTGCGGTTCTGAAAAAAGGTGGTGAACTTCGCTGACGCTGTCGAGTTCTTCACTATGTCGGGATGATCGCACTGAGCCTGTTGAATTGCGGGATGAGAGGGACCGTTGTTCCCATATGTTAGTTTCAAACCAAACCAGCACACGATGTAAATAGCTAAACCTTTTTTGGTTTCCGGATATTTTGAAAACAAATCCAAATTGATGAAATAATTCTTCAATTCGTTTACATAGTTGAGCAGGCGTTAACGCAACGGTCGGTAGCTCGCGAAGTATTAGAATTTCGTTCTCAGTGGGATCAGTGAGTTGACGCAAACACAAACCAACGTTATAAAAAATATTTATGAATTGTTCAGGTGTAGTCGATCTGGCTTCTTGGAGCCTGGATTGAACCGGCAGAAACGAGGCAAGAAGCGCGCGGTACTGGGGTAGCAATTCAGAATATTTACTGAGTTCATAATAATATACACAGTAATGTGGCTTATCCTCGTAGTGAGGTCTCATCGTTTGGCGTTCGGGGTCCTCACGAGCAGTAGTGATACAGGATGTTACAGGGATATCGCCAGTAAGGATTCTGTCTACTATTAGATCGATTTTGGAGATAAAAGC